>JAVRCJ020000008.1:0-253295 GCA_034530875.2 Nostoc sp. DedSLP01
TACCTCATTTTCAGAAAGGTCTACGCGCCATGACGCTTATTCAGTCAGCATTATAGCCTTACTGTCACCCCTTCAGATTTTCAGGTTTAAATCAACAATCCAAAATTTAAAATCTACAATCTAAAATTTGGTGACGGGGGCAGGAGTCGAACCTGCCGATGTTCAGGTTATGAGCCTGATGAGCCACCGTTGCTCCATCCCCGCATACTCACCAATACCCCTGACTGGATTTGAACCAGCAACCTCTTCGTTCTAAGCGAAGCGCCTCTTCCGTTGGGCTACAAGGGCGAAGTCTGAGTGGTAGGGATCGAACCTACGACCTGGAGTTCCCGAAACTCCCGCGCTCCCAACTGCGCCACACCCAGATATTTTGGTACTCTCGACAGGATTTGAACCTGCAAAAAACTAGATTCTCGGTCTAGTGCGTATTCCATTCCGCCACGAGAGCTTAGTACCCCTGACAGGATTTGAACCTGTAAAATCTGGACTCTGATTCCAGCACGTATGCCAGTTCCGTCACAAGGGCATATCGGGGTGACAGGATTTGAACCTGCGACATTCTGCTCCCAAAGCAGACGCGCTACCAAGCTGCGCTACACCCCGTTAGTACTCCTGGTGGGAGTCGAACCCACAACGAAACAGATTTTAAGTCTGCCACCTCTTCCAATTGGGCTACAGGAGCAAATTTTGGTACTCTTGGTGGGAATCGAACCCACAACTTACCGTTTTTGAGACGGCAGCCTCTTCCAGTTGGGCTACAAGAGCAAGTTTGACAGCCCCGCCAGGACTCGAACCTGGAATCATCGCCTTCAAAGGGCGCTATGTTGCCAATTACACCACAGGGCTTTATTGCCAGGGCAGGGTTTGAACCTGCAACCTCATCGTTCAGAGCGATGCGACTTCCCAATTCGTCCACCCGGCAAGGAAATAACAGAGGAGTTAGAAGTCAGAATTCAGAATTAGTGAATACTCTACCCATGAAAGGTTGGTTTAGTTTTCAACAAAATTCATGCTGAATTCTGACTCCTGAGTTCTGAATTCTTCTTCGAGAAATGGCTGCCTCAGTAGGACTCGAACCTACAGCCGCGCGGTTAACAGCCGCTTGCTCTGCCATTGAGCTATGAGGCAACGAAGCCCCCCAGGTCGGAATCGAACCGACGACCTCCTGTTCTTCAGACAGGCGCTACTACCAACTGAGCTACCGGGGGATAATACCAATTCAAAATTAAGAAATTCAGATAATACCTGGGTTTGAGGGTTTATATCTGTTGCTTGATGAGAGGAGAATTGGTATGAGAAGGAGAGATGGGTATTACCCAGTGGACTGGTTTAATTCAACTCGAATCAGCCACTCCATCATCTCTCCCATGTAACGAGAGTGGAGGGATTTGAACCCTCATGTCTTCAGTTTCGTAGACTGAGATGTTATCCAGTTACACCACACTCTCAAGGCGGAGAGGACAGGATTTGAACCTGCGACGGATATTAACTATCCGCTTCCTCTTAGCAGGAGGACGCTTTGAGCCACTCAGCCACCTCTCCACAGTGGGTCGAGCAGGATTTGAACCTGCGTGCACAATAGAACAGTTTTACAGACTGTCGCCTTCAACCAGACTCGGCCATCGACCCATGATGAATTTTAGATTTTAGATTTTGGATTTTTGATGAAATATTCCAAATTTCAAATCATTCCCTCGACGAGAATTGAACTCGCATCTTTGCTTTGAAAGAGCAATGACTTAACCATTCGTCCACGAGGGCAGAATTGAGAGAATTTTAGATTTTAAATTTTGGATTTTAGATTAGAAATTTAATCTAAAATCGGCAATCCAAAATCCAAAATTGTCTGACGCAGGGACTAGGATTTGAACCCAGAACATCGGATTTGGAGTCACGAGGTGTTACCATTACACCATCCCTGCATTTGGTAGCAGTGGCGGGACTTGAACCCGCATCGACCCGGTTATGAGCCGGGGGCTTTACCGTTAAGCTACACTGCGGCACCAGAGGCTGAGGTGAGATTTGAACTCACGATGTCGGTTTTGCAGACCAATGCCTTCAACCACTTGGCTACTCAGCCGTTTGGGAGTCCCGACGAGACTTGCACTCGCAATCTTCAGCTTGAGGAGGCAGCGCGTTGCTGAGGTTCCCGACGCTCGAAGACTCGCTCTAAGCGAAGCCATGCCGAAGGCTTTACGCTGCGCTATCCGTTGTAGCGACTGCCGTGGGCTGACGGCTTCAACTATTCGCCTACGAGACTTCAACCAGGGTGACGGGACTTGAACCCGCAACATTTCCGCAGACAACGGAACGCTCTAGCCAATTGAGCTACACCCCGATTTTTCGGAATATGTGCCTAAAATTTGAGGTTTTTAGGCACATGTTTTGTTGGTGAACTTGCCCATTTCTTATTCAGTTTTCAAGGTTCAGAAAAGTTGATTTTTTGTGTTACAAACTATTAGTAAAACAACGAAAATTCTAGGTAATAAACCTGTTGTATATTCCTGATATATTCCGTCGTTTGAATGAGTGCAAACTTAGAACTTTTTTCGTTTGTTGCTTCTACTTCCGATGATTTGCAAGTAGCAGCAGCTTTGTTATTTGCAGACTTTGGTTTATTCCAACGTCTGTCCTGGAGTTGTATGTAGAACATGACTTTGACCCTTGCGAAGCTTGTCTTTCGCTTCACTACATATATACTACATAATACTACAAAAGAGTGTCAAGGGGTTTCAGAAAAATTTTTTGAAGTTGCCTATAAGAGCTTCTGTGCTTAGATTTGAACTTACTAAGGACGCTAAAAAATTGCACTACAACTGATGTTGGATAAGTTTAAAAGAGAATTCACCAATTCAGCAGTGCTTGAAGTCAAGATTTAGAACTTCCACCCAGAAGCACCACCTTTATTGAAATTTGGTTTGGTGTGCACCCTCAATTCATTCACCAGTCAAACTTCGACTCAATTGGAGAATTCTGTTAGCGAAGCGGGGCGAAGCCCATTCTGACTCCTGAATTCTTTCTTCTTAAAAACTCCATCGGTACGTTTTGCTCGGTATGATATTTAATCTGCAAGCATTTACCCAATAGAAACGAGCTATGACCCAGAACTACCGCATTACCCTACTCCCCGGCGATGGCATTGGCCCTGAAATTATGGCAGTGGCGGTAGATGTGCTGAAAGTTGTAGGGAACAAGTTTGATATTCAGTTTGAATTCCAAGAAGCCCTCATCGGTGGTGCAGCAATTGACGCCACAGGCGAACCTCTGCCTTCTGCGACTTTAGATACTTGCCGTAATAGCGATGCTGTATTACTTGCTGCCATTGGTGGCTACAAGTGGGATTCTCTACCATCGAATTTACGCCCAGAAGCAGGTTTATTAGGGCTACGTGCGGGTTTGGAATTATTTGCCAATTTACGCCCAGCGAAAATTTTGCCTCAGCTAATTGATGCTTCGACTTTGAAGCGCGAAGTTGTGGAAGGTGTGGATATTATGGTGGTGCGCGAACTCACTGGTGGCATTTATTTCGGGAAACCAAAGGGAATTTTTGCTACTGAAACTGGTGAAAAACGCGGTGTAAATACAATGGTTTACACTGAATCGGAAATCGATCGCATTGGAAGAGTAGCTTTTGAAGCAGCCCGCAAACGTGGCAAAAAGCTCTGTTCGGTTGATAAGGCTAATGTATTAGAAGTATCTCAGCTGTGGCGCGATCGCATTACCCAACTTTCCCCAGAATATCCAGACGTTGAACTGTCTCATCTTTATGTAGATAATGCCGCTATGCAGTTGGTACGCGCTCCCAAGCAATTCGATACCATTGTTACGGGCAACTTATTTGGCGATATTCTCTCTGATGCTGCTGCCATGCTCACAGGTAGTATTGGTATGCTGCCTTCCGCTAGTTTAGGTGCCCAGGGGCCTGGTGTATTTGAACCAGTTCATGGTTCCGCCCCAGATATCGCAGGACAAGATAAGGCAAATCCTCTAGCACAGGTTTTGAGTGTGGCGATGATGTTACGCTACGGTTTAAATGAGCCAAAAGCCGCAGACAGTATAGAGCAAGCCGTACTACAAGTTTTAGAACAAGGCGATCGCACAGGAGATATATTTTCACCAGGAAAAAATCTTTTAGGTTGCCGTGCTATGGGCAATGCGCTGATCCTAGCCCTTGAAGCTCAATAATTTACTACTTCAAACTGGCCAATTTGGCAACCTTTATCATAAGTTTCGGGTAGACTAGAGAGAAATCTAGCAATCAAATAACAGTCGATAGTGTACGCATTACGACAAGGCCAAACTAATTTTACAGCTCCGAGGAACCAGTCACCTTTGATTGATATCGCCGTAATCAGAGCTGCTGGGCAGATTTACTATACTTACTGTGAAGTACACCCCGAAATAGCTGGGCAACCTTCCGGTGTAGCAATTAATCGCGTAACTCATCGAGGTAAGGTGATTTTTACTAACCACCCAGTTCTCTTGCCTCAAGAGTGTTTTGTTCCGTTGAGCCAAATTGAATCGCACATGTATTAGTCATTGGTCATTAGTCATTAGTCATTAGTCATTAGTCCAGGACAAGCATCCTTAACCCTCGACAAAGGGTAAATGACAAACGATAAATGACAAAGGACAAATGACAAAGGACAAATGACTATATGGACATTTTGTTCGCCGTTGTGGCGAGTTTAATTGTCTTTGCTTTGGGTGCATCTGTTGGCAGTTTTATCAATGTTGTTGTTTATCGGCTACCTGCTGGGTTGTCAATTCTTTGGCCGCCTTCTCGTTGTCCGCATTGCTTAAACCAGCTAAAAGCTTACGACAATGTACCAGTCTTCGGCTGGATTTCCTTAAAAGGGCGGTGTCGATATTGCAAAAGCAAAATTTCTCTCCGTTATCCTGTGGTAGAAGGGGTAACGGGAATAATTTTTTTAGTAGTTTTTTTGGTATTTAAAGTTTCAATTTTAACAATCGGCTATTGGGCTTTTTGCAGTTGGTTACTGGCGCTATCGCTGATTGATTTGGATACAATGACGCTACCCAATGCACTTACTCAGTCTGGTTTGGTAGTGGGCATTTTATTTCAAATGCTTATTGGTTTTTTAACAGAGGCTAGTTCTGTAGCACTAGCGAATCACTTGATGATGGGCATAGTTGGCGCAGTATTGGGCTTATGGTTGTTTGATGCGATCGCCATATTAGGTTCAATTGCCTTTGGAAAAGCCGCAATGGGCGCTGGTGACGCCAAATTAGCAGCAATGATGGGAGCCTGGTTAGGCTGGAAATATTTGCTCTTGGCTAGTTTTATTGCCTGTGGATTGGGAGCATTAGTAGGTAGCGGTGCGATTGTGCGATCGCGTCACAAATTCGGACAAAAGATGCCTTTCGGGCCTTTTCTCGCTTTAGGGTCTGTAATTACTGTATTTCTTGGCGATGCCATTTTATCTAGCTACCTACGGTTATTTTTTCCAGCGTCATAACTTGGGGACTGGGGACAAGGGGAATAGTTCTAAATCCTCAGTCAACAGTCAACATTCCCCATGCCCATTTTTATAATTCGTGACTGTAACTTGCATTACCCCATTAGCCCTTCATATTTTGATAATATTCAGCTCGTAACTTGGATTACCCTCTTAAGAACGATTGACTGTTGGCAACCACAACTAATAAAAGAGATAGCGATCGCTTATGACTTAGGACAAAAAATAATTAATTTGCGTGGGAGAGGGTAAGCATCTTATTTGGAGGTTAGTATTTGGATGGCTTTGTGAATAAGTTTATATAAAAAGTCGTCTAAAAAAATAGCAAGAGACTTGTATTGGTATAAGTATTTTCGTTAAGCTGGCAACCAAAGATGAAAATTAAGGTCTGAATTGCTTAAAAGCTTAATTTGATCGTGTAGTCATTAATTGTTGGTAAAAACAATTGCTTAATGGCTAAGGACAACCCGATAGGGCTTCAGATGGTTTCGACCTCATACCCACTTAAAATAAGATAAAAATGGCTAACAACGAAGAATCACGCGGTTTAAAGTCTCTATTTGATTGGTTTGCAAATCGACGGAAATCAGGATCTACCAACCTGGAACGCCAAGAACGTGAAATTGCTGACGGCCTGTGGCATAAATGTTCTAGTTGTGGCGTATTAACATACACAAAAGACCTGAGAGCTAATCAAATGGTTTGTGTAGAATGCGGCCATCACAATCGTGTAGATAGCGATGAGCGTATCCGTCAATTAATAGATCGCGATACTTGGAAACCTCTAGACGAGCATTTGCGTCCAACAGATCCGCTACAATTTCGCGATCGCAAACCATATAGCGATCGCTTACGGGAAACTCAGGAAAAAATTGGCTTAATAGACGCAGTTAAAACTGGTTTGGGCCAAATCAACGGTTTGCCTGTTGCCCTTGGCGTTATGGACTTCCGCTTCATGGGTGGTAGTATGGGTTCGGTTGTGGGAGAAAGACTCACCCGCTTAATTGAGCAAGCCACTCAACGGCGATACCCTGTAGTTATTGTCTGCACCTCCGGCGGTGCGAGAATGCAAGAAGGAATGCTTTCCCTGATGCAGATGGCGAAAATCTCCGCAGCTCTACAGCGCCATCAAGACGCACGACTGTTGTATATTCCTGTTTTGACAAATCCCACAACAGGCGGCGTTACCGCTAGCTTTGCAATGTTGGGCGATATTATTTTGGCAGAACCCAAGGCAACCATTGGTTTTGCAGGTCGGCGAGTGATTGAGCAAACCTTACGCGAAAAACTGCCTGATGATTTCCAAACTGCTGAAGATTTACTCCTACACGGCTTTGTCGATGATATTGTGCCGCGTACCCAATTAAAGAATACCTTAGCCCAGCTGATTGCCTTACACCAGCCTGTGCTAACACCGCCCCACATGGTGTTATGGGAAACAATGTCTTTGACTTCTACTGCCGCAGAATAGAGTATGGGGCATGGGGCAAGCAGGCAGTGTGGGGAGTGTGGGGAGTAGGGGAAGTGAGGGAAGAAACAGAGTTATACTTCCCACACCTCCCTCTCCTCCCGCACTTCCCTATCACCCCATCTCCCCATCTCCCTATCCTCTTTCCGGTTCTTGGGTAAAAATTAAGGGAATCAAGGCTGTTAGTCGAAATACAGTAGAGACAACAAATAACGCCAAAGATCCTCCAGATTGAGTAAATTGTAAGATGAAGCTGCCTATGGTTGTGCCCAAAGCACCACTTGCCCCAGCAACGGCAGCTGCGATCGCAAAATAGATAGACTGATTTTTAATCGGCGCAATCCCTAATTGAATATTGTTATTACATAAGTCCATTGCTGCCCCTGTACCTCCAATCAAGATATGTAACAGTGGCAACCACAGCCAGATATCAAGACGATTAACACCAATCCCCAGCCACAGCAATGGTGTAGTTGCAACCAAAATTCCACCAAAAAGCAGGATGGAACGATTACCGATTTTGTCTGCTAATTTCCCCCACACAATCAACATCAGCAAATTCGCCCCAGCCTGGAGGCTGGTGTAGATAGTTACATAGCTAACATTAAGATCCAGACTGTCCAGCATATAGAAGTTGAAAAAAGGAGCGCTGAGGTTAAAAGCCAGCGTCCACAAGCCGAAATACAAAAGAAATCTTAAAAAGTTAGGGTTTTTCCAAATACTGTTAGTTAAGTGATTTTCTGGGGAAGATTCATTGAAAGCCGCGGGTAACTCCATCTGCTCGTGGGTAGTCGAGGTTGCTGCTTCCGCCGTTTGAGGCTTATGGCTTATGGCATTGGTAACTTCTTTCCCATGCCCAAAAACTTCATCCGCTTGTGGGTGAAGTTGTTCATTTGTTGTAGTGTTTGATTGAATCTCACTACTTTGAGTTAACTTGCCAACATAAGTGTTTTGCGATAGCGGATTCATATCCACTTGAAAATACTGACACCCTAGCCCTACAATTCCAAAAATCATACTCAACAGCAGAATCACCCCATAGCCTTGGATAACTCCGCCATACCAATGAGATACAACAAAACCAGCTATTGGTAGGCAAATCAAATTGGTGAGGCTAGCGGCACTATTGCGTATTCCAAAATACCTGCCTCGCAATTGCCGGGGAACGATGGTTGCCAACCAACTTAGCCAAGATGCGGCTCCTAGTCCTGCTAAAAGATTGGTCAATAGAAGAATTAAGAGTGTTAATATTACTAGCTGATTATTGTTTAATAATCCCCAGCTGGTGGCTGCGATCGCAATTACTAAAATCAGCCACAATAAGCGAGCAATTCCGTGTGTCCGCAGTGCATACTGAAAGCGGCTGGTACTGCGTTCGGATAAGTAAGCACCCAACGGCTGAATTAGATTAACTAGCATAGGGATAGAAGACAACATCCCAAATACCACCGGACTAGCATCTAATTCCACTAATAAATTGGCAAGTAATATCCCGCTAGTACCAATTGAATAAACCGCTGCTAAAACAGAATCTACTGTAGAGGCTCTTAAACTTGTGCGAATAGCATCCTTGGGAATGCGAGAAGGTACAGAAACTGCTGTTGGCGGTGTAGTAATCTGGGTAATTTCCTGACTCAGAGGCGTAGATATTTCAACCGGAACAAAATCCATAATCTATGTTTGTGGGTCAAGCATCCTGGCATCAATCCAGTTGTTGAATAAATCAATATGTTTTCATCAAAATTGTTAATAATTTTTCGTTATTTTAGCTTGTATCTGTAGATAAAAATTTGCGAAACAAAAATCTCACTCCTTAGTTATAAAAAATATAGGTAAGAAGAGAGAATTTGAAATGAGATTAGTAATTCTTAAGAAGTAGACTTAAGAGTGAACCAAGGAAGATATGAGTAAATAACACATACATGTGGAAGTAAAATTATCAGCTTCATTAATGACTATTAAAGACTTGTCGTCAAATTATTGAGTATATTTTGCTAAACGAAAAAGTCGTATACTCATCATAAATATCTCTGTGTCAAATCCCTAGTTCTCAATTCTCAGCCCCAAATTACCTTTATCTATCAGTGATTAAAAGAGTGATTAAAAGTAAGTTATGCAATTTTTTCGGAGTGGCGATCGCCATTAGTGGCAGGTATCGATTATGCTACACCTTGGCAGGTAGATAAATATCCGACAGCGATCGTAATTCACGAAGGCAGGAAGCAGGAGGCCGTTTTTGTAACGAGGATTTATACCCCGTTCCAAACACTTTGGACGAAGTACGGTTTTAGACCCGATTGTTTCGATAATTTTGAGAATCAGTTTGTCAGCGCCTTATTGGGGCAACAATTATTAAAACAGGTGATGGTGCAGGCAGAAAATGCAGCCAATCAGCAGATTAGGGCGATGGAGTAGCTGAAGGGTATCCACTACCAACTATATATGTCTGGCAAAGATTGTTGAAATTAGTATTAGTTATCTTCAATCATTGGCAAGTATAAATCTATCCTGCACTTAATTCTGACTCCTGAATTCTGACTGGGAGAATTCTTTTTCAATACTTATCCCACTTGTGCTTCTGGCGTCTTAAT
This sequence comes from Nostoc sp. DedSLP01, assembly GCA_034530875.2. Lineage (GTDB taxonomy): Bacteria > Cyanobacteriota > Cyanobacteriia > Cyanobacteriales > Nostocaceae > Nostoc. The sequence goes on from JAVRCJ020000008.1 coordinate 9,540, forward strand.
TTGTAAAAACTTTTGTACTTGTCTCAGATATGTTGGTGCATCTTCCAACATCGGAAAATGTGCTGTATTAGGAATTAGGACAAATTCAACTTTGTCACTTAGCGAGGCTGCTTGACGCCCCATCTGTGCTGGAATAATCTTGTCATACTCGCCCGCGACTAAGAGAGTCGGCACTGTTAGCTTGGCAAACTCTTGGGGCATAAATTCAGCTTGTGCCTTACTAACTGAAGTAAAAATTGTACCTAATGCAGCATCGTAATCTGCTTCGAGAAAATCTTGTAAAAAAGCTTTTCGTTCGGAATTCGGGATGGAGCTATACAGAAATCTAGCCATAAACATTCTGTCAACAAATGGTATTTTACTTAACCATTTAGGACGGAATTTAACTACATAACCACCGAATTTATGAAAGGCTGTAAATGCTTTTTCATCGTACTCAAAAACGCCGCTACAAGTTAAGATCCCTCTTTCGACTCGTTGGGGATAGCGGTTAAAAAATAAAGTCGCAACAGAAGCACCCATCGAATGTGCATGAATATAAACACGTTGAATATGCAGCGCATCTAACAAAGCTGCCAAGTCATCAGCGTATTCTTCTAATTCATAAGTTAACTCTTCGATCGCCTCTGATTTTTCCTGAAGTGACTGCGACTCGGCAACAGATTCATTCGCTTGAACTAGGGTTGGCTTGCCGCGAGAACGCCCAAATCCGCGCATATCGTAGAGTAAACAATCAAATTGCTCAGATAAAGCGTTAGCGGTACTTTGCCAATATCTCGCCGAACCAGCCCAACCGTGGATAAAAACCATCACTGGTTTTGCTAAAGAAGCAGATGGTTTTTTCACCCACTCGTAGTAATGCTCAACGCCACGAACTGTAATGTAAGGCATTTTTGAGAGTTAGGAATTAAGACTTAGGAGTTAAAAGTTAGGAGTTTTTAATTTTGAATCGGGAGTTTTAATTCAATAATTCACTCCCTACTTTTGCTCCTAACTCTTGTACAGAGGCGATTAATCGCGTCTCTACCGAACTGATTTATGCTGATTCTGGCTTCGGTAGTGAAGATGGATGTACTATCAATTCGGCGGTCGATCGCTTCTCAACCATCTCGCGCGTTACCGTACAGCGTGTTACATCTTTACGAGATGGTAACTCGTACATCACATCGAGCATCAATTCTTCTACAATGCCCCGTAACGCTCTAGCACCAGTTTTCCGACGGTAGGCTTCTTGAGCGATCGCTCGCAGAGCATCTGGTTTAAACTCTAACTGGACATTATCCATCTTCAGCAGTTTTTGGTACTGCTTGACTAGGGCACTGCGTGGTTGAGTGAGAATCGCCATCAGCGCTTCTTCATCTAACGGATCTACCACTGCTACCATTGGCACCCGTCCGATAAATTCTGGAATCATGCCAAACTTAACTAAATCGTCCGGTTCTAGATGGCGGAGAGTATCTGCTGCCCGTTTTTCCTTCGATTGGCCTTCTCCCGGCTGGACAAAGCCTATTGATTTTTTGCCAACTCTCTGATCTACAACTTTTTCTAAACCTACGAAAGCACCGCCACAGACAAATAAAATATTGCTAGTATCAATTTGAATGCAGTCTTGGTAGGGATGCTTGCGTCCTCCTTGGGGCGGTACGTTGGCGATCGTTCCTTCTAACATTTTCAGCAAAGCTTGCTGTACGCCTTCACCGGAAACATCGCGGGTAATTGACGGGTTTTCGCTCTTGCGGGCAATTTTGTCAATTTCGTCAATGTAGATAATTCCCCGTTGAGCTTCCTCTACATCCAAATCTGCCACTTGCAACAGTCGCAGCAAGATATTTTCCACATCTTCTCCCACATACCCTGCTTCCGTTAACGTAGTGGCATCAGCGACGGCAAAGGGTACATCGAGGATTTTGGCTAGAGTTTGGGCTAAGAGAGTTTTGCCACAACCAGTCGGGCCAATTAACAAGATATTAGACTTTTGCAGTTCTATCGCATCATCCGCCCCAGCTTTGCCGCTGGCTTTGGATTGAATAACCGCCAACCGCTTGTAGTGATTGTAAACAGCGACAGATAAAACTTTCTTGGCCTCGTCTTGACCGATTACGTGTTCGTCTAGATACTTTTTAATCTCTCTTGGCTTGGGTATTTGATTAAACGAAATACTCGAAGAACGGGTGCGGCGTTTTTGAGGAGGTTCCGATCTTGGTGCAGGTTGGCTTGCTGCTGCATTTGTATCGAGTAATTCCTCATCCAGTATTTCATTACACAAGTCAACGCATTCATCGCAGATGTAGACTCCCGGCCCCGCGATTAATTTACGCACCTGCTCTTGAGACTTGCCACAAAATGAACATTTTAAATGGGAGTCGTACTTAGACATACCAGCCTCTTATTTCAGAATGGTGACATTTTCCCCAGCTGTGGGAAGATTTTGCCTGGAAATGACCTGATCGATTAAACCGTAGTTCTTCGCCTCTTCTGCCGACATGAAGAAGTCGCGCTCAGTATCTGCTTCGATTCTTTCTAAAGGTTGACCAGTATGATGAGATAGTAACTGATTTAACTTTGCCTTAACGTAAAGAATTTCTCTGGCTTGAATTTCAATATCAATAGCTTGCCCTTGAGCGCCACCAAGTGGTTGGTGAATCATAATCCGGGAGTCGGGTAGAGACATTCGCTTTCCGGCAGTCCCTGCTGTTAACAAAAACGCTCCCATGCTAGCAGCTAATCCAAAACAGATGGTAACAACATCGGGACGGATTTGTTGTATTGTATCGTAAATTGCCATCCCTGCGTAGACTGAGCCGCCAGGAGAGTTAATGTACAGTTGGATGTCCTTTTCAGAGTCTTCAGCGTCCAGGAATAACAACTGAGCGACAATTGAGTTGGCAACGGCATCGTCTATTGGGGTTCCCAAAAAGATAATCCTCTCTCGCAGTAGGCGGGAGTAGATGTCGAAAGCCCTTTCTCCCATACCAGATTGTTCTACCACCATCGGCACGATGTTGTTAGGGCTGCTCAACTGGGAGTTAATGTTTATTCGACTTAAGTTGCTGATGGGATAATTTCCCGACTGCGATAAAAGCATAAGAAATTTAACGATAGTTGGGACAGATGTCTTAGCAGCAGATGCTGCCTTGTTAACGAGTGGGATATTTAAGCTACGTGTTAACCATTATGCCTCATATAAATTCCTCTCGTGTAACACAGTATCAAGCCCAGACGCAACCAATGTCACTATTCCCGGAAATTTTTTAATTTTCCTATTGAATTGTCGATTGTAGGGAATAGGGAATGTGGAGATAGGGAGCAGTGGGGATGAGGAGATGCGGGGAGGAGCGGGAAGTATGGGAGAATATCTTCCCCTTTGCTCCCAGCACAGACCTGCTCCCCATCTTCTTCCCATGCCCAATGCCCTCATCTTTTTAGCTTACCCATTTCACGAGTACTTTAACTCAAGACTGGTGAATTGGCTGTGGGGTTTTCACGACTCTGGTGTGGCTTGTGCCGCAGGTTCGCTAGTTCCTTCTGTCTGGGCATTGACATCTGGATCTGATTGTGTGGCTTCAGTTTCCTCTGCTGGAGCCAAGGAGCCTTCGGCTACGAGTTCAACTGAGGAATGTTCTAAGAGCCAGTCAATGATTTTTTCGGTTAACAGTTCATTTTCCACCATTGAGCGCAGTCTTTCTTCGTCAACGTCTTGCTCGTCTGGATACTCTTGTAAAAGTTCTGTGACTCTAGTTTTGATTTCGTCTGGTGTGGTCTGGATAGATTCGCGCTTACCGACTTCTCGTAATGATAGAGAGCGTTTGAGGCGTTCTATTGCCTCAGGCCGCGATCGCTCGCGCAATTGAGGAATAATATCTTGGGTAAACAACTTCCTCACATCTAGTCCTTGCTGAGATAAGCGAATTGCTGTTTGGGTCAGCATGGCATCCACTTCTTTCTCAATTAAAGTTGCTGGCAAATCAATTTTTACGTGCTTGAGCAGTTCCGTTAACAAGGCTTCTTGCTTGTTAGTTTTGGTTTTTTCGTCGGCCTCTTTTTGATATCGCTCTACTAGAGATGCGCGCAACTCCTCCAAAGTTTCAAAGTCGCTGACTTCTTGGGCAAAGTCATCATTTAATTCTGGTAGCTCTTTTTCTTTGAGTTCTTTGACGGTGACTGTGAAAGTTGCTGCTTTTCCTGCTAAATCTTCATTTGCATAAGGATCTGGGAACTGCGCCGCAATTTCTTTGGTTTCTCCAGGATTCATGCCCACGATACCAGAGACAAAACCTGGAATAAATTTATCTTCTTGCAACTCCAGTTGAAAATCAGCCGCTTCGGCTCCGGGAATAGCCTCTGCTTCGGCGCCTTGCTCTTCGCCTTCAGCTTTGGAGAACACACCTTTAAAATCAACTACGGCAATATCACCGATTTGAGCTGCACGCCCTTCTACAGGAATCAATGTTGCCAATTCTTGACGTTCTTTGTCTAGAGCGTTCTCTACTCGCTCTGGATCGTACTTGATTTCTTCAGCTTGGGCTTGCAAATCAGTGTACTGCAATAGATTTACTTCTGGCTCGACATCGACAGCCGCCGAAATTATCAGGGGTTTTCCAGGTTCATAATTATTAATCAAATCCTCAAATGAGGAGCGTAATTGCGGTTGACCTATAGCCTGGATAGATTCTTGTTTAACTGCTTGCTCGATACCATCTTGAATTAGTTCTTCCAGGGCTGCTGCCTTAATTCGAGTTGTACCCAGCCGTTGTAGTAATATCGGCCGAGGCACTTTGCCTTTACGAAACCCAGGAATATTGGCAGTACTCGCTAAGTTTTTAATGACTTGTTCGTAAGTTTGCTTAGTAATTTCTGGCGTAATTTCTATTTCCAAACCAATTTGGCTGGCGGGAAGTTTTTCCTGGGTGACTTTCATGCTTCGTCTCTAGTTTTCTGGTATTTTAAACTCCGAGTACACACAAGGCGCAAGTAATCGCGTTTATGGCTTGATGTCTCTTAGGGGCAATGGGAGGCCATAGGGCTTTATGATATCCAAAAATGGATGGTTGTCCTGTGGCAAAGATCCAGTGTACTGCCAATATCCAAAGACTTGATACTTTACCTTCATAACAATTTGTCTTTTGTGATTCTCCTTGCTCCCTTGCCCTAGTTCCATAAATCAGCTGAGAAATCAGGAATTAATTATTCACTAGGCTGACGCCGTGATATCCTGGTTCTCAACCAGTAGTTAGTACTCTAAAGTTAAAGTTATAGTATTGAGTCTAGCTATTAACTTGTTGTACCAGAGTCTATCTCTTACCTCACTCAATAGCTACCTTTAACCCTGTACTAGCTTTATGCAGTTGCGATCGCAGTATATTTGTCAAGTTAGTAGCATATTTTGCAACCAAGAGGTTGATTCGTGTTATAAGTAGAACGCCTCTGAAAACCCTAAGTGCAGATATATCTGTTCTATGAAGTTAAATATAGATTTGTTGTATAATATTAAATTAAAATAATGTTAAATAATGTAATAATTAAATAGGAATGATTGTAAAGTGCAGAACTACTTACAACCGAAATTAAATAGCAAATAAAATAAATGTATTGATTTGATACAGTTACATTAAATTAAAAAAAAATCTAAATTTATTAAAAATGCATTTCCAAAGTGCGATCGCCATTTAAATATAAGTAAATTGACAATTGTTTTAAAAAATCACACACAAACCGTTCAAAGGAGGAAGCAAGTTTGTCTAAATCCTATCGTGTAGCTATTTTGGGAGCGACTGGTGCCGTTGGTACGGAGTTGCTGGAATTATTAGAAAGCCGTGGTTTTCCCGTTGGGGAACTGAAATTATTGGCATCAGAACGCAGTGCAGGGCGATCGCTGCGGTTTAATGGGGAAGATATACCTGTAGAACCAACGAGCGATCGCGCTTTTGAAAACGTTGATATAGTACTAGCTAGTGCTGGCGGTTCCACATCTAAAACTTGGGCACCCGTCGCTGTCGAAAAGGGCGCAGTGGTAATTGATAATTCCAGCGCCTTTCGTATGAACCCGGAAGTCCCCTTAGTCGTACCAGAGGTAAATCCCCAAGCGGCAGCCAATCACCAAGGCATTATTGCCAATCCTAACTGCACAACAATCTTAATGACTGTGGCAGTCTGGCCGTTGCATCAAGTCAAACCAGTGCAACGTATTGTCGCCTCAACTTACCAATCTGCTAGCGGTGCTGGAGCCAGAGCAATGGCCGAAGTGAAAACCCAAACCAGCGCTATACTACAAGGACAGCCACCAGTTGCCGAAGTATTGCCTTACCCATTGGCATTTAATTTATTCCCGCATAACTCACCATTAAACGATTTGGGTTATTGTGAGGAAGAAATGAAAATGGTCAACGAAACCCGAAAGATTTTCGGCAACCAGCAAATCAGAATCACTGCGACTTGTGTACGGGTTCCCGTACTCCGCGCTCATTCAGAAGCAATAAATTTAGAATTTGCAACTCCCTTTAGTGTAGAAGCAGCCAAAGAAATTTTAAATTCTGCTCCTGGAGTAAAATTGGTAGAAGATTGGAAAAGCAATCATTTCCCGATGCCAATTGAAGCAACGGGTCGGGATGAAGTTTTAGTAGGAAGAATTCGCCAAGATATTTCTCATCCTTGTGGCTTGGAATTATGGTTGTGCGGCGATCAAATTCGCAAAGGTGCAGCATTGAATGCAATACAAATCGCCGAATTATTAGTAGAGAAAAATCTACTAAAACCATTAGCTATTAGTCATTAGTCATTGGTCATTAGTCATTAGTGATGAGTAAATCAACAAAGGACAAAAGACAGTTGAAAAGAATGTAAAAATAGATTATTACAAGAGAAAACCACCAAAATATAAAAATATTGGTAATTAGGAGTGAGAAAGAGGGTGGGAGATTTTGGCAACGTTTTAACTGCTATGATTACACCGTTTAAAGCAGACGGTAGTGTTAACTACGATGTAGCGGCACAACTAGCAGCGCATCTAGTCAACAACGGTACAGATACATTAGTCGTCTGTGGCACAACAGGGGAATCTCCTACCCTGACTTGGGAGGAGGAATACCAGTTGTTTGTGGAAGTGTTGCAGTCTGTGGCAGGAAAAGCCAAGGTAATAGCGGGTTGTGGTTCAAATTCTACTAAAGAAGCCATCGCTGCCACCCAAAAAGCCGCTAAAATAGGAGTACATGGTTCCTTACAAGTTGTTCCTTATTACAACAAACCACCGCAAGCGGGATTAAAAGCTCACTTTCAGGCAATAGCACAAGCCTGTCCCGACTTACCAATGTTGTTATATAACGTCCCCGGTCGTACCGGGCAAAACCTCCAGCCAGAAACAGTTGCCCAGTTAGCTGAGGTGGACAATATTGTAGGGATAAAAGAATCCACGGGTAATATAGATCAGGCAAGTGAAATTCGGCGCTTGACACCCAAAGAATTCCAGATCTACTCTGGTGATGATTACATGACTTTGCCTTTGTTAGCGATCGGGGCAAAGGGTGTAGTAAGTGTGGCTTCTCATCTGGTAGGAAACCAACTACAGCAGATGATCCAAGCTTTTAAGGCAGGTAAAATTGAGGTGGCTAGCGAGATCCATCTCCAACTTTTCCCGTTATTTAAAGCTTTATTTCTTACTTCAAATCCCATTCCAGTTAAAAAGGCATTAAAACTTCAAGGTTGGGAGGTTGGTTCAACTCGTCCGCCGCTATGCGAAGCGGACTCGGAAGTTAGTAAAAAGTTAGAAGCAGTTCTTAAAGAACTTAGTTTGCTCTAGCCCCCAGTTCGGAGAGTGCTGCTAATAAGCGTGGTTACTAAAAGCCAATATAAACAATGACGATTATTGTTAATAAGTTATACAATTTTAGATTTTAGATTGAGTGTTTCTTTCTTTTAAAGGGTTATGCGAATCGATTTGTCCCATTTATTTTTGAAATTTAAAATTGGTATTACTATTTAAAAACCTGTGTTAGGACTAATAGATATACTATAAATCCTTGAGTATACTGTCTTTTTTATTGAATAAACAATTGAACATCTCAATTAAAAGTGCTTGCTTTGGGACTGACTAAAAAACAACTGAGGTTGTTTGAAATACGAGTTCGTTAACTATCAAATTAATTAACAAAAAGTAACAATCTAAGGAGAAAATGGCTAAAAACGAAGCTAGTAATTCCGCCTTGAAAATTATTCCTTTAGGCGGTTTGCATGAAATTGGAAAAAATACTTGTGTTTTCGAGTATGAGGATGAAATTGTTCTGTTAGATGCAGGACTGGCTTTTCCCACAGAAGCGATGCATGGAGTCAATATTGTTCTTCCAGATACGACCTATTTGCGGGAAAATCGCCACAAAATTAAAGGGATGATTGTTACCCACGGTCATGAAGACCATATTGGTGGGATTGCTTTTCATCTCAAGCAATTTGATATACCAGTGATTTATGGACCGAGACTAGCAATGGCAATGCTAGAGGGTAAATTAGAAGAAGCGGGAGTACGCGATCGCACAGAATTAAGAAAAGTTCTACCGCGTGATGTCGTGCGAATTGGCAAAAACTTTTTAGTAGAATATATCCGCAATACTCATTCTATCGCTGATAGTTTTACTGTTGCCATTCATACGCCACTTGGTGTCATCATCCACACTGGGGATTTTAAAATTGACCACACACCAGTGGATGGTGAAAGATTTGACCTGCAAAGGTTAGCAGAACATGGTGAAAAAGGTGTTCTTTGTCTGTTGAGCGATTCCACTAACTCAGAAGTACCAGGATTTACACCTTCAGAACGTTCGGTTTATCCCAATCTTGACCGAGTATTTAGTCAAGCTACAGGGCGATTGTTCGTTACTACGTTTGCTTCTAGCGTTCATCGCATCAACATGATTTTGGATCTAGCGAAGAAGCATAACCGTGTAGTTACGGTGGTGGGACGTTCCATGTTGAACTTGATTGCTCATGCCCGTAATCTCGGTTACATTAAGTGTGAGGATAATCTACTGCAACCATTGCACGCAGTCCGCAACCTGCCAGATGAAAATGTGTTGATTCTGACTACAGGTTCTCAAGGCGAACCAATGTCAGCAATGACCCGCATTGCCAATAAAGAACACCCCCACATCAAAATTCGTCAAGGCGATACAGTAGTATTTTCTGCTAACCCGATTCCCGGAAATACAATCGCTGTAGTCAACACTATTGATAAATTGATGATTCAAGGGGCAAATGTGGTCTATGGTCGGGACAAAGGAATTCACGTCTCCGGTCACGGCTGTCAAGAAGACCAAAAGTTAATGATTGCCTTGACTCAACCGAAGTTCTTTGTGCCATTCCACGGCGAACATCGAATGCTGGTGAAGCACGCCCAAACGGCTCAGAGTATGGGTATACCAGCAGAAAACACCATCATTATTCAAAATGGGGATGTTATAGAACTGACTGAAAACTCCATCCGCGTTGCTGGTAAGGTGTCATCTGGTATTGAACTGGTAGATACCACAAGTTCTGGTATGGTGAGTGCCACAGTGCTGCAAGAACGGCAACGTATGGCAGAAGAAGGTATTGTTACTATTGCCGCTGCCATCGATTGGAGTGGGAAACTGTTGGCAAAACCAGAAATTCACCTGCGGGGTGTAGTAACCAGTTTAGAGCGATCGCTGTTGCAAAAATGGGTACAACAGCGAATTGAAGAAATTCTCTCTGTGCGCTGGTCGGAGTTTGCAGCTACGGAAGCGGAACCAGCAGATATTGATTGGGGTGGGTTGCAAGGAACTTTGGAGCGAGAATTGCAGCGTTCTATTCGGAGAGAATTGCAATGTCAGCCATCTGTGACTTTGTTGATGCAAATTCCTGAGGAACCGCCGGTGAAAGTTGCTGATGGGAGAAGGCGGCGGACGCGGACTGCTGCTCAGGTGGCATCGTAATAATAGGCTCACGCAGAGGCGCAGAGACGCAGAGTTTTTCTGAAGGTCTTTGCGCTTTAGGCTGAGATACAGTTTTTTTTTCATTGGATTAGGGGCGTTGCTGAAGCAGAGTATGAATTGACATTTTTGATATAACTAAACAACGAATCTTTGCGCCTTTGCGTCTTTGCGTGAGGCTAATTCATACTTTCAATCAGCAACGCCAGATTAGGGAATATCTTCAGGCATAATTTTTATCATCATTTCTTTGGTAACATTTGGAAGTTTGACAAGTCTGTTTGCCTGCTTCTCGATTGTTTTCTCAAAAATATTTCTTACTAGCCTTCCATTGCCAAATTTCTTATCTCGACTTGCATGTAAATTAGTTAACTTATAAAGTAATGCCTGCTTTGATTTATCAGTGAGCTTGAAATGGTTTTGCTCACAAACTTTTTCAAACATATTGAGTAACTCATTAGGCTTATAGTCTTCAAAGTAGAAATATTTATTAAATCTTGACTGTAATCCCGGATTAGCATCAATGAATCTAGACATTTCTTCACTGTAGCCAGCAACTATCACTACTAGCCTGTCTCTGTAGTCCTCCATTCTTTTTAGGAGAGTATCTATAGCTTCTTGTCCAAAATCATTACGGGAATTTTCTGGTTTTAGTGCGTAGGCTTCATCAATAAACAGCACACCATCTAATGCTGATTCAATAAGTTCATCTACTTTAATAGCGGTTTGCCCAACATAACCTGCTACTAATCCCGATCTATCAGTTTCAACAAGATGACCTTTGGAAAGTATTCCTAGCTCTTTGTATATTTTACCCATTAGACGAGCGACAGTAGTTTTTCCAGTTCCAGGAGGCCCACAGAATACAGAATGTAACGTGACAGAAATAGTAGCAAGTTTTTTTTCTTGCCGAAGTTTCTGGATTTTAAGAAAGTTGATTAGAGTGTTAATCTCATCTTTCACATTCTGCATTCCCACCAGATTATTTAGTTGTTCAAGAACACTATCCAATCCTTGAGAACTGCAATCATTATTAATAGGACGCTTTTTTAGGTCTTTTTTCAACTGTTCTAGTTCCGCGTCAATTTCCTGGTCCCATAAACTGTTATTCCAAATATTCATACTCTATAGCCTCTACAATTAAGTAATAAGCGTCTCTATTATGCTTAAGTACAAACCCAAGAAGATTTATTTAACTCTGGCTAGACTTAGTATAAAAAAGTAAAAAACGCTAAACTAGAGTTACCAGTATACAATGTGACAATTATATTGCCGGAACTCAGTTTATACAAAGTTATCTTAGATATTTGATAGACGCAAACAATAGTAATTAAAGCGATCGCACTCAATGAACCCAAAGATACGCTAAAAGTAGAGTACACAATGTTACTGGTACTCCAAATTTGAGATGTTCCCAAAAAGTTAGCTTGTAGCCTAAATCAGCAGCAGCTTCTACGACTATCAAGTTGGCGACTGAACCAAACAAAGTCAAATTACCAGCTAAGGTTGAGCCTGCTGCTAGTAATAGCCAATACCTGGTATCACCCTGAGGAATTAGGGGATGCAGTAGGAGTACAGCAGGTACGTTAGAAATTAAGTTAGATAAAAGAACAGTTACACCCAAAAAACTTGCGGCAGAGTTAACAGCATGGGTAAAGGACTGGAGTAAATTTAATTTCTGGGTAACTCGCGTCAGGATAAACAACCCAGAAAACATTACCAACAAATTCCAATCCACTTTTTGTAAAATCCGCTGGGGTTTAACTCGGCGAGTGATTAACAACAAGCTAGCAGCGACTAAAGCTGACTCAGCTAAGGGTAAGCCGGCGGTAAATGCAATCAGCAGCCCAGCTGTAATCACTAATGTTTTATTAAATAAAGGTTTAAAAATACGTTGGTTGATGGTGGGTAATACTTGGCAAGGTTTGATTGAGCGTACATCTGGGTAAAGTAGCCACAGTAATCCTAGCTCAACTATTAAGCCTGCCAAGGCAACTGGGGCTAATGCACGCAGAAAATCTAGGTAGGGAATGCCTGAAAAGGAGCCAATCAGGATGTTTTGAGGATTACCACTCACGGTTGCTACCGAGCCTATATTAGTTGCACCTGCGATCGCCAGTAAATAAGGTATCGGATTTAAACCCAAACTTTGAGTCAGACTCAAGGTTAAAGGTGTAAAAATTAGCGCTATGGTATCGTTGAGAAAAACAGCTGAAAGGATACCGCTACCAAAAGTTAAAGCAATTAACAAACCGAAAGGACTACGAGTAACACTCAGTATTACAGATAGCGATCGCCGAAAAAATCCTGCATAAGATAAGTTGGCATTAACTACCATCATGCTCAACAAAAACACGATGGTATTAGCATCAATGGCCTGCCATGCTTCCTGTAAATTCAGCACACCTAAAGCAATTAAAAAAGCAGAACCGACTAAAGCGATAGTGGCGCGGTTCATACGTAAACCCGGAATGTAGCCTAATGCTAACCCCAGGTAAGTTAGCCCTAAGACGCTATAGGTTGTAAATTGCAGAAAAATCACTAATATTAGCCCGATTATTCTAGTTAGGCAGACTTTGTTCGGGTAGCCTCTTACTCAAAGCTCAAGAAGATTTTTTTCTTCACTTCTACTGCATTCAGCCAGCAGTTAACAAAATATAAAGGGGTAAGAACGCACAAATACCGAGGCTCAACACTGCCGACCAGGGTATTACTGTTATTTTTACTGACAAAAAATACTTCCAAAAAGGTGTTATTTTAAGTTTTGTAAATGTTACACTAAAACCTACCCAACGGTGGATGTCTTTATTAAAATTTAAACTGTGTCAAGCTACGAACAAGATTACATTACTACACTACCGATTCCGCGAAAATTGCGGTTAACTTGACGTAGTAATAAATTAGCTTCTGACTGAAGTGGCTAATCAGGTATTACATTATATCGGAGTCAGGACACGAATATTCCGGAAAGTTCGTTGCCACCTTGTATACATTCACCAGTAAGGTGAACAGCCTCAATAGCACAGAGGATTAACCATGAAGGTATTCGATAATACCACAAAAAAGATTTTTTTGGCAAGCTGGGTCTCAATCGATCGACCAGAGATTAGCGAACATCGGCCAACCCAGCTAAACCGTTCTGCTTCGCAGCGCTACTGGAATATTCTCCAACCTTTAAAGCAGAAAGTAGACAGCATTCAAGTCCGCGATCGCCAATTAGCTCATCGCTTGTGCAAACTGATTCCATCGCAGTGTCCATTTGAGCGAGATGTCAAATTATTCGGGAAAACCCTGTTTCACATTCCGCCCATGTGCAAGCTCAACCCCTTATATGAAGAAGTAGTTAGTTTACGTTTTCGAGCGTTGTGCTATCTAGCCGATGAATGTGGCGAAGATGTATCGCAGTACTGTTAACAAAGTTAGGAATGAGGAATTAGTAGTTAGGAATTAGTTAGGAGCCAAGAGTTAAAAAACTCATAACTCCTCACCTTTAACTCCTAACTATTTTTTTTACTTATTTTTTTTCCATTTTTGGATGGCATCCTGAGCATCTTCGTAAGAAGCTGTCTCTTCTGGTACTAAAGTAGCAGTTGCAATTGCGGTATTGAATTCTCCTTGGGCGGCGCGACTCTTGGCTAAATCCAAGATTTTTTCACTCCAATTATTAATAGATTTTTGGGCGCTATCGAAGCCTGGTTGACCTGGTGGTACTTTTTTCGCAACTTCGATCGCCCGATTATATGTAGATGCTTGTCCCGGCTTAATTAAGGCATTTGCTGCATCTAAAAGAGTTTTGTTGCTCATATACTGCTTGCCTTCAAGCCGCCATAAATTAATTGCCGCTTGTGCTTTGGCATAAAGCGGCTCGTCTTTAGTAATTAATCGAGCCGCAGCAATAGCATTAGCATACTGTCTTTGCTTCGCACGACCCTCTGCTAAATCTAAAATCATCCGGCTCCAAATCTTAATATTTTCCTGAGCTTGCTCGTAGAGTGGTTCGCCGGGTTTAATTCTCCTAGCTGTAGCGATTGCTAAACTCAAATCGCTAGCTTGAGTCTCTTGCAGCGACATTTTCGCCAAGTCTAATACTGCTTGATTGCGCTTTTGCGACTCAGAATTTGAAGCTGTTTGAGCGCTAATTTGATTTTTTGGTCTAACTGGTGCATTAGTTCTAATTATCGAGCCGTCATTTGGGAAATTCTCGATCGCCGTGGGACTTGTAACAGTAGCATTGGGCGATGTACTTGATATTTGCTTAATTCTAAAAGTTTCTTGATTGCGTAGAAAAACGACTGCGATTAAACCTGCTATTAGCAAGCTACCTCCACTCCACAAGATAAACTGTTGCCACAAAGGAGTGTTTGTCTGATTTCGAGGCGATCGCGAGACATAAGCTTTAGAGGAATCGGGAATAAATCTTCCCTTTGTGTTTCCTATAGAAGTTTCTGGCTGCGGCTGGGAAACTAAACCCGCAGCCGACTCGTGAATTCCTTGGCGATTAGGTTTGTGGACTTTGGAGTTAATAGTCGTTTCTCGCCATTTACTCTGTTTTATTGAGTAATCATCAAGGGGAGGAGCTGAAAGGGCAACAGCAAAGGATTCCTCTGGATAAATCAGCGCTTCTGAGCTAAAATCGATGCCTATCGCCAACTTTGGCAAAATTACTTGCGGTCTAGAGGGAATAATAATGGCAGGATTTTGAATTGGACGCCAGTGCTGCTGGCATAATTTCGGTATAAAAACGCTTAGATAGGTTTCTAAATCTGCCAAGTTGTTGCCATTACCAGAACGTAAAGCTTCTAACAAAGCTGCCGTAAAGAATCCATGACCTAATTCGCTGCTTTCGTGAGAAAACTGTTCTGGTTGACAAGAAAAAATTGTCGCGAGTTGTAGTTCTTGGGCTACTTCTATGGTTTCTTCGCCAACGGGTGCATCTGCTTGAGTGCCAAAAGCACGGTTAATGTCAAGCATTAACAAGACATTTAACTCAGCCAGTTGCAGACTTTGCATCAGCGATCGCAATTCTATGCCTGTCTCTGGCACGAGTTCCGGGTTGCCTTCCGCTGGCATTAAGTAATCTTTGCCTTTGTAGTTGACCCCATAACCGCTAAAAAATAACCATAGATAGTCTTGGGGTTGCCAATATGTTGCTGCTAAATCTTCAAAGACTTGCAGAATATTTTCTCTAGTCGGATAGGTGGGTCTGTCTCCGATTGGTGCTGAAGTATCCGTCATTAGCAGGCAGTGTTCGGGGACAAAACCTGCTTCTGCCACCAAAATATCCTTGATTGCCTCAGCATCGGCTTGGGCACAAGTTAAAGGTTGAAACAACTGATATTGATTGATGCCAATAGCGATCGCCCAGTAATTTGCCATCGCGCTCTTGTCGATTATTGTTTGCTGGTCTGAAAATTGTGGTTGGCTTTGTCAAAAAAACAAAGCTAACCTGATGTTTCTAGTCTAGGTGATTCTTAGAGAATCTTAGGATAAAATGTAATTTTTATTACGTTAAGCGACCGGAAAATACTTTCACTTAATTTCAATTTACATATCGTTACTAAGGAGCTATAAGGTTATGAGCCAGATTTCTGCTCGCATCCCCTCATCGATCGCACCCTTTTCAGTTATTAGCCAAATTGCTAAAAGAATCCGGATAGTTTCTTTAGGAATTTTGCTCGTATCTAGTGTTCCTACATGGTTTTTGACAGAAACGATCGCCCCTCAAGTTGTGCGAGCTTACACCGCCAGAGTTGACCTAGCGATCGACCGCTTGCCAGAAGAAAACTACGAAACCATTCTGCGACGAGCAGAAGCAGTCGCAAGAGCAGCTGCTCAGCGGAGCTTCGACCAAGACATTTTAGTAACAGATGTTTCAATTATTGTATCCGTACAAAGTTATGGAGCGATCGCACCAGTTCTGACATTAGAAGTCAGTCGTCCAGAATGGCGCAACCGTCCTGATGCTCAAAATTGGGCCACCTACTTCAAAACTGCGCGATCGCTATTGTTCTTTGAAAATAACGCCAGCACTAAGAAATGAAGGTGATGGTGAGATGGGGAAGTGTAGGGAGTGTGGGGGGGAAAGATTTCTTCCCCATCCTCCCACACCTCCCACACCTCTCAATGCCCAATGCCCCATACCCCAACCTAAACTTAGTCAATTCTTGGCTAAATTGACATCGTTGGTGTCAGTGAATGGCCTAAAATAAAAAGGTTGTCAAAAATCACAATATCTGCTGACATGGCTGTTCCTAAGAAGAAAACTTCCAAATCAAAACGAGATAAACGCCGAGCTACCTGGAGGCACAAAGCCGCCATCGAAGCTCAAAAAGCTCTGTCTCTGGGCAAGTCTATTTTGACTGGACGTTCTACATTTGTTTATCCAACTGCTGAAGAAGAGGAAGAAGAATCATAATTTTCCAGTCAGGAAAGGCACGAACAGCACCGACAGATTTGATTGGCAAAAGTCACCGTTCAAACTTCTTACTAATGGATGAATGCTTTTTTCAGCTTTCCTGATTGGATAATAAATTATAGATACTCTACACAAGCTCATTAGCTGCAAAAAATTGGTAGTGAGTAATTGGGAATATCCATTACCCATTACCTATTATTTATGGCTTTCTAATTTGGACATTATCTGCTAAAGACCGTCATTAGTAATTTGCAAATGACAACCAGATAAAATAATTATCCTCATCATATTCAAGAGTAAAGTATCTGGCGCTGTTGGCAACTCAGCATAAAAGCTTGTAAATTTCTTGAGAAAACTTATTTTTCTGCGACTATGTTGGGAAAATTTTTTCAGAAGCCAGGAAAAGAAGACAACGAACGCGTTCCTCCAGGTCAACATTTAGCCAAAGGTTTCCCTGTATTAACTTACGGTGCAACTCCCGAAGTTAGTACTGAAAAATGGGAGTTTAGGGTTTGGGGTTTAACAAAACCTGCTACCTTTGGTTGGTCAGACTTTATGGCGCTACCTCAACATGAGTTTACAGCAGACTTTCACTGTGTAACGCGCTGGTCTAAGCTCGATGTTAAATGGACGGGGATTAAAGTTACAGATTTCATGAGTCTGATTGAGTTAGACCCCAAAGTAGCCCACATTATGGAACACTGCTATGGTGGCTACACTACTAATATTTCTATTGAAGATTTTTTGCGGGAAGAAAACTTTTTTGCCTTTAAACTTTTTGGCGAAGATCTGCCAGCCGAACATGGCGGCCCAATGCGGTTAGTTGTTCCTCATCTCTACGCTTGGAAAAGTGCTAAATGGATTAATGGTTTAGAGTTTTTAGCTAGTGAAGAACTTGGTTTTTGGGAACGCAATGGCTACCACCGTCGTGGCGAACCTTGGGCTGAGGAACGCTATAGCAATGCGTTTTGATTTTAATAGTTAAGAGTTAGAAGTTAGGAGTTAGGAGTTAAAAATTGATAACTCACGTTTAATGTAAATTAAGTATTAGAATTTTGAGGATTTTGTTGATTTTGGTAAATCCATCATTTTGAGTAAATCTGGAATTATTAATTAGCCAAGAAGTATTTTTAGTTCGCATTCGGCGTAACTCATAACCCTAATTCTTAACTCTTAACTCTTAACTCCTCACTCATAACTCTTAACCTAAAAGTTTCTTAATTAGTGGCAATTTACTCTGGTAGGGAGCATAGCGCCATTTTAAATCGATCCAGAAGGAGTTTTGTAATACGCTTTTGTAATGAGAAAAGGTATCAAAACTAGCTTTGCCGTGATAATTGCCAATGCCGCTATCACCTACTCCACCAAATGGTAGAGATGATACTCCAACGTGCATGATTGTATCGTTGATACAAACTCCACCTGATGAAGTTTCCTGCAAGACTCGCTTTTGCAGGTTTTTATTTTGAGAAAATAAGTATAAAGCTAGGGGTTTTGGTTTAGAGTTAATTAAGGCGATCGCTTCTGTAATATCGCTGTATTCGATGATGGGCAGGATGGGGCCAAAAATTTCTTCCTGCATTACAGAATCTTCTAAGGAGACATTATCGATTATTGTTGGGGCAATATAACGCTCTGAAGCTTTAGTTTCTCCGCCAATAGTAACTTCGCCATCTTCCAGGAATTTTACTAATCTATCAAAGTGTTTTTGGCTAATAATTCTGGCAAAATCAGGGCTATCTGCTGGATTATCGCCATAAAATTCTTTGATGCATTTTTTAATTTCATCTATTAAATCTTTTTTGATTTTTTTATCGACTACAAGATAGTCAGGGGCGATACAAGTTTGTCCACCATTAATGAATTTGCCCCAAGTAATTCGTCTAGCTGTGTGTTCTAAGTTAATTTCAGTATCGACTATACAAGGACTTTTACCACCTAATTCTAATGTAACGGGTGTGAGATGTTTTGCCGCTGCTGCCATGATAATTTTGCCAATGGCTGTGCCACCAGTAAAAAATATATGGTCAAATTTTTCTGCTAGTAGCTTTTGACTTGCTTCTACGCCTCCTTCAACTACTGCAATATAATTTGGCTGGAAATATTTGGTAAAGATTTTGGCAACAATAGTGGAAGTATGAGAAGCAATTTCTGATGGTTTAATAATTGCACAATTTCCGGCAGCGATCGCACCTATTAACGGTGAGATAATTAAGTTAAATGGATAGTTCCAAGGGCCGATAATTAAGACAACTCCCAGCGGTTCTGGATAAATGCGGGCTGAATAGGAAAAAAAATCTAAGGAAACTGGTGCTTTCTTAGGTGTAGTCCAGGCTTTTATATGTTTTATAGCGTAATCAATATCTTTAATTACGCTAATCTCTGTTAAGTAAGTCTCTACTACTGGTTTATGTAAATCTGCTTCTAATGCTTGAATTATTTCTTCAGTATTTTCAAGAATTGCTTGCTTGAGTGTTTGAAGTTGCTCAATGCGAAAATTTACATCTTTAGTTTTGCCACTTTGGAAAAATACACGCTGATTCTGGATAATATCGCCAATTTTAGATAATTCAGTGGTAATCATTGTTTCGTACTATAAACAACTACTTGTTTCATATTAGCGCTGCATAACCATAATTTGCAGTCAAAGTTCACAGCTATTCAGCTAACAATTTTATATTCGGGAAAACATTAACTATTTATATTCATATATACTAAATTTATTATGTCTTTTTGGGTAAAAGTACAATAAATGTACTACCTTTACCTAGTTCTGAATTCAGTAAAATAACGCCTTGATGGGCTTCAATGATTCGCCGAGCAAGATAGAGTCCTAAACCACTACCAGAACTCTTGTGACTTCCTTGGCGAAATCTTTCAAATATAGTGCTTTGTTCTTCAGGGCGAATACCCGAGCCGGTATCGGCAATCTCAATGCTAATGTAGTCAGCAAAATTAGATTTTTCAGGGAATTGGTTTTGGTTATTGTTGCCAAAGTGAGTTTGAGAAGTAAGACGAATAGTAACAGAACCAGAGTCGGTAAATTTGATTGCATTGCCTATGAGATTAGTAAATAGACGATGTAATTCTAAGCGATCGCCCATGACTGTGTTTGTCTTTAATTCCTCAGCCAATTCTAAATTTAACAACAGTTTTTTCTCTTGGGCTAGGGGCGCTAATTCTCCGACTACTTCCTCTAGTAACTGTGCTAAATTAGTCGGCTGCAATGCCAAAGTTTTGCGACCTGCTTCAAAGCGATAAACTTCCAATAAGGTATTGACCATAGAAAGCAGGTTGATATTACTCCGCGCCATAATAGCGATTACTTCCTGCATTTGCGGCGATAATTCTCCTAAAGCGCCTTGTTGGAACAGCATTAACATTCGATCTGCGGCTACTAAGGGAGTGCGTAAGTCATGGGTGAGACGGGAGACAAAATCTTCTCGCTGTCGCGCTATTTCATCGCGTTCATCCATACTGCGCTTCAAACGCAAAAGCGATCGCACTCTTGCGAGTAATTCATCCACTGTTACAGGTTTGCGGATAAAATCATCAGCACCCAAGTCTAATCCGTGGGCAACGTTAGGCGCATCGTGGGCAGTAATTAACAAGATGGGAATATATTGCGATAACTTCATATCCCCACGAATGTGCTTAGTAACTTCGTATCCATCCATACCTGGCATCATTAAATCCAGAAGAACTAAGTCACAAGGAGATGCTTGCAACTGCGCCAATGCGGAAATACCATTTTCTGCGGTGCTAACGGTATAACCTTCCTCCTCCAAAATAGTTTTGATTAAAAACACATTATCAGGAGAGTCATCAACAACCAGAATTTTGTCAGAGCGAGAAGATTTTGAAGTCATGTCACGGCTAGCTATAAGGTAAATGCAAATTTTTGTAACTTCGGCGTACTTATATCAATTTATCTGGCATTTTTTTACTTGACCTCCTATTTCAGATATATTCTTTACTCGCAACTTGCTATTTAGGGGCTTTAGAATTTGCTGTTAAGTTATTAAACTTGCCTGGATTTGGCGAAAAATAGTTCAATAATAAAATTATGGCTGGTAAATTTTAAATCTAAATACAGTAGATAATGCTTACTAAATTAGTAATATTTAATATAGTCATTACCAGAGAAAACTGAAAATATAATTGTGTAGGCGATCGCCACACTACACAATTTGAAATAATCCAATATTAATTTATGTTAAATTCACCGAATAGACTGCTTTAAATCTATCAGCTATTTTCCTACCGAACAAGAATTGAATGCAAAATAACACAGTAAGTTTGTTTAGGGTTTTGCTTAGCAAAAATTAAAAATATATATATTGAAAAATACAGAAAGTTAATATAGAACGTGATAGTAAGAGCCGGGAAAAGTTTCCCCTTTTTCATACAGTCTCCCTGGGGAAGTTAGTTATTCGGTGCGAGGTAATTTCAGAGAGTTCCGGCGATTAGGGAGAAGGTATTTGGCGAAAGTTATTGAAAAAAGCTTGATTCTCAATTCCAGAGAATTGAGAAGCTTTGTTGTCAATGATTTATAAACAATACAGCCATGACCACAACTTTAAGAGGAAGTGAAAGCGGCAAACTGTGGGATCGTTTTTGTCAATGGGTTACTAGCACTGACAATCGGCTTTATATCGGCTGGTTCGGCGTTTTAATGATTCCTACCCTCTTGACCGCTACTATCTGCTTCATTATCGCCTTTATTGCTGCGCCTCCCGTCGATATTGACGGCATTCGGGAGCCGGTTTCTGGTTCTCTGTTATACGGCAACAACATCATCACTGGTGCTGTTGTACCCACATCCAACGCCATTGGTTTGCACTTCTACCCAATTTGGGAAGCTGCTTCAATGGATGAATGGCTCTACAACGGCGGCCCTTATCAACTCATTATTTTGCACTTTTTGATTGGTATCTTTTGCTGGCTGGGTCGGCAATGGGAATTAAGCTACCGTCTGGGGATGCGCCCTTGGATTTGTGTGGCTTACTCGGCTCCTGTAGCTGCTGCGACTTCAGTTTTCTTAATTTATCCAATTGGTCAAGGTAGCTTTTCTGATGGGATGCCTCTGGGTATTAGCGGTACTTTTAATTTCATGCTGGTATTCCAAGCCGAGCATAACATCCTCATGCACCCATTCCACGAACTAGGTGTCGCTGCCGTGTTCGGTGGTAGCTTGTTCAGCGCCATGCATGGTTCTTTAGTAAGTTCCTCTTTAGTTAGAGAGACAACTGAAGCCGAATCGATAAACTACGGTTACAAGTTTGGCCAAGAACAAGAAACCTATAGCATTGTGGCGGCTCACGGTTACTTTGGGCGTTTGATTTGGCAATATGCCAGCTTTAACAATTCGCGTTCCTTGCATTTCTTCTTAGCTGCTTGGCCTGTAGTTGGTATCTGGCTTACAGCACTGGGTATCAGCACAATGGCATTCAACTTGAATGGGTTCAACTTCAACCAATCGATTATTGACTCCCAAGGTCGTGTAATCAATACATGGGCAGATGTGTTAAACCGCGCCAATCTCGGTATTGAAGTCATGCACGAGCGCAATGCTCACAACTTCCCGCTGGATTTGGCTATGGGTGAACCTATGCCTGTGACTGTGCAAAGCTCTGTAATCCACAGTTAATACTTAAGTGTTAGCAAAATGAAAATCGCTCTCTGGTAACAGAGGGCGTTTTTTAGTATTTATAGCAATTTGTACGTTGAATAGACTACAGTAGGGGCGCACAGCTAGCTGCACGACCTGACAAAGGATTGCGAGCGATAAATTGTTACTAAAATGTAGATTTTAGCTTTAGTCTATATTTTTACCGAGCAATTCAATATAAAATCTAAAACTTAAAATCCCAAATCAAAATGGCAGACCTCACTCCTAATTCTAGTTTTAGTTTGACACTGCGCTTGCAGATTCCCAATCGTGTGGGGATGTTGGCGTCGGTAACCCAAGCGATCGCCACGACTGGCGGTAATCTCGGTCAAATCGATTTAATCGAGCAAACCCGCAAAGAGTCCACCCGCGATCTTACTGTTGATGCTGCTAGTACCGAACATGCTGAGACGATTGTGCAAGCAGTAAAAGCACTGCCAGATATTAAGTTACTCAGTGTCTACGATCGCACCTTCAATTTACATCGCGGTGGCAAAATCAGCATTGCTAGCCGAATTCCCTTAAAAAGCGTGTCCGATCTAGCAATGGCCTACACCCCAGGCGTCGGTCGGATTTGTACTGCGATCGCTCAAGACCCAGAGGAAGTTTACAACTTAACCATTAAACAAAATACTGTTGCCATTGTTACAGATGGTAGTGCAGTTTTAGGTTTAGGAAATCTCGGGCCGGCGGCGGCATTGCCTGTTATGGAAGGCAAAGCAATGCTATTCAAGGAATTTGCCGGGCTGGATGCTTTTCCCATCTGTTTAGCTACCCAAAATACAGATGAGATTATCCAGGCAGTTAAGAATATTGCTCCGGTATTTGGTGGCGTGAATTTAGAAGATATTGCCGCGCCGCGTTGTTTTGAAATTGAAGCGAGATTGCGGCAGGAATTAGATATTCCAGTTTTCCATGACGACCAACACGGTACCGCAATTGTCACCTTAGCAGCATTGTTTAATGCCTTGAAGTTAGTACATAAAGCAATTGGTGAAATCCGCATTGTGATTAATGGTGCAGGGGCCGCGGGAGTAGCGATTGCCCGCTTGCTCAAGAAAGCCGGCGCAGACAAAATTTGGATGTGCGACTCCAAAGGAATTATTTCTACCAGCCGTACAGACCTCACAGAAGAAAAACTCGAATTTGCCGTCAAAGCTCAAGGTACCTTAGCGGGTGCAATGCAAGGCGCAGATGTATTTATTGGTGTTAGCGTACCGGGAGTTTTGACACCGGAAATGGTGCAATCAATGGCGAAAGACCCAATAGTATTTGCCATGGCCAATCCGATTCCGGAAATTCAGCCAGAATTAATTCACAAAAACGTTGCTGTCATCGCCACCGGTCGCAGTGATTACCCCAATCAAATCAATAACGTTTTAGCTTTTCCGGGAGTGTTCCGTGGTGCTTTAGATTGTCGGGCACAGACAATTACCACCACGATGTATCTAGAAGCCGCAAGTGCGATCGCTTCTTTGGTCAAACCTTCAGACTTGGATCGAGAACATATCATTCCTTCAGTCTTTGACGAACGCGTTGTAACTGCTGTTGCTGCTGCCGTGCAACGCGCCGCGCGTCAAGAAGGTATTGCTCGGAATTAGTTAATCGATTTCAAAAATTACTTTTGAGGGACGGGCGAAGCGCCTGTCCCATTTGGTTTTCTGCGGCAATTTGGGAACAATAAGTTAATACTGACGTCCCTATGGCTGACCTTTCGGTATGAAAATTTCTCACAAACTTCTTGTAAGCTTTGTTGGTATTTCCTTATTAACGAATGTTGTTGGTGTAGTTGCGATCGCCCAAAGCCAGAAAATTGCTGAAACTCTAGCGATCGCCGAAGCTGAACACGTTGCGCAAGTGGTTGCCACTTCCATAACCCACGATGCTTATTACGATAAAAAATCTATTTCTATAGAACATTCGGACGAGCTGCAACACTACACCAATTTGTTACACGATCTGCAAAAACGCGACATTGTGGTAGTCAATCGGCAAAAACTAATTTTGGCGGATGCCGTTCCGGAAAATGTCGGCACTATTTTTGACCATGACCAAGGCAACGAAATCCAGCAAACGATCCAGGATGGTAAAGTCAGAACCTTTTTAGAAAAGAGTGTTGATTATCCCCAAGGAATTAAACTCATTGTCGTGACGCTCAAAGGCGAACAAAATCAGGTCGATGGTGCTGTCATTTTAGAGTGGTCATCGCTGTATGACAACGCCATCGCCCAAGCTAGACCGATAATGATTGCGATCGCTTTTACCAGTTTCGCTTGTGTGATTTTGGCATTGATTCTAGGCTTTCACATTTCCAGCAGTATTGCCAAACCACTGCAATTAGTGACGGAAGTGGCGCAGCAAGTCACCCAAGAGTCTAACTTTGACCTAAAAGCCCCTATAAGCACCAAGGATGAAACAGGTGTTCTGGCAACTGCATTCAACAATCTAATTGAACGTGTCAAAACAGTGCTGGCTGAAAAAGAGCAACGTTCAACAGAACTTCAAGAAGCTTTAACTCAGCTTCACAACACTCAATTACAACTAATTCAAACTGAAAAGATGTCGAGTTTGGGGCAGCTGGTTGCTGGAGTTGCCCACGAGATCAACAACCCTGTGAATTTTATTCATGGCAATATTGGCTATCTCGATCGCTACACTCAAGACCTATTGAAATTGGTTCAGGCATATCAGGTGCAGTACCCGAATCCGCCCCAAACGCTGCAAGCCACTTTAGATGAGGTGGAATTCGACTTTCTGAGTGAAGACGCGATGAAGGTGCTGCAATCAATCAAAGTCGGCACTGGGCGCATTCGGGAAATCGTTTTATCTCTTCGTAACTTCTCGCGCCTCGATGAATCCGAATTTAAAACTGTTGACATTCATGAGGGTATTGAGAGTACACTGCTGATTCTGCAACATCGCCTCAAAGGAAGACCGCAATCTCCGGGAATTGAAGTCGTTAAAAACTACAGTCAATTGCCTTTGGTTGAGTGCTATCCCGGACAACTCAATCAGGTATTTATGAACTTACTGGCGAATGCAATTGATGTACTCGAAGAATCTGCTCGACAACCACAGCCTCCGAAAATCTCGATTTCAACTCAACTGACGGCTGATAATCGCGTACAAATTGCGATCGCCGACAATGGTTTGGGGATACCTGAAGCAGTACGAGGGCGTATTTTCGATCCTTTTTTCACCACTAAACCCATCGGCAAAGGCACAGGCTTGGGCTTATTCATCAGCTACCAAATAATCACACAAAAACATCATGGCAACATCTGGTGTGATTCCAAAATATCAGAAGGCGTCAAAATTGTAGTTGAAATCCCAGTTCATCAACCTAAAGAACTCCAAAAAATAAATTAGTTAATCCAAAACACACCACTTTGTCAACTATTTTTAATGAAGTACCAAGCTGGAGATGAGTTTTTCTAAAGATACCGTTGATTTCAGCAAGGCTAATTCTCAAGCATACAAAGTTAACTTTCTTCATCAACAAGTTGTAGAACACTTCTGTAGAGAGATGCAGCGACCCAAAATCCTGCTTGCTCAATCAAAGCATCAAGCAAGGGTTTAACCTCACAAATCAGTCCTTGACTTTTTGCTTCCACCAGAATACCTAAAACTCCTGTGTATCGAAGATTTAATCTAGCAGCAATTATACGACCGCGACGTTCATCAATCAACACTCGATTTGCTCCTAGTTCAACTGCTAAAGCGATCGCCTCAGCTTCTCCAATATGAAGTTCGTTACCAAGTGCTTCAACCACTGCGCGATTGATAACTCAACGAGTTTGAATCCAATCAAAAGTTTGTACTTCAGTTGCGCCTGCTACTGGAAAGTCAGGATCGGTTAGTTCTTGATAGACAGATTCAGGAATAATAACTGTTCCGTAAAGTTGCTGTAGTAGATGAAGCTCGCCAATCGCTGCCAGATTATTGATTGGTGACGTATCGCTGACAATCGTCACAGTTTGCCCATCTCCCGCAAGTTCTGAATATCTTGTTCAAAATCTTCTACATCGTAATGTACTGGGATTTTACGACTTGCGAGTAAGTGCTGAAAAGCAATACGATTCATGCCTGCAAACTGACTTGCTTGAGCAAGAGTAAACTTTTCCTTTTGAAAAAGCATCACAGCAATTTCCTGCCTCATTTCAGCTTCAGTCATGCGAGTTGCAGTTAAGATTTCATCAGAAATAACAATAGTCATGCCTATAGCTCTTTACGATCGCTATTTTAAGTACAGCACAATTCCAAATTGATATATTGTCTAGTGATGAGATTATTTGTCAATCGCTATCAGTTAAAGCAATATATACAAAATACAACTACTTTCACTTTGTCAACTGTTTTTAATGAAGTACGAAGCTGGAGATGAGTTTTTCCAAGGACTACCGCTGATTTTGGCAGGGCCAATTCTCAAGCATACTGAACCTGGATCGGTAACGGTATGGCTGGCACTCAAACAGGCTTGTCAGGTAGAACTCAAGGTTTATGACACAACAAATGATGGTGGAGTCCTGGGAGAATGCTTATTAGAGGGCGATCGCGCTACAGTTGCTTTGGGTAAGTATCTTCATGTAGTTGCTGTCACGGCTCGGTCTACAGATGGGCATTGCCTAACTAGCGGTAACATCTATGGATACGACCTCCAGTTGACTGTTGCTAACCAGGCTCCGCAAACGCTACAACAAGCATTATGCTCGAGCTCCCACCCTACAGCTAGCATCAGTTACTTTGAGCATCAAAAACCAACTTTTACCCTACCATCCTGCCGCCTCAAAGATTTACAAATTGTCCATGCTTCCTGTCGTAAACCTCATGGTTCCGGGTTTGATGCCCTACCAATTCTCGACAGCCTAATTGAGGTATCTGCAAATCAAGTCCAACGCCGTCCTCAGCAGCTATTCCTGACTGGGGATCAAATTTATGGTGATGATGTAGCAGATCCATCGCTGTGGGTTGCGACTACTTTGGGAGATGTGCTGCTTGGTTGGGAGGAAGAATTGCCTGTGGGTGGAACGTACTGCACTCCCAAGGAACTGCCCCCAGGAGAACGAGCTAAAGTTGCTACCAATGAAGCTGGCTTGACCGCAGGATTACATAATAAATCTGAGAAAGTTGCCAGTCATTTGCTGAGTTTGGGGGAGTACTACGCTACTTATTTATTAGCGTGGTCGCCAGCGTGCTGGCCGGAGGCCTTCCCTAAGGGACGCCAAGTAACGCGCGATCGCCGCGCCATCAAAAACTGGAACCGAGCAGTCCAGGATTTGCGACAATTCATTTATACACTGGGTAAAGTGCGTCGCGCCCTGGCCAATATTCCTGTCTACACCATCTTTGACGACCATGATGTGAGTGATGACTGGAATTTAAACCAAGCTTGGTGTTTGCGAGTGCTGGGGCGTCCCTTGGGGCGACGAGTAGTGCAAAATGCTTTGTTAGCTTATACAGTGTTTCAAGCTTGGGGCAATACACCAGAGCAATTTACAGCAGGTCAACCTGGAGAAAAACTGCTGGCTGCTGCACAAACTTGGTCGGCTAAACAAGGGAAGGATACAACAGCTGATGAAGCGATCGCCCGTTATCTCGGTATGCCACCCAACGATCCCCGCACAAATTTACCTGTTTTAGTCCGAGACGGTTCGGTATTCATTTTAGCTCGACATTCTGAATCAATTACTTGGAATTACATAGTTAAAAGCGATTGTCATGAAGCGATCGTCTTGGATACCCGTACTTGGCGGGGCTATCCAGCCGATCAAAAAGCGATCGCTCCACCAATGCTGCTATGTCCCAAAGCCTTTGAGCAACAACTAGTTTTGCCTTTACAAAAAATAGCCGAAGATCCTCACAATCAAGCCACATTTGTAATTGCACCCACTAATGTATTTGGGTCGCAAGTAATTGATTGGATTCACCATTGGAATTTAAAACAAGAGAAAGTTTTTTCTACCGATGTTGGTGATGCTTGGAACATTAATGTTGAAGCATTAGGGAAATTCTTGAATACTTTATTCGAGCAACGTCAAAAAGTGATTATTTTATCTGGAGATATTCACTACAGTTTTGCGGCTCGTTTGTCTTATGCACGTACTGATTCTCAACTGCGATCGGTTTTAGTACAGTTAACTTCTAGCGCTCTCAAAAATGAAGAAACACTAACGCGCTTGATTCATACACGAATGAAAGATTGGTTATTAGCAGAAAAGCGGCGATATTGGATTGGATGGATGAATCCAAGTAATATGGTTGAAGTTTCTGGGAAAACATTACACCGCAATACTTTTACTGTCAAACGCTACCACAAAAATCGGCTAAACCAAAGCCAAGAATTAACTAACCCTGACTGGTATTGCGTGCTGGAATGGATAATTCGACAAAGCGCTCAGACTTATAGCTGTACAACGGATTTATCATCGTTTATAGCTCCTTGGCAACGCGCAAAAAATGCCAAAATGCGATATTTACAGCCTCTAATGTTTTGGAAATTTCGTTGGTTTCAAGAAGGACGAGAAGTAGTTGGATTGAATAACTTAGGTTTGGTTAAGTTTGAGTTACCAGATGCGAGTACTTATTACCAAATTATTCAAGATTCCTACTGGTTTTCTTCTTGGGAGCCAACCCAAATTGTTTACAGCCGTTTTGAAAGTGAGTTAACACCAAATCAATTATTGTTGCAGAATGTTAGATTTTAGATTTATCTTGCATAGCTCAATCCAAAATGGAAATTAGCAAATCTAAAATTGTTTGCCAACAATCGGCTTAACTGTGAAAATTTAAATTTGAGTCGTATGATGTGGGCATTCTAGATTGAACAAACATACTGGAGAGTGATTCTATGTCTACGACTCGAATTAGTGCAACACTGTCACAAACAGACAGAGATGCTGTGTTGCAAGCAATAAAAACAATTAGAGAAAAACTACCCTTTTTGGTTGATTTGAGTCCTGATGACCGTAAAACTTTACCCAAGATGGGAGATAAGAGTCGGGCGTTTGTCAGCAAAGCATTACAGGTTGCAGCGCAGAATCCAGACTTTTTACCGCGTTCATTCAACCTTGATGAAATGCAAAAAGACGTGCAATTATATGAAGCGTTGTATCCGGTATTGTTGTCGTTGACACAATTGCAAGAACTCGTAGATGATACTTCTTTGGCAGTAGGCAGTGAAGCTTATGCAGCCGCGTTGCAAGTCTATAACTACGCCAAATCTAGCGGACAAGGGGCGGGTTTAGATGCAGTAGTCGTGGAAATGGGAAAACGATTTGCTCGTAAACCTGTAAAGGTCGAGTATGAAGAACCAATGTTGTAAAAAATAAGTCGGTAGTTGCATTTTTGAAGTATAACGTTGAGGCTCAGAACTTGAATGTTGGATTTAAAAACACGACATTCCGAGTTTTGAGCTTCATTTTTGGAGTTCAAAGGCTCGGCGTTCCAGCAAAAAGGTGCAACTTCCGAGTTCAAAGGCTCGACGTTCCAGCAAAAAGGTGCAACTTCCGAGTTCCGAGGCTCAGCGTTCGAGCAAAAAGGTGCAACTTTCGAGTTCAAAGGTGCAACGTTCAAGCAAAAAGGTGCAACTTCCGAGTTCAAAGGCTCAACGTTTGAGTAAAAAGGTGCAACTTCCGAGTTCAGAGGCTCATCTTTCGTTGGCATCAGCGACAAGCAACACTGCGACAAGAATATCAAGTAGATATTGCAGTGCATGATAATTACACCGTTTGGTTAGCATTAGTACAAGAGACAATGTTGGGTGGTTTGGATGAAACCCAGTGCCAAAAAGAATTTGCTTTACAAGCGGCTTATGTAGTGTTTATTCGTTTGCTGTTGATTCGAGTTTGTGAAGATAAGGAAATTTTCTCCCATAAGTTTGTATCAGATGGTGGAATCAAGCATTGGCAAGAAGATATTCAAAGATATTGGGTGTTTGCAACTGGAAACCCCTATAGTCCTTTGCTGGACATGGCGTATCGCAATGCTCAAAATATTTATGCCCATTTTTTTACAGGGCGAGAGTTGTTTAATTGGTATCAGTTAGACAAGCAGCAATTAATTATGACATTACATCAACTCAGCCGTTTTAACTTTGCTGGAGTTGATTCAGATATTGTCGGCACTGTCTACAACACTTATGTTAACCGTAAAGAAAAACGCGAAAAAGGACAATATTACACACCTCCTGAAATTGTTAATTACATTCTTGATGAGGTGGGATATACAACCGGTACAGCAATTATCGGTGCTAATAAACGCTTGATTGATCCTGCGTGTGGTAGTGGTTCGTTTTTAGTATCTGCTGCTAAACGTTTAGTGGCAGCTTATAAAGGTAATGCTCAACAAATAGAAGATCCGGCGGCGGTATTGGAACGGGTACAGAATAATTTATATGGATTTGATTTAAATCCCTTTGCTTGTTATTTAGCAGAGGTAAATTTACTTATTCAAGTTTTGGATTTGGTGAAACTTGCCTATGAAAAAGGACAGCAACAACCAATCCAGCGATTTAATATTTATAACGTGGATGCTCTAGCGCGTCCCACTGGAACATATCGCTATGCACTATTTAACACACTGATTGCTGAAGAAAGCGATCAGGTAGATCAAATTAAAAGTCGTGCGCCTAATACGCCCTATGCCAATGGTTTTGCATTTGTTGTAGCAAATCCTCCCTATGGGGCAAAACTCAGTGATTTTTATAAAGATATCCTACGAGCAGATTATGCAGATGTATTTTATGGTAGACCTGATACGTATACCTTCTTCCTAAAATTAGGAATTGAATGTTTAGCAACTCATGGTAGGCTCGGTTTTATTACACCCAACACATATTTAATGGGAATAAATACTGTTGCTCTACGTAGAGAGCTAATGAGAACAGCAAGAATTGAGCAGATTGTCGATTTACCTCAAGGCATTTGGCCAGATGCTAACGTAGACTGTGTATTGATATTCTTGACGGAAGAATATAAGGAAGAACATCGTAAATCACAACAAGTAAAAATTAATTTATTAAATATACGAGATACTTTAGATAAGCTTACAACACGCTCTTGGGCTGAAGTTTTAGAACAGAACCAGGCTCAATGGATGAACCATCTAAAATGTGAAATTAATATTCGCTATGATACATTATTACAAAAAATTGAAGAGGCTTGCCAGCTAGCTTGTAATAATGGGGATACTCCAAAAGTTATAAGACTAGATGATATTACATTTATCAATAGAGGAGTCGAGCCTTACCATTCTCGTGAACAAGGTCGTTCTGGTATATACATTAAACCTCAAAGAGAACTTACTGCTAATGAACAAAATTGGAAACCATTAATTGATAGTACTGGATTTGTGGGACGCTATGAGTTGCGTTGGGGCAAATCTAGACCACATCTAAATTATGGGAATTGGCTTTACAGAGCTTACGAACCAAAATTTTATGAATCACCTAAACTACTTGTTCAATCTATACGTAATCGCGCTTTAAAACGCAGGCTTGTGGCAACATACGATGATAAAAAATTCTATAATCGCCACAATTTTAACAATATTATTGCAGATGAGTCTAAATTGTATAATTTAAAATATATTCTAGCACTATTTAACTCATCAGTATTAAATTACTGGTACAGTAGAAGATTTGAAAATGTCAATATTAACCCATCATATTTTCGCCAACTACCTATCTATCCTGCTGATGCTGAAATACAAGCCGAATTTGTGGAATTAGTAGACCAGATATTGGCAAAAAATGCAACAATTAATCAACTAAGAGAGCAGGGATACACTATTAGACGTAAACGTGATGGAAGTAAACTTATTGAAGTCCCATTTAATCACTTGCTAGTTGAAATTCAACAAGCCAATCCCAACTTTTCAACGTTGAGTTTATTTGATGCCAAAGCCGCACAACTTTTTAGCATACCAGAAAGTTGTAATCTTCAGGAAACCATTAGTAGTAACGTTTTTATTCCAACCCAATATCCAAATACAGTTGTTTTACGCCATAAAAAACTTTGGTTAGAAGTCCCTGATGAGCATGTAAGGAGATTTCTACTAGGTTATTTAAAAAGTCCTCTCTGGCAAGGCAAAAATTGGGATCAAATTAAGAACTCAGCGCAAATTCCCGCAGAAGTTAGCGATCGCAATTTCTTCTTTGCTACAGAAGAACAAAAGAAGGCTGAGATTCAAACTTTACTAGATGAAGTAGCCCAAATTGATGCAGAAATTGATGAAAAAGTGCTTGACCTTTACGGCATTATAAATCCAGCAGATAGACAACGCATCTTAGGTAGCGCACCAATAGTTGAAGAGGAAGAAGGGAATCAAGACACAATAGAAGCCGAAAATGGACAAGATGAAACCAATATTGAATCAGAATAAGGGTTAAGCAGTGAGTGATTTACAAACCCAGTTACCTACAGATACATGGATTTACACTTCTTGGGAAGAGTATGAGCAGATAGTCAGCAACTTGCTCGACGAGAAGGGAAAAAGCTATTACTACAAAGGACACATGAGGCTGGAAATGCCACCAGTTAGTTTTGCTCGTGGTCAAGACCATGTAATAATTATTTTTGCTGTAACTCTATTTGCCACCATTAAAGGAATTCTAGCCACAGGCTTAGACACGACAACTTTTCGTAAAACTGGTGTTCGGGATTGTCAGCCCGATGTTGCGTATTACCTCAGAGAACGCGCCCAAGCTATCCCAGCAGGTACAGGAATTGTTAGCCTCGATCGCTATCCTGCACCAGATTTAGTAATTGAGATTGCGAAAACATCTTTACTCGATGATTTGGGTACAAAGCGATGTCTGGCGACAAGCCGCTTCGCGTCTACGCTCTATGAAGAATTAGGCGTTACTGAATATTGGGTAGTAGACGTGCAGAACGCCCAAATCATCGCATACGCCATTGCAGACCAGGGTAGTAAACGTATTCAAGAATCACAGGTATTACCTGGATTAGTAATTGCAATTTTAGAAGAAGCCTTACGCCGTAGTCGTGAATTAAGTCAATCTGAAGTTGGAACTTGGTTATTAAGCCAGTTTCAGCAACAGGGCAGAGGAAATCCTTGAGCTAGAGTAGATAAATCCAATTGCCCAGACGGTGCCTGAGCAATTTGCCATTCTAGATAAAAACGCAGGAGTTTGATTAAATCAGTTAAAGTATTTTCGTAATTGTTAATCACGATATTAATCTCTGAAATTTTATGTTTTAAAAATTAATTTATTAAGTTATTTTACAACTTATGATGCCGATCCCCGACTTCTTTAAGAAACCGGGGATCGTGTTTATTACGAATAATTAAAGATTACTTTTTTATGCAGAGATGCAACTTTATCCGCATCTCTACTGGTGTGACAAGACTAAAATGTTGCAATATATTTTATTGTGGGATGGGTGTCCTCACCCGTCTGGGCGGGCAGGATGCCCACCCCACAAAAGCTAAATTTTATGCACTATTTTAGCCTTGCCACACCACTACAATGTATTTGTATGTCTTATTCTGCGTTCACAAATTCCAAATATCCATTGCTGAGTTCTTTCACCGCCAACTCATAAAATTGTTTACCGTGTTCTGGCGTTGCTAAAGCCGGATTCGATCCCATACGTCCATCGGGATAATGCGATCGAAAGTCTGCTGCACTATAAATCCTGTGTCCGCTGGCAACTTCTGGTGAAAGGTATGCTTGCTTAATCGCTTCTGGATAAACGTATTGGGTAAGGGCTACTTCACTTGGGGTTGCGTGAGAACCTTCGCGATCGCCATATAATTCTTTAGCTAGTTTATATACTGAACTGCACATAAACCAGTTAGCCACTTGACATTGTACTTGTGGGGCATTGGCTACGTGCAAATCTTCTAAATAAGCGTAGGTTTCGGAAAAAGCGGCTTTGAGGGTGGCGATGTTACCGCCGTGTCCGTTGATAAAGTAGAACTTGCTAAAACCAGCTTTGGCGAGACAAGTTACATAGTCTCGCACTACTTGAATTAAAGTACTGGGGCGCAGACTGATTGTGCCAGGGAAAGCGGTATGGTGCAATGCCATGCCTACATTGATTGTAGGGGCAACGATCGCTCCAGTTGTATCGCCTACACCGCGAGCGATCGCTTCCGCACAAATCGCATCAGTACCAATCAACCCTGTTGGGCCGTGTTGTTCTGTGGAACCAATGGGAAAAATAATACCCTTTGATTTCTGTAAATAAGCTTCAACTTCTTGCCAAGTACTTAAATGTAGTAACATTTTTGATGATTTTCCTCTGAGAAGGCATCTTCTGTGATTTAACTTCTACTAACATAATTATGAAGTTTCTTTTGATTTAGTGATGGCGTAGACGCAAAGCGTTATGAGAATAAACCATAGATCCCCGATTTCTTTAAGAAGTCGGGGATCTTACAGCAGATTTCAATCCAAGTATTAAGCCTGTTTTGCATCTGAATTCTGCCGTATTTTTCAATAATTAGGATTGAATTATAAAATATTGTTTTTTTGGATCGTCAAGAAAACAAAGGGGATCAATCCCTAATCTAGATTAATCAAAGTAATAATGCTTTTTGACGTTACTTTTAATTTCCCAGACGCAAGACATACCAGCAGGAAAAATTACTAAATCGCCTTCACCCATTTGCACTGGCTGTCCACCATCAGGAGTAACAATTACATCTCCTTCCAAAAAGTAGCAAGTTTCTTGAGAATCATAAGTCCAAGGGAATTTTGAAACTTCCTTTTTCCAAATTGCCCATTTGGACACACCCAATTGTTCGAGACGTTGTTGACTGGGTTGATGCTCAACTTTAATTTCCATACTATAGTTTTCTCTAGTTTTATTTAGCAGTAGGATTGGATATCCTCTCCACATTGATCTACTAAATAACACAAAGCGCGAAAACGCAAGCTCACAAGTTCGTTATAAAGGGGATTGAGTTTGCACATTGGAGGAATGTGAGCTATTGTGCGGCCAAAAAGCATAATATCACGCTCGAATGGACACTGGGCAGGAATAAGCTTAGCAATAAATTTGGCGAATTTACGATTCTGAACATCGATTGCGTCCAGCCATTGACGTAATGGTTGCAGTAAATCTAATTTACGCCAAGCAATTTGTTTTTTAGTACCTGCCAGATTTTTTTCTTGTATGGGGCTAATAAAAGCAGGTAGAAAAATCCGCCGATTAGTTGTGTCAAGCATAGTTTTTAGCAAGGTTTTCCTTGTTATAGATGAACTATTTACCAATTTTGAATGCTGCTATGTAACTTATTTAGGCAATTTGCATTCTGCTTATAAACTGAAGTAAAATCCGCAGATTGCAAAGAACTTACATGCATCTTTGGGGGGAAATCGTTTGATTAATTGTTATTTAAACCCACCAAATGTTCGAGAACTGTCCCGTTAAATACAAAATAACAAAGAAAATATAAAAATTGCATTTCTTTAACTTATTGATTTCTAATGTGAAAGATTGCAATTCTATATACCAAATATAAAACCTTGGTTACAAAAACGCCTAGTACCTAGAGATGTAGTCTAGGGAAGAAAAAGAGCGTTTTGCTGTCACTCCATATACACTCCGCTAGGATTATCCCCCTACTATCTAGAGATATTTGGGTGCTGAATACTCGTAATCTGTACCATATAGCACACAAGATAGCCTAGATATTATCTAATAAGTAGTCGAAATACTTTGATAAGTTCAAACTAATATTAGAACTGCCATATCACAATACAGCACACTTGGCGAAATTAAAACGGAAATTGCCAATTGGAATAATGGTATTTCAAACCAAAATTGCAAAATTATCTATATGCTTTAACCCCAAAATTGAGTTAGCAATTATCAACTAATTAAGCGTGTCTTTCGCAAGCTCCTTCTTCACGCCACAATTGATATAATTGCGTCGCTGGCATCGTCATATATAAGATATCGCCTGGACTGAGGTTGGTTTCTAGTAAATCCCAACCGTGCAGGGTTTGGTGGTTCGTTTCTACGTATAAAGGTACGCAATCAGTAGACATAGCTACATCTTTCACCCACTGACCGCAAAAAGCGTGTGAAGGTGTAATTACTGTAGCAAAAGCTACCCAAAGACTATCTGCTGTGATGCCATTACCAAGGATTCGCCCCCCTAATGCAGCTGCGGCAAAAGCTGGGGCTGCCAATTCAGCGGGACTGAGTACTGCCTCGAAGTCAAATAGCTGTTGCGCTATGCCAGCAAAATCGGGATCGGCATAATGGACAATTACCGGAATACTTGGTGCCAAGCTTTTGGCTTTGAGGGCTATTTCTAAATTAGTGGCATCGTTACTGGTTACGGCCAGCACTGCGGCAGCAGTATGTATATTGCTGGACTTGAGTATGGTGCGGAAGCTAGCATCACCTTGAATTACCGGAATGCCTAGCCCTCTGGTGGTGTTGACAAATCTGTTATTAGAATCGGTTTCGATCGCTACGACTTCATGTCCGTTGGTGTGGAGTTGTTCGGCGATTTTGACGCCAATACCGCTTAAACCACAGACAATGTAGTGATAGCGCTGGGGTATTCGTGCTGCGTCCCAAAACTGCTTAAAGCGGCTTCCCAGGACAAAATCAGTGAGCATTGCATACCAGATACCAATTACCACTGCGCCAACCAGCATCATGATAACGGTAAATAATTTAATACTGTTGGGAGCATTTTCTACAACTTTGTCATTACCACCTGCTCCGGTTATCATGCCTACAGAAAAATATAGGGCATCGATTAGAGACAATTTTAATTCAGCAGATGTGTAGGTGAGTGTGGCAAGTAGAATTACTGCAAGTAAGACAACAGCACCCACGACAACCGATCGCCCATGTTGCTGAAACTGTCTCAAGCTAGTTATTACTTTCAGCAATTTTCTAATTAGCGATCGCCTCGGAGGACGGGTGCGGGGTTGCGTACCAACAATTAAGCGATCCCCGACTTTTAACTCTTGTCCTGAGATAACAGCGGATACTAAATCCATTTCACCTTCTACAGGTAGATAATAAATCAGCATCCGCGATCGGTCTTCCCACAACTCATTCAGCTTTCGACCTTTCCACAAATGATTTTCATCAATGTATTCTTCGTGAATCGGCCAAGTTTGTTGAAATAACTTGATTTGCCCGATCGCTCGACTTCCCATTGCTGCAAAGGTGAATACTGGTGCTGCCAAACCGACAACACTCATACTCAAATGGTCTGGCAAAGTCCGATCTAAGCGCTCGCCTAAATTTGTATTATAAAAGCGGTTGATGATGCGAATCTGGGGATTCAGCACTCGCGCTCGCATCATAATTGACAAATTCAGTTCATCTTTAGATCCAGCAATTACTAAAGTGTGCGCCTGCTCGATTCCTGCTGCTTCTAGGGTAGCCGCTGCTTGCAAATCGCCAACAATCACATCCGATGCAGTTTCCCCTGGGATTGGTTGATGATGAATGCCAACAACAAATGCTCCCTGCTGTCTGAGCAAACGAAAGATTTTATATCCAGTACGTCCTAAGCCACAAACAATAATTCGAGGTTTCATGAAACGGCAGCATCTTTTACAGGCGGGGCTGCATTTCTAATTAATTATCCAGATTATTACCCGTTTTCCTCGGTTTAACTGTAACTGACAACACGATTACTTTAACTCAAAGAGTTAGGAGTTAAGAGTTAGGAGTTAGAAGTTAAAAGTAAAAGAGTGTTTATATTTGACTTTTACCCTTGAAGAAATTGCTGTTAGATGGCACTTTTACAAAGTTATAAAAGTCAATGTGATTTGGATACCTGAAATTTTAAAACATTCGCCTTATGAAAAAGTTAGTACAATTAAAAGATTTTGGTAGTGTTTTATGCCCTTTAATGATGGCAGGAACGTTAGCGACTACAGTACAAGCACAGGCGCAGTCAGAGTCAGGGCCTATTTCTGCACCTAACGTCACACTGAACGTACAACGTAGCAGCGGTAAATGTCCTCAAAAAATTGGATTGTGGTGGTTTACCTTACCTTATGAAGGCGGTGCCGAACATACGGTAGTGGCAGATACTAGAGAATTTGCAGATTCGAGTAAGTTAGTTTCATCTAATAACCAGTTTGCGGAATTTGTCTCACCTTTACGCAGCGATTATGCATCGTGTGTAGGTAGAACTAGGGGGCAGGAATATAACTTCTACAATGTAGAATTTAAGAATAAAAAAGCTTATTTTCGTGTTGATTTGCGAAAAATTAACGCACCGGAACGGATAATTACCTACAAAAATGTAGTGGCTTCTCGTCCTTATGTCAGATGGGCGATCGCTGATTAATATCTCTAATATTTCAGCCCAATAGCTGATTGACAAATATTCTAATATGGCAATCAAATTTGATGGCGTGAAAAAATAACATATATTTTAAGGCAATAGGTAGTTAATCTTTGGTTATTGTCTATTGCCTCTCTCTACGAGTAAGTTAAAAATCAAATATTATTTGTCAATAATGCTTCTCGAGATACTCATCGCTCGCTAGGAAAATTTATTAAAATTAAAGAAAGAAGAACATATTGATAAATTAATAAGTTTAGTTCATGACTGCAATCCAGTTCCAAACTTTACCCCACACACAGCAACAAAAAGCCACTGTACCCCACTTGGGGCTGGTTTGTATCACGTTTGATAAACAAGTGCGCTTTCGGACAATGACACGCACGCGCTACTTAAAACTGACTCTTGAAGAACGTAAAACTGCCCTAACAGAACTGTATCAGCACAATCTACAGCGTTTGCATGACGCTCTCTCCTTTTGTCAGAAAAATCAGATTCAACTCTATCGTATGTCCTGTGCTTTATTTCCTCTTTGCGATATGGAAGACGAAATCGGCGCGAATATATTAGAGGAAATGAGCGATGAACTAGCAAAAATTGGAGAACGTGCAAAAGTATTAAACATCAGAATGGTACTGCATCCGGATCAATATGTAGTGCTGAGTTCTGATTCTCCAGAAGTGGTAAAAACAAGTGTCAAAATTCTCGAACGACACGCCCATAACCTTGACTTATTAGGTTTACCCCAATCATCTTGGTCATTGATGAATATTCATGGTGGCAAATCTCAACGCACCGAACAACTTGTAAAAGTAATCTCAGAATTACCCCCAGCGATTAAAAATCGGTTGACTTTTGAAAATGATGAATATGCTTATAGTGCTAGTGAAATTTTAGCAGTGTGTCAGCAAGCAGGAATACCAATGGTATTCGATGCTCATCACCATATTTGTCACGAAAATTTAGACAGCTACGACCATCCGAGTGTAGCGTCTATGTTATACGCAGCAAGGGAAACTTGGGCGAATCCAGATTGGCAATTAGTTCATATTTCCAATGGCGAACAAGCTTTCAACGATCGCAAGCACAGCGATTTAATTACAGCTATGCCCAATGTTTACCACGAAGTACCTTGGATAGAAGTCGAAGCTAAACAAAAAGAAGTAGCGATCGCTCATTTGCGTTCTTGGTGGTTGATGGAGTCATGAGTCAGGAGTCAGAATTCAGAATGGGCTACACCCCGCTACACTAAGACGAGTCAGAATTTAAAATTGAGATGCAATCAGTTCGGAGTAGGACTCAATAGTGTATGTTGTTAACTACTGAATCAAAAATTTAGCGTGCTGTTTGACCATTTCCTCAACAGCCAATACAACTCTTAACTCCTGACTCCTGAATTCTGAGTTCTGAATTCCTTTTTGATAAAATATGGCGATCGCAATCGATTTTGGTACTAGCAACACAGTCATTGCTCGTTGGAACCCTGTAACCCAGCAGCCAGAAACCCTGAATTTACCAGGTTTATCAATTAAACAAAGTCTCAATCCGCCACTGATACCCAGTTTGGTTTATGTTGAAGACGCAGCACAGGATAAAATTTTAGTCGGTCAACAAGTACGCGATCGCGGTCTTGACCTCAAGGGCGAAACTAGATTTTTCCGCAGCTTTAAACGGGCTATTGGCTCAAATATTCAAGGTTTCTTACCTGAGTTAGATGGTCAAATTGTCACCTTTGAGCAAGTAGGGCAATGGTTTCTCACCCAAGTAATTGAAGAACTAGTACCCCTCGAAGGTGGCTTAGATTCTTTAGTTTTAACCGTACCCGTAGATAGTTTTGAAGCCTACCGTCATTGGTTAGGAAAAGTTTGCCAATCGCTAAAAGTCGAACAAGTGCGAATGTTGGACGAACCGACAGCCGCAGCTTTGGGTTATGGCTTGGCAGATCGAGAAATTCTCTTGGTAATCGACTTTGGTGGCGGTACTTTGGATTTGTCCCTTGTTAGGTTGGATCGAAGCGTCCAAGCCACAACAAAACCTGTGGGATTTCTCCTGAAATTCGGTAATAAATCTTTAGCTGAAGATTCAAAACAAAAAGTCAAAACAGCCCGTGTTTTGGCGAAAGCTGGGCAAAATTTGGGCGGTACTGATATTGATAATTGGTTAGTAGATTACTTTGCCAAAACTCAAGGTTTAGCGGTCAGTCCTTTAACAACAAGATTGGCAGAACGGGTAAAAATTCAGCTATCAACTCAAAACCAAGCCAGTGAAGTTTATTTTGATGATGAAACATTTGAAAGTTACGAACTAGAATTAAACCGCGATACTTTTGAAAATATCCTCAAAGAACATGCATTTTTTGAGTTATTAGATGAATCGATGACGACACTGTTGCAACAAGCAAGACGCCAAGGAATAGAAGTTGCAGATATTAATGCAGTGTTATTAGTTGGTGGAACTGTACAATTGCCAGCAGTGCAGACATGGATTAAACAGTATTTTGAGCCAGAAAAAATTCGTTGCGAACGTCCTTTTGAAGCGATCGCTCAAGGTGCGTTACAAATCGCCCAAGGCATTGAAATCAAAGACTTTCTCTACCATAGCTATGGCATTCGCTACTGGGATCGCCGCAATCAACGCCACCATTGGCATCCGATAATTAAAGCTGGACAACCGTATCCTATGAGCCAGCCAGTGGAATTAGTGTTAGGCGCTTCAGTGGAGAATCAGCCGAGCATTGAATTA
The DNA here is from genome assembly GCA_034530875.2 of Nostoc sp. DedSLP01. Lineage (GTDB taxonomy): Bacteria > Cyanobacteriota > Cyanobacteriia > Cyanobacteriales > Nostocaceae > Nostoc. Next base: position 50,602 of record JAVRCJ020000008.1, read on the forward strand.
ATTATGGGAGAATTGGGGGCAGACACAGGTAATACCGAAGTTTATTTTGATGGCGATCGCTTGATTACTCGTCGTCTTGAGAGTACTGAAACCACCGTCAAACCCCTCAACGATAGAGAAGGTGCTAGAACAATTGCCCAACTGACGCCAAGCGGACATCCTGGGAGCGATCGCATTAAAATTTTCTTTCAAGTTGACGATAAACGGTTTTTGCGAATCACCGTTGAAGACTTGTTAACGAATGGCACACTTTTAGAAAATCAACTTGTAGCACAGTTGAGTTAGGGAATTACTAATCAGTAATATCAAGTTGACTACGTACCAGACTTGATATTACTTTTATTTTAGTTAACCTCTACTTCCCAAGTGAGAGTTAGAATTAATTTTGACGGTAAAAGTGAAACAATTCTTCTACACTTTGGTGAGCTTCTAAATTTAAGCGTTTAGGCATAAATTCTCACTTTGCACCCTTGAGACTCCCAAAGCGATCGTATCATTCCGACGCAGACGGAATCGATATGATTTCTGAAAAAGACTGCGAGATAATACGGATAGAGATATCTGTCTAATAACAAACAATGATAAACCAGCATTTAGAAATGGCGATGCCTACGGCGAGCTTCGCTAACGCAGAATTACAAGAATTTATAGATAGTCGTCCAGATGCCCGTGAACTAAGAAAAGCTTTCTCCGTGAAACTTGTTTATCAAGGTTATAAGTATGAAGAAATTCAAACAATTTTAGATGTGTCAGTTGGTTCAATCACAAGCTGGAAACAAGCTTACCAAGAACATGGAATTGCGGGACTGCGCTTAAATCATAAAGGGAGAAAAGGTTATCTGAGTGCTCAACAAAGAGAAAAAGTATTAAGTTGGTTGCAAACAAAGGAGATTTGGGAGATTGGTGAACTTGAGTATAAATTAGCATTTGAATATGATGTCATCTCCGAATCAAAACGAAGCTATTATGATTTATTTGAGGCAGCAGGAATTAGTTGGAAAAAGACTACTGGCTTGAATCCAAAAGCGGATCGGGAGGTGGTGGCTGAAAAAAAAACCAAATTGAAACATTGCTGGCAAGCAATAGAGAGGAGATAGAAGCCCGAAGGCTGAGAGTATTACTAATAGATGAGTGTCATTTATTATGGGGAGACGTAACTGGTTACGTTTGGGGAAGAACCGATCGAGAAATAGCATCCTTAGTCGTTAATGAAACAGATAAACAGACATATTATGGTGCGGTTGATTATCTTGACGGAAAGTTACTCCTTAAAGCTTACAATGCTGGGAATTCTAATAATACAATTGATTATTTACGTTATTTATTAGACTCATCTCCCAACCAGCGATTACTTCTTCTTTGGGATGGTGCTTCTTATCATCGTTCACATCTGATTCAGAACTTTTTAGGCGAGGTAAATCAAGGTTTACCTCAAGAACAATGGAAAATTCATTGCATTCGCTTTGCGCCTAATTGTCCATCACAAAATCCTATAGAAGATATTTGGTTACAAGCGAAAACCTGGGTTCGACGTTTTTGTGCTTTAATTCCAACATTTCGCCATTTCAAGTGGATGTTTGAGTGGTTTCTCCGAAATACTACGTTTGATTTTATGTCTCTTCAGATGTACGGAGCTTTTTCAGAAATCAAATACTAGTCCTATATAAATAGAATTCATTAATGAATAATTAATATTTTTTTCTCTTTTTCTGAAATTAAAAACTGCTCTTGCTGAAACCAAACAAGAGCAGTTTTAACACCAAAGCCCAAAATTAAGAATTTACGCATCCTCCAGTTCCAATTGAGCCACCGTAACCGCATTAAAAGCAAAAGCTAAAACTAATGGCATCGGAGACTGGAACCAAAAGGTAAAAAGAACAGCGAAGATTGTGCCAATTATTGCTGAGGTAGACCACAATCTTTCTTCAAAAGTTAATCCTTTTTCGGCTTTAATCAATCTCAAAACGTGAACTGGAATCGGTTCTGGCATTACACAACCTGGAGGAAAAGCCCAGTAGTTATTACGGCGCTCGACAAATAAATCTGTCCAGCCATTTTCTTGGCACCATGCCTCAATCCATTGAAGTGAGTAATGATTAATCATCGCAGTTGGAAGTTCTGTTTGTGGAATTTGTGTAGTTGGTGAAGATAATTTTTGGGAGATTCCTAAAATGTAACTAATTCGCTATATTAAGTAACTCTATCTTTGGTATTTTTAAGCTTTGTTAAGCAGTTGACATCCAATCGATATAAATGACTATTAACTCAAACATTGCTTTACTTAATTAAAAGCCTAGCAGCCGATAGAGTCGCTTAACTTCAAATGACAATAAACTTTACGTGAAAAATTCCAAGTGAAGAAATGTAAAGGGTCAGTAAGTCTTACTGCTCAATCAAACCATTTAGGCAGGGAGTAGGGAATAGGGAATGGGGAAGAGGTCTTTAGAGTTTTACTTAGCTTCACAAAACCAAATTTTCAAATCAAGAATTGTAAATAAATCAATGGCGCATAGTGTAGCTATTAGTAGACATTGCTGGAAATCATTTTTGAGAGTTTAAAAAAGTAGATAGTTATTTGTATCGGTCTTTGGTAATAATTTTGCTGGTATGATGTGGCGATAGCCCCCAGATTATGCCCCAAGTAATTGCTGCTTTCTGCCTCAAGTCGCAACCATAATTTTGCTCAAAGTGAGAAGCGAGGGCGGTTTTTACGTTACAAAATATTAAGCAAGGGAAATTTATTTATAGATTCCAAGTTTAGCAGCCCTGCTAATAGTCTCAATTACAATGCGGAAAGCTTACAATGCAGCGATTATATACAAAATTGGCTCTCGATATGTTTTGGCGGCAAGGATTAGCGTTACTTGCGGGGATTATTATCTGGTGCGTGGCTCATCCTGCACTGGCGGTAAACTGGACTCACCCACTGTCATTTAGTAATGCAGAGTTGTCAAGGCGCGATTTTTCCGGTGAAAGTTTACAAGCTGCGGAGTTTTCTAACGCCAATATGGAATTGGCTAATTTTACAAATGCTGACTTGCGGGGAGCAGTATTGAGTGCTTCGGTGATGACGCAAGCAAATCTGCATGGAGCCGATTTAACGAATGCAATGGTCGATCAGGTAAACTTAACTAGGGCAGATTTGAGCGATGCAGTTCTAAAAGAAGCCCTTTTGCTCCGCGCCATCTTTGATGATGTGAATATAGACGGTGCAGATTTTACAGATGCAATTTTGGATAAAGCACAAATCAAAGAACTGTGTACAAAAGCTGGTGGTGTGAATTCCAAAACAGGCGTGCAAACTCGTGATTCTCTGGGATGTTAATGAAACGTGTAGGTGTAATTGGTGGCGGACAACTCGCCTGGATGATGGCAGATGCAGCACGCAAATTAGGAGTAGAATTAGTAGTCCAAACTCCTAGTGAAGGTGACCCAGCAGTATCAATCGCCCAGGAAGTTGTTTTCGCGCCTGTAGATGACGCCAGCGCTACAGGAATATTAGCGAAAAAATGTGATGTCATCACTTTTGAAAATGAATTTGTTAATTTAGATGCTTTATCTGTTTTAGCAAAACAAGGGGTTTGTTTTCGTCCGAGATTAGAAGCATTAACTCCTCTTTTAGATAAATATCATCAGCGTTGCTATTTAAGCGATTTAGGCTTGCCAGTTCCACAATTTTTCGCTGTCGAACAGATAGACAATCTCAAATCTAAAATCGAATATCTCGGTTTTCCTGTAGTTTTGAAATCTCGACGTCACGGTTATGATGGTCAGGGTACTTTCATAATTAAAGGCTTTGCTGATTTAGAAGAAAAGTTAAGTTATGAAACTATAACAAAAACTGCAAATCAATCGCTTTTTTTGTTAGAGGAATTTGTACCTTTTACCAGAGAACTAGCAGTAATAGCAGCTCGTTCTGTCAATGGAGAAATCGTTACCTATCCAGTGGTAGAAACCCAACAAGAACAACAAGTATGTCGCCGGGTAATTGCGCCGGCTGAGATTTCGCCAAATCAAATAGCAAAAATAGAAGCGATCGCACATACTCTATTAAATAGCCTGCAATTCGTAGGAGTCTTTGGAATTGAGCTATTTCTAACTGCTGATGGCAAAGTGCTAGTCAATGAAATTGCTCCGCGTACCCACAATTCTGGGCATTTTTCCCTTGATGCTTGTGAAACTTCTCAATTTGAACAACAGTTAAGGGCAGTTTGTGGTTTATCTTTAGGAAATCCCGATTTACTGTCTGCTGGTGCTGTGATGGTGAATTTGTTGGGATATGAAAATTCTGATAGCGATTACCAAAGCCAGCGTCAACAAATAGCAGAGATTCCCCAAGCGCACGTTCATTGGTATGGGAAAACTCAATCGCGTCCTGGGCGCAAGTTGGGACATGTCACGGTTTTGTTGGATAATCAAAATCGAGAGCAGGGTATGGCAGTTGCCCAAAACATAGAATCTATCTGGTATCCCAGCTAAATTTTTTAGAAACTTTCGACGTTGAACACACAACATGTTTTTGAAAGCTATAATGAGTTAGTTGCACTACGACGTTGGTGACTGCCATCAAGTTTTTTGATCTATGTCTTTAAAGAAAAGGGAGTCAACCAGTCTCGTGGCAGTAGACCGGGCATGTACCCGGAAACTTTAAACGAGAAATTCCGATTCCCACCTGGTTTAACCAGGTCATAAACTTAGGTAAAACGGCGTCGCGGTGAACTTAAAATTATTAGCTCCCAAACTCAGTTAGAATTTGGGAGCTTTAATTATTTATCAGCAGCAAACAGGGAATAGAGAATAGATTAAAAGTTAGCGATCGCTTTATTTCCTAAACTATGGTTAAAGTACTGTAGTTATAATTCGAGTGCCGCTTTGATGGTTAATAGCTTCCTTCAATGATATTGGATGGGCGCACAACTGCGCGCCCTTACTTGAGGCTATTCAAATGTAAATTGCTATTTTCAACGAGCATAGTTATCCAAATCTACTAACGAACCCCAACGAAACCAGCTCGTTCAATTGCTTTTTGTCCCTGTTCGGTTAATAACAGTTTGGCGTAAGCGTCCCCGATTTGCTGTTCTTGACCTTTGTTTTGCTTAATAATCACAAATAAGTTAGCAGTAATTGGATAACTGCCATTTCTAATTACCTCAGTATTTACCTGGTTGCGCTGACGCAGACAGTTTTCAGCATCAGCCAAAGGTTCGCGGTAAGGAGGAATTAGCTTATCAAAAGTGCGGCCTAATGGTAAAGCCTTTACACTACACTGAGGCACTACCGAACGTGCAGAAGCGTAATACACGCCGCCGGGAGTTTTACTCAACTGGCGTACTGCTTCTGTAGTGGAGTAGACATACTGTACATTCGAGCCAAGTGCTTGGTTTTTCAAGTTGTTGCTAGAAAATACTACTGTATCTCCATCCTCTGGCCGCTGAGATAAAGGTACAATGGGTAGGTTTGGCCCGCCTACTTGCTGCCAGTTAGTAATTTGTCCGGAATAAATCTGCTGTAATTGCTCAACAGTTAAACCCTGTATATTTAGTGATGGGTTAACTACTACTGCGATGCCATCAATGCCTACCTGACGTTGCTCAAGGGTAAAACCTCGTTGTTTAGCGATGGCTTTTTCTTCATCTGTAAGGGGACGCGAAGACTGAGCAAAATCGAGTTTGCCATCAAGCAACATGCGAATCCCAGAACTTGAGCCAGGATTACTTCTAACAGGATCTACATAGCGTAATTGTAGTTCGGGGCGATCGCTCTGGATCTGAGAATCTACCAATTGGCGAATAGATGCCCAAGCTGTACTACCACCGTAGTTAAATGAACCTGTAGGGACACCGGGAATTGTCTGAAAATCTGATGCTGTCCTAGTGTTGAAATTTTGATTGGAGTAAGAATCACGATTGTTGCGGGATAACAAGTTTGGCTTAAGTAACCACCAAAGTAATCCGCCGATAACCATCAGTGTCAGTACTTTACCAATAATCAAACCTCTAAGAAAGAGGGCAATTTCCCCGTTAATTAAAGCTTTTCTTTGGTTGGTATTATCCATATCTGGAAATTGTCTGTATTGTATGTATTTATCCTACAGGAATTTCTAAGTATTTACCCTATAAAAAGCTCTCGATATTTAAGTTTTTGGTAAAGCTTTAGTCGTTGAGTTATTTAATATCCTGTTTTTTAGTTGTTAAAACGATGTTCAATTAAGGTCGCAGTAATATGTTGCAAGGAACTGAAGTTCAAGGCTCATATAGCAATCCTATTTGTGTAAAACTACTCGTAGAGGGAGGGAGTAGGGAATAGGGAATGGGGAGTAGATTTATTTGTAACTCCTAACAGGATTGCTATAGCAAAAGCCAATTTAACTTGATTATCGAATTTAAATGTTGTTCAGCTTATCATCTTCAAATGACTAAATCTTGTAAGAATATTTAGTCTAATGAAGTAGACTTTGGCTATAAAAAAAGGAACTTGAGTGCCAGTCCGATGGCGAAACGAACAGTTAAGTGATTTTTAGCTTTAGTTGACACCAAATATTAGATGATATATTTGTTAGCTAATCAAATCTAATGCGCTCTTTGGCAATTTTTACCAAGGTGCAATTCGTTTTGTATAATCACTTTTAACTGCTAAGCTATTTAAGTTAATTAAACGTGAGTGATGGACAAATTTTTCTAGAAGATTTTTCAATTGATTGGGCTGATTTGGCACAGATATACTAGTATTAATAAATGTATATATTAACAATAATACTATCAAACTAGTAGTAGCCCCAAGTCCGATTCCCATCAATAAAATAAAGTTTTTATAATTTACTAAATAGTTATCTACAGTTTGTCGGTTTTTTATATCAGATTGTGATGGCGGCGACCACACCAGAGTGTAATTCAGCGCTTGCAAAGCTTCTGCGGCAGACTGATAACGTTGGCTATGGCGATCGCAAATCATTCTGTCTAAAATATCTGCAAAGCTATCGCTTACCTGTGCGTGATGACGCCAGCTAATTTCTCCACTATTAGCATCTTCTTGTAGTTGGTCGGGGATTAAGCCTGTGAGAGCTTGAATGCCAATCATTCCTACTGCATAAACATCGCTGCAAAGCTTTGGCTTTCCTTTCGCCTGTTCGCTTGGCATATAACCAGGAGTACCAACTACAACTGTTAATCCGGCTCCCAAAGCACCAATTTTTTTAATGCTGCCAAAGTCAATTAATACAATCTTGCCATCAGAGCGCCGTCGCATTAAATTTTGCGGCTTAATATCTCGGTGAATAATGTTATTTTCGTGGACGAAAACTAAGACTTCTAAGATTTCTTTTAATAAATTTACGACTACACCTTCGCTCAAACGTTTTCCTGGGATAATTTCTTGAGTTAAGGCATGGCCGTCAATATATTCTTGAACTAAATAAAAATCGTCATTTTCATCAAAATGGGCAAACAGCCTCGGAATTTGCTCGTGGTTGTTGCCTAATTGATATAAAACTTCTGCTTCCCGAGCAAATAATTTTTTAGCGATCGCACCTACTTTAGGATTAGGATCTTTTGGATGGAAATGTTTGACAACACAATGCGGCCGGCCTGGTAAATCCAGATCTACGGCTAAGTACGTATCTCCAGATCCTCCACTTCCCAACAGTTTAATAATCTCAAAGCGATTCCGAAGTTTTTTTCTAATAAGAGAATTTTGATATCGATTGCGTATTGCAGTTGCTAATGAGTAGTTTTTAGTAGATTCTGGGCTTCCCAATACTTTAACAGTCTCAAAGCTACTCCTGAATGTTTTTTTGATGAGAGGATTGTGGCTCATGTGGCATCTACTACGTGTGAAATCACTGTGCATTCAGAGCTTGTCATAGCTTGGGTGAGACGATAAATACTTACCGTCTCAGCTAACTTTGAGTTTGGGGGGCAATCATCTTACCAGAGATTGATATTTTTTAGAGGAGTTTTATTGTTTGCCGCTTGATAGTTTCTTTAACATTACAAACAGCCACTCAGTAATTTTAGCAAAAAATAACCATCGTTAAAATAAATTTTGACCTAATTGAAATCCCCATTGAGTTTAACGATGTGAGAAAATTCAGCATCTGAGCCATTGACTTGAAACCAGACTTCTTCATCTTCAATATGCCTCCGTAATTTCAAGGCCGTGTCGATAAGCACTAGTAAATTTCCTGGCATTACTGACTAGGATTTTTTTATGCTAACAGCAAAATATGATATTGGGCGATTGAAATTATTGTTTAGCTCGGCGAAAAGAGGAAAGGTTTAAATCAATTTAATACATGTGCTTGAAAATCTTGAGTCTACTAAAGTAGACTGTCTTCTATTAGCTTGGGAATTGATTCCCAGGCGGGTGACTTAGGTTAATACCAATGTACAGCTAGCTGTGCGCCCCTACCTAAGATTTTGTAGAAAAATTATTATAAGTAATTTTCCTAGTAATAGAAATAAAAAAACCCCCTATTGGGGGCTAATCGAGTTGTCCGCGTGGAGTGAACAACTAAATAATTAATACTCACAGTAAATACAGCAATCCGAACAAAATAATCCAAATCACGTCAACAAAGTGCCAGTAAATTTCCGCAGCTTCAATACCGAAATGTTTTTCGCTACTATAATGCCCTTTGGTGCGCGATCGCCACAACACGGCGAGAATCGCTAAAACGCCCAGGGTAACGTGCAATCCGTGGAAACCAGTCAAAACATAAAATGCACTGGCAAATAAATTGGTAGTTAAACCAAATTCTAAATGAGTATATTCATATACTTGTCCTACGAGGAAAATAGCACCCATCGCAGCGGTAATTGCTAACCAAAGCTGTGCCCCCCGGTTATCGTTCTTTTTGATAGCAGTGTCGGCATTGTGCATGACAAAACTACTAGCAATCAGATTGGCGGTGTTAACTCCGGGTAGCAATAGTTCTAACTCTGGAGTGCCTTCTGGAGGCCAAGCAGGCAAGGTAGCACGGAAAGCGAGATAGGCTCCGAACAGCCCCATAAAAATCATCCCTTCAGCAATCAAGAAGACAATTAGCCCAAACAAGCGATGGTCTGGATGTTCTTCATGATGGCCGACAGCTGCTTCTGCTGCGTGGTGATGATTGAGTTCAGTTTTAGCTGGGTCAATTGTTTGACTTTGCATGAATCTTGATAAATGTAGATTGGGGATTGGGGATTGGGGATTGGGGATTGGGGATTGGGAATTAGAAAATAGTATTTTTAATCTTATTCTCTAGTCCCCAGTCACCAGTCCCCAGTCACTTTATTTCCGGTCTTCGGGATTAGCGGCAACCGCTGGGTCGGGTTCTGCCCTTAATACCGAGTTGGGGCCGGCAGACAAGACTGGATTGGGGTCAGATAAGGGTACGCCTTCTTTCGCCTTTTCCAAACCGTAGTCGTAGGGGCCTGTAACTAATACTGGGGTTCCTTCAAAATTCTCGATCGCTGGCGGTGAGGTAGTCATCCACTCTAAGGTTAGTGCCCTCCAGGGATTATTACCAGCTTTCTCTCCGTACAACCAACTCCAAATGGCATTGATGATGAAGGGAAATGTAGAGACTGCCAGGATATAAGCACCATAAGTGCAGATTTCATTCAGTAAAGTAAATTTCGGATCGTACTGAGCGACACGGCGGTTCATGCCCATCATCCCTAGCTTGTGCATGGGTAAGAAGGCCATATTTAAACCGACAATTGTCAAGGCAAAGTGAACCTTACCCCAAAATTCGTTGAGCATCCGTCCCGTCATTTTCGGGAACCAGTGGTAAATCGCTGCGTAAATGCCGAGAACGCTACCACCAAACAAAACGTAGTGCAAATGTGCCACTACAAAATAAGTGTCGTGGACGTGAATATCAAAAGGTACCGCTGCTAACATCACGCCACTGATGCCACCAATCACAAAGGTGCCAACAAAGCCTATTGCAAATAGCATGGCGGTGTTGAGTTGAATTTTGCCGCCCCACATTGTTCCCAACCAGCTGAAGATTTTAATTCCAGTCGGTACGGCAATAATCATGGTGGTGATCATAAAGAACATCCGCAGCCAACCGGGGATACCGCTGGTAAACATGTGGTGCGCCCAGACGATTAGCCCTAAAAAGCTGATGGCGAGGGAAGAATAGGCAATGGCTTTATAGCCAAAAATCGGCTTGCGGGAATGCACGGGGATCACTTCTGAAATTACCCCAAAGAAGGGCAAAATCATGATGTATACCGCTGGGTGCGAGTAAAACCAGAACATGTGCTGGTAAACAACGGGATCGCCGCCGCCAGTCGGATTAAAAAATGTCGTTCCAGCAAGTAAGTCAAAAGCAAGCAGAATCAGACCTGCTGCTAACACTGGCGTAGATACCAGAGTCAATGCCGAAGTTGCAAACATCGCCCAACAGAACAAAGGCAATTGATTGAATCCCAAACCTGGGATACGCATCCTCAGCAATGTGACGAGGAAATTGATTGCCCCCAAAATCGATGACGTACCGAGTAAGAGGACGCTCATAATCCAAATTCCCTCGCCTACCTGACCTGTTACCAAGCTCAGGGGAGGGTAGGAAGTCCAACCTGCATCTGGTGCATCGCCGACTACTAAACTAGCGATTAGCAACAAACCAGAAGGCGGGATCATCCAAAAGGCAACAGCATTCAAGCGTGGGAATGCCATATCCTTAGCCCCAATCATCAAGGGGATCAGAAAGTTAGCAAAACCCGCACCAGCCGGCACAATCCACAAAAAAATCATGATTGTAGCGTGCAGCGTAAACAAGCTGTTGTAGACTTCCGGGGTTACAAAATCTACTTCTGGCGTTCGTAATTCTGTACGAACTAAATCAGCCAACACGCCACCGATACAGTAAAAAATGAACGTGGTGACTAGGTATTGAATCCCAATCACCTTATGGTCGGTGTTAAAGGTAAAGTAATCTTGCCATTTTCTCACTGGTGGTTCTTCACCATGAGCAGGGATATTGGCAGCTTCTTGCAACTGAGCTTGTGTCATAGGAATGAGTCATTTGACTTCTTACAGAAGTGGGGTAAAGGGTAAGGGGAAAAGGGGAAAGGGAATCTTCCTTTTCTCTTTAACCTTTCCCCTTTTCCCTTTTTCTGAATTAATGGTGAACTTGATGGAGGATTTCTGGTTGAATTCCCATGTCCTTAGTGTAGGGAGCGAGAAATTCGTGTGGAGGTAAATCCGCAGGATTAACGGCAATGGCTTGATTGAGAGTTTCTTTACTGGCAACTAACTGCTCTTGTTGCCATTTTTCAAATCCTTCTTGTGATTCAACAACGACTGTTGTTCTCATGGCACCGTGGTATGGGCCGCAAAGTTCGGCGCAGATTAAAGGATAATCGCCTAGTTTGTTGGGTGTGAAGCGAATCTCACTTTGTCTGCCGGGAATTGCATCTTGCTTGAGGCGGAACTCTGGCACCCAGAAGGCATGGATCACATCGTTGGCTGTCATATTGATTTCCACTTCTTTACCGATGGGAACGTGCATTTCGCCTGTGGTAATCCCAGTTTCTGGATAGGTGAAAATCCAGGCATATTGTAGACCGGTGATATTGACTTGCAGTGCTGCTGGTTGACCTGCTTTCTCGGGACTGCCGCCAATTGTGGGAGCAACGCTGCCGACACCTGGAGCATCTTGCTTTTGGGGAATTTGGTCGGCGTTGCGGACTGCTGCTGTCGCTGGGTCTTGCATCGCCTCATCAGATTTTTGTTGATTGCGGTTGGGTTCGGTGCTTGGAGGTGTATCGCTTAATGTTGCGGCGATCGCACTTCCATGCCCAGGCATTTTCATCGACTCTTGAGAAATCGGGGCTTCATGGATGGCATGGGGATCGAAGCCACCGATTTCGTTGTACACATCAAAACTGTAAACAGAAATACCGATAACGATAATTGCTGGGATCGCCGTCCAGAGTATTTCTAAAGGTACATTACCCTCGACTGGCGGGCCGTCTTCATTATCACCTGCCCGCCGACGGTATTTAAATGCAGAGTAAATCAAAACACCTTCGACTATTAGAAATATACCTGTAGAAACGACCATCATCGCATTGAACAGACCATCGACTAAGACGGCTTCATCAGTTGCTGCTGCTGGCAACAGACCATGATTTTGACCGTACCAAATACTGGTTAGAGTTAGCACGATGCCAATGAGTAATGTCCAGATTGAACTTGGAATTTTCACGGCTCACTTAATTGAATTTACTACGTTATCTCAAAGCTGCTCACTTACTAAGGTAATCTAGGCTATAAGACATAGACTCTAAATATCTGAAATTTTTATTAATTTTTCTGAGTATCTTACAAATTTTGAGTACAAGGTGACTAACAGATATTCCCAGAAATAGATGCAAATCAGTAGAAAAATTTAAGAAAAAATTTATGATGGTTAATTTAACTGCTAATCATGGGTTTTTCACATCTTAAAAAATACCTAAAGCTTCAGCCAAAACATAACGAGAGTGCTTCAAAGTATAAGTGAGTGCCAATCTATAAACCCCTAGACTATACGCTAGGGTGGAGATGGGGAGGACACTTGCTTGTGGGGGTTCCCACACCACTTGCTTTCATAGCGGGAACGCTTTGGGCGAACAAGCCGGGAAGCCCGTCCAACACAGTGGCTCCCTGCTCTTGCAAAGTGTCCGTTCAGTATTGAAAATTGAAAATTTTAAGAGATCCACCAAGAACGGGCAGAAGGTACTGTTCATGAACGAAATTGTCCTACAACAACAAGATCAAGCGGCTCTTCAGCAACAAAAGCCCAAGGAAATGATTCGTCGCTTGGTGTGGAGAATGTGCATAGCCACTTTGATTTTGATGGCGATAGGTTCTGCCACCCGCGTGATGAATGCTGGGCTTGCTTGCCCAGACTGGCCCTTGTGCTATGGCGAATTAGTGCCAGCCAAGCAAATGAATTTCCAAGTATTCTTAGAGTGGTTTCACAGATTAGATGCAGCTTTAATTGGTGTCAGCGCGATCGCACTTTGTGGTTTATCCTGGTGGCATCGTCGCTCGTTAGCCAGTTGGCTGCCTTGGGCATCTACATTTGCCCTATTTCTCATTGTTTTTCAAGGTGTCTTAGGAGGACTCACCGTCACCGAATTGTTGCGGTTTGATATCGTTACCGCCCATTTGGGAACGGCGCTATTGTTTTTTACCACCTTGCTGATTATTGGTACGACACTCACACCCTATCAGGGAACTGGAACCGTTGGTAAGTTACCTTGGGTTGGTTTAACTGCTGCTGTTTTGGTTTACCTGCAAAGTCTTTTAGGTGCTTTAGTAGGATCTCGTTGGGCGCTACACCAATGCTTCGGCGATTCTCAACTTTGTAGCGTAATGTACAGTCATATTGCTGGTTTGGTACCGCCAACCGTGGCAACCTTGGCAATGGTATTTATCAGTTGGCGTACACCAGCGCTACATCCAGCCTTGCGGCGACTGGCAAATATGGCTGGCGCATTGTTGAGCTTACAAATCTTATTGGGATTCGCCACCTTCAAATTACACCTCCAAGTCGAACCTCTCACCGTCTCTCACCAAGCTGTAGGAGCCGCTTTGCTCGGTACTTTAGTGGCTTTTACAGTTCTCTCATTGCGCGATTCAGTTAGTGCTGATTCACGAGTACTGAGTGCTGAGTAGGGCATTGGGTAGGAGGCAAGAGGCAGGAGGCAGGAGGCAGAGGAGAGAATTAAAAATTACCTCTTTCCTCCTGCTCTCTGCTCCATGCTCCACATCTCACCATCTCACCATCTCCCCATCTCCCTACTCCCCGTTATTGAAAAATAAGGAACCAGAGTCAACATGATTGAGACTAATGTCTCTCGCCACCACCAAACTTTTCTCCAAGTAATTCAAAGTTACTACCAGCTGACTAAGCCGCGGATTATTCCGTTGCTTTTAATTACTACAGCTGGCAGTATGTGGATTGCTGCTAAGGGACAAGTAGACCCATTGCTGTTACTAGTAACTCTGACTGGTGGCACTCTGGCTGCTGCAAGCGCCCAAACTATTAACTGTATCTATGACCGAGATATTGATTATGACATGGAGCGAACTCGCCATCGCCCCATGCCTTCCGGTAAGGTACAACCGCGCGATGCGCTAATTTTTGCGATCGCTCTAGCAACACTTTCGTTTACACTACTGGCAGTTTTTGCCAACTTATTAGCTGCGGTGCTAGCTTTCTCTGGCATCGTCTTTTATATTTTGGTCTATACCCACTGGCTAAAACGTCACAGTACACAAAATATCGTCATTGGTGGTGCTGCTGGGGCAATTCCGGCTTTGGTGGGTTGGGCTGCTGTGACCGGTACTTTAAGCTGGGCAGCATGGTTAATTTTTGCCATCGTCTTTTTGTGGACGCCGCCCCATTTCTGGGCGTTAGCTTTGATGATTCGGGACGACTACGCCAAAGTCGGAATACCGATGCTACCGGTAGTTAAAGGCGATACGGCAACAGTAAGGCAAATTTGGTATTACACCTTAATTACTGTAGTTGCAACAGTATTGTTAGTTTATCCTTTGGGTGCGAGTGGAGTTCTTTATGCTGCGATCGCTGTGAGTCTTGGAGGATTATTTATCCACAAATCTTGGCGGTTGTTGCAAAATCCCGAAGATCGTACCGTTGCTAGAGAGTTATTCCTCTATTCCATTTCCTACATGATGCTGTTGTGTTTGGGGATGGTAATTGATAGTCTTCCTATTACTCATCATCTAATTAGTGCAGTAATTAATCAGCTGCATTTTATTAGTTAGGGGCAGAAAAGTTAATGCGATCGCGTTGGTTAAAGTGGCGCGATCGTATTTTTATAAATTAGAAATTAAAAACAAAAATTTGTTAAACATAATTAGAGTTTAGTAAATTTATTAAACATTAATTACACTTACCTCTCGATCTATTTTTCATAGTTACGAAAAAAGCACCGTCAGTAATTCGTCACGAGTTAAACCAGCATGACCAGCAACATCTCTCAGTATGGCGTTAAGGGTGCCAATTTTAATAGGATCGTGGGCTGGGATTGTGACATGATGCTCACCATTCTGTTGAGTAGTTAACCGAATGTGGCTACCCGTCTGATGATTAACTTCGTATCCTAGACGAGCAAGAGCGTTAACTAATTCTAAACCAGATAAGTCTCGTGGGAGTTTCAAGAAGCTATCACCTCATCACGGACTATATGTAACCGAATAATCTTAGGACGGTTTTGTTCGTTAGGAAAATGGCAGCGAACGGCATCACGAACCATTTCTCGTAGTGTTTCTATATCGTCAGCCTGAGTAAAAATTGATTCAGTTAAACCTCTAGCCGTATAACCACCGTCCGGATCGTCTTCTATGAGAAATACAATTTCAGTCATAGTAATTTCATAGTAATTTTTCTTTTACTACTAAATTTTATAATTCGGAAGCCCTAACACGAGAGAAAAAATCTTCCCAAGCACCAGAATAACCAAATATTAACTTTCTTCCTTCTCCACCCCAAAAAGTAGGAAATGCTCCTTCTGGTGCATCAATACTAAAAGTAAGTTCAGAATATTGTTTCCAGCGATTATCGACACGCCAACCTAAGCGATCGCCTACTTTAATCCAATCCCGATCTAATTTTAACCAAATTTTTCTTTGGACACTAAAGCCAAAATGCCCATTACTACACTTTAGCCAAATTTCATTAATCTTACTGATATCTTGGCAGGGAAATCTGTTGATACTGTCTGAGTTCAGGTAGTTCTCTTGTTCTCGACAAGATATTTTCAACATAAGTGTGCCAGTTACTTGATCGGCGTCTTTCCACTTACCTGCTTCTAGCAAACTATTTAACATTTGTTCGTGATCTATTCGTATAAGGAAAAAATCATCTGACTCTGCTAAAGTACTCCGTTTGCCAAAAATTCCGTTACCATCAGCAGAAATTTTTGCTTCACTTACTCCCTTTTGCCATTTCCACCACCAATGCTCTGAGTAAACTTCATTCTCTCGAATAATTACCTCACTAGTTTTAGGATTAATTTCTCCATTAATTTTAATCCGATAAGTGCAGCCTAAACCTACATCTCTAACATTCAAATTTCCAGCAAATGAGTTTCCATACTGTTTAGCAATACATAGAGTAACAAAAATATGGTGTCTAGTTCTGGATTTGCCAGACCAAGTACCAACTAGTGAAAAAGAAAAAAGTTCTAATTCTATATTCGATTCGGGCAGCACATAATTGGAATAATCTTTTAATATTTCATCTGTAGATTGATAGCGTTCTTTAACATAATCATGAATTAACTTATCTAAAACTTCCCCCAAATGAGGAGTAATACTTTGGCCTTGGAGCAAGCGTTCTCTCCAATTCCAGCAACCTTTTAACCCATCATAAAGTTCATCAGGAGCATCTGCTTTTGGTAAACATTTGGTTAAGAGCCGAATGCAAGTTACGCCTAAACTGTAAAGATCGCTTGCAGGGAAAGCTTGACCGCGCATTTGTTCGATTGGTGCATATCCAGGTGTTCCAACTGTTGTGCCAACACCTAAAAAACTTCCCGTAATCTGTTTAGAAACACCAAAATCAATTAATATCAACTTGCCATCTTGACGCCGACGCATGATATTTTCTGGTTTGATGTCTCGATGAATTACACCACGTTCATGGATGAACTTCAGAATAGGCAATATATCAACCAAAAGCTGTTTTATCTTTTCTTCGCTAAAGGCTCCCTGTTGCTGCAATTCTTGTAATAAATTTTGTCCTTCAATTAACTCTTGTACCAAATAAAGTCACTTATCTTGTTCAAAATAAGCAATCAGGCGGGGAATTTGTGGATGTTCGCCTAAGTCATATAGTCGCTTTGCTTCTTGCTTAAATAACTCGCTAGCTTTCTCAAGTGCAGTTGTTCCTTGAACTTGCGGAACAAATTGTTTAATTACACAAGGTTCATCTATCCTATCTGTATCTCTAGCTTCATAAGTTTTGCTAAATCCACCCTCACCCAAAAGTCGTATTACTCAGAAGCGATTTCTGAATAAAAGTGTGAGTGTTTGACCACACTTAATGCAAAACTTATTGTTATCAGCATTAAACGTATTTGAGCAGCTGGGATTGGAACAGCAAAGCATATTTGGAAATTTATCAGCAGATGGTGTTATGTTGAGTTTTCCCATTTTCTGCCTCATCAATTTCATGATTCTCAATTATTGAGTAAATTTACTTCTAGCGGCGTCCACAGTCTTAAGTCGGTTTTGCTAGCGTAGTGATATAGGGTTTATCACTCCACAGCACGAGGTTTTAATATGGCTCATTTAAATCAGCGTCGCGCCCAAAATGTTAACGGCGATTTTTATGTAGATACTACTTGTATTGATTGTGATACCTGTCGCTGGATGACTCCAGAAGTTTTTTCTCGTGTTGATGAGCAGTCAGCAGTTTATCATCAACCAACAAATGAAGCCGAAAGATTAGCAGCCCTGGAAGCACTTTTAGCTTGTCCTACTAGTTCTATTGGCACAGTTGAAAAACCAAAAGATATCAAAGCTGCTCAGGAAAGTTTTCCCAAATTAGTAGAGGAAAATGTTTACCATTGTGGCTATCATTCTGAGAAATCTTACGCTGCTGCTAGCTATTTTATTCAACTTCCAGAAGGTAATATTTTAGTCGATTCTCCCCGATTTACGCCGCCTTTAGTTAAGCGTTTAGAAGAGATGGGTGGAATTCGTTATATGTACCTAACTCACAGCGATGATGTGGCAGATCATCAAAAGTTTGCCGAGCATTTTCAATGTCAGCGCATCCTGCACGCAGATGAAATTTCTGCGGGTACTCGCAATGTAGAAATACAGCTAACTGGTTTTGAGCTGTTTACTTTGGGTGAGGATTTATTAATTATTCCAGTTCCAGGCCACACTAAAGGACACACCGTTTTACTTTATAAAAACAAGTTTCTCTTTACTGGCGACCATCTCGCTTGGTCAGAAAGGTTGCACCAGTTGGCTGCATTCCATAGTGTTTGCTGGTATTCTTGGCCAGAACAAATTAAATCAATGCGTAACTTGGCTAATTACTCTTTTGAATGGGTGCTACCTGGTCATGGACGGAGGTTTCATGCTGATAGGGAAACAATGCGCCAGCAGATGCACAAATGTATTGAGTTGATGGAATCTTTGAAGTAGATTTGCTGGTGTTGAGACTTGTTAATTGTGGTGTAAGCCCGACTTTTACAAAAAGTCGGGGATCTGATTTATTGTTCAAGTAGCGGTCATAAACAGAATTGACAATGAGGGTATGAAAATTTCTAACTGATAACTGTTAAACCTCTTGCTGATTTAACCAAGTGACTAAATCAGGTAGTGATGAGAATCTGAAAATAGCTCTACCTAATGCTTCTAAGCGTTCTTTACTTAAAACTTGCAATCGCTCAATAATTGACGCGTCAATTTCACCAAAACGTTCATCAAGTAAAAATAGACAAAATCTCAGTGCTTCTTTTTGTTCGCCCTTCTGCAAAATATGTTGATAAATCACTGATTCTTGCATAGTTTCCTCCCGTAATAATTGCAAAATCAAATCTTTTTCAAACTTTAACCCTGCTAATATTTCTGTATATGTAGCCGTATTTTGTCTAGTCTCAATATAATTCATCGGTTTCAAGAATATATACTTGATTATCATAGCTATGATTGCCGGCTTCAGTATCAATCCATAAGCCACCATAGATAATCGTTTGAGAATTAAATTGTATAGTTGAATGACCAAATCTAGGAGGAGGAAACTTTCCTTCTACTTCTGGAATAATTCCTGTATAAGTTCCACAACTAGCTTCTTCAACAGCAGCCATATTCAATACAACTAAATCGCCAATAGTTACATGGCTAATACCATTACCTGGAGCCATACCGGCAAACAAAACTAGGTTATCTCCAAATTTTCCATAGCCATGAATTGTTCGATAGGGAATTCCATCTTCGTCATCCATATCATCATAATCTTCATAATCTTCTTCATCGCTCTCAGGCAAAGGTATTTGATAACTATAGTTTTCTATGCCTTTAAATTCAGCTTTTTGCCACTGAAGCTCCGATAGATTTTGGGAATCAAAATCTATCAACTCTAAAGTTAAAATATTTGAGCAAAATCCACCGTAAGCAGCATCGCCCAAAAATTTCACTAATGTATTGCCTCTAATTATTAATCCAGCTAAGGCAGAGCTATAATAATTGTTAACTTGGATATTTATCCAGCACATATTTGTGATATCGAGCAGATGCAAATCAGCTAGTGCTGTGTACATATCATAAGAACCACCATCAATTAATAATTTATCTTGAAACAACGCTGCACTATGATGAGAACGAGGTGTTGGTGGTGTTCCAGTAGGGCTAATTTGCGACCACTGCCAAGTTTTTAGATTTAGTATATGAACATCAATATCGCTAAAAATATATCCTCCATCTTTTGCCTCTTGGTATCCTCCCCAAACTAGCATTTTGTTTTCAGCTAAAACAGCAGTATGAAAGCTTCTTTTGCTAGGAATGTCACCGGAAACTTGGGGTTGTATCCAAGTCCAAGTTTCTAAATCCAGCACATGTATATCATTTAGAGTTTCAAACGTATCATTGTTTTCTCCACCAAAAATAATCATAGCGTTTTGATACAAAATAGCTGAATGTCCGTATCTTGGCTGAGGAGGTTTGCCTTGAATTTTTGGATTTTTCCAGATAAAGCGGGGATGTTGAATTTGCATTGGTGTATCCCGGTCAAAACGAATCAATTCATTAAATAAAAGCAGAAAATTTCTGTTACCTTACCTTTTTCAAAAGTAAAGTTTAAACCTCCAGGGCTGGGTTCTTCAACTATATAATTTAAATAGGTCAACTTTCCCTCTTGGGTGACTTGAGTTTTGCCATAAGCTTTAATTACTTTTGATTGTGGATCGCCGACTTTGACTTTATCTATAGTTGAATATTTAGGACTAGTTGCTTTTATTTGGTAAACACTAAATCTTCCTGGTTGAGCATCTTCAGCTAAATCAACTGTAATACCTGCATATTTAAGAGTACGAACTTTGCCAATAGCAGGCATAAAATTATTTTCTACTTTTACAGGTTTACCTAAAATTTTTCTGACTTGTGCTTCGGGCATAGAAAGTTTTATGCCTCCAATTCCTAGACGTTCGATAGTGATTTTGATTGATTGGTTCTGAGAAATTTGATAATTGGCAGTGGTAGCAATTACTGGATTAGGGTTATAGTTAATTAAGGGAATAACAAAAGTGGCAATCGCTAACGAAATTGCTCTTAACATAATTACATACTCCACTAGAAACTCAGCCTGTGTATCAGTTATATTACATGCTTTTTAGCACGTATTTTAAATTAGATGTAAAGTACTTTAAAATGAAAAAATATAAAGATTTATTGGGAGGAATCAATCGTTATGAGTTTGATTCTTGCAAAGTGGACGATTGAAGAATATCATCGGATGATTGAGGCTGGGGTTTTGAGCGATCGCCAAGTTGAACTACTCAAAGGAGAAATTGTTGAAATATCTCCGGAAGTAGTAGCTCATGCTTATTCCAGTGATGAAGCTGGTGAATATCTCGCAAAATTATTAGGTCAACGCGCTAAAGTTCGTCATGTTAAACCAATAACCCTACCTAACGACTCAGAACCAGAACCAGATATTGCTATTGTTCAACCCTTAGAACGCGAGTATCGAGAACATCATCCCTATTCAGAAAATATTTTTTGGTTGATTGAATATGCTAATTCCAGTTTAGAAAAAGATTTAGAGATAAAAAGTAAAATTTACGCCCAAGCAGGTATTTTAGAATATTGGGTTGTCAATCTCAAAAAGCTAAATTTAGTAATATTTCGAGAAATAGTAGACGGAGATTACGCCACAAAGCTGACATTAACAGCAGGAATAATTCAACCTCTTGCATTTCCAGATGTTTCAATTGCAGTGGCACAAATTATTAACAGTTAAATTAATTTATAGCGTTTCCAATTCTGGTGAGGTACAAAATTCCCCCTCCCCAACCCTCCCCTTGCCAAGGAGAGGGTGCGCGATAGCGCGGGTGGGGTGTATTTCATGTGCTTGGTAATTGTTATATACTCTTTTTTAAGTTATCAAAATTTAACAAACAAATATACATCATCGCGCTGATATTTCAACTTAAATTGTTGATTGTTTTTTAGTTTATTGACCAAACTAACAGCAAATTCCTGATTACTCAACCAGCCAGGATGACGGACATTGAGCAATATATAATCAAAAATATTTAAATTAGCAGGTGGGGAATCGGCATTTGTCAAAGTAATCAATTTTCGATGGCTTAAATGCGGAGCAATTTTTACTGTGGTGTAAACGCTTCCTTGAGTTTGAATTTGGGCGATCGCTTGTTTTGTTGCTTGCCAAGTATCTATAGATGCCAAATATCTCCCCCCAAAATATGTAAACTTTGCCAGACTCAAAAATGCCACCAATGACCAGAGGATAATTGCTCGTTTGTTTTGTAGCCATCCTTTACCTGCGGCGAGACTGGAAATTACAGCTAACAACAGAAATGGCAATGCTGGTAGAGAGTAATGGTATATCAAGTCTTTTTGAGCTTGGTAATCAGCTAGAATGTTGAGCGCTACACAAGGAATAGCTCCTATTAAAGGTTTTATTCCTTGTAAAGAAAGCCCCCAAATCACAGGTGCTAGCAACAAAAGCAAATATGCCAAATTATTCAGTGAAAAAACTTTTACCAAGATAAATCCTGGCTGAAACAGTATATTTTGAGCAATGCCTAAAACTGAATTACCTAAATAGCTGTAACGTGCCATTGCTGTTGCTTCTGCACTGTTGAAAAAAGGAATAATTACTTGGGTAGCAATCAAAAACCAGGCGATACCACTACAAAGAGCGATCGCACCATACAAACGCCGCTTTTCAAAAAAAAGTAACCAAACTCCCATCGCCGCAACGGTGAGCGATAATACCTGCTTACATCCAAAGACTAGGAAAATACACAAACAAAACCACCCCAACTGCCCTAATCTTGCAGCTAAAACCGCCGCCAAGAGTAGCGGTACAGCGATCGCTTCTGGGTGAAAATCAAATAAATTGGCGTTAAATACCACCGGATAAAGGAGATATACAAATGCGATCGCTACTGCTTGACTTTCCTTGAGTTTTGCTTGGCGGGCTAAATACCAAGTAGCCAAAGCGCCTAATGCTAAGGCAAATGCCTGCACGGTAAATAACCAGTATACGCTGGGGTAAATTTTGTACAGTAAAGCTAAGGGATAGAAAATCCAAGCACCATGATCGCCGAGAATGTGAAAACCTATTAAAGAACTAATAGGTGGTTGTCCTTGACTAATTAAATAAATCGCCTGGTCAAAAATTGCTAAGTCAAAGGCGGTTGATTGAAACAACTCGTGTCGTAAGCTGCTGCACGATAATAAAATTAACGCACTCGCGCTAATTATCCAACCAACACTACCAAGCTGATTGAATTTTTTTCTCATCCCATCAGAATTTCCAATTTGGTGGCTCTCGTCATGGTTGGTTTTGAATCCCCATGTGTTGCGTCAGCTTGCCGCAGGGTACGAAACCTTCTGCCTTCTGCCTCCTGCCTTCTTCAAGATTCTTCGTTTGTTGCTTTCACAACAGACCGACTAGATTGGGCTAGATAAATACCTACTAAAACTACGGCAAAAGCCATCCAGTCAAACAAACCTACTTCTTCTGAAAAAATCAACCAGGCAAAAATTGAAGCTAAAACTGGTTCGGCTAGAAGGGTGACGGCAACGACTCCTGAAGAGATTCTGCTAAGGCTGTAAGCTAAAAGCCCTTGACCCAACACTTGGCAAAAAAGGGCTTGAAAAATAATGAAGAACCAACCCATCGATGAATTGGGGAGTAGTCTATCTTCGAGGAATGGCAGGACTGGTAGTAGAAACATTGTCGTGATTCCACAGCGCCACAGCATGATGGTTGCGGTGCTAAATCGAGACCGGAGTCGTTCTATTAGCAACATGCACGTTGCCATGAAAATCGCAGTCAGAAATGCTAAGGCATCGCCAAGTATTTGGTCAGTGGCAAATTGCACCTTATTGATTTCAAATGCGATCGCTCCCAGCAAGGCGATGGCCAAACCAACAACAAATCTGTAATCGAAGCGGCGACCGAATAACAGATACCCAGCCAAAGCAACGAATAAGGAATTTAAATTAGACAGTAAAGCTACATTAGCAACATTAGTTTGACTCAGCGACCAAGCCCACAAAAGTAGGTAGGTTGCAGCAGCAGTTCCCATTGCTAACAACAGCCAGATTTCTTTTTTGGTTAAAGGCGTATGTGTAATCGATTGATTTTCGGATTGTTGGTAGCGGAAAGCCTCAAGCCCATTCCAGAGAGCAAAGACGATTGTAGCAATCCAACTCCGATGAAATACTACAGCATTGGCGCCGATTTCTAGTTGACATAGCTTAGTCAAAGATGGCGCCAAAGATATGGGAATAAGGGCAAAAAATAATGACAAAGTTCCTACTAAAGCTGGTGTTAAGGACAACTTTTGTTGTAGGAATGCCTGTTTTGTCGTCATATTTTTAGCAAATTTTTAACAAATATGGTTTTAACTGAGTCTTGGAACCGCAAATTAGGAGAAATTTGGCTGGATATGGCTAAGTATAGACCGATTAAAACTATAGCAAAACCCATCAAATTAAAAAAACTTAACTGTTCGGAAAATATAACGAGAGCGAAAATGGCACTGAATACTGGCTCTAACAGATGCACCAAGGAGACAACCACAGAGGAAAACTTAGCAAGGCTATAAGTCAAAAGTCCGTGGCCTACGACTTGACAAATCACTGCTGGGGAAATCACCCAAAGCCAACCGTTTACTGAAGAAGGAAAAACTCGATCTTGAGTCAACAAAAGTATAGGGAATATGAGTAATGCAGCGATCGCGCAGACCCACAATTGAACGATCTCAGGAGAAAATTTAGTTCGTAATTGTTCTACGAGCAGCAGGTATCCGCCCAAGAAAATTGCTGAAACAATCGCTGCAAAGCTTCCTTGAACTTCGTCTTTAGCGATTTGTAGTTCCTCAAATTCAATAGCGATGGTTCCCCCAAGGGCGATCGCCATCCCCATCAAAAATTGGCTTTTAAAACACTGACGAAATAACAGCCACGCCCCTAAGCTGGTAAATATCGGGGCAAGATTATGTAAAACACTAGAGATAGCGACGGTAGTTTGAGTCAGCGACCAAGCCAAAAAGACTAAAGTCATACCCCAACAAATACCAGCGCCTACTAATAGCCCAAAATCCTGACTGGTGTAAGATTGCTGTTCTACAGGTTTATCTGGGTCAAATTGCCCAGATATGGTTTTGTATCCATACCAAAACCCGAAGATTAAACTAGCAAGCCACAAGCGATTAAATACTGTGGCATTGGGGCTGATTTCAGTTTCGCTCAATCTTACAAAGATAGAGCCAAAAGATAGGGCGCCCACGCCTAGAAGTAATACCGCAAGCGCCATCTTCGTCTGATTGGATATATTCATTAGGAAAATTAAACTTAATTGATGACAAAATTTTTCCGTTCTTAACCCAATTTCAGTCCGTAGTCTTCAATCGCTTTTACCCAACCCAATGTTCTTGGGCAAACCCTACAGCTATTTTGGCTAATAATGTCACAAACAAGCCTAGTATAAAATATCCTTGGCGAGGATTGCGAGATAACAGCACACCAATGGCTATATTCAAAGGTACAATTCCATAAGCCAAACGGCTCAAGGAAATTGTACCGCCAGAGGCCAGCAACAAACCAATTCCACAAAAGCCATAAATAACTGTAACTGGGGTAAGTTGCCGACGTAAGCGCCACAAAGCAAACCCACCACCTAAGACCATAAACAGGTTCAGCAAATTATTCATCCACTGTTCGCTTGCCAAGACGAACAAAAACACAACTAAAGCATAAAAGCCATAAACTAGTTTCCGAGCAATTGGATGTTTATGGAAGCGCCATAAAAGATAGCTACTACCAACAATTACAGTCACCAGCGAGGGATACCACGGGTCTTGAATGCCGCCAGATGGGTTTTGCACCCAACCAAATTCCCAATTCTTGCTGCCAACTACAACTTGCATGAGCATATTTAACCAACCCTGCCAATCAAACCCAAAGGAAGGCCGCCATCCCCGTTGTGCTTGGATAAAAGCTAAAGGGTTACGAAAATAAATCGCACAATACAAACTGAATAGAAGTACGCCAATAGCCGTGGCAAAAGCGGCAATATAAGCAATGCGGGGTCTGCGTTCTTTCCATGCTGCGATCGCCAATGCCGGAATCATTGCCATACCTGTAGGGCGTGTTGCTGTTGCCATCGCTCCCCAAAGCGCAGTCCAATGATATTCCTGGCGATCGAAAGCCCGCAATGCTGCCGTACTCAAAAACAAATACAGTCCTTCTGTGTAAATTACCGCCGTAAACATAGACGATGGAAAGCAACAAACCACCGCACTTACCCACTGGGCAGCACTGTTGCCATAATGTTCCCTAACCCAAAAGTATAAACAATAAAGGGCTGCGAAAAATGCCAGATTGTTTACCAAAATGCCTGCTAATTCAAACGGCAAACCCAGCTTCATCAACACCCAGATACTTAAAGGAAACAGGGGAAAAAAGGCTAGATTATGCTGTTTGCCGTCATCAACGAATTCATAACCGGAAGTGACGATCGCTCGATAATGCATACTATCCCAGGCATCAAAAACTTCCCAGCCAAATCGAGGCACAAATGCATCTGCTGGTAACGGCAGCTTTGGTGCAACCAGCAACATCGCTATCCAAATGAATATTCGACTGGCAAGCCATATTGCTGCGGGATATAGGAAATCAGTTTTCCATAAAATTTTTCTTATAGCTATCTGAACTTTGGCCATAGACTTGAGTATTTCAAAATACTACTTTATCCATCCTCTTATCTATGAATACAGTACAGGTAGCTTAAAGTTATCAGTAAGATTTTGCATCTTCAATCCTCCACCACACACAGTAACAAATCGAACAAATCGCCAATTACTAGAAAATATTTTGTATTTTGCTTATTTTGGCAAATTTCTCAGCAATCATATCTAAAAGATGTCGTATTTATCAATACAAATTTAGTCATTAGTTATTAGTCATTAGTCATTGGTCATTAGTCATTAGTCATTAGTCATTAGTCATTAGTCATTAGTCATTAGTCATTATTTTTTTCTTCCCCTGCCTCCTGTGCCTCCTCTGCCCCCTCTGCTCCCCCTGCCTCCTGTGCCTCCTGTGCCTCCCCTGCCCTATTAGTGTATCGATTATGGCGATCGCTGTGATTAAAGCGTCCTCAGCAACTTATAGTGGAATTGTCTGTAAATCCTTAAATAATTGTGAAAGCGATTACTCTTGTTGGTTCTACTGGTTCTATTGGGACTCAGACTTTAGATATTGTTAGTCAGTACCCAGACCAATTTCGGATTGTGGGATTGGCTGCTGGGCGCAATGTCGAAATGTTGGCTGCTCAAATCCGGCAGTTTCGGCCGCAAATAGCAGCAATTTGCTTAGAAGACCAATTACCAGCACTTAAAGAAGCCGTTAAAGACCTCGATCCCCAACCGATTCTCTTGGGTGGTGAAGCTGGAGTTATAGAAGTCGCCCGCTACGGCGACGCCGAAACTGTTGTCACCGGAATCGTGGGTTGTGCTGGTTTGCTACCGACGATCGCAGCTATAGAAGCTGGTAAAGATATTGCTTTAGCAAACAAGGAAACTCTAATTGCTGGCGGTCCCGTGGTTCTACCCCTAGTAGAAAAGCATGGCGTAAAATTATTACCTGCTGATTCCGAACATTCCGCGATATTTCAGTGCTTGCAAGGTGTGCCTAAAGACGGCTTGCGCCGGATTTTACTGACTGCGTCGGGTGGGGCTTTTCGGGATTGGGATGTAGAAAAGTTAGCAGAGGTGACTGTAGCTGATGCTTTGAAACATCCGAATTGGTCGATGGGGCGGAAAATCACGGTAGACTCTGCTACTTTGATGAATAAAGGATTGGAAGTAATTGAGGCTCACTTCCTGTTTGGCTTGGGTTATGAGGATATTGAAATTGTCATTCATCCCCAGAGCATTATTCATTCGCTAATTGAATTACAAGATACTTCGGTTTTAGCCCAACTAGGTTGGCCGGATATGCGCTTACCCATACTGTATGCTTTATCTTGGCCCGATCGCATTTACACCAACTGGGAACGCTTAGATTTGGTAAAAGCTGGAAATTTAACTTTCCGCGAACCAGATCATCAAAAGTATCCTTGTATGCAGCTAGCTTATGCTGTGGGTAAAGCTGGCGGTTCTATGCCTGCTGTGTTGAATGCTGCCAACGAACAAGCTGTAGCTTTATTTTTAGAAGAAAAAATTCGGTTTTTAGATATTCCTCGATGTATCGAATGGGTGTGCGATCGCCATCAAAATGATAATCGTGCAAATCCCTCTTTAGATGACATTTTGGCAGCAGATAAATGGGCAAGACAAGAAGTTTTAACAGCAAGTGAAACTTTAGCAACTGACTCGCGCCTAATTTCTTTGCGATAAAAGCCTTTACTCAAATATTCAAAAGGCAGATTTTCTGTCTTTTGAGCAATTCTTGTTTAGCCTTCAGTCTAATGCTGAGGCTAAACAAGAATTGCTCAAATTTCTAACTCTCAAGAAATGCGTAGATGCACAGCGGTGAGGGGGTCGCAGTCTTGGCGGTTCCCGTCGATTGCGAACCCCCGAACCCGGAGGGCTTGTCGTCAGACATCGCACTCATGATTGATAATTATTTCTAATATTAACACTCACTTAACTTACGCAACTAGCAACGGTTTTGTCGGAAGCATCCTTGGTTCTGGTAGTGGTTTGTTTTCGTCTTTCAACATTTCAACAAAAGTCTCAATTACTTCCTGACCATTTTTGGCTGCTTCTTCATAAGTCCTA
This sequence comes from Nostoc sp. DedSLP01, assembly GCA_034530875.2. Taxonomy (GTDB): domain Bacteria; phylum Cyanobacteriota; class Cyanobacteriia; order Cyanobacteriales; family Nostocaceae; genus Nostoc. The sequence continues at coordinate 78,612 of JAVRCJ020000008.1, forward strand.
CCATGCGTATGAAATTGTTGCCACGGGAACTCAGGCAAGTGTACTAAAAAAAGTCTATCTTCCTCCGACCATTGAATTACCATACTGTAGTGATAGTTCATTCTTCTGGCTCCTGTTTTTCTTCGGTTTGCGCGTTTTCCATTTCTTGCAGTTTTTTCAGCACCCGTTGGATGTTTTTTTCTAAATATAACGGAGCATCATCACCGTCTTTACCCGGTATGGTTAGAGGTTCTTCAGGTAACAACGGATGCTTCCAATATGTATGACTTCCTTTACCTCTTCCTGGTTGAAGGATATAGCCGACTTTTGACACTATCGCTTTCAACTCTCTTACTTTTTTCGGCATTACCTCTTACAGCCAACTCCTGATTTATTTTCTTTGCTAAAGAATTCATAACTATTCATCTTTTATTTTTCAAAATATTAAAAATTGCCTCCCTGTTGACTATTTCTGTATCCTCACCTTCTTTAATGGCTTTTTATAAAGCTATATCTTCAATAATTTCTGCTAACAAATCAGCAAATACTTCTTTCTGTTCTTGGATAACTTCGGTGAGTGCAGTTTTAAATACTTGCTTAATTTTCTCTTCGTCAAGGTTAAGTTCTGTCATATAATTTCTTTCAGCTTTGGATTGATACTAGCATGGCGATCGCCTTTCAATATTACAAACGCGATAACTTCTCTACGAAACGCTCTTGCTAGTTTGCTTCATTGCAGGAGTACGTTAAGCTGTATGCGATCCCACTTTCTCTTCAATCTCAATAAATGCGTAGTGTGGCTATTTATTATCAGGGCAAATTTCTTTTCGCATCTCAGGACGAGTAGCAAGGTAATCATCCAACCAATCACAACCTCGCTCTAACATTCTTTCTAGGTCATCAACTTCAAATAAACGTATCATTCCATCATTACACGCAGCTACAAGCCTCTTACCATCAGGACTAAAACTCATCCAATTAACATAATTTCGAGGTCTATTTTCTTCAAAAATATTAAAACTATTAAAGTAGTTCCTTCCTTTCAATTTCCTATTATTTTGACCTAATTTAAATTCGTCAACTTGCCTTCCATTGAGGTTCCGCAATTTAATTGTGCTATCAATTCCTGATGTCGCAAATATCTTGCCATTAGGACTAAAACGTACAGTTTTAACTAAACCTTGATATGGTTTAAATTCCGCAATTTTCTCTCCAGATAGTTTCCATAACCAAACTCTACCATAGTCTTTGTCTTTTTCATCATAACTAGTACTAGCAATTACCGTATCATCAGGATTATATATTGTATCGATAACTACTCCTTTAGGCACTTTGAATTCTTCTATTTTTTTGCCAGATAAATTATATACTTCTATCCAATACTCCTTAGTATCAATATTTTTATAGAATGTACCAGCAAGAACTATTTTTTGATCATCTGAACTAAACTTCAGACTTTTAATTACCAGCTTCGTTGTGAATTCTTTAACCACTTCGTCTGATAAATTTTTTAACTGTATTGTAGTACAGCAATCTGAGTTATTAGTTGTATCTGGTATAATAAATAGGCTTCCATCCGAGCTAAAACTTATATAGTTGTCATAAGCATTATACTGATAGCCTAATAGATATATTGGACTAAATTCTTTAAATTCCTTAAATAGCCGTGGTGTTGGTTTCGTCCTCAAATCCCATAAACGTACCATTCTTTTAAGAATGTTCTTGTTTTCCACTGTCGCAATAAACTTACTATCGGGACTAAAAGTTACACTAGAAACCTCATTCTTAGGCTGCTCAATCTCTGCATATATTTTTCCAAACAAGTCCCATATCCTCACTATCCCATCTTGAGTAGTTGCAATGAATTTACCATCAGGACTAAAACTTACAGTCTCAACAATTTGGTCATTATTATCAAAATTGATAATATCTGTATCTTTAAGCAAGTCAAATTCCTTTATTTTTTTTGTTCCTGATAAGTCAAACAACCTTACCATATTATCATTTCCGGCTGTTGCAAGTTGCTTACCATTTTGACTAAAAGTTGCATTGAAAATAATATTTGGACTAACCTTTAATTCACTTATTTGTTGTTCAGATAAATTCCATAAACGAACCTTACCATCACCGCCTCCAGTTACAAGTTGTTGATAATCAGGGCTAAAATTAACACTAAATATACTGTGAACTCCTGCTTTTATTTTTCTAATTTCCTGTCCAGATAAATTCCAGAATCGTACTGTGTTATCACTACTGGCAGTTACAACTAAATCACTATTCGGACTAAAAATAACATCATTCACTCTACTTTCATGCCCTTTTAATTCGGCAATCATTTCTCCATCAAGCTTCCACAAACGTGCTGTGTTATCAGCACTGGCAGTTGCAATAAATTGACCATCTGGACTAAAATTAATGCTATTAATAATATCTGTATGACCTTTAAATTCAGCTATTTTTTCTCCTGACAAATTCCATAAAAATGCTTTATTCTTTTTTGAATATATCGAAAATGCTTCATTTCGAGATGCAGTAATAAGTAGCTTCCCATCAGGACTAAAACTTACGTGATCTGCAATATCCAAATCTGTTTGAAACTCTTGAAATTTCACAAGCTTTTGCCCGGATATTTCCAGTAAAACTATTGAACCGTCACTTTGTGCTGCTGCAATTTGATTGCTGTTATGGTTAAAACTCACACTATTAAAAATACAACTCCCATAACACTTCGACGTACCACTTGATTTTTTTCCATGAAACTCACTAAGTTTTTTCCCTTTGCTATCCCATAAAGTTAATGTTTCTCCTGCTGTTGCCAAATACTGACTATTAGGACTAAATATTACTTGCCGAGATGCAAAAGGAGGTGCTAAATATTGAAAATGGTTACGTTCTTTAATATTAACTAAGATATTTTGTAAAGCTAACATTGGATTTAGAGCAGGATATTTTTCTAAATAACGACCATCTTTGACTTTCTGTTGTAGTTTTCGAGCAATTTCCATAGCTCTTACTAATGCTCCCAACGGGTCATTTTCAAATTGCTTTTGTACAAGCGCACCGTTTAATTCCAAATCTGCTGCTACTTCTGCTTCTCGCGCTTTGTTGAACCATATCCCTGTTATGATTATCGTGATAATTAACCCGAATACTCCAATCAGCAATACCCGTCTTGTTATTTTTTGTAATTTGGTTAGCCGTTTATTTACTACCTTTTCTTCAATAAGTGTATTTTCAAGATTTTGTTGTGTCTGTACCAAAAGCTGATTGGCTTTTCTTTCTTCTTGTAAAGTTATTTGCGTATTTTGTTGTGCTTCGAGCAAACGCCGATTAGTTTTCCTCTCTTCTTCTAAAGCCTGATTTTGTCTTGCTTCCGCCTCCTCAACCTTCTGATTTAACTCGGTTTCCACACTCGCAGACAAAAACCGATAATCAGCATTGCTTAATCTCTTTCCATCAGCCCAAAGACGAGCCTTTTCTAATTCTTCCCCCCATAACAAATAGGACTCATCCTGATATTTACTCTCTTCCCAAGCCTTTAAATTATCAGCATAAAAACGTAACTTACCTAACTCATTATCAACCCAATTTAAATCAAAAACATTCTCATAAATTTGGTTATAAACTCTCAACTTTCCCTGCTGTTCCACCACCAAACCAGTCAACCGTAACCTCATTTCTTCGAGACTGCGAACAACATTAATCTCACCCTGCTGCAAAATTTGCTGATATAAACCCAACAAACCCACAGCAATTAGTTCATTAGTAAGCATCCTATCCCGAATATTTTTTAAATGCTTTTGCTCATCCTCCGCTTCCCAATTATCAATAATTCCATTCCTCACCACCCCTTCCACCCATTTTTCTCTCCTCGTCGCTAGCTGATTAGGCTTCTTCAAATCCCGAATTAACAAATTACAAACCTTTTGCGTCAATAAAGGCTGTCCCCCCATCCAAGCTAAAACCTCTCGCATCAAAGCTTGAGGATTCTCCACTTTCCCCTCTAACCCCTTTGCCAAAGGTGCAGTTTCATCTAATTTAAAACCATAAACTTGAATTGCTGTACCAATATTAAACGGCGTTTTTGCGTCATCTTTAATTAAATCTGATGGTGTTGCTACCCCAACTAAAGCAAAAGTCAAACGTCTATATTCAGATTTAAAAGAGCGTCTTTGATAGCAACTTCTAATCAAAGCAAAAAAATCATCTGCCGGAAAATCTAAACGGAGAATGCTATCGATTTCATCGATAAAAATCACAATATTTTCGCGAACATTTGGTAGTAACAACTCATCAAAAAGTTTCCCCAAACGTCGTACCGGAGCAATTTCGATAGATTTGTCCCACCACACTGTTAAATCTTCTGGTTCAATAAAATTCAGTTCAGTCAACAGGCTATCAATAATACTTCCATACCACTGCTCAACGGTCATACCCTGACTACCCAATCCCGAAATATCAATCACAGCACAAGCAAAACCATCAGCTTGTAACTGTTTCATCGTCCGCACCAACAAACTCGTTTTTCCCATCTGCCGGGAGTTAAAAACATAACAAAGCTCCCCTGCCTTCAATCCGTAATAAAGGTCAGAATCGGCTTGCCGTGTGACATAGCTGGGAGCGTCTTCTTCTAAACTACCACCAACTTATACTCGTAGTCTCCCGTCATAATTTAATTTCTAATAGAAAATAATTACATCGATGCCTATCTTGAGTTTAATTTCGACAATATTGAGTACGTATTGAGTTGTTATTGAGTTGTAATTGACTTGTATCAGTTGCTATTGAGTTGTAATTGACTTTACCAAATAAATAGTTATCCTGTAAGCTAAATTGCATCGTGTTTTTATTACTCAGCTATGCCACGCGGAATTAGAGTTCGTACAGAGTGCATTCCCCTCGTTAAGCAAAGAATGAGACAAAAAGGCTTTGCCCGTCAAATTGATTTAGCTGAGAGAATCAGTCTAGCGCAATCAACAGCTTACAGTTTTCTTAATGGAAAACGAATTTACTACCTCAATTTTTTAGAATTTTGCAATGTATTAGACTTTGAAGTTCAGGAAATTGCTGATTTTGAAGATCTGGCAGATACACATACACAAAAACCCCAAAAAATAGAAAAAATAAATAATTATTCATTTTCTCCCTCCTTACTCTCTACTTACGAACTCGAATATCCAGAAGGGGAAGTAGCATTAAATTCTCCCTTTTATGTAGAACGTCCTCCCATCGAACAGCGCTGTTACGAAGAAATCAAAAAACCAGGTTTCCTAATTCGGATCAAAGCACCGCAGCAGATGGGTAAATCTTCACTCCTAGCGCGGATTTTGCATCAATCAGAAAATCAAGGAAATATAACAGTAGCTATCGATTTTCAGCTAGTAGAAGAGGAGTTTTTCTCAGACTTAAATAAATTTCTGCACTGGTTTTGCGATACAGTTACCGAAGCAGTTGCGGGAGATAATCGAGAATTACTCGAAAAATTGCTGCAACAACTCGATGAGCATTGGAAATCGGTACAGCGCTTTGGCTATATGAAAACTTGTAAAAATTACTTTGAGCGCTATTTATTTCGAGAAATCAACCAACCGTTAGTTTTAGGCTTAGAAACAGTTGAGAGATTATTTGAATATCCCAAAATATACAGTGATTTTTTCGGATTATTACGCGCTTTACACGAAGAAGCTAAACGTCGAGATATCTGGAAAAAACTTCAATTGGTGTTAGTATATTCCACCGAAGCCTATGTACCAGTAGATATAAACCAATCACCATTTAACGTTGGCTTGCCAGTCGAATTACTAGAATTTACCCACGAGCAAGTTAAAGATTTAGCCCAACGGCATCAACTCAAATGGAGCGATACAGAGGTAGGAAAGTTGACAGAACTGGTGGGAGGACATCCATTTTTAGTGCGTTTAGCTCTGTATAAAATTGCTCTGGAAAAAATCAATTTAGCGGAGTTTTTGCAAACCGCAGCTACAGCACAAGGCATTTATAGTAAACATCTGCAACGTCTAGAATCTATTTTGCAGCAACAACCAGAATTATGGGATGCAATGCAAAAGGTTGCTTCTAGTAATAGTCCAGTACATTTGCCCAATATCATCAGATTTAAATTATATAGTCTTGGACTAGTAAAGTTACAAGGTGATGAAGTAACGCCAAGATGCGAGTTATACCGTCAATATTTTCGCCGTAATTAAAAGGGCTATTTAACTCAATTAACTCAATTAACTAAATTACAACGCCAGTTTGTACTCAAGTCTCGCTTGTAGATGATGGAATTGTCCACTTCCAGAGACAATCCCATGTTACAAACAATCACCAAGTCCAACACATTACTTCTAGCAGCTTTGATTTTCCTATCAGCAGTAACATTCAATAGTCCCAAAGTTGAGGCAATAAACAGCCAAAATCTAAATCTAACCCAATTACCGACATCAAGTGAGATCTGTGCTACGTGCAGCAGCGAAGGTATCGCACCAGCGCCAGAATGGAAAAAATTCTCTCCAGATGACGGTCAATTCTCTATTCTCATGCCAGGTGAAGACATTTCAGACATCACACCAGATAAAAGTGAAATGGATGATGGTGTTGAGTCTACAAAAATGTATCTGAGTACTAATGAAACAAATGTGTTTATGGTTAGCTATGCTGACTTTAAGAATGATGTGACTCAGATTTCCTCAACTGAGTTATTGGATTCTGCTTTACAAGGGATGTTAAAGGATGGGAAAAAATTACTAAGTCAGCAAAATATTAATCTAGGTGCATATCCCGGCATAGAAATGAACTTGTGGGATGAAAAAGAAGGAATTTTTCTCACAGGTAGAATTTTGATTGCTAATCAACGGTTGTATATGCTCTTCGTAGGAAGCGATAAAAATCCTCAAGCCCGTGATGTTAGAAAGTTTTTTGACTCCTTCGAGTTGATATAGTAATCATTAAATTACTATAACAATCCTAAATCATTCGTGAAAAATTAGATCCCCGACTTCTTTGAGAATTCGGGGATCTAGACACCACAAATTTTCATAATTCATCTAGGATTGCTATATATAACTCTGTCTATTGTGATTATTGATACAATAATTATAGAAAAGATTATTTCCAAAAATTCTGCCAAATTGCCAAATAAATTACCTCTTATCTGATTTTTGTTTTATTTTCCGGTAATATAGGATTGTGACAGTTACACAAAAAATCTTAGCTTTAGTATCTACTTAAAATTAGGTTTAACAGCTTTAGTAATAGTAACTGTTACTTAAATAAAAGTTTAAATTTTCTAAATCAACACGTCTGCAAATAGCAGGTATTATTAAGGAATTTCTCTATTATGATTGCTACGCTGATTGTAGCTTGGATTGTGTTCGTAGTAGTGTGGAAGCTATTGAAAGCCACCATAACTAATGCATTGACTCTCGCCGCAATTCTTATTTTATTAAATATCGGTTTTGGCATTACTCCGCAAGATATTTGGCATCATCTAACGCAGTTTGCTCAAACTATTTCCCAAATCCAAAGCGGCAAATAAAAAATAAATTCTGAATGCAAAATTCAGAATTTATTACCTATTTAATTCCGAATTACGTTAGCGCAGCGGAGCATAGCCCATTACGAATTAGTAATTATTTGGTCAATTATTATTCAATCCTGAAACTTTAGCCAAAGCATCCTTAACACTTGGCGGTAATTGACGCATAATCTTGCCTCTTTCGCGATCTAAAGCTACTAAAGTTACCTTGGCAGTAACGTATAATTCTTGTCCGTCACTTGAGACAATGGCATAATCCCAATTAATTCGGACGCCAGTAACCTCAGCCATACGGGTTTTGACTATTGCTGCCACACCTAATTGAATTGAACGGTGATAGCGCACGGACAATTCTACAACTGGTAAATCGCAACCTAAAGCTACTAAATCAGCAAATTCAATACCGATAGACCGCAAGCATTCTACCCGCGCTTCTTCCATCCAAGTAAGATATGAACCGTGCCAGGCAATACCTGCATAGTCAGTGTGGTGGGGTTGCACTCTTACAGGATATTCAAACCAGTTTTCAAATTCACGATTTAATGTATTGCTAAGGGCACTGGTTGGTGGTAATTGTGGCTGATTTGGTGTTTGTTCTGACATTTTAAAGTTTCTGGGCATTTATTTTGAGAACTTATACCAATTCAATTAACGACTGCAACACATCCTTGTCTGAAGACACGATGAATCGCTGGTTCAAGACGCGATGAATCGCGTCTCTACGGATGGTGTATTTGTCGCATTCTTTTTTAAAATTGGTATTACTTATAAAGTATCCAAATATGAGAGTAGTATCTTTGATTATCTTGTCTGCCTATGTTTTTTAAGTCTAAAAAATAATTTAGCACTCACCTCTAAATCAATAAAAATTAATTGCGTTGCATGACTTCTTGATTTAAAATTTACACTTCCGAGTATAGGGAGTGTTTTATTATGCGGCCTAATCTCCGGTATGTTAGTGTTGTGACTTTGACTCTACTTAGTGTACTAGGTTTTGGGATAGCATACCCAGAAAATAACCGACCAAGTACAAATATAAAATTACAATTGCATTTTGGAGAAAAAGCTCAAGCTTTACCCCAGAATAATCAAGCTTCAGAAATAGAAAGGCTCAACCAAGAAGCTATCAAACAATCTCAACAAGGTCAATCTCAAGAAGCATTGCAAAAATTACAACAAGCTTTAGCCATCAGTAGAGAATTTGGAGAACGTTCTTGGGAAGCTGTAACATTCAACAACATCGGCAGAGTCTACCAAAGTCAAAGAAAGTATCGCGAAGCACTCGAATCTTATCAGCAAGCCATAGTAATTAATAAAGAACTTGGGGATTTAGTCCGACTTGGCAAAACCTATAGTAATGTAGGTTACTTATTCGATATCCAAAAAAAACCAGAGTTAGCAATTATTTTCTACAAAGGTTGCGTCATTAACCGTGAAAAAGCTCGTTTGAATCCATCAACCCTGGCTGCACCACAACCAGATGCTTACAGCATTACTGTAAGTCAGACATATCGAATTTTGGGTGAAAAATTACTCAAGCAAAAACGTATTGCCGAAGCTCAACGAACAATGGATTTACTCAAAGTTGAAGAACTACAGGAGTATCTCCAAAATGTGCCAGGCAATCAACGCACTGCTAAAGGCATTGATATAGTGCCAGAAGAAAAACCAATTAAACAAAAGTTAGATTTAACTCTAGATAATGCTGTTGCCCTCGGTAAAGAATTAACAAAACTGAGAAAAGTTCCTCCCCAAGAGCGATCGCCACAACAAAAACAACGTATCCAACAGTTAGTATTAAATCAGCAGCAACTATTAGATGAATTTAACAAATTCCTCGATAGTTCTGAGGTAAAAGCACAAATAGAACAAATTAGCCGTACAGCTAGGCGGCAAAATGTAGATTTGGAAAGCCTCAATCAAATTCGGGATAATTTAGCGCGATTACCTCAAAAATCGGCACTAATCTATCCACTGATTTTAAAAAATAGCTTGGAATTGGTATTAGTAACTCCCGATTCTCCACCAATTCATCGCACTGTAGCTGTGAAAAGTGAAAAAATTTATCAAACAATTGGGGACTTCCGCAAAGCTTTAACAAATCCCAGTCAAAATATCAAAGCACCTGCACGCCAATTATATAGCTGGCTAATTAAACCAATAGAAAAGGAATTGCAACTCTCTGGTACGCAAACTATAATTTACGCTCCAGATGACCAATTACGTTACATTCCTTTAAGCGCTTTATATGATGGCAAACAATGGCTAGTGCAGCGCTTTAGTGTCAACCATATTACATCTGCTAGCTTGACTAACTTAAACACTCCAAAGCAATCTAACTTGCGAGTTTTAGCTGGTGCTTTTACTAAAGGTAATTATCAAATCAAAGTTGGAAATCGACAGATTGCTTTCGCTGGTTTGCCTTTTGCAACGCGAGAAGTAGAAAGTTTAGCTGCGGCGGTTCCGGAGACTACGAAGCTTTTAGACGATGCCTTTAGCCCCAGTGTCACTGTACCCCAAATGGATGATTATACGATTGTCCATTTTGCGACTCATGCAGCCTTTGTGGTGGGTAAACCAGAAGATTCGTTTATTTTATTCGGCAATGGCGATCGCGTTAACTTTAGAAATATTGCTACTTGGTCGCTTCCCAATGTAGATTTAGTAGTTTTGAGCGCCTGCGAAACCGGCTTGGGAGGCAAATTAGGTAACGGTGAGGAAATTTTGGGCTTCGGTTATCAAATGCAGCAAACCGGTGCTAGAGCCGCCATTGCGTCGTTATGGTCTGTAGATGATGGCGGTACGCAAGCACTGATGAGCGCTTTTTATCATATTCTCTCGTCTAACCAGTTAACTAAAGCCGAAACCCTACGACAAGCTCAAATCTCATTACTCTCTGGAAAATCAAACGTCAAAGAAAGTAATGCACCCGCGACGCAAGTTGGTCGCTTTAGCCACCCGTACTACTGGGCACCTTTTATTTTAATTGGCAACGGACTTTAATTTTGGATTTGAGATTTTGGATTAAAAGCTTTGAATTATAGCAGGAGGCAGGAGGTAAAACTATTACTCTTCCCAGCATTCACGCTTGTCATTATGTCCTAAACCCGAATTTCTTACTCGTGAGAAATTTGGGCTTTGAGCTTCATTCTTTTAGTAGGGTGTGTTATGCCGTAGGCTAACGCACCGTAATTTGTCAATCATTACCTACTCTGAGCAATAACACACCTGACAATTTAATTTTCTACCTATCTCTGTAAGTTTGGGATAATATGGCGCTAATCTGAGAATTTAGATTTATGACCCAGGATTTTGCCTTTTTAAAACGGATATACAATGTTTTCGATCCATTTCGCCCCTTACCCGCAGGAGATCCCGCTTACGTTGATTGTACAGAAGTGCGGGGAGATGGTGACATATTAGTAGAAGTAGGTAGAGAAATTTTGTATTCAGACAGAATGACCTCTCAACTGTATGCAGGTCATCGCGGGGCTGGAAAATCTACAGAATTACTGCGTCTTCAGCAACATTTAGATGAGCAAGGTTGCTTTGTTGTTTATTTTCCCGCCGATGAACAAGATATCGATCCAGAAGATGCCCAATATACTGATATTCTTTTAGCTTGTACCCGCCACTTATTAGATGCATTAAAAGATAGCACTTCTCCAGCTAGTTTATTGAATTGGTTAAACGAACGTTGGCAAGATTTAAAAGATTTGGCATTAACTGAAGTCTCCTTACAAAGCTTAAGTATAGAAGGGCAAATTGCCCAATTCGCCAAATTAACAGCAAATTTGCGAACAGAACCTACTCAACGCCAAAAAATTCGGGAACGTGTCAATCCGCATACAATTACTTTGATTGCAGCTTTAAATGAGTTTATTCAAGATGCCAAAAAGCACTTACCTTCAGGATATTCTCAACTTGTACTAATTGCTGATAACTTAGACCGAATTGTACCTATACCTCAAGAAGATGGACGCAGCAATCACGACCAAATTTTTATCGACCGTAGCGAACAACTCCAAGCTTTAGATTGCCATTTGCTTTATACAGTACCCATTTCTTTGCTGTATTCTAATCGCGCCGCAGACCTAGCTAATATCTATGGTAATACTCAGGTATTGCCGATGATTATGGTGCAAACGCCTGAAAATCAACCCTATCAACGCGGTATTAATAAAGTTATAGAAATACTGCAAAAACGTCTGAGTTTGATAGACTCTAGTTTATCTGTGGTGGATATGTTTGAGCAGCGGGAAGCTTTAGAAAGACTATGCCTCATGAGTGGAGGTCATGTGCGAAATTTATTATTATTAATGAAGGAGGCGATTAAATACACTAACAGCCTACCCATTCCTAACCGAGCCTTACAGCGTTCAATGAGCGAATTGCGAAATACTTATCGAAATACAGTTTTTGCTAATGAATGGGAAGCACTGGCAACTGTGTATCATTCTAAAGAAATAGAAAACGATCCATTGTATCGAGGCTTATTATTTAATCGCTGTATTTTAGAATATCGTTATCTAAATGGAGAAGGGGAAAGTCAAGTTTGGTATGATATTCATCCTCTAATTAAGGGAATTAAAGAATTTCAAGATACCTTTAATCGACTGTATCCATCATAAAAATAAATCACTGTGTCATTCACAATACCTATACTAAAATGCAATATTTGAGAAGGTTGTCGCTATATGAACAAAGGCTACCTCTGTAGGCTATCAGGTATTACACAGCTAAGATTATGACCCTAGAACTGACTGATTGGGATAAGGATTTACCATCAGAAATAAATGAAGAATATCAAGCCTTAGTCCGCACACTGAATTTTACAGAAGGATTTGGTTTATTATTTGTCCGTTGCTCTCCGGCAGAGGGTGTGCATTTAATTACTAAAGTAAAAGAAAATATTACAAATAAAAATATCGAAGTTATACGGCTGGAGCAAGCTGTCACTAATTTATATGAAATAATTGATTCTTTAGAAAATAAAGAAAAGATAAATATTTTATTTATCACAGGATTAGAGCATTCTTTTTATGAATATGAAGAATGCAAAAGATTAATGGGGTGGAATAGTAGAGATATTTATTCATATAGTTGGAAGGGTGTACCACCTGTTTTAATTAACCTCAACCAACAGCGAGAACGGTTGAAGGAGAAATTTAATATCTGTTTTGTGTTCTTGTTACCGATATTTGCAATTAAATATTTTATTCAACGTGCCCCAGACTTTTTTGACTGGCGTTCTGGATTGTTTGAATTTCCAATAGATTCAGAAACTTTAGAAAAAGAATCATCACGTATTATTAAGGATGCAGATGATGAAAAATATCTCACTTTAACAAGAGAAGGAAGAACTCAAGAAATAATAGCAATTCAAGAATTAATAGCAGAAGATAATCAAACACCCGATCGCCAATATGATTTACTGATTAACTTGGGAAAATTACAGTCTGCTGGAGAAGAATATTACCAAGGTTATGAAGAAGCAATCGCTTCCTATATCAAAGCAGTAGAAATTAAACCTAATGAGTACCAAGCTTGGTACAACCTGGGGTATGCCTTAGGGAAAATAGGACACAATGAAGAAGCTATCGCATCCTACGACCAAGCACTACAAATTCACTCAGATGATTACTATGCTTGGAAAAGTCGGGGTATTACATTGGAAGAATTGGGTAGATATGAAGAAGCACTCATTAGCCTAGACAAAGCTTTAGAATTAGAACCTAAGGATGACTTGTCTGACCTTTATTATGTCTGGAAATCGCGAGGCATTATACTTTTTAAACTGGATAGATACGAAGAAGCGATCGCCTCCTATGACAAGGCACTATCAATTCAACCTGATGACCACAAAGTTTGGAACTTACGAGGGCTTGCACTCTATCAATTAGGACGCTATGAAGAAGCAATTGCCTCTTGTGATAAGGTAGTAGCGATTAAACATGACGATCATCTTGCTTGGTACTTGCGGGGTAATGCATTACAGAATTTAGGACGCAATGAAGAAGCGATTTCCTCCTTTGACAATGTACTGAAATTTAACCCAGATAAACATGAAGCTTGGAAAGACCGGGGTATTGCGCTACGTAATTTAGGAAGCTATGAAGAAGCGATCGCATCCTACGACAAAGCACTGTCAATTCGACCTGATGACTGCATAGCTTGGATCTGGCGAGGGATTACACTCTATCAATTAGGACGCAATGAAGAAGCGATTTCCTCCTTTGACAAGGCAGTAGTGATTAAACCTGACGATCATCTTGCTTGGTACTTTCAGGGTAATGCATTACGGAATTTAGGACGCAATGAAGAAGCGATTTCCTCCTTTGACAATGCACTGAAATTTAACCCAGATAATGAAGCTTGGAACGGCCGGGGTATTGCGCTACGTAATTTAGGAAGCTATGAAGAAGCGATCGCATCCCACAACAAGGCTTTGGAAATTCAACCTGATGACCATGAAGCTTGTTACAACTTGGGAATTGCGCTATTTAAATTAGGACGCGATGAAGAAGCGATCGCTTCCTATGACCAAGCACTGTCAATTCAACCTGATGACCATATAGTTTGGAGCTTGCGAGGGCTTGCGCTCTATGAATTAGGACACAATGAAGAAGCGATCGCTTCCTATGACCAAGCCCTGTCAATTCAACCTGATAACCACATAACTTGGTACATCCGGGGGATTGTGCTACAGAATTTAGGACGCAATGAACAAGCGATCGCCAGCTATGACAAAGCCTTGGAATTTAAACCAGATGACCACCTAGCTTGGAACAACCGGGGGAATGCGCTATTTAATTTAGGACGCAATGAACAAGCGATCGCATCCTATGACCAAGCACTAAAAATTAAACCTGATGACTACGAGGTTTGGAATCACCGGGGCAATGCACTACGAGATTTAGGACGCAATGAAGAAGCACTCGCATCCTATGACCAAGCACTAAAAATTAAATCTGATTTCACTCGTGACAGGTTAGAGTGATTGCACATTTGTCAAGAGAGTGCAGGAAAAGGCGATAAATCCAGCTTTGAGACTGGCTTTTGGAGATATTTAACCAAGCCTAGTCTTGATTCTCTGGAGCAGCAAAGTATTGACTCAGGTCAAATCAGCTAGGAAACGCGCACGCTGCTAGAGAAAATATGTTGCAGAATTCAGTACCCATATACACCACTTCTGACTATGGTGCGTTTTAACACCTGATAACTCAAGGCTCAAATATTTGGCTTATGAAATTTTGGTAGATACAAAAAAACACGCGACAGGCTAATACAGTGCCGATCGCTTAATGGTAATGGAGAATCAGTAATGAGCGATCGCTAATTCGCTATTACTAATCACCAGTTACCGAGAATTTGTAATTTGCTATCAATCTTTTGCAACCCTTAACAGTTCTTGGCAAGAGTTTTAGAGGTTGTTTCGATTTGCATAGATTGCTTGACAAGATTAGCCAACTCCTGTAATTGGTTAATTGCCTCCGCACCCTCTAGCTTCATTAATTCGCGATCGTCTCGCATTTCCGTCCAAGTAATTCCATAATCGGACACTAAAAACCGAATCAAATGGTTATCACCCAAGCTAACCATAAACGATGCGCTATTCATCTGGTCGCCACAGGTGTAACAGGATGCAGGATAACCCCGTCGCTCCAATACAATCGCCAAGGCTTGCAGGTTCATTACCAAGTCTTGGACGAATTGTCGATGTTGATGTGCTAGTCTCAGAAACACTTTTGTCCTCCAGACACCACAGTCATTTGAGTTACTTTTATCTTTTCTTTAGATTTTCTCACCCACTGGTATTGTAAACTATTCATTACAATTCCTAGACAGGTAATATTGAGTCTTTAATTGACTACCTTGTTTAGGGTAGAACATGAGAGTTTTGAGCGCCGTATCAAACTATTCAGTTTGGAAGTTCAAAATCTGGGACAGAATTGTTAAATATAACTTATAGCTTTATACACTCCTGTCAGGGAAGATTCCTACACGAAGCGATCGCTCCAAGAATAACTCAAATCTACCACTAGTCAACTACAGAAAACCTACAAATTCGCTTTTTATCAACTACGTGCACCTAAATTCACTACTAAAAGATAGTTAGACGTAGTTTTACGTGGTTTTAGTACCTCTTACTTACATGTTTAATCTGTTTCGTTTCTAACGTAAATTTTGGTATGCACAGATTATTATGTATACCAAATTTGTTTCTCTTAACTATATATATTTGAGCAGATGAGGGTGCAATTGGTAAACTCAGTAGTGATTGCAGAGAAAATAAAATTTTTGATACAAAAAATACTTAGTTAAGAGAAAAGCCTGAGTAAGGTATTCATAATGGCTAAACTCAACACTGACAATATCTCAACTCAGAAAAACAATGTTGCCATTTAGGCAATATTTTTATCTAGATAACATTTCTAAATCATTCGTGAAAAAATCTGTTGCTTCTTGCGTGTTTCCGCGGCTGATTTCACAGCTCAAATAACAGTCTTATATCAAGTTCGCTTAATCACTTATAAATCCTGAAACACCCCACCCGCCTTACTGCACCCTCCCCTTAGCAAGGGGAGGGTTGGGGAGGGGTAACGCGAGGACTGCAATCATAACTAATCATCCTAACTTGATATTAGAGCCTGTTTGTCGTTAAGCTCTGTAGGTATGAAGTGACTTAAAACTACTGCTGATACTTGCTCTCATAAGTTTCATAAATGAATTTCGTAATAACACAGCAAAAGAGTGATGTAATTTACCCATTTTTCCTGCTCGTAAGGACTGCTCAACGATCGCCTTTGTGCGACGAAACCGTTCTAACTCATACTGCTGAAAAGCTAATGTCGGATTCGCTTGTTCTTTGAGGCATTTAGCCACCACAAAAGCATCTTCTAATGCCGTACATGCTCCCTGCCCCATAGTTGGCAGCATTGGATGTGCAGCATCACCCAGTAGTGTAATATTCTGCTTGCTCCAAGGTTGAGTCGGGGGGCGATCGTACAAATATGTTGTCAAAATATCAGCTTCATCAGTTGCTG
Source organism: Nostoc sp. DedSLP01 (assembly GCA_034530875.2). Taxonomy (GTDB): domain Bacteria; phylum Cyanobacteriota; class Cyanobacteriia; order Cyanobacteriales; family Nostocaceae; genus Nostoc. Next base: position 95,175 of record JAVRCJ020000008.1, read on the forward strand.
CAATCAACTCAGGAACCGACACAAACCAATCTTGGAACATAATTTCTAGCTCTTTTTTCCGACCTATTGGCGCATCTGGCTGTGCCTCAGTTGCAGTGGCGGCTGCATACCAATACATCCGCCCCTTACCTAGCATCATGAAGCCGAAGCCTTGACCGCGCCCCAAGAACTCTTGAATGTAGCCGGGATAGTATCCTCTGGGAACGTAATCTGTCAAACCGCGCCAAGTCTTAAAGTTGCGATAGATAAGCGGTTGACTGCACTTGAGCGCATCTCGTACCCGCGATCGCAAACCGTCAGATCCAATTAATGCATCCCCCTCGACAATTAAACCAGAACTGAAATGAGCGCGAACCTTGTTTTCCAAGATTTCCAATTTCTCAAAAGTTTGCCCTAAAACAAGATTTTCCTTTGGTACGTGACGCCACAATAGCTGATGTAATTCCGCCCTATGGATGGCAATAACAGGCAACTCCAAATTATCAACGGGTATATTAACCAACTCCTTACCGTTTTGCGAATTGAATTGGTAGTTCGTCGTTACATAGCCAACTTCTAGCGCTTCCTTCAACAAACTGAAATTTTTCAGGATATGTGTAGCATTTGCCCAAAGTGCAATTCCAGCCCCTACCTCTCGTAACTGCTTTGTTCGCTCGTAGACAACTGGTTCAAAACCACCCTTGTGTAAAGCAAGCGCAGTTGCAGCACCGCCAATTCCGCCGCCAATAATGATAATTTTCTTATTTCTCAGCATTTTTTCTAATTAATCAACTGACTAGTCAGTTGATTAATCTTTAACAAAATTTCGCCTCTGTTGTCAACTAACTTTTTAGTCGATAAAACTAATTGAGAATACTGAATAATAATTATTGTTTACTCGGCAAAATCAGAACCCAAGTACACTAGATTTCTTGCAGAAGTCGGGAAAGGGGAAAGGGATAAGAAAAAACCTTTCCCTTTTACATGCATCCCTTTGCCCCAAGAGTGCAAAAAGAGTTTTGCAAGAGGTCTACTGACTGACAAACCTGTAGAACAACTAGAGATCTTGTGCCACGTCAAACAAAAGATAAAAAGTCATTAAATACTAAGCAAGTCAGAGATGCTGAGGCGACTCAAGCTGTGATTTTAGCAGCAGCCCAACAAGAGTTTGCTAAGCATGGTCTAACTGCCGCTAGAACAGAAGCAATTGCCGCGAAAACAGGTGTGGCAAAGTCGATGATTTATTACTACTTTCAGGACAAAGAAGGATTGTATCAGGCGGTGTTGGAGCGATCGCACTCAGACCTTTTGCAAACTACTCAACAATTAGATTTGGATGAGCTTACTCCTGAAGCTGCTTTAGAGACATTTCTGGCAGCATTGCTCGATTGTGTATCGCGCAATCCCAATTTACCGTTGATTATGTTTCACGAAGCAGTGCAAAACCAAGGGCAATATTACAAACACAGTAGTTCTCTGAGTATTGACAAAATACTGGTCAAGATTTTAGAACGAGGGGTGACTACAGGTGTATTTCGCAAACTCGATCCCTTACAATCAGCGATTAATATTATGGGAACTTGTTTGTTTTACTTTATTGCTATAGGAAATGCAGAGCATCATCGTCAAGACAAGCCGTTTCTGAGTCCAGCAATGTTAGAACAACACTCTCAAGAGGCGATCGCATTAATATTAGCTGGTGTTAGAAACACTCAATAATTATCAAGCAACTACTTGCCACCAACCAAAAGCAGGGCCGATAAAACGAATAGTTAGCCATGCAGCAACCATAATACCGATACCTATCCAAGCACCGCGAGTAGTCCAAGCGACAAATAATTCTGCTTGACTTTTGGTGATGGGAACCCAAGGCAAGATGCGAGCTTCTTGACCGTATGTTTCCCCGAGTGCAGTTTTGCGACGTTTTGCTTCACCCATAATTAGGAATTGAAATCAACTTAAGTTTTAACTTTAATCTTGCCAGGAATTGTGGTTATAGACAATTGGGGCATAGGGCAAAACCCTTCGGGTAGGGAAAAGGTGAAAGGTAAAAGGGGAAAGGTATGGTTTATTCCCTTTCTCCTTTGCCCCTTGCCCTTTGCCCAAGGCGAAGCCATCCCCTTATGCCGAATTTTCCTCATTTGTATTGGAAAACAGACTCGGATCGAGATAGTTAATGCGTGCTAGAGGACTTAAGGCTGCGAGAATTTGAGCGCCGTAGCTGCGGTTAACTACACGACTATCAAGTAAAGCGACAATACCTTGACTTTCGCGTACAGGAGCGATCGCTCTTTGTAATTCATTCAAAGCAGTTGGCAATAAATATAAACGGAACCAATCTTGATGCGATCGCTTATAACGAACTACTCTGCCTGCTACTAAAGGATTTTCCAAAGATGGTAGCGGCAAAGTCGCAATAACTAACAGCCGGGGTGCAGGCAAGACTCGCTGATGTTCTCGCCAAAATTCCCAACCGCTGACCAAAATACCATTTTCATCTAAACAAGTTTTTTCTACTTGCACCCGCGAACCAAATTCTGAAGCCAAAATCGTCCCGATTTGCGACTTGAGTGGCACATCGCCCACCAAGATAACGGTTAATCCTGGTGCTGTAGCACTCAGACAAACCAGCGTCCGGACTTTATGAATAAACGCTGCTTGAAATTCTGGTGTATTGGGTAGGGGCAACTTATAGGGTACATACAGCTGAATTGCTTCAGCTTGACTCTCGGAAGAAAATTTCAGGCAAGTTACATCTTCCAAACCCAAACGCTGACGGAAAAGAGGAGCCTCAGTTTCCGGTTCTATGGCACTGCCTATTAAAACTACTGGTTGTCGCTGCCAAATGGGGGAAAGTATTTCTCCTAATTCCATTGGGGCGTAGTGTAAAGAAAATAAACCTTGGCGACGGGCAATAGTCGTCCAGAAGAGGGCAGAGGAGGCAGGGGAAGCTTCGGGAGCAGGGGAGGAAAAACTTTCGTTGAGTAGTTGAAATTCTTGCCAGAAATGTTTCCAGTTATCTGGGATATTGCTCGGGTCTAAAACAGAATAAAGACGGCTTAAAATGTCTACTTCTGGCTGAGAGATGAGATAACACTCATAAGGATTAGCAGGATGCTGAAAAAGTTCGCGTGTCAGCTGTATCCGTGCTTCACGAATTGCTTCAGCTTGGTTTGGGCAAGCTAACATGAGTCGATCCCAATCATGGGGTTGAATCTCTTGGGTTAGCTGATGACGCACCCAATCTTCGAGATCGTCTACACCATCAATAATTGTCGGAATGCCTGGGGGAAAGCGATCGCTATCTGTCAACTGTCCTTTTAACCAAGCTTCTGGGGAAGTCAACAGTAGCCCTTGGAACTGGGCATCAGGCCATGCGTCACCAGTCCTAATCGGTTTGCTGGCTGGTAGCCACTGCTGTAAGCGAGGAATTTCCACCCGCAACAAAAGTTGTTGTACTGCTTCTTGAGCAACAATAATTACAGGGCCGTGCCACATCAAGGCTGATGCTACGAAACTGGTACGATATCGACCTTGATAGCCAGAAACCGCCCCTACTTGAATGAGGGCGCTACGTTCGAGTCGCAAGGCGCGTGCTACCAACCGTGCCATCGTTAAATGATGGGGCCAGGAAGGGAACCCCGCCTGCGATCGCAAAAAGTTATGTAGTGACAAATGAACTTCTGCCTCAATCACACGCTTTTAATCCCATAACAAAGTGACTTTTACCAATCAAGCCCCATTTCTATTATGTTGTTCTTTGCCATTTGTCACTTGTCCGTTGTCAGTTGTCTTTTGTCATTAGCCATTTGTCCAAAACTAATGACCAATGACTAATGACTAATGACCTATGACCAATGACTAATGACCAATCACCAATTACCTAATTATGCCAACCTACACAGGAATTTCCAGCGAAGCCTTTAGGCATCCGCTAGATAGCCAAGCCGAGCAAGCTTTACGTAATTTACCGGGATTTGATTTTTTAGCCCGTAAATTTGTGGAATTTTTCGCCGAACGGCCTCAGTTAGTTTATCTAATGGGCAACACCATCCAAGTCGGGCCGCGCCAATATTCCACTATTTACCAGATTTTTCGGGAATGCGTGCGAGATTTGGATATTTATCCCGAACCTGCACTGTTTGTTGAGCAAAATTCCCAAGCTAATAGCTACGCACTCGGACAAGAACATCCTTACATAGTCATAAATACAGGGATATTAGACTTACTAAACGAAGTCGAAATTAGGGCGGTGTTAGCCCACGAACTGGGGCACATTAAATGTGGTCATACTATTTTAATTCAAATGGCGATATGGGCGAGGAGTATCGCTTCTAGAGTTGGTGAATTAACCTTCGGCATTGGTGATTTTGTTACTCAAGGTTTGTTGCTTGCCTTTTATGAATGGCGACGTAAAGCCGAGTTATCCTCAGATCGCGCCGCTTTATTAGTAATGGATGACTTAAATCCTGTGATGACTACGATGATGAAAATCACAGGCGGTAGTATCAAATATGCCAATGAATGTAGTTTACAAGAATTTATTAAGCAGTCTGAAAATTATCAAGCACTTGATGAAGATGGACTGAATCAAATGTATAAATTATTAATGTACGCTGGGTTTCAAGGTGTAGCCATGACTCATCCTTTCCCTGTGGAACGCGTGCATTACTTACGGGAGTGGGCAGTATCAGAAGAATATCAGCAAATTCGCAAAGGAAACTATCAGCGATCGCCTGCTTCCGGAGCAGTAAATGTTCCCGCAGAGTCTTCCGAAATTGAAAAAGAAACTTTGCGCCGTCAAATTGAAGAATTACAACGCGAAATTAATAGAAGGAAAAGGCCGGATAATACGTAAGAGGGATTGGGGATTGGAGATTGGGAGTGAGGAGTGAGGAGTTAGGAGTTAGGAGTTAAGAATGATTCTCCTTGTCACCTTATCCTTTTTTCGCCTTGTCTCCCATCTCCCCATTTCCTAATCCCTAGTCACCAGTCACCAGTCCCCAGTCCCTAAACCATATCTGAGGATTAAATTAGGCATTTTTCAATATGGCAATTCAATTGACAAAACGGCTTTTTGTGTTAGCTAATATCCTTGTCTTTATTCTCGTGATGCCCGGAATTGCCTTAGCTGCACCCCTTGAACTAAATACTACTTCTAGTATTATTGTCGCCCAAAGTAATAAAGCTGGCAGTAATTCCACTTCTTCAGAGATTAACCTGACTCCGCAACAAAGCCAACAGATCCAGGCTGTACGTCAGAGAAGAAACAAAGAAATTCAAGCAGTTTTAAATTCATCTCAGCGCGACCAACTTGCTCGCAACCTCCGCGCTGGTAACAATATCGATGGAGCGCTAAAAACTCTGAATCTACAACCAGAACAACAAGAATTAGTAGATGCAATACTGAAATTTACTAACTTGAAAATAAAGGCGATTTTGTCTCGAAATTCGCTACGAATAAGTGAAAAATAAAGGTTTGATTTGCCAATTAAAATACTTGCGATCGCCACACTGAGGGAAACATTTGACTAATCTGAATTTCAATTTCTGGAGATGCAATAAAGGATAATGTTGCATCCTCTGGCAAAATAAATTCTAGATTGTAAACTTCTAACTCAGGTTCGCGAAAAACATAAACCTGACGCTGATTCACATCTAAAATCCAGTAGTCAGTAATTCCTGCTTTAGCATAAAGAAGCGCTTTTTGTTTGCGATCTGTTTCTAATGTTGTATCCGCCACCTCAATGAGTAAAAAGATATCATTCGGTGCAGGATGGCGATCGATGTATTTTCGCGTATCGATTCGGACAACAGCAATATCTGGTTCGGGTTCCGAATATTGGCTTAATTGAATGGGGTCTTGTACCCGAACTAGGGCAACTTCTGCCAGCAACCGCTTGAGATAATCGGATGCACATAGAGTTGTTGCTGCGTGTGGGGGATTTTTGGCACTCATCGGAATAACTTGCCCTTCTATGAGTTCCACCCGTTCGTCAGCTGCGATAATACCCGTCTCAAGCATCCGGTGATATTCATTTACATTCCACAAGCGGACTTTAGTTTGTGTCATTGTATTTGGTTTGGCAATATCTGTGCCTTCCAAGAAAAATGCAACTTCATTCAGGAGTAAAACTGCGATCGCTCCCCCACGCATGATAATAAACAGGCTCGATCGCTGCCTGCCAAACTTAGTTTGTCTACTTCACGCTTCTTGAAATTCGTTATATCTCAGATTGTCAATTTTTGCACAAACTATAAATTTATGTTGCTTTATTTAGCAATTTAGAAAGTGTTTTGACACATTTTTGTTTCAAAATCATCTAAGTTTGGTATGATAAAAAACCTAACAATTTTTATGTTTTTTCCCGATAATATTTGACTAAGCAAAAAGCCAGTGCGTACCGTGGAAAGTTCGGCACTGGCTTTTGCTCCACACTCAATGGAGACTTATCTATTATGCCCTATCGAGACAACCTCAATAGTTGGTTAGTTGTGCGTTTGCTTGCCAATATGCAACGAATTGTTGTAGCTCGGTTCCGAACCCAATCGGATGCTGACGGCTATTTGCAAGTTGTTGAACGCTTAATACCCGATGCTAAATTTTTGGTAGTGTTTGATAGCGACAGCAAATCTGAAGTTTTTCAAGATAGCAGATAAGCATCCGACTTGGTTGCAGCATCTATAATTAATCTTGCCCTATGAGAGTTCGTTACCATGTCGGAAGAAGATCTCCGTGCCGCAAGGCTGGAAAAAGTAAACCAGCTCAAGCAGTTAGGCACTAATCCCTACGCCTATCGTTGGGAATCCACCCATCACGCAGCGCAGTTGCAAGAACAATTTGCCGATTTAGCCAGCGGCGAAGAAGTTGATTTAGAAGTTGCTATAGCCGGACGCATTATGGCGCGTCGCGTTTTTGGTAAATTGGCTTTCTTCACCTTACAAGATGAAACCGGCACGATTCAGCTCTATTTGGAGAAAAATCGCATCCAAGAAGGTATGGCAGATATTGATGCCGATGCATTCAATCATTTGAAACAGCTGACAGATGCAGGTGACATCCTGGGAGCCAAAGGTAGTATTAAACGGACTGAAAAGGGCGAGTTATCTGTCTACGTCAAACAATACACCATCCTGACAAAATCTCTGTTGCCCCTACCCGACAAGTGGCATGGATTAACGGATGTTGCCAAGCGCTACCGTCAGCGCTACGTTGACTTGATTGTTAACCCCGAAGTGCGGCAAACTTTCCGCCGCCGCGCCCAAATCACTGCTGGGATTCGTCGCTATTTGGAACAGCGGGATTTTCTCGAAATTGAAACGCCTGTTTTGCAAAGTGAAGCTGGGGGTGCAGATGCACGTCCGTTTATCACTTACCACAACACTTTAGAAATGGAGTTGTATCTGCGAATTGCTACAGAACTCCATCTGAAGCGATTAATTGTAGGTGGTTTTGAAAAGGTGTTTGAATTAGGGCGAATTTTCCGCAATGAGGGAATTTCGACTCGACACAATCCCGAATTTACAACTATTGAAATCTACCAAGCCTACGCCGACTACAACGATATGATGGCGCTAACAGAAGGGATTATTACCACTGTTGCCCAAGAGGTACTCGGCACGCTGCAAATTACTTACCAAGGTGAATCTATAGATTTAACACCACCTTGGCGGCGGGTGACAATGCACGATTTAGTTAAAGAGATTACAGGTTTAGATTTCAATTCTTTCCAAACTTTAGAAGAAGCAAAAACAGCAAGTAAAAATGCTGGAATTCCTGATGTAGATGAAGCCCAATCAATTGGTAAGTTACTAAATTTGGCTTTTGAAGAGAAAGTAGAAGCCAATTTAATTCAACCTACCTTTGTAATTGATTATCCAGTAGAAATTTCGCCCTTAGCAAAACCCCACCGTTCTCAACCTGGTTTGGTAGAACGATTTGAGTTATTTATAGTAGGGCGAGAAACTGGCAATAGCTTCTCAGAACTTACCGATGCGATCGACCAAAGAGAACGTTTAGAAGCGCAAGCTGCTAGAAAAGCTGCTGGCGATTTAGAAGCGCAGGGCGTAGATGAAGACTTTTTGGCAGCTTTGGAATATGGTATGCCGCCTACTGGTGGTTTAGGAATTGGAATCGATCGCTTAGTAATGTTACTAACAGATTCTCCCAGTATTAGGGATGTAATTGCCTTCCCCCTACTCAAGCCCGAAGGCAGCGTTATTAAGCAATTTACCCACGATGAAAAAACTCAAACACTGACTATTGAATTTGATAGTGGAAGTGTTTACGAGTATTTCAAAGTACCTTCCAGTATCAAGGAAGGCTTAGATAATGCACCGTCTAAAGGTCAATATTTTAACAAGTTTATTAAGGGGAAATTTAAGTTTGAACAACTGAGTTGAGACAGTAACTATCATTCAATATTAGGTGCGTTATGACTTTAGCCTAACGCACCATTTTTATAGATATGAAACTCGCCGCCAACAAATTTTGCAAGGAACAATAGAACATTCTTGATTTTTGAGCCACCTAACTTGCTCTTGCGTCGAAGCATAGAAATCTGTTGTATATAGGTGAGATGTATACATTTTTTCCAATTTATTTACACCTATATTAAAATGGTGCGTTGCTCTGCGCGACAACACACCCTACTTTTTCTAAGATACAGCTAATTGCCTTGTGAATTCTCTTTTAAAAGCTAATTTGCTACTTCAGCTAGTTCAATAATCCGCCCTTCATAATCCTTGACCAAAAAATTCAAGGGCTTATTATTACGAATTTTGAATTTCAAACCGCGCACTTCGACTCGCATTAAAATCATTTCCAGACATTCGTGGTCAAAGCAGACGTGACGTTGCTGATTTTTGCTACCTAAACTCGCCCCTGTAATGACGTGTAGCTGGGTATTTTTCTTCAATTGATACCACAGCCCTTCGCTACCGCTATTCATAGTTTTACTAGAAAAACTCGGCCCGGTAGACATATACAGCGGATCGATTCCAGTTGCGCCTATAGTTTGTTCGTAGTTGTAGTAGTAGTGCAAAGGCACTTCAGCTGCTGGCAAATCTAGCAGCCCTTCATATAATTGCCGGGCAATCTCTAAATCTGACACCATCACAGTGTGTACTTTTGGGGCACTGGTGAGGAACATCCACATCGCACCAGCGTAAGCCGCCAGCAGCATCACCATGATGCCTTGGGTGGAGAAGAGGCTATCCAAGGGCAAGGAGGGCAAAAAGGAGCCTAAAATAACGGGGCTGAAGAGAAGTGATATCGCGCTAACTGCTATAACCATGAACAAATAAGGTTTCTATAAAGGAGAGGCTTTTTATGATTGTCGAACGAGACTAAAATTAAGTCCTTGTTTTTAGTTTATCAATACTTAAGTAGTCTGAGTCTGGGGCTACAAATTGAGCAACACCAAGATATTATGCGATTAACTACAAGAGTGCAATTTCCATAATTATTTTAACAACTATCAATCGCAAGGCTGATGCAAATTCCTTCTTTTCCTGAAACTAACCACCCCCTGGTGAAGTCACTGTTTCATCATAGTGACGATGAATTACTGGCTCTGTTTCAGCAGTATCCGGATGCTGGCAAGTACTTTACAGTGATTTTTTGCCGTTATAGCCCCATAGTGTATACCCTAATTCGGCATTCGGCGCGATCGCCCGTGCAAGCAGATTATCTGTTTGCCCTTACCTGGCGGCATATTTACTACGAACTCGGCGGACTCAAATTAAATCCTTCGGAATCAGGTCAAGAAAGCTTAACCATGCAAAATTGGTTAATTAACATGACTGCTTTTTGTATTAACGAGATTAAAGTACCACCCACAGAGGCAATTCATTATTCTCTGGAAGCAACTTCGCCGCCGCTATGGTGCTATGTAGAACAAGCATTAGACCAATTACCTCCAATTCTGCGCTTAATTGTGTTGATGTCTCAAACTTTCCATTGGAGTGAAACTAGAATTGCTGCTTATCTGCAAGCTGAAGGAGAAGCGATCGCTCCTCACGAGGTAGCCAATTTTCTCCAAGAAGGCTATCGTATGCTAGAGGACAAATTACCCGCAGACATTCGTGCCATATATCTTGGCGAAGATTTTACCCAATCTTAGGTTACGTATAAACGCGAGTACTTGTTGTCTTCTTTTTAAAATTAAAACTTCACTTTAGTCTTTCTACTTAAGCCCGCAACTTAATAGGTAAGTTTTATGAGACAACAGCTTGTATTTCCCAGGCAAAAGGCAGATGTAACTGCGATTTTTCGCCCCCAAGTACTTCTGTACAGCTTTTTAGTATTTACTTTTCTGCTGACTCCCATAGCGGCTGGTGCAGTTGATATTACGCAACAACTCCACCGTCCTTTAAATAGTTCCGTTGGGCGAGAATCAAGAGATGAAGCAGACAGTTTGCTGCGTATTGGCGAACAACAATATGCTTCAGGATATGCCAACAAAACAGTCGCCTCTTGCTTGCGGGCGCTAGAACTATATCGCTTAAGTGGCGACCTGAAAGCCCAAGGTTTAGCTTATAATTTGCTGGCTAAGGCTTATATTCAGCTAGAAAGTTCAAAAGAAGCAGAAGATGCTTTACGACGAGCATTAGCGATCGCTCGCGATACTAAAGATTTTCAATCTCAAATTTTTGTCCTGAATAATATTACGACATTTCTGCTGCAAGAAGGAGAATTTCCTGCTGCTGGTAAAACTGTTGAAGAGGCACTGACAATTGCTCAAGATGTCAAAAATATTGAAGGTCAAGGGCTATCTCTGAGCAATTTGGGATTAGTTACAGCGCGGTTGGGAGATTACAATAAGGCAATTAAATTATATGAAAATGCTTTAATCTTTCGGCGTCAAACTGGTGATGTCATAGGTGAGGCTAATACTTTAAATAATTTAGGTGATGCTTATTTAGCATCGGGAAATTATCAAGATACTATTGGTACTTACGGTGCAGCAATGCAGATTGCGAAAATTAATCGCGATCGCACTAACGAATTACGAGCAATTGATGGTTTAGTGAAAGCTCATAGCGCTGTCGGTCGCCACGAACGCGCTTTTGAGTTATTACAGGAGCGATTAATACTCGCCCAAGAATTACAAAATGCCCAAGAAGAATTAAAATCTTTTGAATCCTACGCTCAATTATACGAGCAGTTGGGTAATTACCCAACTGCTCGGAATTTTTATGAAAGAGCGATTATCTTGGCACGAAGATTGCAAGATAGCAAACAAGAATTGTTATTGCTCGATAAACTAACAAAAATGCTCAAGCGGTAATAAAAGTTAGGAGTTCGGAGTTAATCTTAATTCGGGTAAGTTAGACTTTAGTCTCACACCCCACCATATAACTAACTCTTCACTCCTCACTTTTAATGTAGATTTTTTAATTCAAGAATACTGAACCGTTTCGCTCAATTCTTAAAGCACTTCTCCCTTGTGCTGCATCAGCAGTTTCGTTAAATCTAACTTCTAAGTTTGCTGCTTGTGATGAGGTTTGTGCTTGTGATGAAGTTTGTGGAGTTGCTAACAGTTGTCCCCCGTCTCCTCGTTGGAATGTCACCGTTACTGGTACGGTTAGCCCTCGGAGTGTGACATCAGATTTACCGCGTAACAATCGGGGTGCGGTATCACCGATGACTTGGTAAGTTACATCAGCCGCAGTGTCATTTACCAGTCTGATATTAACTGCATTATTTGTAATTGCGATCGTAGCACTAGGGGTTTGTCGTGGCTCTTGTGGAGTGCTAGAAGTATCTGGGGTAACCGATCCTGGAGTTCCTGGTATCGCATTTGGTTCTGATGATGTCGAAGGCTGCGAAGTATTTCCAGAACGATTATAGGGCGGTTCATTCCGAATACTAGGATTGGGATTAACTGCTGGAGAAGTGTTTTGTGCAGGTGCTTCACCGCCTACACCCAATCTGATTTGTTCTTGTGATGGATTTGCCTGGTTTTGTGATGTAGTCGTAGGGACAGGAAGAAGCCCTTGTGCTGCTAGCCTTTGGGTTAGTGCATTCGGAGGGCATCCTTCTGGGACAACAACACGAGAGTTATGTGGTTCTTCGTAGAAAATACGAGGACAAGGGTTAACCTGGGGAGTAGAACGGTTAACTTGAGAAGTAGAAGGGTTAACTTGGGAAGGATATTGTTGTGCTAGTGATTGGGGAATTGCTGGTAGGGTAATTAGTAGCCCTCCGCATATAGCGCCCAAGAATTCAGCAGATTTGCGAAAAATTTGAGAATTATTAACCATTACTAACTCCTTGAAAAAATTTAGGTTATCTTAAGGTTCAAAAATTTTCTTTCAAATAAATGCAAGAATTCAGAATTTCTAAGGATTTTACTAAGATTAGTAGATTTATATGGTGTGTAAGTCTAGTTAATGATAAGTGTTCTAGAAATTCTAAATTCTTAATCGTATTTTTAAATTACCAATGATTTTTATCTTTTATATCTAACTATAGAATTGAAAATTAAATATATTTATAGATCGTATTTACTTCTGAAGACAGAAAAACTTAATCGTCGAGGAAGTTTACAGCGTTTTTATTTTTTTGTTTTATTCTCTAAAATATTATTAGTAAAAAAGCCGAACGTTTACATCTACCACAAGAAAGAATATAGGGCTTCTATTGATTGGAAGAAAAAACTCGCCCCCGACTCGAAAAGCCTGATTCACTACTCTCTAACGAAAGCAAATAAGTTCAATTCAAGCGAGTTACTATAGTTCAATTAAGAATTTAAGACTCAAGAGTTATTGGTAAAGTGACGGTGAAGGTGGTACCGATGCCTTGGGTGCTTTCAACTTGAATATGACCCTGGTGATGTTCGACAATAGCAGCAGCGATCGCTAATCCTAATCCCGAACCAGTAACGCTGGCTGTAGCTTTATTTCCACTGCTATGAGTGCGTGCGGGGTCTACCCGATAAAAGCGGTCAAACAAGCGGGGTATCGCCTCTGGTGGAATTCCTACTCCAGTATCGCTGACTTTAACTTGCAGCTGGCTGCCGATGTAACGTCGTCCAGAAACGCGATTTATTCCCTCTATCCGCGCCAATTCCACTTTTACCCGTCCACCTGCTGGTGTGTAATGCAAGCCATTGGCAATCAAATTTGTGAACAGTCGCACTAATTGATCCCAATTGCCCACAAGGGTAAACCAATTTTCTAGTAATTCCGGGCTAGTTTCCGAGATGTCAGGATCGATTAAATCTAAAGTCAAGGCAATTTTTTTTTCCGGAAATAATAGCTGTTGTTCTTCAAGAACTTCCATCAGCAAAGCATCCAACGGACAAGGCGCAAAGACATCTTTGCTGATACCACTATCTTGTCTTGCAAGGAAGAGTAAATCGTTAACTAACCTACCTAAACGCTGCGTTAACCGTTCCACCATCTTTAACTGTTGCCGATATTGCACGGAAGCAGTAGTTTGTGCCTCTGCTAATTCCAAATCAGCAAGGGCAACTTGCACATTAGTTTGAATTAAAGTAATGGGACTTCTCAGTTCGTGAGAAGCATCAGCAGTAAATTGTTTGAGACGTTGATAAGACTCATCCACTGGTTCCATAGCTTTACCTGAAAGAAACCAACCACTTGCAGCCACAGAAACCAACATTAACCAAATACCTAGCGCCAAATCAAAAATAAATTCACGACTCGGTTTAGTGACTTCAAACCAAGGATGGCTAACGCGCAGATATCCTAATACTTGCCGTCCTACTTCCACTCGTTCTGTGACTTGTCGTAATAAAAGTGGCGAGTGCTGAGTGCTGTTAGCAGTAACGGCACGTTTAGCGTGTGGTGAGTCAGGAGTAAGAAGTTTCTTATCTCCCCATCTCCCCTTTTCTTCTTTGACTACACGCACAGTTTCACCAGTGCGGTTGGCATGAATGGGAATATTTAGAGGTTCGGATAGCGTTGACCAAATTAATTCGCCAGTGGGACTAAACCATTCGAGGTCGATGTGGTCATCTTCTACGCTGTCGGCATTATCAGGAAAGCTTGCTTCTACATTAATACGAAATTTATCAGCATCAGAATTGACTGGTTCAAGTATGAGGGTAGACGCACAGGGACTTGTTGTTAAACATCGCTCTACTATTTCCACTACATGATTAAGGGTATCGTCTATTCGCTCAATCAGCGTACTACGCACATATAAGTAGACACCGCTAGCAAACAGTAATAGTAATACAGCAGTTACGGCAGTGTACCAAATTGCTAGACGACGGCGAGTAGCTTGAAACATTTTTTGACTCCATTTTTTTTAACTGATTATTTTCAAATTACGTATTTATACGGCTAAAAAATAGCTAAATTTTTGAGTTTTGGTGATTTTGCTGAGGTTGAACGTTTTACTCAAGAATTACACTCTTGTTGCGGTAAATCTGCTTAATACTATTTTATTCTTTACAGCTAGTATAAAAAATTCAATTTCTTAAGCAACCTATATCGAGATTTACCGAAACTATTTTTGAATGCATCTACAACAAATAGAAAAACCGAATTTTAAATGATGAACTATCTCAAAAATTAACCAATTTCCAATAGCTTAAATTCCCAAAACATTATTGTGAATATTTTGAAAATTTCCATTCAGACTATTATTGGTATCTCCCTAATGAGATTCAAAATCAATGCAAAAATTATTGGAATTTGTTTATTATATTCAGCAATTATCTCTAAAGCTATATTAATTCAACTATCTGCGATCGCTGTAGATGTAAAAAGTCAACATAGTCTTGATTTAAAAAGTAGTAATTATCAAAAAATAGATAATTTTCAAAGTAAAGTACTTTTAAGACAAACCTTAAAAAATGCCAAATATAGCTCTGAAAATCCAAAACCTTTACCCAGATTTACCATAGCTGACGTCATCCCAATTGAAGAGTATAAAGTACAACCTCCTAAACCAGATGATGCAGAACAGCAAGAAACTCAACCAGATAAAACTCAACCCAATACATCAACACAACAAATACTTATACAAAAATTACGTCGTTCCAAAAATCAACAACAAGCACAAAAACAAATAATTCTAGATGCCTTAACATTTAGCGCTAATAGATATCCTTGGATTGTTAACCCTACAGATAATCTTACTTTTCAAAATCAATTATTTAAACCAAATTTTGAAGAAGATTATATAGATACAAATTTAGATATAAAATTTTCTGGCGAAAGTCAGATTATTGATAAATTTACTTATGCTAAATTTCCTAAATCTGACCAGTTTTATTGGGTACTTGACAATAATAGGATAGTAGTTGAAACCAGAGGCTCCCAGGCAGGGATCATTTATCAAGGAAGAGACACTAATACTTTTATCACCCAAAATGTTACCTCACAACAGGCATTTTGGGGATTACAATCTCTGTTTGCTATACCTACAGATTTTCAAAATTTAACTGGTGAAGTTGCTACTGATGATAATTTTTCTATAATTTCAATAGCAGGACAATTAATAAATCCTGAAGGCATACCTGCTGGCAGAGTTATTATTAATAGTGGGGTTGACAAAAACAACCCTAATGTCACAATTCTCAAAAATCCTACTCCGATTATTGGTAGCGGCTCAACTTTAAGCGTTGAGGGCGGGCAAGCTTTATTTCAATTGTTAGATACTACCAATGCTCCCAAGATTCTGCAAAGCTTTCCCACAACAAACATGCAACCTCTGCTAGATGATGGAAACGTCAGACTTCAAGAGGGCGAAATTATTCCTAAAAGTGCCTTAGAAGCTACTGGAATCTTTTGGGGAAATATATTAACCGGAGAAGGTTTTGGTTTTACTGCTCCTGTCACTTCCTTTCCAGGTATCAAGGTCGCTCAACTGAGGAAATTTGATAACTATGATTTGTTAAATGTAGCAGTCAATCCTTTTCTTTCTCAACCTGAAAAAGACTTTCATTATCTTAATTCTTTAATGTGGGTATCTTTAGGAAGAAGAGATCCTGAATTTAAAACACTATCTCAAACTCAAGATAGCTCTGATTGGCACAGACTCTATGCTAGCCGTCCTCATAACCGCACCTTAATCCAATACGACCCAGTAGATATTAAGGCTACTTACTCTAACATTTTTTCTGCCCCAGGCATATCTCTAACTACTAATTTTAGCGATCTTAGTATTGATTCTATTCAATCAGTGAATTCTACATTAGGTTTGCTATTGGGCGGAGTTTTTGAAGCTATTAAAGTTAAGAATATTCAAAACGGTTTAGAAGAAGCTAGAGAAAAATTTAAGAATGGAGAAGGTTTTACACCTTTAAATACACCTGCTACAGCTGTTCAAAGGAGACAAATTAATAATAGACTGAATCGCACTTTAGCTTATGGTAATTCAGGCAGCGGACTCGAGCAAGTATCTGGAACTTATACACTTCCCAGTAAAATTACTCCTAACAAGTCGAGTATCTTGCAAGTAAGAACCGGAAATCACAAGCGAGCAGTTCAGTTTCTGGAAAGAAGTATTTCTATCTTAGATGAAGGTGATACATTCTTTTCTGACCTCAGACTCTCTAATGAAAGGTTTGGCCCTCTCACTTTTATCGGTATCCCAATTCCATTAAATAAGACTTCTATCGATCCTATCAATACTATCAATGAATCTTCTGCTGTAGAAGTAATTTTGACAAATTCCCAAGGTCAACAATTTGTACAACAATATAGTTCAGCCGATAATACGATAGTACCGCTGCAAGTCCGGTCATTTGATATAGCGTTCGATTACATGGAACTCACCAGAGTTGATAAAATTGGTATTAATTTTAATAGCTTTAATGGTTATCTATCTTTACCAACAGTCGAATTGTTAGCAGCAGGTTCTTCTGGCGATTTTAACTATACTGCCAATTTGGGAATGTGGTTTAATGTAGATGCTAATTCAGCACCAGGTGTTAATAATAATAATTTAGGAATAGAAGAACCAACTTTAGGAATTTATACTAATATTCTGCTCAATTATATTAAAAATGATGTCCGCCTAGATTCTAATAAAAAACCTGTCGCTGTTAATACTCATATACCATACTTGAGAATTGACTGGAACAGTGCTTCTAATAAAAATAATCCTTTTTCGACTTTTTTAAGTTATTTCTTTCAACATCAAGAAAGAAATTTTGGTTTCTCCTTAGCTCCTGGTATCGCTTATATTGAAGGTAATAGCAATGGTGAATTTTTAGGTCTTGTGAATGGAGAGTTTGGTACTAGCCTTGGTTTAAATTTAAAGGGAAATCTAGAGATTGGCAAAAACTTATTTTTTGAATTTCAGGGGTTGCAAAGAATCAGTAAAAGAATTTCTCTTGGTGCTTATTTAAGAAATTATGCTATAAATAATGTCGGTTTAAGCAGCCGAGTTTCTGGCTTAAATTATGGATTAATTTTTAGACACACTTTCCCTGACAATGGTGTGTTTATAGAAAGCCAAATTGGTACGGGTGAAAATGGATTTGACCTTAAATTTCAAGGTGGGTATCGATTTTAATTCCATTGCCAAGATACCCAAGCTTTTGAAAAATTCGGGTATCTCAGCTTTTTAATTTATAAAATATATCTAATCTAAAGCACCCAAGCCATTATTACCAGCACCTGCTCGAATTATACTTGTCACATCTTGAAGCGAACTAGTATTATTTAATAAATTTGCTGCTGTATTCAGGAATGAATTTTGGCTAGAAAGTGTAGTACTCTTAACTATTCCTGGGCTGATAGTTAGACTAGTAATGGTTTCCTCATTTTGACCTGCTACTCCTCCATAGGTAGGTATAATTTTTACACCTCCTTCAAAATAAGAGCCAGAAGGTAAAGTGACCTCGCCACTAACGCTCAGAAAAGTGCCAGAAGGTCTAATCAGAGTGACAGCACCGATAACAGTAGCTTGTTGTGCGTTTGCTGGTGCTGCTAAAAAATTTGTGACATTAACTAAACTCAATAAACAGATACTTTGATGAATAATTATAGACAATTTGTTAGATAAACTATTCATTATTTATAAACTCCTGAATCTCTGGCGCTACTTTTTACTTGACCATGTAAAATCAACCTCAACTAATAAAAGTGGAGGTAGAATCTTTCTTTATATTTGTTTTATTGCTTTTGGCAGATAAAAATATAGAACCCTTGGTATGAAATTTTTGTTAATAATGGACATGTTTTGGGTTCGTATTGTTACACAAGCTCTCTATTTGCCATTGGATAGGAGTTTCAGGATTTATAATTTATATTGATGTTATTAGAGTTATGTAAACGAATGGTGAGGACGCGTATAGTAACACCGACGCTTTTATTCTATTTTCGAGGAATTAAAAGAAAAAATTTAATTTTTTATTGCAATATCTAATACTAAATGGCAACATACAGCTGTGCTAACTTATACAAAACCCATGCTAAAAGATTCCCGACTTCTTAATAGAAAATCGGGAATCTAAGCCACAAAATAAATATAGGGAACAGACATAGCAATGCTATTTCTCTTCCCTATCATGTATAGATTTATTCAACTGTTGTGTCAGTTAAAAGTTAGAAGTACTTCCAGGGCAAAAATTTAGTCTATTCTAAACCACCTAAACCATTAACGCCAGCACCAGCACGAATGATAGCTGCTTGTGCGCCAATGTCGCCAGCCGCTGCGTCTAAGGCTGCTGCTGCTGAAGTTACGAAAGGATTGCTGCTAGCAGTGAGCAAACTGGTGTTAGGTGTGCCTGGAGATATAGTTAAATCTGCTACTACTTCATCGTCGGCTCCTGATGTGCCAGTGTATGTAGGTGTAATTTTTAGGTCGCTTTCGTAGTAGGCATTTTGGGGCACAGTTAATTCACCACTAACACTGATAGAAGCACCAGAAGCTCTAACAAGAGTTACAGCACCACGAGCTGCGGATTGACCTGCACTTGCTGGCGCAGCCAGGATATTACCAACGCTAACTAAACCTAAAAGACAAATGCTTCCTTTAACGATCGCAGAGATTTTCATGATTAACAAACTCCTCGTGTTGTTTATCTTTGCGTATTCAATATAACTATTAAATTCAAGAAAAATCTCAGTGAGAATACTGGATTTTATAAAAATTTCAGCGGTAATAAATTAAAAAAATTAATCAATAAAATTGCTAGTGTGGCTTCAAGAAGAGCATCAATATTCTAAAAGATAGAGCTATAGCAGACTTTGTACTTATTGAATATATGTATAGCGCTTGTGGTAATGCTTACAACAACTTATATTGAAAAAAACTAAATCTAAAAAAACTGCGAGTAAAGCTTTAGACTGCTTGCAACAACAAAAATCTATGTAAAATACATTTAATAATTAGCCCATAAAAATGCCCGTGTCATATATTTGCTTAATCTTGAGTCGATTTTCATGAATAATGTGCTGTGGAGAAGGATTTGAATTCTGAGAGATAACGTTGTCGCCTAACATCGCTGTGCTATCATACGAAACATTTAAAAGATTGCACCAATTAAAACCAGCTAGAAAACGTAGCTATAACTAACTTTTGTTTCAGGTTACGGTTAAGCACCATTTAACTTACTATGTTTAATATCCCCAAGTTAAATGGCTATCTCTGCCTAGCATTAGCTCATTATGGCAAAGTCTAAAAAAAGCACTAATCCCATCAATCTTAACGATCCACAATATTATCTTAACCGTGAGTTAAGCTGGTTAGAATTTAATGGCAGAGTTTTACATGAAGCCTGTGACGATCGCACCCCTCTTCTGGAACGCCTAAAGTTTTCGGCAATTTTCAGTTCTAATTTAGATGAATTTTTCATGGTGCGCGTTGCTGGTTTAAAGCAACAAGTAGAAGCAAAAGTTAGCCTGTTAACTCCCGACGGTCGCACGCCACAACAACAGTTAGACGATATCCGGTCTACTCTTATTCCTCAGGTAAAGAAACAGCATCAAAATTTTGAGCAAGTACTCCGCCCTCTATTAGCAAAGCACGGGATTCATATCCTGAATTATATAGATTTAAATCAGACACAACGAAATCATCTCGATAGCTATTTTGAAGAACAAGTTTTTCCAGTTTTGACTCCCTTGGCTGTCGATCCCAGCCATCCGTTTCCTTTTATTTCTAATCTCAGCCTGAATCTGGCAGTGGTGGTAAAAAATCCAGACACCGACGAAGAATTTTTTGCCAGAGTTAAAGTACCTAGCGTTTTGCCGCGATTTCTACCCTTACCGCGTGACTTGGCAAGCCAAGATAACGAACAACCGATTCACTGGGTTGGGGTACCTTTAGAACAAGCGATCGCTCATAACTTGGAATCCCTATTTCCAGGCATGAATATTCAAGAATATCATCCGTTCCGCATTACCCGCGACGCCGATTTAGTCTTAGAAGAAGATGAAGCCGACGATCTATTATTAGCGATCGAACAAGAACTGCGAAAACGGCGCTTGGGTGGAAGTCCAGTCCGGCTAGAAATTCAATCCCAAACACCAGAACCAGTGCGATCGCGATTATTACAAGATTTAGACTTAACAGACAGCGATGTTTACGAAGTAGATGGCCTTTTGGGATTGCGGGATTTGATGTCTTTTATGTCCTTGCCACTCCCAGAACTCAAAGATCCGCCACGTCAATCTGTTGTACCACCGCGCCTGCAACGTCTGAGAGAACCGAGTTTAGACCCAGATGTACTGGAAACGGACGAAGGAAAAGACTTTTTTTCGGTAATTAGGGAAAAAGATTTGTTAGTACACCATCCCTATCAATCTTTTTCGGCCTCAGTGGTGCGCTTCATTACCTACGCTGCTTATGACCCGAATGTACTAGCCATCAAGATGACTCTTTACCGGACTTCCGGCGACTCACCCATTGTCAATGCTTTAATCGCCGCCGCCGAAAATGGCAAGCAAGTATCTGTACTGGTGGAATTAAAAGCACGGTTTGATGAAGAGAATAATATTTATTGGGCAAAACGACTAGAAAGAGTTGGAGTTCACGTTGTCTATGGTTTGGTGGGACTCAAAACCCATAGCAAAACCGTAATGGTAGTCCGGCGAGAAAAAGACCGGATGCGTCGCTACGTTCATATCGGGACTGGTAATTATAACCCAAAAACTGCACGATTGTATACAGATTTGGGATTGTTTAGTTGTCGGGAAGAATTGGGTGCTGACATCACAGATTTATTTAATTTCTTAACAGGCTACTCGCGGCAAAAGTCTTATCGAGAAGTACTGGTTGCACCTGTGAATATGCGCGATCGCTTTTTAGCGCTGATTCGCCGCGAAATCGAAAATGTTCAAAATGGTTTTTCTGGACGCATTGTTGCCAAAATGAATTCTCTGGTCGATCCGGAAATTATCGCCACTTTATATGAAGCTTCCCGCGCCGGAGTGCAAATTGATTTAATTGTTAGGGGTATTTGTTGTTTGCGTCCGGGACTCAAAGACATTAGTGAAAACATTCACATAATCAGCATTGTCGGTCGCTTTTTAGAACATTCTCGAATTTATTATTTTCATAACAACACACAAGAAGAAATCTATATTGGCAGTGCCGACTGGATGCGCCGCAACTTAGATCGGCGAGTGGAAGTAATTACCCCCATTAAAGACCCAGATATCGCTAAAGATTTACAAGAGATTCTAGGAATTATGCTTGCAGATAATCGCCAAGCTTGGGAGTTACAAGCCGATGGTACTTACATTCAACGCCGTCCCTATGAGGGTTCTCCAGAAGCCAATTCACAAAAAACTCTGATGAATATGGCATTACGTTCAACTGGCGTAACTTCAAATTTGATTGATTAGGAAAGATTTTGTTAATAGCTTGATAATTAACTCAACTTAGTTTTTTAGAAAAATTTAATTTTTTCAAAAGTTATCTAAGTTAAAAGTTATCAGGCCTCTATGCGATACGATGAAAAAACTCGCTCTCAACTCAAAAACCTGATTCCATATTTACTACTACTTCATTCCCCCTAACTAAGCAGATCGTTTCAACAATTAAAGCAAGTTAGCATATTTGTCATAGGTTGATACCAGTTATTCAACCATTGGATAGAGTGAGTACTGGCACTGATTCCCATAAACTAGAGGGGTTATTGTAAACAATTTTGTCTTTCCCCTCAATGTTGATGTTATCCTGCGAGCTTTCTACCTTGCGTGTTCTAGTAGTTGATGACCACGAACTTACTCGTTTAACCTTACAATTAGCTTTTTCTTGCGAAGAAAATATCCAAGTTGTAGGTTTAGCTACTAATGGTCAAGAAGCTATAGAAATGGCTCAAATTTGTCAGCCTGATGTGATTGTTCTAGATTTACAAATGCCAGTTTTGGACGGCTGGAGTGCCTCTAGTCAAATAAAAGCTATATCTCCGAACACTCAAATCCTTGCTTACTCTTCATTGGAGGATGTAACTTTTCAGGGGACAAAAAAAATATCTAGCTTTGATGACGTTTGTAAAAAAGATGTACCTACCTCCGAACTGGTTGCTTTAGTTAGACAGTTAGGTAAGCGTGTAGGAGATAACAACTCACATACTCAATGATTGTGTATTACATTACCAATTCAGGTTTAACTCAATTCCAGGGAATTAAAGACAATATATTACTGCAAAACGTCGGTATATCCTGAAATTCAAGGTTACACCGACGCACTTTTATATGTTTTATACTTTAGTGTGAATCTAGCTTAACTAGATTTCTTGTTCTGGAACGATCCGCTTAAATTCATCAATTAATTCATCTAGTTCTTCCAAAGCCTGATTGACGTCAATTCTTAAAATTCCCAAATTTGGTTGTTCCAGTAGACTCAGCAAATAGTCCCGCTTGTTTTGGACTACGGCAATTCGTTCTTTTATAGTCTGCAAATCCATTATTTTTTCTTTGTGTTTAAGTACCTTTAAGTTTAAATTAACTCATAATTTAACATTCTGGAACACAAACTAGTGACATAATCGCCGTTAGATTTCGAGCCATTAGCACCAATTAATAATGTAAATCCACCTGCGGATATCCCTCTCACCTTTTGATAAGGATAGGATTGCTGCCGATCTCTTTGAATAAGCTACAGTAAAATGCACAGATGCGCGTTGATGTCAACTTCACTTAAAAGTTCTATCGCGCAAGTCGCTAATGCTGTTCGCTAATTTCTTACTCATAGCCGATGATAATAAAACTAATACCATTTCATAAAATTCCTACTACAACTACATTGGTAGGCAATACTTTTCGGTTAAAGGGGAAAGGCAAAAGGGAAAAGGTTTAAATTTACCCTTTACCCCAAACCCACAGAAGTTGTTGCCACTTATCCAAAAAGTATTGCTTGAGTAGGGGCATATCACTGTAAACCCCTATAGGCAATTCATGAGTTGTAAAAATTTTGCGAAATGGTGTGAGATATTAACAATTTATACTCATCTAAGCTCATGCTAGGCCAAATCTCTTTGGGAACACTCGGTTTAACTGTCGGCAGTATATTAACCATCATTGGCTTCGTAGCCTATGCTGCTGATAACGCGACACTCAATCTTGTCGGATTTTTTTATGGGATTCCTCTATTATTAGGGGGGCTGGCACTGAAAGCTAATGAACTCAAGCCAATACCCTTTAGTCAACCTACATCACCATCAACATTAACACTGCGCCAACAGCAAGCAACAGTAACTCAAAATAAAATTCGCAAAGATATCACCCGATATTGCTATGGGCAAGATGCTCATTTCGATACAACACTTGAGTTTTTAGGTTTGAGTCCCAGCGATGAAGAACGACCAATAGTTACAGGGTTGCGAGAAACAGAAGTCAATGGCAGCTATGTCTTAATTTTAGAATTTGATTCGCCCTTAGTACCGCTTGATATCTGGCAAAAAAAGCAAGAAAAAATGACCAATTATTTTGGCCCTGGAGTAGAAATTCAAATAACCCAGCCGTCTGAAAATAAAATTGAAGTAGCATTAATAACAATTTCTCAGAAAGAGGCAATTGTCGATAGTCAATAACAAAAAATATCGCTAGCAATTGGCAATTGAGGGCTGGAGATTGGGAGTGCTGTTAGCTTTCTTCTCTACGAGAGGCTATACCAACGGGGCGTTTAGCTCGTTAAGAGTAATTCTCCCTCTCTCCCCATGACTTTGCGCAAAATGTAAAATCCAAAATTCAAAATAGTATTACTTTTCTAGACGAACTGCATACCATTGTAAATATTCTCCAGCACCAATATCTAATTCACAACTGGTATCGAGTAAATATTGTGCTTGAGCTTCTGCGGTATCAAATTTTTGCAAGTCAGGTGGTAAATCTTGAGTTTTCAGTTGTTGGAGAGTTGTTTTCAGTTTTTCTAATAACTCTGGTAGTGTCAGAAATTGTTCTGGTTGATTTGTTTCTAGAACAACAAAGTTATCCTGTTGATACATCAGTGGATCTGGCATTTTTAAAAGTTAGTTAGTGTAGTTGGATTGTGATTTTTTTGTAAAGTTTTCTAGCTAATTTTTCAGTTCAAAAAATTACGCAGCAGTTCTAAATTGTTTGTGAATTTTTTATTTGCTTCGTTTTTTGCCTGCGTAGTTGGCGATCGCTATTTTTTTGTTCGCAACCTCATCTGCGATCGCTGTAGTTTTACGTGTTTATTGTAAAGTAATTATAAAATTGATATATTTTACTAATTATATTACTTGTTTGGTAAATTTTGAATTAGCCAAATTACTATTTCTTCATTTAAATCAGCGTACTACATTAATTATCATCGGAATTTCTACTGTTTTTACGGTGAATGACTAGAGGACAATGCTTTTTACATAGTCTAAGATAAATTTTATGTAATTATACTAAACGCCTAGAAATATTAGCAAATAGATTCAATCGGTGGAAGCTCAGTTATATTAGTGTTTGCAATTCTCCAAAAAATTGTAATTTGACTTTAATAATGGGGAAATATAACAATAACATTTCTTTCCATAACCATAGCCGAACAAAAAGGTAACAATTGCCTTTGAGTTCCAACTATAGATTGTCTATGCAATTTAGTTATCTATCGCTTGCTTGGCTCAATAGTATTGAGCAGTCTATTCTCAAAAGACAGTTGATTCTCAAGACAAACACGCCCTTGCCACAAATGCTGGTATCGATTCAGACTAACAATCGCCTACCTACGATTGAGTTGCCCAGCTTTTTTCAGGATAGTCTCGCAAGTAGAAGTAACTCATGTCAGGCATAAGCTCATTTTCTCTTTCTAAGCAACCACCACTGATTCTGGTCGCAGATGACGACAAAACCATTCGAGTCTTGTTGCGTAAAGCTATGGAACAAGAAGGCTATCGAGTGGTAGAAGTCAATGATGGTAAGCAATGTTTAGATGCTTACGAGACTATTAAACCAGATATAGTTTTGCTGGATGCTGTCATGCCTGTAATGGATGGCTTTACTTGCTGTAAACAGTTACTCCAGATTGCCAGAAATAATTTGATATCAGCACTCGCAACCTTTGATACTGACTCTGTGCTTGGCAACACTGTGATTTCCAAGATATGGGAGCGAACTCCGATTTTGATGATCACATGCTTAGACGATGAAGAATCTGTAGACCGTGCTTTTGAAGCAGGGGCGACTGATTACGTTACTAAGCCCATTCACTGGCCTGTATTGCGTCAGCGATTGCGCCGACTCCTACAGCAAGCGCAGGTCTACAAACAGTTAGAAGCGGCAAACCAAGCTTTGCAGCACCTCGCCAATGTAGATGGCTTAACTGAGTTACCAAATCGTCGTCGGTTTGACGATTATCTCAATACTCAATGGATTAATTTGGCACAGGAAGAATGCTTCCTGTCGTTGATTTTATGTGATATCGATTTTTTTAAATTGTATAACGATAAATACGGTCATCCGGCTGGGGATGTCTGTTTACAAAAAGTGGGTGCTGTCTTAAACCAAAAAGCGCAAAAACATCAGGATTTAGTAGCGCGTTATGGTGGGGAAGAATTTGCGGTGATTATGCCATATACCCATACGGCTGGTGCAGTTCACGTTGCCGCAGCAATGCAAGCAGCAGTTAGAGATTTGCAAATTGTTCATGACGCTTCTACGGTGAGTCCCTATGTGACCTTAAGTATGGGCGTAGCAACTGTTATCCCCACTTGGGAATCCTCACCTTTAGATTTGATTGTGCGAGCAGATAAAGCACTATATCAAGCAAAAGCTAGCGGACGCGATCGCTTTGTCTCAAGTAGTCATTAGTCATTAGTCATTGGTCATTAGTCATTAGTCATTAGTTTTTTCTTCCCCTGCTCCTCTGCTCCTCTGCTCCCCTGCCCCATTAAGAAGGATAAACTGGTAGCGTAAAGTGGAACCATGCTCCGCTATTGGGGGCAGAATCCACCCAAATTTGACCGTAATGGGCGCGGATAATGCGTTGGCATAAACAAAGACCGATGCCGTAACCTTCCGTACCTTCATCCCGTTGCAAACGGAAGTGGTTTTCAAAAATGCGATCGCGATTCTCTACAGGAATACCAGGCCCCGTATCGCCAATACTGAACTGAACTTTTTGGGTGGTGCGGTGCAATCCAGCAATGCTAATCTTGCCACCTTCGGGGGTATATTTTATCGCATTATCCAACAGATTAACTATCACTTGGCGGATACGTTCTGGGTCAGCATATACGTAGGGTAAGTCTTTGGGAATATCTGTTTCTACTTGTTGGGCTTTGCTAGTGTAGCGATCGCGCAATTCTTCAACTACATCTAAACAAAGTTTACCTAGCTCTACTTTTTGTGGTAGTATCGGTATTTCTGTGTCTTTGCCACGACCTACCTGCAAAAGGTCGGCAATCATTCGGTCAATAATTTTAGTTTGACTGCGGGCTTGCTTTAATAAATGCGCCGTCATTGCTGGTTTGAGGCGCTGGAATTCACCTGTTTCTACATTGTAGTTAGATTGAAGAGTTTCTATCGCGATCGCAGCAGCAGTTAGAGGATTGCGGAGGTCGTGTGCCAACATAGCAATCACTCGGTCTTTAAATTGTAACTGCTCTTGCAGGTTTTCTTTTTCCTGTTTCAAGCGAAAAATCTCATCGGAGAGGCGAATAAGTTCAGCGGAAACGGCGACAGAACGAATCGTAGATTTGGGTGATGTCACTCGACCATTGTCATCTATACGTTCTTGTAAATCTTCCTGCAATTTTAAGTAGGCTTCTACAGCAGTTTGCCAGCGAGGCCACCAGTTTTTCAATTGCGCTATTATATTACTCCCAGCCAGAATCTGCCGCGGTTCTGGATGAATTTTAATCAAAGCTGGTGTTGCTACTAATTTAAAATGTTCTGCCAAATAAGGTTGTTGCCCAACATCGATAAGTTGCAGTTCAAAATTATACTCAGCCTGCAATTCTTTTAAGTGAGCACGTATTCGTTGCACCTGCTGTCGGGACTTCGGGCGTCCATCTACAAAAAGTAGCAGTTGGAGTGGAGCCTCAGAATAAATAGGCTGATCCTGGGAAACTTGCATGTAATCGTGTTTCAGCACTGGTAACAACCTGGCGACGCTTTACAAAAAGTAAAATGAACTAACGGTTGTCGATGGGCGTTTGTTTTTCTTCAATTTAATATCTATTTTAGATTTTTCATACTCATATTCAGATCTCGGTTTTTGACATCAGAGATATCTTTTTGAGCTTTTTGCTTTTTTTTGGCTAACTGCATCTCCAAGAAACGCTTTTGTCCTAGAAAAGTAAGTCTTAATTTGCCTTGAATCAAAATTTTTTGCCACAGTTAACCTCTGGAAATTTCGATCCTATGTCAAATGGTTACTCTAACCGGATATGAATTTGAGTAATCGCTTTGGTCAAGGGAACACTGAATCAAACGTAGATGATAATTGTATCCGATCTATCAGGTAGCTGTTAACTATTTCGGCCAAGGGTCTAGAGGGTTTTTTTAACCGTCAGTGCATTTGATGAAGTGTCTTTTGTGCCTCTATCCGAATCGTGAGTTACGTTGGGAAAACAGTTATATGTAATTACTGCCTTAATCAATTGCGAAGTGCAGACTGTTGTGGGTCTTCCTCAAAAAAACACTCGCTATTCTAGAAGAATAAGAGATAGCTTGTTTGGGGAAAGCTGGGGATAACATCCGAGCGATCGCGTTTTTCAAGGAAGCACTGCTTTCAAGCCTGCCAAGAAACTCTTGACTACAGCACAAACTGACGCTAAGTTCCTGGAGTTGCTTAACGCTAGCATTTTTCAAACATTTCATTATTCAGCTTACCACCGTCAGATGAATAATCTTCAGAATCGATTTTAAGCCAACGTTAGCCAATTTTATTGATTCCCCTCTTTTAATGAGGCTAAGGGGGCTTTATTTATAGTCTATCACTTGAGTGGTTTGGCGATCGCATCTAGCTAGCGCTTTTAGGTGTGTCAACAAGCTTGTAGTCCCTAATCTGTGTATTTAGCGATTCATCAATCAAATATCCACTCTTCAACCGAAAATTTAGATAACTATCCAAAATTTACAGCATTAAAACTATAAAAATTTTCTATGGTAACTATTCTGGCTTTATTTTCCGTTTTGTTTTCCGAAAATGTTAGTTTTGCACAATTTTAGGGAAATCTATAGATAAGCATGGGAATTTTCAAAACCTAATGGCTGTAAAACGAAGACAACACGGTAGCTTATGCTACCGTTTACTAATTTTTCAAACATTTTCATAGCGCTAGGCAAGGTACTGGAGATTGGGAGAGGGAAAAATTTCTTCTCATTACTCACTACCCAGTATCCAATTTCCATTTCCATTTCACGAACAGTTTGCGCTAGGGTAGGAACTGAAACTCAATTTGTGATTTCCAGTGCTTCCTGCTAAACGTACAGCTGTATTTTTGAGTTTGGCTGTTTTATTCACTTCGTTAACAGCCTGTGCTAATACTCCAGTGGCCAAAAACCTTGAAGACTCTTTGGCCGCAGATCCTAAACTGCAAAATAATCCGGTTGTTTTTGGAGAATCCCAAACAAACCAACCACAAGCACAGCAAAACGACTCAACAGTTCAGTTACCAGCTGATTTTGCCCAAGATATTCCACTATATTCCAATGCCAAACTACAGGAAGTTATCCCTGCTAGTGGTTCAGAAAACAGAGTTTCAACTCGTTGGTTGAGTTCAGATCCTAGCAACTTGATTGCTAGCTTTTATCGTAGCCAGTTGCAAACAAATAACTGGCAAATTTTGCAACAGCCTACAGATGATGGAATAGGTGTCTTTGAAGCACGCCGCAATGATTTGCTACTGAAAGTTGCGATTCAGCCTCAATCAGTAACTAACGCTACACCCAATCAACCCCAAACAGCTACTGAATTAGTGATTGAGTACGTACCAAATACTAGTACTGCAACAGCACAATCTACCCAAACCACAAATCCTAACAAAACTGCTAATAGCATTCCCCAATCGGGAGATCCCCAGTTCATTGGCCCTGTAGCACCTGAAAACCTGGCATCACAGCCACCAAGTACGGCTAATAACCAAACAACTTCTACAGCCATTGAATCTCAAACATTCAACGATCTCAATAAAGCACCAAAAGAATGGCAACAACACATTCAAGATTTGGCTGCATTGGGTGTTTTGTCGATAGAACCAAAGATAACAAAAAGTAATTCTGCTACAACGAACCAATTTGAACCCGGTAAAATCGTTACACGCCGGGAATATGCACGTTGGCTAGTTGCTGCTAATAATGCTATGTATGCTAACAATCCAGCTAAACAAATTCGTTTGGCATCAGAAAGTACTCAACCTGCTTTTAGCGATGTGTCCTCAAAAGACCCTGATTTTCCAGCAATCCAAGGGTTAGCTGAGGCTGGGTTAATTCCTAGTCCTTTGTCTGGAGATTCTACGACTGTTTTATTTCGTCCTGATGCTCCCCTAACACGGGAGATGTTACTGTTGTGGAAATTACCTCTAGACACTCGCCAAGCCTTACCCGCTGCTAACTTTGAGGCGGTTAAACAAACCTGGGGCTTCCAAGATGCAGCCAGAATTGATTCTAAGGCTTTAAGAGCAGTTTTGGCTGATTTTCAGAATGGGGAACAATCGAACATCCGGCGGGTGTTTGGCTATACGACCCTGTTTCAACCCAAAAAATCAGTTACTCGGGCTGAGGCTGCGGCAGTTTTGTGGTACTTCGGAACTCAGAGTGAGGGTGTATCAGCTGCTGAGGCATTGAAGTTAAAGCAACTTCCAAACAATTAAATATCCAATGAAGTAGGTCGGCGTAAATAATTCTTGTTGGGATAAGGCAATACGAATAATAGTTTTAGATTTATTATTTTTCTCACCTTCAGAGCTTTGCTAATTTTCACCGATTAACTGCATTAATAACTTGTCCCAAAACATTCTGACCAGATTTTTCTAAAATTTCACAAGCAATAACAGCTTGGACAGAATCAACTACACCGGGACGAACTACTAATAAAACGCCATCACTCATTTGACCCAAAGTAGCTGCATCAGCTGCAACTTTCAATGAAGGAGTGTCAATAATTACAAAATCATATTTTTTAGCAAAACTTTGAATCAAGTGAGCCATAAGTTTTGAATCAATTAGAGATGCTGGCGAGGCAGGTATTACTCCAGCAGTCACAACATCTAAATTATCCATAACTGGCTTGACAACAGTGCCAAGCTGGGCTTCTTCAAGAATCAGATTAGTTATACCTTGATTATTAGTTAATTCCCAAATTTCATGCTGAACTGGATGATGCAAATCCCCATCTATAAGTAAGACTCGATGTTCCATCTGTGCCATTACTATTGCTAAATTGGCTGCAACTGTTGACTTCCCTTCTCTGGGGACAGAACTAGTGACAACGATAATTTTTAACTCTTTCTCACCATACGTAAACTTCAAATTTGCTCGCAAAATCCGATAAGCTTCACTAATTGGAGAGCAAGAAGGATCTTTCACTATCAATCTTGAGATAGATAAATCCAGCTTTTCAGCACTGAGATCGGATTTTTGTGGCTTGCTAAAGACAGGAACGATCCCTAATAAAGGTAATCCTATTAATTGCTTGGCTTCATCAACAGTCTTGATGGATTTATCTCTTACTTCTAAAATATATATAGCTCCTAAAGCAGCCACAACAGCGAGTAAAGCTGAACTCAAATAGGAAAGCGTATTAGAAGAAATAGGGCGATCGGGAACTTGAGCTTCAGATACCAAGCTGGCATTACCTACATTCTGGTTTTCTGCAATTTGACTCTCTTGCAATTTTTGTAACAGAAGTGAATATGTAGATTGTGATGCTTGTAATTCCCTTTCTAATTGACGCTGTTGTTGTTCCAATATTGGTAAGGTTTTCAGTCTTTCTTTATAGGTTATTTGTAATTTTGATAAAGCCTCAGCTTGACTAATTAAACCGAGCCGAGTTGACTCTAATCTGATGAGATCTCCACTGAGTTGTTGCTGCAAGGCTCCAATCTGTAAATTGCCATTAAATTGTGCTCCATCCTTCCCTAAAACCTGTGTAATTCGCTGTTTTAATATGTCTTGTAAGGCTTTTAGCTTGTCTTTTAAGCCAATAATTTCAGGATGTGATTCTTGCAGAATAGTTCGTCTAACTGCAATTTGAGACTGTAATTGCTGGATTTCTTTGATAATATCTTGTAAACCAGGAGATTGACTCAAGGAAGTCTGAGTTAAAGCCTGTCGAGAATTCATATTTAATTGTTTACGAATATCTTCAGACTGGGCATTGATATTGGCAATTTGAGATTGAATTTGGCTCAGCTGTTTTTGCAAGTCTGTAATCACATCTAATGATTTAGTTGCCTCTTCTTCCAAGGAAACAACTTTATTTTTATCTTTAAATATGGCTAATTTCTTTTCCGATCTTATGACAAATAATTCAGCTTTTGGTAACTCAGTCTCAAGAAATTTTCGGGCAACTGTTGCTTCTTTTTTTCTAGAAGATATGTTGTATTTTAAATATATATTGACGAGCGTATTAACCACCTGAGCAGCTATTTTGGGGTCGCTATCAGTATAGGAAATTTGCAGAATATCAGATCCTTTAATATCTTTTACATTCAAATGATTGAGGAATTCGTTAGGTTTTAAAGCTCCACCTTGATGATTTTTCAAGGAAAGTGTCTCTATAGTTTGCTCTACAAGAGGAATAGACCGAATAATTTCTGCTTCTGTATTTAAAGGATTGGTTTTTTGATCCTGTACAACTGGTTCTAATTTACCTATCTCTCCTCCTACTCCTGTTAAGGAAGAGATAGTGTTTGATTTTTGAAGCAATAACTTTCCTTGTGCCTCATAAGATGGTTTTTTTAAAGATGCAATCAACAGCAGAAACACAAAAACTGGAATAAAGACAGTTAAAGCTTTTGCCCAGCGGCGCTTCAGTATTTGCCAATATTTATCGAGTATTATAAAGCTTGATTGTGATTCCATAAATTAATTTTTTAATGCTGAATAAGCTGAGCTAAATCTAAGTATTTTATATAAATTCAGTAATTTTTTTGCTAAAGAATGGTAAACCTAATTGAAGTTGCATAATTTTTAGATATACATTAGATTTAAAGTTTTTTAAGTATCTGAAAATAAGATTTAAACCCTGTTTTACTTCTAAATTTTGTTAGGTGTAGCAGTTTCAAATTTAGACTATAATAGTAGGCCGGGTTGAGCAACAGTGAAACCCAACAAAGTCTCGATCGCCTTGGATTTCATTTCTCAACTCAACCTACGCCTATCTTGAAGCATTGGTGAATTTTGACTTCTCTTTAAAGAGTGATATTTTATATTTTTATCACCTGTTGTAATGTTTTAAGAATAACGAGTATAGCAAAACCTAAGTTATCTTTGCCAAGATATTGCATATTTAACTCTAACTTTTGAGGCATTATCTCCTTGATATAGACACTTTCCGAGTTAGTAGTATCTTTTAAGAGTTCGCTTTCATTGCTGAATTTGATTGATGCAGGATCGGTGATACCCGGAAGTACATCTAAGACTCGACGCTGTTCGGGTGTATAATATGCCACATATTTTGGAACTTCAGGACGAGGGCCAACTAAACTCATTTCCCCTTTGACAACATTGAATAATTGGGGTAGTTCATCTAGTTTGTATTTTCTCAAGAACTCGCCGCTTCGGGTAATCCGAGAATCTTTAGCTACTGTAATTTGTTGTCCCCGCCTTTCGGCATCAGCTACCATAGTCCGGAACTTGTAAATTTTAAATTCACGTCCGAAGCGTCCAATACGAGTTTGTCTAAACAACACATTCCCTGGAGAATCTAGTTTAATCCAGATCGCAATTGCCAAAAAGAGAGGTAACAGGATCGAAATACCAAGTATGGCAAAAAACAAGTCAAAAATTCGTTTAGCCATCATTAATTCCTGATAACAGGGCAAAGAACTATTTAAAGTTTTAAATTCAAGAGTCGAAATTCAGAATTGAATTCTGTACGATTGGTGAAATGAATAAACGGCGAGAGAACACACTAACTTTTCAATTTCCCAGTTTGCAATCAGTGGCGAGTCTAAATTCCTCACCGATCGCATTCTTAATTGTTTTTCAAATAGTAATTGTTTTTACTATTTTATAGCTACATGAGTTACTATATAACTTTTTTGTGTTACTTATACTAATTTTCAATAAAGATATCTCTAAAACGAGTGCAATTTTTTAGAAATTTTTATTAGAGAATTTCGCGCAATATGATATTGCGAAATAGGTATTTATTAGCTAGCTCTAAAAAACAGTTTTCAAACTTAATATTTGCATACAAAAATATGAAAACAAAAGTTCATTAACTTAAGTCTGAAGATGGTTTTTAATCAATTGTTTGAAAATGTGTTTTTTAAGATCTCAATATCAAGTCAACGTTTTTTTAACGATTTCAATAACACGAGTTCGATCTGCTGGAGTCATTTTTGTGTAGATTGGTAAGCTGACTATGCGTTCAAATGCATAGCTTGCTTGAGGAAAATCTTCTGAACGGAGGTTGTAAGTGTCGCGCCAGTATGGTTGCAAGTGTAAAGGAATATAGTGGACGCTACAACCAATTCCTTTAGCAGCCATTTGCTCGATAAAGTTATTGCGACTAACTTGTACGGAGTCGGCTAAACGAATGACGTATAGATGCCAAGAGTGAATATCTCCATCAGCAGGTGATGCGGGCAGATGTAAAGGTAAGTTGGCTAGTTCTATGTGATATCGATTAGCGATCGCAGCTCGTTGTTGCTGTAGTTTCCAGGCTTTCTTCAATTGATGGATACCTAAAGAAGCCGCAACATCTGTCATATTATATTTGAATCCCGGTGCAACTACCTCGTAGTACCATGAAGGTTTAGTTGAGGTATAGCGATCGAAGGCATCTCGATTGATGCCATGTAAGCGCATAGTCCGGCATCGTTGAGCTATTTGAGGGTTGCGAGTTACTAGCATACCCCCTTCACCTGTAGCGATAGTTTTGGTCGCATAAAAGCTATAAACTGTTACATCACTATCTAAGCTACCAATCAATTTACCATGATAGGTTGTAGGGATAGCATGGGCAGCATCTTCAACGACTTTCAATTGATACTTTTGGGCAATTGTTAAGATTGATTTCATATCACAAGCAAGTCCGCCAAAATGCACGGGCATGATGGCTTTTGTGCGCGGAGTAATAGCAGCCTCAATTTTGCTAGCATCAATATTCAGAGTAGCCAGATCGATATCAACAAAAACTGGATTGGCTCCTAAGTAACGAATCACTTCTGCGGTAGCAGTGAAGGTGTGGACTGTGGTGATTACTTCATCTCCAGGGCCAATTCCCAATGCTTCCAGAGCTAAATGTAACCCTGATGTGGCAGAATTGACTGCGATCGCTTCTACTCCATTACCAATAAATTCTGCAAAATCTTGCTCAAAACGTTTGGTTTTAACCCCTGTAGTCAACCAACCAGACCGTAAAGAATCAACGACCTCGGCAATTTCTTCTTCTCCAATATCAGGTAATGCAAAAGGAATGAATTCTGCCATAAAATTTAGTAATTCAATTCAAAAAGTAAACATTTCAGAAAGTTATGACTTGGTAATCCAACACAAGACATGAGTACGCAAAAACGGAAGTAAATTAAAAACACTATAAAGATTGGGATGAATTTTAGTTACTCTGCGACTAATGGGAGGAGCTAAACTTAATTGCCAAGTTTTAATATTTCCTTCGGGAAATAATTGACGAATTTGTTTTTTACTCACGCCTTTGACATCAGGATTTTTTGGGTTATCAAAGATAAAGTCATACCACAGTACACCTCCTCCAGGTTTAACTAACGACCACATCCGATTTGCGAGTTTTTGTTGAAAATTTTTATCTAAAATAGAAGTGAAAACCGTTGATTGAAAAACAATATCAAAAGAGTTATCGTCTAACTTGAGAGTTGACGCATCGCCAACTAAAATCTCAGTTGATGTTGGCAGCAACCGACGTGCATTTAGGGCATAATCTTCTATCAATTCATTTCCTACTAAGTTCTCTGGTTGAAAACCCAAGGACATAAATAGGCTCAGGTTATTTCCACTACCGCAACCAATTTCTAGTAGACGTTTGTCTCCAACTGGTGCTAGATTAGCCCAATTAATCCAACGAATCAAAGCGTGGCGCTTTTCTTGATAAAGCATATAACGAGATGGATGCAATGGGTCGTATAAAGATGCCTCAGGGATTTGCTGGCGTCGATGATAACGCTGACGAATTGCTTCAATTTCGTTACTCATATCAGTCTCATCAGTAAAGATTTCATAAAACAAAAGTCAAAATTCAGAATTTAATTTTCTGTAACTGGAGGATGAATAAATTCTTCTTTAATTACTTCACTCAAAGATTACTGAATCCTCAATTCTGACTGCGGAATTTTTCTATTTAAAACACGGTTATAAATATCAGCGTAAGCATCTGCTACTCGGTTAAGACTGAAGTTTTCTTGGACGTGTAACCTACTTCGCTTTCCCATGAGGTTTCTTTGTTCGGGAGAATTTAGAAGTTGTAAAATCGCTGTAGCTAAAGTCTTGCTATCTTTAGGAGGAACTAGCAAACCATTCCAGCCATCTTTAACAACCTCCTTACAACCAGGCATATCAGTTGTAATCAAAGGGAGTTCCATTGTCGCAGCCTCTAACAAAACCCTTGGTACTCCTTCACGGTAATAACTCGGCAACACAAATACATCGCTTAATTTCAATAGCGTTGGGATATCATGACGAGGCCCAAGATAGCGAACAATCCCGGCTTGCTGTTGAATTTCTTGTATTGGTACGGCTTGTCTACCTTCAGAAGCTAAAGAACCGACTAAGAAAAACGTCACATTTTTCATTTGCTGGCATACAATGCTAGCCGCCTGGAGATATTCTCTGACTCCTTTAGAGACAACAAGACGTGAAATCATTGTGACTACAAGCTGCTTTTCTAGTCCTAACTCCCGTCGTGTTGCTGCTAATTTTTCTGGTTCGGGAGAGTTTTTCATAAATCCTTCGATATCAATACCCGATCCTAAAACTAAATCATCCCGACCATCCTGTACCATTTTGTGTTTGAAAAAATATTCGCGATCGTCAGGATTTTGAAATATAGTTATCCCAGTTGCTACAGAAGCACGCCTTTGAAGGTGGCGGTATATTGGTCTGAGGGCAAGTGCTAAGGTTGATGTTGAAGAAAACACATAACCCATTCCAGTTATCGTCCGCACCCGTCCGGGAATTCCGGCCTTCATTGCCATAATGGGTGCAATCATACTTGGTTTAGTATCAAAACTATGAACGATATCTGGCTGATGTTGCTTAAATAAAGTAGAAAGTTGGCTCTTAGTGTATATATCAGCCCAGGGATTTATTCCTCGTTCTAAAGTGTATCGAAAATAGGGAATCCGAACATCTCGAAAAGCATTTCCGTCTTCAGATCCCACTGCGCCAACATTGAAACCTTTCTCGCGCAATTTTAGTAGCAGAGGAATACGAAGACGTATATCTTCTCCGCCAACATGCCAAACAGTAATTGGAGAATTTTTATGAAAGCTTAAAGCTTTGGTAGGTAAGGGAAAACTAGAATAATGTTTGTCCATCTTTCAAAGGAAATTTATAAGAAAGCTAGAGAGTTAATACTTTGATCTTTAAACTTGATAATAAGAACAACAGCAATTAACAAAATTTTCAATTTCTACCTCAATCTGTGTATTAGGTCTTAAACTCTAATTAAAAAATGTTTGTGTTTTCTGACTATCTACTTGAGTTGGAGTAAATGCCTTTTGTATTCCCTTTGTAAAAGGAGAGCCTCTCGATATTTTGTACTTGAATCGTTTTTTATAACAAAATACACTTGTTATGCAGGTCTTAAAACTACAGAAAATGTCGATATGCAAAGTTCTTCATCAGAAAAATGTGTAAACTCATGGGATAACTTTGATCTAGCTGTAGGTAAGGTATTCCAACGATCCATTTTAATTAACTCAACAGTAAAACCAGCTTGTTGAAATATATCTACCATTTGACTGTATTGAATTCTGTTTGTATAAAAACCAGAATTAGCCATAAAATCTGCTTCCCATATACGTTCAGAAAATCTGAGGTTGTTGAGATGTCCACCTAGATGATCTCGCAAATCAACTTCATGAGAACAGACACCATCATCACTAATTATCCTACGCAGTTCTTGCATTGTTTCGCAAAATTCTGAACGTCTAACATGTTCAAGAACTGCATGTGACCAAATAAAATCTACAGATTTATCGGGAATAAGCTTTAGTGAAGATAAGCCAGATGTCAGATATTTTGCATGGCAAGAATCGAGAATTTCTTCTAAATACTGCAATGCATCAAAATTTGGTACAGTCAACATTTTCTGTTTTAAATATTCTGCCATAGCATGATATTGTAGAATATTTTTATTGGCAAATGCTTTGGCATCAACTAAATAAGATTTAGAACCACCAAAGGCTAAACTAATCATTGAAGAAAACAATGAATCTCCTGGCCCCATTTCTAGACTAACAAATCCTGCTTTTGGTTTGGCTCGATCAAAATGCTTTTTAAATACTCCATAAGCATAATTTGGTTGCTCCATAGAGCCATGTGAAAATAAGCCAGCATCCTTCCAGAATTTGTATTCAATTGGCAATCTAGATAAAACTAGTTTGGCAGCAATTTTAGCCCACCAAGGAATAAAACTAATACTCATGTTTTTAATCTCCAATTATTTAATGCTTAGGGTCAATAAATATTAATTTACTACTAATTAATAACCCAAAAAACTCATTTAGTATTTATTCGTTTTAAGGAAGAATAGCCTGTCGATTTCTGCTCCCAATTGCAATCGCGCTGATTCTAGCGTATTTGTATCCCGTGTCCAATGCTAGCGGTCTGGAGATATTCTCTGACCCCTTTAGAGACAACAAGGCGTGAGTTGATTGTGACTACAAAGGGAAAACTAGAATAGTTATTGTTCATTTTTTAAATTGATTGTTACCAAATTTGAGAGTGAGTTTTTTGATATCAAGCTCATATTTGTTTTTTATTAAACTGCGTAAAAGTCCAAAAGGCTGATTTGATAATTTTGACTTACTACCTAAACAAATTAAATTCAGTAATCAACCCTGATTACTATATTTAAACTTTGTAGTAAGAACGATACCAATTTACAAAACGTTGAATTCCCTGCTCAATCGATGTATTGGGTCTAAAGCCAACATCTGTTGCAAGATCTTCAACATCTGCATAGGTAGCAGGTACATCCCCAGGTTGCATAGGGAGTAGATTCTTTTTTGCTTCGATCCCCAAACAGTTTTCTATCACTTCAATGAAGCGCATTAATTCAACGGATTGATTATTCCCAATGTTGTAAAGTTTATAGGGAGCATTACTATTTTCTGAGGTGGATGCATTTTCTAACAAGGTAGAATTTGGCTCAGGGATTTTATCCATGACGCGGATAACACCCTCAACAATGTCGTCAATGTATGTAAAATCTCGACGCATTTGACCGTAATTAAACACATTAATTGGTTCGCCTGCCAAAATTGCTTTAGTAAATAAAAATGGCGCCATATCTGGACGACCCCACGGCCCGTATACTGTAAAGAACCGGAGTCCAGTGGTGGGTAAACCATACAAGTGGCTATAAGTATGAGCCATTAATTCGTTGGCTTTCTTGGTAGCAGCGTAGAGACTGACCGGACGATCTACGTTGTCGCCTACAGAAAATGGTACTTTCGTATTTGCACCGTAGACTGAACTAGATGAAGCGAAAACTAAGTGCTTGACTTGTGAGTGGCGACAACCTTCTAAAACATTGATAAAACCTACTAAATTACTATCTATATAAGCATGGGGATTTTTGAGCGAGTAGCGGACTCCAGGCTGTGCGGCTAAGTTGACTACTAAATCGAAGGACTCTTCGGCAAATACAAAAGCCATGCCTTCACGGTCAGCCAAATCGAGTTTGTGAAATCTAAAATTTGAGTTATCCTGCAATTTGGCTAGCCGAGCTTTTTTGAGATTGACATCATAGTAATCATTGAGGTTATCTAGCCCAACGACTTCGTTTCCCCTAGCTAGTAACCGCTGACTAAGATGAAAACCAATGAAACCTGCTGCACCTGTAACTAAAACTTTGACCATAAATTTTGATGCCTAGAAAATCTAATTAAAAAATTTTGTGTATTTGAATTATTTGTTGTAATTGGATTAAATGCCTTTTTCATAGAATACAGGAATTATGCACAAAGGTTGTGTATTGAGACTGGGTGTAAGGGTTTTAGTCACCTACACCCTCACCCCCTTACACTCCTTGTCCAAAGCCTAGATTTTTCGTTTTCATGGGTAAAATTTAAGATAATTTCTCGATTTCTGCTGCCAATTGCGATCGCACTGACTCCAGTATATTTGGATCTCGCGTCCAATTTTTCCAATCCTTAGCAACGGTTCGGCCAATATTTAATGCCCAACTCCCACGGCCAAGTTTTTTGAGAATCTGGATATATTCGTAATCTTCTACTCCATCTCGCAACCATTTGAGTCTCATAGATGGGACAACTCCATTAATCCCTACCTGTTTGCCGGGATAAACTAGCATCCCTTCGCCAGGAAAATAGTTCCGATTGTCTTGAGAATAGGTTTGAATATCATACCAAGGAGCTTTTGTCCATAAATCAACTTGCCAATACAAAATTCCAGTTAATCCCAGACTTTGGCTAATGAAACCTGGCTGAATTCTAAAGTTTATAGGATCGAAATCTATTTGCCACTTCGGAGAATATTCATCTTGTACTAATGTGTTATATGACCATACTTTGTCTCCCTTTTGCAATACTTTCGTTACTTTATCGGTGGCTCGCTCGTACATTTTAGGGAGAAGTACCCAAATATCAACAGCAGAGCGTCCGCTTCCAGAACCATCGTCATACAGTTCGGGTGTGGGCGTCATTGTCACAAGGTTAGCAACTCCAGCCGAATGCAGATTTTTAGCCCATTTCTTGATTGTTGGATAAAGAACTGGACAGCGATCGATTTCATCAGCCGTATAGTTATATAAAAATAGATCCGACTGATAAGATGCAGCAGTTTTTTGGAATTCCTCTAAGGAAGGCATTGAACGCATCTGACATGTTGTAATATCGGCTCCACTCCAATAACCAAGATTTGCAGAAACAAGCCCTTGGGGAATCAAAGCTTGTCCATCCTCTGGGTTAACATGTTTAGGCATAAGTTTATGCTTGAGAAGTTCCTGATTAGCATTCTTCGTTTTGTTGTACCAAAATGCAAAGGAAGAATTCAGCGAAGGCTTTAAAGGTAACTCGAAATTCCAAACTTTTAGGACTACCTTGGCTTGAGCTTTTCCGCGATTGCTAGTGACAAGAAAAGTACCAGTGTATTCTCCAGATTTAATGTTGCGAGGTACAAATACATCAACCCAAATAGGTTGGTTATAGTTGGGCTTGAGACTAAAAGGAGTTGCTTGTAACTCACTTGGAAGCGGAGGCTTTTTGGTTGCTGGATCTAAAAATGGTATAAGTCCGTCGGGATACCATCCAACGCCCAGAGGAGGATTGAGATTACCTCTCATACTTGGGCTGGAATGACTGACATAAACATAATGTTCTCGATATAAAGTTATATTATTTTTTGGAATTATCTGACCGTTAGGGCCCAATAAATCTGATACCGAAACATTTACATTAGTCAATCCATTTGCTGGAGCTTTCACTACTAACTGAAATGATTCATATTCGCCTTTAGCAGCAAAAATTTTAGCTGATGATGTGCTTTTTATGGTGTCAGTTTGTCCTATCCTTTTCAAATTTGAAACCATATATAAAGCAGGGCCGATTGCAGAGGAAGCATTAGGTAATTGCCAAAGATTTAAGCAAATTACTGTAATCAAAATGAGCAGCAACGATTTAATAGACTTAAGTTTCTTCACAAGTCTGATAATTTCCATATATTTTAAATGTCGGAAATGCTTCTCGTAATTTACGTTACTTTCATAGCCGTTCAAGTAAAAAATATAGAATATCGATACAAAAATTTACATAATTTATTCCTCAGTATCTAAATTTGTGGATTCAAATCTTACTACAATTCAATTTGATAAAAATTTATTTAAAATCACTCCATCATGAGTATTTACTACCCCTAATCGATTCCAGAGTTTTTCATAAATATTGGGTAATGGGTCTAGCAGACTTTGCCAAGCAAGATCGCAACTAATTTTTTTTACTTCTGAAAAAGGATATTTTCCTAAGAGTAATCCTGGGATAAATTGGCTTGGGGATGGATAAGGAATCTTTTCGGGTTCCGTACAAGTAAGTTCTTTCTTGAGATTGTCAGGCAATTTGTGTCCTTGCCCTAACAAAATACCTAAGTTTATAAAGTCTATACCATAGGATATTGAAGCTCCGACACTAGCCCAAAATCTGGGATTACATTCTATTACTTTAACAGAATTACTTCTCTCATCGAATCTGATATCAAAATTAGCTACGCCGCTATAATTGGAGTAAAATACAATCTTTTGAGCTATCTCTAAGAGATTTGCATCTTGAAAAAATTCAAAAAAATAGGGTAATCTTCTGTTAATTGTCCAAGCAATTATCTTGCCATTTTCTGCAAGTATATTCAGGAGAATATCATAGCCATATACATATTTTTGTACCAATAAAGGTAAATTATTTATTTGATTTTGATGGAATATATATTTATCTAAGTCTTCAGTTGAGTCTATTTTTGTTACTCCATATCCATTACCTCTATTTAATGGTTTGATGATGAGAGGAAAATTTAAATTCACTGATTTCACTTGTTCTAGTGTTTCAAACAATATTGTTTCTGGAGTGGGAATATTGTGTTGCTTTAAAAAATTAAAAAAGTACCATTTGTTGTTTAAATTATATATTTTATCTGCGCTATTTAAAGGAAAAATTGGTGAATATATGAGTTGTTCTTTAATTAAGGCAATTAAAAATGTACCTAATAAACCTGACGGTATAATAATATCAATCTTATGTTGTTTGCAGTATTGATTAATCAGCTCGGTTATTTCTTCAGTTCTTGGTGATGACTCAGAAATGAAACAAGAAATATAGTTTTTGCAAAATTTGGACAACCTTGAGGAACCTGAAGATTTCCAAATACTGATTACATGTGATTTAATATTAAGCAATCCCAAACATCTCAATAATGAAAGTGTAATCCCATCACTCGAGGAAACAATTAATACGTTCACTTCAACCTCAAAAAAATATAGTTTTAAAGAATTGTTAAACTGAATCGAGTTTAAATAGGGAAGCGAATCGAAAGCTCAATTATTTGCTTCTAACCAAGCTTGGAACATCAGCACGTCACATCGAGTTTAAATAGGGAAGCGAATCGAAAGCTCAATTATTTACTTCTAACCAAGCTTGCAATATCAGCAGGTCTCATCAAGTTTGAATAGGGAAGCGAATCGAAAGCTCAAGTATTTGCTTCTAACCAAGCTTGGAACATCAGCACATCCCAAAGACGGTACTCACAACTTGCAGCACCACAAAGATGTTCTTCCCACTTCTGTCGAATGGGTTTGGGATTGAAAAAACCTTCGTTTTTCAAGCGGGTTTCATTTAGCAGTTCCTCAGCCCAATCTCGTAAAGGGCCGCGTAACCAATTATCAATGGGAACTCCAAAACCTACTTTCGGACGCTCGATTAAACTTGGAGGTACATACTTATATAAAACTTGGCGTAACAGCCATTTCCCTTGTCCATTACGGATTTTCATCGACAATGGTAAGCGCCAAGCAAATTCAACTAGCCGATGATCTAAGAAAGGTATACGTCCTTCTAAGCTTACCCCCATACTGGCTCGATCTACTTTGACGAGAATATCGTCTGGTAGATAAGTCACGGTGTCGAGGTACATCATGCACTGGGTA
The DNA here is from genome assembly GCA_034530875.2 of Nostoc sp. DedSLP01. Classification (GTDB taxonomy): domain Bacteria; phylum Cyanobacteriota; class Cyanobacteriia; order Cyanobacteriales; family Nostocaceae; genus Nostoc. The sequence goes on from JAVRCJ020000008.1 coordinate 138,568, forward strand.
AAGTCAGGTATATGTACCCAATTTTGGGAATCGCTTAAGGTTGTTGGTGGCTCTAAACTATCTATAACTAACGCTGTAGGATCTTCCCAGTGAGAAACTAACTTTGTATATATTGCTTTGGGATTGGGAAGTGCCATAATTTCGGAAAAGGTGTGTAATTTATTTCCGAATTGAGGTTGTTTGATGTTGGTTGGTAGGAAGGCATTAACATTAGCAAAACTGCGATTCCAACTTTGAGCCGATACGCTAGTCAAGGCGCGTGCAGAATTCTGACGCAGGGTTGTTGGTATCCAACCAATTGCTTGCCAAATTTTCCGACCCAATAAATAACGGTTATATCCGGCAAACAGTTCGTCTCCCCCATCCCCAGATAAACTAACAGTTACCTGTTGTTTGGCTAACTGCGACACCAAAAAGGTAGGAATTTGAGAGACATCTGAAAAAGGTTCATCATAAAGAGTTGGTAGCTTGGGAATAACTTCTAGTGCCTGTTTGGGGTTGACATATAGTTCGGTGTGATGCGTACCTAAGTGTTGGGCGACGGCTTTGGCGTGTTTTGCTTCGTTGTAGGCTTCTTCATTAAAACCGATGGTAAAGGTTTTTACAGGTTGGCTGCTTTGTGCCTGCATTAATGCAACTATGGTGGAAGAATCAATTCCTCCTGAGAGAAATGCACCTAATGGTACGTCTGCTACCATACGTAATGCTACTGCTTCTTTTAATAGAGCCTCTAGTTGGATGATAGCCTCCGATTCTGACCCCATAAATGGTTCAGCAATGCCCAATTCTGCCACTTCCCTGGCAGACCAGTAGGGAACTGGATCTGGATGAGCATCGACACCGTTCCAGGAAAGGAGCGTTCCTGGTGGTAATTTGTAGATTCCTTGGTAGATTGAATAGGGTGCAGGAACGTAACAATATCGCAAAAGTAGTGTTAAGGCTTCGCGGTTAATTTCAGCCTGGAAATTGGGATGGACTTTTAGAGCTTTTAACTCAGAACTAAATAGAAACGTGCTACCTTGCCAACCATAATAGAGGGGTTTTTCACCCAAGCGATCGCGCCCCAAATGTAAAATCCGTTCTTGGCGATCCCACAAAGCAAAAGCAAACATCCCATTAAAGCGCCTAATAGCTCGATCCAATCCCCACTCACTAAAACTCGCTAGCATGATCTCAGTATCAGAATGTCCGCGAAAATGATGACCTAATTGAGTCAGCTCGCGCCGTAATTCTAAAAAGTTATAAATTTCCCCATTAAATATAAGCACATAGCGACCGTTGGCAGACATCATGGGTTGATGCCCTTCGGGAGAGAGATCGACAATGGATAAGCGCCGATGTCCTAAACCAATTCCTACCTCTACATCTGTCCAAATTCCCCCATCGTCGGGGCCTCGATGTAGTAAGGTTTTTGACATTTTTTCAGTCGTCTGATGCAAATCATCGACACCGAATCGTTTAGATATATCCCAAAAGCCAGTAATGCCACACATGGGTATTAAACCTTTATGTTTAATTATTTAAATTCTCGAAATAAGAAGTTTTTTCTAATTAATATATTTACATGTATGGGATAATCCACAATCAAGTAATTAGGAATAAACTTACATCCATTTATGCAGATGCTTGGTGACTAGCTAATGCTATGCTATTAGCAAGCTACACAGAATTAAATTTCGATTTCCCAATTCTAACTTCTCAAGTCTTATTCAATTAGACAAGATTTTTTCATAGACTAATTCATATTTAGCGACAACAGAATTCAAAGAAAAATCTTCAATAATTCTACCTCGCGCTGCTTTGCCTAAAATGTTTCTACCTTCGTTGCCTAAAGCAATTAATTCTTTCCAAGCAGCGGCTAGCATCTTGGGGTTTCGTGGTGGGACTACTTTTCCTGTGTTACCTACAATCCAAGCTGAATCGCCAACATCTGTGACTACGCAGGGAATGCCGCAAGACATTGCTTCTCCAACAACTAAAGGAAATGCTTCACCATAAGCGGAGGCAGAAGTAAAAATATCAAGACTGGCGATGAGACGAGGAATATCTTTTCGCTCTCCTAAAAGAGATATGCGATCGCCGATACCTAATTCTTTAATTTGTTGACTTAAGGTAGGATTATCTCTATCGACTCCCTGACCGATCGCCACGAAGTTGATATTAGGATACTCTTTTAATAAAAGTGCAGCGGCTTGCATAAAATTTGCATGATCCTTCATCGGGTGATAACGACATATCAACCCAATGAGCAGAGATTCCTCAGGCAAATTTAACTCTGAGCGAACATCAATTCGCTCTGTCAATGAAGGGGAAAACAAGAAGGTATCAAAACCATTAGGAATTATACTGCTATTGTGGCTCGAATATCCTAAAGCTTCATGCTGCAACTTACTGTTTTGAGAAACAAATAATACTTGTTTAGGAATGTGAGAGATATAAGCGCCAAATTTAATAATAGCGACGGTCATTTTTTTATCTGATTTTAGAGAATCAATTGAATAATGAATACTCCAAAAAACAGGAATTTTTAGACCGTTAAAAAAGCTGGCAAAGAGTGCGGCTAAATTGCCATGATACATCCAGCCTTGAATTGCATCTGGTTGAAGTTGAGAAACAAGACGAAGTAAGCGCCAAATGTGGACTGGCGTGGGAATGCCTCGATGCATACCAATAGTGTGAACTGGAATGCCTAATGCCTCAATGCGATCGCCCAAGGTACCGCGATCCATTAAAGAAACTACAATTGGCTCAAACCGCTTTCTATTTATCTGAGAAAGCAGTTTGTAGAGCATCATTTCTGCACCGCCAGTAGGTAATCCAGTAATAATATAAAGAATTTTCATAATTGATAATTAAGTCTTTGATTGCTCTGATTCATAGTAGCCATTAGCGAAAATGTCATTAAGTGAAAGCGTTGCTCTACAATGTTATGACTGAAGAAACCCCAAATCAGATAAAAACTCACAAATCCCCAAATAATATATTTATTTTTTGCCTTATAGGAACAAGTTACTGCATAAATTAATAACGGATAAATCAAAGCACCTATAATTCCATGATCGGTCATAAAATATAAGTACATATTGTGTGTAGATATATCATGTGTAGATAATCCTCCAACACTTAAACCGCGAGTCGAACCGATGCCATTACCAATGAACGGATGTTCGCTAAACATTTGCCAAGCAATTTTTACAACCTCGATTCGAGCCAAAGCAGCATCGTCATCAGTAGTAGAAGGAGAACCAAATTCTTGCAATCTTCCCAGAACATTATCATTTATCAAGCCCATATCTTGCAGACTATCTAAATCGAATAAATTTCCCGTTATTCCTCCCACAAAAGCAATCATTATTCCTAATCCCACAAGCCACAAAAATAATTGGCGGCGAGGAGTCACATTCGCATTAGTCAAGATAATCATTACTACGATCCAACCAATTAGGGAACCGCGCGAAAATGTGAGAAAAACACCAACGCCGATTATTAAAGCGAAAGGAATTCGATATTTTGGTTGTAATAAATCTACGCCAAAAATTAAACTCAGAACCAAGGCACAACCAGATGTATTAGGATTTATATAAAACCCTGCTGCACGTCCTGTTTCATTGACTGCACTAAATGTTAAAGGATTAAAAAACTCATATATATTAACGATTGTACTTAATAAACCAACAAGAATAATTGCATATCTTGTAAAAATTTGAATTAAATAATATTTAGAAAGAATGAGCGATATTAGCACTAAAAAAATTATAGATAATATTCTGGTTCTGAGTTCTTGGAATGCTTCCGGAGTTGATGAAAATAGCCAAAAATAAAATAATGAAATTACAAAATACCCAAAACACCATATCAGTAAGCTTTTTGGTAAAAACTTTTCTCTGGAAGGAAACAAAAAAATGATTGGTGTCGAAGCTACAATCAGAAGGATAATCCAATGTAAAGGTTCTAAAGACAGGATTCCGGCAGTTTGCCAATAAACATCAAGATTGGTAAAAAAAATTAAGACAGCTACTACAGCTAACCCACATTGATAATAAGTTAGGAAATTAGTTTTTTTGTGGATATCTATAATCATGAGAGACTTTTAGATAAAAGAGCATTTTGGGTTTTTAAACTCAGATTTAATACTGAAAAATCAGAGATTACCCGCTGTCGAATATGCTTGGAAGAGTAATCTTTACTGCTAATAAAATTGATTAAACTTGCAATTCCAGTTTTCAACGCCTCTGGATTACTCGGTGGTACAACCACGCCGCCTGTATCGCCGATAATCCAAGCCGAATCACCGACATCGGTGACAACAGACGGTACTCCACAAGCCATCGCCTCTCCAATGACATTAGAAAATCCTTCTCCATAGCTAGAAGACGAACAAGTGATATCCAAGGCATTGTAAATCGCAGACATATCAGCCCGCCCTCCAGCCCAAATCACTTTTTCGCTAATTCCTAGTTCGTTGGTTAATTGATAGAGTTCTTGTGCATAGTTCTCCGATCCCGTACCGACACAAACAAAACGAACATCTTCTCGTTCTTGACACAACAATGCTGCTGCTTTGAGAAAGGTCGGATGATCCTTCATCGGATCTAAGCGCCCTATTAAACCAATCAAAATCGTATCTTTGGGAATTTTCCATTCTGTTCGCACCTGTAAACCAGTTGCGAGATTGGGCTGAAAACGTTCAGTATCAATGCCATTGGGAATAACTACCATTTTGTTGGCAGGAAATCCATGAGACAGATGATAAGCATGGCCGGCATGGGAATTGACAATAATTAGATCTACAAAACGAGAAAGCAAACATTCAAGCTCAAAGATTAAACGGTCTAACCAATCATAGCTATCAAGGCTGATATTAGAATCACGAATTCCCCAAATGATAAAAGTTGAAGGTAAAAAAGGTTTTAAGAAGAGAGTGAGTAAATTAGATTCGCTGAGATATCCGTGTAAATAGTCAGGTTGTATTCGTTTTAAATGTGCAAAAAGTCGCCATATAAAGCCAAATATATCCCAACGTTCTCGTTTTTCTAAACAGATGGTTTGGATACGATTATCTTCTAAATCTTTCTGTAAAAAACCGTCTGCATAGAAGAAAATTACAGTGATGTCAAATTTGTCTTTATCGAGATTTTTGACGAGGGTAATTAATTGTCTTTGAGCGCCGCCATAGCCCAGATCGCGAATGAGAAATACAATTTTCTTTTTCATAAATTAAATAAATTATAGCTAAATTTCTGAAATAGTATATCGATATTTACCAGAAGCAGCGTGGGGAATATCATTTACAAATTCAAAATTAACAACACAATCTTTACCCAGAACTGTTTGACATTTGATGACAATATCATTTAGCTCTTCTGGTTGATAGCTAAACCTAGTATCTTGAATAATTTTAATAGATATATGTGAGTAATCTTTTTGGACAATTTGAAATTTTTTTACCCATTCTTTAAAATATAGAAGGTGAGTAAAATATTCTCCATCTATCAAAGTTCCATCTTGAGTTTTAAAAGTATCAACATTCCTACCGGTAACATAATCTAATATTTGTCCTGAGTGATATTCATTAGATAAAGCACCGCGATCGCCAATTTTATAACGAATTAAAGGCATTGCGAAGTTTTTCAAACATGTAACCACAATATTACCTTCAACTCCTGGCGGCACTGGTTTATTGTTATCATCTACAATCTCGATATAATTACCCCAAGGAGCTACCCACAAACCTTTATAGCCAGGACGTTCGCATGCTATATTGCTAACTTCTCTGGAACCATAACGATTAAACACCTGACACTGAAACACCCTTTCAATCTGCTCTCTCATCCAGGAATATAGCGTACCAGCAGAAGTGATAATAGCGTTTTGAGGAACAATTTGTATATCTTCGCTTTCAGCAAATTTTGCCAATTCATATACAGCTTGTGCATAAGCAATAATTAACTGCGGACGCTTTCCATTTAGCGATTCAATAAATGTTCTCATGCTTTCTGGAGTCATTCTAAAAGCATTCAGATAAATTGTATTACTCAGAAAGTTGAAAAAATTAACTTTCCATCCTTTCGTACCTTTAATAACTTCTCGCTCTGAACCCCATAAATAAGCTTCTAGTTCGCCAATTTCTCGTCCAACTAAACGAGAATAAAGTAAGGTAATCGCCTCAGATATATCGGCGTATTGTTTATCCTGGATAATCTTTATCGGTTCTCCAGTCGAGCCACCTGAGGTATTAAAATACCACTGACGTTGTACTAAATCAGTAGATTTTAATTGTTCAAAATTTTGGCGAATTATATCCTTAGTTAAAATAGGCAGTCGAGTTAGGCATAATTCTGGCTCTTGGAGCAGCAATTCTTCTAAGCCGATCTGATTTAGATAATCCGCATAATAAGGCACATTATATTTGCAATGTAATAAAAGTTTTGTTAGTAAATTTTTAGTTGTATCTAAATTGATATTAAAAGTAGATTGTTGTTGAAATTGTTGATATAATTGACCAACTTGATAACCTCTAAAATTAGCATAATAAAAATAAATAAATTTCCTAAAATTCATTATTTCACAACCTCTTTAACAACAACTTCCCACATTTCCATAATTTTCTCGATGCTAAAACGTTCAGTAATATCTGATGCATAGGTTGCTAGCCTTTGTCGCTTTTGTTGGTCAGACATTAGAAGTTTCATCGCTACAGCTAATGCTGAAACATCCTCATTAGGTACTAATAAACCATCTATGCCATCGCGAATAATTTCTCTAGGCCCATTGGGACAGTCTGTAGAAATAACTGGTAGCCCAGAAGCCATTGCTTCACATAGTGCGTTGGGAAAGCCTTCAAACCGTGAGGACATCACGTAAATATCAGCTTCTTGGAGAATTTCATAAATATTCTTTACTCTTCCCGGAAAATCAACGCGGTCATTAAGCCCTAAACGCTCGGACAACTCTTTCAAATCTAAACGTAAAACTCCTTCTCCCAAGATAATTAACTGCCATTCGGGAAAATCATCTTTCAAATTAGCGAAAGCTTGTAGTAACAAATCAAAACCTTTTTGTTTTTCCAGTCGTCCTACAGCAATCAATAATCTTTGCCCAGGTAATTTATGAGATAATTCTTTGGATTTTGATAATTTCGTAGGTGGTGATAATACTGGATTAGGAATCACATAAATGCGGGTTTGTAAACTGGATGGAAAATAATTGAATGCCCTTTGAGTTTGAACAATAATTCGTTTTGCAAATGGATAAGTCCATTGACGAAGTTTCGCCCAAATCGAGCTTTTGCCAAGAGCAATTTCTGGGTTATTACGCTCCGAAACTAAAACTGGCACATTTAAACCTCTAGTTGCTAGCAGGGTGATTACATTTGCCTCACTCATAAAGCTAATCACAATCTCTGGATTGCTAGCAGAAATAGCAAGTCGTAGTTTATAAATCCGGTACAAGTTATTTTTGATTGCTGCTATGAAATTAGAAGAATCTTTGTCTATATATAAAGGAACATAATTAATCCTCGAATCTAGATGATAAAACGGAGGCTGATGTCCAAAAAAAGTCAACAAAGTAATTTGCCATCCTTTAGCAGCCCAGTAATTGGATACGATCGATAAAACTCGTTCGGCACCACCTGAATAAAGTGAAGGTATGATAAGTGTTACTCGCATTTTGTTTACTAATGGGTAGGCTATTCGTCATTCTGAAGTATTTGGTACTATAGCTTTTTTCTGAAGTTTCTTAACTGCAAAAAACAGTAGGAAGAAGAAAGAGAAAATATAAACACAGGATGTTGATAAAGCAATACCGGCAACTCCTAACCACTGGATGAATAGATAGTCTAAAACAATGTTGATCGTAAGATTAAAACCAGATCCCCACATTAGGATTTGATTAGATCGTGTTGCTGATATGAAGCGGACTACCAAAATACCCGGGCCGCGTAAAGGTATTTGCAAAGCGTTAAAAGCTTGGATATTAGCTACTAATTGAGTATCGTTGGCCGTAAATAAGCCTCTTTGAAAAAGTATTTTTACTATCGGCTCAGAAAATATAATTAGCAGTAATGCTATTGGTAAAGCAGCTGCAAATATAGACTTCATATAACGCTTTAATGTCTGACTTACTCCTACCCAATCTTCGTGCGCTACCATCTTGGAAAAATAGGGAATGACTGCGGTACTCAATGCTTGAGTCATTAAAGTTATTGGGAATGCAGTTAAGCGATTACCATAGTTGAGTGCTGCTACACTTCCGGGCAATAAAGTTGCGGCCATTGCTTGATCGACTATTCCCGTGCTGCACATCAAAAAGCCTCCAGCAATCATTGGAGCATACTGGCTTGCTACTTGACGTAAGTTATCGTCAAATCCATACCATCTTGGAAGTAAGGAAACTTTTTGTCGGCGTAGTGCAATACCCAAGAGAGTTATTTCCAAAAATGCACCGCCGACAAGCCCTACTCCTAAAGCAAATACACCCCAAAACTTTGCTCCGAATAAGAGTAAAACAATAGTAATAATTGGAGTAATTATTGGACTGAGAGCTGTTAAAGCAAAACGCTCTCCTGCATTTAAAACAGCGCTCCAAATTGTGACAACTCCAGTCAACATTACAATTGGCGAAATTACACAAAGCAGTTTAAAAGTCAGACTTATTTTTTCAGCGCTGAATCCTGATGCCAGCTGTGGCAAGTATTGTGGTGCAGATGCCACTATAAATATCGTAGTAATTCCTAAGAGTCCTAAACTCCAAACCGTAGCTCCAGAAAAAAGTCTTTGAGCTGCTTTTATTCCCTGTTGTTCTCGTACTCGTATATATGTTGGAATCAGAGCAGCATTAAAAGACCCAGCTACGACATTAATAATAAACTCTGGAACTAGCAAAGCAATTAAAAATGCATCGAGTTCGTCTCCCGTCCCAAATTTCCAAGCAATAACGATTTCTTTGAGCGCAGCCATCACTTTGACTAATCCTGTGCCAAAGGCAACCGTAATCGCTGCACTCAAAATTTTGCGGTTGACAGAACCACTAGTCAATTTCTTCCAGTAATCAAGTAAGTTATGCAATCGCCAAAGTTTCATATAATTAATCCAAGAACCACTAGGTTTAGCTGAGTAAACCTATTTTAAGGAAAAGTTTTCAGCACGATAACTAGATGCATTTTTATTGCTGTCTAAGCTATTTATTTCAGTGGTTGGATATTGAGGTCTATATTCAGGGATTAGTTGCTCAAGCAAAAATATAATTGAGTTTTTATCATTTTTATATGCTGCTCTCCTCAAAGCTTCGACAATGGAATTTAGATTTTCTGGAACAGTACGACTAGAGTTTTTCACTATTAACAATTTTTCATGTTGAGTCGGTTCGTATTCCTCTCCTGGAACAAATAATTCTTCATATAATTTTTCCCCTGGTCGCAAGCCTGTAAATACAATTTGAATATCTTTGTTGACTTCATATCCTGAAAGACGAATGAGTTGTTTTGCTAAGTCAACTATTTTCACAGGTTTACCCATATTCATCATTAAAACTTCACCACTGCGACCAAGTACTGCGGCTTGTAAAACAAGTTGCACTGCTTCTGGAATAGTCATGAAATAACGACAAATATCAGGATGGGTAACTCTGACTGGGCCGCCTGCTGCAATTTGTTTTTTGAAAGTAGGAACTACGCTGCCCCGGCTTCCCAAAACATTACCAAAACGCACAGCAACATAAGGCTTACCGCTTTGTCTTGCAGCTTGCAGTACTAACATTTCTGCAACTCTTTTACTGGCTCCCATAACATTGGTCGGATTGACTGCCTTATCTGTGGAAATCATCACAAAATGTGGAACATCGTATTGCAGAGCAATCTCTAACAAATTTTTTGTCCCAATCACATTGTTTGTGATTGCTTCTGAGGGGTTTAATTCCATCAGAGGAACGTGCTTATGAGCAGCAGCATGAAAAATTACATGAGGTTGGAATTGCTCAAAAACATGATGCAGTCGTTCTTGGAAGCGAATATCAGCAATTAAGATGGAGATTGAAGGAGTATATTGTTGTATTTTGCCCTCCTCTTTCATAGCTTCTACAATTTTTTCTAGCTCTTGTTGGATATTGAATACGGAGTTTTCTCCGTGCCCCAAGAGGAGAATTTGTGCTGGGCAGCACTGGCAAATTTGACGACAAAGTTCGCTACCAATTGAACCGCCTGCACCTGTAATTAATACTTTCTTGCCTTTGAGAAATTGAGCAACTATTTGAATATCTGTCTGTACGGGTTCGCGTCTGAGCAAATCTTCAATGCGTACATCGCGAATGCTATCTACTCGCACGCAACCATTGAGGATTTCGTGTATTCCTGGGAGAGTGCTAGTCTGAATACCATTTGCTTTGCAAATATCAACAATTTCGCGAATGACATGCCCTGCAACACTTGGCATTGCAATTATTACTTTGTGGATTTGCAGATATTTCACTACATTAGTTATGTAATGGCGATCGCCCATTACAGGAATACCACGAATATTGACATTCCATTTTTGGGGATCGTCGTCAATGAAGGCTACAGGATAGAAACCTAATTGCGGATTTATCTGCATTTCTTGTACTAACGAAACCCCTGCACTGCCAGCACCAACTATCAATACTCGCTCGTGTGGATTCAAAACAGTTTGTTTATGGCTAATTCTTTCCACTGCCCGAACGCTGAAACGTAGCCCAGCAATAAAAATAAAGGAAAGTAAACCATCAATAAATGGTATCGATTGTGGCAGTTTCTCTATATCAAAATAAGGTATGTTATGTAAAATTACAAACAAAAATTCTTGAATAACTACCGCAACCAATACCAGCATTGTGATATACGTCAAATCTTCAATACTGGCGTAGCGCCAGTAACGCCGATAAAAATTAAAACTCCAAAATAAAGTTAATTTGGTGACTAAAAACAGTATTGTGGCAATTACCAACTCCGATATATATTCCTTGATGATGATATCGCCATCTAAACGCAGCATCAAGGCTAATAAAGGTGTTATTGAAAATAAAATCAGATCGCAAAAGAAAAAATGTCTATTTCTCAACAGGAGTAATTTGACTGAGAAATTTCTGGCAAACTTTTGCGAGAACGATTGGAAAGCAAAAACAAAAAATTTCATTTGAGTTTAAAGTATTTAATTTTTTAATGTTTCACGAATATTTTTTTAATAAAATTTACTAGTTTTATTTGCTCTGAATTGAAAAATTTGTCATTTATAAAAATGCGAAAAACAGCAGCAACTAACATCCAGCCAGTTTTTAGCTAGGTCAAGACGGTAGTCTGAAAAATAAGGTAGAGTGATAGAGGGCTAGTAGCTGCTAAATTAAGATTTAGCAGTCAGAAATAACTCTGCCATCGCAGAGTTAGATGTTTTCTAAACTCATATCAACTTGCTAGACTAAATATTAAGTAAATAACAGATTTGAGTCCGCCTGAATAGTACCACATTGCTAAATTAATATCAACTTTGTAAATTGATATCAAATTTACAGAGTATTTTAAACTCTTAAAATGCATCTGTTCTATCAGTAAGCCATGAGTAAGAGCTTGATACTATGAAACTTTTGTCAATTAAGTAATGGTACTTAAACTGATGCTGAGAATCAGGCTAGTCAACAGAATTTTGTGGCTAACAATCCCTTGATATTTAAAACTATCATTCATTGTTGCGTCAAAATCTATTTCTAAAGATAAATTTAATACTTCCTATTAGACCAAATTTTCACCATAATTTCTAGTTGACAGAAATTATTTTGTTTTCATTTCTGACCAATGGAATGATAGGAATCTGACTTGAATTTTGCAAGCACGCTGAGGCTCAAATCTTTATTTAGCAAAATTTTTATCTAAAAGACTTTTTATTCATCAAACTAGAACCCTGCCTTTCTCTTTACAGAAGAAATAATATGGTTGCAGTAATTTGCAAGTATGTGTCCTCGATCACATAAGTAATGTGTTTCAAAGCATTGCTAGTTTAGACAAATTAATATACGAATTAACCGACAATAAGAAGAAATATTATTATTTCCTAGCGGAATTATAACAAGTTTGTAAAAAACTAGCATTTTTGCTATTGTCGTTGTCAGATAAGGATTACAATAGCGCAACATTTGTTAAACAAACACCAGATATTCATGCCCATACATACCTTTAGTCCTCTAATTTTCGCGAGGATCTCAACTTTTGTAAAAATACCGCCCTGGTAAATAGAATTTGCGGCTATACACAAAAAACCCACCGACCGGGGTTTCAAACTCCTGAACTATTACTGCAAACAGGCTTGCGCTGAACTTTTTGTCCGCTGGCGTTCTGAATTGAACCGCGACAGTAGTATTGCGATGGCGATCGCTCTTTGATTTTCAAAAAAACTAAAAAACACCATAAATAAAATAAATATAAAAAACAAGCGATCGCAACAGGATTTGTGCTTTTCTCTTTTATGTTGCCAACGAAAGCCTCTGGTGCGAGTTTCGATGGTTTTAATTTAATGCAAAAAACATTCTGGTGTTTAACTTGCCAGATTTAGGAAAGCTGCCAGGTGCTAAAATTGGTAATCGCAACCGTGCAACCCCCAGCAAATCTACTATTGAGTTGAACTCTGGTTTAGCAGCAATCGCGAGCGCTTTGAACCAAAGTAAAGATGTGAATATTATTCCTGTTAATATTTATTCTTTATTTAATCGGGCCAGTGAATTGGGTTTTACGAATACAACCCAGTCTTGTCGATCTCGGTTAGATGTTATGTAACCCAGTCAACAACAAGTTTCTCATCTGGGAGAATTTCCACCCAACCACCGCCGGTCATCAGGTGATAGCGGCTACTGCACTGGCGGCGATTGAGTCTCAGTCTGTTCCGGAACCTTTGACAGAGTTGGGGACATTGTTGGCAATTGCTACTTTCGGTACAGTAGGAGTACTCAAGCGCCAGCAAAAAAGTTCGGCACTTACGACTGCGGGTCTGATGTCTAGCGCACAATCGTCTCATACAGTTGACAACTAATATTATTAATGTGGGATTACGATCGCTTATTTGAAATAATTGCAGAGCTGGTGATGCATCATTCTCCTAGTGGTGCAGAAGCCGAAATTAACCAGTTGTTAATCCAACGATTTACGGCACTGGGTGTAGAAGTCTGGTGCGATCGCGCCGACAATATTATTGCAAAAATCCCTGGGCGAAGTCCAGACCGAGCAATCGCCATTACAGCCCACAAAGATGAAATCGGGGCGATGGTCAAAACTCTTGGCGATGCAGGCCGTGTGGAAGTCCGCAAACTTGGCGGTGCTTTCCCTTGGGTTTATGGTGAAGGCGTTGTCGATTTACTGGGAGACAAGGAAACTATTAGCGGGATTCTCAGTTTTGGTTCTCGCCACGTTTCTCACGAATCTCCACAAAAAGTCCAGCAAGAAGATACTAGCGTCAAGTGGGAAAATGCCTGGATTGAAACCAAACGCACTACTGCTGAACTAGAAGCCGCGGGAATTCGACCGGGAACGAGAATGGTAATTGGCAAACATCGTAAATTGCCAATTAGATTAAAGGATCATATTGCTAGTTACACGTTAGATAACAAAGCTTCTGTTGCCATTTTGCTGGCTTTAGCCGAAAACCTCAAACAGCCAGCTGTTGATGTTTATTTGGTGGCTTCAGCAAAAGAAGAAGTCGGGGCAATTGGCGCGTTATTTTTCACTCAAAACCAGCGTTTAGATGCTTTAATTGCTTTAGAAATTTGTCCGTTATCTGAGGAATATCCTGTTAAAGATGGGGCAATTCCCGTACTTTTATCTCAAGATGCTTATGGGATATATGATGAGGGTTTAAACGGACAGATACGCCAATGCGCTCAGCAGTTGGATATGCAAATTCAGTTTACTACTCTGAGTGGATTTGGTAGCGATGCTTCAATTGCGATGAAATTTGGACATGTCGGACGCGCTGCTTGTTTAGCGTTTCCTACCCAAAATACCCACGGTTATGAAATTGCTCATCTAGGAGCGATCGCTAATTGTATTGATTTATTAAAAACCTTCTGCGAAACTGAGTTGGAGTAATTGTCAATTTTTTTGGAATTTTTAGCCTGGGTTGGCATCCTTGGTTGATGTAGCTGAGGCTTTTTTTTTGAGTGGGATGTGCCTCAATGCTTGATTTATGTCAAACTTTAGTGTTTAGTAAAACTTAACTAAAGCCGATGACGGGATTTGAACCCGTGGCCTGCTGATTACGAATCAGCTGCTCTACCACTGAGCCACATCGGCGTACACAATCTGATAGTATAGCATGATTCACTAATGGTAAATCAAAATCCCAAAAATCGCCTCAACCCCGAACAATATAGCCGCCTCAAAGCAGAAATGGCAGCCCCTTATCGTGGTTTGCGACAATTTATCTATATTGCTTTTGGTGCTTCTGGCTTAATAGGGGCATTCATCTTTTTTTTCAGACTGCTTGCCGGACGAGATGTTGAAAGCGCTTTGCCTAACTTGGCTCTCCAAATAGGAATCGTAACCCTGATGGTATTTCTCTGGCGCTGGGAGCAGCGTCGGCAAGAAAGTCGCAAATCGGGAAAAAATAGCAATTTGTAAACGAACATTAGCTATTAATTTTTTTTGGCGTTTTTGTTTTACGAATCTTGATATTCTTCAAATATATTAATAATTTGGTAAGAATTAAAATATCAGGAAAGAAAAAATAAAAAAATCATTACAAAATTTCAAAAAGCAAAAATTTCTGAGAAACTGGAAATCGTTAAAACGGGGTCAGTCAATATAAAGACCTTGACTATAAACTCAATGCGATTTAAATGGGGTCATTTTTTTGGAGGCCCCAAATTTTATCTTTAAAAACGCTGAAAGTTAATAAAATAGCCAATATTGAAAACGCCAGACTCAGAAATTCTGAGTCTGGCGCTTTTAATTAATCAATTAAGGGTTTAGTAACTGAGTTTTGGATGTTTAAGAGTTAGTTTTTAACTTGATTATCTACTCAAAACTCAACACTTTTTATTGAACTGTTACCAAATATGATGAAGGAATTGGTTGGGCACGTCCAGCATTGACGAGTGCTTGGTAAACAAAGGCAGCAACTTCGGCTCTAGTCGCCTGACGATTTGGATTGAGTTGCTTAGCATTGGGATAGTTGATTACTAGTTGCCGTAGAGTTGCAGCAGCAACAGGGGCGATCGCATAATTAGGAATCTGGCTAGCATCGGTGTAAAACGAGAGAACAGTCTGATCGGTGGCAGTTAAACCCAAACCATTTGCTAAAGCCACCAAAGCCTGGACTCTGGGAATTTGTTGCTGTGGCTTAAAAGTACCATCAGGATAACCAGAAACAAATTGACCTTGGTAAGCAGATTGAATTGCAGCGTAAGCCCAAAAATTGCTTGCAACATCTTTAAACTTAATAGCTGGGCGTTTGGCTGCTGGTGTCAAAGCTTTAGTGATAATGGCAGCAAATTGAGCGCGGGTTACTGGTTCATTGGGTTTAAAAGTGCCATCAGGAAACCCAGCAATAATATTTTGGGAAGCTAAGGCTTCAATGTAGGCTTTGGCCCAGTAATTTGCTGGCACATCTTTAAAGGCAACAGCTCCTCCAGGGGGTACGTCAACACTTCCAGCAACAAAATTTACTGAACCAACAATTCGTTTTTCATCGATATCGTTGCCAATAGCGAGAATTGTACCAGTCTTAGTCGCGTTGTTGACATCATAACGAACGTTATTGCGAATCAGATTGCCGCCAGGATTTTCATTGGTGCCAAGGTCTGGTAAAGCGCTAACAGTTGCGACAACACCATCTCGCTTATTGTTTTGAATGACATTCTTACGCAATACAGGCTTAGCTGACTCTGAGATAAAAAGACCGTCTTGGTTATCGATAATTTGGTTTTCTATAACTAAGGGCGTAGAAGTGCCACCGATTGCTATACCAAAACCAGTATCCTGAAATAAGTTATTGCGAATTTCTCCTTGGGCAGCTCTTGCAACTGAAACTCCATTGCCTTTATTTTGCACAAAGATGTTACTTTCAATTCTGGGGTTGCCTGTACCAGTGACAAAAACGCCCTCTCTGATGCTGTTAGTAAAAGTATTATTTCTGATAACGGGATTTGTTGACTCTACCCAAACACCAGTTCCCCGTTGATTTGGGTTGGTGACAGTAACACCCGTAATAGTTGTATCTTGCTCGGCAAGGATGGTAATGTCTTGTCTGGCAAACGTGCGACTAGTGTAGAAACCTCCACCAGAAATTAATATCGCTTGGCCTCTACTAGCTTCATCACCCCGCAGTGTCACTCCTGGTTTCAGCAGGATGGGAAAAGTTTCGCCACTTTCCTGGCTATAATTCCCAGGTGCGAGTTGAATCACTGTCCCTGCTTGGGCTTGATTGACAGCGAAAGTGATGGTTTTGTATGGTGCGTTGGCTGTTGCACCAGCACCAGCTGTATCTGCGCCAGCTGTGGGATTAACGTAAATGACTGTGGCAGTGGTGGGAGCTTGGGCTGTAAGAATTGGTGCGATACCTTCTGGATGAGTAGCACCAGCATTTACCTCGCTGGGTACTAGCATTGTCCCACCAGAAACAACCAACAAAGCCGTTAGCCCGGCTCCAATACGTAAAGTATATCTGAGATAACTGCTAGAAAAAAGGCGAAAATTGTTCGCAAAAGAAGTGTGAAGACCCCGATATTTCATTTTTTACGTCTGTAATGTGCTGAATTATAGTATGTAGACCAGGTTCAAGCAGCAGTGTAGTACCTGCTGTAAAACCCATGCAAAACTATACTGGATGATCGGCACTGATTCAGCTAAATTTCTTAGATACATCACAGAACTTATACATAAGTTATATAGTTTAATTCAGAAAATTTTACTAGAGCCTTATACAGCACATTGCAGCTTCGTGAGGTACAGATAATTTTAGGGGCGCTAAGCTTGGCGCCCCCCAACCCACATCTATGTATTAGGTATTTTGTGAAATGGAATAAACTATGGTTCAAATGCTATACACCAAGATTATCCCGCTAATGAAGTGGAAGTTGATGGCAATCGCTTGGAGAATCCCTACCATCAACTTCGTAACCGACAAGATTTACTGAGTATCTAATAAGCCAAAGTTTCTAAAGTTTCTCTCAAATATCTTTGTACCTGCTGTTCCAAATGAAGTCCCTGTAATTGAGCGCCACGTTCTAGCTGCCAGCGTTGAAAACCGGAACTAGTGGAAATTGCACATTTGAGGCCATACCAAATTTCACTATCAGCAGAAAATCGGCGATCGCTATAAGCTGGAATTTGAGCCATAATTCCTGATTCCTCAGTTACTAGTTATTGGGCATTAGGAGTGCTGTTAGCACAAGCAGCGCATTGAGCCGCGTTAGGAGTGAAGAGTTAATAATTAGGAGTTAGGAATTCCCGTTATCTCCCTATCTCCCCATTTCCCTGTGCTCCTTGTAGCCACTTCAAATAAAATAATATTTACTCTGGGGGCTGCTGCGAATCTATGTTTCTTGCGAACAAAGATTCAAACAACCGGGGCAACATTTGATTAACCCGCACGCCTAAAATTGTAAAATCTTGTTTAATCTTGTCTAAAGATAGCGGTTCTATGGCCGCAAATTCTGTGTCATTAGTCACCAAAACTCGCATGACACTAACAGGTATTTGTAAAAATAAATTGCTGGCTAAAAAGGCTAACGCCGCAAGTATTAAACCAAGACTGCGCCATTGTGGTAAAAATTTAGCTGTATTTGCTACTGATGGCGCAATTCGATAAATATGCCATAGCGCCCAAATTGACAACACTGATGTCAGTAAGGCTAGGATGCGATTTAACTTTGTGTTAGTTAAATAAAGGATTTTTCGCTGCCTCTCAGTCAAATTTTCTGGTTTTAAGGCTATTCCCAAAAGGCCAAAGATGTAAAAGGGGCGACGCAGCTGCATCCATAGCAACGGCAAAACACCAATGGCGGCTACTAAAAATAGTTCCATCCACACGGGCAAAAACGGTTCGCCGACGGATAGGAACAATAAACAGAGTATTGAAAAAATAGGTAACGTTGCTAACCCAGCAACGTGAATCCACAAAATTGGTTCAGAACGAAATGAAGCCATATATTAAAGTTACGAGTTAAAAATTAAGAGTTAGGAGTTAGGAGCTTTTAACTCATAATTCCTAACTCCTAACTTCTTTACCCTCACCACTATCTTGTTAAGGTGAGAGTGCGGCGCTTAGTAACCATCTGGTAGGCTTCGATGATATCACCTTCAGCCCAGTCATTGAATTTATCAATGCCGACACCGCATTCATAACCGGCGTTAACCTCGCGGGCATCTTCTTTCATCCGTTTTAGGGAGTCAAGCACGCCTTCATAGATTACTTTACCGCTGCGTCGCACCCGCACTTTACAGTTGCGAATCAGCTTGCCAGATTGAACGTAGCAACCGGCAACCGCACCACGACCGACAGGGAAGACGGCGCGGACTTCGGTTTGACCCAAGGCTTCTTCCACCAACTCTGGTTCGAGAAGTCCTTCCAAAGCATCTTGAATATCTTCAAGTAGTTTGTAGATGACGTTGTATTCGCGAACATCTACCCCCGCTTCATCAGCAGCTTGTCTGGCACCACTAGCAAAGGTGGTGTTGAAGCCAATAATTACAGCGTTACTAGCAGATGCTAAGTCGATATCTGTCTCGGTAATTTCGCCAGCAGTAGCCAATAGCATCCGGATTTGGACTTCGTTTTGCGGGATTTGCTTGAGCGCTCCCACAATGGCTTCTACTGAACCTTGTACGTCTCCCTTCAAGATCAAGTTGAGTTCTTTCAACTCGCCTTCTTGTGCTTGAGCTGAGAGGGTTGTAAGGGTGACGCGTCCTTGCAGCAGCCGCGATAGGCGTTGTTTGTCGGCGCGATCGCTTGCTAGGTTTCTGGCTTCTTTTTCGTTCTCGAAAACCTCGAACTCGTCGCCTGCCGCTGGGACATCACTTAACCCCAGCACCTCAACCGCAAAGGATGGAGAAGCAACTTCAACTCTTGCGCCTCTGTCGTTAACCATTGCCCGCACTTTACCAAAGGCGGAGCCAGCCACGAGCATATCTCCGACATGCAAAGTACCATTCTGAATGAGCAAGGTAGCAACTGCTCCCTTGGCTTTATCGAGATGTGCTTCGATGACAGTTCCTCTAGCAGCACGGTCTGGGTTGGCGGATAGTTCTGCTACTTCTGCGACCAAGAGAATCATCTCTAAGAGCGTATCTAGGTTTTCACCTTTAATAGCGCTCACTGGCACCATGATTGTGTCACCGCCCCATTCTTCTGCTGTCAACCCGTACTGGGTGAGTTCTTGTTTCACCCGGTCTGGCTGTGCAGCTTCTTTATCAATTTTGTTAATGGCGACGACAATTGGCACTCCTGCTGCTTGGGCGTGGCTAATGGCTTCAATGGTTTGGGGACGAACGCCATCATCGGCAGCTACTACTAACACAGCAATATCTGTTACGCGCGCTCCTCGGGCCCGCATAGCTGTAAAGGCTTCGTGACCGGGAGTGTCTAGGAAAACTATCTGCTGTGGTTTGCCTTCGTGTACCACGTCCACATGATATGCACCGATGTGTTGTGTAATACCACCAGCTTCGCCAGCAGCGACTTTGGTTTTACGAATCGAGTCGAGCAGAGTTGTTTTACCGTGGTCTACGTGACCCATAATTGTCACCACTGGCGGACGCCGATGGAGATTTTCTAGGTCTTCGGCGCTGACCATTTCCGTAACCTTCCGAGCTTCTGCTTCTGGTTCGGCGGTTTCAACTTCTACTTCTAGTTCTTTTGCTACCAGGGTAATTGTCGGAATATCAAGATTTTGAGTGATGCTCACTGCCATGCCTTTCAGGAACAGGATTTTCACAATCTCTGTATCGGCAACAACGAGGAGGTCAGCCAATTCTTGGACGGTCATTGGCCCTGTGACTATGACTTTTTCCGGACGTTCGCGCTTGGTTTCTACTTCTTGGCGACGGTTTTGGTCGCGGTTGGAAGTAGATTTTTTATTTCTTGCTGTTGGTGCAGCAGCTAAAGCGGCAGCTGGAGCTTGTGCTGGTCTTGCTGCTTTGGGTTTGGGAGGACGGGCGATGGAAAGACTAACTTGGACGGTAGCTGGTGAGTCTAGATCGTCATCATCGAGCAAATCGTCTTCAAATTCGTCATCATCCAAGAGTATTGGCTTGTTCCGCTTGCCTTTTACGCCAGCTTTACCTGCTTTCTCTTTAACTTCGTCAATGATTTCTTCTTCTATCCACTTTTTACCGCCTTTGGCTGGTCGAGGTGGAGTTGGACGTTTTAAATCCAGGAGATCGGGTGCGATTGGCTCGTCACCTAGTACCTCGGTTTTCGCCGCTGTTGCTGACAGATGCCTTGGTGGAGTAGCGATAGGCATTGCTGCGGCTACGGCTTCACCAGGACGTGCGGGCCGGGGTCGTTGCCCGTCTCCAATAGGTGATGGTGCTGATGGCCTACTCCCTCTTTGCTCCGGTTTAACGGGTGAAGGGGTGGGACGAGGCTGCTTTTGTGGTGCACCTTGTGGGTTTTGGTCAGCTGGCAGTTTAGCGACTTTGGGCTTAATTGGACGATCGCGATCGCCTTCTGTCGGCTGTGGACGTTCGCGTTTGAGGATCGGCCTGTCTGTCGGAGGTTGCTGCTCGGTAACTTGTGGTTGTTCCGCCGCAGGTCTTGCTGGTGGCGCAACTAATTGCGGTTTTTGAGGTTTTTCCGTCTTGGGTCTGGGCCCAATAACTTTTTCCGGTTTTTGAGCAACTGTTTTTTCCTGTGGCGGATTTTGATTGGGTGTTGGTTCCAAGTCTTTAACAGCAGGCGGTTGCTCTGGGGTCTCAGATTGATTCCGGGGTACAGGTCGAGTTGGTGCCGTCGGCTTCATGGGTGAGACTGGTGTAGCGAAAGGCCGTGGAGGTGATGGAGGATTAGCTTCAGACAATGCAGCTTGGGTATTGGTAGCAACTGACGCCTCTTGGGCGTTGGGGGTATTATTTCTCAATATTTTGGGTTTGCGTATTTCCAAAATTTGCTGTTTGTGAGGTGCAGCAGGTCGGTTACGTCCGCCGTTGGGTAATGAATTTGATTTATGGCTGGTTGTACCTAGTTCCTTCTTTGGCGTCACAGTAGCTGCGTGTTTTTCCGCAGCAGTGCGAATCTGTTCTGCCTCGGATTCTGAAATTGTGCTGCTATGACTTTTGACCGCGATGTTGAGCTGGTCGCAAATTGCTAATAGCTCTTTGTTATCCAAATTCAATTCCTTTGATAATTCATAGATTCTTACTTTGCCGTTGTTCATCCACTCTTCCCCTTTAATTTACAGTTTTAGCGGATGGCTGCCTGGGAGTGCGACATCTCCATCCTTCGATCACTGTTTTTAGGTTGCCCTTGGTAATTTTGCCGGTGCCTCCAATCAGGAAAGAGAGATGTTTCGGTTTAATGGCATCCCCACCAGGAATGATGGTTGAGAGATGCCCATAAAAATTTTTTAAATAAAAGATTTTTATGGTCACCCTTGACGCCGAACTGCGCCTGAGCGCTACCAGGTTGCCATTTTGTAGTTTTTTGGTTTGCTGATTCTGAGTCTTCCACAACACAATCGAGTACATTTTGTTCTGGGAGTCTTGCCCAGCCCTTCTTTATTATGGAAGAGCCGAATGCTTTCTACACCCATCTACTATTTTGGCACTAACCCTCACGTTCGACAGCGGATGTGAAAAAAGCGCGACTAGTTCGGCTTTGGCACAATGTTTCTGCTGATGACGCTACTAAGTTGTTCCAACTAATAAATTTGATTTTGGGTATTACTGGCGGCTAGACGTTGCGACAAGCTTTGATACAGTGTTTCTGGCACTGATGCATGTAGCGATCGCCCTAGTCGATTTTTCTTTTGAGCTGCTTGTAAGCAACTCGCTTGCGGACAAATATAGGCAGAACGCCCCATGCCCCGATCTAATTGTACCGTTCCCGAAGGAAAGACGCGTACAATCCGCCAAAACTCTTCTTTTAAACCTAGTTTGCGGCAGCTAATACAGCGCCGATAATTTGGTTTCATGGGTTTTGCTTGGATCTCAGCTCAGCATTTTGGGTGTAGAAAAAAGTTCCTGATGACTATTTTTTAGTTATACCAACTCATCTTGACGAAAAAAATCCTTGAGATTGTGGTTAAGATCGACAGTAACAAAATTTTACAATTTTAATAATTTATTCATCATCCTCAGCATCAAAATTATCATCATCTAATTCTTCCAATTCGTCTCGATCTTCGGCTTCTAATTCCTCAAAATCAAGATCGTCTTCTTCTTCCTCTTGCTCTGATTGATATTTGGCTCTAGAAGCTAGAAATTTCGCATCTTCTCCAGCATGGTCATACTTAGCTTTGTCTTTGATGTCAATTTTCCAGCCTGTCAACCGGGCTGCCAAACGGACATTTTGTCCTTCTTTGCCAATGGCCAAACTGAGTTGATCTTCAGCTACTAGTACGTGAGTTTGGCGAGTTTCTGGATCCATAAGTCGGACTTCATCTACTCGTGCTGGACTCAAGGCATTGGCAATATATGTTGCTGGGTCTGGCGACCAACGAATTACATCTATTTTTTCACCGCGTAATTCGTTGACTACTACTTGAATTCGCGAACCCCTAGCTCCGATACATGCACCAACTGGGTCTACATCGCGATCGAGAGTATCTACTGCTATTTTAGTCCGGGGGCCTACATAACGGGATGGGGGGTTTGCCTCCCTTGCTACGGCAACAATCCGTACTACTTCATCTTCGATTTCTGGTACTTCATTGGCAAACAGATAAACTACCAAACCAGCATCGGCTCTCGATACTAGTAACTGTGGTCCCCGCTGCTGACCTTGGGAAACTTTTTTGAGATATACCTTGAAAGTGGCATTAGCTCGATAGTTATCATTGGGCAGCTGTTCCCGCTTTGGTAATTCGGCTTCCACTTCTGGCTGACCAAAGCCACTGCTAACTGCCAAAATTACTGATTGACGTTCAAACCGCAGCACTCTTGCTTGCAGGACGGTTCCTTCTAAGTCTTGAAACTCTTCTTGCACCATCTGGCGCTGCTGATCCCGGAGTTTTTGCGCTAGTACTTGCTTGGTCTGCATAGCTGCCATGCGACCGAATTCTCCTTGGTCTGGTGTCACATCTAACACCACTGAGTCGCCTAATTGGGCCTCGGGAGCTACTAGTTGAACTTCGTCTAAAGAAATTTGATGATCGCTATTGCTGACTTCTTCGACGATAGTTTTAGTGGAAAGAACGCGAAATCCTTCTCCTTCAATATCCAGTTCTACTTCAAAATTATCAAAATAATCTTCGTCGAACTGCTTGCGTTCTAAATTTTGGGCGCGACGGTAACGTTCGTAGCCTTTAAGTAGTGCTTCTCTAATAGCTGATTGAACTGCAAGACGAGGTAAATTACGCTCGCGACTGATACTTTCAATTAATTCTTTTAATCCACTTAAAGTAACCATTGACATAAGCAATCTCCTTGAAAATTAGGGACTAGGGATTGGGGACTGGGGCATGGGACATGGGGCATGGGACATGGGGCATGGGGCACGGACAGAGACATAGGGGTACAGGGGAAAGATTGACTGCAACTTTCCCTCTGCTCCTGAAGCCTTTTTGCTGCTGAAGCTCCCCCAGTCCCTAGTCCCTAGTCTCCAGTACCGAGTCTCCAGTACCTAATCCCTAGCATCTAGTCACTCATTTATCGGCGCTCATCTAGCTGCACCCTAGTAATTAGCGAGCGCTGAATTTCAACTACACGACCTTTTTGGTTTAAGTAAACTGCTGTTTCATCCCGGCGAATCAACTGGCCAGTCCACTCTTGTTGTCCCTCGTAGGGTGGGGAAGTGGAGACAATGACAGGAAATCCTTTAAAGGAAATAAATTCCCTGTCGGTGACCAATTGCCGCGAAATACCAGGACTGGACACTTCCAAGACATAAGCATCTGGAAAGATTTCCGCAGCATCTAAGGAGGTTTCTAAAGCACGGCTCATCCTCTCACAATCATTTAAGCCAGTGTCTTCCTGAGGATTACGGATGTCTACCCGCAAAACTGGTGGACTTTGGTTAGTGTGAAAAACTACACCAACTAATTCCAATCCCAATTCTTCTGCCACTGGTGTTGCCAAATCAATAATTTTTGGTACTAAGGGATGAGCCATGAGAAAATTCAATAAAAAAAGTGGGCTTTGACCCACTTCCTGCGATAGGGATATCTTCCAAGAAGTCTTGTGACAAACCAATGGTGGTTTGTCCTAATTCGAGTTTAGCGCATTTCTTTTATAGTGGGGCATTGGCCAAACAGGGAGTGTGGGAGGTGTGGGGAGATGGGGAAGAAATCTTTCCCCCCACACTCCCCATCTCCCCATCTCCCCATCTCCCCATCTCCTCATCTCTATCATCTCCCTGGAAGAGTAGTGCTTTTATCGATGACTGCTGGAACTGATACCTGCGTTCTTAGTTGCCTGGTTTGCTCGATAATTTGGTCGATATCTTCTTGGGATAGACGCTGGACGTAGTTGAGTTTGATTTCTTCTAAGAAGTCAAAAAGTAAACTTTCAATCTGTGTCAGCAAATGTTTTTCTTTGATTTGTCCTGTCAAGGCATCGCTGAAACTTTGTACTAGTTGGCTGGCGAGTTTTGCGCCAACAGGGTCTTCAACAGCGCTAACTACAGTTTTGTAAAGGTTGGTTGTGATTTGGGTTGCTAGTTGTTCGCTGAACTGGGTTTGGGCTTGTCCAACACCGGGCAGACTTTGGAGATTGCGGTAGATGGGAACTTGAAGGATGACGGTATCGATGTTGTGACGCAAAATGGCAACGATCGCAGGCTCGATTTCCGGTAGCACTTGATAGACAATTGTTTTGACTAAAAGACCTGCGATCGCTTCTATCTCGTTGACATTATTAATATCTATATAAGAGCGCACATTTTCTTGTTGCGACAGCCATCGGACTATTTCACCCCGCTTAATTGAACCTTGAACCTGGTTAATTACTCTCACCACTACAATTTCTGTTAGTTCTTCAGCAAAATTGGCGACGATTCCCTGATTAATTTGTCGGCGTACTGTATACAAACTTAATATCTGTGCTTGGTCGAGGCGAACTAATACGGGTATGATTCGGAACCATTGCCAAAATGGTAATAATAAAAACAGGTCGTACCAACGCCATAAAAGTGCTTCTAACCAGCCCAAACCAGGATGTCGGCGTTTGATTAAGAAAGTACGCCCGAGCAATTCTAGGGCAAATAAAGCTATAAAAGCTGAGTCAATAATCAAGAAATTATCCATAAATTCGCCACTTTCCCCAATTCGACGGTAGTAGTTGGTGGCAATCAAAGGGCGGATTCTCTGGTTGAAAAAATTAATTTCTTTGGCCCAGCCGTTTTGGGTTAAGTATGGTTGACTCCAAAAAATGGCAAAGGATTCTTTTGCCGATTCTTTGTTGATGCGATCGCGCATCCGATTTTTGATTTTTTCTAAGGTACCACTCTTATTGGCTCCCGCAAATGGGTTGGTATCAATCATCTCCTTGCTCAGACGATTGATTTCTTCTAAAGAGCTTTTGACTTCAGGCGATTGTAACCCTGTTTGGTTGACTTGTTCTTGTAATGCGTCTAGCGTTTCCAGATACTTTTTGGTGTCTCGATGCGGCTCTATACCTTTAATTGGGTCATAAATTTGCACAATTTGGGGAAGTTTTTGTAAGTACCAATCGCGCCAAGATACGTAACTTAAATCAAACAAAACTAAACACAAATTCACTGTGGCGATCGCGGCCATCAGTCTTTCAAACACAAGATTCCGCGGCTGAAAATTATTTATACTTTTCATTTTTTTGTTTAAAGTTATACATTTTCCCTGATTTTTAACATTAACTCTCTGAATTATTAACTACCAGGTTTCAATCGTAAATTACCTTTCGCTACTATAAGATACTCCTTGTGGTGGATGACACAAATTAGTATTTGTAATTCAAGTTAAGTTTGACAAATATAAATTAAAAATTTTTCAAAAATAATTAAATAATCGCGAAAAAAGTTATTAAAGAAACTTAAAATGCAGCTGTTAACCTCTATAATCCTGCTGATTTAACCCGAAGGAGTTTTCATTATGTGGTGTGGGTTTGGAAAATCAAGCGCGACTTTTGCTGCTACCTGCTTGTTAACTGCTAGCATAGTAGTTGTAGACACAGGTTTTGCAGCTCCTCAACGTAGTTATACGCCACAGCAATTTCGGGCTGTGTTGCGGGGATTAGGCTACAACGTCAAGGTAGTAAATACGCCATTGACAGACGAAGAAACTAAAAAAGCAATTCGTGAATTTCAAACTGGGTATAGGCTAAAACCAGTGGATGGGATAGCAGGGCCAAAAACGCAAGAATTTGCTGCTAACATCATTAGAATTTTGCAAGGAAATTTGAACACCGTGGTGAAGCCGAATCCTCCGCTTCCCCGCGATCGCTTTTATGGCCCTCAAACCGAAGCAGCGGTGAAGGAATACCAAAAGAAAAATCAGTTGCAAGAAACTGGAATTGCTAATTTAGCACTCCGGCAAAAGCTGGATGCAGAAGCAAAGGCACTTGCAGGTCAGTCTGCTCCTAAGCCATCACCAACAGCTAAACCAACAGCTAAACCAACCCCTACACCGAGAACTGCGCCGACACCTACGCCAACTCCCACATCAACTGCTACGCCATCACCGACGCCAACGGCTACACCGACGGCTACACCAACTGCTACGCCATCACCGACACCGACGACTACACCTTAATTCTTACCTCAAAGCCTGAATTCAAGATTGCTTGTAGTTCTTAGTTTGTAACAGGTTCTACACTACCCTTTCGGTAGGTGTAGGCTTCTCAATCGGTTAAGAGACTGCTTAAAAAAGTGGGGTAAAGGGGAAAAGCAAGATTTCTTGTTTTCCCTTTACCCCTGTTCTTTCCTTTTTCGGCTCTTGCAAAAAGTTATACCAATTAAAAAAGAATGCGACAGATACACAACTTCAAAACCTTGTGATATCTAGTTTTTTGAATTTTGAATTTTGAATTGGTATTACTTGCTTTGTCCTTGAATTCAGAATTACGAATTACTGGGTTCTTCTAAAGGTCTACCTTTCGGTACAGGTAAAGCTGGACTACGGTCATTGTAAGGCATTGGAATGTACTGGACAGTGGGTCGCCCTCCTTGTGGCTGTGGGTACAAATCCATTAGGTCGTAAATAGAATGGGGCAGTCCAACGGTTATGGGCAGCCCCATTTCTGTTGCTTCTTCAACAGTGATGGGATAATCGTGGGTGACGCGCCCAGTTGTTAAGGCTTCGATAATTGATTCGATATTTTCTGGCTGAACTTTTTGTTTGGGTATAGTGTCCTTGAGCAGAGTCCGCACAAAGCGCTGTACTTGCTGTATTGCTTTGCGTGCCAGGTCAGCCATAATTAGGGTTTGGTCGTCAATCTCGCTGATCGGTTTATCATCAACTACTTTGAGGATGCTAGCTGCTGGGTAGTTACCGAGTTGGGGATCGACTGGTCCTAAAACGGCGTTGGCGTCCATCACAATTTCATCAGAAGCCAGAGCCAGCATTGTACCGCCACTCATAGCGTAGTGGGGTACGAAGACTGTGACTTTTGCTTGATGGCGAATTAATGCTCTAGCAATTTGTTCTGTAGCTAATACCAAACCCCCGGGAGTGTGCAAAATTAAGTCAATTGGTACATCTGGGGGAGTAAGGCGAATTGCCCGCAATATCTGTTCTGAGTCTTCGATGGTAATGTAGCGAGATAAAGGAATTCCCAGAAAGCTGATGGACTCTTGGCGGTGGATTAGCAAAATCACCCGACTTTTACGTTGCTGCTGGAATTCTTGTAAAGCACGCAAGCGTCGATATTCTACTTGGCGTTTTTGCCAAAGGGGTTGCAAAGAAGTAAGAAGCAGAAAAATCCAGAATAAATCACCAATACCAAAGCCCATAAGTTTATTTATCATTCAACAATAATGGTTGTCGCCATTATTGTGACAAGTTTTAGGCGATCGCAATTCTATCGGAAGCTAGAAGAGGTAGGGGGATGGGGAGGTGGGGAGATGAGGAGATGGGGAAGTGTGGGGAGTGTGGGGAGATGAGAAGATGGGGAAGTGTGGGGAGTGTGGGGGGAAAGATTTCTTCCCCATCCTCCCACACCTCCCTCTCCTCCCACACCTCCCACACCTCCCTCTCCTCCTTCACTTCCCTCGTCGCCAAATTTTGATAGTATCATCGTCACTGCTGCTGACTAAGGTTTGTCCATCAGGACTAAAAGCCACACATCTAACATAGCTAGAATGTCCAGCCAACGTGCTGACTTCTCTTCCACTATTTAAATGCCATATTTTGATGGTGTTATCCCAGCTACCACTAGCGAGAAATTGCCTATCCCGGCTAAAGGCAATTGACCAAACTGAATCAGCATGACCAGTGAGGGTGCGAATTTCTCTGCCTGTGTTTACATGCCAGAGTTTAATTGTGTTGTCACCACTACCGCTAGCAATCATTTCTCCATCATGGCTGAAGGCAATACAGTTAACGAAGAAGGTATGCCCTGTAAGCGTGTAAATGTTTTTCCCTGTGTATAGTTGCCATAGTTTGATGGTGCAGTCATTACTAGCACTAGCTATTAGCTGTCTGTCTTGATTTTTGGTGGTTGTAGCTGTTCTCGGAGAGTAGGCGACTGATGAAACTGGGTCAGAATGGCCTGCGAAAGTTTGGATTTCTATACCAGTGTTTACCTGCCAGAGTCTAATTGTACAGTCAGCACTACCACTAACTAAAAGTTTGCCATCTGGACTAAAGGCAACGGAATTCACCCAGTTGCTATGGCCAGCGAGAGTACGAATTTCTTTACCTGTGTTGACATCCCACAATTTAATTGTGTTGTCCCAACTACCGCTAGCCAGGATGCACGAGTTGATATCTGTAGTGGCTCCTGTTTTACCGGACTCTCGTTGATAAGAAGAATTTAGAGAAATTGGGCTAAAGGCAAGGGAATTAATCATGTTGGAATGACCGGAAAACCAACGGCCCATTTGGCGCACTAGCTTACCAGTACTGAGTTGCCAAAGTTTGATGGTTCTGTCATTGCTACCACTAGCAAGAAATTGTCCGTCTGGGCTAATGGCGATCGCATGAACCATACTAGAATGACCTTTAAGGGTATGCGTGCATTGCCAGTTCTGCCGATCCAATACAATAGGCCCCGTTGACTGTACAACAGGTGCAACCGATTGTCGTTTAGGCTTGTTCCCTAAGGGCAATGGTATTGTCGCTAAATCTTCCGCAGGATTGTATTCCAGTAGCTTCAACCACTCTTGCACGGACTGGGGACGATAAGTTGACTCCAGATCCATACCGCACATAATAGCTTGATTGACTCTGTTGCTGATGTTGGGATTAAAGTATTGTGGTGGTTCTAAATTAACATTGTGGCGGCGATCGTCGGCGCTCGTCGGTACAACTCCTGTAAGCAAATTATACAAAGTAGCAGCTAGGGCATAGATATCAATGTATTCTCCTCGTGGTGCTTCTAATTCGTACTGTTCGGGTGGAGCAAAACCAGGGGTGCGATATACTGTATGCCTTTGAACTACATTAGGGACAAATTCTCTAGAAATGCCAAAGTCTATCAGCACCGCTTCTGATTTATCAAAACGAATCATGATGTTGCGCGGTTTAAGATCCCGATGCAGCAAGCCCTTAGAGTGAATCAGTGTCAAAGCACCACCAATTTGCCGGATATACAATAGTGCTTCTGTTTCTGATAGCACACCTACCCGCTTCAAACGTTGTCCTAAATCTTCACCTTGGATGTACTCCATCACCATGCAAGGCGAATTTCCTTCATCAAAGACATTTTCTATCTGTACTATATGAGGATGGTGACACACAGCCAGCCGAACTGCTTCATCACGGAAGTCTTGCCGTAATTTATTTCGGTGGAGTATCCAAGCGGGGTGATTCAAAATTTCTTCTTTGAGGGTTTTAATTACTCGCAGTTGATTTTGTTGATTTCTGGCAAGATAAGTAATGCCAATTCCACCTTCGCCTAGTTGGCTTTCAATAATGTAGCGCCCTCCAAATAAAGACTTTCCTGGATTCCACACCATTAGTAATATTTGAGGTTTTCTGGTATTTATTTTGGCACGGTATCAGAACAGCCAATACGAATTTTTGGGAATTCCATTGTAATTGCTGTTGTAGTTTTCTAGAAGTTAATTAGTTAGATTGCATTTTCATTCACCTCAATAGTTACTATTAATTAAATACTATAAAGTTGGATATACACTTATAGTTTTAGCTAAACTAGGACTTAGGCACTGTACAGATTAACCATAATGTGAATTTATGATATTTGGGCGTTTCAGCTGCTTCGCATAACTGCGATCGACTTCCTTTTTTTGCGTAGGCGTACCCCGTCGTAGACATCACTCGGTCTTAAACATCGCTGAAATACTTAAATCCCGTGTACTACTTATGTACGATGTGTAAGTCTATAATTATGCTTTTCCTGCAAAATATAAAATTGATTGCTCGTGCTAGAGTAAACGATGACTTTAGCCATATTTGCTCATAATAATTTGACTTGTAGGTAATCTAAAATTATGCTAAAGAACCTAAATTTGAAACAAAAATTTACAATTCTGTTACTGGTGATTTTGACATTTGGCTTGAGTCTAAGTGGATTTGCTCTTTCTTCTCTGTTAAGAGAGAATGCCAAACAAGATATTAGCTCAACAGCTCTGATGCTGATGCAAACTATGAGTTCCGTTCGCAAATACACCAGTACTCAAGTCAATCCAGAGTTAGCTGATAAATTAGCAACAGAGTTTTTGCCGCAAAGCGTACCTGCATACTCAGCACGCGAAGTATTTGAAATTTTACGGAAAACGCCAGACTACCGTGACTTCTTTTATAAAGAAGCTACTCTTAATCCCACTAATCTGCGAGATAAAGCAGATGGTTTTGAGACAGAAATTGTTGAAAAGTTCAGAAATAAATCAGACTTAAAAGAAGTCAGTGGATTTCGCTCGATTCCTGGTGGAGATATCTTTTATATTGCTCGTCCTTTACCGATTTCTGAAGAAAGCTGCTTGAAGTGTCATAGCGTACCTGAAGCTGCACCTCCAAGTATGATTACCCTTTATGGTACAGCTAATGGATTTGGATGGAAACTGAATGAAATTGTTGGCGCTCAAATTATATCCGTACCAGCAAACAACGTTATTAACAAAGCCAATCAATCTTCGTTACTCATTGTGTTAATTGTATCCACTATTTTTATCGCAACTATTCTGTTAGTTAACTTTTTCTTGAACCGACAAGTTGTGATTCCTCTAAAACGCATGACTCGCATTGCAGAGGAAGTGAGTACCGGACACATGGAAGTGGAATTTGAGCAGATGTCTAATGATGAAATTGGTAATCTAGCGAGGGCTTTTAAACGGATGCAACTAAGTTTAGAAATGGCAATGAAACGAATCAAACGCACTCATGGAGGTACAGGAGATTAACCTATATTTTGAGAAATATACTTTCAAGGAATATAGGGTAAAAAAGTTGAATTCCCGATGTTTTTTTCATCTATAGGGTGTGGCAAACTCTGCCATTAAGGTGTTTTCAAAAAACATAGTGGGAAATCACGAAAGGGATCGAATTACTGATGTTTTTTGCATTCATAAGTTGGTGGGAGTGCCAACAGTGCGGTTACTTTTAAGAATTGGCACTCAATTAGTCATATCTTAAATTCCTATGAAAATAAGCTTTTTTTAAATTCAAAAGCTGCTTGAAAGTCAGGAATTTCAGTAGCTATCAGTTCGATAAATTCGTCGGGTGCAATGTAAGGATTTTGAGCTAATATTTCCTCTATTACCAGCTTTGCGATCGGGCCGATGTGGTAGGCTAACTCCTGGTGACAGCGTTTCACAAATACTGGATTTAGAGAAGGTTGTTGTTGCTCAACTCGTTCCATTTGTGGATTCATCGGTAAGCCAGGCGAACTAAAGATTGTCTGTGCAAGTTGGCTGTATGAATCGGAAGTTGATGAAATAGCCTGGTATTCAGGATTAAATACTGTGGGAGGCAGATCGACTACAATTGCTGGAGGTTCAACTGTTTCTTGTTGTTCGAGAAGCTGTAAATCTAGCAGTACTTCTCTAGCTGTTTGGTATCGCTTGTTGGGTCTATCGGCTAACATTTTATCCAAGACTTGAGCGAAACCATTACTCACATAAGCATAATAACGCCAGTTCCATTCTAAGGAATATTGATCCATTAATAAGGATGGATCTCGACCTGTGAGCAGTACAATAGCTGTTACTCCCAAAGCATAAAGGTCGCTACAGGGAGAACATAAACCCAAGCTGATTTGTTCGCGGGGAGCATATCCTACTTTACCAACGAGAGACATTTTACCGACAAAAGTTACTTGGTTTGCAGTTTTGGCCTCGTTGATATCAGTAAGTTGTTTGCCGACACCAAAATCAATCAGTACTGGCAAATCTTTGCCTTCGGGTAACATAATATTGTCAGGAGAAATATCCCGATGAATAATGTTATGTTGGTGGACATATTCCAACACTGGTAGTAAGTTTTTTAGCCACTGGATAACTTCTTCTTCAGAAAAATTTCTGCCTTGGCGTTGCAGTTCTCCTAATAGCCGAGAATATGTTTTGCCATCAACATACTCTTGTACTAAAAACAGCCTTCCGTCTCCTTCAAAGCAAGCTAAAAATTTGGGAATTTGAGAATGTTGCAATTGATGAAGGATTTTTGCTTCTCTTTTAAATAAGTTACGATATTGTTCAAGCCCACTTTCTCCAGTGCCAATGGGTGCAAATTCTTTGAGAACGCAAGCTTCATTAAAGCGACGAGTATCATACGCCAAGTAAGTTCGCCCCAATCCTCCTTGTCCCAAAAGTTTTTGGATAATATAACGGTTATCGATTAAAGTTCCAGCTGCTATTTCTGGCCTTGCTAAAGGGGATTGTGACATCATCATCGCACTCCTAGCGATCTTATTAGTTGAAAAATTATTTAGTTGCTGAAAGTCATAAACTCTAGCAGATAAAGGTTTGTATATTCTTCAAAATAAAGATTAGCACTACCGTCAAAACTAGGAAATACACTTTTCTACAATCTTTAACTGGTCTTGTGTGACCAAATAAACAATTTTAAATTGGGTAGTTATTAGGTTACTACTTATATTAAGTATTCTAGCAGCCGGAATATAGCCCGTGTCTGCGGTAATATCTGCGATCGCTTTGACGATCGCTCTTGAGATTTTCTGCTTGAGCCGATCCTACTTTGAGTAAGCTAATTAGTACTCAGGTGAGAAACAGCTAGCATATAGCATGACATCATCAGTTTTTTAGCAAAACCGAGCTACTATAGACTTATCAAAGTAAATATTATATGTATTTTCAGTATCGATATGCGATCGCTCTTAAAAATTAACCTTTCTCCAATCAGACGTTACTACATTTGCTATAGAAGCTTTTGGTAGAGATGTTTTCTTTTTTCAAAGAAAATCAAACTAGCTGCGTCGCCAAATCCGGATAGTGCCATCATTACTACCACTAGCAAGAGTTTGCCCGTTGGGACTAAAGACAACGGAATAAACCGAATCAGAATGACCACTCAGGGTGCGAATTTCTTTACCAGTTTGCACTTCCCATATTTTGATTGTTTTGTCCCTACTAACACTAGCAAGAGTTCGCCCGTCGGGACTAAAGACAACGGAATAAACTGAATCAGAATGACCACTCAGGGTGCGAATTTCTTTACCAGTTTGCACTTCCCATATTTTGATTGTTTTGTCCTTACTAACACTAGCAAGAATTCGCCCTTCGGGACTAAAGACAACGGAATGAACCCAATCAGAATGACCACTCAGGGTGCAAATTTCTTTACCAGTTTGCACTTCCCAGATTTTGATTGTTTTGTCCCCACTACCACTAGCAAGAGTTCGCCCGTCGGGACTAAAGGCAAATGCATAAAGCGGCCAAGAAAGACCAGTTATGGTACGAATTTCTTTACCAGTTTCTACTTCCCAGATTTTGATTGTTTTTTCATCACTACCACTAGCAAGAGTTCGCCCGTCGGGACTAAAGACAAGGCCATAATCAGGATACTCAGTAACATTAAACATTATGTTGCGAAGTTTACCAGTTTGCACTTCCCAAATGATGATAGTTCCACCATAACTTGACCTAGCAAGAATTTGCATATCAGGACTAAAGACAAAGATAGGCAAAAAAACATTAAAGACAGAGTGAGAAGGTGAAACATTATCGAAATCACGAAGAGTTACAGTGCGGATAAGTTTACCTGAAGCAAATTCTAAAACGTTAATAGTATTAGCTGCTACAGTTGCCAAAATTTCTCCACTAGGGCTAAGGGCAAAACTCCCATCAATATCACGGATGATGTGGACACATTCCCAATTATCAGAAACCACCACAACTGCTGCTAGTAACAAATCCAAAAACTCCTGCACCGAATGAGGACGAAACTTGTAATTTAATGCCATCCCTCGCATAATTGCGTTATTCACCTTGTCGCTAACACTCGAATTCAACTCTTTGGGCGATCGCATGGTAAAATTTTGCAGTCTGGCTGGTGCTGGCATCGGCAATTGTCCACTCAGCAAAGAATATAATGTAGCGGCTAAGGCATAAACATCTATATATTCTCCCCTTTCTGCATCAGGTGCATACTGTTCTGGTGGCGCATAACCAGGGGTAAGACTTTCTGTATGTAGTTGAACTGCACCGGGAATAAATTGTCTAGCAAGGCCAAAGTCAATTAGCACTGCTTCTTGTTTACCCACTCGCATCATGATATTGCTGGGTTTTAAATCCCGATGCAGTAAACCACGTTCATGAACTACAGTTAAAGCTTCGCCAATTTGCCGAATATATTCCAGTGCTTCTGCTTCTGGTAACGCCCCTTTTTCAGTTATTCGCTTCCCTAAATCTTCGCCTTCGATGTATTCCATCGCCATACACGGCAAATTCTCCTCATCAAAGACGTTTTCTACCTGCACAATATGAGTATGGCGACACAAAGCCAGTCGCAATGCTTCATCCCGGAAGTCTTGGCGTAATTTATCTTGATGTGGTATCCATTTTGGATCGTTCAGAATTTGTTCTCTGAGGGTTTTGATGACTCGCAACTCACCGCGTCGATTTTTAGCGAGATAGGTAATACCAACTCCACCTTCACCTAATTTTCTCTCGATGATGTAGCGCCCACCAAACAAATACTGCCCAGAATTCCACGCCATTAGTCAAAACCGTAGTTTCACTGATATTTTATTTTGGCACATCATAAATATCAGTTTTTGCCAAATATCTCGACATAGCAGCGAATAGCTGACTTGACATTGTTTAGGAAGATAAAATTAAGGCGATTCTTATGGAACTTACAATAAGCAGTGTATTCAATCATAATCAAGCTATGACACCACTAGTAATTAAACCTTCATCTTGGCTAGAGAATGGTATTCAACTTCAAAAAGTCAATAAACTTTATCTGTTTAAAATTACAGATGAAATGTCAGACAGAATGCAAGAACTTGTTGATAAAAAAACTGCTGATTCTGAAACACCAGAAGAAGCGGCTGAACTGGAGGCAATTGGAGAATTAGCGATAATTGTTAGCTACATCAATGGCTTGATTGCTAATGAAGCACAAAAATCTAACGAAACAGGGAACCAGGAAGAAGGATTGGATAGGAACTAATCAGAATCCAGAATTCAGAATTCAGAAAAATTAGAGACGTTGCATTGCAACGTCTCTACATTTGGGTTATTGGATCGGAATTTGTCGGATTAGAATACTCATTACTTCATCTGGGTTCCCAGTTGGTACTAGTGGACTCCAATCTCCGACGCTGGCATAGCCAATTACTTGCAAATGGTGAATGGTACTGGTAACGGTTTCAAGAGAACCAATCAATATATGCTTGATAGGTTTTCTTTTGGGAAATGGGCTTTGAGTAAATTCTTTGGCAGCAGGTGTATTTAAATATTCATCTAAGAACTGTTCTAACTTTGACTGGGCGGAATCTTCTTGTTGTGCCATGATTGTATTTATCTCCTGATAAAGGGGCTAGATAAGGGCGATCGCATTCTTCTTTTGCGGGATTGGGCGATCGCCTTTATCATGCTCTTATATTAATGTATAAAATTATACTTTTTCAACTACAAATTCAAAAATTTCTATCAATAATTTCCAAGTTTTAAGGAGAATAAATTATGTCTAATTCGAGTTATTTCAAATTTCATTGCTATAAAAAAAATGCTAGATTTAGCAAATTTTTAACTAAACCTAGCAATCTTTAATTATTGATAAAAAGTCTAATCTTCAGGTTCAATTCCCGCAGCCCGCAATTGTGCTGCTAATCGTTCGGCGCGTTGGCGTTCTTGTTCGGCTAATTCGTACCCCAAGGTAGAAGGTTTCCTTGTTCGTCCCACCACCGTAACCACTTGTCTGTGCGGTTTTCACGAGTGCCTTGCGACACGCCAAGGTAAAGATTCATTTCCGGTATCCAGTAGCGTTGATTTTCATCAGCCTCTTGCAAGACGTACTGTTCTGTGTTGTCCAGGCGATACGTCTCAATACTGCCGCTTTCTGGCTCAAATATGATGTAGTTTGGTACTTTTAAGATGCGCTCGTAAAAAAACCATTTTCCTGGGGGATATGTCGCTTTGATAGAATACTCTGTCTCTTGTGTATCGGAAACAAATTCCATCACAATTACAGGAGTGTCACCCTGTAATTGAGGTGTGTAACTGCGTATTACTTCTTCTCGATTAACATTTATTTTGGCAATGAAAGCCCAATCAGGGGCTTTAATGACTATTTTGTTATTTAGGGTGGCACAAATGCCGTAATTAGTTGTTGCCAGGGCGTTAGCCGGAATTTTCCCAGCTAATAGCAGGCTTTCTGTAAGTGCAGCGGCTAAGGCTGGTTGGTTGATGTTGTCCACTGGGTCATCTGGCAGTTTGTAATCATCGGGGAGTTTTTCCCAAGTGATTTTGTAGTCTTGGGTGAGGACTGTCATGATGGGTTTTCCTTTAGCGTGTCAAGGGGACTGGTGACTGGTGATTGGGTATGGGTAATTGGCAGTGTGGGGGGTGTGGGAGGAAGGGGAAGAGAGAAAAGCATAAGGGACTTCCAACTAAAAAAATATACAATCGCCAGGGGTAGCAGAGGGAGCAGAGGGAGGAAGAATTTCAGATGATATTTACTCTCACCCATTGAATAATTCATTTTCTAAAAGTCCCTAAATTCTCTTTTCCCCCACACTCCCCACACTTCCCCATCTCCTCATCTACCCCAGTGCCCAGTCACCAATCCCCAGTACCCAGTCCCTTTACTCATATTCATCGGGTTCTAAATCTTCGGTTGTCAGTTCTTGATGGGGGATGGCGGCGATAATTGCATCTATTACTTTAGATACTGGTAATATCTCAATATTCAGGTCAGGGAATTTTTGTCCCTTGGGCACGATCGCTCTTTTAAATCCCAATTTAGCTGCTTCTTTCAACCGCAGTTCCATTTGGGAAACCGATCGCACTTGTCCGCCTAACCCAACTTCTCCAATCAATACTGTACCTGGGTCAACGATGCGATCGCGGAAACTAGCAACGATAGCAATTGCTATTCCTAAATCCACTGCTGGTTCTTCTACATTCAAGCCGCCAGCAGAAGCAACATAAGAATCTAATTTCGACATGGGAATCCCGACACGTTTTTCTAAAACGGCGAGAATTTGCACTAAACGGTTGTAATCTATGCCAGTGGCTGCACGTCGCGGTGAAGGGTAGCTGGTGGGACTGACAAGGGCTTGTAATTCGACTACGATGGGGCGAGTACCTTCACAAGCCACTACAATTGCTGTACCTGGTGCCGGGTCGTCACGATTGCCTAAAAATAACTCTGAGGGGTTAGGAACTTCTCGCAGTCCATGCGACACCATTTCAAAGATGCCGATTTCATGTGTTGCCCCAAAACGGTTTTTAACTGTACGTAATAAGCGATGGGAAGCAAAGCGATCGCCTTCAAAATACAACACTGTGTCTACTAAATGTTCTAAAACTTTCGGCCCGGCGATCGCACCTTCTTTGGTGACGTGTCCGACAATCAGCATGGTAATATCTTCGTGCTTCGCCACCTTCATCAAAGCCGCAGTACATTCGCGTACCTGAGCCACCGAACCAGGCGCAGAAGTTAAGGCGGGAAAGAAGACTGTTTGAATACTATCAATCACAGCTACATTCGGTTTCAATGAATCTACTTCCCGCAAAATCTCTTCTAAGTCTGTTTCTGGCAATACATATAAATCGGCTCCTACACTTTCGGGTGCTGGCGATGGGGGAGGATTTTGTGCTTCTGGCTCGTTGTCATCACCGACAACACTCAGAGGTTTGGCTACTCCCAAACGAGAAGCTCTTAATTTGATTTGTTGCCCTGATTCTTCTCCAGAAATATAAAGGATGCGGTATCTTTGCGCCAACTGATTTGATACTTGCAGTAATAAAGTAGATTTGCCAATTCCTGGGTCGCCGCCAATCAACACCATTGAACCGGGAACGACTCCACCACCAAGCACCCGATCCAATTCGCCATAACCGGATTCCCAACGCGTGACTTGGCGATCGCTAATTTGGTCAAATGTCAGCGAAGCCCGCTGTTTAGGAGGTTTGCCAGTAGGTTTGCCATTGTTCGGTGCGGCTTGCCAACCGCTAACTCCTCCACGAGTAGGTACATCTACAGAAGATTGGATCAGGATTTGTTCTTCTAGAGAATTGTAAGTACCACAGGCTGGACACTTACCAAACCATTGAGGAGATTCTGCCCCACAATCGTTACAAACGTAAAAACTTTTTGGCTTTGCCATTCGTAAATCTTATTAAATATTCTTAATTTTTGCTTAAGTTTTTGAGTACGCTAAAATCCAATAATAGTGGTAATTCGAGCTTTTTCCAAATCAATTTGTGGAATGATATCTTAATATTATGGTATTAAAAATTAATCATGTAAATTTTTAGTAAGGAGCGTCGATTAACTTGGAAAGTCATAAAGAAAAAATCTTGGTAGTAGACGATGAAGCCAGCATTCGTCGAATTTTGGAAACGCGTCTTTCGATGATTGGCTACGATGTCGTGACAGCCGGTGACGGAGAAGAAGCTTTAGATACTTTTCGCAAAGCAGATCCTGACCTAGTAGTTTTAGATGTGATGATGCCAAAGCTAGATGGCTACGGTGTTTGTCAAGAATTACGTAAGGAATCTGACGTACCTATTATTATGCTAACAGCCTTGGGCGATGTAGCCGATCGCATTACAGGACTAGAATTAGGTGCTGACGATTACGTAGTTAAACCATTTTCCCCTAAAGAGCTAGAAGCCCGGATTCGCTCAGTGCTGCGGCGGGTAGACAAAACTAGTGCTACTGGTATTCCCAGTTCTGGGGTGATTCATGTCGCTAACATCAAAATCGATACGAATAAGCGACAAGTCTATAAAGGCGACGAACGCATTAGATTGACAGGTATGGAGTTTAGCTTACTAGAGTTGTTAGTCAGTCGCTCTGGAGAAGCTTTTTCCCGTTCAGAAATTTTGCAGGAAGTTTGGGGTTACACACCAGAACGCCATGTAGATACCCGCGTTGTAGATGTACATATATCCCGTTTACGAGCAAAGTTAGAAGACGATCCCAGCAATCCAGAATTAATACTGACAGCCCGAGGTACTGGTTATCTTTTCCAGCGAATTATTGAACCAGGGGAAGAGTAGGAGAGAGCAGGGGAGGCAGGGGGAGCAGGGGAAGAAAAAACTAATGACTAATGACCAATGACTAAACCCGACCCCAATCGAGTTTTGCGGCGTCTACCCATTGTTGTAGGTGGACTAGGCGCTGTACTTTTGCTAATTAACCGCTTATTGACACAGGAACTAACCGCATCTCAAGCCCGTGGTGATGTTTTGGGTGTGATTTTGAGTGCGGTATTAATTTTGACTGGTTTAATTTGGCAGCAGGTGCAGCCGCGATCGCCTGATAGTGTAGAACTAATTGGAGAGGAGGGTTTTGTACTCGCGCCAGACTTACCAGAAGGCGTGAAAACTGAACTCGCTTGGGCGTCTCATTTATTGTTGACTAATACAGTCACACGATCGCTAGTAGTTTTCTATCAAGGTAAAGTTTTGTTGCGTCGTGGGATTTTGGGTAGCAAATCTGAGGTTGTACCAGGAGCAATCTTAAAACAGGTACTCGAAAAACAAAGGCCAATTTATCTAGTGGCGCTAAGTGTCTATCCAGGTAGGATTGAATTTGATTATCTACCAGAAAATACTCAAGGTGTAATTTGTCAACCGATTGGCGATAAAGGTGTCCTCATTTTAGGAGCAAACGCCCCTCGCAGTTACACCAAACAAGATGAAAACTGGATTGCAGGAATTGCTGATAAATTAGCAGTTAGTCTGAGTCAATTTTCCTAAAAATTCAATCCCAAGAAGTTAAAAAATTCCAGTCTCCTGTTTCTTCTGGTGTATTTCCTTCTTTTTGTTCGGGTGTATTTAGATTTTTTTGTTGAATTATCTTCTCATATTCTCCAGAATCAACCCATTTTAATAACTCCCCAGTTCGCATCACTACCCACGAAAGTCCAGATTCGGCATAACTTAAGATTTTGGTGACGCGATCGGCAGTATCAAGATTTTGAGATGCAAACTCACGGGCTTGAGTCACGAAATCTTCAATTACAACAGTAGTTAAATATTCATCTGGTAAACCTGCAAGTTTCATCAGTGCAGTGGTTGCGACATCAATATCCTGACAAGCTAATAAACCGGCGCGATCGGCAGTGAACCTAGCCATCATCTGCCAGTTATATAAAGCTAATTCCATACCATTAGCTACCAAGCCACCAACACCCAATGTAGTACTACTCAACAAATTTTTTAAAGTTGGCATTACAAATGCCATTTGGTGATAAACCATGTGCTGACTTTTAATACGAGCAATTTCATGCCCTAAAATGTAAACCAACTCATCTGTATTAAGCCACTCCAGTGCATCTAAATTAATACCAATGAGAGGTTTTTCTACTCCAATAATGTAGCTTCTAATGTGACCCGTGCCTCGATACAGATATAGCTCAGGAAGTGGCGTTACATCAAGAATTTCACAAGTTTCTACTAATGTCTGATGTAACTGGGGAAAATTACGAGGGGTAATTCTGATATCGCTACCAACGGTTTGCAAGCGGAGTAGGCGATCGATACCGTACTCGTTGATTTTTTTAAGTAGCAGCGAGACACCAGGCATCTTTTGCAAAGAAGCTAAAGCTTTGCGATCGAATGGGTGTTCGTAAGCTTGTGAACTCAGTCCAGTTAATATTTTTCTCGTCATTGATTTCTTATCTTCAGGGCTATCAGAAAATGCGATAGATTTACTTTATCAATCATTTTTGAGCAATTCTCTTGTCGATGCAACACAACACGCCCTTTGGTAGCACAGCAGTGCTACCCTATCAAATGAATGACTAGCTCAGTTGAAAATTTGGTAATTATAAGATTTCATCTATGCAAATTATCTATTGGCTATTAATTGCCGTAATGATTGTAGGCATTATCGGCGCTGTAGTTCCTGCAATTCCAGGCGCTAGCTTAATTTTAATTGCAATTATCATTTGGGGAATCGTTAGCAGTTCCTTTGCAGCTATCAAGATTCCATTAATTACGACAATTGTTGTTTTGTTACTCAGTGTCGGAGTCGATTTTTTAGCTAGTTATGTGGGAGCAAGGCAAGCGGGAGCTAGCAAGTGGGGCCAAATTGGCGCAGTAGTGGGCTTAGTGGTGGGATTTTTAGGATTATTGCCAGCTTTGCCTTTTGGAGGCCCACTGTTAGGGATTCTACTAGGGCCGTTACTGGGAGCAATTATTGGTGAGTATCTTTACCGACGTGAATTAGGATTAGCAGTAAAGGCGGGTATCGGAATTGTGGTAGGTACGCTGGTTGGGAATTTGATTCAAGGCTTGTTGGCGATCGCAGCAGTTACAGTGTTTATTCTGGTAACCTGGCCTCAGGTGTATTAGTACCTAGTCTGGAAAAGACACAGCACTACAGAGACACTTAACTAAATACTTAATTTACTTACACAAACACAGCGGTTCTTCCCATTTCTTGTAGATATGAGAGGAACCGCTACTTATTCTTTAACCAAGAAGTATTGCCCTTGCTCTGCGATGATACTCCAAGAACCTTGTCGGCAGTCTTGCATAACTAAGATTTAGTAACAAAAGATATTGTAGATACGCTGCATACTACACTTTTCTAAAATACATCTGAGTATTACATAAGTATAAAAATAATGAAATATTTTTGAGTACTGAAGAGATTTTTCCTAAATTAAGAGCTATTGTTAGCAACAAAATGCCTGTGTAGTAATATTTATGCGAAGCAAAGATATACAAGAAATTAAAAGTTCATAAAGCATACTAGTGAATTAAAGATGTAATGAAGACCACTCAGTAAATATTGCAGGCTCCGAATCTATGTGTTTTTATGTAGATATGAAATAAATCACACAACTTTCGCTTTCACTGACAGTATTTTCAACCAATTATTGATACCTAAGTAAAGCAAATACTCTCATTAAAACTGTTACTAGGAGCCTCAAATGACAATTACACGTACCTTTAAATCTACATTACTAAATGCAACTCTAGCTGTTACTGCTGCAATTCCCTTAGCTACTGCTGGATTATTTACCTCTGCTGGTTCTGCTCAAGCTGCTGCACTAAATGGTAGTTTTAATTTCACTGGCGCTGGATTTCCTGCTACTACAGTTACAGTTTCAAATACATCCTTACAATTTAGCCCTAGTCCTGGTTTAGCTTCACTATCATTACAGAGTGGAAGTTTTACAGCATTCAATGCAGCTAGCATATTCAATGTTACTACTAGCCCTTTAACACCTGGTTCTCTGTTTATTGACTTAGGTGTATTTGCAACCCCTGGTACTTTGACAGATGGAGCAAATACATTTAGTTTGACATCTTTCGATACCCCAACATTCAAATCCCAGAACGGAGGAACAGATATAAATATCAATTACCTTGGATTCTTTGATGATGGACTTGGTAACAAAACTAGTGCAAAGGGATACATTACTTTTGCTACTCAAGACGCGAATGCAGAAACAACTTACAAAAATGGTGGAAAATTTAATGCAACTTTCACAGGTCTTGCGGTAGCTTCAGTTCCCGAACCAGCTACATTACTAGGCTTGGGTGCTGTAGGTGGAGTAATGGCTGTGTCTCGCCGTCGCAATCGCAAAAGTTTTGCTCAATAGACCTATCCTCTAATATAAAAAAGTTACTTTTAGTTGCTAAAAGTAACTGTAATTCCTCAATTCTATCTGGCTGGAATGCAAAATTTTACCAACCAGGTCGAATTTTTTTTTGGATGTTAGATAAATCTATTTCAGGTGAATTTTCTTAAACTGAAATAGACTCAAGCTAACTGCAAAGATTGTTTTGCTTCATTAGCGATCGCTTCTACACGATCGTTAACCAGAGTTTGTAATATAGATTTGGCTTCTGGAGTATCAAAATGACCCAAAGCTTGTACCAGTCTGTAACGGATTTGCCAATCTGGGTTAGTAGCAAATGGAGCTAAAAGAGGAACTGCTTCTACATTTCCTAACTCACCCAAAGAACTAATAGCCACAGTTTGAATTAATTCATTATCTGAAGAGAGTGCTTCTTTAAGTAGTTCAAAAGACCGCGGATCCCCTAGCTCACCCATCGTCGCAATGATACTAAATTGTACTAGCCATTCACTCGTTGTATGATACAGTTTCTGTAAATCTTCAAAAGCATCATGTAACTTGAGAGCGCCCAGACAATCTGCTGCTGCTGCTTGTATGTCTATTTCTGGGTCGTTGAGCAAGCGATCGCGTAAGATTTCCAACGATACCTCTAAATCCTGCGTTCCCAGTGTATCCATTTGGCTCACTGCTGAATACCTAACGCGGGCGTTGCGATCGGCAATGGCAGTTTGCAGCAACTCAAAGCCAATCCCTGGTTCTAGTTGACGGAT
The DNA here is from genome assembly GCA_034530875.2 of Nostoc sp. DedSLP01. Lineage (GTDB taxonomy): Bacteria > Cyanobacteriota > Cyanobacteriia > Cyanobacteriales > Nostocaceae > Nostoc. Next base: position 182,812 of record JAVRCJ020000008.1, read on the forward strand.
TTGATTTACTGCACGCAAGCGATCGCCTACATCCTCAGAACCAAGCAATTGCTGAACAGACTCTGGAGTAATACTCATTTAATTATCCTTGATTTTCAAACGTATAAAAAACAGCCAAAAGGCAACAGTCAAGTCTTAAAAAACTCTTGACTCGCAATTTTAGATTTTAAATTTTTTTGGGATCGCTATTTTTAAGTAAACTAAATCCTTCACCACTTACAGACGAAACAAATCCAGAATCCTGCGCAGATGAGCACTCTCGGAGTCTGTTTCAATCCAAAATCTCAAATCCAAAATTATTTGACTATTGCCCAATGTGATTAATCTTGAGCTGCCATTGCGCGGATAATATCACCACGAGTAAGAATACCAATTACTTGACCCGTGCCATCAAGTACTGGCAAGCGGTGAACGCTGCGATCGTGCATGACTGTAGCAGCTTCCTTTAAAGTTTTTTCAGGAGAAATAGTAATGGGGTTTTTACTCATCACTTCCCCAACAGTTTGCCCTAATGCTTTATGCAAGTCACGATCGTAAGTGGCAGGGTTTTTCAAATAGATAACGCTATCAAGAAACATGATGTATGCAGGTGGAGTCACACCAGTTTCTTGCCACATCAAATCGGTTTCTGAGATAATGCCCATCAATTTACCGCCATCATCCACAACAGGTAGTCCACTAATGTGGCGTTCTGCGAGAATTTGGATAGCTTCCTTGAGTGGAGTTTCTGCCCGAACCACAATCGGATCGCGGCTCATCACGTCGGCAACGGTTTTAGGCATTTGTTTACTGACACCATTTATCAAAGTCCCTCCGATTATTGTAGAAAATTGCGGGACTCAACCTCATGCAATTAATAGATTGTTACGGGATTGGATATGGGAGGAGAGGGAGGTGTGGGAGGTGTGGGAGGTGTGGGAAGAAATCTTTCCCCCCTCTCCCGCCACACTCCCCACACTTCCCCATCTCCTCATCTCCCCTCTCCCCCCACACTTCCCTATCTCCCCATCTCCCCACCTCCCCATTCCCCATTCTCCTTGAGGGCAGCAATAATTTGAACATTTGCTTTCGGAAAAGTAAACTGTTCGAGTTCTTCCAAATTTACCCAGCGAATTTCGTCGCATTCTAAAGGCTGGGGTACGCCTGTAACATGGCGGCAATGATGTACTGTCAGTGTAACCCGCAAGTCTGTATAAGTATGGTCAATAGTAATTAGATGCTCTCCGACTTCAATGGCTATTCCCAGTTCTTCATAAATTTCCCGTTGAATACACTCTTGGACGGTTTCACCAGGCTCAATTTTGCCACCAGGAAATTCCCACAAACCGCCCATCACTCCTTCTGGACGACGGCGGTCAATTAAGATTTGCTTTTGTTTGTTCCAAATGACGGCAACACCAATGATTTTATGGGGTGGGGAAGAAGTGGTTTGGCTCATGGTTTATAAAAATGGGGAGATGGGGAAGTGTGGGGAGTGTGGGGGGAGAGGGGGGAAAGATTTCTTCCCCATCTTCCCACACCTCCCACACCTCCCTCTCCTCCCACACCTCCCTCTCCTCCCACACCTCCCACACTCCCCCGCTTGCCCCATACTTTATAACAAAACTCGGCAGAGTGGTTTTAATCTTGCCGAGTTTGGATTGATTGCGAGTATTGCCAATCGCTATTTGTTTATCCACACCTTTTTTATTCGTTCAAAAATACACCTCTGGTTCATTAATTCCCAAATTACATAGATTTAGAGAAAAACAAATTCAAAAATTCTGCGTTACTCTGCACCTTTTGGGTCTCAATTTCAATCCAATTGTGCTGATATTTTGGATATTGTGAAATATTTATCGGATATGCGATCGCTTATTTGCGATCGGGATTTTCCAGATGGCTATTTTCATTACTCTAGCCATAACTGTGAGTAACTTCAGTTCAACGATATTGAAATTGAATTTGCTAAATTTTACAGCGAATTTCAAGTCAGCTAAACTACACAATTCTTGGTATCAAACCCTGGCTTAAGCGTAATCGCGTAGCCCATTGTGAATTCTACTGTAATATTTATTTTTAGTCAATTTCGGTATTATTGCTTTCAGTTCCTTGTAACGCCATTTCAAAACTCATTCTCTGTTCTGCGTTACGCAAGAAATAGCCACTAATCATAGCAGAGGCCAAAAGCCGACCTAGACTTTCTCTACTTGTGGTTATAGCAACCCCAAAGTGTTCTGAAGGCAAGTTTCCTAACAATCCCGTAATATTACGTTCCATCACCTGAAACACTTCGGGAGAAGTAGGTTTAGATAGTTGGGTAACTGTTTCAGGACTCAATGATTTAACATATTGCCATAGCAAATCGGTAGTTTCTGATTCGCTATCGAAAAATTCTGAGACACGGTTTGATGGGTTAGTCATTTTATATCTCCTTAACTACCATTCCTTCATACGGTGTTTGTGATTTGGAGACTAAATGCCTTTATTCGGTTTGATTTTGCTTGGCTATTTGGTCTACCTGTTAAATAATGTAACAGGTTAGCTCGCTGCTGAAAGTGGGCGTAACCGTACCAAAAGCAGGGTATTTTCTCACCAATTAATCAGTAGTCATTAGCGAGGCGCTGTAGAACATTCACCATTGGTTTTCACGAATGACTAATGACTAATGACTAATGACTAATGACTAACTTGCCAAATATTCATCCATATTGGCTTTAGATTTGCGAAGTTTGGTTAAAGCTTCTCTCTCGATTTGCCGGACTCGTTCTCGACTAATGTTGAGGATTTCACCAATTCTTGCAAGAGTTAGCGCTTGCCCGTCAGTTAAGCCAAAGCGCAACATAATTACTTCCCTCTGCTGTGCCGTGAGGTCACCCATCAGGCGCTCTAGGTCATAAGATAAGGAAGATTGCATCACAAACTCTTCTGGAGAAGCTCCTGGATCTTCGAGCATTTCTCCTAGTTCGGTGTCGTAGTTATCACCTAAACGCAAATCTAAGGAAAGTGGCAAACGCGCCTTTTCTAGATATTCTCGCACTTGCTTAGGCGTCAATTCTAATTCTTGAGCCAGCTCGCCAGCTGTGGGAGCGCGTCCCAATTTTTGAGACAATTGCCGCTGTGCTTTTTTAATTTTATTCAGCTTTTCGGTTATGTGGATAGGTAACCGAATAGTGCGGGCTTTTTCAGCAATAGCACGAGTAATAGCTTGGCGAATCCACCAATAGGCATAGGTAGAAAATCTATACCCTTTTGTGGGGTCAAACTTTTCTACGCCGCGTTGCATTCCGATACTACCTTCTTGGATCAAGTCGAGTAAATCGACGTTGCGCTTGATGTACTTTTTGGCAACGGAGACCACTAGCCGCAAATTGGCTTCTACCATCTTGCGCTTGGCAAATTCGCCATCAGCGATCGCTTCATTCAACTCTGCTGGATCTAACTTTGCCGCCATAGCCCACTCTTCTAGAGTTGGTTGACGACCTAATTGGGTGGCAAGACTTTCCCGGGATTCGTGCAAAGCCGTTGAACGTTGCACCTGCTTACCATAGAAAATCTCTTCCTCGTGGGTTAAGAGTGGCACGCGGCCAATCTCACGCAGGTAAGTCCGCACGAGGTCTGTGGCTGTCTGAGCGGTCTTCATGGCGCTACTCTTTGGTAATGATGGGTTTGATGGTAGGGTCATTCAGGGATAGATGCTCTGGAATGGGTGCTACCCAGTCTGCCTGGGAACCCATACTATGGTTTGCAACTTACGCGCCCGATAAATTCGGCTGCTCATAAATAATCAAAATTGAGCTTCTTAACTGCTAAAAATTACAGTTATTTCTTAAGTTCCACAAGTATCTACGGTTAGATAAAAGGTAGTTTCTTAAACATTCTTGTATTAGATTATTATTAACAATTGTAACCTTTATGAGAAGGTTTTGGCTATATACTCTGGATAAATTTCTTAATTTTTCCAGTTGGCAAAATAGTATTTTTCCTTCCAAGCCAGCCTAAAAGACGATTTCACAACCGATCCGGCTTAAAGAAACTTCCTCATATTTGTTAAAATATCTCAATGAGAACTATAGTCATTCTCTTCTAACAATTGTTTAATTTTTGGGAATGGGGAATGGGGAGTAGGGCATGGGGAAGAAATCTTTCCCCCCACACTCCCCACACTTCCCCATCTCCCTATCTCCCCACTCCCTACTTCCTCACAAACTTGCAGTAATCCTGGATGACTTTTACATCCAAGGTCGTGTTTTGTAAGGAACGGATGGCGGCGACGGTAGCTTTTGCACCTGCGATGGTAGTGATAATGGGAATTTTGTAAGCCAAGGCTGTACGACGGATTAACCTCGCATCGGTGTGGGCTTCTTCTCCTGAAGGCGTGTTGATAATCAGTTGGATTTTTTGGTTTTTGATGGCATCGAGGACGTTGGGTCGCCCTTCATGGAGCTTAAGTACTAATTCAACATTTAAGCCCTGTTCGAGAAGAACCCGGCGCGTACCAAGTGTAGCCATCACGTTAAAGCCCAAATCGATAAATTCTTTCACCACAACTGCGGCAGCGGCTTTATCGCGATCGCTCATTGATACAAACACGGTTCCGCTTAACGGTAAACGCTCTCCAGCACCAATTTCAGCTTTGGCGAAGGCTCGTCCAAAGTCGGTATCAATCCCCATCACCTCACCGGTGGAGCGCATTTCCGGGCCTAATATTGTATCAGTTCCGGGGAATTTATTAAAGGGCAATACAGCTTCCTTAACAGCTATGTGGGTCGGGATGATTTCCTCGGTGAAGTTTAGTTCCTCTAAGGTTTTCCCTGACATGATTAAGGACGCTAGTTTGGCTAACTGGACGCCCGTTGCTTTAGAAACAAATGGCACTGTACGGGAGGCGCGGGGGTTGGCTTCCAAAATATAAACTTGGGGAGAATAGCCGCTTGCACCAACAACGGCAAACTGAATATTCATCAATCCCACCACTGACAACGCCTGGGCTAGTTGCACTGTCCATGTCCGAATTTGATTTAGAACTGCTGGTGGTAAGGAAATCGAAGGTAAAGCACAAGCAGAATCTCCTGAGTGAATTCCAGCCTGTTCTATGTGTTCCATGATACCGCCAATGACAACCCGCCCTGTGTGGTCGGCGATCGCATCAACATCGACTTCAATGGCATTTTCTAAAAACTTATCAATTAAAATTGGATGATCTGGTTCTACCTGCACCGCAAAGGTCATGTAGCGTTCCAACTCGGCATCGGAATAGACGATTTCCATTGCCCGTCCCCCCAACACATAGCTAGGACGCACCACCACCGGATAGCCAATGCGTTTGGCGACAATCAGCGCATCTTCAAAACTCCGAGCAATACCATTAGGTGGTTGAGCAATATTTAACTCTTTGAGAATCTTCTCAAATCGTTCTCGGTTTTCTGCCATGTCGATGGAATCTGGCGATGTACCCCAAATCTGAGGGAGTGGGGAGTGGAGAGTGGGGAGTGGGGTAGATTTATTCCCTAATCCCTGCAAATACTCTTGGAGAGGAACAGCTAATTTCAGCGGTGTTTGTCCGCCAAATTGGACTATTATGCCTACAGGATTTTCAGCTTCGATGATATTCAGGACATCTTCTTTTGTTAACGGCTCGAAGTAAAGGCGATCGCTGGTATCATAATCTGTGGAAACTGTCTCTGGGTTGGAGTTGACCATAATTGTCTCGTACCCTGCTGCTTTCAAAGCATAAGCGGCGTGACAACAACAATAGTCAAACTCAATTCCCTGGCCGATGCGGTTCGGCCCGCCACCCAAAATCAAGACTTTGGGCTTGGTTGCTGGTAAAACCTCTGTTTCTTCTTCGTAGGTAGAATAGTAGTAAGGAGTAAACGCTTCAAACTCCGCTGCACAGGTATCTACAGTTTTGTAAACTGCGATGACTCCTAGTTGTTGGCGATAGGTGCGGACTTCATCTTCGGTGGTTTTGGTAGCATAAGCAATCTGGCGATCGCTAAATCCATTCCGCTTCACTTCATAAAGTTGCTCTTTTGTCAATTCATTTAAGGATGTGCGTTTGAGGAATTTCTCGATATCTAGAATTTGCTGCATCTTATCCAAGAACCACGGGTCAATACCAGTGAGTTCGTAGATTTCCTCAGCAGTAATGCCTAACTGTAGGGCATGACGCACGGCAAAAATGCGATCGGGGTTTGGCGTCCGCAGCAGGGCGCGAATTTGTTCGCCACTGGGTAATTTTTCGGCTTTGTCGCAACCCCAGCCAGCCCGTCCGGTTTCCAAAGAACGCAGTGCCTTTTGGAAGGATTCGTTGAAAGTCCGCCCAATTGCCATTGCTTCGCCGACTGATTTCATTTGCGTTGTCAGCACTGGTTCGGAACCAGGGAACTTTTCAAAAGCGAAGCGGGGGATTTTTGTAACTACGTAGTCAATTGTTGGTTCAAAGGACGCCGGAGTTTTCTTGGTGATGTCATTTTTAATTTCATCCAAGGTGTAGCCTACGGCTAACTTGGCTGCCATTTTAGCGATGGGGAAACCCGTAGCTTTAGAAGCTAAAGCCGAACTGCGGGAAACGCGGGGGTTCATTTCAATCACCACCACATCTCCAGTGACGGGATTAACGGCAAATTGAATATTAGAACCGCCAGTTTCCACGCCTATCTCGCGGATGATTTTAATTGCCATATCCCGCAGCCTTTGATATTCTTTATCAGTGAGGGTTTGCGCGGGAGCGACGGTAATCGAATCCCCGGTGTGAATGCCCATAGGGTCAAGGTTTTCGATGGAGCAGATAATCACCACGTTATCTGCAAGGTCACGCATCACTTCTAGTTCGTATTCTTTCCAGCCGAGTAAAGACTGGTCAATGAGAATTTGGGAGACAGGGCTAGCATCTATACCGACCTGTGCCATTTCTTCAAATTCTTCTTGGTTGTAGGCAATACCGCCGCCACTTCCGCCCATTGTAAAGGCAGGACGAATAATTAAGGGATAAGTACCAATTTGACGAGCGATCGCTTTTGCTTCGTCTAAGGACTCGGCTGTGCCGCTGGGACATACAGCTACCCCGATTTTGGCCATTGCATCGCCAAAAAGTTTTCTGTCTTCGGCTTTTTCAATGGCTGGCAGTTTAGCGCCGATTAACTCAACGCCGTATTTTTCCAACGCGCCATTTTTGGCTAAAGCAACAGCGATATTCAGGGCAGTTTGTCCTCCCATCGTTGGGAGTAGTGCATCAGGGCGTTCTTTGGCGATTACTTTTTCGACCAATTCCGGAGTCAGCGGCTCAATGTAAGTGCGATCGGCCGTTTCCGGGTCGGTCATAATCGTTGCAGGGTTAGAGTTGACCAACACGACTTCATAGCCTTCTTCTCGCAGCGCTTTGCAGGCTTGAGTGCCAGAGTAGTCAAACTCACAGGCTTGTCCAATCACAATTGGGCCAGAACCTAACAGTAGAATCTTCCGGAGGTCATCACGGCGGGGCATAGTAGTTGCCTTGGAGTACGAGAATACAAATCCTGATTATTTTAAGGGTGTTTACCCGCGATCGTGCTTTTTATTATTAAGTTTTCTTACTTGATGGGGACTGGGGACTGGGGACTGGTGATTAGGGGCTGGGAAAACCTTTGCAAATAATCAATTCCCAATCCCTAGCTGTACGCCAAGGGAACGAGAGCAAAATTAACGTTAAAGGTAAAGGGGAAAAGGTTTTGTCCCTCCCCCTCCAACCTTCACCCTTTTCCCAGTCACCAGTCCCCAGTCCCTAATCACTATTTTCTATTTCTAATTTTATTGAATTGTAGTGTTAAATTTTTTCTAGTTCTTGCGAAGATTTTTTATTTAATTTGATGAAAATTTTCAACAAACGCTGACTTATTGTGATAGATACATACGTATTTATTCATAACTAAATAGCTTATAATGAGAAAGATATATGTTGGCTAACTAATTGCTAAATATTTTCAATGTTAAAATTAATGTAAATATGTTGACTTAAATTAAAAATGGCAGAGAGATAGGGGTACTACTTTCTGCCATTTTTTTATAATATTTTAAGAGTTAATCCTGCTGACTTTTTCTTTCACTCTAGGTAGGAAAATCTAGATTATGAGAGTTTTAGCTTTGAGCAGCTTGAACAAAGCCTAAGGTTAAGCTGTCTTTTGCGAGGAAGTGGGATAAATGATAAGTACGTTCCTCAGTTTTTAACAAAATCTTTTCGTAGAGATAGCGTGTTGCCCGATCCCCTAAACTCTCTGCCTGAGCAGCTTGGCGGCGAATTACACCAATGATTGCTTGTTCGGCAGCTAGGTCATTTTGTACCATTTGGCGAGCAGAATATACGCCGTCAGATTCTTGTTCAAAACAAGTTAGTTCTGCTAGTTTGCTAAAGGTCGCAACTGGCACACCACCAAGTCCATCCAAGCGTTCTCCAATTTCATGGATGTGGTCTTGTACTTCTTGGTAGCTTTCGTTAAAAAATTCATGCAGAGAGTAAAATTCTGCACCTTCGACTACAAAATGATGCTTTTGGTATTGTAAGTAAAGTGCCTGGAAACTAGCTAAGACAACGTTAAATCCTTCTGTAACTGGGGCAGTTACGCTGCGATCTAACAGCACAGGATTGTCATATACATGACCAAAGTTTCGTAGCAAAGTTTGTGTTTCAGACATTGTTCTCCTCGCTCTTTAGCAGTTACAGTTTTTAGCTGCTTAGTCTTTATATACTAACATTTTCATAATAATGACAAGGCCAGTTTGGCATTACAAAAATTTTGAATTATTCGCTATAAAAACTTTCAAATATATTTGTTTGTTGAATGATGTTAAGGGATTGGGGCATGGGGCATGGGGATAAGGGAGAGAACAGGCAGAGTAAAAGGTTAAAGGGAAAAGGAATAAATTTAATCTTTCCCTTTCCCCCTTACCCCTTTCCCTTTCCCCATTCCAACACCCTATGCCCAACGCCCAGTAATTATTTTTTTTCAAAGTTAATGAGAATTGTTTGCACTTAAGGTATGCTGGTTTTAAGAGGTTAAACTCCCATTAGTTTCAATAAGCCAGAAGTCATATCGCAGTACTTACTGCAACTTTGTTGCACTTTGAGGGCAATTGTCTTGAAATCATCTAGTTCAGAAATAGAAAAAAAGCAGATTGTAGACGTCAATTGGGCAGACAGGTGGCAAGTCTATCAACGCTTAAAGGAGTTAGATATTCCCTGTAGTTGTATGACTAATCAGCCGTTAGAAGTTGAAATTAGTTCTCCTAGTGCGGCTGTTCAGCTTTGGAGTGTGATACAGCGATTCACAGCCTCTCGTCAAGACCAGATTTGGACTCTCGATCGCTGCTGGAAAAGTCGTTACCAAAAGTTCTAATCTACATTGCCAGCCTGAACCCTAGTGCTGAAAATATGGCTGTAAGTAGCTTGTGTTAGTTAAAAGGAGGTTAAAAAATGGGTGCATGTCGCAGTCTTGAGGTATCGGAATTTTGCCTTGAGGGTAGGTTTATAGATTTTGTTATTAAAGATGGGTATAAGCTAAAAGGTTTACTGCTGGGTACTCACGAGGGTGAATGTTACGTTAAACTCGCCAAACATTTACGGGCTGCTTTTGATTTGCGGCTACCACCAGGTACTTGGCTACAAGTTGTTGGTCATAAACAATACGATATAAAAAAAGACAAAGTTACACTTAAAGCCGAACGTGTGATGGCGGGGCGTTCTGAAATGGCGAGAGTGCAAACCATTGCCGCGCCACAAGAACCACCATCAATTGACAATGCGAAGGTAAAACCAGCGAAGACAAAAGCGACAATTTTGGTGTGTCAAAAATCTGATTGCATGAAACGCGGTGGTAAAGCAGTTTGTCAGGCGTTGGAGGCTGCTTTGAGCGATCGCGGTTTAGAAGACCAAGTTACAATCAAGGGCACTGGCTGTATGAAAAACTGCAAAGCCGGGCCAAACCTAGTTATGCCCGATAAAACCCGCTACAGCCAAATTCAAGCATCACAAGTTCCAGCGCTGATGAATAAGCATTTTGCTGACACGGGTGTGACAGCACAACCAGAGAGTTTCAAAGAAGTACCAATGGTTAATCCCAAGTTTTGCTGAAGTTGATAGTAAAACCTTAACTAGTTAATGAGAAAATTTAATAGTAAGTTTTTAGTATGTTCTCTGGATACTCGGCAGTAATCTTTGCAAGATTTTTGCAAGAATTCTAGATAAAGCGATCGCCTTAAAATGTCATCAAATGGGCATAATGTGAAGGCGTAGGCGTAACCCGCCAAAGGCGATCGCTTCATATTTCTATACAATTGAGTTCATTGATTCTGAACGAGTTTGTCAGCAAAAAGGTAAAGTGGCTCGCAACATTTTTCAAATTCGTATTAAAACTGCAAAACGGCATTGATTCCTAAACTGAGAGCCAGTATCATGCCTCTATGACAGTTCCACAAGTTGTACTTGATACAAATGTTATAGTTGCTGGGCTGCGTTCCAACCGAGGGAGTGCTTTTCGCCTGCTGACACTCGTAGGTACAGGAGTTTTTGATATCCATCTTTCAGTTCCACTGGTTTTGAAGTATCGAGAAGTATTATCTCGCCAACTCACAAATCTTTATCTAACTGCACTCGATATTGAAGAATTTATCGACTTTCATTGTTCGGTTGCAAAGCAGCATCAAATTTTCTTCCTTTGGCGTCCTTACTTGCCCGATCCTAAAGACGATATGGTGTTGGAGCTAGCAGTCAAGGCGCAATGTGATAGCGTAATAACATATAATGCTCGTGACTTTAATGGCATTGAGCAGTTTGGAATAAAAATATTGACACCTGCGGAGTTTTTGCAATCTATTGGAGCATTGTCATGAGCAACCTCAGCATCCAGCTTCCTGACTCTTTGTACAAAAGCTTGCAGGAACTTGCCAAACAAGACGGGATTTCTATCGATCAATTTGTGGCGACAGCAGTTGCAGAAAAAATCGCTGCACTAACAACTGAAATTTATCTAGGGGAGTTAGCAAAGCGAGGTAGTCGAGAAAAATACGACGCAGTTTTAGCTAAAGTACCAGATATTGAACCAGAATCTTACGATCGCTTACCTACAGCTTAATAGCAAAGCGATGCCTTTGGCGGGCTACGCCTACGCCTACACAATGTCATGAAAGGAGCATAGGTACTCGTGCTAACTTTCATTTTTATAAATGTCGCTACGATGTCCTACTTTAATTACAGTTATTATCAAGACATCATCATATATTTCATAAACAATTCGATAATCTCCTACTCGAATACGGTATGAATTATCATCGCCTTGTAATTTTTTTATGCCGTTTGGACGCGGTTCTATTGCTAAGTCGTTGATTTTAGTTTGTATGCGTTGTTGTACATCTAAAGGTAATTTCCTAAACTGCTTTTTCGCACTATTTGAAAATTTAACTTCGTAACTCACGCAACATCCTTGTTTATTTCGTTTTTGATTTCATTTTGAATTTCATCCCAAGACACAGTACCATTAATGCGTATATCTTCCCTAACTTCTTTAATCGCTTTTAAGTCTTCTTCGTCGTCTAGGTCGTCAATTCTTTTTAAAAGTGCGTAGATTTCATCTAAAGTACTGTCATAAGCTTGATGTAACAGTACGTTGATATCTTTAATTAACTTTTCTCTTTCGTGTGCTGGTTTCATCTTTAATCATCCAAGCGTGGTTTTAATTTTTCTACCACTGTCTCTAGTTTCGCCTAAAATCACATTTGCTTTCACTATGATTTACTAAAGTATTTTGGAATTATGGTTCAAACAATACAGGCTAAAGAAATTACGCTGCTTGATTTAGAGAACAGCTTTGGACTGCAATTGGTTGAGGACGAGCAATTTTTTAGAGAGTGGCAAGAGAATTTACCAGAAATAACCGATACGGAAAAAAAACAACTCAACCGAGTTAAGGCAAGTTACGCCAATTTACTCAAATATCCTCCCTTATTAGAAAACACCGTCAAGATGGTGGTGCTGTCTCCTTTGTTAGATTTGGCAGACTTTTATCTATCGCCGTTCCATGCCAAATCTGAAAAGTCTGTAGAAGTTACTGCTGACGATGAAGGCGTAACGGTCAAAGGGCAAATTGATGTCTTAATTTTATTTGAACAGCTAGTAGTAATAGTTATAGAGTCCAAACAAGCGGCTTTTTCTGTAGAAGTTGGGAAAGCACAGCTGCTAGCTTATATGTTGGCAATATCTAACACGGATAAACCAATATACGGATTAATAACTAATGGCGGTAGTTTTATTTTTCTGAAGTTGGTTAAACAAGATAGACCACAGTATGCTTTGTCTCGCTTATTTTATATCTTCAATCCAGGCAATGAGTTATATACAGTTTTACGTGTATTGAAACGTCTGGGTAAATTGGCGACAAGTGGCAGTTAGTTAACTAATTATTAATTTATAGACACAAAAAGACTTTTCACCCAGTCCCCAGTCACCAGTCCCCAGTCCCTTACTGTAGAGAAGATTGCAACAACTGTCGCATAGATGTAGCTTGCACATGGTTAGGAAACACAGTTAAAAAGTCATTTAGGTCTTGGATTGCTATTTGGATTGCGATACGGATAGCGAAGGAAGCACCTTGAGATAAGGTATATTGATATAACTGCTCTGCTGGTTGATGATATTGGGCAGCCAAATAGTAAAGAGCTAAGTTAAAACTATTACGCCAGTTTTTAGCATCTTTTTGGTAATGCTCTTTAGCAAGCTTGATGGCAAGGGCCAAATCAGCCCGTGCTTTGTCTGGTTGGTTTAGAGCTAGGTAAGCTAAAGCGCGATTATACAAATACCAATCATAAAAAACCTGACGGGAGTTTGGAAACCCACTGGTTTCAGGTCTCTGAGGGAAAACGACATCAGATTTTAAGTTAACAGCACGATTGAAATCTGCAAGAGACTCATTGTAGCACTTAAGCATCAGATGCGTATAACCTCTATTGATCAGCGACCAGTCATCTTTGGGATCGAGTTCAATAGCACGGTTTAAATCTTGTAATGCTTCACTGTAGCGCTGCATTTGGCGATAAGTATAACCCCGACGTGCCAGCACCCATTGGTAATTAGGGTTAAGTACAATAGGGCGGTTTAAGCCTTGCGGTGGTGCTTCATGGTAGCGTTGCATTCGTCGGTAAATAAAACCCCTAAATCCTGTGGCTGGTGTCCATTGGTAATCGACATCAAGTTCAATGGCGCGGTTTAAGTCTTGCAGTGCTTCCTCATATCGGTGCATATAGCGGTAAGTATCGCCTCTACTTGCGATCGCCCATTGATAATTGGGGTCAAGTTGAATGGCGCGGTTTAAGTCTTGCAGTGCTTCCTCATATCGGTGCATCAGGCGGTAAGTTACACCTCGATGTGCCAGCGCCCATTGGTCATTAGGGCCAAGTTCAATAGCGCGGTTAAAGTCTTGCAGTGCTTCATCATATTGGTACATCAGGCGGTAAGTCACACCTCTACTTGCGATCGCCCATTGATAATTCGAGTTAAGCTCAATAACACGATTAAAGTCTTGCAGTGCTTCTTGGTAACGCTCCATTTGGCAGTAAGTCATCCCTCGAACTGTTAAATACTCAACTTCTTGAGGCACTAACTTTATCGCCTGGGTTAAATCTTCCAAAGCTTTTGAGTATTGATTAGATTGAGAGTAAATATAACTACGCCAATCTAAGGCTACTGCACGCCATTTGCCCTCAAGACTAGCATCGCTCAACAGCGTTGTAAGCATTTGGGACGCAGCTTCATAACGTTTGTCTTCATAGGCTTTTAACCAATTGCTAAGTTGCTCACCCCAACGCTCAACTTCAGCACAATCGACATCTTTACCAGCCGGAAGCATTGTTGCTGCCCAAAGTTGGGCAAAACTCCGTTGGTTTTTGAGAGCAGCAAGGAATTCATTAAGAGCTACAGGTAAATACTTTTGTGGTGATTGGCATAAGCGGTGATACAAAACATTGAGTTTATGGCTTTGCCAAGTTTGATCTCGCCAAGCTTTTACTTCCTCCAATTGCAATTCTTTAGCTAGCGTGTCGTAATGGTCTGCCAAGTTACTATGTATCTCAGCCCAACCTTGCGGCGATGAAAGACGCTTGTGGCGTAACATTTGTGTTTTCACCACATCATGATAAGCCCAGCCGTCGGTACGTTCCTTAACAAAGGATGTTTCTTTGAGCCAAGTAAACAGTTCATCTGCTTCTTGTTCTCCTCTTAACTTGGCTATCACATCTCGATTTAAACACCGAGGAATGGCAGCATCAAGCGCCACTTGTCGCCGTTTGGGGTCATCAACCCATTTTAAAAAGCGTTCTACAGCACTGCTGCTCGGTTCAAATACTTGGTTGGAGTCATTGGGATGTGCATCTGCTAGCATTCCTACCAGCAGAGGCAAATTTCCAGAAAGGCGTAAAATCACTTCAACAACGCGACTGTTAGTAATGCCTTTACGAGTTAAATATTGTTGGGCTTCTTCTTCTGTAAAGGGTTCCAGAGGGAAACGAACTATTAACCCCTCGTAAGGTGCCCAATGATTTTTATCTAATTCATGGCGACCGGCAATCGTTATCAATATATTGAGAGATACTTCACCGTGGCGACCCTCTAAAATTTCCCGTAGCCAGTTGTCTAGGAATTCTCCCGTGCGTTCATAAGTATCAAAAAACAGAACAACAGCGGTTTTTTCGGCAATTTTTAAAATATCTTGCAAAAATAGCGGCGTCAGCACTTCCTCTGGTTCTTGAACTAAACGCACGTCATCTTTATTTGTTATTTTTTTTGCAATATATGAAGCCAAAGCATCCTCATCTACACAGTCAAATACAGCACCGCCAACGGGAACTTGACGCGCCAGACGCACACCTGTTTTTACCATAGTTTTCCCGACAAATGCCGAAAAGCCTTGAGGGGCATCTGGATCGGTTTCTAATTCGTGGCGTTTTTGACGGTAAACTTTGTAGCGTTCTGTAAACTGTGGTAGTTTGTGACCTTGGCGTTCTAACTCTTGGGTCAAACGCCCCATGACTTCTGGTACAGTTTTCTCAGCTTCATCGATGTAAGCTGAGATAATTTTTGCTTCATCAGCAATTTTGCGAAACTGGCGTAACAGTGTACTTTTACCAACCCCGCCTTCACCCCAAACGTTAAACAAAAAACGACGGTGGTCATTCTCTAACGGTAAAGTCAAGTTTTGACGAAATTGGTTTACCTGATCTTCACGACCTACAAAACCCGATTGTTGACGTTGCTTAAGAATATCTTGTAGACTCTTGGGCTTGTTTTGTGGGTTCATTACCAGATTTAATTTTGAGGCGCTAATGTTTACGAGATAACTACTAAAGCTACAGGCTGTATTTCGGAATTTATCAGACTTTTTTTCGGTAATTTTGCTGTATAAGCTTTATTTAAGCTCAAGTTTGACCTTTTGAGGCTCAATGTTGACCTTCTGAGGCTCAATGTTGACCTTCTGAGGCTCAACGTTGACCTTCTGAGGTTCGACGTTGACCTTCTGAGGCTCGACGTTGACCTTCTGAGGCTCGACGTTGACCTTCTGAGGCTCGACGTTGACCTTCTGAGGCTCGACGTTGACCTTCTGAGGCTCGACGTTGACCTTCTGAGGCTCGACGTTGACCTTCTGAGGCTCAACGTTGACCTTCTGAGGTTCAACGTTGACCTTCTGAGGTTCAAAAATGCTTTGGCGACTAGAAGTCGTGGCTACACAGATAAAACCCGCCTGCGCGGGTTTCAAAAATCTTTAGATTAAAAACGCGAAAAGGACATAACATTGTTATGCCCCTACAAATAATGTGTATTTTCTTAAATTGTCAACTACTGCGTAGGCGCAGCCCGCCGCAGGCATCGCCTAGTTTAGACTTTAGCTAACTGGGACTTCGGGTTGCTTTTTCTTAGAACGGCGGTTAAACCTGCGTCCCATCTCATCAATGACTGCATCTAAACCTGTAACATCACCGCTAACTTTGGCATAGTTATAAATTGCTAATGCTGCGGCGTAGGCTTCGCTAGCAGCGGCTATACAGGTATCATCTACAAGTTCTTGCAGTTGCGTCAAAGATAACAGCACCGGATACAAGTCCTCATATATTTCTAAGTCCCGGCGCATCTCTTCTAAATCAAAAGAACGAGGTAAAAAGTTAGGGTTTTGTGTCGCCACTTCTAAAGCTTTGCTGACAAAAGCCCGACTTTTATCACCCATCTTCAGCATTGTTCGTCGGTCTTCGGGGGTCAAATCAATTAAAAATGGTAACTTTTCCCGAATAGTGGATATTGCCTGCATGACCGCGTACTTATCTGCTGGGCTTAAGCTGGCACTGACACGATTTTCTGCCATTTTTAATACTCCTTTAGGCTACTTAATTTCAGTATTCCCAAAGTTGTAGAGGCGATCGCGTTTATTGAGAGGTAATTGAGAGAGTATTATCTAGATTTACAATATGAAGGTAATCAACTATCTCGAAGATGAAGTCATAAGAGCGTTTAAGCTCTCAGGTATTTACTTTTTCAAAGCATTCTCGATATATCAAGGGTTAGGGTTTTTAAAAGGTGCAATTTGTGGGTGCGACAGATGAGTATAAACTAATGAAATTGAATGGAGAAATCAATGCGTAAACAAATCATCGAATATACCTCTCCACTAGATGCACTGATTGCCCTTACCAGACAGTTAAATACCTATGAAATAAAGTACCAAATGACTTCAGAAGAATTTTTTGCAAAATATAGTCAAGGAGAAACTTCCGACGATGAAGTATTTATCGAATGGGCAGCAAACTACCAACATTATTTAGCTCTACACCAAGATATAAAGAACAAACTCACAGATGTCGCGTGAAGTTATCCAAGCCTATTTAGATGAAGTTGAGAAACTTTTACTCAACTGCTCTAACACATACGTTGAGGAATATAGTGCAGTAATTTTAACGACACAGAGAGCTAATCTCCGCATTAGGATACGTTTCGCTCTCAAATATTTATTAGCAGTCAGTGAAGCCTTTGTTATTGTCAATAATCAGATTAAATATATCGATTACCGCTATCACTTTCAAGATGAGCAAAATAGTCTGATTTTTCGTTATGACAGTACACCACACTTTCCCAACTTACCTATCTTCCCGCACCATAAACATCTTTTTGATAACGTAATTGCTTGTGAAAAGCCACATATAGGCGATGTGTTACAAGAAGTGATGGAGTTTTTAAAGTAGGAATATGGAATTTGCATAGCAAAACATAACCATCAAATATGACCGTTAAAATTTTGCTCATCGATCTAGTTCTTCTAACTGCTAATCACAGCAATACATTCAATCTCTACCAAAACATTCTTAGGCAAGCGCGATACTTCAACACAAGCACGCGCTGGGGCTGTATTTTCCGGGAAATATTTGGCATAAACGGCATTTACCGCCGCAAAATCATTCATATCAGCCAGAAATACAGTAGTTTTCACCACATCTTCAAAAGTCGCCCCGGCTGCTGTGAGGATGGCTTCAAGATTAGCCATAACTTGCTCGGTTTGTTTTTTGACATCATCAGTGTAGACGACATCACCAAGGCGGGGATCGATCGCAATTTGTCCAGCTACAAATACCAATTGACCAGAAGCAGCGATCGCTTGATTATAAGGGCCGACTGGTGCGGGTGCGTTATCAGTACTAATTACTTTACGAGTCATAGATATCACTTTCTCTAACGATGCTACCTGTTTACCGATTTCTATTTCAAAGGCGATCGGTTTGTAAACCTCTCCATCTGGCATTATCGCACCAGTCAGGTCAGCATCTTGAAGATTGGCTGCGTAAATGTTGGCTCCCGTTAGGTCGGCTTTTCTGAGATTTGCTCCGTTCAGATTTACTTTCATTAAATCTGCTTGTTGTAAATCTGCTCTCTCTAAATTTGTCTGTTTTAAACAGGCTTTTCTCAAATTTACGCCTCTGAGATTTGCTGCACCAAGATCGGCTTCAGCCAGATTCATACCAGACAAATTCTTTTGAGATAAATTAATACCCCGAATTTTGGCTCCCTGCAAATTAGTATCTTTGAGATGTATATGAATTAGGTTTGCTTGACTCAAATCAGCTTCCAACAAGTTAGCCCCACTTAAATTTGCACCACTGAGGTTGGCTCTCACAAGATTTGTGTTTTTTAAGGAAGCTTCAGTTAGATTGGCAGAATTTAGTGTAGCGTCACTCAAATTGGCATTGTCTAGGTCTGCCCAACTCAAATTTAAACTAGAACTATCCACCAAACCACTTAAGTTTGCGTTTGTCAGAGATACCCTAGTGAAATTTGTGCTTTTAAAACATGCTTTACTCAGATTCGCATTATTTAAATCTGCTCCTGTCAAATCCGCACTTGTTAAATCTATCCCACTTAGATTTGCACCCTTGAGGTTTACTCCTCTCAGATTTACTGACTCAAACTTACGTTGACCTTGTGCGTATTTTTTTAAAAGTTCCTCAGCATCCATAATGCACCTTTAAATACCACTGACACAGTATAATCACAAAAACTTTGTGTCACACGTATTTCAGGCTCTGCCTTTCTATACGCTCTCTTCGCCTGGAGTGGTTCGTTCCTCTACCCCAACCTTGGACGTATTCCATAATGCCGTCAAATCGGCATCGCGATCGCACTCGTATAATACTGTTACGATAAACTGCAAAACATAATTGATGAATATTAAAGAATTACTACTCAAAGAAATTGAATCATCCTCAGATGTTTTACTAGCTCAAACGCTAGATTTTTTACGTTTTCTCAAAACAAAACCAACAACTGAGGAAATATCTCTTAACCTGTCAACGGAAAAAAATGATGATACTTCCAACCATGAAACGAAACCGGAAATACAGGAAGCAAGACCAATTATTAAAGGCTCTAAAGCAGAAAACTTGCTAAAATTTGCAGGAACTTGGCAAGGGGATGATTTTGAGGAGTGCTTGCAGTTCGTTTGCAAAACTCGTTCCCCTGCTCAACTCGATTTTTAACCCAACCTTGGACGTATCCCATAATGCCGATATCGCCAATAATCCTGCAAAATGCGATCGTGGTCAAAACATAAATTACTCGGTACGCGCCAAGACTCAAAAATTCCTACGCCTTTAGCATCATCTCCAGCCACAGGTTCTCCCGTCGCCGTCGCCAAAAATACAATACTAATGGTATGTTGACGCGGATCGCGATTGGGGTCAGAATACACCAGTAATTGTTCGATTAATTCGACCTGCAAACCAGTTTCTTCCTGGGCTTCTCGCCGCGCCGCCACTTCTACAGCTTCCCCATAATCCACAAAACCGCCAGGAATAGCCCAACCTAAGGGCGAATTATGTCTTTCAATTAACACTATTGGTCGATGAGGTCGATCTACTAGTTCAATGATGATATCAACTGTCGGTGTAGGATTTCGGTAAGTCATAGTTATTAGTCATTAGTCATTGGTCATTAGTCATTTACAAACTGACAAATGACTAACGACAAGTAAAATGAGTTTACTGGATTTTCCTTGTAAATACTGATGTGTGATAAATTCGATGCGATCGCGTAGCATTTTGTTGTGGCGATCGCTTGCTCCTATAATTTCAGGTTAAATATGCCTTTTCCTAGATCTAGTGGAATTCTGCTGCATCCTACTTCTTTTCCCAGTCGATTTGGCATTGGGGATTTAGGTTTAGAAGCTTATCGCTTTATTGATTTTCTCAAAGAAAGCTATCAACAATATTGGCAAGTTTTACCTTTAGGCCCCACTGCATACGGAAATTCACCGTATATGTGCTACTCAGCAATGGCGGGAAATCCTCTACTGATTAGCCCAGAGAAACTTTTAGAAGAAGGTTTATTAGCTGAAGAAGACTTTGCTAATCTACCAGCATTTTCCGAAGAAAAATTAGATTTCGAGCAAGTTCTACCAATCAAGGTTGCGCTACTCAAAAAAGCCTGTGAAAACTTTAAAACTAATGCTAGCCCTATTCAGCAGCGAGAGTTTGCAGGTTTTTGCGACAGTAAGGCTTATTGGCTAGACAATTATGCCTTATTTATGGCACTGAAAGATGATAACCAAGGAGCAAGCTGGCATAAATGGGAGCCTGAATTAGTCAAGCGCGAACCAGAAGCATTAGATAAAGTACAGCGCCGCCTCAATGCAGAAATTTTTTATTACAAGTTCGTTCAGTTTGAATTTTTCCGCCAGTGGTCAGACCTGAAAAGCTACGCCAACATGCGCGATATAGAGATTATCGGCGATATTCCTATTTACGTAGCTCATGATAGTGCCGATGTCTGGGCGCACCCCGACATTTTTGCTTTAGACGAAGAGACGGGAGAAGCGGCCGAAATGGCAGGAGTTCCACCAGATTACTTTAGCGCCACCGGCCAATTGTGGGGGAACCCGGTTTATAACTGGGAGGAATTAGAAAAACAAGACTTTAAGTGGTGGGTGCAGCGCTTTGAGGCGATGCTCGATTATGTAGACATAATTCGCATTGACCACTTCCGAGGTTTTGAAGCTTATTGGTCTGTACCCCACGGCGAAGAAACAGCCATTAACGGCAAATGGATAGAAGCGCCTGGAGAAGCTTTTTTTGAAGTCATTAGAGAAAAGTTGGGCAAACTACCCGTGTTGGCGGAAGATTTGGGAGTGATTACACCAGAGGTAGAAGCACTGCGGGACAAATTTGAATTTCCGGGAATGAAAGTTTTGCAATTTGCCTTTGGTTCCGATCCTGCCAATCCGTTTTTACCATTCAATTACCCGCGAAATGCTGTAGTTTATACCGGAACACACGACAACGACACCACTGTTGGCTGGTTCAATACAGCTAGCGACTACGAAAAGCAAAACTTATTGCTTTATTTAGGTTGTATCAGTTCTGAAGGCATCCACTGGGATTTAATTCGACTAGCATTGAGTTCCGTTGCCAATCAAGCAATTATTCCTTTGCAAGATGTTTTGGGATTAGGTAATGAAGCACGGATGAATTTTCCCAGTATTCCTGAAGGGAATTGGGAGTGGCGCTATAAAGCAGGAGCCTTAACGGAGGAATTAAGCTCGAGGCTGAAAGCTCTCACCAGACTCAATGGACGCGCCCCGCAACAGCCTTGAGTAACGAGTGTTGAGTTCTGAGCGAGGCAAGGGGGGCACTTGTACAGACGCGATTAATCGCGTCTGTAAAAGAGACGCGATTAATCGTGCCTCTTCATTCCCTAATACCTTGACTTAGCTGCAATCTTAATTTCTTCTTCTTTCCCGAACTCTCCCATTTTTCTGGGTTTCTCTTGATTAACACTCATTAGGACACCACCAGCATTATCAGTTTTCACTGTTAATTGTTCTTGAGCTTTCCAAATGCGGTGAGTACCCTCAGGTAAAGTACCCTCAAACTCGGTTTTGCCATCAGCTACTACACGAATCCAGGATGATGCTTTCAAGGTAACGCCAATTTGTACAACCTCTTTTTGTTTAACGCTAGTTGAGGTGTCACTGACAGGTTGAACTTCTAGTGGTGATTGTTTTTGTTCGGTTACTTCTGGTTTGGCTTGTTCTGGCTTAACCTGGGGCTTTTGTTCTAGGTATGGTTCGTCTTGAGTATTACTTGCTTGTAGTACGGCATTATTTAATAGCACAGATAAGCCATTTACAGAGCATAAAATTAGCAATATGTAAAGAAAGTAAAGATGAATAGGACGTAATTGATTTAGAGGTGAAGGATTCCCCAGAGGTTGGGAGCTTATTTGTGGAGAATTAATCGGAAAAGTTTCAGCTAATTCATTTCCATTCAAGCCCAGGGCGTCGGCAAATTGTCGGATCAAACCTTGAATATAAACGGGTTCTGGCAGATCGTTTACATTACCTTCTTCGATCGCCTGCAATAATCGCTGGGGAATCATGGTCAACATCACCACTTGCTCCAGAGACAAACCCTGTTCTTGGCGTGAAGCCCAAAGTTGAGCGCCTATTTCTGCCAATTTTTGAGATCTTTGTTCTTCTAATGAAAGTGGTGGCTGGCGATCGTTTTTCTTTCTTGGCCATTTCATACCTTCTGACACTCCTTAACTCAACTAAATCTTTAATAGGTCACTTGAACAGGAAAGAATTCCCCAATTCAGAAGCCAGAATCCAGAATTCAGAATTCAGTATGAATTTGTAACTGTTTTCATGAATAATAAACGGGTTTAAAACCCCTAAACAAATCTACGATTTGGTGAGCCTGCACTGCAAGCAAATTTTCTTGTGTGACCTTGGCCACATTCACTCAAACAACATTTACGAGCCTCGCCCAAAAAGCGATCGCCTTTTAGCTAGCACTCTCAAACCCCATCTACTTCAATTCTCGATTCTGACTCCTGCTCTATTTGCTCTCGCAAAAACTGAATTTCACTATCTTTGAGTAAACGATATTTGCCCTCTGCTAAAAAAGGTTCTTTTGGTGTTTGTAATTGAATTGAGCCGATCGCAATGCGATGCAGCTGTATTACTGGATATCCTAATTGTTCTGCTATACGGCGAATCTGGCGATTTCTTCCCTCCTGTAAGACAATTTCTAACAAGCTTCCTTCGGTACGATGTTCTATGAGTTTTACTTTAGCGGGTCGTGTTTTTCTACCGTCCAAAATCACGCCCTGACGCCACATCCGTAATAATGCTTCTGGAGGGTGTCCTTTCACCAAAACATGATATGTCTTGGAAATGCTGTGACGTGGATGGGTTAGCCCAAACGTCAAGTCTCCGTCATTTGTCAGGATTAATGCTCCTGTGGAGTCTGCATCCAGACGCCCAACTGGATGAATACCGGAACCTTCTCGCAATTGTTTCGGTAGTAAATCTAGGACTGTTGGTCGTCCTTGAGGATCGTAACAAGTGGAAACTACTCCAGCTGGTTTGTGCAGCAATAGGTAAATTAAAGCTGGACGGTGCTTTCTGGATACAAGCTTGCCATCAATCGCGATCGCATCTTTTTCGGGATCGACTTTTTGGCCTAAATGTGCCAATACTCCATTGATCCGCACTCGCGATCGCCTAATCATTTCTTCAGCTTCACGACGTGAGGCAATACCCCATTGAGCTAGAACTTTTTGTAACCGTGCCTCCATGTATAAATTACTGATTTACTGTTAACTATTAAATGATATTTGCATTTTGTAGCGATTAGGCATAAATGTTACATTTCGGTTGTTGAGCAAATACTCATAAACTCCAGTAGTTAGATGTCAGAGCAAAATTCCCAAACAACAAACGCAAACAAAATCCGCATAATTACGCAAGCACTCACAACAGCATTAAAACTGTGGTTGAGGTCGCAAGTCAGCGAAATATCTGAACTAGAAGTGGAGATTAAAGCCAGCGATCGCCAGATTCTCTCTGGACGCATTCCTGCGGTATCTATTTTTGCTAGTCATGCAGTTTATCGAGGACTCCTAATTACAGAAATTAAATTAACCGCAGAAAATATTCAGATAAACATCGGGCAAATACTCAGGGGAAAGCCCTTGCGACTGTTACAAGTAGTACCAGTTGTTGGTGATTTGACCGTAGACGAAAAAGATCTCAATGCTTCTCTCTCATCTGATTTATTATCGACTGCTTTAAGCGATTTACTGGTTAAGGTTTTACCAACACATTGCCCAAAAACACAACCGATTAATTGGCAAGAAATTATTCTTGAGAACAACCAAATTATACTGCTCGGTTTTAAAGTCACCAATAGCGAAACAACACCTTTGAAAATTTCTCTAGGCTTGCAATTACTCAATGGTCATGAATTAGAAGTGACACGCATCCAAATCAACGATGACCGCAAAGAATTATTACCAGAAAACGATCGTTACAATTTCGATCTTGGCTCAGATGTTGATATTCAAGAACTGACACTGATCCCAGGCAAGCTAGTATGTCGCGGACGGATTAACGTTAATCCCTAAAAGGGACTGGGGACTGGGAGTGGTGAGTGAGGTCAAGACACGATTAACCTTTGTCTTGCGGGAGTTAGGAGTGTGAGGATTGGGAGAGCAGGGGAGGTGTGGGAGGATGGGGAAGAAATCTTTGCCCCCTCTTTCCCCGCACTCCCCCATCTACGTTGCTCTCCCCAACCCCTAGTCACCAGTCACCAGTCCCCAATCCCTTTTACCCATCCGTTATTAGCGGCAAAATTAGTGTTACGAAATAGTAAACCAAAGGTGCTGTAAAAATATAACTATCAGTACGGTCTAAAATACCACCGTGTCCAGGAATTAGTTGTCCGGAATCTTTGACTCCAGCATCTCGTTTGAGCATGGATTCCGTGAGATCCCCTAAAAGGCTAGCAATACCAATTAACAAACCCAATGCTAAACCAGTAACCAAGGATCTAGGCAAGTGCAGATAATAAGCTCCAGCTAAAGCTACAGCAACGCTGGAGGTAATACCAAATACGGCACCTTCTACGGTTTTCTTCGGGCTAATTTCAGACAAACGAGTTTTACCAAAGAATTTGCCGATTGTATAAGCACCAATATCAGCTGCCCAAATACATAGCAAAGTCAGTAGTGTTAGCGTCAAACCTTGTGGTAAGGAGGTAGAATTTGCCTTTGCCCAAAAATCTGCCCAGGTTGCAGGCCAGTAAGCTCCTAAAGGGAGGTTACTAAAACTAGCACTATCAATTGCTCGCAATCGCACCCAATAACTCGGTAAATAACCTACGTAAAATAACCCCATAATTGAAGCGGAAATATCGGCAATGGTGGCAAATTTGGGTTGAAATAGCAGGTAAAAACAAATTAGCGTCCCGGCTATTGGCATCACGGCATCAGCTAAACTGCCATCAAGGGTACAAATCGCCAGCAAGACAAGACTTGCAGCCATAGTGGTTTTAGCAGCTGGAGCAATGCCTCTGGCTCGTACCAAATTAAAATATTCCTCTTGACCCAAAAACACCACGATCGCAAACATGATGGTAAAGTACCAACCCCCTAAAAGGGTCACACTAAGAGCAAGAGCGATCGCTACAATTCCACTAATAATCCGAGACCAAGGCATAGAAGTATTGGGTACTGGGGACTGGGGATTGGGGATTGGGGATTGGTTACTGGGTACTGAGTAATGGGTATTGAGTAATGGGGATTCGGTTATGGGAAACTCTTCTCTAATTCCCAGTCACCAATCCCCAGTCACCAGTCCCCAACCCCTAATCCAGTTTCTCACCACTAAGTATAAAAATGGGATCGACAGCGGTAAAGGTTTGAGAAAAGCCGCGCGTTTCTAAGCGGTTAACAGCAGATTGGACGACTTCGATATTTCTAGCCCTTAATAGCGAAAAACTTTGAGAAATCGCATATAGACTTTCTAGATTAGCAGCTGTAGCCACAACCCTACCTGATGGCGGTAAATATTCCCAAGCAGCTTGCAGAATTTCCTGAACGGGGCGTCCTCCCTCGATACAAACGCGGTGAGGAGTCACCTTGAGATCCTGCAAACATTCTGGGGCGCTACCTTCAATGACTTCAACGTTGTTGACTTCAAAGCGATCGCAGTTACGCTTAATCAGATTAGCTACTTCTTCATCTCTTTCTACAGCGATAATCTTTCCCTTTGGACAGAGTAATCCCGCTTCTACGGGAATTGTACCCGTTCCCGCACCAATGTCCCACAATACCGAATCTGGTTGTAGCCGCAGTTGAGCAATTAACAAAAGTCGCACTTCTCGCTGGCTGAGAGGAATTCCTGGCAAATGCTCGAATAACTCATCGGGAATACCAGGAGTAATATAAGGCCAAAGTTGGGAGGGCATAAGATCGCACAATTATACTAAAAGATATTGGCTTGCTAAATTGAAAAGTTATAAGCTATCAAAACTTTTAAAACATAGCATTATAAGAAACTATAATGATTGGGGAAATATTGGGCGAACGCTACCAAGTTCAGCAGCTATTAGGAAAAAAAACAGGGCGGCGGACGCTGTTAGCTTGCGATTTAAAAACTGAGGAATTGGTCGTCATCAAGTTACTCTCTTTTGGTAGCGACTTTGAATGGGACGATCTCAAACTGTTTGAGCGAGAAGCCCAAACCCTAAAATCTTTGTCACATCCCTTAATACCTAGCTATTTAGACTATTTTGAAGTAAATTCACTAAATATCAAAGGATTTGCTCTTGTCCAAACTTATATTCCAGCACGAACTTTAGAGCAATACTTACAAAGTGGACGGACTTTTACGGAAGCTGAAATTAAACAGATAGCCAAGGCTGTTTTAGAGATTCTGATTTACTTACATACGTTGCATCCGCCTGTAATCCATCGCGATCTTAAGCCTAGCAATATTTTATTGAGCAATCGCTCTGGTAACAGTGTAGGTGAAGTTTATTTGATAGATTTTGGTTCAGTGCAAACTGTCCTAGCTACAGAAACCGGCACTAGGACTGTGGTGGGAACCTACGGTTATATGCCACAGGAGCAATTTGGCGGGCGTACCGTTCCTGCTTCTGACCTTTATAGTTTGGGTGCGACGTTAATTTACTTGGCAACGGGTACTCACCCGGCTGATTTACCGCAAAAGGATTTTCGCATTCAGTTTGAACAACTGGCTAATCTCAGTCCCAGCTTTACCGATTGGTTAAAATCGATGGTTGAACCCAGTCTAGAACGACGCTTGAGTTCTGCTGCTGTGGCGATCGCAATTTTAGACAACCCACATTGGAGAAACTTGCCTGTTGCGGTGATTAGCAAACCAGATGGGAGTAAGATTCAATTAACGAAAAATCAGGATTTTCTCGAAATTATCGTTCCACCTGCTGGTTCCGATTTATCAATAGTATTTACAGGTTTATTTGCGATCGCCTGGAATTCATTTATCCTGTTTTGGACAATTGGTGTTTTGTTGGGGCCTTTTCCAGTCAGCATTCCCTTGGCTTTGTTCTCCCTTCCCTTTTGGGGCGCTGGCTGTCTTTTAGTGTATACATTTTTCTTTCATTTATTTGGACGCATCTCCTTACGCCTGAATTCCGAAGAAATTACCCTCACCTCGGAGTTATTTGCTTGGAAATTTAATCGTCCCCGTACATCTCCAAGAAAAAGTATTACGAAGTTGGTTTATACTCCAAAACATTTTACTAAAGACTCCCAAGGTCATAAAATTGCCGTTCCAGCACAATTAGATATTTGGGCAGGAGTCAAAAAATATCAACTTGGTAATATTAGTGGTGCTATTAAATCTGAAGCGGAACTGGAATGGCTAGCTTATGAATTAAGCGATTGGTTAGGCTTACCAATTACAAATGAAATTAAAACTTAGCCGCCGGTGGCGAATTCATTAGATTTGAGCCGTAAATGTCTATATTTAATTAGAGATGCTTAGAGGAAATTTATATGTTTGGACTGGGATGGCCGGAAATCAGCGTCATTGCGATCGTCGCTATTTTAATTTTTGGGCCGAAAAAAATTCCTGAACTAGGAAGCTCACTAGGCAAAACTTTGCGGAGTTTTAAGGAAGGACTGAAAACTTCCAATGACGAAACCAATCCAGAACAAGAAAAATAATATTCGATATTTTAAGGAAAATTTAATATTTCCAGCACAGCAACGGTCAATAGTAGAGATGCGACTTATGCCAATTCACAATGGGCTTCTCTACGAGACGCTGCGCGTAGCTTGCTTCTCCGTAGGAGTACGCACCACTTCGCTAAGGCAATTAAGAAATTCAGATTGTATCTAGGTTTCAAGATTTGAATCTGTTGCCGAATTTTAGAGAATTGGTATTATGGCAACACTTGTCAGTTAAGGAGAAATGGAGAAGGTGGGATCCACTTTGGGGATAAAGTGCGGGGGAAAGGCAAAGAAAAAACCTTTTCCCCAAACCAAATTCTGAGTCCAAAATACTTAACCGAGTAGTGTTGCGGCTCATTGCCTCTCTACTATCGACTACAGCAATGTATTGACTACAGAAGAAGGTGTAATTCCATTTTGGGAATCAACGATCGCACTACCAGTATTTTGTTGGTGTGTCTCTTCTTTAACTACACCACGCCCTCTAATTAATTTAATCGCCCGAGTCACGCTTTCCGGTAGAATCACCACTAAGCTGTTATCTGGCGCCATGTCTAAGCCTTTATTAATCGCTTGCGTTTCATCCAAAATGGATTCAAAGCGACAATCAGACTTGACTTGGGTAATGCCTTGAATAATCAATTGCGCACCCGATCCCCGAGGTCTGCCTCTGGTGTCATCGTCTTCTTTGACGATGATATAGTCAAAAATTTGCGCTGCTAGTTGCCCCAAGGTCACAAAGTCTTCGTCACGGCGATCGCCAGGGCCGCCAACTACGCCAATACGCTGTCCTGTAGTCCAGTTGCGCACGAAAGCGCCCACAGCTTCGTAACTAGCCGGGTTGTGAGCATAGTCCACCAAGGCGTGATAATTGCCTAAATTAAACAAATTCATCCGTCCCGGTGTTTGACTTACGGAAGCGCGGAAGGTCTTCAAACCAGCACGAATCTGCTCGATTGTGACGTTTTGCACGAAGGCTGCCAAACTTGCTGCTAAGGCGTTGGCAATCATAAATGGTGCCCGCCCGCCCATTGTTAAAGGTATATTTTCTGCTCTTTCTATACGGTGTGTCCAATCGCCTTTGACAATGGACAGATAGCCATTTTCATATACCGCCGCTACTCCGCCCTTTTGAATGTGCTTGCGCACTAATTCCGAGTCGGGGTTCATGGTGAAGTAAGCAATATTAGCTTTAGTTTTCTCTGACATGGCAGCAACGCGGCGATCGTCGGCGTTGAGTACTGCATAGCCATCAGGGAATACGGCTTCTGCGACTACGCTCTTGAGGTTAGCTAACTGATCGATGGTATCTATATCGCCTATACCTAAGTGGTCGGCAGCTACGTTTAATATGACGCCGACATTTGCGGCTTCAAAGCCCAGCCCAGAACGCAGAATGCCACCGCGAGCCGTTTCCAAGACTGCTACTTCCACTGTGGGGTCTTGCAGGATCAGGTGAGCGCTTTGAGGCCCTGTGTTATCGCCAGATTCTACTAAGTAATCTCCGATATAGGTTCCATCTGTAGTTGTATATCCTACTACTTTACCTGTTTGCTTATAAATATGTGCTAGGAGTCGAGTAGTAGTGGTTTTGCCATTGGTACCCGTGACGCTGAGAATCGGGATTTGGCCAGATTGTTCGTTGGGGAATAGCATATCCATCACTGCGCCGGCGACGTTGCGCGGAATGCCAACGCTGGGGGCGACGTGCATTCTAAAGCCAGGAGCAGCGTTAACTTCGACTATTACGCCATCAACTTCTCTTAGGGGACGGCTAATGTCTGAGGTGACGATATCTAAGCCAGCAATGTCCAAACCGATAATCTTCACTACCCTTTGCGCCAACCAGATATTTTCTGGATGGATTTCGTCGGTGCGGTCTACGGCAATGCCACCTGTACTTAAGTTAGCTGTGGCTCTTAGATAACAAATAGTACCTTTTGGGAGGACGCTATTTAAGGTGTAGCCTTGCCTTTCTAGGAGTTGATAGCTGGTGCGATCGAGTTCGATCTTGGTCAAGACATTATCGTGCCCTTCGCCGCGATTTGGGTCTTGGTTGGTTTCTTCAATCAATTCGGCGATGGTGGATCTGCCATTACCAGTCACATGAGCTGGGACGCGTTCGGCTACTGCCACTACTTTGCCATTGACTACCAGTACTCTGTGGTCGCGCCCAACATAATATCTTTCGACGATAATTGCGCGAGAAACTTGCCTGGCAGCTTCATAAGCAGCTTCAGCTTCTTCCCAGGTTCTAATATCAATGGTGATACCGCGCCCGTGATTGCCATCAAGGGGCTTAATAACAATGGGATAGCCGCCTACGTATTCAATGGCTTCTTCTAAATCGTCGAGGAAGTTGATGGTTGTCCCTCTGGGTACGGGCACGCCTGCGGCAGCCAGGATGCGCTTGGTGGCTTCTTTGTCGCAAGCTAGTTCTACGCCCAGAATGCTGGTGTTATCGGTCATTGTTGCCTGCATCCGCTTTTGATTGATGCCGTAGCCTAACTGAATCAAAAAGCGGGCTTCTAAAGGCATCCAGGGAATACCTCTTTTTTCTGCTTCTTTGACGATCGCCTCTGTAGAAGGCCCTAAGGAAGCATCGCGACAGAAGTCTTTCAGGTCTTGAATGTCTTGCTCTAGTTCTGCTTTCGGGTAGCGACCGCGATCGACGATACTCTGACATAGCCGCACCGCAGCTCGTCCAGCATAACGTCCGGCTTCCTCATTCTGATATTCAATTACTACTTGGTAAATTCCAGGTGTAGCAGTTTCGCGAGTCCGGCCAAAGCCGACATGCATTCCTGCTAATTCTTGGAGTTCTAGGGCTACATGTTCCACGATGTGACCCATCATGGTGCCTTCTCTGACCCGCATCAGAAAACCGCCACGACAGCCAGGCGAACAATAGTGACCCTCCAGACTTGGCAGCGCCTCTACTAATCCTTCGTAAAAGCCAGGGATTTCATTCGAGGGCGTCTCGGCAAGGTTTTCTAAATCGAGGCGCATGACGATCAGCTTGTGGCGTCGAATGCTCCAGTAGTTTGGGCCGCGTAAGGTCTGGATCTTGAGGATTCTCATGGGAATAGGTAGATGGAGATTCGGTACCAAAATTCTAGTTTCTTACTGGAATTAACCGCTAAACTGTTCGTGGCGAACAGTTTTTTCTTTTTACATGGTATTCTCATCACTTTTCTACAACAAGAAATAAATGAGTAATTAACCAATTGTGGATTTTAGATTGATGATAGCCAGCTTTTGCCGTATCCGCGAGGGATTTTTGAATCGAAAAATACCACAAGGGTACTTACCTCTCTTGATGATTAGATTTACGATAACGTAGCTAAACAAAGTTGGAAGAAGTGTACGCTGGAAAACGAGCATTTTTGAGGTTTATTTCGCTGACTTAGTTGCGAAGCCATCGCAAAAAGCTCTTTATCATCTAAAATCCTTCCATCCCAAATCTAAAATTTCTGGTCAACTCAGTGTAACCGCAGATACTTTACCCCGTCAGCTGGAAATCCGGTGTACGGCAGGCAATACAGTGCGCTGATACAAGTGGAAGCGATCGCCATAACTGAGGATATGCAAACGTAGGTTATGCACTGTTAGAGGTTCGTTAGCACCGACATGAGGTTCGTTGGTGTGGGTGAGCTCGGTGGGATCGACAATGGTGACACTGCCTTTACCCATAACTTGTAGCCAGCCATCACGTTCAAACACAGCACAAGTATCTTCGTCAATGCCAATACCCAAGCGGTCGGGATGAGCTGCTATAGCACTAATCAACCGTCCCATCCGATTGCGATTATGAAAGTGTTGGTCAACGATGACTTCAGGAATAAATCCCAAACCCGTTGCCATATCCACTAGGGAACGATTTGGCGTCTCTCCACTACCGCCACCAGCAATCATGTGATGCCCCATCACTGCTGCCCCGGCGCTGGTGCCTGCTAAGGTAAGTTGTCCTGACCTCACCCGCTGCCGGATAATTTCCATCGCTGGCGTATCTGCCAATACGCCACAGAGACGCAGTTGGTCTCCTCCTGTTAAAAATACCCCACTACAGGCTTCTAAGGATGCTTTGATTTGGGAGGCTTCGCACTGTTCTCGTTCGCGGATGTCTAAAATCTCTACCTTCTGAGCACCCATTTCTTCAAAAATGCGAATATAGCGACCACCGATAATAGCGGGTTCGCGAGAGGCAGATGGAATAATTGTAATATAGCCCTTACTAGCACCTGCACGTCCAAAAAAAGTTCTTAGGATATCGCGTCCGTGAACTTTATCTTCTGCGCCTCCGATAACCAGAACGGCTGTTTTAGTTGCTTGGGGTGTCCTCATTTCCAGCGATTTAGCTTTTAATTCCGGCATTGTGTTTCTCCTGTCAACAACTTCGGGAACCGTCGCCTGAGCCGGGTTTCCCAGGCACTTTGCCCTTGCGGGGAATGCCCGACTTGAAGGAAGTGCCGTCGGCTTGTGGCGAATGGCGTGTGAATTGAACAAGATCGGGAGTCCGATGATTTCGCGCTTTGCTTCCTTGAGAGGACACTTTTTTTGAAGTTTGGATTAGCCTGGGTCACAGTTCCAAATTCTTGTTTAACGCACACGAGACCTCAGTTTAAACGTGTTTGTTGCCGTTCCTCTGCTGCTAGCGCCTTGTTTTTCACCTGTCCACTTCCAAACGGGCAAAATAGTCCTTACTTAGTAAGCTAGGGAGGACACTTCTTTCAAGGGGTTGTGCCCCTTTTTGGAGCCAGTGCGTTGGAGAGACATTGCGTTGCGGACTTCCGCAAAGTTGTTCGCCCTTATTATTCCCATAGGTTAGCAAGTGGCGTCGGTTGTACCGACTTATTTGCCTCGTGTCTCTATTCAGAGAACAAACTGGCATCAAAATGTCAGTTTTCCCCTTTGGGATTGGGGATGAACAGGTAAGACCACGCTTTTTTCTGAGGCTGGCTCGATGCATCCTGAAAGTTGTTAACTTGATATGATTATTAATTTAAATGTAGATGTGACAACATTTAAACATAAATTAAGTAATTAGAAAAACTTTAAATCCCATCTAAAATCCAAGACTCCTGGTACTTTTAGATACTATTGATAAAGTTTAACTGTAGTTTGACCCAACATCAGCTTCTTGTGTTTGCTAGACATTCATTATTTAGATTAGTGTCCTTGAATACGAATTACTGTGCGCTTTGATATAGTTACACTTTTTCCCGACTGTTTTGACTCTGTTCTCAGTTCTGGATTGCTGGGTAAAGCCTTAGCCAAACAGATTGCCCAAGTGCATCTGATTAATCCACGGGACTTTACGACTGACAAGCACCGTAAAGTAGATGATGAACCCTATGGTGGCGGCGTAGGGATGCTAATGAAGCCAGAACCAATCTTCAATGCTGTGGAGTCGCTGCCGATTCTACCTCGCAGAGAAGTCATTTTGATGAGTCCCCAGGGTCAAACAATTAATCAACCTTTGTTGCGAGAATTGGCAACAAATTATGACCAGTTAGTAGTGATTTGCGGGCATTACGAAGGAGTAGATGAGAGGGTACTGCATTTGGTGACTCGTGAAGTATCTTTAGGAGATTTTATTCTGACTGGCGGCGAAATTCCAGCAATGGCTTTAATTAATGGCGTAGTCCGCCTTTTACCAGGAACCGTAGGCAAAACCGAGTCTTTGACAGCAGAAAGTTTTGAAGAGGGTTTATTGGATTATCCCCAATATACTCGCCCAGCAAATTTTCGCGGCTTGAAAGTTCCGGAGGTACTGCTGTCTGGGAATCACGCCGCCATCGCCCGCTGGCGTTACGAACAACAAATTCAAAAAACACGCGATCGCCGTCCCGATCTGCTGGAAAAATGGGAAGAGGCGAAGGGGAGTGGGGAGTAGGGAGTGGGGAGATGGGGGGCAGAGGGAGTAGAGGGAGATGGGGAGGTAGGGGAAAAGGTTAAAGGGAAAAGGGAAAAGGAATAAATTTAATCTTTCCCCTTTCCCCCTTACCCCAATCCCAATACCCCATTCATTAGCCCCATACCCAATGACTAATGACTAATGACTAATTAACAAATGACTAAAATTCGTATTGGTAACGGCTACGATATTCATCGACTGGTGAGCGATCGCGATTTAATTTTAGGAGGAATCCAAATTCCTCACGAATTGGGTTTGTTGGGTCATAGTGACGCTGATGCACTCACCCATGCCATTATGGATGCCATGCTTGGGGCATTATCTTTGGGGGATATTGGTCATTACTTTCCCCCCAGCGATCCCCAATGGGCAGGGGCAGATAGTTTAATACTATTAACTCAAGTACATCAACTAATTAGGGAGCAAGGCTGGCAAATAGGAAATATTGACTCAGTAGTAGTGGCAGAACGCCCAAAATTAAAACCGCACATTCATAAAATGCGCGACAAATTAGCGACTGTTTTGGAATTAGAACCAAATCAAATTGGCATCAAAGCCACTACCAATGAAAAATTAGGCCCTGTTGGACGGGAAGAAGGTATATGCGCTTACGCTGTTGTTTTACTAGTTGCTCGAGACTAACTATTTTTAAACAACAGCAAATATACTCAATAATAACTAGGATATGTATAAATCAATCATTGATAGGGTTTAGTAAAGCTTAACTTGGTGAAAAATTTCAAGCTGTGCAAACTATAAAATCAGAAGATGTACACTTTTGGTTTCGAGGATGTTTAAAAAGTATTAGGCAAATGTAATTCATTACCACACAAAGAAATTCAGGCTACATAAACTAATGAGAAATCAAAGGTTGTTAACCCAAGTTTGCTCTTGCTATTCTGAGATAAAAGTGGGTAAAGTTTCGTGTACATACGGCTTCAAATTGCCAAGTAAGTAATAAATTAGACTTCTCCTGCAACCTCTTACGCTCCAATGAAAATTCATTATTTTTAAGTAATAATTCTCAATAATTTGGCAGTTTGGAAGTTACAGAGCTTTTCGAATACAGCGGCATTCAATCTTTCAAAAAACCATAACTTCCTTCTTTGGCTACAGCCTCATTCAAATTAATTCCATTATTTGTCTATTGAAATTATGAATCTTTTGAAAAAAATCTTGTTAGCAATTAAATATTTTTGGTTGCCAATACTTTTGAGTTCAGCAACAGCATTTACTCTTACCGCTTGTAACCCTAGTAACTTTAAAACCGCAGCTGCTCAAGTTCCACAACTCGTCACCGCAGTTTTAAGTGAGCCTTCAACTTTTAATTATGCTTTGAATGAGTCAGCATACAGCGTTTTTGGCTTCCTATATGATTCATTAATTAATGAAAATCCTATCACTACAAATCTAGAACCTGGTTTGGCAGAATCTTGGGAAGTTTCTCCAGATGCACAAAGAGTCGTAATGACTCTGCGAGAAGGAATTAAGTGGTCAGATGGTCAGCTAATGACTGCTGATGATGTTGTGTTTACTTATAACGAAATTTACCTGAATCCGAAAATTCCAACTTCTTTAAAAGATGCTTTAAGAGTTGGCGAAAAAGGCACTTTACCAAAAGTACAAAAAATCGACGATCGCCGCGTTGAATTCACTATTCAAGAACCGTTTGCTCCTTTTGTCAGATATGTAGGCGGCATTCCTATTATGCCGGCCCATGCTCTAAAGGAAGCAATTCGCACAACTGAATCTGACGGAAATCCTAAGTTTATTTCTATGTGGGGAACAGGCACAGATCCCAAACAAATTGTTGGTAACGGCCCGTATATAATGGAAAGTTACGTTCCCAGTCAGCGAGTTATTTTTCGACGCAATCCATACTACTGGCGTAAAGATGCTCAAGGCAATCCTCAGCCTTATATCGATCGCATTGTTTGGCAAATTATTGAATCCACTGAAAACCAGTTGATTAGTTTTCGTTCCGAACAAATAGACGATTTAGAAATTCCCCCAGAAGGTTTTAGTTTGTTGAAGCGAGAAGAAAAACGAGCGAAGTTTAAAATTTATAATGGCGGGCCAAATACAAGTACAACTTTTATTGCTTTTAATCTTAATAAAGCTAAAAATTCTCAGGGTCAGCCTTTAGTAAACCCTATCAAATCCCGCTGGTTTAATCAAAATGAATTCAGACAAGCTATAGCTTATGCACTAGACCGGGAAACGATGAAAATCAATGCTTACCGGGGATTAGGCGAACTGCAAAATTCATTTGTTTATGTGAAAAGTCCCTACTTTCTTCCTCCAGAAAAAGGTTTGAAAGTATATAATTATGACCAAGAAAAATCGAAGAAACTTCTGTTAGCAGCTGGGTTTAAATATAATGCTCAAAATCAACTCTTAGATGCTGACGGCAACAGAGTCAGATTTACTCTGTTGACGAATTCTGAAAGGAAAGTAAGAGGAGATATGGCCGCTCAAATCCAACGAGATTTAGCAAGAATTGGAATTCAGGTTGATTTGCAAATCCTCAGTTTCAATTCTTATTTAGAAAAACTCAAAGTAACACAAAATTGGGATTGTTACCTTGGAGGCTTTGCTGGAGGAGGAATTGAACCCCACAGTGCTAGCAATATTTGGAGAATTAATGGTGCATCTCATGCATTTAATCAAGGCGCACAACCAGGAGATCCGCCGCTAATAGGTTGGGAAGTTTCTGATTGGGAAAAACAAATTGATACCCTTTATATTAAAGGCGCACAAGTATTAGATGAAAACAAGCGCAAAGAAATTTATTACGAATATCAGCGCATAGCCTCAGAACAGTTACCGTTTATTCATTTAGTAGAAGGTTTGAATTTACAAGCAGTGCGCGATCGCTTCCAAGGTATTAAGTATACTGCTCTTGGCGGGCCATTCTGGAACCTCTACGAACTGAAAGTAGTTGATTGATTTAGTCATTAGTCATTGGTCATTGGTCATTAGCTATTTGCAAAGGACTAAGGACTAAGGACTAAGGACTAAGGACAAATGACCGATGAAAAAAATTTGCGATCGCTATTAGAAGCGGTTGCCAATGGTAAAGTTTCTCCAGATATGGCGTTAGATTCTCTCAAAGACCTAACCTATGAAAGTGTGGGCGAGTTTGCCAAAATCGACCACCATCGGCAGCTAAGAACTGGTTTTCCAGAAGTGATTTGGGGCCCTGGAAAAACACCGGATCAAATTGCTCAAATTATGGAGGTAATGCGCCTGCGTAACCCGGTGGTGATGGCAACTCGTATTGAAAGTGCAGTTTATAGCGCACTCCAAGCAAAAGTTAGAGGTTTGCGATATTACGAAATGGCGCGAATTTGTGCGATCGCTCCTCCTACCATCGAACCACAATTTCAGGGACAAATCGGCATTCTTTCTGCTGGTACTGCTGATTTACCTGTTGCTGAAGAAGCCGCTGTGACTGCTGAACTGTCTGGTTTTCAAGTCAAGCGCCTCTGGGATGTCGGTGTTGCAGGAATTCACCGCTTATTAAGCAATCGTCATCTCATCGATTCAGCATCGGTGTTAATTGTTGTGGCGGGAATGGAAGGCGCTTTACCTAGCGTCGTTGCTGGTTTAGCAAATTGTCCCGTGATTGCTGTACCCACCAGCATCGGTTATGGCGCCAGTTTTAGCGGTCTAGCACCTCTATTGACAATGCTTAATTCTTGTGCTGCGGGAGTAGGTGTAGTCAATATCGATAACGGTTTTGGTGCAGCAGTTTTGGCAGGGCAAATTTTACGCACAGCCGAGAAATTGCGGTTGGCATCCTCTGGATCTTGAGTTAAGACATTAAGTCATACCCAACATCTCAGTATTTACAGCAGAATTTAGGAGTCAGGAGTCAGAATTCTCCAATTCAGAATTTAAATAGGCTCTTTGTCTAGCTTTCAAGTCTAGGCTTCACTTTCCTTGAAATCTGCTGTATCAGTAATTTTTTCCTAAATAAACTGATACTGAAATTTGGCATCTTCAATCTATATAATCACCAAACATGAGCTACTACAGCGACTTAATATCTCAGTTATTTTGGCATTTGTCTGTAAATTTGGCGACAGCAGTACCAGCAATTAGTGACCCAGATCTGATGGGTCAAATTCAAAAATCCTGGAACCATTTTATACAAACAGGTCAAGTCTGGGCATTGTTGATTGGTTTAGTCATTGGTTATATGATTCGGAATCTAACTATCTTTGGTTAAAACTAGTCGGGAGTGGGAAGTAGGGAATGGGGAATGGGGCATAAGAGGTGTGGGAGGTGTGGGAGGATGGGGAAAGCAGGAAGGTGTGGGAGGTGTGGGAGGTGTGGGAAGATGGGGAAGAAATCTTTCCTCCCACACTCCCCACACTTCCCCATCTTCTCATCTCCCCACACTTCCCATCTCCCTACTCCCTATTCCCCACTCCCCATTCCCCTCATAATCTATGACTAAAGAACAAACTTGGAGTCAGCGGTTTGAATCAGCATTACATCCAGCGATCGCTCGTTTTAATGCCAGTATAAATTTTGATATTGAAT
Organism: Nostoc sp. DedSLP01; assembly: GCA_034530875.2. Taxonomy (GTDB): domain Bacteria; phylum Cyanobacteriota; class Cyanobacteriia; order Cyanobacteriales; family Nostocaceae; genus Nostoc. The sequence continues at coordinate 220,815 of JAVRCJ020000008.1, forward strand.
TAATCGAATATGACTTGACTGGTTCTCAAGCTCATGCAAAAATGCTTGCTCGCGCCGGCATCATTTCAACAGACGAAGGCGAAAAATTAGTTGCAGGTTTAGAACAAATTCGCCAAGAGTATCGCCAAGGAAAATTTCAGCCTGGTGTCGATGCTGAAGATGTGCATTTTGCAGTTGAACGACGACTAACCGAAATTATCGGCGATGTGGGTAAAAAACTGCATACAGCGCGATCGCGTAACGACCAAGTTGGTACTGATACTAGACTTTATCTCCGCGACCAAATCCAACAAATTAAAAACCAATTGCGCGAATTTCAAAATATTCTGCTAAATATAGCCGAAAAACACGTTGAAACTTTAATTCCTGGCTATACACACCTGCAACGCGCCCAACCCTTGAGTTTAGCTCATCATCTGCTGGCATACTTTCAAATGGCGCAACGCGACTGGGAACGCCTCAGTGATGTTTATCGCCGCGTGAATATTTCACCTTTGGGGTGCGGTGCTTTAGCCGGAACCACTTTCCCCATTGACCGCCACTACACAGCTAAACTATTGAATTTTGACAATATTTATGCTAATAGCCTCGATGGAGTGAGCGATCGCGATTTTGCGATCGAATTCTTGGGTGCTGCTAGCTTAATTATGGTTCACCTCAGTCGGCTTGCAGAGGAAGTCATTATTTGGTCATCTGAAGAATTTCGCTTTGTCACCCTCAAAGATAGCTGTGCCACTGGTTCCAGTATCATGCCCCAAAAGAAAAATCCCGATGTCCCAGAATTAGTACGGGGAAAAACAGGGCGTGTATTCGGCCATCTCCAGGCAATGCTGGTGATTATGAAAGGGTTGCCCCTAGCATATAACAAAGACCTGCAAGAAGATAAAGAAGGTTTATTTGATAGCGTCAACACAGTCAAAGCCTCTTTGGAAGCAATGACAATTTTGCTCGGCGAAGGCTTAGAATTTCGTACCCAGCGCTTGGCCCAAGCAGTCACAGAAGACTTTTCCAATGCTACCGATGTCGCAGATTATCTAGCAGCAAGGGGCGTTCCTTTCCGAGAAGCTTACAATCTCGTTGGTAAAGTCGTAAAAACGAGTATTGCCGCAGGTAAACTCCTGAAAGATTTGACATTGGACGAATGGCAACAATTACATCCAGCATTCGCCGCAGATATTTATGAAGCCATATCTCCCCGTCAAGTCGTCGCTGCCCGCAACAGTTACGGTGGTACCGGCTTTGCACAGGTACGCGAAGCACTCATCGCCGCCCGCGCTCAAGTTGGGGAAGAGAGGGAGTAGGGAGTGGGGAGTGGGGAGGTGGGGAGATGGGGTGATGGGGAGAGTTGTTGTACAAGTTCTTTCTCCTCTGCCCAATGCCCAATGCCCAATGCCCAATGTCCAATGCCCAATGACCCAAAATAATTGAGGGCGTACAAAGTGTACGCCCCCGTATTTAAAAAGACTTAAAAAGCAAGTATTGTAACAGGTAGCTTACTCAGCATCAATTGCTGCTGCGCCCTCATCTTCCTCACTCTTCGGTGGTCTTTGTTGGAACCTTCTCTGCATTCTTCCTGTCGTAGTCCGTTTACGAAACTTCCGGGCATACGCCTGGTTCCGTAGCGCCTTTTCTTTTTTCGGGTTACGGCGCTTAGCCATGTTCACCTCATCAATAAACAACAAAAAAATCGCAACTAGGCATAACGTAGGCAATATCAGCTACCAATCTTATTGATATACTTGTAGCCTAGTGACCAATCAATATGCTTTAAACAGTGTTCTAGTCTACCGCATTCAATCTGGTTATGTCAATAACTATCTACAATTATCTGATTGGCAGCTAGATGAAAAATATTATTTTTAAAATTCAAATATTTGCAGTAGATGTAACTTAGGCGATTAGTTGTTATTCTTAGAAAAAACTCATATTATTTATTGAGTAAAAATTTTATTTAGGTTTAATTAGACGATGTAGTAATTCTAAATTATTGGTCATTTGTCATTAGCTATTAGCGCTTAATCGTTATTGAATAAAGAAAAAACAAATCAGCGATCGCAAGTATTATGTATATATAAATACAGTGCTTCTCTGGAAACTTGATGTTAGAATTGGAAATGTTCTACGTAAATCGTTAGAATAAATTCTCAACCCATAAACATTTTTGTATAAAATAAAACTCAACATAATTTTTATTAGTTGAGCTGATGTTAAATGGTAGAGAAATATAGAATACAATACATAAATTTTGAAGATTGAACCTTATTGATTTATTTCCGGCAGCTGTCGAGTCCACACGTGGCTTATGGCGTATTGGACAAACAGTATTGGGTATTATATTTCGTCACCCGATTACTGGCACTAGTATCATTCCAATTTTACCTGACGGTCGGATCGTACTGATCCGGCGTCGTGACAATGGTCTTTGGTCATTGCCCGGGGGTATTGTGGATTGGGGAGAAGATATTCCCAACACAGTCCGTCGAGAATTGATGGAGGAAACCGGACTCGAATTAGTAAAAATTAACCGTTTAGTAGGAGTTTACTCTTCACCAGACCGAGATCCGAGAATTCATTCAATTTGTATTGTGGTTGAAGCTGAAGTGCGTGGGACAATGCAAGTTCAAGATACTTTGGAAGTGATGGAAATTCAAGCTTTTTCTCCTAATTTCCTACCTCCAGGACAGATGTCTCACGACCATACTCGACAGTTGCAAGATTACTTGAGTGGCTTGACAACATTGGCATAATAATACAGAAGTTTTCATTTACATGAGGTACAAAGTTATGGGTTTTGAGGCAGGAGGCAGGAGGCAGGAGGCAGAAGGAAGGAGTTAGAAAGAAACTCTTTATGTTTGATGAATCACTCCTGGTTGTACCTCACTTACTTGCAATCTGCTGTATTTTGTTATTAGTCATTGGTCATTGGTCATTAGTCATCTGTAAAAAATAATGACTAATGACCAATGACTATTTATTATGGTGCTCAAGGTTAACTACTAAATAAAAATGGATAGACTATTCCGTAACTCCCGGAGAAAGCTTTCTCAAGGGCAATTATTTTGGCGCGAAGCAGGTGCAGAAATTCCTGTAATTTTTTTACATGGTGCTTGGAATGATAGCAGCCAATGGTTATCTGTGATGGAATCGCTTTCAGAAGATTTTCATTGCTTTGCGCCCGATTTGTTGGGCTTTGGGGAGTCGGAGAATCCTAATATTCATCACTCGATTGATTTACAAGTCGAGTGTTTGGCTGAGTTTTTGCAAGCTGTCAAGCTAGAAAAAGTTTATTTGGTGGGGCATTCTCTTGGGGCTTGGATTGCTGCTAGCTATGCCTTAAAGTATCCAGAGAATGTTAATAGTATGGTACTGCTAGCACCTGAGGGTGTAGAGATAGCAGGACAAGCAGAGTATTGCCGGAGGATGCGGCGATTGTTGAGCTATCCGCCTTTAGCGATCAAATTGTTGCGATCGCTAATTCCGTTAACTAAAATCCTGGGTTGGTATGAAAAAATCACACAGGATTTGCAATTACGCCAAGAATTATTGCGTTACCCCATAGCTTGCCAATTACTTTTTAAACGTCGGCAAGCAGAATTTGAAGCAGAATTACTACAAAAACGGCTTTACATGCTCGAAGTTCCGGTTTTGATTTTACAAGGCGCTCAAGATACGCCAGAGACTCTAGCCAAAAGTCAAGTTTACACTCAACTAACTCCAAAAGTTGAGTTGAAAATGATTGCCGATGCCGGAAATAATTTACCAGAATCTTGTGCTGGAGATGTGGCAATGTATATTCGAGAGTTTATTACAAGGAATTGGGCATTATTTTAACTTACTCTTTATCGGTCTTAAGTGCGGTTGCAATTAAGCTGCAATAGCAAGAGTTTTGTGATGCCAATTAAGCTGTCGCACATTTACAGCAGTTTTCATTTACATGAGGTACAAAGTTATGGGTTTTAAGGCAGGAGTTAGAGGATGTCTGAAAACTTTTTGCTGTTGTATTCGAGACTTGTAGATCCCCCTAAATCCCCCTTAAAAAGGGGGACTTTGAGTCCGGTTCCCCCCTTTTTAAGGGGGGCTAGGGGGGATCAAGCGAAATATCTCATACTTCTCAGACATCCTCTTAGAAAGAAACTCTTTATGTTTGACTAATCAATCCTGCTTGTACCTCACTTAGTTGCAATCTGCTGTAAGTTGCACTTTTTTTCGTGTTGGCTGGAAACTGTTAACGCTTGAGAGTTAACCGTCAGCGGTCAACGAACAAAATTGTAGGTTGCTTAAGGCAGCGTAACCCAACATCTATTAGTAATCAGTAACATCTAGGAAGCATTCTATCGCGTACTAGACATACTTCTCCTGTATCCAAATCGTACCATCCCCCACGAATTTTAAGTTTACCTTTCTCTACTAGGTCAGCCAGAACTTTCGACTCTTTTTGTAGCTTTTCAACTTGATATCTGACATTTTCTTCAACTGCTCGATCGACTAGAGCGATCGAATTTAGATCGCTCAAATAGGTATTGTTCTTTATCGCTGGTTCGATCGCTTTAGTCAAAGTGCTAATTTGACCGGGGAGTGACCCGCCTGCCAAGGCTGCTTTAACTGCGCCACATCTTTCATGACCAAGCACCATAATTAGGGGAACATCCAATTTGACGGCGGCATATTCAAGGCTACCGATTGCCTCAGGAGTGGCGATATTCCCAGCGATGCGAACGTCAAATATATCTCCAATTCCCTGGTCAAAGATAATTTCTGCTGGTACGCGCGAATCGGCACAACTCAGCACGGCGGCAAACGGCTGCTGGTGTTCTGCAACTTCTTTCAAACGGGAGAGCGAGCGATTGGGGTTCTGAAACTTTTGCTCCATAAATCGTGCATTCCCCAGCATCAATCTTTTCAATGGAGAAGCAGACTCAACAGGCTTATCTGCTTGTGCAACCGCAGCTTGTGCTGGCTGAGCATTCCAAAATACGCTACTCGTGCAAGTAGCAGCAATACTAACTCCGGCTAACTTTAAAACTTGCCGCCGACTCCTAACTTCATTCATCGGGTTCATAACACTTTTCTCTTCTTATATCAAAATTCAAAAGCAAATTTTAAACTTCAAACAATAATTGGGTTTGAAGAATGTTTATTTTTAATATTATGCTTGGAATTAATCGTATTTTTTCAAAAGCTTTAATATAAAAACGATTATTTTTCTCTAAGCAGATTGATTAAGAATTGATTAAAAAAGCTATTTAAGCTTAGCAATTTGTGAAAAATATTTACAAATACATTGGTATAATTCACAATTTGTAATTGCGAACTTGGTGACAATTAGACGGATGATAAAGTCAGCAAAAAAATTCAGCAAGGATATTTTATTGTGAAATATCATCTGCAAAAATACTATAAAGTATTAGTGCTTTTTCTTTGTACGATAATATTTGTCTTGTTCGGTCAGATAGTTATTGCTCAGAGTAACTATATAATAGCCACTCAAGGGAAGCAAAAAGTAGAACTGATTGTGGGTGGCGATTTTATCGTTACCATGAACGAGGCACAACCGATAGTTGAGAATGGTGCGATCGCCATTCAAAACGGCAAAATTCTTGCAGTAGGCACTCAATATCAAATCATGAAATCATACAGAGCCGACAGGACGCTCCCAGGCGATGGTCTGGTGCTAATGCCGGGTCTGGTTAACGGTCACTCTCACTCGGCAATGGTGCTGTTTCGCGGTCTTGCGGATGACTTAGCGTTGCAGGATTGGCTTGAGAATTACATTTTCCCAGCAGAAGGGAAGTTCGCAAGCAGATGTAATTCAAGTCAAGCTTAAAGAGCCACATTTGCTGCCACTTTATGATGTTGTTTCCCATCTTGTTTATGCAGCAGACGCTCAAGATGTTGATACTGCGATCGTAAATGGGCGAGTTCTCATGGAAAATCGTAGGATGCTTACGGTTGATACTCAAAGGATTCGTAGTGAAGCTACTTCCATTGCCCAGAGAATCAAAGCTCAATTCCGACCTTCTAATTCGTAAATAATTTTAGCTGCTCTGGCTCTGGCTTAGAGCAGTTTTACTATTTCTCGCATTCCCCAAAAAATTAAATTTGGTTCGACAATTATATGTGTTGCAATTTCTGGATATAAGACTTGGAGATAGTTAGCTAATAAAGTGCGATCGCCACCTTTAATTGCAATGTTTCCCTCAGGAAATAAATTCCACCACGCCTGAATAAAATCTTTAATTCCAGCTATAAAAGTGTAAATCACACCGCTTTGAATTGCCTCTGGTGTATTCAGTGCAAAACGTGATGGTAATGCAATATCTGTGATTTCTACTAATGGTAATTGTCCTGTTTGTTGACCGAGAGTCGCAAATTGCAAACCTAATCCTGGTAGAATTGCGCCTCCAACCAAACACTGATTAGCATCCCCAGCCGTAAAAGTTAGAGTTGTTCCTGCATCAATTACTAACATTGGAAAACCCCAAGTTTTTCCTGCGCCCCACAAAGCTAAAGCGCGGTCAATTCCTAATGTAGGATACACATCTTTTAGCGGTACCCGGTCTAAAGTAATTACTCTAACGTTGGGATAAGTCTTCCAAATAGCAGTTTGGCTGGGAACTACAGAGGACAGAAGGAGGGGCAGGGGGGCAGGAGGGCAGGGGGGCAGGGGGGCAGAGGGGCAGAGGAGAAGTTGTAGTAAGTCTTTGCTTTCAGCTAACTCAGAGATAACAGACTCAGGCAAATAGTCAGTATTCCAAGCGCACTCGAGGATTTTGCCTCTAAATAGCGCCCAGTGCAAGCGAGTATTGCCAATCTCCAAAGCTAGCCAAATATTGTCTGTCTCCAGTTGCTTGAAGTCCGGGAATCCGCCTGAGACATTGGCTTGTGCATCCCTCTGTGGTTCGATCATTGGATTCTTTTTAACATTAAGATAAATTTTTTAATAAAAGTTTACATAAAACACGTGGCAAAATAAGACAAGAGGAATAAATACTCAATTTATCAAGGAGGGGGGTTATGGTAGCGCTCACCGAAAAAACTGAAAAACGGCTAACCATACAGACTGTGGAAATCGCTCAAGAGACAACGGCAATTCGATCGCTCGATTGGGATCGCGATCGCTTCGATATTGAGTTCGGTCTCCAAAACGGTACTACTTATAACTCGTTTCTCATCAGGGGAGAAAAGATCGCCTTAGTCGATACTTCCCACGAAAAGTTTCGTCAACTATATTTTGATACGCTTACCGGACTAATTAACCCCAAAGAAATAGATTATTTGATTGTCAGCCACACCGAGCCAGACCACAGCGGTTTAGTGAAAGATTTGCTGCAAATGGCTCCCGATATTACTGTTGTCGCTTCTAAAGTAGCAATTCAGTTTCTAGAGAATTTGGTACATCAGCCATTTAAACGCCAGATTGTGAAAAATGGCGATCGCTTAGATTTAGGTAACGGTCATGAATTTGAATTTGTAATCGCACCAAATTTACATTGGCCGGATACCATTTTTAGCTTTGACCATAAAACCCAAATTCTCTTTACCTGCGATGCTTTCGGGATGCATTATTGTTCCGATAGCACCTTCGATAAAGACTTAAAAACTATTGAAGCAGACTTCAAATATTATTATGAATGCCTGATGGGGCCAAATGCGCGGTCGGTGCTGTCTGCACTCAAGCGGATGGAAGAATTAAAAAGCATTGCGATGATTGCTACCGGTCACGGGCCGTTATTATCTCACCATGTAGAGGAACTAGTTGGACGTTACCGCACTTGGAGCAAAACCCAAACCAAGGCAGAAACAACCATCGGCATATTTTACGTTTCCGAATATGGCTATAGCGATCGCCTCGCTCAAGCAATTGCCAACGGTATCGGTAAAACCAATGTGACTGTAGAAATTGTAGATTTAGGATCGGAAATCGATTTACAAGAATTGCGGGAACTAGTTGGCCGCTGTGCTGGATTGGTTGTCGGTTTACCTCCAGCTTCTGGCGCTGCTAACATCCAAGCTGCACTCAGCACAATTTTAGGATCGACTAAAGAAAAGCAAGCCATCGGCATATTTGAAACCGGCGGCGGCGATGACGAACCGATAGATCCTTTGCTGAGTAAATTCCGCAATTTGGGTTTGACAACAGTTTTCCCAGCCATTCGGATTAAAGAAACACCCACAGACAACATCTACAAGCTGTGTGAAGAAGCGGGTACAGACTTGGGTCAATGGGTAACGCGCGATCGCAGCATCAAAGCTATGAAATCCCTTGGTGCAGACTTAGATAAAGCACTAGGCAGACTCAGCGGCGGATTGTACATCATTACTGCCAAAAAAGGCGATGTTTCCAGCGCGATGTTAGCTTCATGGGTTGCTCAAGCCAGCTTCAAACCCTTAGGATTCTCCATTGCAGTCGCCAAAGACCGGGCAATTGAATCATTGATGCAAGTAGGCGATCGCTTTGTCCTCAACGTCTTAGAAGAAGGCAGTTTCCAACCATTGATGAAGCACTTTTTGAAACGGTTCGCCCCTGGTGCCGATCGCTTTGAAGGAGTGAAAACCCAGCCAGCGGAAAATGGTGCCCCCATCCTCACCGACGCCCTCGCTTATATGGAATGCGAAGTCGTCAGCCGTATGGACTGTGGCGACCACTGGGCAGTATATAGCACCGTTTACGCCGGACGAGTTTCTCAGCCAGATGCCCTGACTGCGGTGCATCATCGCAAAGTTGGAAACCACTATTAATAAAGGGAGTGGGGAATAGGGAGTAGGGAGTCGTAATTTTTATTCCCTGCTTTTCTTATTCCCCATTCCCCATTCCCCATTCCCTACTCCCTATTCCCTATGCCAAACAACAAACCCCGTGACGTTCAGGTTTTCCCCATTGCTACAGATACAAGATTGCTGCGATCGCGCAGTTGGTCGAGGCTCAGATTTGAAATAGAATATGCTCTGGCTAAGGGGACAACTGCTAATTCTTATTTAATTGAAAGCGATAAAAATGCTTTGATTGACCCTCCTGGGGAAACGTTTACACAAATTTATTTAGAAGCGTTGCAGCAGCGGTTTGATGTTACGAAACTAGATTATGTAATTTTGGGACATGTCAATCCCAACCGCGCAGCAACTTTAAAAGCTTTACTAGAAATCGCGCCGCAAATTACTTTTGTTTGTTCCAATCCAGGGGCGATAAATTTACGCGGGGCGCTGGAAAATCCAGATTTGAAAATTCTGGTAATGCGGGGAGAAGAAACTCTAGATTTGGGCAATGGGCATAATTTAGAATTTATTCCCACCCCTAACCCCCGCTATGCAGACCACCTTTGCACCTACGATCCGCAAACAGAAATTCTTTACTCAGATAAGTTATTTGGGGCGCATGTTTGCGGAGACCAGGTTTTTGATGAAGGTTGGGAAATTTATAGCGAAGACCGTCGCTATTATTTTGATTGCCTGATGGCTCCTCACGCCCGTCAAGTTGAAACAGCATTGGAGAAACTTGCAGATTTACCCGTGCGGATGTACGCTACCGGACATGGTGCTTTGGTACGCTATGGCTTAATCGAACTGACCAAAGCTTATCGCCAATGGAGCCAGGAACAAACATCTGCGGACTTGACAGTGGCTTTGATTTATGCATCAGCTTATGGGAATACAGCCACCTTAGCCCAAGCGATCGCTCGCGGGATTACCAAAGCTGGGGTCGCGGTAGAATCGATTAACTGCGAATTCACCGACCCAGAAGATATCCGTGCTGCTGTGGAAAAATCCGCTGGCTTTATCATCGGTTCGCCTACCCTTGGCGGTCATGCACCCACACCCGTGCAAATAGCTTTAGGAATTGTCCTAACCACAGCGACGAATAATAAACTTGCTGGTGTGTTTGGTTCCTTTGGTTGGAGTGGTGAAGCGGTTGATTTAATCGAAGGCAAATTGAAAGATGCTGGCTATCGGTTTGGTTTTGATACCATCCGCGTGAAATTCAAACCCGACGACGCTACCTTGCAATTGTGCGAACAAGCTGGTACTGACTTTGCCCAAGCATTGAAGAAAGCTAAAAAAGTGCGATCGCAAAGTGTACCCGCCACCAGTGTCGAACAAGCAGTTGGTCGAATTGTCGGTTCGCTGTGCGTTCTCACAGCCAAACAAGACGATATATCTAGCGCCATGTTAGCTTCTTGGGTAGCTCAGGCTAGCTTTAATCCTCCTGGTTTAACCATAGCCGTTGCCAAAGACCGCGCCGTGGAAAGTTTGACACACTCAGGAAATAAATTTGTCTTGAATATCCTCAAAGAAGGCAATCATTTGGGATTGATGAAGCACTTCCTCAAACCCTTTGGCCCCGGACAAGACCGATTTGCTGGTGTCGCCGCAAAAGAAGCGGAAAACGGTTCTCCCGTACTCAGCGATGCTTTAGCATATCTCGAATGTTCTGTACAAAACCGGATGGAATCTGGCGACCATTGGCTGGTTTATGCAACTGTCGATAATGGCAAATTGTTAGATACTGATGGCGTCACAGCCGTGCATCATCGCAAGTCAGCAACTCATTATTAATTGGGAAGTGGCAACTGGGGATTGGGTATTAGGAAATTCTTCCCCAGTTTCTAGAAGTGAAGTTTTGATATATGAGCGCTTAGAGTTTCAAGCTGAGTATTTTGAGTAAAAAGGGAATGCAGCCTTTCAGATTTGCTCAAAAGCAGACAAAAAATCTTCTCTTGAGATACCCGCTTGAGTACAGATGGATCTCAACGTCGAACCTTTAATTTGAGAGTGGTTAGGCATAGTCAGCGGGGTTTTTGTACCATCTTCGTTTTCTCTTTCCATAACAATATGCTCTCGCTCCCTAATAATAGTAAATCCAAGAAATTCCAATGTCTTAACTACTTTAGCTTTAGGTGCATCTACTGGAAATTTAACAATTAAATAAGAACCTCAGCTTCCGCCACAAAAGCTTCTAGCACTGGCGATTCCTCTTCTAAAACCTCTTGACCAAACGTCTCTATATGGCAGTGGATAGCAGATTTAACATCAGCTAGTGCTTCTTCATAGCTGTCACCTTCACCAACTACGACCCCCTTGATACCCAAAGGATAAGCTACGTAACCGTCATTATGTTTTTCAACAATAATTTTGATTGCTCTCATTGATTTTCCCTGTCAGTATCAAAACTATATCTGGCACTCCTCCTCAAAGTAATGCTGAAATCCAAACATTTACATCAACTACAACCTTCATGTTTCAGTCCAAAGTTCTTGCCTAACTTCCTTGAGTATTTGACTAATTTCTTCGAGAGTTGGTTGATTTGGATCTGAACCAGCCTGTGTTACTCGTTGCCTTAATGCTTTTAGTGTTAATCGGTGATTTGTTTTTTTAAATACAATCTCATTTTCAGTAACAGACACTTCATACTCTGTACAAGGCTCAAGCTTTTCCAAAACCTTGGAAGGAATTTCTAGGTTTCTATCGGCTATGACTTTAGCAATACTAATTGCATTCATAATCTCAATGTTCAGATAGGATGTCGGTGCGACAGGGTTGGGATAGCTTTGTCATTTCAAAAAAAGTATGCTCTCTTGTGGTTTTATTATGCCGTTATTTTGAGATGCTTCACACAGTTACTTCATCTGTTCTGGTAGTAATACAGTTTCTTTATGAGGCTGCACCAAATATTAGATTTTTTCAACGCATAGGCACTTCTCTACGAGACGCTACGCGTAGCTTGCTTCTCCGTAGGAGTAAGCCTTCCTGCAGGGTAGGTACGCTGAGGTTAGCGCAAAGGGGCACTGAGATTAATTCACTACATTCTAAAATAATTAGGCGCATCTTCATAGAGAATTGGTATAAGTTTGAGGCTATCTACCACCATGCAATTTAGTATTCAGAAAATATTATGAATACAGACTATTTAGAAGAATTTTTTCATTTAGAGGAGCGTTTGCTTCAACCAGATATCCGCAAGTCAGCCAAAGAGGTTACGGAATTACTTGCTGACGAATTCATTGAGTTCGGAAGTTCAGGGCGTATTTTTGATAAACAGCAAATTATCAAGAGTTTGCAGAATGAACCCACCGAACCCGCGATTCAAAGATCGATAACAGAATTCAAAACGCTAGTTTTAGCCACAGGAGCTGTTTTAGTAACTTATCGTCTAATTAGACAGAAATCTGGCGAACAACCTGTTTATTCGCTGCGAAGTTCTATTTGGAAATCTATCGGCGATCGCTGGAAAATGGTTTTTCATCAGGGCACTTTGATTAAAGAATCATAGCTATGGTATAACAACCCCAATGTAACTGATTGGATAAACCTTATCTGTATCCCAAAGCGATCGTGTAGAAATTCATATTGATGAAAAGGTAGAAATCACTCGCAGAGTTGGCTGTATGAATATTGCTCAACTCGATCGATAAAATCTAGTATGAGTGATGTAAATTTTTCGGGATACCAGAGTCCCCATTCGTGTAAACCTTCTTCTACAGTAATTAATTTAGAGTTGGGAATAATTGCTGCCATTTCTTGAGCGTTATTTAATGGCGTAGTTAGGTCTTTTTCTGACCATAATAACAAACAGGGTGCTTGAATTTGTGGTAGCAGATGACTGATATCTTCGTATATAGAAATTAGCAATCCTTGAATGACATTTCCTGTATTGAATAACAAGTTATAGGAGAAAACCAAAGGAATATCAATTAATTTCAATCTGCGCCTTGGAAGAAACATTTGAACCGTCATTTCGATTGCCCTTCGCGGTATCATCTCCGGTATAGACGGCGTGGGAATCCCGGTACTATCTATCAAAATTACACTTTTGACTTTTTCTGGAACAAGTGTAGATAAAGTAATGGCAATACCTCCACCGAATGAGTGTCCTACTATATGAAATTGTTGTAAATCTAAAACTTCCAGAAATGAAAGGAGAATTTTACTATAGCTAACGTAATCAGGAATTAGCTTAGAGTAAGTAGATCTCCCAAAACTGGGCAAGTCAGGAGCAATGATGCTATGCTGCTGTGCTAGTAGTTTCAGTACTTCTTGATAAGGCTCAGTAGAAATTCCCCAACCGTGTAGAAATAGGATAGGGATTGAACTCGACTCCAACCAACTTTGTTGATAAAAAATAGTGCAATCTTGTAAATCAACCTGATGATTAGTTAATTGGGATTTCAAAACCACAACCTCATTCAATATGACTCGATAATCACTTCAGCGTGTTATGTAACAGTAGCAAGTGCGCAGGGTTTACGAACCTTTCTCAAGGATTATATAAGTCATGTTGGGGCAAATATCACGAGATGGATCTATGCCGACATACCCCTGAAATACTAAATGCGAGTGCAAGAGGTCTATTTACCAACTAGTAAACCCTCTAGAAGTAGTTTGAGATATCAGCACTACTTTCTGGAGAAGAGGTTTTGTTACAATTCAATAGAAAAGGCTCAAGTAGCAATACTTGAGCCTTTTCTAGATTTAATTAAGTTACTTGCTTAATATTTGGCTTAGTAACGATTACGGTTGTAGCCGCCACCGCCACGGTTACCGCCACCAAAGGAACCACCCCTGTCTTCTTTGGGTTTAGCTTTGTTAACTTTCAAGTCACGACCGAGCCATTCAGCACCATCAAGAGCTTCAATAGCGGCTGCTTCTTCAGCGTCCGAGCTCATTTCCACAAAACCAAAGCCGCGTAAACGACCTGTTTCACGGTCAGTAGGTAGCTGGACACGCTTTACAGAACCATATTCTGCAAAAACAGCACTCAGCGCTTCTTGTGTAACTTCATAGGAGAGGTTACCTACGTAAATTGACATGAAATATCTCCAAAACCATAACTATGTAGAGATTTAGATTTCGGAGAGAAGTCTGTAATACCAAAAGGGAAAAGCCTGTCAATACTAAGAACAAACACTGTCGCCGAATTAATTCTCATTTCACTTCCCCATGATGACATAAGACTAGGCTTTCTGGCAGAAAGTTTGAAAAATCGTTATAAAAAGTTATGTTAATTAGCTGAGCGCTCCCTTAAGGGCTGGAAATTCTGAGTGTGGGGGGCAGGGAAGGCAAAAGATGCACGGAAAGAATAACTGCTTCAAAACGAGCTAAACGCCCTGGTAGCCTTAAGAGCATTCCCAAGCCTAAAAAATAATAATTATTTACTTTTCTTAATTCAATTGACAAACAGCTAAAACCACAAGTAGTTTTAGTAGAATAAAAGGTGTCGTGTAAAAACATGGACAATGATTTGATAGCGCCCATCTTGAAAATATGGGAAAAAAGTTCCATATCTTCATCGGGTCAAGCCAGTTTTCTCCTATGGGTAGATTGTAGAAAACTGAAAAATATTTATACTAAGTTTATAATTGATTAGCTGCAAGAAGATTGTCTACCTCTAGATAAGAAGTAGACTGGTGAGAATTTTTGGATTTTTATGGGAAAACAGGAATTTTCTGAATATGGGAAATTTCTGTCGCAGAGCTTATTCATTCTCGCCGTTTTCTATTAATGATATCTCTCAGAATTACTTGGGAAAACACGGCTGTTTAATCCCAAACGCTCTTCCATAGGAGAAAATTTAATGATTTTGGACATAAATTAAGCCGGACAAACAGGTGAAAATGGCAGATTTCGTAACCAATACCCAGCTAATTAATATACATTTAGATTCCGTTGCAAAGACTGAGATAACAATCTCTGCGGCAAGCTGCACATATACAGATGTCGAGAGTACACTTCTTGCAACCAGTAATTGTACGAAAGTTCGGAAACAAGGAAATTATTTTTTTGCCTCGCCTTGTTTGAAAAGTTTATTAATACCGTGTTTGCTAGGCATGGGACTGCTAACAGCTAGCTGCGGATCGCTACCTAAAGAATCAGCGGAGGCACAATCTCAAAGTCCTGCTGGGCGGCAGAATAGTGGCGGGGGAACGCCTGTAGATGTGGCGATCGCTCGAACAGACTTGCTGCAAACACAACCAGAATATACAGGGAATACAGCACCTTTTCGCATTGTTTCACTGCGATCGCAGGTTGAAGCACGGCTGTTGTCTTTGAATGTAGATGTGGGCGATACAGTTACTCAGAGGCAGAACGTCGGGCAATTAGATGAAGCTTTGCTAGTCACAGCTTTAAAGCAAGCAGAAGCCGAACTTGCAGCCCTGAAATCGGAAGTAGCAAGGGCAACTACTCAAGTAAGTAATGCCCGCGCTGACGTGGAACGAGCAAGGCTAGAAGTAGTGCAAGCTCAAGCAGATTCTCAGCGCCAGCAGAAACTATTCCAAGCCGGAGCGATCGCTCAGCAAGCTGCCGAACAAGCGCGTACCCAGGCGCAAACAGCCGCCCAGGCATTGCGAGCAGCTCGAGAGCAAGTCCGTACAGAACAGCAAGCTGTCGCCGCTGCTCAAGGGAGAGTATTGGCTCAACAAGCATTACTTGCAGAAACCAAAGAACGCAGATCTTATGCTCGGCTGACATCTCCCATCGCTGGCGTAGTCACAGAAAAAGTTACAGAACCAGGCAATCTACTGCAAGCAGGTAATGAAGTCTTAAAAATTGGCGACTTTAATCGCGTGAAAGTCGTCGTTCAAGTTTCCGAATTAGAACTGGGACAAATCCAGGTTGGACAATCTGTAAAAGTCCGCTTAGACGCTTTTCCCAACGAAACATTAATTGGCAGAGTGGCACGGATTTCTCCAGCCGCCGATCCTACAGCTCGCTTGATACCTGTAGAAGTAGTAATTCCCAATAATGATGGCAAAATTGGCAGTGGACTGCTAGCGAGAGTTAACTTTGAAAACCAAACACAACAGCGGGTTGTAGTGCCGCAAACAGCTATTCAAAAACAAGCAAGCAGTCAGAATTCCAAGAGTAGAGGTAAATCGGAAACAAATGTAGTGCAATCTTCCCCAACTAACACAGTTGGTATAGCACAGGCAAAGTTACAAGACCGAACTGGCACAATATTTGTCGTCAACAACACCCAAGGCCAAACAAAGGTAACAGCACGAGCTGTAACTTTGGGAAAAAGGGCTGATGGTAGAGTGGAAATTTTATCCGGTTTGCAAGCGGGAGAGCGCTATGTTGTTCGTAGTGGTAAGCCGTTAAAAGAAGGTGACACTGTAAGGCTTTCAATTCTTTCTGAAAAGCAATAGTAGGGTGAGCATTGAAGAAGGCAGAAGGCAGGATAGCGCAGCGTTAGCGAGTCCGCGAGCGTCGGCAGAGGGCAGAAGGTTTTATTTAGAAGGGGATTCACACTCCTCCTAAATGAAGTTCGCCAAATTGAAAATTTGGTGTTCTTGTCTTAAACCCTTGCTCCAACGAGTGCAGACGGTTGGGGTACTTCCGTAAAGGGCTAAATCTATAAAAGCCTTCTGCCCTGTGCCTTTCTTTGATAACCACCATAGCAATGAAAAAAGTCCTCAGTAGCTAGCACTCACGTACTTACCATTTAGTATCATGCAACAGGCAAATAATCATGGCAATGGCGGCGGATTTAGCATTAGTGCGATCGCTATCCGCAAACACATTGGTACGCTCATGCTCACCGTAGCAGTAATTGTCATTGGGATATTTTTTCTGACAACTATCCAAGTCGATCTTCTACCGTCAATTACTTATCCTCGCATAGGCGTTCGGCTAGAAGCCCCTGGTATTTCTCCAGAAGTAGCTGTAGATGAAATCACCAGACCTTTAGAAGAAGCTTTATCGGCAACTGAGAATGTAGTGCAAGTTTTTTCCCGTACCCGCGAAGGACAGGTAAACCTGGATTTATACTTCCAACCAGGGGGGGATATCGACCAAGCTCTAAACGATGCCACTGCTGCTTTTAACCGAGGTCGAGGACAACTGCCAGATACCATAGAAGAGCCGCGTTTATTTAAAGTCGATCCTTCGCAATTGCCAATTTATGAATTGGCACTGACATCCGAATCCTTACAAGGGAAAGATTTACGCGTATTTGCTGATGAAGATTTAACCCGCGAACTCAGCGTTGTTCCAGGAGTCGCTTCGATTGATGTATCTGGCGGTGCTGAAGAAGAAGTACGGGTGCTTGTTGACTTGAATCGATTGCAAGCTTTGGGTGTGGGCTTAAATGATGTATTAAATGAACTAACAGCCCGTAACCAAGATACTTCAGGCGGTCGGATTTTAGGGCAAAATACAGAGCCATTGACTCGGACTGTAGGACGCTTCCAAAATGCCAGTGAAATTGAAAACCTATCTTTGGAAGTTTCCTCTTCTCCCAGCACCACTACCACTGGTACTACTACCACAGCACCTACTCGACGCGTTTATTTGCGAGACTTTGCCGAGGTAATTGACGATACAGAAGAACAGCGAGTATTTGTTTACCTCAATCGTCAGCCTGCTGTGAAAGTTTCCATCCAAAAGCAGCCTGAAGCCAACACCATTACCGTTGTCAATGCTGTGAAGCAGCGAATCGAACAATTACGGCAATCGGGTTTAATTCCAGCAGACATGACATTGAGTCCCACCACAGATGAATCTGTTTTTATCCGTAATTCTTTAAATGATGTCATCTTTTCCGGGATTTCCGGGGCATTGTTAGCAGCAGCAGCAGTGTTGTTATTTTTAGGCTCATTTAGGCAAACATTAATTATCAGCTTGACGATTCCGCTATGTACTTTAGCAGCGATCGCTTTGATGAAAATATTTGGCTTGACTTTGAATGTCTTTAGTTTGGCAGGGTTGACATTGGGAGTTGGTCAAGCAATTGATACATCGGTAGTGATTTTAGAAAATATTTCCGAAAAAGCAGGCATGACTCCCAATCAGAGAGAGAGAGAAGAGCAAGGGGAGCAGGGGAGGCAGGGGAGGCAGGGTAATTCCAAATTCTTCATAGATACTGCTATCAATGCTTCTCAAGAAGTGGAGTCTGCTTTAGTTGCTGCCACGGGTGCCAACTTAGTTTCTGTAGTACCCTTCCTTTTAATTGGCGGCTTTATTGCACTGCTATTTAACGAACTAATTCTGACAATTAGCTTTGCAGTGGCAGCCTCCCTTGTTGTTGCCATTACAGTGGTACCGATGCTGTCTTCTCGACTTTTAGGAATTTCCTGGTCTAGCCGCATCAGTGAATTTTGGCTGCTGAGACAGTTTAACCATCGATTTGAAGATGCTACGCGGGGATACGGCAACTTTTTGACCAAGGTTTTGCGCTATCGGCTCCTCGTAATTATTGCTGTTTTCCTGATTTTAGGTGGCAGTAGCTTCTTGATGTTTGGTCAAATTCCCCAAGAAATTTTACCCCGCATCAGTACCGGACAAGCTAACTTGAGAGCGCAGTTTCCTCCCGGTACGCCTTTAGCAACTTCTGAGAAAGTTATGCAAATTGTCGATGACATTTTGCTCAAACAACCAGAAACCGAGTCTGCTTTTACAACTGTCGGTGGTAATTTATTTGGCAGCAACACTACAGAAAATCCTTTACGTGCCAGCAGCACCATCAATCTAAAACCAGGCACAGATGTTGAAGCGTTCGTCAAAAAAGTAACTCAGGAATTTAACAAACTCAACTTAGCCGGAATTCTGCTGCGCCTCAATCCCGGTCAGGTGCGGGGTTTGATTCTGAGTAATTCTCCAGTGCAAGGGTCAGAAATTGACGTGATTTTGCAAGGCGAGAATGAAGAGAACTTAACCCAAGCAGGCGCACAAGTGCTGGAAGCATTGCAAGAAAGGGCAAAATTAGCGACATTTCGACCAGATGCCGACCCCCGACAACCAGAAATCCAAATTCGCCCTGACTGGGAGAGGGTTTCGGCTTTAGGGTTGAGCGCTCAAGAAATTGGTGCAACAGTCCAGACAGCAATTGAAGGTTCAGTTCCTACCCAAATTCAGCGGGGTAACCGTTTAGTTGATGTACGGGTGCAGCTAAATAAACAAGCCATTCAGCGTCCTTCCCAACTAGAGCAATTACCGCTATTTACAGAAAATAATCAACTAGTCAGGCTTTCAGACGTTGCCAACATTCAAGAAGGTCAAGCGCCTGGTGAAGTGCAACGGATTAATCAGCGCCAAGCTTTTATTGTGGCAGGCAATCTCAGCGAGGGAGCTAGTTTAGGTGAAGCCATAGCAGAAGCGAATGAAATACTAAAGGACGTAGACTTGCCTGATGGCGTTTCAATTGTGCCTAGTTCTGCTCAAGAAACTAATCAGCAACTCCAGGATGCTTTAAAAACTTTGGGAGCATTGGCAACGTTCTTAATTTTTGTAGTCATGGCGGTGCAATACAATTCGCTGATTGACCCGTTAGTAATTATGTTCACCGTACCGCTAGCCTTAGCTGGGGGAATTTTTGGACTTTACATTACCCAAACTGCAATTGGCGCAACTGTAATTGTTGGTGTAGTTTTGCTAGTGGGAATTGTGGTCAACGCAGGGATTTTGATGGTAGAACTAGCAAACCAAATTCGGGAAGAAATTGGTTGTAGTCGCCAAATTGCCATTATTAAAGCTGCCCCCCAACGCTTGCGCCCAATTATGATGACTACAGTCACTACCATTATGGGACTGTTTCCCTTAGCATTAGGTATTGGCGAGGGTTCTGAGTTTTTGCAACCTTTAGGGATTGTAGTTTTCTTTGGGATGGCGATCGCAACAATGCTGACGTTGTTTATCATCCCTTGTTTTTATGTCCTACTTCACGATTTACTAGGTGGAAATTGGACAAAGCCACTGTTAATCCTGTTGCGTGGATTTAAGAAAAAACTTATTTCCATCACTGATAAACATTAAGCGTTGCTGAATTGCAGCATGAATACGCATGTAGAGACGTTGCCTTGCAACGTCTCTACAATAATTTTGATATCATGCACAATCGTTTTCAGACATGAAATCAGCAATGCCAAATTTTACATATCTTCTAACTCCATTCCTTTAGTTTCTTTAATGAAGAACAGAACGAAGAACAGAGAAATAGCTGCCGCAGTTGTATACAAACCGTAAGCAGTACCTAACCCGAAATTTTTCAGGATGGGAGGAAATGTTGTGGAAACAGCAAAATTCGCAATCCATTGCATTGCCGCAGCTACCGAAAGTGCAGCACCTCGGATTTTGTTATTAAACATTTCTCCTAACAGCACCCAAGTAACTGGCCCCCAGGAGAAACCGAAGCAAAATACATAGAGGTTAGCTGCAAAAAGAGCAATCAGACCTGCCGAACCAGTGAGAGTAGGGTTACCAGCAGCATCTAATTGCGCGGTTTTGAAAGCAACAGCCATTGTTCCCAAAGTCGCAATCATGCCAATAGAGCCTAAAATCAGCAAAGGCTTGCGGCCGAATTTGTCTACAAAGGCGATCGCAATTAGGGTAGTAATAATATTTACTGCCCCTGTAATCACTGTAATTGTTAGGGAATCTTTTTCAGAAAAACCAACTGCCCGCCACAAAACGCTGCTGTAATAAAAGATGACATTAATCCCCACCAATTGCTGGAATACTGATAAACCGATTCCTATCCAAACAATTGGTAAAAGTCCACCACTTCTGGCTAAAAGATCGGAAAACTTAGGCTGGCGTTCTCGTAAAACTGTTTGCCGAATTTCATCAATTTTCGCCGAGACGTTACCTCCTAAAATCTTAGTCAGAACGTTAGTGGCTTCTGATTCTCGTCCTTGAGCAACCAAATACCGTGGAGATTCGGGAATCATTAAAGCTGCCATTCCGTAGAGTACAGCAGGAGGAATTTCCGTCCAAAACATCCAGCGCCAAGCTGCTATACCAAACAAAAACGGCTTCTCAGCTGAACCAGCTGATACAGCAATAAAGTAGTCGCATAGCAGTGCAATGAAAATACCAACCACAATTGCTAGTTGCTGGAGAGATCCCAACCTACCGCGCAAATTTGCGGGAGAACATTCTGCAATATAAGCTGGGGCGATTACGCTTGCAGCACCGACTGCAAGCCCACCCAAGAATCGCCAAAAAGTAAAATCCCAAATACCTACAGGAAGTCCAGAGCCAATGGCACTAATAGTAAATAACACCGAAGCTACTATCATTGCCTTAACTCGACCATAACGGTCTGCAATCTTTCCGGCATAAAAGGCTCCTACCGCAGATCCTAATAATGCTAGGGATACAGCCAGACCAGTCTCTACACTGCTAGCATTAAAAGCTTTAGAAATAGCTGCAACCGCACCATTAATTACTGCGGTATCAAAACCAAACAAAAAACCGCCAAGCGCCGCAGCAGCAGCAATAAGAATTACATAAAACGTGTTGGATTTTCGACGATTAGTAGTAGTGGTCATGGTTATATTTCTTAGGTAGCTAAAAAGGTATGAAAAATTTTGTTTCGCTCAATCAAAATATGGTTCTCTAACGCTAAGAATGACACTTATTTACGGATTTGCTGCTATTGAATAGACATTACTTTCGTTGAATTTTAAAACTTTAAATAAGTGTCGAAAGTTTGAAATAATCAGCCTTAAAATTTACCTATTTTTTTTGAAATATACAAAAAGATTTTTATTTTTGTAATTTAATTTTGACAATTCCCTATCTTCTTATATTTCAAATAGCCATTTGTAGTTGAGCCAAATGTATAAATAGCTTAAAGCTTTAATTTTCAAAAAGACAATTGTATTTATTTTTAAATCTCCGTATGAGATTTATGGCCATTACAATTAGTTCAAAAACAATTATTTATTGTTGTGCTTATCTGACTCAACAAATAATTGCCATACTAGATAAAACAATCGCAAATCTATGCAATTATTTATTAATTGCAAGAATTAAAACAGCTTTTTAATAAATCCTTGAAAAACTAAATATTATTAAAACTGTAAACAAATTTTTATTTGAGTTTACATTATTTTTTAGTGTAACTTGTAGCATTGTCGATGCGATCGCTGTTTATTTAAATTTACAAAATACAGCAAAATATTGCATCTTTAGATATATCTAAAAATATATCTAAAGCAGTTTGAAAGTTAACAAAATACAAAATAATCCACTAATCAAAATCAGAGATATATAATTTTTTCTGTCCTTGCCGCCTCAAAAATTGTAACTTTATATTTTTTGCAAACAAAAATACCGTAGTTCAAAATGCGATCGCTATAATGATTTACAAAAAATTAACCGTACAAAGATTAATTCTGAGTATCAAATTAGTCTTTGTACTGAGCTTTGGATGACGATGAATGATGGTTTTAAAATAAAGACTAGATCGCCAGATTTTACTAAGTATTATTGCTTATTGACAAAAATATTATATTTTGTTGTCTCTGTTATATACAGTCAACCTACAAGCCTCACTTAGATTTTTCATAAAGATTACATAAAATTACTAGTATTTTTGCTAAAGCAATATAGGAATTGTTTTATAAATCAAGCTATGGGCGATATCAAATTAAGTAAACACAGATTAGCTGTTATTTAAGTAGCAAATAGATAGTAGTGAAATCGTGAATATTAAATTGTTTGATTTAGCTCACGCAGTATACGTAGCATTCACTCAACCAATATTAAAGAGGACGGTCAATGACTAAAGTAGCAGCCAAGATGGCCTTGTCTGTTCTAGGATCTTTGGCAATTAGTTTTTTGTCTTTGACGCCAGCCAAAGGCGTCATTTTGGTAGAACCTATCGTCACGGGTGTAAATGAAGATATCTTGCAAACAAGAACTCCAAGAACTCTGGGAACAGATATTTTACCAGGACAAATAATAGAATATGGTGTTCCAGACCGAGCAAATAACTTGCTAAATGGTACTGGAAATGATATCGGCAGCTTGGTCTTTGATTTAAAAACGCTGTCCTATACTAATCAGGATTCTACTCCAGCATTTAATAACGAGCAGGTGGCGTGGGGAGACGTTGATGGAGATGGGAAAATTGGTTTCTCTAGCGTTCCTGAACTCAAGGATATTTTTGCAAACGTTACTGTCAAAGACAACCTTCTTACTTACAGCGGTGGCGTAATTTCCAACGGCAGCATATTTTTCAATCGATTTGCTACCAAGCCCGATTTAACCCCAGGTGGCGGTATCATTCCACCAATCCCAGAAAACCAAGAGGATAAAGATGGCCCTATCCAAGTAGCTGCTTATTATACTGCCGTTCCCGAACCAACAAGTGTTTTGAGTATAATAGCTTTTGGCGCTTTAGGTGTAGCTTTAAAACTAAAGCGATCGCTACATTGTTAATCCTTTAACTCACGATATATAGCTAATGTTTCCTGATGGACGCGGGCAACACTAAGCCGTTCTAGGTTTTGATTTGCCCGATTTTTCCATTCTTGCAGCATCTCAACATCACTCAGTAATTGCGCTAAAACGCCAGCTAAAGCACGACTATCTTTTGCTGGTACTAAAAGACCTGCTTGCCCATTATCCAAAGCTTCGGGAATTCCATCTACTTGAGTACCGACAATGGCAATTCCAGATTCTCTAGCTTCCGAAAGTACCAAAGGGCAAGGGTCGCGGTGAGAAGCCAGCACAAATATATCACAAGATTTGAGGTAGCGTTGGGGTTCTGATTGGAAGCCTTCAAAATGAATGCGTTCTGCGACAGAAGTTGCTTTTGCCTGTGTTTCAAATAGCTGTTTATCAGGGCCATTGCCTACGAAATAAAGATGCGCTTCGGGAAAATCTGAGGCAATTTCCTCAAAAGCAGCGATTAATTCAGTAATTCCCTTGCGTTGATACATCCCGGCTACAGTGGCGATCGCCGGACGCTGTAACGGTAAAGTTTGATAATCTCCTATTTGTCGGGTGCGGGGACTGCCTAGCGTTCCATTGCAGACTACGCGTAACTTATTTTCTGGGATACCGCGTCGTGCCATAGAATCTCGCACAGCCTGACTGACAGCAATTACCCTGTCGGCCAAACCCATCAGTAAACTAGCACGCTGAAATTCATTGTGTACCGTGGAAACCAAAGCATAACGATTTTGAAAAATGCGTGCTAATATCACTCCCGTCATCATGTGTGCGTGAACGATATCGGGTTGAAATTTTGCTGCGATCGCTCTGTAACCAATAGCTGCTTTAATCATACTTATCGGTTTGCGAGTTTGGTCTAGCTCGTAATGTTTCACACCAAACTTTTTTAGTAATATCTCGTATTCACCACCACCAGAAATAACTGCTACCTCATGACCAGATTTTGCCTGTAAGCAAGCCAAATCCACAGCCACATTTACAATACCATTACCTATCTCTTGAACGTGGTTCAAAATATGTATAATTCGCATAGTTCGGAGATATGTATAAAAAATAAAGACAACTAACTGAGTATAAATAAACATAATTATTGAGTTTTTAATGGCAACTCAAAATTAGCCAGTAGCGTGTAAAAATCACAAATTACTACTGACTAATAGCTTATTTATCCAAGCTACTTAGCTTTAAAGACTTATTCAGTAACGGCTTAATAAATCGGGATAAAAGAAGATAAGGATTAAGTAAACTCTGGGTAATACCCTTTCCAAAAATTATCACGCTGTGCCAGTTGCGTAAGTTCTGGTCAAGTAAGACGTTGTTCTGGTTTTCTTGGAACTAAGGGTCTAACTTGGCGATCGCTTGTTGGTAAGATATGGGAGAACCAATAGTTCGCATTTGGCATTTTATAATGAAATATGAAAAATAAATTTTAATGAGGTCAAAAATATGACACATTCTTCACCAGAAAGAATAGTGAGACGTGGGAGAGTATTTCCGGAAATTCAATGGACAGAAGCACAAAAAGCTCAAGACAGAGCCAGAAGACAGGCATTTTATGAACGTTGTTGGGTGATTTTTGAGCGTTTAAAACCAGAAATCCTAGAAAAATACTATGGTTGGTATATTGCCATTGAACCTGATAGTGAGGATTATTTTATCAACCGGGATAAAGAAGTAGCAAGTAAAATGGCCAGAGAAAAATATCCTAATCTGATTCATCATATTTTTGGCATTAATGAAACCGGAGTTAGTGGCAGAATATGATTGAGGGGAGATTTGGAGAAAATGGACAAATTTATTTTGAAATTGATTTAATTGGTAAGGATGGCATTAGTTTTCCTGTAGAAACAATGTTAGATACAGGATTTACTAAATTGTTAGCCATGAACAAACAAGATGTACAAAGTCTTGATTGGGATTTTTTAAATCAAGATAAATTAAGAACTGCTCAAGGAGAAACTGAATTTGATGTTTATATTGGTAGGGTAATCATAGATAGTCAAGAATGGGAAATTCCTGTATTTGCTGGAGATGAAATACAGGAAATTTTACTAGGTTCTCGATGGGTGAAATTATTTATCTTAGTTGCTAATTATAGTCAAAATATAGCCAGTTTAGAGCTAATTAGATCGAGAGTTTCTATATGGCGATCGCCCTGTGCCAGTTGCGTAAGTCCTGTAAGTCTTTCGTCAAATATAGAACTTACGCATTGACAGAAAATTGTTTGGCTTTTGACTCCTGAATTCTCTTCTATTACGATTCAATCAACACAAATTTACGAACTTGAGAATTGTTTCCCTGAGTGCGACGTGATAAAGTAGCACCGATCAAAAACTTCCAAGACTGAAAAGAAAGCGCAGACGGTTCAATCATTGAAAGAAAACTTTTAATATTTTTTTGCTTGAGTGCCACTATACTCCAATGTAATTTTAGGTAATTTTTTATATCCTGAAAGCGGGGAATTTTAACGCGGTGTTCTTCATTTACTAAAGCGTAAATTTTCTCTTTCATTAAGATATTTGTCGCCAACCGCCGAGGTAAAGAAAACTTTTGATTATAAGCACCAGGCCAAATAGTCCGGTAAGCAAGACACTGATTTAAGAAAATAGCATCGCCAAATTGAGCAATCTTAATCCAGGAATCGATATCATCACAGTTAGCATCGAGTGTGGAGTCCCAACCACCACTTTTGAGGAAAGCATCGCGCTGACAAGCTACTTGTGCTGGCGTGCCAAAGGGTACAAGCTCTAAGAGCATACCGTAATGAATATCAGCTTGGGGAATATAAAAAGCTAAACCGGGGCCAATTTGGGAAGTGCGAGAAAGCTCAACTTCATTGGCATCTACCTGAGCCGCCACACAAGAGCAGATTACCGCATCGGGACGAAGAGCGATCGCCTTACTTATTTCTTCTACACAATTAGTAGCTAAATAGTCATCATCATCGAGAAACTTAATCCAGTCGCCACTGGCTTTGGCAACTCCAGCATTTACCGTCGCCGCATGACCTTGATTAACTTCATTACGATGATAAACAACCTTATCGCCTAAGCTTTTAACATAGTTTTCGGTGTCATCAGAAGAACAGTCATCAGCAACAACTACCTCGCACTCAATACTTTGATTGCAAGCCGAATCAATTGCTCTTTTGAGCAAATCCAAGCGATTATAAGTACTAATAACGATGCTAAATTTCATAAATTCATACCTGTGATACAGCATTTTGCAATATAGCTTCCATTTATAGGCTGTTGTATCAGTGAAATTATCAATCTCCAACAGGTAGACTGAAATAGGATTATCGATTTATAATTGACGATTGTGAGTTTTTTTAAGCAGACAGAAAGACTATGAATGCTCAAGAGATTATCCGTTCCATTGAAGCGGAACACCTAAAATCAAATTTGCCCGAGATATATGTGGGCGACACCGTAAAAGTAGGAGTGAAAATTAAAGAAGGCGATAAATACCGCGTTCAGCCCTACGAAGGAGTTGTGATTGCCAAGCGCAATGGTGGCATCAACGAAACTATTACAGTCCGTAAAGTTTTTCAAGGCGTAGGCGTTGAGAGGGTATTTCTGATACATTCTCCCCGGATTGACAGCATCAAAGTCATGCGTCGCGGTAAAGTACGCCGTGCCAAGTTGTATTATCTGCGCGATCGCGTCGGCAAAGCAACCCGGATCAAGCAACGCTTCGACCGTCCTTTGTAATTTCCCTTTTATTAAAGTATGGGAGAAATCTCAAGCCTCAAGCGGCATTTGCCGCTGACTTGCTTTCTCATTGAAATTATGCTAGGATTAAAATCTAGTGTTGTGTTAAAATAAAATTTAGTCCAACGCGATCGCTGAATCCAAAACAGCTTGTGCGCTCTTAGTTCAGTTGGTAGAACGCAGGTCTCCAAAACCTGATGTCGGGGGTTCAAGTCCTCCAGGGCGCGCTCAAGAGCAAAAAACAAAGCCCGAAATAATTACGCAGTTGCTACAATAGCAGCTAGTGTTAATAATTTCGGGTAAAATTATTGTATTTGCAGTTGTTTTACTTTCAGTAAGTGGGATAGAGTCGAAGCTGCAAACCAGGACGACTGAATTTTAGATTTTGGCTTGACAAGAAATCTAAATGTCTAAATCAACGGACAACTCAAAATCTCCAGTTGAGCGTCCTTGCCCGAAATTTGGGTAAATCCAAAATCCAAGTTGCGCTTACAGCGCACCAAAGGTGCGACCCAAAATCCAAAATTGATTGACAAACGCGGGAGAAACGGCTGTGACCAAAAAAAATGAAGCAGAATTGCCAGAAACAACAAACGGGTTTAGCTTTGGCAACTTCATACAAGGAATCAAAGAAGAACTTGAAAAAGTAGTTTGGCCTAGTCGCAAACAGATAGTCAGCGAATCAGCTGCTGTATTGTTAATGGTCGCACTTTCGGCATCTTTGATATACTTGGTCGATGGATTCTTTGGTTGGGCAGCAAAACAGGTGTTCTAATGAGTTTTGCAACAGACGAACCACGCGACTCAGTGTTGCAGTCAGAGGAAACAGCAGAAACACTGTCAAAAGAAGCACGCTGGTATGCAGTGCAAGTTGCCTCAGGCTGTGAGAAGCGTGTAAAGACAAATTTAGAGCAGCGCATTCAAACTTTTGATGTCGCTGATAAAATTATCCAGGTGGAAATTCCCCACACACCAGCGGTCAAAATTCGCAAAGATGGTAGTCGCCAGCATACAGAAGAGAAAGTTTTTCCAGGCTATGTGCTGGTGCGGATGAAGATGGATGATGATACTTGGCAGGTGGTACGAAACACATCTCACGTGATTAATTTTGTTGGTTCAGAACAAAAACGTGGCAGTAGTAAAGGCCGCGGACACGTCAACCCCATACCACTGAGTCCTTCAGAAGTAGAACGCATCTTCAAACAGACGAGCGAACAAGAGCCAGTCGTTAAAATTGACATGGCTACTGGTGATAAGATAATCGTGCTTTCTGGCCCATTTAAGGACTTTGAAGGCGAGGTGATTGAAGTCTCCCCAGAGCGAAGTAAGCTTAAAGCGTTGCTGTCGATATTTGGTAGAGATACACCAGTAGAATTGGAATTTAATCAGGTAGAGAAACAGAGCTAAATACAAATGGCGAAGAAAGTAGTGGCGGTCATTAAACTGGCCTTAAATGCTGGAAAAGCCAACCCAGCACCGCCAGTAGGCCCGGCCTTGGGTCAACATGGCGTCAACATCATGATGTTCTGCAAAGAGTACAACGCCAAAACAGCAGACCAAGCTGGAATGGTGATACCCGTAGAAATTTCGGTTTTTGAAGACCGGAGTTTTACATTTGTACTCAAGACGCCACCAGCGTCAGTACTGATTCGCAAGGCAGCGAAAATCGAAAGAGGCTCTAACGAACCCAACAAAAAGAAAGTTGGTAAAATCACCAGAGCGCAATTACAAGAAATAGCCCAAACTAAACTTCCCGACCTCAACGCCAACGATATTGACGCGGCGATGAAGATTGTGGAAGGAACCGCTAAAAATATGGGCGTAACGGTAACGGATTAGTCATTAGTCATTAGTCATTGGTCATTAGTGAATAAACAAAGACCAAAAACAAAAGACAAAATCTAAAATCCAAAATCTAAAATCCAAAATTGTATCGGGGGAGAGGCAAAGCTTCGGAATTACCCCAGGAGAGAAAAATGACAAAAAAAGTATCGCGTCGTTTGCAGGCGCTACAAGCAAAAGTAGAAGATAGGGATTATCAACCCCTAGATGCTTTAGCACTGTTAAAAGAAACAGCAACAGCTAAATTTGCAGAAGCCGCTGAAGCGCATATCCGGCTAGGAATTGACCCCAAGTATACAGACCAACAGTTGCGGACAACGGTAGCACTGCCCAAAGGTACGGGACAAATTGTCCGAGTGGCAGTGATTGCTAGAGGTGAAAAAGTAACAGAAGCAACAAATGCTGGTGCCGATATCGCAGGTTCGGAAGAACTAATTGACGATATTCAAAAAGGCATGATGGACTTTGACAAGCTGATTGCCACACCCGATGTCATGCCACAGGTAGCGAAGTTAGGTAAATTGCTTGGTCCTCGTGGTTTGATGCCATCGCCTAAGGGTGGAACTGTGACGTTTGACATCGCAAGTGCGATCGCGGAATTCAAAGCTGGTAAATTAGAATTCCGGGCCGATCGAACTGGCATCGTCCATGTTATGTTTGGTAAGGCAACCTTCTCGCCTGAAGATTTGTTAGTCAACCTGAAGGCGTTGCAAGAGACAATTGACCGTAACCGTCCTTCAGGAGCTAAAGGTCGCTATTGGCGGACATTTTATGTATCTGCTACGATGGGGCCTGCAATTAAAGTTGATGTCAGCGCCCTACGAGATTTGAAACTAAGCGAAGCAGCGTAGAATTTTAGATTTTAAATTTTAGATTTTAGATTTGGAGGCTCATCATAAGAGAGTGAAAATTTTATAGATTTTCAACTTCCGATCTGAAATCCAAAATCCAAGTTGCGCTTTTAGCGCACCAAAGGTGCGACTCAAAATCCAAAATTGAATAAGCTAAGCCGGAGACAGCAGGTGCTAATAGCTTAATATCCTGCCGAGGTGAAAACTCTAATTGCCAAAATTGCCACCGATAAAGGTGTAAAAAGTATGGCGTCAAGAGTTTTACTAATCAACCCCGGCTAAGATAGCTGGGGTTTGTTGTTTTCGATTTAGTTGAAGAAAAAACGCAAAAGTAGGGAAATCGCCGATTGTTTTGAGGAGGTGAGATTGGAATGGGTAGAACGCTAGAAGATAAACAAGAGATTGTAGCTGAGCTTAAAGAAACTTTGAGCGAGTCAACTCTGGCACTGGTAATTGAATATCAGGGGCTAACGGTTGCCGAAATTACCGACTTACGGCGGCGGCTCCGTCCCAGTGGCGCTGTTTGTAAGGTAACTAAAAATACCCTGATGGGCATTGCCATTAAAGATCAGGAAAAATGGGAGCCATTATCAGAACTGCTCAAAGGTTCTTCAGCTTTTTTGCTAGTCAAAGAAGATTTTTCATCTGCAATTAAGGCTTACCAAGACTTCCAAAAAGCCACCAAGAAGACAGAACTTCGCGGCGGTGTAATGGAAGGTCGCCTACTCAAAGAAAACGATGTCAAGGCTTTAGGTGACTTACCATCTAAGGAACAACTCATGGGTCAAATTGCTGGTGCAATCAATGCCTTGGCTACCAAAATTGCTGTGGGTATCAACGAAGTTCCAGGTTCGCTGGCTCGTGCTTTGCAGGCTGTGGCCGATGCAGAAAAAGGCGATAGTGCTGCTCAATAAACAGGCGATCGCTAGGTCATAACCAATGACCAAATAAATAATCAAAAATTACAGGAGTTATATCAATGTCAACTACAACCGATGAAATTTTGGAAAAACTTAAAGGCTTAACTTTGCTGGAAGCTGCTGAGTTAGTTAAGCAAATTGAAGAAGCTTTCGGCGTAAGTGCTGCTGCACCTGTTGGCGTAGCGATCGCTGGCCCTGGCCCAGCTGCCGCTACTGCTGAACCAGTAGAAGAAAAAACCGAGTTTGACGTAATTCTCGAATCAGTTCCAGCTGATAAGAAGATTGCCGTACTGAAGATTGTACGTGAATTGACCGGTCTGGGTCTGAAAGAAGCTAAAGACTTGGTAGAAGCTGCACCCAAACCAGTTAAGGAAGGTATTGCTAAGGATGCTGCTGAAGACGCTAAGAAGCGCATCGAAGAAGCTGGCGGTCAAGTGACTATTAAGTAGTTGCTATTAAATTACTAGTTTTTGATTGAGAAGCCTGAGTCAGTCAGGCTTCTTTTTTTGGCGTTGGTTAACTTTAACGTGAGCTTCCAATGAAGTGCATTCATCATGTCTTACGATGTTAAAAATGAGGTAATTGATGAATGGAAAAAATAGTACGATATCGCGAGATTGTACAACAAATGCTTGCAGAGCATGGTAAACAAAAACCTGCTTACGGGAATATTGAAGTTGAGACAATTTTTGATACCGAACGCGACCATTATCAAATTGTTTATTTAGGCTGGGAAGGTCAGGATTGGGTACACAGTTGTATCATACACATTGATATTAAAGGTGGTAAAATTTGGCTGCAATGGAATGGTACGGAAGATGATATTGCAGCAGATTTGGTAAATGCTGGAGTTCCAA
This sequence comes from Nostoc sp. DedSLP01, assembly GCA_034530875.2. Classification (GTDB taxonomy): domain Bacteria; phylum Cyanobacteriota; class Cyanobacteriia; order Cyanobacteriales; family Nostocaceae; genus Nostoc. Next base: position 252,173 of record JAVRCJ020000008.1, read on the forward strand.
AGGAAGATATTGTTTTAGGATTTCAGCCACCATTTATGCGGCAGTTTACAGAATATGCTGTAGGTTAATTTGGAAATGTTAGCCAATCTCTTGTTAATTTAGTAGGTAGAGCGATCGCCTCCTGTTACCATACCTCAAGCCGTTGCTTCAGAACTGTTGAATTGTGCAATAGTTTTTAGTTCCTCTTCTTCTTCCTTCAGAACATAGTAAAGTTCCCAATTCTGTTGGAGGTTTAACCAAAACTCTGAACTATTTCCAAAAAACTTTGCTAACCGCAATGCTGTACTAGGCGTAATACCCCGCTTTTGATTTACAACCTCATTAATTCGCTGATAAGCAACATGAATTGCATCTGCAAGTTCTCTTTGTGATATTCCCATTGGTTCTAGAAAATCTTTGAGTAATATTTCACCGGGATGTGAAGGAGGTCTATTTTTTGGAACTCTCATCTGTTGGTAATCTCCTAATGGTAGTCTACTATTTCAACTTCTGAGGGGCCTTGAGATGTCCATGTGAAGCAAATCCGATATTGGTCATTAATCCGAATACTATGCTGACCTTTGCGGTCGCCTTTTAAAGCTTCTAACCTATTACCTGGCGGAATTTTCATATCATCCAAGGAGAATGCTGCATTGAGTTGATCTAATTTTCTCTGTGCAACTTCCCAACAATTTATAGGGCACTGTTTTCTGGCTTCCTTGGTGTCATTAGCATCAAAAATGTCTTCAGTTGCTTTGTCTTTAAATGATACTATCATAATTAGCACGATGACACAGCTATCATGCTATCAGAAAATAAACTATAAATTTTAAGCGATCGCCCTAAACTCACCAATTGCCTTAGCCAAAGCCTTTGGCTAAGCGATCACCTTATTTGTTGAATAAGCTATACATCTTGATAGCATTGAACGAAGTACCCGTCAGCAATGGATCGAGGACGATGTACGTAACCGTTACACAACCACTGACTTTTCAAGAGTTTCTTGTCTGGGACGATGGTTCAGGTAGAGAATTTGAGCTATTGGATGGGATTCCTGTGCCATTATCTTCAAGGGGCGACAATCGCCTCTAGACCCCGCCAGATAAAGGTTTAGGAGGCACATAACCCTTGAAAAAATTGGGTG
>JAVRCJ020000009.1:0-247297 GCA_034530875.2 Nostoc sp. DedSLP01
TTGACCTATCTTTTTCTACCGTACAATCGTCACATCTTGATATACCAGTCCTTCCAGACTCCTTGTCACCCCGTCAGCCCAAATGTATTAATAAATGTTGATTTGATGAAAATTTAAAAATCAAAATTTACTAAATTCCCTAGGCGCAGCCCGTCGCAGGCATCGCCACGATAAAAAAATTAGAAAATATCTCAAGCTATTTCGGTATTTTATTTAAAATTTTATACTTCGCTCTATATATACTCAAAGATAACTTTGAAATAATTTTTCAGCTTATAAGAGCAATTAAAGGAAATCAGGCAAAATATTTAATACTTAAAGAGAGATTTTTTAAGCAAATTTATATACATGGTATTTAGAGCTAATTATTTTATTGAGGTTGTTCACTCTCAAAAATTAATTAAATCTACAAAATTTATGAAAAATTTCTCATATATAGGGGAAATAGAATATAGTTTTCTTGCTAAGATGTGCAATTAAATTGCATAATTTTAGGCAAAAAATTAATTTTGGTCGTTTTGCTCTTGGGCTAGCTTTTAAAGCATAGTGGATAAATTATGTCCTTCCGGAATAAGATACTCCAGATAGTATACTTTATATAAATTTGAAAAAAGATTTAGTTAACCCCAGATGGAACGATCTATAGAGTTTAGCGTCACTCAATTTTAGAGAAAGTCGATACAATGGCATTTATTATTTTCAGGGTCAGAGAGCCTTTTCAGTGTTTGACAAGCTAAAAAATAGGCATCTACAGGATTCGGCAGTGAATAGCAAAGTAAAATTGACAAAAACACAACTTTAGCACAGTCAATTAGTAAAGGCGATATTATAACAATCCTAAATAGTTGGGATTATTTTAGTTTGGTCACTGACTTTTAACACGCAACTGACATCATAAGTTGTTTACAAATAAATTTTCACAACTAAAATAGATTGCTATATAACTGAAGCTAGTTGGTGCTGTGTAAATCCAACCGTTTACTTTAATTGTCTTATTGATGCGAGGAACAATCATGAAATCATTCGTTCGTTGGGGCGCAACATTGGGTATAGCTGGGAGTGTTTTTTTAGGGGGGCTTTCAGGAATAGGCAATCTACCAGGGCTAGGTAATCTAGAGGCGATCGCTTTACCACAAGATCAGGTAGTGAAAAAGCTACAGGAAGTACCCGTATTCACCCTCACAAATCCTAAAGGCGAATTCGTAGTTCTTTCAAGGAATAACCAATCGAAAACCGTCTCTCAAGTGGGATTTTTTATTAGCAAGCAAGATGCCCAAAAATTCCTTGATAATCGCTTGAAAAAAGAAAATCCTCAACTGGCAAGCACGCTACAAGTAAGACCTTTGTCTTTGGCTGACTATTACAAGATAGTGTTAGAAAGCAAAAAGAAGTCGGATTCAGTAATTTATACTTTAGTACCGACACAACAACAAGTACAGTCAGCAACAAGTATGCTGAATGCAAGTGGTAAAAAAGTTGAGCAATTCAACGGTATTCCCTTGTTTGTGCCCAAATTTAAAAAAGATAATAGCTATTTAACCATTCCTGTCGCAAAAAGTAACGAGCGTTATATTCCTTTCTTTTTTGAGAAAGAGCAAGCAGTAGCTCTGTTAGACGAGTTTAAAAAAGCTGTGCCAAAGGAAGCAGACAACACTGAAATTCAGGTAGTGGATTTGTATGGTGTTATGGAAGCTTTGAATACTAGTAACGATCCAAGTATCAATAAAATTGTTTTATATCCATCGCGGGAGTCCATCAATTTTATTCGATCGCTTGCCCCGAATCAGTCAGCACCTGCCAAGCCTGCGGCTGCACCGGCTCCAAAAAAATAGCTGATACTCTCCAAGGTTGAGGGATGGGGGAGAAACATCTGATAGTTTCTGGTTTACAACTTTGGCAGTGGCGCAATGCAGCAACTCAAGCAGCGATCGCTGCTGATGTTCCTCCAATGGAGGTAGATTGGCTACTTCAAGAAGTGGCTGGTTTAGATAGATTGGCGCTGCGTTTGGAGTCTTTTAAAAATTGGCCTCAAATTCAGATGCAATTGTCTCTGGTAGAGTTAGAGCAACTGTGGCAGAGGCGATTAAATGACCGCTTACCAGTGCAGTACATTGCTGGAACTACACCTTGGCGTCAGTTTAAAATCGCCGTATCGAATGCGGTTTTGATTCCTCGACCAGAAACAGAGTGCTTAATTGATTTAGCTGTAGCAGCTGCTAGGAATGCTTCAGGAAACTGGGCAGATTTGGGTACCGGCAGTGGAGCGATCGCTATCGGACTCGCAGATGGCTTGCCAAACGCAACAATTCATGCTGTAGATTACAGTCCGGAAGCTTTGGCGATCGCTCAAACCAACGCCAATAATTTAGGTCTGGCTGACCGCATTCGATTTTATCAAGGTTCCTGGTGGGAGCCACTGAAATTTCTCAAAGGGCAATTCAGTGGTATGGTGTCGAATCCCCCTTACATACCCACCAGTACTTTACCTAGTTTGCAACCAGAAGTAGTTAAGCACGAACCACATCTAGCTTTAGATGGCGGTGCTGATGGTTTAGATTGCATTCGCCATTTGATAGAAAGTTCTCCTCACTATTTGCAACCTGGTGGTGTCTGGCTGATTGAAATGATGGCAGGACAGGCAGATGCAGTGCGAGAACTTTTGCAAAATCAAGGAAGCTATTGCAATATTCAAATTCACAGCGATTTAGCTGGAATTGAACGCTTTGCCCTAGCTTATAGAAGTGGGGAAAAGGGTAAGGGGTAAAGGGGAAAGGACTAATAGCAATTCAAAATTCACGCATTAAGATTGATAACTGCGCTTTCTAGCGTTGGGTTGCTGGTGGTTTTGAACGTTCTTGTTGGTAAAAGCGGACAACTTTTTGCAGATAGTCAGCAGTGAAGCCTTGATTGCAGCCTGTATAGTTACCAGTCATCCACCAACAAGCGACACCACGCACAGATGCAATTTCATTATTGTTGGTAGCGGCGAACTGATTGGTTAATTCACGGCGGGTAATACAGAATACAACCGAACGAACAAGCACGGGGCTGCTTTCAAATTGTGTCGGTGTTAGTTCTCGTTTGAGACAAGTTCTTGACCAGCCTTTGAGGGTTTCCGGTTTCACTTGCCACTCGCTGTAAAGTCCATCGTTGGGATTTTTGGTTTGTGGTGAAGCTTGTCGCAATGCTTCTACCATTGCTGCAACTTGGGCACTAGAAACCGACTGCTGTGCTTGAGCTAATGATGATAATAGTCCTAAGCTGACAATAACTCCACTCAGTAGTAATTGTATGGGATTTTTTTTCATGAAGAATGCAATTTCGCATGGAATCAGATATTAACTAGATTTTCTACAGTATCGGCATCATTCGGTAAGGCAACTGTTAAAACTTCGCTACCTTCTGTAGTCACTAAAATATCATCTTCGATGCGGATTCCGCGGACATCAGCAAATTCTGATAACCGCTGCCAATTGACGACATTTTGATATTTTGAGCGTACACTGGTATCATTTAAAATTGCTGGCACTTGGTAAAAACCAGGCTCAATTGTAACTAGCATTCCTGGACGCAAAGGACGGTTTAAACGTAAGTAACCTAAACCAAAGCGATCGCTCCTAGTTCTCCCTTCTTCATATCCTGCTAAATCGCCTAAATCTTCCATATCATGGACATCTAAACCCAATAGATGACCGATACCGTGGGGAAAAAACAGCGCGTGAGCATCCATTGCGACTAAATCTTCGGAATTTCCTTTTAGGATTCCTAAATCCACTAAACCTTCAGCTATGACTGTGGCAGCGAGTAAATGAATATCCCCATACTCTACACCAGGAGATATTTTCGCAATGCAAGCATCATGGGCTGCCAAGACAACATTATAAATATCTCTTTGGGTGGATGAAAACTTGCCAGAAACCGGCAAGGTGCGAGTTACATCAGCAGCCCAACCAGTTCCGGTTTCAGCACCGACATCAGCAAGCAGTAAATCACCCGATCGCAAATTATGGTGATATTGTTCGTTATGCAATACTTCGCCGCAAACGGTGACAATGCTGTTATAGGAAGTGGTCATATTGTGAGCAATAATTACCCCTTCCATTGCGGCCCGAACTTCTGCTTCCAATTTGGCTTGGGGTGTTGCAGCCATACCAGCTTTGTGTGCTTCGACAGTGACAGCCGCAGCTTTTCGCAACTCGACTAGTGCAGCTTCATCGTGGGTAAGACGTAGAGAAACGATCGCCTTAACTAACTCGAAATCGATTCCTTGGGCGGGACTTTGGGGTAAAATCCATCTATTCAATAGCTGTGATTGCTGCGTCCAAGTAGCAGCATCTTGTACGGCGATGGTGGCCGCACCTTCTAACCAAGACCCTAATTCTGTCATTGGTCGAGCCACATCTGCCCCAATTTTCTCGGCTATTTCCTCCCGCGTTGGCATTTCTCCATGCCAAAGGGCGCTGCTGGGTGAAGGATCTTCCATGAATAATTCTAGTTTGCCCGCTTCTAGACGAATTGCCGCATTTGATAATGGCAGTCCTGCAAAGTAGAGGAAATGGCTGCTAGCCCGAAAAGGAAAATGATTTGCTGGGAAGTTACGCGGGCTGTTGCTACCTGACCATAGAATTGCGGGAAAATTAATCAGGTTGGCTAGTTTTTGCCGTCGCTGGCGTAAAGTATCAACCAGAGAAGTAGAAATTTGTTGAATAAGCATAAATAAAAACTCAAAAAAAAGATAAAGGTTATTTAGTCTTTATCATCACCGTCTTTCTCACCACCATCTTTATCGTTATTGTCTGCATCGTCGTTATCATCTAGTTTATCGTCGTTATCCTTGTCATTTGAGTTTGGCCGATCGGGTTGCAGGACTGGTTTTTGTTGTTCAATTGGAGTAAGTGGCTTCGGTGCTTGGACAACACAGCTAACTAATCCTCCACAAATTAGCACTAAGTTGACACTAGCAAAAATAACTTTGAAGATTTTTAGCTTCATGCTTACATTTGATGCTTTCATGAATACATCCTTTGCAGATAATACTATTATTGATTCGGAATTGAGAGGTGAAAGTGTATTATGACGTAAGCCTTCGCGTTTTTCTCCCAAACAAGTAATCATTCAAAAATGTACATTGTTTAAATAGACCCGATTGAATATATCAGTAAAAGTTATCTAGAATCTATCTTTTAAAAGACTAAATTTTGTTTTCCATAGAGATTGATACTACCTAGAGATAAATTTTATGGTGCAAATCATTACTCAGGTTGATGCTTTCACAAATACACCGTTTACAGGTAATCCTGCTGGTGTTTGCGTTTTGTCTAACTCCCAAGATGATATTTGGATGCAAAATGTGGCGCAGGAAATGAATTTATCTGAAACAGCTTTTTTAGTCAAACAAGATGATGGCTTTAATTTGCGGTGGTTTACGCCGGCGGTGGAAGTACCGCTTTGCGGTCATGCAACTTTAGCTAGCGCTCATGTACTTTGGTCAGAAGGACATTTGCCACCAAACGAAGTTGCACGTTTTTATACCAAAAGTGGAGTACTTATTGCTAAGTTACAAGGTGAGTGGATTGAGTTAGATTTTCCCGTGAATCGCTCAAAAACAACGATCGCTCCTCCAGAACTCAGCCAAGCTTTGGGCGTACCATACAAATCTGTATTGCAAAATTCGCTAGGCTATTTAGTGGAACTAGAATCTGAAGAATTGGTGCGGCAAATACAGCCTAATTTTCAGCTACTAAAAACATTGCCTGTAGCTGATGTTATTGTTACCAGTATTGCTAATTCTAATTCCGAATATGATTTCGTTTCGCGCTTTTTTGCACCAGGATTAGGTATTAATGAAGACCCAGTGACGGGGGCGGCTCATTGTTGTCTTGCTTCCTTCTGGCGCGATCGCCTGCATAAAGATCGCTTTTTAGCTTATCAAGCTTCGAGTCGCGGTGGCGTGGTGAAAGTATATTATGATGGGGGCGATCGCGTTTTACTTGGCGGACAAGCGGTAACTGTTTTGCGAGGTGAATTAATTACTGCTTAAATTTAGCCTAGAAATTAATCGCATCGGGCAAAAATTCAGCATCAAGAATTTGGGCAATAGAATAAGGACATTCTGCTGGGAAGGTAGCTATTGATAATTTAGTTTCATTGCTAGCAGCTTTTAAACCGCGGTGGTAGCACTGGGCTAAAACTTCTTCTGGATATGACTTGAGGCTGGGACTCTCTTGCAGCAAATCTGTAATTCGGTTGCGTTGTTCGTCAATCGTATTTTGCCAGGAACCACTTTGCAAATTAGATTGATATTGCCACTTGAGTAAATGTTGTAATAATACCTCCAAGTGGCTTTTCAACTCCCGCCGTTCTAACCGTCCCAAGCTTTCAATCTCCTCAATCACAGCATCCCAGTCTACCCGATCGAATTGTCCGTCACGAATTAGTTGCACAGTCTGTTCTGTCCAGGCTACAAAATCTGTTTCATACAACTGGGCTGCGGTTTTGGGAATTGGGGTCATGAACTTCCTGCAATTTACAGTGGACAAGCTCAATTTGAGATATTTTATCTTATGTTAACGCTAAGGTAGGTAAGCAACGGTTACACAAGGGGATGTCTACGACGGGCTACGCCTACGGGTTTTGTTTGCCAAACAAGCAGTTGTAGAATTTACTTAACTTTCTAGTTGAACAATATTAATATACTGGCTTTGGTGTAGCGTAGACTTGCCTTTAGGTATAATTTCGCTGGGTTTATTTTTGCAGGGTGATGCATTAACAATGCGAGGCAATGCATTAACATTGCAGGGCGATGCATTAACATTGCAGGGCGATGCATTAACAGTGCGAGGCGATGCATTAACATTGCAACAGGTTGTTTTAAAATTGCACGCCAGTACAAAACGCTAAAAGCGGCTGTCACAATATTTAAATGAGCATATATTTTAGTTTTACAAATGTCCGCTAAACAGAAAAATAATCAAAGCTTTGTCACATCTAGTGACTGGCCGATTGAGCAATTACCCGGACTCAGCCAAGAAGAACGATCGCAACTGCAAAATTGTGGAATCAATACTACAGTAGCGCTAGCCAAACAAGGAAAAACTCTAGAAGCAAGGCTAGCGTTAGCCAATAAACTTCAAATCCATGTTCAATACGTGAATAAATGGATGGCTTTAGCTGACTTAGCACGTATTCCCAGCGTGGGAACGCAATATTGCGGTTTATTGCTCCATGCGGGTATTGGTTCTGTGGCACAGTTAACTCAGACTCCCACTCACAGATTACACAAACAAATTATGCGCTTGCAGGTGGCAACAATGCAGCGACGAGATTTGTGTCCAGCGATTGAGTTAGTAGAACGGTGGAGTCAGGAAGCGAGGATGGTGGGGAGTGGGGAGTAGGGAATGGGGAGATGGGGGGAGAATAACTAATGCCCAGCCCCCAGTGCCCAGCCCCCAGTCACTAATCCTTTGCCAAGACTCCATTGAGGAAGATATCAGCCAGCCCTTCTGCCATTTGTTGCATTTCTTGGGGTGAGGCGTCTGGTTCCATGAGAGTGTTGTTGGAAAAACCAGCGATCGCAAACATTCCTAAGAAAACTTTGGCGACTAGATTGGCATCCATTTGGCGATAAATACCTTTATCCATCGCTGTTTGAAAGAAGGCTTCGGCAACATCGGTCATTTTATTAATGACTTCTAATTGAATGCGATCGCGCAAGTCTGGGTGAAATTGGACTTCCATAAAACAAACGCGCATTAAATCGGCATTTTTTTGGAAATTCCACATCCGCCGCCGCATCACTTGAGCGACTGCTTTATAGCTGCCCATTTCACTTAACTCTGTCAGCAGATCCGTCAAAATCTCCACCCACCCACTTGTGGCTACTTCTACCAAAATTGCTTTTTTATTGGGAAAATGACGGAACAAAGTGCCTTCAGCCACACCTGCTGCTTGTGCTAAATCGCGGGTGGTAGTGCCATCAAAACCTTGCGAGGCAAACAAACGTTGTGCTGCCTGTAAAATCCGGGTGCGCGTCTGAGCCTCTGATGGTGGGGGAGAATTAAAAACTCGCATAAATTAGTTATGGTGAAATATCCGGAACAGGACTTGTAGCATTATTGTCTAACGTCAAGTACAAAAAGCCAAAAAAGCTTAATACAACATTAACGCCCTATTTGCTTAGTAGTGTATTTCTTCGGTAGTGTAACTTTATCTTAATTTTGGCTTATGAACAAACTCAGCCAATCAGTTTTGAATTTTAGACCGCACTTTTGGTGCGCTAGAAACGTAACATTGATTTTGCATTCCTTCACAAAAGTATCGATCGCATTTCGTCGGCTATTTATTTGTCTGTTGGCTGCGATCGCGTTTTTTGGAGGATTGCAGCCAGAAATTGCTCTGGCTCAAACTCAAACAATAACTCCACCAGCCAAAACTCAAATTCCAGCAGCAAGTTCGATTCAACCTTATTTGGATCGAGTCATGAACCAGTTAACGGAGTTTCGCCTAGATAATGGTTTGAAATTCATTGTTTTAGAACGACATCAAGCACCTGTAGTTTCTTTTCTTACTTATGCTGATGTCGGTGGTGTAGATGAGCCGGATGGAAAAACTGGCGTAGCACACTTTCTAGAACATTTGGCGTTTAAAGGTACGACGCGCATTGGAACGGAAGATTACAAAGCAGAAAAACCGCTACTAGAACGCTTGGAACAGTTGGACGCCCAAATTAAAGCTGCAAAAGCTGATGGCAAAAAAGATGAAGTAGCGCGGCTAGAAGCTGAGTTTAAACAAGTGGAATCCCAAGCGGGTAAGTTAGTCAGGCAAAACGAAATGGGGCGAATTGTAGAACAAGCCGGAGGTGTGGGTTTAAACGCCACCACTTCAACTGAAGCTACACAATACTTTTACAGTTTCCCTGCCAATAAGTTAGAACTTTGGATGTCGCTGGAATCGGAACGATTTCTCGACCCTGTAATTCGTCGTGAGTTTTATAAAGAGAAAGATGTCATTTTAGAGGAGCGACGGATGCGGGTGGATAATTCACCCATTGGCTTGATGGTAGAGAAATTTATCGATACTGCTTATAAAGTCCATCCTTACAGGCGTCCGGTGATTGGGTACGACAAAGATATCCGCAACTTGACGCCAGAAGATGTGCAAAAGTTTTTTGACGCTTATTATGTACCAAATAATTTAGCGATCGCCATTGTTGGAGATGTCAATCCTGCCGAAGTGAAAAAACTGGCACAAACTTATTTTGGACGCTATCAAGCCAAAGCTAAAGGCACTCAAAAAATTTCTGTGGAACCCCAACAAAAAGAAACAAGGGAAGTTACTTTAGAACTAACTGCCCAACCTTTGTACTTAGAAGGCTATCACCGTCCTGCAATTACTCATCCAGATAACGCAGTCTATGAAATCATTGGCAGTTTATTAAGTGATGGGCGCACATCACGGCTGTATAAATCCTTAGTAGAAAAACAGCGTTTGGCGCTCAATGCCCAAGGTTTCAGCGGTTTTCCTGGAGATAAATACGCGAATTTGATGTTATTTTATGCTCTAACTGCCCCCGGACATACGGTTGATGAATTGGCGATCGCTTTACGTCAGGAAATTGAAAAATTAAAAACTGAACCTGTAGCGGCGGCTGAGTTAGAACGCGTGAAAACTCAAGCAAGGGCTGATTTATTACGTACTTTGAAGTCTAATACGGGAATGGCTCAACAATTGTTGGAATATGAAGTCAAAACCGGCTCATGGCGGAACTTATTTAAAGAATTGGATGAAATTGCGGCGGTAACTCCTGGTGATATTCAGCGCGTGGCAAAGGCGACGTTTACGCCGGAAAATCGCACGATTGGTAAATTATTGTCGAAGGCGTCAGAGAAATGAACCGCAGAGGCGTAAAAGCACACAGGAACAGAGATATGGAAAGGTATAAGGGAAAGGGTAAAAGGAAGATGGCTTGGAAAATCCCAAATGGGAAGAAACTTGTTTATGCGTTATTTGTCGCTTTTGCCTTTTTACTTTTCACTTTTAACTTTTCTCTGGCGGCGACAGCCCAAGCGAAGCATTACACTGAGTTACAATTACCACCGCTATCAGAGATTAAGTTACCCAAGTACGAGCGATTTGTGCTGCAAAACGGCTTGGTTGTTTATTTGATGCAGGATCGCGAGTTACCTTTGGTGAAAGGTACGGCGTTGATAAGAACTGGCAATCGTTTGGAACCCTTGGAGAAAGTTGGATTAGCCGGTTTTACAGGCGCAGTCATGCGGACTGGAGGAACTACAAAGCATTCGCCAGACGAACTAAATGAGATGTTGGAGCAACGGGCGGCGTCAGTGGAAACTAGTATTAGTGAAACTGTTGGTACTGCTAGCTTTGATGCCCTGAGTGAAGATTTAGAAACGGTGTTTGGGTTGTTTGCTGAGGTATTGCGATCGCCTGTATTTGCTCAAGAAAAGCTAGATTTGTCGAAAACCCAAGCTAGAGGCGCGATTGCGCGGCGCAATGACGATCCAAATGGAATCGCTAATCGAGAATTTCGCAAGTTGCTATATGGCAAAGAAAATCCTTATGGGCGTACCACAGAGTACGCAACAGTAGATTTAGTTTCCCGTGAGGATTTGCTCAATTTTTATCAGCAATACTTCCACCCGAATAATATGATTTTGGGGATTGTGGGGGATTTCGATCCGAAAAAAATGCGATCGCTCATTCAAGCAAAGTTTGGTGACTGGAAACCGAACCCCAAAATTGCCAAACCCCAATTACCAGAGGTTGAAGCAGCGAATACTGGCGGAGTGTTCTTTGTAAATCAGCCGCAACTAACGCAAAGTAGCGTGTTAATTGGACATTTAGGCGGACAGTTCAACAGTCCAGATTATCCAGCGTTGAATGTGTTGAACGAGGTGTTAAATGGATTTGGCGGACGCTTATTTAACGAAGTGCGATCGCGTCAAGGTTTAGCTTATTCTGTATACGGCATCTGGAGTCCCCGTTACGATTATCCAGGAATGTTCATTGCTGGCGGGCAAACGCGATCGGATGCTACAGTGCAGTTTGTCAAAGCCTTACAAGCTGAAATTAAACGCATCCAAGCTCAAAAAGTAACACCAAAAGAGCTAACTTTCGCCAAAGAATCTACCCTCAACTCCTTTGTATTTAACTTTCAAGACCCCGCCCAAACCTTATCGCGGTTGATGCAGTACGAATATTACGGTTATCCTGCTGATTTTCTGTTTCGCTATCAAAAAGCCGTCGCCGCCACCACAGCCGCCGACGTGCAACGCGTAGCACAAAAATACCTCAAACCAGAAAATATCGTCACCTTAGTAGTGGGTAATCAAACCGCCATCCAACCACCCCTAACACAACTTGCTGCACAGGTAACACCAATAGATGTGACAATTCCTAACCCACAATCGCAGGCGAATAAATAATACTAATTAGCAAGGCACAAATGTCAGCAGCACTAGTTTATTGCAGACATGATTGGGGATTACCAATAATATAAATTTCCTAACCTTGTAGGGTGGACATTCTGTCCGCCCTTCCTTTGCCTTTATTAATAAAACTATCAAAATTACGATTAACTATATCTAATACTTATGCATCTATCTTGAGAGTGAAAATAATTTAAATAACTCATCATGGTAATTAATTGACAAAAATGAAATATGAACTAGTCAAGTTAGACTCAAATTAACTCATTCCATAGCTAGGAAAACAACGATCGCACTGATTTTGTTGAATTAGTGTAGAATTTTCAGTCATCAATTATTTGTACTAATGTCTCAACACTCAAAATATTTAATTCATTCGCGTTACAAAATAACCTGTTATTTATATACTTTACGTAATAGTACATAAATTACATAACTACCTCGATTGCCAGAGGGTGGTGCGATCGCTTATAAAAGAAAATAGTTAATAAACTTTTTTCAATTGCTTTTTAATGTCAATTGATTTAATAAAAAAAATTCAATATTTTCGAGGAGAGCATGAAATATGGATATGCAAGTCCTGAGAGAACGTGCTGGTCTTAGCCGTGCGGAGGTTGCCTTCAGGCTTGCAATCAGTGAAACCAGCGTTCGCAACTGGGAAGCTGGGCGTACTGAACCTACAATGACACCAAAAAAATATTTAGATGCTTTGCGTCTGTTTAAATGTACACCTGAAGAGTTAGCAACGGCAAGTGAAAAGTCAATTAATCAGCGACATAAACGTAAACCAGGTAGACCCAGGCGGTTTGCAGATACTCAAGTAGCTCAAGTAGCCGATTCCGCAGTTTTTAGCGGATGACTTAAACTCTGTGAAAGGTCTGTATAAGTAAAACTAGGGTGTAGGGTGTGGGGTGTAGCGAGAAGAAAACATAATTATTTCTCTAGACTGTGCCGCAAAATTAATAAAATTAGAGGCCTCAGCCAAAATCTACTATTTGTTGAGGCAAGGACAGGGTATGCAGAGGGTTTCCCCACCACCGAATGGTGGAAGCGTAGCGCGGTCTTTAATAAATGAGGCATTCAACCCTTTAACAATTATCCAATACCCATGAATTTGAGCTTTGATTTTGCTCCTGTGAAGATAAATTTGCCTCTACCACTGCTGTAAAGAAAGGGATTTTAATCTTGCTTGACAAACTTTCTCATGCCCAATGAAGAAAAAACCAGTAATCTTGTCCGAACTATTTAATGGTTACTTTTGAGACATGTACTAGAGTATATTTACTGGAATTATTGAATTGGGCAACAACTTTGATTATAGTTGTCTGGCGATTAGTTTCTGCTTGGGAGGAAAATAGCAATTAAATAGACAGCACAGGAGAAGAGAAATCACAAACAATCAACAAAGAAACTTTTTAGCAATCCTTAAGGTTGATGCCTGGGGCGGTTCGTTTAAATCTAACTCTAACTAGTGCGATCGCTCACGGTATTTGCCACAGCCACACGATAAAATTCTAAAACCATAATCGTACTAAAGGTCTAAATGGCAGAAACACTATTCTTCAACGCCTTGCGTGAAGCCATTGATGAAGAAATGGCGCGTGACTCCAGCGTATTTGTTCTCGGTGAAGACGTAGGACACTACGGCGGCTCCTACAAAGTTACCAAAGACCTGTACCAAAAGTATGGCGAACTCCGGATTCTAGACACCCCCATCGCTGAAAACAGCTTTACTGGCTTGGCAGTGGGAGCAGCAATGACTGGGTTGCGCCCCATCATCGAAGGTATGAATATGGGCTTCTTGCTCCTAGCGTTCAACCAAATATCCAACAACGCTGGGATGCTGCGCTATACTTCTGGCGGTAACTTCAAAATTCCAATGGTAATTCGCGGCCCTGGAGGTGTAGGACGGCAGCTAGGTGCAGAACATTCCCAACGGCTAGAAACTTACTTCCAAGCCGTGCCAGGGTTGAAGATTGTTGCCTGTTCCACACCCAGAAACGCCAAAGGACTATTAAAATCCGCTATCCGCGACGATAACCCGGTGTTATTCTTTGAACACGTTCTGCTTTACAACTTGAAAGAAGACTTACCAGAAGAAGAATACCTGCTCCCCTTAGATAAAGCAGAACTTGTGCGTCAAGGTAAAGATGTCACAATTATCACTTATTCGCGGATGCGGCATCATGTGCTGCAAGCGGTAAAAACTCTTGAAAAACAAGGATACGATCCAGAAGTTATCGATTTAATATCTCTCAAACCATTAGATTTTGATACCATTGGTGCATCAGTAAGAAAAACCCATAAAGTCATTGTTGTGGAAGAATCCATGCGTACTGCGGGTATAGGAGCAGAAGTCATCGCTTCAATTAACGATCGCCTATTCGATGAATTGGATGCACCAGTACTGCGCCTTTCTTCCCAAGATATCCCCACACCTTACAACGGCAATTTAGAAAGACTAACAATTGTCCAACCAGAGCAAATAGTCGAAGCTGTGGAAAAAATGGTGGCTTTGCGAGTGTAGGGAGTAGGGAATAGGGAGTGGGGAGTAGGGAGGTTGCGAGGTGTGGCAAGGGTAGTAAGTTTTTTATAATTTCCCCATCTTCACTCATACCCTATTTCCCCACTCCCCACTCCCCATTCATAATTCATAACTCCACAAAAGAGCGCTATTATAGCCTTTGTCAGTTGCGAGTTATGGTATGCAAAGACAGCGATCGGTATTAATTTTGATTTTAGTTCTGGTAATCGCCGCGATCGCGGTGATTGCTACGATTCCGATACCTCTTGGACTTGACTTGCGGGGAGGTTCGCAGCTCACAATTCAGGTGAAACCATCAGCGGAAATTCCCCAAATTACAGAACGAGAATTAGAGGGTGTAAAGAAAGTTGTCGAAGGACGGATTAATGGTTTGGGTGTTTCTGAACCAGTAATTCAAACAGTCGGCGCAGATAAAATATTAGTACAACTGCCAGGAGTCAACGACCCAGAGCAGGCCGAACGGGTGCTAGGTGGTACGGCACAGTTAGAATTTAAGACGCAAAAACCAAATACAGAAACTCAACTTTTAGCTTTCCAAACATCGCGAGCTGAATTGAAGCTCAAACAACAAGGGTTAAGAAAAAGCAACGATAAAGCAGCAGTAGCTAAAAATCAAGAAGATTTACAGAAAAATAATGAAGCGATCGCGGAATTGTTTGAAAGCACCAACCCGCCCTTAATTGGCAAATATCTCAAGGATGCTTATGGCGAACCCACTCAAGGTAACAATTGGAATGTTGCCATTCGTTTCGACCAAAAGGGTGGTGAATTGTTTGCTCAACTGACAAAAAATCTTGCTGGAACTGGGCGTAGTATTGGTGTTTTTCTCGACAATGAACTGATCAGCGCTCCTACCGTCGGTATAGAATTTGCCTCTACTGGGATTACTGGAGGTTCAGCCGTGATTACCGGTCGCTTTACCGCCCAAGAAGCTAATGATTTAGGCGTACAGCTACGCGGTGGTGCATTACCCGTACCAGTAGAAATTGCAGAGATTCGCACTGTTGGGGCAACTTTAGGTAAAGACAGTATCACTAGCAGTATTTATGCTGGTATCGGTGGACTGATTTTAGTATTAATTTTTATGGTGGTGTACTATAGACTACCAGGAGTGATTGCGGACATAGCACTATTGATTTACGCCTTATTGACCTGGGCTACCTTTGCTTTGTTGGGTGTTACCTTGACTCTGCCAGGAATTGCCGGTTTTATTCTCAGTATTGGGATGGCGGTGGATGCCAACGTACTGATTTTTGAACGGACGCGGGAAGAATTGCAAGCAGGTAAATCCCTTTATCGTTCTGTAGAATCTGGTTTTTATCGTGCCTTTTCCAGTATTTTGGACGGCAACGTAACTACAGTCATCGCCTGTGCTGCGCTATTCTGGCTAGGAGCCGGTTTAGTCAAAGGTTTTGCTCTCACCTTGGCTTTGGGCGTAGCGGTGAGTATGTTTACAGCAATTACCTGTAGTCGCACCTTCATGTTTTTGGCAATTACAATTCCCGCACTCAAAAAACCAGAATATTTTTCTCCAAACCTGCCAACATCGAATAAGGCAGAGGTGTCTCAATGAAACTGAGTATTAACAAATCGCGATCGCTTTGGTGGGCAATTTCCAGCGCCATCATCCTAGCTGGTATCATCTCAATGGTGATTTCTTGGCAAAACCCCAACATCAAAGCACCCTTACGTCCCAGTTTGGATTTTGTCGGTGGTACGCGATTGCAATTTGAACGAGATTGTACTAAACCCAGTAACTGCGATCGGCCAATTGATATCAACGTCGTTCGAGAAGTAGCAAAAGCCCAGGGACTAGGCGATAGCAGCATCCAAATTGTCGCTGATAAAACCACTCGTGCAGAAAACGGTATATTAATTCGCACAAAAAATTTGGATCGCGAACAGCGTACCAACTTGCAAAATGCCTTAACCGAAAAAATCGGTGCTTTTGACGACCAAAAAAATCAATTTGACACTGTTGGCCCGACTTTAGGAGGAGAACTCTTTAGATCTGGGATAATAGCTCTGATCGTTTCCTTTGCAGGTATTATTATTTACTTGAGTTTCCGGTTCCAGCTGGATTATGCGGTGTTTGCCGTCGTTGCGCTATTTCATGATGTTTTGATTACCGCAGGGATTTTTTCGATTTTAGGTTTAGTATTAGGCACTGAAGTCGATAGCTTATTTATCGTTGCTTTGCTGACGATTACAGGTTTCTCAGTCAACGATACAGTGGTAATTTACGATCGCATTCGAGAAACCCTGAAAATAAATCCCGACGCAGCGATCGCTGATATTGTGGATGATGCTGTCAACCAAACCCTAGCAAGGTCTATCAACACGACTTTGACAACATTGCTAACATTATCAGCAATCTTTCTGTTTGGCGGAGAAACACTCAAGAATTTTGCCCTAGCTTTAATTATTGGCTTTACGATGGGAGCTTATTCAAGTATTTTCATCGCCAGTACTCTTTTAACTTTATGGCGAGAACGCACCGAAAAATCTCAGCCACTAGTTAATACTGGGTCAATTGATACATCTGCTGGTAATTAGTTATTAGGCAGGGAATAGAGAAAAACTAATGACCAATGACAAATAACTAATGACTAATGACAAAGAACAAATCACAACAGACCAATCATTTGCTCAACAAGTAGAAAGGCTATACCAGCTGACAGTATATGGCAGATGGTTATTTGTTAGCTTTCTATGGCTTACCATTGCGCCTATTTGCTTGTGGGATTTACGTACAGAGATTGCTTTGTGGCAACAATATTTTACTTGGGTAGCAGTGCGATATGGACTTTTTTATCATCCACTGTCTACCTTTGGTTTAGCCTTTTGTATTGGAATGACCGCTGCTGTATTAGTTTGGCAAAGTCGGAATATCCTACTGGGATTACCAGAACCAGAAAAACAACGTTTAGAAAAACAAGTTTATCGCATACGTCAGCAAGGCCCGACTCATCCTTTATGGAAATGGGTTTGTAATTAAATACTGACGTAGCTGAATAAATTTGAAAATTGTTGCACATTATGTATACACTTTCAGTAATTTCTAGGAAAATCCGAACTAGAAATAGCTAAAATCCAGCGAATGTGAGTGCCATACATGAACAATCCTCAAATTCAATTTAGCGATCGCAAATCTGAAATTGACCTTTATCAACTCCAAGAACTGTTAAACATTTCAGCTTTCTGGGCAAAAGGCCGTAGTATTGAGGATTTAAGTATAGCCATTGCCAATAGCGAGCCAGTGATTTCTGTCTGGGATAACAACCAGCTCGTTGGCTTTGCTAGAGCAACATCTGATGGCATTTATCGCGCTACGATTTGGGATGTTGTGATTCATCCAGAGTATCGAAATAGTGGCTTGGGAACCAATTTAGTGAAAACCGTTTTGAATCATCCCCGCATGAGATTAGTTGAACGCGTTTACCTGATGACTACTCACCAAGAGGAATTCTACAAAAAGATTGGTTTCCAGCCCAACAATACGACTACGATGGTGTTGCATAACTTAGCTAACCTAAGTTACCTGCCAGATACAGAAGTTGAACTTCAAGAATCTCCGCAATAATTTCGATCCCATAGATGAGATTTACCAAGTTGGACGTGCGATTATGTACCTCGAATCGAAGCGAGTAAATCATCTACCCACTGTCGATCTGCTTGGGATAGTTTTGGAGAGGGAACGGGCTGGTTATAATCAATGCGGAGGTCGTAGCTGCCGCGATCGTAAACACCCAAGACAATAGCTTGTAAATCAACTTCTAATTCCGGCTCGTCTGCTTTCAGGGGTAACAAAAAGTTGGGAATTGGCTGAGGCAATTGAAATTCATATAAATCTGCCATTGGGCGAATGGCGGCTCGACTTACTACAATACGATAGTCGCTTGTTTCTTTCACTCCAATCATCGGCATGGGCGGGTTTTCTCGGAGTAAATCAATTTCAACTAGGTGAGATAAACTGCCCAATACCCGCTGCCGCTTCTTCTGATATGCAGTTCGCCCTTCGCCTTGGCGCTTATTCTTCGGTGATAACACCTCAATGACGGTAATCACATTATGGGTTCCAACTTCACGCACTTCTAGATAGCGTTCTTTAACTTCAACTGGTATGGGTAGCTGGATTTGTTTGGGACGAGTTTGGGTAGCGATCGCCACAGATTCTACTGTAGAATTTTTCGAGGTTGTTAGCACAATCGCATCTGGAATCCCCACCAGCAATTCCGGGTTGTCATCATCCAGGTAAGTGCGGGTTTCAACAGCAACGTAGTATTTGGGCTGCAAATAAGGGGTAAGCGCATCAGAAATTGCCACAATCAATCGGTTATGAAACTCGTGCCATAGAGCAGGCAATTCCAGATAGGGGTTCATGCCAGGAAAAGGAGATGGCATCCATGAAACTCCCACAGTGCAAGGATTTTCATTCAGTATATCCCAATCACCGTCAATCTAGCCTACAACAATTGTGGTTTTCAGCACTCAGCAGTAGTAAATAGAGGAAGAGAAATTTGTATTCTGTTCAGTTCCTGGGATGGTTTATTAGTAATTGGAAAAGGTAGGATTTCTAATTTTCCTTTCATAACTTCCACCAGAGTTTGATTGATTAATAGCCTCATTCCTGGAGAAAGAGTAGCGTTCTCTAAGTTAGCTAGATTTGCCCCATCTTCAGATTTAATCGAGTCGATTGGCTCACTCCGATGTATGGCATGGGTTGGTACATCTAACCAAATATTAACAAAATCATTTGTAGAAACAATGCTAGTAGAAATATATATGCTGCCTTCCTCCATCTGACTAATAGCAATGTCTATTAAACTAACTAATATTTGCCGCAACCAGAGATGATCTGCCAAAACATAAATTTCTGGGTCTGCTGGTAATAATTGCAACTTAAAATTGCGATTTGCTGCCAGCATATAAGTTAATTTATGAACCTCTTCCAAAATAGTGGCTAAAGGTCTGGGCTGCATATCTAATTTATTAGTACCATGCTCGGCTCTGGCAACGTTGAGAATTTCATCCATGAGCTTCAGCAGTTTCAGGGTTCGCTCGTGAGCTTGGACAATAAATTCTCGTTCTTCTTCTGGACTTTCACACAGATCTGACAAAATTAACTGATGTAAGCCAATTAAACCATTCAGGGGCGATCGCAATTCATGGGTCGTCCGCGCCAAAAAACCAGCTTTAAACTGGCTCATTTCCTTTGCCATCAGGTATGCCAGTTGGGCTTGCTGCATCTGTTGCGATATTGATGGCGTCTGCTGTTGGTCTAAGGGTGCTACTGGGGATAAGCTAGATGAAGTGTTTGACGGGCGCACAAATAGCTGACGAATACCCAGACCTAATGCTATTCCTACTCCTAAATATATCCAGTTACTCCAATTCATATTTTGGCAATTATTTTAGCTTGTTAATCGATCGCGGCAGCCCAAATCAAAGTTCCTGATTTCTCAGGTGCTGAAACCAGCGAAACAACATTATAACTATCTCAAACTCGTTCAAGTTGAGAAAGGGAATTTTTCAAAAGGAAACAGGGAATAGCTAAGAGTATAAAATTTGGGAATACAACCTGATTCTGAATAAACTAGTAGCGCTTCGCGTAATTCGTAATTCCTGTTACGTAACGGTTTTAGACATTTCAAATGGTATGTTTATTTCCGCCGTGCTGTACTAAGGGTTTCAAAGTAGAGGCGGTTTATATCCAGTTATTATCGAAACAATCGGCTATAAAACCTGGCCTTAAAAGGCGAAAAGTTTTTGGAATGGGGTATAAATCCTCGTTACAAAAACGGCCTCCTGCCTCTTGCCCCCTGCCTCCTGCCTTCGTTATCATTCGATTAATCTAACTCGATCGCACCTTGGCGTAAAATCTGCCAATTAATCCCTGTCCATTTGGCAACGGTGGAAGGTATACCCAGTCCCAGCATTTCCTCTTGGGATTCTGTCGTTGCTAGAGCGAGAACGTCAGGGAACTGAGCCGCAATTTCAGCCATTGTTTGCAGAGGCGGCTGACCGGATAAATTAGCGCTAGTGGTAGCAAGAGGGCCTGTTTGTGCCAAAATACTGCGAGCGATCGCGCTGTTTGGTACTCGAATCCCGATAGTTGTAGGATCGATAGGGTTCATCACTTTTGGTAAACGCTGACTTGCTGGTAATACTAGTGTCAGCGCTCCCGGCCAATATTTATCAGTTAATTCTTGCCAAACTTTATACTCGTGTTCGCTAGCTTTGACATAAGGCCACAAATCCTCAGCACTCGCAGCCATCAAAATTAAAGGTTTATCCTGACTGCGTTGCTTCGCCGCAAAAATTAATTCGGCTTTTTCTGGTATCGCCGCCAGCGCAGGAACCGTGTCTGTGGGAAAACTTACCAATAAACCAGTGCGTGCGCCAGCTATCAGTTCTTCTAAAGAAACTTGGGTCATATTTTGGAAATTAAAAGTGAGAAATTAAGAGTTAAGGCGTATCCATTGGCGAAATTGTTTAACTAATTCCAAATAATCTTTTTCCTCCACCTGCTCTAAAAAATGAGAAATCTCTGTTAGTGACAGATTGGGAAATGCTAAACTCTGTGCAACAGATATATATTCCTGATTTTGTAAAACGTTAATAGTAAAAGTACTGCCATCATATCGCCAGATTTCAGGTACACCCATGTCAGCGTAGACTTGAAAGCGATTCTTAGAGCTGCTAGTAATATCAATTTCTACTACTAAATCTGGTGGTGGATCTTGCGTTAAATCTATTCTTTTTTGCCTTTTATGGCATTAATATTTTTAATGTAAAAGCATTCGTCTGGTTCTGCACCACTCAGTTCTGGACGTTTAAAAGTGGTACAACCAAGGCACTCAATTCTAACTTCTAGTTCTTCTGCGAGAGTTTCGACAAATCGACCTGCAACTCGTTTGTATCGTTCGTGTTCGGGTGAAGGAACCATGATTTCTAGAGTACCTCGATTGTATGTCAGCCGGAGGCGGCGATTAACACTAAGTTCAGTCAGCAAATTTTGATATGTTTGCCAACTGATACCCGATAGGTGGATGATTTCTGTAGGTTCAAGCAGTGTGTTGCTAGGCATAGCGATATCTGAGTGTGTCCTCGCCGTACAATAGCTATTTTTAACTTTTACTGTACTTTAAGTTCAATCTTCTATAAACGTAGGTATCCAGTTGCTACAGTCGGGGTGAAAACTACTAAGCTGGTAAATAGCACGTTTAAACTTTAGCGGAAACTCTGAATCGCATCGATCGGCGGTTCCGACTTACCCATTGGCGAACTACCTGTAATTACATTATGTTTGATGCTCTATCTGACCGTTTAGAAGCCGCCTGGAAAAAACTGCGGGGACAGGACAAAATTTCTCAATCCAACATTCAAGAGGCTTTGCGGGAAGTACGCCGCGCTTTGTTGGAAGCAGATGTCAATCTCCAGGTAGTCAAAGATTTTATTAGCGAAGTCGAAGCCAAAGCACAGGGAGCCGAGGTCATCTCTGGCGTGCGACCCGACCAACAGTTCATCAAAGTTGTTTATGATGAACTAGTACAGGTGATGGGAGATGAGAATGTTCCCCTAGCAGAAGCCCAACAGCAACCCACCATTGTGTTAATGGCTGGGTTGCAAGGTACTGGTAAAACCACGGCTACTGCCAAGTTAGCTTTACATCTGAGAAAATTAGACCGTAGTTGCTTGTTGGTGGCGACAGACGTATATCGCCCAGCAGCGATCGACCAACTGATAACCTTGGGTAAGCAAATTGACGTACCAGTTTTTGAACTTGGCAGCGATGCCGATCCTGTAGAAATCGCGCGGCAAGGTGTAGAACGAGCCAGGGCAGAAGGTGTAAATACAGTAATTATTGATACTGCCGGACGTCTGCAAATTGACGCAGATATGATGGCCGAATTAGCCCGCATCAAAGAAACTGTCCAACCCGACGAAACTCTCTTGGTCGTGGATGCGATGACTGGTCAAGAGGCAGCCAATTTGACCCGCACCTTCCACGACGAAATCGGAATTACTGGGGCGATTCTCACCAAACTCGATGGTGATAGCCGGGGTGGTGCGGCGCTTTCAGTCCGACGGATTTCAGGTGCGCCAATTAAGTTTGTCGGTGTGGGTGAAAAAGTCGAGGCACTCCAACCCTTTTATCCCGATCGCATGGCATCGCGCATTTTGGGTATGGGCGATGTTCTGACTTTAGTCGAAAAAGCCCAGGAAGAAATTGATTTGGCAGATGCCGAGAAAATGCAGGAGAAAATCCTGACGGCAAAGTTTGACTTTACCGACTTTCTCAAACAGTTGCGCCTGTTGAAAAACATGGGTTCCCTGGGAGGCATCATGAAGCTGATTCCGGGGATGAACAAACTCTCAGACGACCAGCTAAAACATGGAGAAACCCAACTCAAGCGCTGTGAAGCGATGATTAACTCCATGACCCGCCAAGAACGCCAAGACCCCGATTTATTAGCCAGTTCTCCCAGCCGACGGCGACGGATTGCTACCGGTTCCGGCTACAAAGAAGCCGATGTCAGCAAACTAGTAGCTGACTTCCAAAAAATGCGATCGCTCATGCAACAAATGGGCCAAGGAGGCTTGCCTGGAATGCCAGGAATGTTCGGCGGCGGTGGCGGTATGGGCAACCCATTTGGCGGAGGCAATCGTCCCCCAGCTCCCGGATGGCGCGGTTACAATGCTGGCGCCCCAGCTGCGAAAAAGAAAAAGAAAGATAAAAAGAAAAAAGGATTCGGTAATCTTTAGGGACTGGGGATTGGCGATTGGCGACTGGGAAAATGGGAAGGTGCAATAGTGTGGTGAAAGAGAGGAGAAAAATTTCTTCCCACACCTCCCACACTCCCTGCTTGCCCAATGCCCAGTCCCCAGTCCCCAGTCCCCAATCCCCAGTCCCCAATAACAAATAGCATCAAACACTAGACGAGTGCTAGAATTAGCATTTCAGCATACTTAACTAACAGGAGAATGATTCTTCAACCATGATCAAACTGCGCTTGAAGCGATACGGTAAAAAGCGGGAAGCAAGTTACCGCATTGTCGCAATTAACAGCCTCGCTCGTCGCGATGGTCGTCCCCTAGAAGAATTGGGATTCTACAATCCCAGAACCGATGAAGTGCGACTAGATGTTCCCGGCATCGTCAAGCGACTACAACAAGGCGCTCAACCCACTGACACGGTACGTCGCATCCTAGTAAAAGCCAATGTTTTTGAACAGGTCAGTGCCACAGCCTCATCATAATTTCGGAACAAAATCCCCAAAAGCTAGTCCCGATTATGTTGGGCTGGTTAAATTTTTGGTGCAACCGTTTTTAGAATCTCCAGAGACTTTAAGCGTCGATAGTGAAATATCTGTGACCCTAAATCGGGTTTGGATTCGCATCGCCTTTGACAGCACAGATAAAGGCAAAGTGTTTGGTCGAGGAGGACGCAATATTCAGGCGATTCGTACAGTTATTGCCGCAGCCGCAGCCGCAGCTGGGCAATCAGTATACCTGGATATTTACGGCAGTACTACTCCAGGCCGGGAGGGTATGTCTTTTGATGAAGACACAGAAGAGCGATCGCCGTCACTGCCAAAAACAAGAGAACCGCGGACAAACGGGCCTAAACCCATTGTTAAACCCCGCATCCGCTAGATTAAAACTAGAAAAAAATCTGGGCGGTTGTGGTTACCTCCGCTCAGAATTTTTGTGAAGATGAAAAGGCCGCAAAAAGATTTTTATGTCTTTTAAGCCTGAAAATAAGCGATATTCATATATAAACTCTGATAATCCCTGTAAGGAGGTGAAACCGGGGAGTGGCTGAAATTCGTTTGGGTGAAAATGAGTCCATTGACTCAGCATTAAGACGCTTTAAAAAGAAAATTCAAAAAGCGGGAATTTTATCCGAAGTCAAACGTCGTGAAAGATACGAGAAACCAAGTTTACGGCGGAAGCGCAAAGCGGAACTCGCACGTAAAGGTGGTCGTTAATAGATCGAAGTAATGTCAATCAATTTTGGATTTGAGATTGACTGTACCCTCTGTTAGATTGCAGGTTAGAAATTTGACATTTGCTAAGCGTAGCTGCTGCCGATTATTTTCTGCAACAAGCTACGCTTAGCTTACTTATATCCTAGAGATATGAGTGTCTTGAAGATTTGTGCCATCCATAAAACTTTGAGAGTAAGGGTACTAAAAAAACCATTCCAAAATCCAAAACCCCAAATATAAAATTGCTATGGTAGGTGCTTTAACAATTCAGTTGCCGAATATTCCCAGTGCGATCGCTCTAGCAGGAGATGGAGAAGAAAATCTCAAATTCCTATCTCGGCAAACAGGAGCTAGTTTGGTGTTGCGCGGACAGGATTTACTGATTTCTGGTACAGATAAGCAAATCGATCTGGCTGCGAAATTAGTGCGATCGCTCGAAGAAATCTGGACTAAAGGCAACATGATTTCCAGTGCCGATATTTTAACAGCTCGCCAAGCCATAGATAGCGATCGGCAAGGGGAACTGCAAGATTTACAGCGAGATGTCCTTGCTAGAAGTCGCCGAGGCGAAGAAATCCGCGCTAAAACCTTTCGCCAACGTCAATATGTCGATGCAATACGCAAGCGCGACCTTACTTTTGGTATCGGCCCTGCTGGTACTGGTAAGACTTATCTCGCTGTAGTTGTCGCCGTCCAAGCACTCCTAGCCAACCAGTTTGAAAAGCTGATTTTAACTCGCCCTGCGGTGGAAGCAGGGGAACGCCTCGGCTTTTTACCTGGAGACTTGCAGCAGAAAGTCAACCCCTACCTCCGCCCACTTTATGATGCTATTTATGAATTTATCGACCCCGAAAAAGTACCCAATTTAATGGAACGCGGCGTGATTGAAGTTGCACCACTCGCCTACATGCGAGGACGTACTCTCAATAACGCCTTTGTAATTGTGGACGAAGCCCAAAATACTACACCAGGTCAAATGAAAATGGTTTTGACTCGTTTAGGCTTTCGTTCCAAAATGGTAATTACAGGTGATATTACACAAACCGACTTACCACTCAACCAACCATCAGGTTTAACAATAGCATTGCAAATTTTAAAACACGTCGAAGGCATTACCTTTTGTGAATTTTCCCAAAAAGATGTTGTTCGCCATCCTTTAGTTCAGCGAATTGTCAACGCTTACGAACAACATGAGAAATAGGGATTGGGGATTGGGGACTGGGGACTGGGGGAGATGAATTAATAACCAATGACTAATGACTAATGACTAAGGACTAATCACAAATGACCACAACATTAAAAGAATTTTTAGCAGCTTGTGAAAATCTCGGAACTTTGCGTTTAATTGTTACTAGTAGTGCTGCTGTTTTAGAAGCAAGAGGTAAATTAGAAAAGCTATTTTATGCAGAATTGCCTAAAGGTAAATACGCAAATATGCACACTGAAGGTTTTGAATTTCACTTGAATATGGATAAAATTACTCAAGTAAAATTTGAAACTGGTGAAGCGAAAAGAGGAAATTTTACAACCTATGCGATTCGGTTTTTAGATGATAAACAAGAACCAGCTTTAAGCTTGTTTTTGCAATGGGGTAAGCCCGGAGAATACGAACCAGGTCAAGTAGAAAATTGGCAGGATTTGAAAGAAAAATATGGAGAAATTTGGCAACCTTTACCAGCAGAAATTTAATTAGACATTGATGAAATTAATTCTGGGTTATGCGGAACCCTTGTAGAGACGTAGCAATGCTACGTCTCTACACAGATAGTGGTGGAGGAAATCGGATATCTGCGCTAAATTCTTCGACATTAGCACTGCGATAAATCGGTAAAACATATTCTAAATTTTCGTGGGGGCGAGGAATAATATGATGAGAAAGTACCTCGCCGCCGTTGACTCGCAGTGCTGCCTTTAGTCCCGCTGTTATCGCCACATTTACCTCGCCCACAACCCCGCGAATTAATACCGTAATTCGCCCCAAATCAGTATTTTCATAACCTACAAGAGTAACGCGGGCAGCTTTACACATGGCATCTCCCGCTTCCACTGCTGTGGGAACGCCGTAAACTTCAATCATACCTAGCGCGAATGTCATGCTTGTACCAGAATTTTCAGATGATGTATTGGTAGGGGCATAGAGCGAATTTATTTTGTTGCAAAGATTTTTCTAAACGGTATAAAGTTAGTTACTAAGCCATATTCGCTATTGGGATAATACGCAATATCTCTAAGTGATTTATTATCCCATAAATTTATTTTTAATCAATAAATAACGAACCTTTAATACAAAACGGCTCATGCTTATAATTAGGATAATTTGGAGTTTTTGCTTACTGATTTTATTGCTATTAGGAAGTGGTGAAGCTGTTGCTGGAGAGTTATCTCAAAGGTTAGCTAATTTTCCTGAGTGGGAAAAATTAACTTCAGTACAACCCGCTTCGGGCGATCTAGT
Source organism: Nostoc sp. DedSLP01 (assembly GCA_034530875.2). Taxonomy (GTDB): domain Bacteria; phylum Cyanobacteriota; class Cyanobacteriia; order Cyanobacteriales; family Nostocaceae; genus Nostoc. The sequence goes on from JAVRCJ020000009.1 coordinate 26,440, forward strand.
TTACCCTGAATGGATGGCTGGTACTTGGCAGGTGACAAGTACGTTGGTAGATTTAGCTGCACCTTTAGCACCAGATATAGTTACGCCAGGGTTTGAAGGTAATAGGCGACAATTAAACCAACCTGTAAGCTTTCTAGTAAGATTTGTAAAACAACAACCACAGAATACTGGATTAAAAATATTACCTTGGATAGATAATAAACCACCAATTTTAGTAGCAGATAGAGCGTTTAATAGCTTAAATTTGGCACGGGCTTCTTTGGGAAATGAAGCGGTATTAGCAGTTAAAGTAGATCCAGATTCACCTAATCGTCAAATTACTTTCTTGCGTAACAGCCAGCAATTAGTTTCTATTGTTACTGCACGAGCTACAGAAACTACTGGTGATGAAAAATTTATTACTACAGAGGTATTTCAACAACTATTTAAAGGCAGTTCGCGCCCTTATTTAAACTCTGTAGAATCTACTACGGCTTACCAGAAACTAGAAGGAAACCCTGCGATCGCAGCAGATCAAGTGACTGCGGTTTATCTTTCACCGCAAGATCCCAATTATTTTACCGCAGGTTCTCGCCCAGTTGCTCTTTATCGCTATCGCCTGGAATTTTTAAGAGCCAAAATACTTACTGATTCAAATGAGTAATTTCAACTTTTAATCGTTCGAGATTTTTGTAGTATACTTGTAGTTTGTAAGTTCCAAGTTAACGATCGCGCTCTTGGAAGGTGTGCATCATGGCAAAATTTCGAGATATTGTCAATTATTTTCGTCCTAGCTGGAAGTGGAGTATTTTCAGTATTGCTGCATCTAGTATTTACGAAGTTATTGATTTAGTTGTACCTTATGCGATTGGGCAGATTTTAAATGTTCTGTCGAATCAACCTTTGGATAAACCACTTGAAAGTGCGGTCGCAACTATTTCTAACATCATCAATTACCCAGTAAATAAACCTTTATCTTTAGGAGTATTACTAGGTTTAATTTTTGTTGTCAGTGTAGTCAGAGCGCCAACACAGCCTTGGTTAACTAGTTGGTTTCATTGGGATATAGCTTTTAGGTCGCGGCGAGATAACAATCAAGAAGCCATCGCTAAAATTCTGACTCTTCCGTTGGAATTTTATGATGAAAATAACCCTGGGCGCATAGCCGGCAGAGTAGCTAGAGGTGTTAGTAACCACACTTGGGTTTATCCTGAAATTGCCGGACAGTTAATTCCTAAATTGGTTCGCGTATTGGGAATTTTTGCGTTTATTTTGGTAATTGAATGGCGAATCGCGATTTTATATCTAATTTCGTTTGTAATTATTCTCGGCTTGAGCTTGAAGGATTTACAGCAATTGATTAGGTACGAAAGTCGCCTAGATAAATATATGGAAGATACCGAAAGCCGGACTTCCGAACTGATTACCAATATCAAAACTGTAAAAGCATTTGCTACAGAAGCAAGGGAATTCAAGCGACAAAAGCAACGTTTAGCTCGGGAACTAACAGTGCTTGATTATCGCATTCATATGGGTTATGTGAAACTGAATACTTGGCAAAGAACTGTAATTCAGTTTTGCGTGTTTATTATCTTGGGGTTAACTTTAGCAGCAACAGTGAATGGGAGAATTTCTCTCGGTCACTTTATTATGACTTTAACTCTTTCTAGCATGGCTTATGCCGAATTAGAACCTATTAACAATTTGGCAGAAGTGTTTGCCCGTCGTTATTCTTCGATGTTACGGTTTCACGAATTGCTTCAAGAACCAACTGCATCAGATGCAGCTGGTCTTTTAGAAGAGAGTACTCAAACAGAATCGCCTTATAAATTTACTGGAAAAGTTGAGTTTTCTCATGTCAGTTTTGGATACGATACCAATCGCAAGGTTTTGCAAGATATTAACTTGATGATTGAGCCATATCAAACAGTGGCATTAGTGGGACGTTCTGGTTCTGGAAAGTCTACTTTAGTAAAATTGCTATTGCGATATTTTGAACCTCAATCAGGTCAAATTTTGATTGATGGTCAAGATATTCGCACTTTAGACCTGGGTAAATATAGACGAAGATTAGCGATCGTTCATCAAGAAGTAGACGTTTTTAACGGTACCGTATTGGATAATCTCACCTACGGTAGGCCGGATGCAAGTTTTGAAGAGGTTGAAGAAGCTTGTAGAATTGCCAGAGTCGATGAAGTCGTGCAGCACTTAGCCCAAGGTTATTACACCATTGTCGGGGAAAGAGGCGTTCGCTTATCTGGAGGACAAAGACAACGTTTAGGAATTGCCAGAGCATTGTTAGTCAAACCAGACGTGCTGGTTTTTGACGAAGCCACCTCTAGCTTAGATTATGAGTCGGAACGTTCAATTCAGCTAGCAATGCGATCGATTCAAGGTACTTGCACCACCATTGTTATCGCCCACCGTCTGAGTACAGTACGGGAAGCAGATAAGATTGTAGTTCTAGATCGAGGAAGGATTGTAGAAGCGGGTAGCCACGATGAACTTTTACGTCACGAGGGTATTTATCGTCGCTTGCATTCCCTACAAGAAACTGGAGAACTTTTAAGTTAGGCCACGACTAGGGTAAAGAATAGACCTGCCTTGAAAATAGGAAGTAGGGAATGGGGAACTCGGGGCCCCCACGAAGTGGGGATTAGGGGCATGGGGAATAGGGAAAAGAAATTTTCATTGTTCCTTGTGAGCACAACTCATGGAGTAAGAATGCAAAAATAGTTTTACACTTTTGGGGGAAAGGGTTTTTTTATCCTTTACCCTTTTCCCCACTTTTGTAAGAAGTCTAATATGTTAGGGGCGCACAGTTGTGCGCCCCTACAGAAAATCGTTGCTTAAATTGATGAGAAAGGCTGTAAGATAAATAACTAATTAAATTGGGCAAGATTTTGGTTTCCTTTGTACTTAAATTTTGCTACCTAAAGCATTTAAAAACGTTAGGATTTTACACAAAACTGTACTTAAGATTTACTCTTATGCGCTTCTTTTTGTGCAGATTCACTATATTTCTTATATAGTTGAGTCCGAATCTTAGCTTCTTGATAACGGGTATGTTTTGATGATACTGTACTCATTAAATCTGAAGCGCGTTGCCATTTAGCAGCTATCTCTAACCACTCAGTTGAAGTTGTAGCTACTTTACCAGCAGCAGAAGCATCGTTAGCAATTCGCACCGCTGTTCCAAATGGGTCATCAGATGATTCGAGAACACTATTATTCGGAGTAATAGTTGTTGTTGGAATTTTATTTTCTTTAGGACTTTGAGTTGTTAAAGATTTGGAATTATCTACTTGAATTAGGTTTTTAATTTTATCGCCTAATTTGGCATAGGTAACCCAACCAATCAACAACAGCGAACATAGACTAGCCGCTGCAAATATCTTTGTTTTACTTTTATTTTTGTGTTTGTCTTGATTAAGCAGTACTAAAGGACGAGAAACTGGAGTTTTAGGGAAACTTGGTTTTCCGATTTCAGCTTGGGCTTGTGCGAAATCATTAATTAGTTGTTTGATGACATTAGGTTGAATTAGGGTAATTTCCTGCGACCACAGTAATTGATTTTCGCGATCGCTAGATATTTCTTTTAACCAAAGTAATTGCTGTTCGCGTACTATTCTACTGTTGATATTGACCCGCCGGATGTTACGCGGGGCAATGGACTCCAGAATTTCCTGGATTTGTTCTACTAGGGAAGCTTGCTCGAGCTGTTCTACCTTAGGCGCTTCACATAAAAGTTGTAAGACACCATCGGAAAAAATGGCTCTGGTTCTAACGCCTGACTGAGCTAGCTTTTCATTCAATAGCTGAATGATAGCTGCAACGCTACCTTGGTGAGCTTGCCAAGCGATATCGTTTATTCGATCTATCATTTGGGGTTTATTGATAGCTCTTGCACCCTGAGTTACTGACGGATTCATTAATTTTAGGAACTCTTTTCTACTGACCTTTACCTTGTCTTCGATTTTACGAGTAAAAACATGAGTTGCCAAATAAAATCACAAATTAAACTTATCCCATCCCTAAAAGGGTATGAGATTTGACGTTAACTGTTGACAGGTGGCTGTTGACGGATAAAGCCTGCTTTTGAGTTTGGCAAGGAGACTCTATCACCATTAGTTAGGTTAATTTAGTTCTGTAACAAAATGTATTATTTTTGGGATTGGGTATACCATCACCAGGAAAAGACCAAACAGGAATTTGTAGCATCAGGTAACCTTTAGCCACAATTACTCATGAGGGAAAATTTTATCTCCACTTTTAGGATCGAACACAAATAATTCATTTAAATTTAATTCGAGAGATAGGCGATCGCCTGAACGCGGACGTACATCTTTACTAGTCTGAATATTTAGCACCGTTGTCGAGCCAGGTAAACCCCCACGAATCAAAGTTTCCCTGCCCAAGGGTTCTACTAACTTGACCTCAACTTGCAACAGTGCTAAGTTCTGAATTCTGACTTCTGAATTCTGACTTCTGAATTCTGACTCAGTATTAATTTTGAGATGTTCTGGTCTAATCCCCAGATTTAAACTTTGACCTTGGCGTAACCGCAATCTTTCTTGCACAATTGCTGGAATAGGCAACAATTGCCCGCTGACATCAAAACTATCATTTTGATAGGTTGCAGGCAAAATATTCATTGGCGGATTACCTAAAAAAGTTGCCACCATCTGATTAGCAGGATGAGCGTAAATACTTTGAGGATCGCCAATTTGTTGAATGCGTCCGCGATTTAGCACCACGATTTTATCAGCCAAAGTCATTGCCTCGACTTGATCGTGGGTTACATAAACTGTGGTAATTCCTAATTCTTGATGTAGTTGTTTTAACTCTGCTCTAGTATCATCTCGCAACTGAGCGTCTAAATTAGACAAAGGCTCATCCAATAAAAACACTTGTGGTTCGCGGGCGATCGCTCTTCCTAAGGCTACACGTTGTTGCTGTCCTCCAGAAAGCTGTTTGGGTTTGCGATCTAGGAGATTTTCTAAAGAAAGCGATCGCGCTACATTCACGACTCTCTCTTGAATGAGCTTCGAGTCAACCTTCCGCATCTGCAACCCAAAGGCGATGTTTTGGGCTACCGTCATGTGAGGATAAAGAGCGTAGTTTTGGAATACCATCGCCACATCCCGCTGTCTAGCTGGGATATTATTCACTAAGCGATCGCCAATAAACAGTTTGCCAGAAGTCGCGGTTTCCAAGCCGGCGATGGTTCGCAAAATTGTAGACTTACCACAACCCGACGGCCCGACTAAAACCCAAAATTCTCCATCGGGAATTTCAAAGCTAATATCCTCGATGGCGGTGACATTATTAAATCTACGCTTAATGTCTTCTAAACGAACGTTTGCCATTATTAGATTCAAGTTAATAGTTAGGAGTTAGGAGTTAGGAACTTTAAGTTTTGAGTTTTGAGTTTTAAATTTAAAATCTCTTCAACTCATAACTCTTGTACAGACGCGTAGACGCTCAAAGAGCGTCTTCTCGTAAGAGTATAATCGCGTCTTGACTCATAACTTTGTCCAAGCAGGATGAGATAATAAAGAAGCAAAAACTCGCACTCCCCGCAGTTGATTCGAGAGGGGCAAATGGCCTTTAGGGGCGCTTAAATCCCAAGTAAATTCATGGGGATAGCGAGTCCAATTATTACCTTTTTTCCAGCCAATTTTCGGCCAGAAATTCTCCCAATTTTTGCCTAAACTCAACCAAATTTCTCGCTGCACTGAAAAGCCAAATTTGCCCTCGGAGTGGACTAACCAGAGATTGTTAATAGTTTGTAAGTCAACAGCCGGGGCATTTTCTACTTCAGTAAAATACAACCATTTTCGTTGTACGGCCGCTGGCCCTGATACTTCGCACATTTTTTCTATAGTCATGCGATCGGCGGCTTGAAATTCTTGGGCGGCGAGTAGCTGTTGCAAAGGATTGTAATTAATCCCGCCCTCTGATTTTAGAGGTACAATTCCCTCAGGAAACCACGAGAGCAGAAATTCTTTGGCTTGAGGTGCATCAGATTTGTAGAGTACTTGGTAGGCTTTGCCATCAACCCAAGTTGCTGGGTTATCGCGCCGTTTCTGTAAAAATTCCATCAACACATCTAATCCCCCATCGCCCAACTCAGCTAACTGTGAGATGATTTGTTGTTGGATTTGAGGAGACCCAGCGATTAATGTTTGTCGGAGGGAGTCGATGTCACTAGCAGGGCCTGATAAAATCATTGGGTCTGTCATGCCATTACTCGTATTAGCTCTAGCGTAGAAAAAGCGGTCAGCTATCGAGGATTCTTTAAGGTGAAGCAAAGATAGCGAAAAGTAGTTTACTATTTTTGATCGTACAAAATTGCGATCGCTTCACCCAATCCCACACTTAAATCCCCAAATAATGTACAAGGAAAATAGGGGGAAAATCTGCGCCTCAGGGAGATGGGGAGATGGGGAGATGGGGAGATGGAGAGAAATGACAATAGTATTTCCCCTCTGCCCCTTTGCTCACCTGCCTCTTCCCATGCCCTATGCCCAACAGCATATTTTTTAGGAGTGTTTGAAGTATGTACGAGAAGATTACCCCCCCCACAACTGGATCGAAAATTACCTTCAAAAATGGCGAACCGATCGTACCTGATAACCCAATTATCCCTTTTATTCGAGGCGACGGTACAGGCATAGATATCTGGCCTGCTACCCAAAAGGTGCTAGATGCTGCTGTAGCTAAAGCATACAAAGGTAAACGTCAAATTAGCTGGTTCAAGGTTTACGCTGGGGATGAAGCTTGCGATTTATACGGAACTTATCAGTATTTACCTCAGGACACTCTCACAGCAATTGAAGAATATGGTGTAGCTATTAAAGGGCCTTTAACTACCCCCGTGGGTGGCGGTATTCGTTCTTTAAATGTGGCACTACGACAAATTTTTGACTTGTATGCTTGCGTGCGTCCTTGTCGCTATTATGCGGGTACGCCGTCACCCCACAAAAATCCAGAAAAGCTGGATGTAATTGTTTATCGAGAGAATACAGAAGATATTTATTTGGGTATTGAGTGGCGGCAAGGTAGCGAAATTGGCGATCGCTTAATTAAAATTCTCAACGAGGAACTTATCCCCGCTACTCCAGAACATGGGAAAAAACAAATTCCCCTCGATGCCGGTATCGGTATTAAACCCATCAGTAAAACTGGTTCCCAACGCCTAATTAGACGCGCCATCAAACACGCCTTACAATTGCCCAAACACAAGCAACAAGTGACTTTGGTGCATAAAGGCAACATCATGAAATACACCGAAGGTGCTTTCCGCGATTGGGGTTACGAATTAGCAACGACGGAGTTTCGCCAAGAAACTGTCACCGAAAGGGAATCTTGGATTTTGAGCAATAAGGAAAAAAATCCCAATATTTCCCTAGAAGAAAATGCTCGTCAGATCGATCCAGGGTTTGATGCTCTCACCGATGAGAAAAAAGCACAAATTGTCAAGGAAGTTGAAACAGTTCTTAATTCAATTTGGGCAACCCACGGCGATGGCAAATGGAAAGATAAAGTTTTAGTGAACGACCGGATTGCTGACAGTATTTTTCAACAAATCCAAACCAGACCAGATGAGTATTCGATTTTGGCGACAATGAACTTGAACGGCGATTACTTGTCTGATGCTGCTGCGGCGATCGTTGGTGGATTGGGAATGGGCCCAGGGGCAAACATTGGCGATAACAGTGCCATATTTGAAGCCACCCACGGCACTGCGCCCAAACACGCCGGGTTAGATAAGATTAATCCTGGTTCAGTGATTTTGTCCGGTGTGATGATGTTGGAATATCTCGGTTGGCAAGAAGCCGCAGACCTAATCAAGAAAGGTTTAGGAGATGCGATCGCCAACAGTCAAGTCACTTATGATTTAGCACGTTTGCTAGAACCAGCAGTTGAACCCTTAAAATGTTCTGAATTTGCCGAAGCCATAATTCAGCATTTTGATTAATTGGTAATAGTGCATAGGGCATAGGGCAATACGGTTCAGTTAAGGAATTTATCTGTTAAGGCAGGCAGAGGGAACAGAGGAAGCAGAGGAAGCAGGGGGAGAAAAAAGCTTAACTGAACGGTATTGGGGCATTGGGCATTGGGCAAGCAGGAGGTGTGGGGGGTGTGGGAGGATGGGGAAGAAATCTTTCCCCCCACACTCTCCACACTCCCCTGCTCCTCTGCTCCTCTGCTCCCCATTCCCTAATTTTTTGCAACCACAATCTAAGAAAATGAGAACGACCAAGTAATTGACATAAGTTCGCTGCAAAAACTTCTATGACTGTTAATCGACGCTATTTCTTGTTTTTACTCACATCAACTGCAAGTGCTTTGGCGGTAAATGCTTGTGCATCTTCAGAAAATTCTTCTGTAGGAAATACTCCAACTCCCGACACAACACCAAACACAACAGGCGCTATTCAACTACCACCTTTACCTTACGCTTATGAAGCGCTCGAACCACACATCGATGCCAAAACAATGCAGTTTCATCACGATAAGCACCACGCAACTTATGTGAAAAACCTGAATGCGGCATTAGAGAAATATCCAAAACTGAAAAGTAGAAGTGTTGAAGAACTGTTGCAAAAACTTGACACAGTGCCAAAAGATATCCGCAAAACAGTACTAAATAATGGCGGCGGTCATGTGAATCACTCAATGTTTTGGGAAATCATGAAGCCCAAAGGTGGTGGAGAACCTACAGGAGATATAGCCTCGGCTATTAATCAAAACTTTGGTAGTTTTGCGGCTTTCAAAAAACAGTTTAACCAAGCTGGTGCTGCTCGTTTTGGTAGTGGCTGGGTGTGGCTAGTGCGTAACAAAGATGGCAAGTTAGAAGTAACCTCTACAGCTAATCAAGATAATCCCCTCAGCAAAGGTCAATATCCCATCCTGGGCAATGATGTATGGGAACACGCATATTATCTCAACTACCAAAACCGTCGCGCCGATTACTTAGAGGCTTGGTGGAACGTGGTTAACTGGGATGAGATAAACACGCGGTTTGCAGATGCTCAAAAATTTAAATTTGCTTAGATAGCAAGAATGGGGACAAAATATATAAATTTTAAATTTTATGTAGAGTGTCTTGAGGTGAATTTTTGCAAGAAAGGGGAAAGGGAAAAGGCAAGAAAAAGGGATCTTCCCCTTCCCCTTTTCTCCACTTTTGCGAGAAGCTTATTGTCAAAGAGGTTTTTGATTAGGTACACCAGTAGTACGGGGAAACTGAATTGGTGTCGTGGCTACCTTACGCAAATACACACAATGGCGGACGCTTTGGCTCAACGGTGTTGTAAATTTTTCGATCGCTTCAATAACACCACCCAACTGCTTAACAGCATTTTGCAAAACAGTGGTTTCATCCTCTGTCCAATTACCACGATAAATTATTGCTAAACCTCCCTGTTTGAGCAGTGGTAATGTATATTCTGCACAGACTGAGGCTGTTCCTACAGCACGAATTAGGGCAATATCGTAAGTTTGTCGGTGTTGGAGTTGCTGACCAATTTCTTCAGCCCTGCCAACGAGAGTTTTAGCATTAGTCAGGGCAAGTTCAGTTAAGATTTTTTCAATAAAAGTAATTTTTTTGCGGGTTGAATCCATCAAAGTAATTGTGCAATTAGGTGCAGCAATTTTTACTGGAATACCCGGAAAGCCCGCACCTGTACCAATATCAATTACAGATACACCTTCTTTAAGAGAGGCTATAAATTCTCCCTGCGGTGCAATTCCTTGTAGTGAATCCCAAAGATGTTTTTCCCAAAACTCTTGCGATTCAGTGATGCGAGTCAAATTTAGTTGGCGGTTACCTTCTAGGATTAATTCATAAAGCCTTTGGAATTGCACCTGCTGTTGGACACTTGGTTGCCAATTCAGGGTTTGCTGCCAAATTTCCGCCATTTCAGGCAATGAGTTAGTCATTAGTCATTAGTCATTAGTCATTGGTTATGGGGCATGGGGCATTAGAGATATGGGAGGTGTAGGAGGTGTGGGAACAGAGGAGGGCATAAATTCTCTTTCTCCCCACACTCCCCACACTCCCCACACTCCCCACACTTCCCTATCTCCCCATCTCCCTATCTCCCCAACTCATACCGCCGGTAAAGGTTCTTTAACTTTGCCTTCTAGTGTCTTTGGGTCAACTGATTCTAGTACGCCGTGGTTGAGTGTCCAGCAACGATCTGCGATCGCTAATAAATCTCCAGCATCGTGTGTCACTACTAACAATGTCCAATCTTGCTTGAGTTTTGCTAATAAATTTACCAGCTGTCGCCGCATTGACCAATCTAATCCAGCTGTAGGTTCATCCAATAACAGTACATTTGGCTGGCGAATTAATTGCACTGCTAAAGCTAAACGTCTTTGCTGACCGCCACTCAAAGCATGGGGTGCAATGGAAAGCGATAAATGATCTAATCCCACCTCACTTAGCGCGTGTCTGACTCGATCTGACCCTAATTCAGGGTGTCCTAAACGCAATTCTTCTAAAATCGAACTACCACAAAAATGTCGCTCTGGAAACTGAAATACCAACCCAGCCAATTGTTGTAGCTGTTCGGGAATCAGTTCTTGTTCGCGCCAAAATAGTGCGCCAGAAGTCGGTTCAGCTAATCCAGATAAAATTTCTAGTAACGTACTTTTACCAGAACCACTCGGGCCAATAATCAGACCTAGCTGCTGGGGTGCTAATTCTAAGTCGATCGATTTGAGAATTGCTGTTGGGCAGGCTGTGGGGTGATAAATTAGATTTCGGAGATAGAGCATTTGTTAAGATTACCAAAAAGTCAGCAAATTACTGATTAACTACACCAAGAGCAACTGGAAAATTCTAAAAAACTGATACTACATTACTTGCGTTAACACCCTAATTTAGCAGCAAGAATTATCCACCTTTTCTCCATTGTGGCAGAATCACCCTTAAACAATAGACTTCTTGCAGAAGTACACAAAAGGCTAACCGATAAAGGCAGCCTCCGGCTGTTAAAAGGGCAAGGGATAAAGGGAAAAGTCACAATCCCTCCTATAAGCTTTCCCCTCTCTGGTCTAATGGCACTAACATACTTGGGAACATGAAACAATTACCCAAGTCAACCTTGATAGAAAATTTTACCTATAATTATTTTTTGCATTCTAAGTAACACATACAACTATTTCAACCGCAATTATTCTGAGGCTTAAAATGACTAAAAGGTTTTCTGCTTCTCAATTAGTCGGATTTGCCAGACTCAAGTTAGTTGCTCGGGTGGTTTTTGGGAGTGCGATCGCACTTAATCTGTCGATAAATCCCTCGCTAGCTGGCGATCCCTTTCGGACTGACAAACCTCATGAAATTGGCAACGAAACTCAAGCAGCTTTTGAAGCAATTTTTCAACAAGGTAACTATCCAGCAGCAGAACGTCATCTCAAACAAGCGCTAGACAAAGAGCCAAATGAACCTCTAGCTTATGCGATGAAGGCATCTTTGGCTTATGGAAATAAAGATTGGGCTAAACTAAACACCTACAGCCAGAAAACCTTAGAAACCGCCCAAAAGCTGATTGCTACCGATCCATTACGCGGAAATTTATACACTGCTGTTGGACATTTTTTACAGGGTTCTGTAATTCTCATCCGTGAAGGTACAGCCAGCGGTGTACCAGAAGCTTTTGGTCGCTTGCGGCAAGTTTATCAATATTTAGACAAGGCCGAAGCGATTTCTGCCAACGATCCAGAACTAAATTTAATCAAGGGTTATATGGATTTATTGTTGGCGGTTAATTTGCCTTTCGCTAGTCCAGATCAAGCAATTGGGCGCTTACAAGAAAATGCTGCTCCTAACTATCTCGTATATCGGGGCATTGCCCTTGCCTATCGGGATTTAAAACGGTATCCTCAGGCTCTAGATTATGTTAATCGTGCCATTGAGAACGCCCGCGATAATCCAGAAATTTACTATCTCAAAGCCCAAATTCTGAGACGACTAGGAGAAAAAGAAAAAAGTCAGCAATTTATTCAGGAAGCGATCGCTAATTTTGACAAAGCATTAACTAAAAAATCTCAACTCCCAAATACTTTAGTCAAACAAATCGAGAGCGAACGTAAAAATACTCTTAGCCTAAATAATTCAAGGTAATGGGGTAAGCAGGAAGTGTGGGAGGTGTGGGAGGTGTGGGAAGATGGGGAAGAAATCTTTCCCCCCTCTCCCCACACTTCTCCATCTCCCTATTCCCCACTCTGATATGCTTGTCTTCAGTAAAAATAATTGAAATATCTAACTAAAATGCAAATTCAATTCCGCGAATTTAATCCTTTTGATGTGTGGATTTGGGTAAAATTCACCACTATTCCTTCTGAGCGTGAAAAGCAGTATGTAGAAGAGGCTTTTGATTCCTGGTTTTATTTAGGAAAATTGGGCGCGTTTAATGCAGAAAATCTCCAGGTACAGGAAACTGGACTCGATATTAGCTATATGAATTACGATTCCCAAGGGTACGACAAAAGCTTACTGGCGCTGATGCACAATATGGGTGAATTTGAATATCAAGGACAGTGGGGGCGTTGTTGGTTTGACTTAGGAACTAGTGATGCGATCGCTCTCGATGTTTTAATCAATGCTCTTACACAACTAAGTGAAGAATATGTAACTATTGAAGACTTATATATCGGCGGCGAAAATGAAGATTGGCCTGTTGAAGATAGCGAAAGCCGTCCTCACTCTATTTACGATAATTACGATAATTAATTACCACAATGAGGAAAGCGGGCGAAATTCGGGTATTAGCTTTAGGATTAATTCGAGACGGCGAACGCATTTTTGTTTCTGAAGGTTACGACCCTGCAAAGCAAGAAATATTTTATCGGGCTTTAGGTGGCGGTGTTGAGTTTGGTGAAACTAGCTCCGAAGCGCTAAAACGTGAGTTTCAAGAGGAAATTCAGGCAGAGTTAACGAATATTCGCTATTTGGGTTGTATCGAAAATTTGTTTATCTTCAACGGTAGGCAAGGTCACGAAATTATTCAACTTTATCAATGTGATTTTGCCGATCCTAAGTTTTATAAATTAGAAAGTTTAGTTTTTTCTGAATCAGGAAAACATAAACATAGGGCTTTATGGATTGAAATTTCACGCTTTGTTTCTCGAGAGCTAAAATTAGTCCCAGAAGTCTTTTTTCAATATTTATAAATTTACTATCTACAGATTTTCATATAAATATCCCATATTTTTCACTAATCATACCTATTCTTTTTGGATTTAATTACTTCTATCGCGTCATCATGTCTGTGACCTTCGATGATATCTTTTAAATGAATTTTCCCTTCAATATACTGGAGATGGATGCGCCATCCAGATATTTTGTCTATATCTGCACGATATATTGCTTGTTTAATACCTTTTACTTTATGCAGTCTTGTTTTCGGAAAAGTTCTGGTTCTATGGCATTCATTATCTTCTAGTTCAGCCAAAGCTTCTAAAAATTCAATTTTCAGGTCTTTTGGTAAAATCTTCATCGCTTCATAAATAACACCATATTCATCTAAAAGAGGCTTAATCTGTGACATTAGCTTGAATGAACCCCAATTTCTTGATGTTCGATGCTAAAGTCTTCATAAAGAGAATCTGCAACTGAAATATATGCGGCTAATGCATCTTCAGCCTTTACAGTTCTAAATAAGGTTATTACCGTTCTATCAAAAATTGGATCGTCATCAATAGTCAGTATTATTCTGATATCTTTATCAATTTTCAAAGAATAAAGAGAGGAATCATAATTAGTATTAAGTTTAATATTGTTAAATTTTACAGCATAACGATCTAAGATTTTTTTATTTTTAGACATTAATTCAATATATTGATTTAACTTTTTAATAATATTAAACTTTTGTTTATTATTAAAATATTCTAAATCTTGTTCAAATTCTTTTGTGGATTCAATAAGTATTTCCATTCACTGGCTCCTAAATCGAAAATCCAACTTACTTCAATTTAGCTTACAGCTATAGATAATTGAAGTATCCGAAGTACGGTTATTGCGAAAAAATAAATTATAGCAATATAGTGGTAAGTCAAGTATATAAATTGGTCGCTGGAAGGAAAGCGATCGCTATTCAGAAATCTGTTGAAAAGAACTTGTAGTAATCAGCGATCGTCTTTAACATCACAACTGATTTGAAAGTAAAATCTATGCCAGCTAAATTATCGTCATCTATATTCATAGTTCTATGCGGATTAGCTATAACTCAAACCCTTGGATGCACAAACCGTAACGATAATTCAGCGATCGCTCAAACTTCACCCCAGCCAACTGCCCAAGAAATTGTTCAATCAGGCGAAGTTCGGGCTTTACCAGGCAAATTAGACACAATACCCGTCTTTAACAGCAATAGCCCAGAATGGATTAAAACGGAGGGTATTTTACTTTCTACCTTTCCCAGCAAAGGAAAAAAATTTCCAGCAGCGCACCTCAATTTCCCTTTCCAAGGACGCTTTGACTTATTCGCTCATCACTACACCCACACTCCCAAGGACTTAAAAACGCTATACCTGGGCGTAATTGTGCATAATCCTGGTAAAAAAGCTGTAGCAGTAGATGTATTGCAAGCTGCGAGTTATTTAATGCAGGATGCGCCCTTTATCACTTTACCTCCTTACATTGACAATAACGATGGTAAGACTTACTCAGGCCCGGGTGCCCGCACTGTTGCTGATGTACTCCGAGGCGTCCGACAAGCCGATTTTCCCGCGACACTGATAATTCCCCCAGGACAAAGCCGGATGTTGCTAAATCATCCTATCCCTGTAAGAAATCTAGAAAAACCAGTGAATGGTCGGTCTACCTTTATGCGGCTGCGTAGTAGCGATGCAGTTTATGCAGCAAGTTTGGCGATGTTTGCCAAGAAAAATCCTGATGGAAGCGAGATGCCGTCCGGCACGCTTCGCGAACGCGCACCGACTCTCACAGAATGGCAAGCTTTACTAGATAATGGTAACTTTGCTGGCCCGCGAGATAAAACACCAACTCCTCCAAACGCTACCGGTGGCGCGCTGATTTACGGACGGGTTGCTGGCGTATCTCAAGGTTCCCAATGGCAAGCCAAACTGGT
The DNA here is from genome assembly GCA_034530875.2 of Nostoc sp. DedSLP01. Classification (GTDB taxonomy): domain Bacteria; phylum Cyanobacteriota; class Cyanobacteriia; order Cyanobacteriales; family Nostocaceae; genus Nostoc. The sequence continues at coordinate 41,526 of JAVRCJ020000009.1, forward strand.
CGATAATCCCCAAGCTTCAAATCTGACTATTCCCCAGCGCGGCAAAGCTATTTCTTATCCTATAGTTACACTGCGGGGTGGGCGATTGGGTACTGACCAAATCCAAACAGCCAAGATGCTGGTACGCTATCCCGATACAGCATACGAAGCACACGGCAATTACGGTATCGAATATAAGCTGACTTTACCTTTAAGTAATAACACTGTCCAAAATCAAACCGTCGCTGTTACCTTAGAAACACCTTTAAAAGAAGATAAATTATCCCAAGGAGGTCTGCGTTTCCGCAAACCATCCCTAGCTTTTCCCTTCTTCCGTGGTACAGTGCGGCTACGTTATTTCGATGACCAAGGCGAACAAAAAATCCGCTACGTGCATTTATGGCACAGAACTGGGCAGGTATTAGAACCATTAGTGCAACTTACACTTCTACCCTCGACTAAGCGTATAGTACACGTAGATGTGATTTATCCGCCAGATTCAACGCCACCACACGTGTTGAGCGTGAAAACTCTGTAAGTTCAAATTAATTGAAATTGATGTAGGTACAAAGTATGGTTTGCTATTTTTATAGCAAACTTTTGTTTAAACGAGTTAGTAAAGAATATCTGTAAAATATTACAAGCGATCTCGCCTACCCTCGTTACACATTAAAATTGCGATCGCATTTTCTACATTTAATTAATTCGCGCCTGCAACCAAGCCTGTAAATCAGCCACACTCGTAAAATCCAGCAATGCTTCGCCCAATGTTTCCAACATTGGTAATGGCAAACCTGCAACCGGAGAACGCACCTCTTGGGGAATTTCCCCTAACCGCTTTGTCAACTGTCGAATAATAATATTAGCCGTCGCTTCTCGTCCTTCTTCTCGTCCTTCTTCTTTAATTTCTCGATAAACTCTTGTTTCTTTTAGTGTGATGTCTAACATCAACTCCACCTCCCTTCGACTCAGTTGCTCAAACCGATACGTCATGATGGTCGTGATGATTTCAATTATGGCATGGCTTACTGGTGAAGAAGCTTCTTGACGACTTCTCTTTAATAAATACCTAGCTTCTGCGGGGGCTTGTTCCTCTTCTATAGTAGTTAATACCATCACTGCCACCCACAAAGGTAAGGAACGAATATCTCCCAACTCATCCAAATATACCCGATGCACTTGGTTGCCGTTGAGAAGTGTTCTATGAGGATGAGTATCAGTTTGCTCAATACTACGTGATGGATAAATTATCACTGCTTGCCAATCACTAAATCTATCACGGTTGCGGTAGAAATACAGTGAAGATTCCGCAAATACCCTTTCATATAACTTTTCGTCTTTTTGGAATTGCACCTGACAGAAATACACAATACCTGGACTTTGATTTTCTGGTGGTAAAAATACCCCATCAATTTCAAACTTAGGTTCTTTGACAGCTACCGAATCAAATTTATATTCATCTGCATTTGCTGGAGGATTTGTCAATAATTCAAATAATAAAGTAGGAGATTGTTGGAATAGTTTATAAAAAATTGAATCTCGACGCATGAAGAATTGGCATGGAAATATATCTCAAATGATGCGTAGGCATTGCCTACGCTCAAAATTATTTGCCGCCGTAATAAAAGGCAATTTCTTTTTCTTTCAAAGGTGCGAAATCAGCATCTTTAAGCAATTGGTCGAGTTCAGCTTGGGGAATGTGTTTGGCACCGATGCGGACAATACGCGATCGCATAGTATTAGATACACCACTGCGCTGTCTATTGCCCTCTAGCCCCATCACTTTGCGATAAAGTTCTAATTTGGCAGGTGGAATCGGAGAACCATCAAAATCAATTCCTCGTGCGATCGCTTCATCAACAGCATCAGCACCTGTAGTCGTTGGATTACCCGGGTTAGTTTCAGTAGTCATGGTGTTCGCTCTTGTTCACTACGGGTAAATTTTACCAGTCTTGCTGACACCAACGCTGCTGACGAGAAATTTATCCATTATTTAATTTTGAGTTTCCCGCGTCACCAAACCACCAACAAACGCGCCTAGAACTGTACCTGTCCATAGTCCTGTTGTGCTACCTTGCCACATTCCTCCGACTGTAGCCCCAGTGTTACATATTACCTTCAAACCCCAGTATTGGTTTTGACACTTCTGGTTATGCAACATAGTGGTAATTTGTCCAGTGGTATAAGCAGTAAAAAAACCTGACGATAGTGCTAAAAATGTGCAAATTAAAATTTTGTTTTTAGTCATTAGTCATTAGTCATTAGTCATTGGGTATGGGGCATGGGGCATGAGGCATTGGGGATTTGAGATGAATCTTTGATATTCGCCGACGAGTCTTTGATACTCGTGAATGAGTCTTTAATACTCGCCGACGAGTCTTTGATACTCGTGAATGAGTCTTTGATACTCGCCGACAAGTATTTTAACTCCATTGTTTTGCTCCCTCATCTCCCCATGCCCCATTCACCATTCCCCATTCCCGATCAACCTGTATTTCTCATACCCGCAGCAATACCATTAATGGTTAATAATGCTCCTCGCAATAATTCACCTTTGCTATAACGGGAGTGGATGACTCCAGAAGTGGCAGTAGTATTCAAGGACTGGCGTAAACGCTTGAGCAGGGAAACTTGGATAAATCCCAAGGGTACAATTGTGCCGTTGCGTAACTGTACAGATCTTTGCAATATCGGATCGCCATCTAAAAGTTTATTGTGATTGGTAATTTTGAGAACCAAATCTCTTGTGAGATTAAATTCACTAGCTATTTGGTCAAAAACTTTCACAAAGCGCTCTTTATCTTCTGGTTTTGACAATTCTTGAACGTAGTGTTGTGCCATTTGCATGTCTACTTTTGCCAAGGTCATTTCTGCTTTAGAAATCACCATTTTGAAGAAAGGCCACTTAATGTAAAAATAGCGGAGTAATTTTAAGTGTTCTTCTGGTTCTTCGTTCAAGAATTCTTGCAAAGCAGTGCCGACACCGTACCAAGAAGGTAGTAAAAAGCGAGTTTGCGTCCAGCTAAATACCCAAGGAATAGCTCGCAAACTGCTTAAATCTTTTTTCCCGGAGGGACGCCGCGCTGGACGAGAACTAATTTGCAGTTGGCTGATTTCTTCAATTGGGGTGACTTGATGGAAGAAGTCGATAAAATCAGGTTGCTCGTAAATTAGAGCGCGATAATGTTGCCGCGATCGCGCCGCTAGTTCTTCCATAATGTCATTCCAAGGTTGAATATCATCAAACCCTGTCCGCAGCAAACTAGCTTGAATCACAGCGGTGGTGATGGTTTCCATGTGGTACAAAGCTAAGTCCAACAAGGAATATTTGGAAGCTAAAACTTCCCCTTGTTCGGTAATCTTAATTCGTCCATTGATGCTGTGACCTGGCTGAGCCAAAATCGCTTCGTAAGCCGGGCCCCCTCCCCGCCCCACAGAACCGCCGCGTCCGTGGAAAATGCGCAAATTCACGCCATACCCTTCTGCTATTTTTTGCAGCGATTTTTGGGCTTTATGAATTTCCCAGTTGCTGCTTAAAAAACCAGAGTCTTTGTTGCTGTCAGAATAGCCCAGCATCACTTCTTGCAGGTTAGGAGTGAGGGGACTGGGGACTGGGGACTGGGGACTGGGGACTGGGGACGCGGTGAATTCTTTCCCCGCGTTCCCCTGTGCCGGTGTTCCCGTGTCCTCTTCCTCCTTTTGTGCTGCGTAGCCGCCAGCTAACAAAGCGCGATACAAGGGAAGTTCAAATAATTCTCGCATGACGCTTCTGGAGCGTTGCAAGTCTTCTACTGTTTCAAATAAGGGGACGACTTGAATTGTGCCAACAGCGATCGCGGGGTCAAAAAGTCTGGCTTCTTTGGCTAAGAGCAATACTTCCAAGACGTCGCTGACTTGGCGACACATGCTGATAATGTAAGTTTGACAAATGTTGACGCCAAATTCTTGTTGCAGCGATCGCACGATGCGAAAGGTTTCGATCGCATCGTTGGTTTTTTCCGAAAACGGCAATTCTGCTGGAATTAATGGGCGGCGAGTTTGCAATTCTTGGGTTAACCAAGCGACTCTTTCTGACTCGGAAAGTTCGTTATAAGGTTGGGGTAGTATTTGCAGGTACTCTAGAATTTCATTGAGCGCATCGGAATGGCGCGATGATTCTTGGCGGATATCTAGCCGTGTCAAGTTAAAGCCAAAAATTTCTACTTGACAAATTAGGTCTTCTAGCGCTCTACAGCTTAAACCGGTTTCTGTCAAGTTGCGCTGAATTAACCGCAGTTCTGTTAAAAACTCGGCTTCAGAACGGTATAGGGGGCTATCTTGATTTTTTGGCGTTTCTCGATTGTATAAAGCTAGATTGCGATCGCGGGTATTTTCCAGCCGTTTGAGGACATAAGCCAGTTTCAATCGATAAGGCTCTTGTCGATAACGTAGCGCTAAGGCGTCATATACCTCACTCAACTGGGATTGATCCAATTCTAGAGATTCCAGCAAGTCTGGCAAGACATCGCTCCAGTGCATCGATACGCTCAATAATTCAATCAGTTGTTTCACTGACTCGATATATCTTCCCAGCACCATTTTGCGCTGATAGCAAGCTGTTTGCCAGGTAATTTCTGGCGTGACTGATGGGTTACCATCTCTGTCCGAACCCACCCAAGAACCAAACGAGCAGAAATTTTTACTCGGTGGTTCTAGCCAAGGAAAAGTATCCGCTAGTGTATATTTGAACCGTTTATAGAGTTGGGGAATACCATCAAATAAAACTTCTTGGAAGTAGTGTAGAGCGTAATCAACTTCATCCAGTACCGTGGGTTTGAACTGGTGGAGTTCGTCTGTGCGCCACCACAAACGGATTTCTTCGAGCAATTGTTCGCGAATATCTACTGCTTCCCAAGGGTATCCCACCCCGGTGCTACCTAAGCCATTTTCCAAAGCATCGAGTTTTTGCAACAGTTGTACCACTTGTCGCTGCTTATCGCGGATGGTGTGACGCACAATTTCTGTTGGGTGTGCTGTAAACACCAAGCGCACATCGAGCTGGGAAATTAGACGTTGAATTTGCTGTGGTGGGACATTCTGTTTAAATAAATGGGGAAATAAAGCCGCAAAAGTTCCTTTTAGTTTGGGTTGCGTTTTTTGAACGTAACTCTTGCTCAACAAATCTGCTGCTAGTCCGCCGGTAACAGGTGCATCGTCTTCACCTTGATTGGAGGAATAATCAGCATTTGGTGGCGTTTCCGGCTCTAGTGCTTCCGTATCTGCGTCAAAGCGGCTCAATTGCTGCCGCTGTTCGTATTCCTGCTCAATGATGTTGATTAACTGAAAATACAGAGCAAAAGCACGAGCCGCGCGAATTGCTTCGTTGATATTTAGTTGCTCGATTAACTTAACCGCTGAGGAAGCTTGGTCATTGGTTGTTTGTCCTTCTGGCGAACACAAATCGCGCAATTGGCGCAACAAATCTACCATGTTTTGGCCGCATTCTTGCCTCAGAACTGACTCCCACAATTCTTCTACTACCTGTAGACGATGACGCAAAAATAATTCCGACACCGGGTATATATTCGCAGTTGGCGATGAAGAGTATAAAAGGGAACTCATATTCTCAATGATTGTAAAGGCAATTAATGTTTACACTTGTAGGCTTTGTACTTAATGCTCGTGATGTTCTTCCTGAGCAAATAATTGTTCGCTGTATATTTTCTAAGTTCGTTTAGTTTCGCTATCGTTGGGAAACTCAAGGATGGGTAAGCGATCGCCTCGAAATAATTCTTCACTGGCTTCCCCTATAGCTTCTAGTGCTTTTACTGTACTTTTTCCGGTAATCAGCAGCAGTACTATAGACGCTGTACCTATTTGTAAGAGCAACGATTGGGGAATGCTAAGAAAATCCAGGTTGGATGGGGGGTTATCTGAGGATTGGTGTTTGTCTGCTGTCATTGTTAGTTGTTGGTTGGGGAAAGATGAGTCAAAAAAAGTCAGGAGTCAGAATTCCGGAGTCAGAATTCAGAATTCAGAAGTCAGAATCAGTAAATTTACAAGTTACAAGTCACGATGACTTCACATATCAACAGAAGGAGTTTAAATTGGATAAGATTTGGTATTTGTTTAGTTCACAAGGAGGGTTTGCTCTATCACAGGCAAGTTTGACTTAAAAGGCAAGTTATCAGCTAGTCACATAAAAATATTCTGACTCCTGAATTCTCAATTGTGACTCCTAAATTATGCATTCTGAATTCTGACCCCTTGTGAGTAAAATAAACGCAAAACTCAACATTAGCCAGACTTGCAACCGTACAAGACTATCTTTGCTGATTTTGTAAGCTACAAAGGTAACAAAATTGTTAAAAAAAAACGTCAAAGTGTGATAAACCTATGGTTCTAGTTTACAAGTGCAGGCACTATCCCCCAACAATCGCTGACTTTCAAAGTTAATTTCCCATGAAAACAGTATTACCAGATCGCCAGCAATCCTTAGTGCAATGGATCAGCCAAGCAACAGGGATTAACACTTTCGGGGTGAAAATCCGATTACGGGGAAATGACCTTCATATTCTTTGTGAAGGAACAGAATGTCCGCAGCGTTGGCGTACTTTATCTGATTTGCTGCAAGCGCTACAGCAAACAGATTTGGATAGCCTCACAAGCAACGAACAACCCTCAATATACCAAGTATTTGTATATGGTCGAAGAAAAGGGGAACAGCGCCCTAAATGGTGCCATAAAGTTTACTTGAACCAAATCGACAAGCATATAGAGCAGGTAGAGCAAGCTTTACTGGCAGATTCGGGAAAATCGAAACCAGTAGGTGGGGCGCTAATTGTCTCGAATGAAAGTTTGGCACGCCAAGGTAACCCAGATGCCATTGCTCGGTATTTGAGCGAAACTCTAAGTACGTTGGGCGTATCGGTACAGGCAAAAATTAAGCTACACAAGTCTAAGAATTCTCAAGTTGAAGAAAATCGCCTGTGGATATTTTGCCATTCGAGCTATAGTCCCGATGCTTCGTTGCTCGCGGAACCAATAGCCCAGAAGTTGCGTTATCTCAAGCTTTCTGGCTACGAAGATGCAGTCATTGTTTCTCAAGTTACTGGTGAAACTGCACCTGATTGGCTGCTGCGGGTGGATTTAACGCCGCCAGAGGTGATGCTCAAGGAGTGGGCGCGTTGGGGGGATGTGCAAGCGATCGCCAGATTGCTAACTGAGGTATTGTCAGGGTTAAATGTTGCTGTCCAAGCTTCTCTCAAAGAATCAACGCTGCATATTTTTTGTACGCCAGCTTTTGACCCCTTAGGAAATGCCCCAATTCCAGATAAAACAGTGTGCTTGGAGGCAATTGTACCCCAGCTAGAAGCGATCGCCCCCCAAGGCATCCTCGGCGTCACAATATACGGAGAAAAAGCAGGCGACCACCAACCTGGTTGGATTGATTGGCTGGCTTTACCCGCTTCTGAGCATTCGGTTTTTGCGACAACGCCACTGGATTTGGCAAATACTGGCGATGAAGAAGCGATCGTTTTTTTATTGGAGCGTTTACTCAATCCTGACTTAGATTGGCGTCTTTTAACTGGTGGAATTCGCGTACTGCTGCTAAATAAAGGCGATTTACTGCACATCATGTGTGATGCGCCTGTTTGTCCGTCCCGAGGGCAAGTAGCCAACAAAGTTACACAGTTTATCCGCCAATTAAGAATTTCCGGTATTAAAGGAGTGCGCGTCTACGGACGGCGTGCAGGTAATAAAGAACCTTTTTGGCATCATGGTATCGATTTAGAACATCGCCAACGTTTAGTCCCAGAAGCAACCCCAGAATTTGCTGCTACTTCTAAATACGTTAACGATTTAGTAACCTCTGACACCAGCGAACCAATTTTACGCCCAGACTTAACTACAGAAGAAGTTCAAAGCTTTGTTACAGAAGCAGCGCTCGATTGGCTGGGAACGGTGAATGCAACAGTGAAAAAATTCCTGTTGGCAACTCAGCTATTTACCGAAACTGACCAATTACAGGAGCTAAACCATGATGATGGTCAAGGAATTAAGATTGCTTTGGTTTGGGGGACGTTGGGATTATTGCTCACCCTTCAAAGTGATTGGGTATTGGGTCAGATTATCGCCCGCACTACGCCCAGTTCTCCAACAGTGGCTAATGTCTCGCCTTCATCATCTCCTGAGCCAAAAGTATCCTTAACATCTGGGAAAAATCCCAGCGAACAAACGAAATTTTTTGCCAGCGCTGGTAAAGCCAAAACTTCTGATAGTGATAGTTCCGTATTCAATGCTTCTCAATTTACCCAAACTGACGACGCCCAGAATGGAAGTTTAGCAGCCGCACCGCTGAAAGAAAAGGCAACCGCTACTGCTATTCTTTTAGCAGCGCGATCGCAAATCCCAAGTTTCAACGTTAGACAGTTAGACGAACAGCTAGCCCTGTATAAACAACGTCTTGCTAGAACTGGTACCCCACCAGATGTATTAATTATTGGCTCATCCCGCGCCCTCAGAGGAGTAGACCCAGCAGCACTTTCTAAAGCTTTGGCAACTCAGGGTTATCCGAATATTGACGTATTCAACTTTGGAATTAATGGTGCTACCGCACAAGTTGTAGACTTTGTACTGCGGCATGTTTTAGAACCATCAGAACTGCCAAAACTAATTATTTGGGCAGATGGCGCCCGTGCTTTCAACAGCGGACGCGAAGATATGACCTTTAAATCAATTGCTGCATCAGCTGGCTATAAACAAGCCTTTCAGAAATCGCCTCAAGCTGCAACTAACAGTGACTTGTCGGAAAATCCAAAACAAGAAAAAACAAAACAAGAAAATCCAAAAGAAGAAAAGCAAGAAGTTAGCGGTTATCAAGCCGTCAATGATTGGTTAAATCAGACTCTAGCATCTGTTTCTGTAAGCTATCAAAACCGCGATAAGATTAAAAGCTTAGTGCAAAAACAACTGCTTATTTTTGGTAACGAGCCGACAACTACATCCCAAAAACAGCTAACAGATAGTAATTCCGAAGATACTTACCAACAAGCAGTTGATTTTGATGGATTTTTAGCTTTATCTATTCGCTTTAATCCTGCTAGATACTATCAAAAACATTCTAGAGTTCCGGGAAATTATGACAACGACTATAAAACCTTTCAAGTAGGAGGAGAGCAAGATGCTGCCTTCCAAGAAGTGCTTGAGTTTACGCAGTCTCAGAAAATTCCTTTGGTCTTTGTCAATATGCCTCTGACAGCAGACTATTTAGATCCGGTGCGTAAAAAATACGAGCAAGAATTCCAGCAATATATGTTGCGTTTAGCAGCTAATCCCAACTTTATTTACCGCGATTTGAGTCAACAGTGGCCTAAAGTAAATGATTACTTTTCCGATCCCAGCCACCTCAACCGCTTTGGAGCTTATGAAGTCTCGAAAAAATTGGCTTACGATCCGATGATTCCTTGGCCAGTGAAATAGAAAGATGGAGAGGAGAGCAGGGGAGGCAGGGGAGAGATGGGGAGTGTGGGGACTAGGGGGGAAAGATTTCTTCCCCATCCTCCCACACCTCCTGCTTACCCAATGCCCCATGCCCTGTTTGACCAATGACTAATGACTAATGACTAATAACTAATGACTAAAAAATGAATTTTATATCAATTTTCTATGGGCTGTTCTTATTAAGCGTACTGGGAATTTACTGGTCTTTAGCACAAGAAAAATGGCGTTTGTGGACAATGCTAATTGCCAGTTTAGTTTTTTATGCGTCTTTACATATCCAGTACGTACCATTGCTCTTAGCATTGACTTTTATTAATTTCCGCTTGGGAGTAGAAATTGGCAAGAATACTTCACATGGAAAGCATTCTCTTGACTGGCGAATTTCTAATGAAGAATGGCAATTTGCAGAAGGAGACTGGAATTTACGCCGTTTAAAGCTTTTGTGGCTGGGTATAATTCTTAATATTTTAATTTTGTTCGGTTTTAAGTATATTACTCCTTTATATAAATTTATTTTTCACGTGCAAACAAATTCACCAGATAACTCTTTTAAATTGATTGCACCTTTAGGAATTTCATTTTTTACCTTTGAGTGTATTGCCTATTTAATAGATGTCTATCGCGGTGCCCCTGCTACAGATAGATTTCTTAAATTTGCTTCGTATAAATTATTTTTTGCAAAGCTGATTTCTGGGCCAATTACGCGTTACCACAACCTAGCAAAACAATTTAATACACTACATTTACTTACTACCAATAGAGTTGTAGAAGGATTGTGGTTAATTGCTAGAGGTGCAGTCAAAAAAGGTATTTTGGCAGATCATTTGGGAATTTTCGTCGATTTATGTTTTGGTAACTTACAACGTGCGGGTAGTACAGATCTTTGGTTAGCTACCATTGCCTACGGTTTGCAGTTATATCTAGATTTCAACGGCTATGTAGACATTGCTCGTGGTAGTGCTTTACTTTTCGGCTTAGTTTTGCCTGAGAATTTTGATTTTCCTTATTTCAGCACCAGTATTGCGGACTTTTGGCGGCGCTGGCACATGACTCTGGGTGATTGGCTGCGTAACTATGTTTATTTTCCTTTAGGTGGTTCGCGTCAGGGTTTGACTCGCACCTGTTGGAATTTATTTCTTGTAATGCTAATTGCTGGTATTTGGCACGGAGCTGCTTTAGGTTATGTAGTTTGGGGCATACTTCACGGATTGGGATTAGTAGTTCATCGACTGACGGATGCTGTTAGCGATCGCTTTGAAAAACTAGAACAATTCTGGCAAAATCCTTTAGGTATATTTATAGCTTGGCTGTTAACCCAACTGATGGTTTTTACGTCTTGGATTTGGTTCCGCTTGCCTAACCTCCAAGATTCTTTTTTAGTAACTCGCCATCTTTGGGGTTATCCCGCAGACGCCCAGTTTGCTCAAAAGGTTTATGTAGAAGCTTTAAATATGAACCAAGAACAACTCGCTTGGGTACTGGCAACGTTAGCGACTCTCATGGCTATAGTCTATGCCTTTAACCGGATGTTCAAGTTAGAGTTTAACTGGCCTATAAAGCTTGTTTTCGTCCCCTTATGCTTCTACGCAGTTTGGTTATTAGCTCCTGAAGGTAGCCTGCCCTATATATACTTTGATTTTTAATCTACTTTTTTGGTAAACAAGCAACTGCAATAGACTTCTTGCAGAAGTCGGGAAAAGGGGAAAGGTAAAGGGGGAAAGGTTTGGTATTTTCCTTTCCCCAATAAAGATGCATCCCTTTGACCACAAGAGTGCAAAAAAGACTTTTGCAAGAGACTTCATGAGTGGAACTCACAAGGAACAATAAAAATATCTCTTCCCCAGTTCCCAGTCCCCAGTCCCTATTTTTAAGGTAGGTCTAATTAATACCAATTTATTAGGTAAACGGTAGGGTAGCACGGCTAGCTGGACTACCCTATTAATTCTTCGTATTCCATACAGTTAGAAGCCCTTATAAATCCTAGATTGCTGATTCTTACGTCATGTTTTTTATTAAAGAGTTTTCAATCGTTTTGTAAACAAATGTAAAGCTAGATAACTAGGCGATCGCCTGACTGAAATTGATTTACTGTTGAAATCAGTTAAATTCAATGAAACCAAGGCTTTTGCTGCTGTCGAGCGACGCTATAAATCCGAGCCAAAACTTTACATTGCTGTGAGTTTATTCAACAAAAACATTACAGAATATTAAGCAAAACATCGTATCAAAGTAAATTCATGTAGACTTGTTTCAACAGGCAATAAAAGTTTGTCTGTCTCATATTTAACAAAAAATAGCACTCATAAAACAATGACAACTACCTTACAACGGCGTTCAAACGCTAACGTATGGGATCGGTTTTGCGAGTGGATCACCAGCACTGACAACCGCATTTATGTAGGTTGGTTCGGTGTATTGATGATCCCCACCTTGCTAGCCGCTACCGTTTGCTTCACAATCGCTTTCATCGCTGCTCCTCCAGTAGACATCGATGGTATCCGCGAGCCTGTTGCAGGTTCTTTGATCTACGGAAACAACATCATCTCAGGTGCAGTTGTTCCTTCTTCTAACGCGATCGGTTTGCACTTCTACCCAATCTGGGAAGCTGCTTCCTTAGATGAGTGGTTGTACAACGGTGGTCCTTACCAGCTGGTAATTTTCCACTTCTTGCTCGGTTGCGCTTGCTACATGGGCCGTCAGTGGGAACTTTCTTACCGCTTAGGTATGCGTCCTTGGATCTGCGTAGCTTACAGCGCACCTCTAGCTTCCGCTACCGCAGTATTCTTGATCTACCCAATCGGTCAAGGTTCTTTCTCTGATGGTATGCCTCTGGGTATCTCCGGAACCTTCAACTTCATGATCGTGTTCCAAGCAGAGCACAACATCCTCATGCACCCCTTCCACATGTTAGGTGTGGCTGGTGTATTCGGCGGTTCCTTGTTCTCCGCAATGCACGGTTCTCTAGTAACCTCTTCCTTGGTTCGTGAAACCACCGAAACCGAATCTCAAAACTACGGTTACAAGTTCGGTCAAGAAGAAGAAACCTACAACATCGTTGCAGCACACGGTTACTTCGGTCGCTTGATTTTCCAATACGCTTCCTTCAACAACAGCCGTTCCTTGCACTTCTTCTTAGCTGCTTGGCCTGTTGTGGGTATCTGGTTCACCGCTTTGGGTGTAAGCACAATGGCTTTCAACCTCAACGGTTTCAACTTCAACCAGTCCATCATTGACTCTCAAGGTCGCGTCATCAGCACTTGGGCAGACGTAATCAACCGCGCTAACTTGGGTATGGAAGTAATGCACGAGCGTAACGCTCACAACTTCCCCTTAGACTTAGCTGCTAGTGATGTTACTCCAGTAGCTTTGACTGCTCCTGCTATCAACGGTTAATACTCAGTAATAGCTAAATAAAAAAGCGCCCTCTGAAAAGAGGGCGCTTTTTTATTTATTGGAATTGTGATATTAAAAAGAAGAACTAAGAATGGGTTTCGCCATCCATTAGTGGGGGATTTGGAATAAAAGTCACCGTATGCTAATTCTTCTTACCTTTTCTCAGAATCAGGTAGATTTATTTTCCAATAAGAATCTTGATACGGTACTCCAAAGAATTGATGGTTCTCAGAATATTTGGTTGCGCTGTGTTAATTTTCGCGATCGCACTGGAACTGCTAAAATTCTCAATCACTTTCGACTCAATTCATCTCGTGTGAATATGGTTTTCAACCATATCCCTACAGGAATGGATGAAGACACAGAAGATTGTTTATTTGACAACTATGAAATTTTAACTCCTCAACTAAAAAATCGGGAGTTTGAAGTAGCGCGTGGCAGTATTTTGTTGGGGAAGAATTTTATTATCACCTTTGAAATTACTGAAGTCAAAATATTTAGCGTATTAACTAATAATCTTCAAAAGCGAAAAATAGACTTACAAAAATGGGGAATTGATTATCTTTTATATCTGATTTTTAAAGATGTTTTAAATAATTACCATACAGTCTTTGAATATATTTCTAGACGACTTGATGATTTAGAAGATGAAGTTCTAGGAAATTTTGGCGATGAATCAACGTACCATAAAATTGCTAGCATGAGACAATCTACTCGTGTTGGGCGTCGTAATTTTCAAAGCTTTAAGTCTCTTTTAGCGATGATGGATTACGAAGATTTTCAATGGATTTCAGAGCCAGTAAAGACATTATTCAATCAAGAATTTGTTCATCATATCGATAATCTCTGGCAAGAGTATCAAAGCCTGAGACTCTGGATGTCAGAATTAATGGAAATTCAACGCGATAATATTGCCAGCGAAACTAGCGATCGAATTAACCGCTTAACTATTTTATCGGCGGTCTTCTTACCAATCACCTTCATTGCTGGTCTTTATGGTATGAACTTCAAGTATATGCCAGAGTTAGAGCAACCTTTGGGTTATCCTGTTGCGATCGCTGTTATGGCTTTAATCGTCATTGGTAGTATTGTCTATGCTAAAAAACAACGTTGGTTGTAGGATTTGGTTGAATAGCCATCTAAAACAAAAAGTACCTCTGGGTCATTGGTAAAACTGTTGCAGGTTCGCAAATCAGTAAATTACCATCTGCCCTGACTTCGTAGGTTTCCGGGTCAACTTCAATTTGGGGTAGCGCATCATTCAGCTTCATATCCTGCTTACTCAATTGGCGCGTTCTGGAAACTGCGATCGCTGTTTTTCGTAAACCTAACTGTGCAGGAATTTCCCTTTCTAAAGCTGCCTGGGAAACAAAAGTAAATGATGTGGCGTTCTTAGCACCAGCAAAACTTCCAAACATCGGCCGCGCATGTACTGGTTGGGGTGTGGGAATACTGGCGTTAGCATCGCCCATTTGCGACCATGCAATCATTCCGCCTTTTATGACTATTTCTGGCTTGACGCCAAAAAATGCCGGACGCCACAAGCACAAATCTGCTAATTTTCCCTCTTCCACTGAACCCACATGTTCAGCAATTCCGTGAGCGATCGCTGGATTAATAGTATATTTAGCAACATATCTTTTCGCCCGAAAATTATCTGCTGCTTCTTCAGTTCCTTGTGGGTTAAGAATTCCTCGTTGCACCTTCATTTTGTGAGATGTCTGCCAGGTGCGAATTATCACTTCGCCCACCCTTCCCATTGCTTGGGAATCAGAAGAAATCATGCTAAATGCGCCCAAGTCGTGCAAAATGTCTTCAGCAGCAATGGTTTCTCGGCGGATGCGGGACTCAGCAAAAGCAACATCTTCTGCAATCGCCGGATCGAGGTGATGGCATACCATCAACATATCCAGGTGTTCGTCTAAAGTGTTGAGGGTGTAAGGACGCGTGGGGTTGGTAGAAGATGGTAAAACGTTGGCTTGACCGCAAACTTTGATGATATCTGGTGCGTGTCCGCCGCCTGCGCCTTCGGTGTGGTAAGTGTGGATGACACGATTCTTAAACGCAGCGATGGTATCTTCCACAAATCCGGCTTCGTTCAGCGTATCGGTATGAATAGCCACTTGGATATCGTATTCATCGGCAACGCTGAGGCAAGTATCGATTGCTGCGGGGGTAGTTCCCCAGTCCTCATGTAACTTTAACCCCATTGCACCGGCGGCTACTTGTTCTACAAGTCCTTGGGGTTGACTGGCGTTACCTTTACCCAAAAATCCTAAGTTGACAGGAAAAGCATCAGCAGCTTGCAACATCCGATAAATATTCCAGGGGCCTGGGGTGCAGGTAGTGGCGTTTGTGCCGGTAGCGGGGCCAGTACCCCCGCCAATCATGGTGGTGATACCAGAAGCGATCGCCACTTCAATTTGTTGGGGACAAATAAAGTGAATATGGGCATCAATACCGCCAGCAGTGAGAATCATTCCTTCCCCTGCTAAGGCTTCAGTTCCGGGGCCAATAATAATATCTATATTATTTTGAATATAAGGATTTCCGGCTTTACCAATTTTGAAAATCTTACCATCTTTAATGCCGATATCTGCTTTGACAATACCCCACCAATCGAGGATTAAAGCATTAGTAATTACTAAATCTACAGCGCCATCAGCATTAGAAATGGGGGATTGTCCCATGCCATCTCTGATGACTTTACCGCCGCCGAATTTCACTTCATCACCGTAGGTAGTTAAGTCTTGTTCGACTTCGATGAACAATTCTGTGTCTGCAAGTCGGACTTTATCTCCGATGGTGGGGCCGAAAGTTTCGGCGTAGGCGCGGCGGGACATTCTGTAAGGCATAACTTTTGGTAATGGAGGTTAAGATTGAGTTTAAACGCAAAGGATCGCAAAGTCAGCGCAAAGGTTCGCAGAGGATGGATGAGAATAGTTTGAGTGGGGTGATAATTGGTTGTGGGATGCGAGTGCATACAGCGTTGGGGCCGGGTTTGTTAGAGTCAGCTTATGAGGAGTGTTTGTATTATGAATTGAGGAAAAAGGGGTTAAATGTTGGTAAGCAAGTTCCATTACCGCTTATTTACGAAGAGGTGAAATTAGACTGTGTTTATCGATTAGATTTAATAGTTGAAAATCAAGTAATTATTGAAGTCAAATCTGTAGAATCCATCAACCCAATTCACTCCGTACAACTTTTAACTTATCTCAAACTAACTAATTGCAAACTTGGTCTTATTCTCAACTTTAACGTTCTCCACCTCAAAGAAGGCATTAAACGTGTAGCAAACAAACTCTAACTCCGCGTACCTCTGCGTTTACCTTTGCGTCCCTTTGCGTTAAAAAATAAATATACCGTACTGAAGCTCAAGGTTTTCAGAGGTTTCCGTTAATTTTACCGTTGAAACCGTAGACTTGGCGGCTACCAACCAAAGGCACTAATGTGACTTCTTTTTCATCACCTGGTTCAAAGCGAACTGCCGTGCCTGCGGGGATATCGAGACGCATTCCTCGTGCTTGTTCTCTGTCAAAAATTAAAGCAGCGTTAACTTCATAAAAGTGAAAATGAGAACCAACTTGTATGGGGCGATCGCCTGTATTTGACACCTGCAATTTAAGAGTAGGACGACCAGCATTTAATTCAATTTCACCTTCTGGCGTAATAATTTCCCCAGGAATCATAATAAATTTATTTGAATATTAACGAATTGGATTATGTACTGTAACTAACTTTGTGCCATCAGGAAAAGTTGCTTCTACTTGCACTTCATGTACCATTTCTGGTATTCCTTCCATCACATCATCCCGCGTTAATAAAGTTGTGCCATAACTCATTAATTCAGCTACAGTTTGCCCATCTCTTGCACCTTCTAAAATAGCAGCAGAAATATAGGCAACAGCTTCGGGATAATTAAGTTTCAAACCTCTTTCTTTACGTCTTTCTGCTAATAAAGCAGCAGTAAAAATCAATAGCTTATCTTTTTCCTGCGGCGTCAATTGCATTCTTCTCTCCCTCTTGGCGGTTCAAACCTGCCACACTCTTGGTATACAGTTACCACGATTTAAAAAAGAAACTCGTAGCAACTGCCAAATATCAATAAACCAGTTTCTCACCTCAGATGTAGAATCACCGCGATATCGACACAATAATCCATGTTCTAATCTGGTAACACCTGTTTCACCAATACCATTTCCTAAAACTCGTATTTTTTCTACGATTTCTGGTGAAACTGCATCACCAAGCCAAACTAGACTACCTGTGATTGGCTTTCCAGCCAACCCGTGAAAACTGTGAAAAACTTCTTCACTAGCTGGTAAATATTGCCGATCTATCCACAAGGGAACGCCTTGTTGCCAAATTTCAGTATGCGATCGCCATTCTCCTTTATCGAATTTCTCTCCTCTAGCACTGCGGCCAAAGCGGGTAATTTCCCAGCCTAAAAAGCTAGCCCCGGTTGCTAATTCTACCCGTAAATCTTGCTGATAAATCGCACTTTTAAATAAAATTGTTTCTTGCGGTAACCATTCTAAACAAGCACCTGCGTCAACTTGTATCTGGATGTTTTGCCTAGCTTGTAAACCATTACTGCGATATATCTTACTAGCTGCTGCTGTAGTGATTAATGCGTGTGTATGGGGTTGGAGGTGGATATGAGAGGATAAGCGATCGCCCCCCACAACTCCGCCAGCCGTGTGTAAAATTACGCTATGACAAACTTTTTGCCCTTCTGGATAAAATGGGCGTTGCACCTTCAAGGGTGCTTGTTGGTGAGTGTAAATTAATTGCGTTGTGTTGTGGCGATCGGCGTAAACTAAATTCAGTTTGCCATGCCAACCCTCTGTAATTTGTGAGTTGGAAGTCATTTAATTAATTGCTTCGCCAAGGTGTACGCTAGTTCGATAGACCAGATACACAAAACCATTTTCATCACGAAAACACTGATAAATTTCTTGAAAACTATCAATAAGTTTGTTATCTGCCAAACTTTCATTAGGTAGATAAGAAACACTTTTTGCTCGTCCAATAAGTCCAGTTAAATCTAACTGTTGTCTATAAGTAAAAGTATATTCGCGGATGTTGATAAAATGAGGAGTTGCTAACAGTGGCTCTACTGATTGCATCCTTGATTCTGCTGGATGATTGTTAGATGCTTCGCGGACTATTCGGCTATATTCTGCGGTGAAAGCATCTTCTTTATCGCGGTTATTCCACACTACCGCTAAGCGTCCTGAAGGTTTTAAAATCCGATGAAATTCTGATAATGCTGGTTCTGGATTGAACCAATGAAAAGCTTGAAAACAAGTAACTAAATCAACAGATTCATCCGCGAGTTTGGTCAATTCTGCTGTTCCATCACGAAACTCTACTAAAGTATGCGGTTCGGCGGCTTCTCTCATCGCCGCATTTGGTTCTATGGCTATGACATTAACTCCACGTTCAGCTAATAGTCTTGAACTAATTCCTGTACCCGCACCAATATCTGCTACTAGAATTTGTGAATTTTTATCTAATCCTTCCAAAATAATATCAATTGCATCTGCGGGGTAGCTTGGTCGGTATTTTACATAATCTTCTGCTCTATCAGAAAATCGGTTGAGTGGATTTAGGTTATGTAGGGGAGTTGTTTCAGAATGACTTTGGCTCATAGATTTTTAGGCAAAAGAAAAAATTAACCTGTTACTTAGGCATATTTCCAGGGAAACATAGAACTGTAGCCCATGAAATGTGTGAGTCTACCAGAAATTATGACAGCTAAAGTGATAAGTATTTGCAACCTCAAGGGTGGAGTTGGCAAAACTACCATCGTCATGGCATTAGCGGAATATTTAGCAGGGGATACCATGTATGGTAAACATGTACTGGTTATTGACCTCGATCCTCAAAGTAATTTGACCAGTGCCTTAATGTCAGAAGAGGTTTGGGAAAAGGAATTTAACAATAGAGGATTGACATTACCTTTGTTATTTAAAGATCCTGAATATTTTTTAGAAAATGCTAAAAATGAGAATTTTATAGCTAAAAAAAATATTTCAAATGTGAGAAATAAAAATTCTTTTTCTCGCTTACATCTTATACCCAGTAGCCCTAAATTATTTGAAATTCAGGAAGAATTGCCACCAGGTTATTATTTTTCAAACTTAAAACCTGTTCACCTTCTTCGTACTCTTATAAAACCATTGTTGAACAATTATGACTACATTTTAATAGACTGTCCTCCAAATATTAACACAGTGATTAAAAGCGCATTTCTAGCTAGTCATGCTTTTGTAATACCCTGCGTACCAAACCGAATGTCAATTCACGGTTTAGGAATACTAATAGACTATATTGAAAAGTTTAACAAAGATTTGGAACACAACCTAAAACCAGTAGGAACCCTAATTTCTCGTTATAACGGAACTCTAGCCCAAATGGAGAATCTAAATTTTATTATCGGGAATCCTTTCTTTCCTAGCATTTTTCAAACAAAAATTCCAGAAAGAGCAAAAATTGCCGAAAGCTTAGATTTGAGTATTCAATTAACATATAAACAAAAATATGGTGGCGATGCTCACGAATCGATGGTGAAGTTAGCTCAAGAATTTATTCAAAGAGTAGGTAGATAATGGAAGGATCAGAAATTGCAAACTTATTAAGGGCGATCGCAGAAGTTATAGAATCAGATCCTAAACTTGCCAAGGCTATAGAAAAATGTCTAACTCACAGTTTAAATGCTCAAAGAAGTAAAGATTCATCCGAGGCAACGCCAAAGCAGTCAGACGCTAGTAAAACTCTAGAAAATGGAGATATTATCCTAACTGAATGTCGGCAAGTTTTACGCGAACAGGGTGAAGAAGAGTTGAGGCTTTACTTAACTAAGCTAGGAGAACAGGTTAGAGAATTATTGAAACATGGTCAACTTGACCCAAAACGCTCTATACGTCGCAGGAAAGATTTGAATAGTATTATTGAGCATATTATTCAAAAATTGCAAGCTCAAGATAAAAGCGGAAAACTACTTGCAGCCTCAATCTCGAAAACATGATGTATCTTGAAAAGTAAATCGTTTTTATTAATTCTTCTCTTGCTGCTCTACCCAAGCTACCAAATCAGCAATTTCGGAAAAATCAAGCAGTTCTTCTCCCAAATTCTCTAATTGTTCAGCAGATAAATTACGAATCTGCTCAACTAATGATGCATCAATATCACCAAAGCGCCGTTTAAGCTGACGACTAATCAATTTAAAGGCTTCCTTTTGAACGATATCTTGATAAATTACAGATTCTTTCATAATATCCTCCCGTAAAAATTGACGAACTAAATCCTTGTCAAATCGCAAACCGGCCAAAATTTCTACACAACCTGCAATATTTTGCCGTTGCTCTCTATCTGGAATTGTAGCGACTTGTTCAGCTACTTGTGCCAGTAAAGCTTGTGGCGAGTTTGTTCGTGTCAAACTTGCTAGAGGTAACAGTGCAGGATTTTCCAAAAATAGCTGTGAATCTTGTTCCCACAAGCGAATCACCAGTATCGGGTGATTCGTTGTTTCGTCTCGATATTCTTCTGTGAAAGCCACCTCGTTATTAGTTTCCTGCAAAAAGATTAATACTTGATTTACAGGACATCGGTATTGACGTTTCAACCTCACCGAATAATCAAGCATTCGGAAATTCAGCGGTGGGTTAGATTTCGCTAAAGTTTGAAATTCAATATGCAAAATTTCGTTAGCTGCTTGCAGAAATGTCACAGAATCTGCACGAATTGGTTCAAGTGTCAGTTCAGTTTTTAATACTTCAATTTTTTGCACTTCCACCCCCAACAACCAACGTACAAACTCACCTGGATATTGTTCAGCTAAATATTTACAAGCATTGTCGAAACTCACCCTCTTCCTCCTCTCTGCACCTCTGCGCGACGCCAGTTGCTTCAAGTCGGGCATTGCCCGCCCAACGCACTAGCTCCTCTGCGTGACACAAAAAAACAGCCGCCTCCACAACGGAAGCAGCTGTTTTTATAAATAACCGACTACAGAGTATTAGTAATCGAAGTCGCCACCAGCACCAGCACCAGCAGCAGGAGCCGCGTCTTTAGGCTCAGGCTTGTCAACTACAATACATTCGGTTGTCAACACCATACCAGCGATAGAAGCAGCGTTTTGCAGAGCAGAACGAGTTACTTTCGCAGGGTCAACAATACCAGCACTTAACAAATCTACAAATTCGTTAGTTGCAGCATTGTAGCCAACGCTGAATTCCTTCTCTTTGACGCGTTCAGCAATGACAGCACCATTTTGACCAGCGTTTTCTGCAATTCTCTTTAGAGGTGCAGGTAAAGCACGAGCAACAATCAACGCACCAATCAACTCTTCACCAGTGAGGTTGCTGTTAGCCCAAGTTTCTAAATCAGGAGCTAGGTGAGCGAGGGTTGTACCGCCACCAGGAACGATACCTTCTTCTACAGCAGCTTTGGTAGCGTTGATAGCGTCTTCTAGGCGTAGTTTCTTGTCTTTCATTTCGGTTTCGGTGGCTGCACCCACTTTCACCACGGCGACACCGCCGGAAAGTTTAGCAAGACGCTCTTGCAGCTTTTCTTTGTCGTAGGAAGATTCGGTTTCTTCGATTTGACGACGGATTTGTTCTACACGAGCTTTAACTCCAGCTTCGTTACCTTCGGCAACAATTGTGGTGTTGTCTTTAGTGATGGTGATGCGGCGAGCTTTACCCAAGCTATCTAACTTGGTGTTATCTAGCTTCAAACCAGCATCTTCAGTGACTAGTTGACCGCCGGTCAACACGGCAATATCTTCTAGCATAGCTTTGCGGCGATCGCCAAAGCCAGGAGCCTTGACAGCAGCAACATTCAGTACACCGCGCAAACGGTTAACTACCAAGGTTGCCAAAGCTTCTTTTTCGATATCTTCAGCAATAATTACCAAAGGACGACCAGCACGAGCTACTTGCTCTAAAACTGGTACGAGGTCTTGTACCAGAGCAATTTTCTTATCGGTCAGCAGGAGGAAAGGCTCATCAAAAACCGCTTCCATCCGTTCAGCATCGGTGGCAAAATAAGGAGAGATATAGCCCTTATCAAAGCGCATCCCTTCAGTAATTTCCAACTCGGTGGTCATGGATTTCCCTTCTTCTAGGGAAATTACGCCTTCCTTGCCCACCTTGTCCATAGCTTGGGCAATCATCTGGCCAACTTCTTCGTCGTTACCAGCCGAGATTGCACCAACTTGGGCAATAGCTTTGGAATCTTCTACCGGACGCGCATGTTCAGCAATTTTATCTACGAGGAAGGCGGTAGCTTTATCAATACCGCGCTTCAACAAAATCGCATTAGCACCTGCTGCAACGTTCCGCAAGCCTTCTTTGACAATCGCATGAGCTAAAACGGTAGCAGTGGTGGTGCCATCGCCCGCAGCATCGTTGGTCTTAGAAGCAGCTTGACGAATCAGAGCTACACCAGTGTTTTCAATGTGGTCTTCTAATTCGATTTCTTTGGCGATGGTTACACCGTCGTTAACAATTTGTGGTGCGCCAAATTTCTTTTCTAGGACTACGTTACGACCCTTAGGACCAAGGGTAACAGCTACAGCCTCAGCCAGGATATCAATACCTCGCTCTAAGGCGCGACGGGCGTTTTCGTTGTAGATAATGCGCTTTGCCATAGGTGTGTAAATTCAAGGAGTAAGTCAATTTTTTTTTGAATTGGGCATTGGGCAAACAGGGCATTGGGCATCGGGAAGACTCTTTCCTATTCCCCATCCCCTATTCCCTACTCCCCAGTTAGACAACGACTGCTAAAATATCTTTTTCAGAAAGCAGTACATATTCTTCAGTACCGAGTTTGATGTCAGTACCGGCGTACTTAGAGTACAGAACCTTATCACCGACTTTAATTTCTAATTCTTGACGGCTACCGTCGTCGTTACGCTTGCCAGGGCCAAGGGCGACTACTTCGCCTACTTGGGGCTTTTCTTTGGCGGTATCGGGCAAATACAGACCACCTGCGGTCTTTTCCTCAGAGGCGCTCACTTTTACGAAAACGCGATCGCCCAAAGGTTTTACTGTAGAAACTGTTAAAGATATTGCTGCCATATCATTTTCTCCGAAGAGTTAGCACTCTCAACTCCTGAGTGCTAATCTACCCAAAAGCAGAGTCCAATGGCAAGAATTTCTTAAGTACGGGTTCCCGAACTAGAATCTCTGGAGTGTACTTAAGTACAAATGCTTAATTATTTTTACCTTGCGGGTTTTGTTCCGGAAGCTACGAATACTTCTATAGGGACTGGGGAGTAGGGAGTAGGGAGTGGGGAATATTAAGAGAATTCTTTCTCTATTCCCCATTTCCCAGTACCCATCTCAGTAAACTTTATTTGCAAAGCTTGGAAATTGTTAT
This sequence comes from Nostoc sp. DedSLP01, assembly GCA_034530875.2. Classification (GTDB taxonomy): domain Bacteria; phylum Cyanobacteriota; class Cyanobacteriia; order Cyanobacteriales; family Nostocaceae; genus Nostoc. The sequence continues at coordinate 64,770 of JAVRCJ020000009.1, forward strand.
AGAACTGTAAGCAGGGAGTCGCTCTATGAGTAACAATAAAGTGATCCAGAAAAGCCATCAAATCCCTAAAACCACCAAGTCTCTTGAAAATAAAGCCCTGAGTAATTGTGTAGAAAGTTTAGGAGTACGAAAAATCCAGCAACATATTTTTATTTGTGCTGACCAAACAACTCCTAGCTCCTGCTCAAAAAGAGCTAGTCTGGAATCTTGGGAGTACTTAAAAAAGCGACTTAAAGAGTTCAGACTCAACAAGTCGCTAGTAGGTGATCTCATTTGCTTTTTTAGAACTAAAACCAATTGCTTGCAGGTTTATTGTTCTGGACTCATAATGGTGGTCTACCTTGATGGGGTCTGGTATCGCCAAGCAAACCCGGAGGTTGATTAAGCGATCGTTTAAGAACACTTAATAGGCATAATGGCGGTTGAAAAATATGCGTTTTTAACCCATCCATTGCCAAAAACTTTCCTGGTTTCTTGCGAACATCTCATAGAGGCTTAACAACCAAAAGGTATGTTATAGCAGTAAGCTTTAAGAAAGTGCGGGTTGGTTTTGAGGTAGGGTCATCTTTAAGCCAATACTTAACTAGTTAGTCAGAAGGATTATTATTTAATCAGTGTTTTTTACCCCGCCCCTTTCAAAGCGATATATAATAGCGCATTATAGATACTACTGCTATACGTATCCTTGCTGGACTTTTGCTATCGAGCTAGTAGTCTCTTGAAAGTGCTCGGCATTTTTGAGACTTGAGACAGCAAAGGCAAGTTAAGTAGAAAAAAGGACAACATCTCACACAACCCACCATAGAGGATAAATATTCAAGACCTTGATGGACCGAAGCGCGACAAGTGCCACTGCTATGAAAGAGCCCAGCATGAAAGATCACAAACGACTTCTATTGATTGATGATGACCCTAACCTCATCTTGCTGGTGAAGGATTACTTAGAATTCCGGGGATATGAAGTCATCACCGCTGAAAATGGACGTGAAGCTCTGGAAATTTTAGAGCAAGATGTTCCAGACATGATCATCTGCGATGTGATGATGCCGGAAATGGACGGATATACTTTTGTGGAACAAGTCCGGCAAAACGAACGCACCAGTTGGATTCCAGTTCTTTTCCTTTCAGCCAAAGGACAAAGTGCAGACCGAGTTAAAGGTCTAAACAAAGGTGCTGATGTTTATATGGTCAAGCCCTTTGAACCAGAAGAACTCGTAGCCCAAGTTGAGTCCTCACTGAAACAAACTATCCGTTGGAAAGAACACCAAGCAAAAGGGGGCGAAAACGGTTCCCGCATCCAAGTTCCTTTCGATGTCCAGTTAACCCCGACCGAACTGAAAGTAGTCCAGTTTGTAGCTAGGGGTTTAGCTAACCGGGAAATTGCTGAAGAACTCAACGTTAGTCAGCGTACAGTTGAAAGCCATGTGTCCAACATGTTGGGCAAAACCAATCTCCACAACCGCACTGAACTAGCGCGGTGGGCGATTGAAAATCAAATGGCATAAATCCAGTTAGGAGTTAAAAGTTAAGAGTTATAAATTTTTTAACTCCTAACTTCTAACTTCTAACTAAAATTTACCAACCATCTTCTTCTGGATTGGATTAATGCAAAACTTATAAATCCAATTCATCTAGGTAATTTAAGGCGCTTTTATTCTGGGAAGTTGTTCCTCGTAGTTCCAAATCGAAACAGCTATATTCTGTCATATTTGCCCTTACCTGAGTATCAGTAATAATGACTGTAAAACCATAGTAAAAAATCAGTCATGAAGCTACTGCATATTTATGCAAATCTTTGAGAATGCGAACCGAAATATGAGTTTGGGTGCATCTATTATCTAAAATATTCAGTAATGAGATTTCACCTGTTTATTTAGAATTGCTATCGGAGCTTCCTCTTCGACTTCTAGGATGAAGTTTTTGCTTTGTACAATTTTTTCAACGCTCAATGAAAATCAGAAATCTAGATCTGAAAAAGTTGAAGAATTGCTGATAATTTGGTAGCAATGAGGTTAATCGTCATTTTACATTGGTTTTAAATAAATTAAATATTAAAAATCCGTAGGGGCTTAATCACCGTTGAACTCCTACGGATTTTTATATAGATTTGAAAACTAATAAATTCTCTTTCCAAACTTTAATTAATACATCGAATGCAAGCTGTGTGGGCTGTCGTTCGTCAATTTAGATTGGATTAAACAACGGTACAATCCAGCAATCCTACAAAAGCTCAAACAGCAATCTTGTCTTGTAGGAATTATAAATTTCTTTCAGCTAGCTATTTTAAATAGTATATGTTAATTTTTCACAATTTTTGGGAATTCTATTACTAGAACCTTAGAGATTTAATCCTCTGTTTAAATGTAAATAAAAATTAATTTTTATTTTTGTGTAATGAGTTATTGTATCAACCCTTATTGTTTAAAACCTATTGACCCAGCGAACGCAAAAAACAGGATTTGCTGTAACTGTGGATCGGATTTAGTGCTTAAAGGTCGCTATCGAGTACTCAAGGAACTAGGCAGTGGTGGCTTTAGTAAAACTTTTGAGGTTGATGATTGTGGCACAACTAAAGTTTTAAAAGTGCTGACTGAGAATAACTCAAAAGCCATTGAATTGTTTCAGCAGGAAGCAAAGGTTTTGAGTCAGCTGAACAGTGCGGGTATTCCCAAAGTATAACCAGATGGTTATTTTACTGTTTTACCTAAAAATAGCTGTGTACCATTGCACTGTTTAGCAATGGAGAAAATTGAGGGAGTAAATTTAGAGCAGTGGATGGAATTTCATAATTATCAATGTATTTCTGAAGCTCAAGCTCTCAATTGGCTCAAGCAACTTGTAGAAATTCTTGCTCTAGTACACGCTCATCAATATTTTCACCGTGATATTAAACCTCAAAATATCATGCTGCGACCAAGTGGGCAGCTTGTCTTAATTGATTTTGGTGCAGTTCGACAAGTCACGACAACCATTGTGGCAGGAAATTCTCATACCAGAATTATTTCACAAGGCTATTCACCACCAGAGCAACAAAACGGTTATTCGGTACAGCAGTCTGACTTTTTTGCATTGGGACGGACTTTTATTTTTCTGCTCACAGGTAAGGAACCCCAGGATAAATCTATTTACGATCCTCTTACGAACGAGTTGCACTGGTGAAAATCTGCACTCAATCTTTCTTTCCTTTTAGCAGATTTAATTGACCATTTAATGGCTCCTACTGCAAATCAGCGTCCTGAAAATACGCAAGTGATTTTGCAGAAATTGAACGAAATAGAAAAAGAGTTGCAAACGCCTAAAATACTAGGTCAAAAAACGACAATTCAATTAACAAATAGGTCTAAATCCGAAACTTCAATTGGTTAAGTAATGACCAAAGCACTTGAAGCAATTAGCGAGATCGCCAGCTACAAAGAAATATAGCTGCTGCCAGTGGCATCTTAGCAGGTCTGGTATTAAATAAAAATGTAATTAACAAGATTTTAAGGAGTGAGATGATGCGCGAATCAGTCATTTATCAACAAATCCTAGAAGAAGGCGAAGCCAAAGGTAAAGCAGAAACAATAAGAAAGTTGGCTTTAAATTTGTTGCGAATTGGGATGAGTTTAGAGCAAATTGCTGAAGTTACCGAATTATCTATTGAGCAGATTCAAGTTTTACAACAAGAAATTCAACAATCTTAATTTTTACTAATTGCTTGATAAAATACCCCCTATACAAATGAAACCCGCGAATGCGGGTTTCAAAGTTTTTATTAGTCCATCAGAACAGACTTGGTTTGTGTAGACGTGATTTCTAATCGCCTGATTTTCAACTCAAACTAAAACTCAGCACTTTGAGGTGTACGTGGGAAAGGAATTACATCGCGAATATTTGGCATTCCGGTGATGAATTGCACGAGTCGTTCAAAACCCAAACCAAAACCAGCGTGAGGAACAGTACCATAACGGCGCAAATCTAGATACCACCATAAATCTTCTGGCTTCATTCCTTGCGCTATTACTCGACGTTCTAAAACGTCTAAGCGTTCTTCCCGCTGAGAACCACCAATAATTTCGCCAATTTTCGGCGCGAGAATATCCATTGCGCGAACGGTTTTTTCATCGTCGTTCAAGCGCATATAAAAAGCTTTAATTTTTGCTGGATAATCTGTAACGATTACTGGCTTTTTAAATAATTGTTCGGCTAGGTAACGTTCGTGTTCTGATTGTAAATCTAAGCCCCAGCTGACAGGATATTCAAATTTGACATCGGCTTTTTCTAAAAGTGCGATCGCTTCTGTATAAGTTAAGCGTTCAAATTGATTGTTGATAATATTCTCGGCTGTTGCCAACACCGAATTATCAATGCGCTGATTGAAAAATTCCATATCTTCCGCACAAGTTTCCAACACATATTTAAAAATATGTTTGAGAAACTCCTCGGCTAAATCCATATCGCCTTCTAAATCGCAAAAAGCCATTTCTGGCTCAACCATCCAAAATTCTGCTAAGTGACGCGAAGTATTGGAATTTTCTGCACGGAAGGTAGGGCCAAATGTGTAGACGTTGCTAAAGGCCATCGCCATGATTTCCGCTTCCAACTGACCGCTAACTGTTAAATATGTCGGTTTAGCAAAAAAATCTTTGCTGTAATCTACTGCTTGATTATCTGTGCGGGGAATATTTTTTAAATCCAAACTAGTAACGCTAAAAAGTTCGCCTGCGCCTTCACAGTCGCTAGCAGTGATGATGGGTGTGTGTACCCACAAAAAACCTCTTTGTTGGAAGAATTGGTGAATTGCTGTGGAACAAGCATTTCTGACACGGAAAACTGCACCAAAAGAATTAGTACGCGATCGCAAATGTCCAATGGTTCGCAGAAACTCAAAGGAATGACGCTTCTTTTGCAGCGGATACGTATCGGGATCGGCTTCTCCATAAACTTTTACGGATTCTGCTTTCAGCTCGATTCGCTGTCCTTTTCCCAAAGAAGCCACCAACACGCCAGCTACCTCAACAGCAGCACCCGTATTCAGCTTTTTCAAAATAGCTTCATAATCTGGCAAATCTTGATTGATGACGACTTGCAAATTAGCTAGCGATGAGCCGTCATTAACTTCGATAAAAGCAAATCCTTTGGACTCGCGTTTTGTCCTCACCCAGCCTTGAACTAGTAGAGACTCGTCAGGTTGACCACTTCGCAATATTTCTGCAATCCGTCGATTTACCATAATTACCCAGCATAAGACTTCAATATCCAGCCTATGATAACGCCCATTCCACCAAAGCGGACGACCTGCCAGAAAGGTTTTTTGAGACTGCGCCAAGAAAACAACTGGCTTTCTAAGTTAAGTTCTAGCATTTCCAATTGTTGTTTGATTTGCTGTAACTCTGCTTTGATTTCTGATGTCTGAGATTTATGGCGTTTTAATCGATCCTGATGCTGTTGTAATTGAGCCTTGTGCTGGCGATCGCGCTTTACTTGCTCGTAACGTTCTCTCAAAGATAAGAGCGATCGCTCTACTTCCTCGATTTCTTGTTCCAAATCTGGTTCCGGATTTTCCCCTGGCGGTTGTGATTGTTGAGACGGCTTCATTTACAGGTAGTAAACTAAGATTAAAAGTTAATTGTCATTTGTCATTAGTCATTTGTCATTAGTCATTGGTCATTGGACTTTGGACAAATGACAAAGCCCAAAGTTTCTTACCAGGTTTCCTGCGATAGAGTAGTGATTTGCCGTGTTTGCGAACGTCTAACTCCGCCACCCCATACCCCTACGAGTAAGTAAGCTAACAACAGCGCCTCCGTCAGGGGAAGAGTACAGAACTTTGTAACGGAGGACTAATGACAAATGACTAATGACAAATAACTAAGGACTTCAAATTATGTCTCAATCTACGCAGCTGCCGAAAACCACTCAACTGGATGAATTTAGTACTTTAGAACTAGCTCAAGCTCTAATGCAAAGGCTGAGCATATCTCCACAAGATTGGCATCGCCTCAAGTCTAACCGCAATTCCCGCGCCAACGAACAAGTAGCAGCAGCTCTTGTGTATCTTCTCAATAATCAGCCACAGGAAGCTCAAGCCAGACTAGAACAAGCCATTGGTTGGCTAGATCGCTCTATTTCTGCTCCTCCCTGTCCAACTCATGGAAATAAGGGAGTAGGGAGTGGGGAGTAGGGAATCGTTTCCCCACTCCCTATTCCCCATTCCCGTCTTAACGCCGCAGAGATAGTCCGCGGCGATTTTCCATTTGTTTGCAAAGCCTCAATTCTGTGCCCTTGCGATTCCACTCTACCTGGTCGAAGATTTGATGAAGAAGGCATAGACCGCGACCACTTTCTGCTTCATCTGGTGGCAGATAGTCTGTGGGTTCTTCTTCATCATTAATATATGAGGGGGTAAAGCCACTACCCTGGTCTGAAATTATCCACCAATATTGATTATCTATTAGGGAAAAACGAACTATTACTCTTTTACTCGGATCGAGATTATTACCATGTTTAGCTGCGTTTACCAGGGCTTCTTGAAGCCCTAAACGTAGTTCTGATTGTAATTTGGCTGGAATTTCTGCCAGCAATAAATCTAATATGGGACAAAGATAGAGGGTTGAGGCAAAACTAATGGTGCCCCAATAACGTCCAACTGGACGGAGCGAAATAGTAATCACAAGAGAAACCCCATAGCTTTCAGTTAGCTAGACATCAGTTTGGTGTCACAGGCACCCTGATAATAATTGAGGTGGTCATGCTGCCTTCAAACTTGCGTCTTTAAAACTAAATTTTGAAAATGCTGGGGAGCATTGACTTTAATAAATGAGTTGCAATTGTTGGAATCTATAACGACCGAAATAAATTTAATAATGGAACAAGCAATTTTTTAAGTTGCTATTGATTTTGTAGAGTATTGGCATACTCTAGTCGATCGGCGATTTGTAATTTACACAATGCTGCTCATACTTTTAAGAGCCTATGCAACTTTAATTTCTTTAAACAAAAATGAATTTCTATTTTTAGCTTAATTCGATTTTAGCATTGTTAGTATGCACTAGACTACAAATTTGAAATTTCAGTTTTTTTAAAGGAGTTAGCATCCTTATCCAAATGTGATAGCACAAGAAAGGCAGCAGCTTCCACATGACTAGTTTGGGGAAAAAAATCAGCAGGTTGTACCCGTGTAATGTTATATTGCCCATCTTGACAGAGTAATTTGAGGTCGCGGGCGAGGGTGGCTACTTTACAGCTGACGTAAACAATCCGAGATGGTTTCAGGTGCCGTAAAGTGTCTATAACATTGCGATCGCACCCCTTGCGTGGTGGATCGAGGATGACAACTTCTGGTATTGTGCCCATTTTTGGCAGCAATTTCTCAACTGCGCCGACTTGAAATGTCACATTTTTGATTTCATTGCGTTGGGCATTCAAAATAGCTTGTTCCACGGCTGCTGGTTGCACTTCTAAACCTACAGCTTGACGTACTTGTTTGGCGAGGGGCAAAGTTAAAGTGCCGATACCGCAGTACGCATCAACTAAGAATTCATGCCCTTGAAGATTGAGTTCTGACTGAATTACCTGCAATAATGCCTCTGCCGTTTCTGTATAAACTTGGAAAAACGTATCCGGGCGTACTTGAAATTCTAATCCAGCAAATTTTTCGCGTAGGTGGGGAACTCCAGCGATGCAACGGGTTTCTAATCCAAAGATAGCATTTGTGCGATCGCCATTGCGATTGAGGGAGACTCCCATTAACTGGGGATAGCGCTTTAACCATTCCTGGGCTTGGGTTTCAATTTCTGGTAATTTCCAGTCTTTCACCACCAAAGTCAGCAACATTTCTCCAGTGTGGCGACCGATGCGTAAACTCAGATGGCGAATTTGCCCAGCATGGCGCTGTTCGTCGTAAATTTGCCAACCCCGTTGTTGGATATCCTGCTTAACTTCCGCAAGCATGGGATTTAAACGCGAGTCTTGGACTGGACATTGATTTAAGTTAATTAATTGGTGACTACTTTTTTGGTAGTAACCAGCTTGTACCTGTCCTGTTGCCGATATACCCAGAGGATATGTAGATTTGTTGCGGTAGCCTAGACTAGAAGCAGCAGCCAACACTGGATCTACTGGTGGTTGGACAAAACCACCAATACGTTCCAAAGCTTGAATAACTTGATTTTGTTTCGCTACTAGTTGGTAATCGTAATTAATGTGCTGCCACTGGCAACCACCGCACTTGTCCGCCACAATACAAGCAGATCGGATACGATGGGGCGATGGTTGCAATAGCTCCTGTAGCTTAGCGTGTGCATATTTGGGTTTAACGTGTACTAAGCGCACAATAGCGCGATCCCCTGGTACAGTATCCGGGACAAAAACTACACGTTCGTTAGCGCGTCCCACACCATCGCCAGTATCGCTCAAGTCAGCGATCGCCACTTCAATTAATTCACCCTGTTGCCAAATTGTTTTAGTCATTAGTCATTGGTCATTGGTCATTAGTTATTAATTATCGTCCTCTGCCCCCTCTGCCTCCTCTGCCCCTTCTGCCCCTCTGCCCCTTTAATCCTCTGCCCCTCTTCCCATCTCCCTCATCCCCACTCCCCCTTCACTTGTGTACCTCAGACTCGCTAAACTAACAGATAATATTTAAGGTGATTTCAATCATCATGACTGTAATTAGCCAAGTTATTCTCAAAGCCGACGACGAACTGCGTTATCCCAGCAGTGGCGAACTTAAAAATATCAAAGACTTTTTGCAAACCGGCGTGCAACGGACGCGCATTGCTGCGACCTTAGCTGAAAATGAAAAAAAGATCGTTCAGGAAGCAACCAAACAACTTTGGCAAAAGCGCCCTGACTTTATCTCTCCCGGTGGTAATGCTTACGGCGAACGTCAACGTTCTCTATGCATCCGTGATTTTGGCTGGTACTTACGTCTAATTACTTATGGTGTACTTGCCGGTGACAAAGAGCCAATTGAAAAAATCGGTTTGATTGGTGTACGGGAAATGTACAATTCATTGGGCGTTCCTGTTCCTGGAATGGTAGAAGCTATCAGTTCTCTCAAAACAGCTGCTCTTGGCTTACTGAGTGCAGAAGATGCTGCTGAAGCTGGGCCATACTTTGATTACATCATTCAAGCGATGTCTTAATACAAAGTCTGTGTTAGTTCTAGGAGTATATATTTACTCTACTAGAGTGAGTGTAAAGTTTTAGCACTCAACAAACATAAGATTACCAATTTGATTGTAACTTCCCCACATTTGGTAGTAGCTGTGGCTAAATCTCTGTCAAGTTACCAACCAGTTGTGGGGAAATTTTATTTGGGTATGGGGCAGGGAGCAGGGGAGGCAGAGGAGGATAATTAATGACCAATGACCAATGACTAATGACTAATGACTAATAACAAAAAACCGACAGTCTTCGATGAAGGCTGTCGGTAACTAGTGTGTTCCCTATTAATGACTCGGCTAGAGTTCAGTTGTCTTTAATTATGTCTATTCAGCGATCGTAATGAGACGATCCTAATCATACATAAGTGTGATTGTCGTCACTTGATTGTTACAGGCAAACTGCATTTGCCCAAGTAATTACTGAATTGCACTCAATTTATGCAAGTTTTGACTAAGAGTATATACGTCGGTAGATTCTTTTTCAGTTTCACTGCAAACAACAGCAGTTAAAAAATTAGCTGCTAAAGCAGGAGATAGACTAATACCAAGCTCATGCGCCGTTGGTCAAAGTGGCGTAAGACAAAGAGCTATCTGCAAAGAGAAATTTCTCAAAGCCAGTATTAGACAAGCTAATGGATGTTCCATTGTTGTTGAAACTGATGTTAGCTGTTTGAAATGTATTGCCAGAAACCACACCAGATACAACCACTTGAGAGCGATTAAAAGCTTTCAAATCCAGGGTGTCAAAACCGTCGCCGCCGTCAATACTTGCAGCACCGAAGCCTTTGAAGTAGTCATCGCCTGCACCCAGAGCAATTTTGAGACCACCACCGATAGTAACTTTCTGTTGAACTCCATTGAGGATACTAGTAGCAATTACTTTGTCATTGCCATAGCCAGTGTTAATGGTTCCTTTTCCGTAAATGCCGTAGGCAGTACCACCAATACTGACTGTCGCCTGTCCAGTGAGTAGATCGGAATCGCTACCAGTATCGATACTGCCATCGTTGAGGATGCCATAGGCAGTGGAGTTGTTGCCAAAACTGTTGCCATAACCTGCAAGCTTGTCGTTGCCTAAACCTGTGGTGATGATGCCATCTTTAGTGTTTTGGATACCTGTTCCGGCATCGACGTCGCCGATGCCCTTAATAGTAATGCCACCTTGACCGCTAGTACCTGTGCCAATGATAGTGTCATCTCCTTCTGCGGTATCCAATTTATAACTGTTGCTGATACCAGTGCCAATTCCACCTTTACCACCGATGGCATCAGTCTTGCTAATGCCGCCGTTACCACCTGTACCAGTGCCAGCGATCGCGTCATTTCCACTGGCTGTATTGAGAGTGCCACTGTTGTTGATACCGATTCCAGAACCACCTAAGAGATTGCCACTACCGACATCATTAATGCCGCCGTTACCACCAATACCAGTACCAGCGATCGCGTCTTTTCCGTTTCCTAGATTGAGAGTGCCATTATTACTGACGCCTGTACCAGTTCCACCGCTGAAGTTGCTATAGGTATAGCCGTTACGAATGCCGCCAGTACCAGTAGCAGTAATTGTATCATCTCCATCGCCTGCATTCAGGCTGCTGCTGTTAACAATGCCTGTGCCATTTCCACCGCTACCATCGCCACCAGTAGCAGTACAAAGAATCGCGTCTTTTCCTTGCCCTGTATTCAAACTGCCACTGTTGTTGATGCCTATTCCATTACCGTCGTAAGTACCTATGAAGCCACTGCTAGACTTGCCGCCAGTACCAATACCAGAGATAGTGTCATCTTCTTCCGCAGTATTAATACTGCCACTTTTGGCGATGTCAATACCTGTCCCATTTCCAACTTTGCCGATAGCGCCACCGCCAGCTTCGCCACCATTACCAGTACCAGCAATTGTATCTTTACCGTTCCCAGTATTAATACTGCCACTGTTAACTATACCGATTCCATTACCGCCTTCAGCACTGTCGCCGCTACTAGCGCTACCGCCGTTGCCACCAGTACCTATGCCAGTAATTGCGTCGTCTCCGTCTTCTGTGTACAGTTTGCCATTGTTGTTGATACCGATCCCAGTTCCGCCAGGGCCGCCGCTGTCATGCCCTAAGCCACCGTCACCGCCAATACCAGTGCCAGCGATGGTGTCATCTTTGCCCCCTGCATTCAAACTGCCATTATTAGTGATGCCTGTTCCAGTTCCACCATCACCGCCGCGCTCGAAAATGTTGCCGCCTTTGCCTCCAGTACCAGTGCCAGTAATCGTGTCTTTTCCATTTCCTGCATTCAAACTGCCATTATTAGTGATGCCTGTCCCAGCTGTACCGCGGCCATCGCCGTAAAGACCTCCGCTGCCGTTACCACCAGTACCAGTGCCAGCGATTGTGTTATTTCCGTACCCTGCATCTAGAATCCCAGTGTTAAAGATGCCAGTTCCAACTCCACCTTTGCCAGACATTTCATCATTTGGGCTGCCGTTGCCGCCAGTACCAGTGCCAGTAATTGTGTCATTTCCGTAGCCTGCATATAGACTGCCAATATTGGTAATGGCAATACCATCTCCACCGTTACCAGCGTTAGTGCTGTTAACCTTAGTACCATTACCGCCAGTGCCAGTGCCAGTAATCTTGTCGTTTCCATTTCCTGCATCCACACGACCACGGTTGACAATACCAGTTCCATTCCCGCCTTGACCATTAGCGCCAATGCTGGCAGTAGCTCTACCTTTGATAATGTCATTACCTGAGCGCGTAGAAATTAAACCTCCAGTTAAAATATCGATACCGATTCCAACAGAGGCATTTAACTGTTCGCCAGTTAAAGTGTCAATAGCAGCGGTGCCAATCAAGTTGGGTGGAACTGTAAGTCTAGGCATAATCTAAATCCTCGAAATTTTGGTTAGTAAGGTCAGTTTGCTCATCAAAATGAGCAATCTCTCAACAAATCCCCCTAATCCTTTCTTCAAAAGCTATTTAGCGATCGAGTCTGCTGTTGTAACAGCCAGTTAAGCTCAATCAAGTGCCAACAAGTTCATCAGATTCCAGGGGATTAAACCTGTTTTCAGCAGGTGGGTAGGCTAGCAAAAACCGCAGGCATCGCGTAATCTGAACTTTCTGTGCCTTTAACTAATGAGTCATCTCACAGACTAATAGCCATTTCCGTAGTCTGGAAATCACTTGATATTTATTTAGAAGGCAAGAAGATTTTATTATTACGTAAGTAACAGTATATTTACTAGTATTTCACAAATTAAGGCAATCTCTATAAAAGGCGTATTAGAATATATATCCTTTACAATAAATAATAAAGATGACAGTTGCTTCAATTTGAGAGTGTAAGTTAGTTTAAGTACTTAAAAACTTATGTAAAGATGAAGGCTTCTACAACTGCACCTAGAGGGCAAGTAAATCGATAGAATAATGCTCTGTACAATTGGTGCATTATTTCCATGACCGCCACATCTCCTGCTCCCTTTTCCCCTGAAGAAATCGCTGCTGAAGGTATTAAGCCAGAAGAATACGCAGAAATTGTCCGCCGTTTAGGGCGTCATCCCAACAAAGCCGAGTTGGGAATGTTTGGGGTAATGTGGTCAGAGCATTGCTGTTACAAAAATTCTCGACCTTTACTTAAACAGTTTCCTACTGAAGGCCCCCGCATACTGGTAGGGCCTGGTGAAAATGCTGGTGTTGTAGACTTAGGTGACGGACTGCAATTAGCCTTTAAAATTGAATCCCACAACCATCCCTCGGCAGTCGAACCCTTTCAAGGAGCTGCAACGGGAGTAGGAGGCATTCTCAGAGATATCTTTACAATGGGTGCGCGTCCCATTGCCATTTTAAACTCGCTGCGCTTTGGTTCCTTAGAAGATGCCAAAACCCAAAGGTTGTTTGCTGGTGTAGTATCGGGAATCTCTCATTATGGTAACTGTGTCGGAGTACCTACTGTTGGGGGTGAAGTTTACTTCGACCCTGCTTACTCTGGTAATCCTTTGGTGAATGTGATGGCGTTGGGATTAATGGAAACGCCAGAAATTGTCAAATCAGGAGCATCTGGTTTAGGTAACCCTGTGTTGTATGTTGGTTCGACTACCGGGCGCGACGGTATGGGAGGGGCGAGTTTTGCCAGTGCTGAATTAACCGAACAGTCAATGGATGACCGTCCTGCCGTGCAAGTGGGCGACCCCTTTTTGGAAAAGTCGTTAATTGAAGCTTGTTTGGAGGCATTTAAAACGGGTGCTGTTGTTGCCGCCCAGGATATGGGAGCAGCGGGAATTACCTGTTCTACATCCGAGATGGCGGCAAAAGGTGGGGTGGGAATTGAACTGGATTTAGATAAAATTCCTGTACGGGAGCTAGGGATGGTTCCTTATGAATATCTGCTTTCCGAATCTCAAGAACGGATGCTGTTTGTTGCCCATAAAGGTCGCGAACAGGAGTTAATCGATATTTTTCACCGCTGGGGACTTCATGCGGTTGTTGCCGGTACAGTGATTGCTCAACCCATTGTCCGGATTCTCTACCAAGGTCGAGTAGCAGCAGAAATTCCCGCTGAGGCTTTGGCGGAAAATACCCCGCTTTATCATCGAGATTTGTTGGCAGAACCACCAGAATATGCACGTCAAGCTTGGCAATGGACTGCTGATTCTTTGCCTAGTTGTACAATTGCTGGGATTGAAGTTCGAGGACAGTTGCAAAGCTGGAATGATATTCTCTTGACCTTGCTTGATACACCAGCGATCGCTTCTAAAAACTGGGTATACCGTCAGTACGACCATCAAGTACAAAATAATACGGTAATTTTACCAGGCGGTGCAGATGCAGCCGTTATCCGCTTGCGTCCCCTGGAAGGGGGTAAGGGGACAAGGGAAAATGCCCAAAGTGGGGTTGCGGCTACCGTAGACTGCAATTCTCGTTATGTTTATCTCGATCCATACCAAGGAGCTAAGGCAGTGGTGGCTGAAGCGGCACGCAATCTTAGCTGTGTGGGTGCCCAGCCTCTGGCAGTAACGGATAATCTGAATTTTGGCTCTCCAGAAAAACCAATTGGTTACTGGCAATTAGCAGAAGCTTGTCGCGGTTTGGCAGAAGGTTGTCGAGAATTGGCAACACCAGTTACAGGTGGAAATGTCTCTTTATATAATGAAACCCTTGATTCCCAAGGCACTCCCCAACCGATTTATCCTACCCCTGTTGTGGGTATGGTGGGTTTGATTCCCGATCTCAGTAAAATTTGCGGTCAAGGCTGGCAAACAGCAGGGGATATTATTTATCTTCTGGGATTGCCCTTAGCATCTCAACTCAGTTTGGGAGCATCGGAGTATTTAGCTACCATCCACAGTACTGTTGCCGGAAAACCGCCACGAGTAGATTTTGACTTGGAACGTCGCGTACAGCAAGTTTGTCGTGATGGCATTCGTAATGGTTGGGTACGTTCTGCCCATGATTGTGCTGAAGGTGGAATCGCGATCGCTCTGGCAGAATGCTGCATTGCTGGCAAACTCGGCGCCGAAATCAATTTAGAAATAGCATCAAATCACTCACAACGCTTTGATGAGGTACTGTTTGCTGAAGGTGGTGCCAGGATTTTAGTTTCTGTAGCACCAGAACAACAAGCAATTTGGGAATCCTACTTAGAGGAACATCTAGACAAACACTGGCAAAAACTAGGTAGAGTTGGGAATTCCAACACAGATTTGGGGGTTTTAACCACTGACAACCAGACCTTAATCAAAGTTAATATTGAAGATATAAACGATCGCTATTTTCAGGCGATCGTCAGGCGTCTCGCCATCCACACCACTACTCCTAGTTGAAAAGAAAATGGAGTTGAGAGTCAGGAGCTGAGAATAAAAATCATAACTCCTAAGTTTTTACTCCTAGTGGCTAAATTATGAACATTTGTGAACATAATTACGCTACTGTTTTAATGGATGGTTAAAGACTGATTAAGAATTTTGCCACTATCTAGCGACATAATTCCAGTGACTCGACCACCAAATTTCAGATTTTGGATTGAGAGTACTTTTTCTGGTTCGTGTATCATCCGTCTCTAGCAGGTTAAACAAATCTCAAATTATCAAAATGCATTCCTTTTAGGATGCTGTCAATGCAAAAAACCCTCGTTACTCTCTACGAGGCGCCCCACATACCTTGCTTCCCCGCAGAGGTAAGCTACGGCTACGGCTACGAAGACAGCGAATCTAAAATTCCAAATTGATTGACCCCCATCAGGAGCAAAGCTAGCATGATTTCCATTCATTCTGTCACTTCGGATGAATACCCCAGCCAGATCGACAACCCAATGGATAGTTATGAAAATCATCCCGACAAGCCAGAAGAAGCTTGCGGTGTTTTTGGCATTTACGCACCAGGAGAAAACGTTGCTAAACTAACCTACTTTGGATTGTATGCCCTCCAGCACCGGGGTCAAGAATCAGCTGGTATTGCTACTTTTGATGGTACTAAAGTCCACCTCCATAAAGATATGGGCTTAGTATCTCAAGTCTTCAACGAATCGATATTGGAACAGTTGCCTGGTAGCCATGCTGTTGGTCACACTCGTTATTCCACTACAGGTTCTAGCCGCAAAGTTAACGCTCAACCCGCTGTCGTCGAAACTCGCTTAGGTTCGTTAGCTCTAGCACATAATGGCAATTTAGTCAATACAGTGCAATTGCGTCAAGAGTTGCTAGAGGACAAATGCAACTTAATCACGACAACAGACTCAGAAATGATTGCTTTTGCGATCGCCCAAGGTATTGATGCAGGTGCAGATTGGCTAGAAGGTGCAATTAAGGCGTTTCACCGCTGCCAAGGAGCTTTTAGTTTAGTAATTGGCACTCCCAATGGTTTAATGGGCGTCCGCGATCCTAATGGTATTCGCCCCTTAGTCATCGGTACTTTACCAGGTAATCCCATTAGTTACGTTTTGGCTTCTGAGACTTGTGCTTTAGACATCATTGGAGCCGAATACCTGCGGGATGTAGAACCTGGAGAATTAGTTTGGATTACCGAAGCAGGTTTGGCTTCCTATCACTGGAGCCAACAGCCCCAGCGGAAAATGTGTATTTTTGAGATGATATACTTTGCCCGCCCTGATAGCGTGGTACACAACGAGACTTTGTACAGCTATCGGATGCGTTTAGGGCGGCAACTAGCAAAAGAATCTCCTGTAGATGCCGATATTGTTTTTGGCGTTCCTGATTCTGGTATTCCTGCTGCCATTGGATTTTCCCAAGCTTCTGGCGTCGTCTACATGGAAGGACTGATTAAAAACCGCTACGTTGGGCGAACCTTTATTCAACCAACTCAAAGTATGCGGGAATCGGGTATTCGGATGAAACTCAACCCCCTTAAAGACGTGTTGGCTGGAAAAAGAGCGATTATCGTAGACGACTCGATTGTGCGGGGTACTACCAGTAGGAAACTGGTTAAAACCTTGCGTGATGCAGGTGCAGCAGAAGTACACATGCGAATTTCTTCTCCGCCAGTGACTCACCCTTGTTTTTATGGCATTGATACTGATTCTCAAGATCAGCTAATTGCTGCCACCAAATCAGTAGAAGAAATTGCCAAGCAACTCGAAGTAGATAGCCTTGCTTATCTGAGTTGGGAGGGAATGCTAATAGCGACAGGAGAAGATACTAATAGTTTTTGTTCTGCCTGCTTTACTGGAAATTATCCAGTGGCCATTCCCGAGCAAGTGAAGCGTTCTAAGTTGATCTTGGAAAAGGTAGTGGTGTAGCGGCTGGGGACTGGGAACTGGTGACTGGGGACTGGGAGTATGAGGGAGTAGAGGGGCACAGGAAGAATAACTCTGAACTCCTCACCAGTACTCAGCACTCTTAACTATGAACTCCTGATTCAAAAGCCAGCATTCCCAATGCCTACTCTGGCTAATTTTACTTGTGCGATCGCGTCTTTATTTAGTTAATACATTTCTTTTTTATTTTTGAAATAAACGAACTGAATCTGTCAGCAAAACTATTCAACTATGTTCTAAAAACTCAACTTTGGGCAATAGCGGGTCAGTGACAACGCCTACGCCACTAAAGCCCCAACGTTTGAGCAAACTTCCCAACTGTGTACCAGGAATCGATTCTATAGCAAAGCGATTTGCTAATTCTCCTGCGTGGGTGTTGAGATAACTAAGAGCATCAAAGTTTTCCCGAAATAATAATAGATAACCCAGCCCATCAGTATTGGGACGGGCTGTTAGGTAACGGCCATCACTTTTCGAGCGCACTAGGTAATAGACTTCGGACAACATGGAAGGAGTATGGAACGCAGGGACAGAGGGAATAACAAATGACTAATGACTAATGATTAATGACCTATGACTAATGACTAATTCAGATTCTCTAGACGAATACGTGGGTCGGCAACTTTGAGCATTAAGTCAGCGATTAAATTACCAACAATTAGTAAAACTGCACTCATCACCAAACTAGCCATGACTAAATATAAATCTTGAGCCATTACAGCTTGTAAAGTCAATCGTCCCAAACCTGGCCAGTTGAAGAATTGTTCGGCGATAAATGCACCACTCAATAAACTAGCTAACTCGAAACCCAATAGAGTAATTAGAGGGTTTACAGCGTTGCGGAGAGCGTGAACGTATATTACTCGGTTTTCTGGCAGCCCTTTAGCACGAGCAGTTTGGATGTAATCTTGACGCAGAACATCTAACAATTCGCCACGAGTGATGCGTTGTAAACCGGCAAAACTAGTAATTGAGAGGGCGATGGTGGGTAAAATCATGTGCCAACCAATATCGAGGATTTTACCAAACCAATTGAGTTCCGAGTGATTGATACTTGTCATACCACCTACAGGAAACAACGGCGAGGTGATTTGAGCAAAGAAAAGTAGCAATAAAACGGTGATAAAACTGGGAAATCCTTGTCCAGCGTAACTAATGACTTGTAAAATGCGGTCAGCCCAACGATTTTGTTTGATGGCAGCGACGATGCCCAAGGGAATGGCGATCGCCCAGGTTACAATCAAAGAAGCGATCGCTAGCAACAAAGTTGCTGGAACTCTTTCCCACAACAGCGATACTACTGAGCGTTTATAAGAAAAACTCGGCCCAAAATCGCCTTTCGATACAATATTCCACAACCACAGCCAAAATTGTTCCACCCAGGATTTATTCAAGCCCCAAAATTCCCGTAAGGCTTTAATTTGGTCTCTAGATTTTTTCGGGTCTGCTTCTAATTGGGTGACGAAATCTCCAGGAGCGAGCTGCATAACTAAAAATGAGAGTGCCGACGCTAAAAACAAAGTCAGCAATGCTTGCAACAGCCGCTTCATTATATATATAAAAGTTTCACTCGTAACTAGCCTAATCAGCCAATCCCAACCCGATGCTAAAGAAGTTTTCGTTGTAGTAGATGTCATAACATGTTGTTTAGTTATTGGTTATCAATTGCGTTACCTTTCATGGCCAATCACTGAAGAAGTAGCAAGAGATGAAGCAGGCAAAAAGGCAAAGGGACACAGGAGGAAAGGAGAATAATTAATTATCGATACTCAATGCCCAATGCCCAATCACAAATGACTAATGACTAATCATAATTAATATTCAACTAAAGTAATAATCGGCACATTTGGCAAATATTTGCGTCCTTCTAAATCTCGTAGCTCGATAATAAACCCAAATCCTACTAGTTCGCAGCCAATTTTCTGTACCAAGTTTGCTGTTGCACTTGCAGTTCCGCCAGTGGCAATCAAATCGTCCACAATCAAAACTCGGCTACCTTCGTGTAAAGCATCTTGATGTACTTCTAGGCAGTCTGTACCATACTCTAGTTGATACTCAACTGAGTGTACTGCTGATGGTAACTTACCTCTTTTGCGAACGGGAATAAAACCAGCTCCTAGTTTATAAGCCAGAGGTGAGCCAAAAATGAATCCCCTTGACTCCATACCAATGACATAATCTACTGCCATTTCAGCTTCTATGCATTTTTGTGTTAAAAAGTCAATAGTATAGCGCAATCCTTCTGGATCGCGTAGTAGGGTAGTAATATCCCTAAATAAAATTCCAGGTTTAGGGAAATCTGGGATGTCACGAATCAGAGACTTCAAATCCATAAAATGGGGTTAAGGGAATGGGGACTGGGAACTGGTGACTGGTGACTGGTGACTGGGGCAAATAGGGAGTGTGGAAAAGGTGGCAAGGGATAGAGAAAGCTTTTTATAATCTCCCCACATTCCCTTATCTCTCCCAATCCCCAGTCCCTAGTCCCCAGTCACCAGTCCCCAATTCCAAATACCTGAAAAATCGTACACTATAATGTCATACGCTGGGGTGGAAGCTAAAGCTTGACCCTTGATTGACGAGAATTAGAATCTAAATCAAGCTAGAAAAGGTATAGGACTCATAAATGAGGTGAATTTAAGTTATGTTTTAGAATTTTCAATTCAATATAGGGAATCCTTTGAGTAGTAACAAGTTAAGTAATGTATATATCAGGTAGTGATAACTACTGCCACAAGTCTAATGTTCAAGTCTTAGCACTTATCTTAAATTTGTTTTACCTAGCCTGTTAAAAGCGTACAAGGTATTTATAGAATGAACGTTTCTGCAAGTTTAACGCCGTTGAAAAGTCCAACTGAAGATTCACTGCCGATGATTCTGGACACATTACCAGATCCTGCGATCGCCGGGCAAACATGTCCTCGAAGAACGCGGTTGCAAATTGACCTTATTTTACTAGCTATAGAGGCTTTAGAACTTGGTGGTTCTGAAGCAATCTTGGCTTTTGCTCAAGAGTTAGATCTTAAAGGAATTGTCAAAGATAGGGTAAATTTATGGCGGATGCGTAGCTCTAACCCGCTACGCAGAGCGCACATTCGCCGCCCCTTAACTATTATGGAAGCTAAAGCTTTGGTAGTCATTGCTTGTTATATAGCGCGGCGTTTAACTGTCGTCATTCGGCAGTTATTAATGATATGCCAACAAATGGAAGAAAAGCAGATTCCCCTAGAACAGAATTTGCGGATATCTAATTATCTAGAGAGGTTTAGAGCGCATTTTAAGAGCCGGATGAATGCTCGACGTTCTGGTGTTCTGGCGTTAACTTCCGATCGAAAGTTAGATGAGCTAGCTATAAATTTGTTAGGACAATTGCTATTTTGTACAGGTACGGCTGGAATGCAGCGGTTCTGGATTAGTCTTTTTGACGGTGAGGTGGAATGAATATTCAACGTAAGTACAGTTTGCCTAATTGTACGCTGCTTTTAGAAGGATTAAGTGATGTTACAAGAGCTGCACAATTCCAAGAACTGCGGCCGGAATTATCAATATTGGTAAATGCAGAATGCTATATATCTGGATATAAGCAGCCTTTAACGGGAGGGCGTGAGTTTTTTGAAAGTTTAGTCAGGGCGGTTAGCGGCTATGCCCAAGAATTTTTAAGTAACGTACCTAACCCGCAAGCCCACAACCACGAATCAGAACTAGTAGAGTTTCAGAAAGTTGACAGCAACCGACACAGATTAATCGTGCATTCAGAAAGCGCACCAGAGGGTTTCGAGTCTCAGCCGAGTCATGCTAAACGTCCGCCGATTGAAATAGATTTGAGTACGGTGCAGCTATTTGATTTGGTGGAAGCAGTAGATCAGTTTTTTGCTGATAGCCAAACTTTACCAGAACTTTCTCTAGAACTGCAACCAGTTACCAGACGCTACGGTGGTGCTAGTCAAGCCTTCATCAACCAGGCTGTTCCTGCGGCTGTAGGAGTATCGAGTTTAGCAGTAGCAGCGATCGCTTTTAACTTGATTCCACCTCCGCAATTGCGTACACCACAACCCACGCCAGAAACTAACTCCACAACCGAAAATTCAACTCCTTCCGCATCAGCAACTCCAACTCCCACAGCGCTTGCAACGCCAATAGCTGCTGCAAGTCCAACTGCAACACCCATAACTAATACCAAGCCAGAAGTTAAAGATTTAGAAACTCTTTTAAATACAGTTTCGGAAATTACCGATCCATCACAACTGCGTGCATTAAATCGCCAAGTCTACAATCAACTCCATCCTTCTTGGACTAATCGTTCGGGATTGCAACAAGATTTGATTTATCGTCTAGGTGTAGCTGCGGATGGAGCAATTGTTGGTTATAAAGCGGTGAATAAAGAAGCGAATGAAGGAGTAGACAAAACTCCTCTACCAAACTTACTTTACAATCCAGCTAATCGCGGCCCCATTGCCAACGAACCGATCGCTCAATTTCGAGTAGTATTTACTACATCTGGCGTACTACAAGTTAGCCCTTGGCGTGGATATGCTAGAACGCCAGAGGTAGTAGGTGCAAAAATTACTGACTCTAATACAGTTAAAGGTTTAAATCAAAAACTTTATAATACAGTTCGTCAAGCTTGGAGTGGCAAACCTACATTTACACGAGATTTGAAATATCGGGTAGCAGTCAACAAAGATGGTGTAATTGCTGACTATGAACCGCTAAATCAAGTTGCCTTTGACTATTTTCGAGAAACACCACTTCCGCAGATGTTTAATGCCATCTACGGTTCCAATACAGCAGCTCCAGATAACAAAGAACCTCTTGCCCACTTTCAAGTGATATTCCAACCTAGTGGCAAATTGGAAATTACTCCTTGGCGGGGATATCAGTAATTGGGCATGGGACATGGGGCATAGAGCATGGAGATGAGGGAGATGGGGAGATGGGGGAGTGGGGGAAGAGAGGGGAATGTGGGGGAGAAAGATTTCTTCCCCATCCTCCCACTCCTCCCACACCTCCCCAATGCCCAATGCCCAATGCCCAATGCCCAATTCACCTTGTAATCCGCCGCATATAGTTTCCCCACAGCTGAGCTGCTTGAGCGCTGCTACCAGATGTAGGGGAATTGTTGTCGTTTCCCAGCCAAACGCCAGTTACAAGTCGGCGACTGGGAATAAAACCTATAAACCATAAGTCAACGTTTTTATCAGTGGTGCCTGTTTTTCCAGCTTCCCCCAGTCCAATGGAAGCACTACGACCGGTACCTCTGCTGACTACACCACGCATTAAAGTAGTCATTTCATCGGCAACGTCATTTGACAAAACTTTTTTGTTGGCGTCTGGATCTTGGTCGAAGGAATAGATAACGCGGCAAGTTTTAAGATCGTTGCGATCGCGGCAATCCCCACTATCTAAAATACGACTAATTGCATGGGGAGGATTCCACACCCCACGATTGCCAATGGCGCCAAAAGCACCAGTCATTTCTAAAACATTAACTACACTTTGACCCAGCACCAACCCAGGAACCGGATCGAGGGAAGACTTTATGCCCAAACGCTCGGCCATAGCCACCACTTTATCCAGCCCAACTTCTCTAGCAACTCGCAAAGCGATGGGATTTTCCGAAAAAGCCAGCCCAGTGGCAATATCTAAACTAGTGTCTGCACCAGCACGACAGGGTTTGTAAGTGAAGCCTTGCCAAGTTAAAGGAGCGCAAGAATAAGTATTAGATGGTGAAATTCCCTTTTCAATAGCGGCGGTATAAGCAAAGATTTTGAAAGTGGAACCTGGTTGTCTTTTAGCTTGAGTTGCACGATTGAACTGACTTTTTTTGTAATCAGTTCCCCCTACCATTGCCATGATGCTACCAGTACTCGAATCAAGGGTCACCATTGCTCCTTGAGAAAAGTTAAAAGTTGCACCAGCGTTATTTACTGAATTACGCAATGCGGCTTCTGCTTGTCTTTGGATGCCTATATCGAGCTTGGTTTCAATAATATAGTTTCCTTCTCTTGCTGCTCCCTCGCCTAAGATTGATTCCAACTCGGAGAAAACATAATTGTAAAAATAAGGGGCGATGGTTTTGGCTTGCTGTTCGCAAACTTTCGGACTAACTTGAACGGTGGAGCGCCTAGCGCGGTTGGCATCTTCGGGTTTGATTTTGCCCATCTCTAGCAACCGCTTAATCACCCGATTGCGGTATTCAGCAGTTTCGAGTTTATTTGGCCCGTCGCCGCAATAATCAAAACCGTTGGGAGCTGGTAAAATTCCCACCAATGTTGCAGCTTCTGCTAAAGTCAAATCTTTAGCTGATTTTTCAAAGTAATACTTAGCTGCATCTTCAAACCCAGAGGTATCCCCGCCCAAGAAAACCCGATTTAAATACATCAGCAAAATTTCATCTTTGCTGTAAAACGTTTCTAACTTTAAGGCGACAATTGCTTCCCGCAATTTACGCCCCAAAGTATCCTGTCTGCCTACATAATCCCGGAACAAACTGCGGGCTACTTGCTGGGTGACAGTACTGGCTCCTTGCTGCACATCTCCACTGCGGCTATTAATCAATACGGCTCGCAAGATTCCTAAAGGATCGACTCCAAAGTGCCAATAATAACGACTATCTTCGGAAGCAACTACAGCAGCAGGTAAATAAGGGCCAAAATCCTCTAATCGCTTCATGTCTACGTGAGAGGTAGTCCGAGGCTCTCTAAGAGGAGTAGCTCCATCGCGGGCATAAACAACAACTGGGGCGCGCGTTGCTGTCGGTAAGGGTCTAACTCTAAATTTCAGCCATTCGACGCCGATTACTAATGCTAATAGGGCGCTGACACCACCGATGCCATAACCCGTCCAAGTCGCAGCTTTGATATACCAAGGTGGCGGATCGACGTATTGCAATCGTACAGAAGCGGCGAGTTCTGGCGGTCCCAAAGTGAGAATATCGCCGTGACGTAGTTCCAAAGAATTGACGCGACGCTTGCCGCGATAGATACCATTGGTGGAGTTTTCATCTTTGATAATGAAAACAGGCGTGCGCTGAGTAGAATTGCGCGATAGCGACAGGTGAATTTGGCTGACTACAGGGTTACGGATGACGATATCGCAGGATTTGGAGCTACGACCGAGAATATAGCGATCGCCCAACAGTGGATACACCTCTGCTTTATCCGCCCCCGCATCCTGCACCCAGAGTTCCGGTACTTTAGCATTAGGCTTGAGCGCCAATTTAGAAAAATCAACCCTAGCTTGAATTGTATGTACTGCTTGAGTCAGCTGACCTAGTAACGTTTGTTGCTTGTGAGGGGGTTGGGGAGAACTCATTGGCTATTCACATCACACTTTTTAGTGAAGAATCGGGCGAACTACAACTTAGATGCTAATCTTCCATCATTTTACTCATAAGCCAAAGAATAAATTGGCTATATGGTTTATGGGAATTATTTTTTACCTTTGTATAAGTAAAAATTTTTCAACAAAGTATTATTTTTTTTACTCTCTTGCAAATTATTTTTAGTTAATCATTTGAAAACGCTTGATTTGTCTAGTTTTTTTAATTAAAGTTTTATCAGTAATAGCTATATTAACGTATTTTTAAATACAGACTACTACTAAATAACAAGTTTAATTTATACCAATTTTACATATCCACATATTTTGAAATAAATTTTGAAACAAAGCTAAAAATCTTCATTTAGGAAGATTTTCTAAATCTTATTGTCTGCTTTAATGGGGCGAGTGTTCCGTTGAGGTTAAATTTTAGAATGATGGGAAAATCTCTGACCCTAATTGGTACAGCTCTATGTTTGGCATTCACCACTAGTATTGCTGTAGCTCAATCCAGTAAATCCCCCATAGCTCAATCCAGTAGCGACTCCTCCACTAGTTCACCAACGGAAATCAAGATGTCGCCAGAAGGTATGAAAATTCTGTGCCAGAATTTCCCGCTGAATTCTCGCTGCGAAGGTGGTACACCACTGACACCTACTAGTACTCCTAGCAGCACTACAGTTCCAGCAGAAACCACACCATCCCAAACCACAACTCCAGATAGCACAACCGCACCAGGAAGTGTCACTCCACCTGCATCTGGAACTTCTGACGATACCACCACCACTCCAGCTCCAGGAAGCGTTACTCCCAGTGATTCTGGCGCTCCTAGCAATATAACTCCAGCCCCAGGAGCTCCTACTCCCGGTGATTCTAGCGCTCCTAGCAATATAACTCCAACACCAGGAACTGGTACTCCAAGTGATTCTGGCGTTCCTAGCAATGTAACTCCAACACCAGGAACTGGTACTCCTAGCGATGTAGCTCCAACACCAGGAAGCGGTACTCCAAGTGATTCTGGTACTCCTCGCAATGTAACTCCAGCAGCACCAGGAAACGATTCTTCAACTGATTCTGGTAGTCAAAATAGCACTACCGAACCAGCTCCTAGTTCTCCAAGTTCAGCTCCAGACTCTAGTTCCCCAAAAACTCCTACCACAGGTAATTAAATTAACAGCTTTAGCATAATCTCAATACCAATTTGCTATTAGCGTTCGCTGTGGAACTTGACATCTAACACCAGTTACCATAACTGGTGTTAGCAAAAAATCTAAATGACTCAAACCCATAGATAGGGTCGTCGCGTATATGACCGAAAAAGGGCTTGAGCAACTAAGGGCCTGGGATGATTCATCCCAGGCTAAATATTTTAATTAGACCTGCCAGTGGAAGTTGGGGTTTTTTGGAACGAGGCAATTAACAAGCAAACAATACCGATACTAATAAATGAATCTGCAACATTAAATACAGCAAAGTTAATCAAGCGGAAATCTAGAAAATCAACTACATATCCTAAAGCAAAGCGATCGATACCATTGCCCATCGCTCCACCTAAAATCAAGCCATAGCCTAGCTGATCCCATAAATTTAACGTTGGGCCAAACAATGCCAGTGCTATCAATACTAAACTCACTCCTAAAGATAACCAGCGCAACCATTCTACTTTGCCACTTAATAGGCTAAAAGCCGCACCAGTGTTAGTAACATAAGTCAAGTGAAAGATTCCAGGTAAGAGTGGTACTGTTTGCTCCAAACTGAAGGTTTGCACCACCCAATATTTTGTTATTTGGTCTAGGAAAAAAGCTACGAAGGCAGCAATCCAGAAAAAGCGATTTTTTAAACGCATGGTAAATTAGTCATTAGTCATTGGTCATTAGTCATTAGTCATTGGTCATTAGTAATTGGTCATTTGCAATCAGAAGCTACTTGCTACGCTTTGGAAATGCTCGCTGTAGTATGCCTGAAGGGCTATAGAGCGAACAAGTCGCCAGACACATCCAACGCTAGTAACTCAAGTTTGTAAGACAGGACAAATGACCAATGACTAATGAATAACAACTAATGACTAATAAAACATTAAGTGACGCAATATATATGCTATTACAGTGACGGCACAGACTACAGTTAGTTGTCCTGGCAGTGCAAACCAAGAATATCTCAGAATTGCTTGCATTAAAGGTAGATTTTCTGTGCCTTTCCATTGAAGAAGATAGCTAATAATCAAATAAGTAATACCGCATAAGTGGAGAGTTAACAAGCCACAAATGCAACTAAAGGCCAGGGTCTCTAGTCTAGGCCTAGCTTTAAAGGCAAATAAACCACAAATCCAAGCTGCTGGTATGAAGCCTAACAAATAGCCAAATTGAGATAACTTGACATAACCTATACCACCGCCATCGGCAAACACTGGGAGTAAAGTTAAACCCATGACCAAGTAAGCAATTTGAGAGAGCGCACCAGCATTTTTGCCTCCCAAACAACCTACTAGGAGTACTGCGCCAATTTGAAAAGTTACACCTAAAGAAAAAGTCTGAATTCCATGCTGACTCCAGCTCCAAGGTGAAGTAATGCCATAAGCTTCTAGGAAGGTGCCACCCATTGTCAGGAGTAACCCAATCATAGACCATAGTAGTTGGTTGGAAGCAGCAAACATTTATTAGGCAACCAGGGAAAGGCAAAAGGGAAAAGCAATAGCAACCAGTATAAACATTAATATTGAAATGAAATCTGTGCTGACATCTTAAACAAGTAGCATATTTTCTTTTCACTTTTTGGTATGTAAGTAGCTCGTTGTGAAAACTTATCGTCAGGATAAGGCAAGAGTTAGGAGGCAAAAGGCAGTATGAAAGAGCGTTTGAGCTAGGTTAACCTTTCTTAACATAGTTTGATTTTTTGACACTGACTTATTTAATTTTTCAGTTCTGCAAATTGCAGCTTAAGCATCTATTATTTAATTAGCTTGACTAAGGTGCGATCCGATCGTGACTAGCGTTTGCTCTTAAGCATGGTAAAATTACTATCAATCTTTTTAGTGTTTATACTGCTTTTTCACTTATTGTTTATAGTTGTTGATTTTGGCAATAGGTTTTTTAGCGATCGCCTGCTCTATTCTTCATACATAGCCAATCTTTTTTTCTCGAACTCTGCTTTCCTTAAAAAAATTTTCCAATCTCAATACTTTCTTCAAGCTTCTTCAGGTCTGCTAAAGCTCGAAAGCAAATAGAGTCCTACATAAGAAGTTAAGTCTACAACTCTACCACACTGTATTACTTAATTTAAATATCTTTTCCTAACTTCACCAGGAAAAATAGACAATCAATTGAGTTTTGCAAGGCATGTAACGAAGACACAAACTGAGTTTTTGTGAAGACAATAGTCAAAAATAAGTATAAAATTTATCCAATGTAACTTATAAAAAGGATTTGCTCTTTGTTTAAAAAAACATAAGATTTTTCAGTTTGTTAACCTATTGTTTACCTAGACCTCGACCTTTTAGGGGTATCTTATAAACGCTAACCTGGAAAGTTACCAAAAATCGATAACGATGCTCTCACGTATTAGTGTAAAAAAAAGTCAAAAAATTACAGGTTTGATTTCAGTATTAGCACTGGCTCTCAGCCTAGCTGCCTGTGGCGGTCAGCAAACCTCAGAGAATACAACTACCAAAGATAGTCCTTCTGGTACTGCTAAAGATGCCACCGCTTCTAGCCCAGCTAAACTAGACCTTGGTGGAAACGTAAAGTTAACAGGGGCTGGTGCGTCTTTTCCAGCACCACTATATGACGCCTGGTTTACAGATTTGAACAAAAAATATTCCAATCTGCAAGTTGACTATGCATCAGTTGGTAGCGGTGCTGGAGTTGAGCAATTTATCAAAGGCACAGTAGACTTTGGTGCTAGCGACGTTGCGATGAAGGATGAAGAAATCCAGAAGGTGCCACAGGATAAGGGTGTTGTTTTACTGCCCATGACTGCTGGCAGCATAGTCTTAGCCTATAACTTGCCAGATGTTGCTGAATTAAAGCTACCACGGGCTGTTTACGCTGATATTTTATTAGGCAAAATCAAATCTTGGGACGATCCGCAAATTGTCAAGGCTAACCCAGATGCCAAGCTTCCTAAACAGCCAATCACTGTTGTTTATCGTTCTGATGGTAGCGGCACTACTGGTGTATTTACAAAACATCTCAGTGCTATTAGCCCAGAATGGAAGAGCAAAGTAGGCGAAGGTAAAACTGTTAACTGGCCTACCGGAGTTGGTGCAAAGGGAAATGAGGGTATTACTGCCCAAGTTCAACAAACTCAAGGTTCTATTGGTTATGTCGAGTACGGCTATGCCAAACAAAATGGTCTCAAGTTTGCTGCTTTGGAAAACAAAAGCGGTAAATTTGTTGCACCTAGTGACGAGTCAGCTGCCAAAACCCTAGAATCAGTAACTCTACCACCAGACCTCCGCGCCTTTATTTCTGACCCACAAGGAGCTGATTCCTATCCCATCGTCACCTACACCTGGCTATTGGTTTACAAGAAATATGCTGATGCAGCCAAAGCTAAAGCTGTGGAAGCTACCGTCGAATATGCTTTAACTGATGGGCAAAAGCAAGCTACTGCACTAGGCTATGTTCCTCTACCTCAAAGCGTAATCGCAAAGGTTGCTGCTGCTGCCGACCAAATCAGCCCAGAATATAAAATTGCAGTTGGCAATGGTACTAGTGCTAGCAAGTAGCTACACACATATCATCCCAATCTGCATAGCTTAACTGTAACTTTCACTTTAGGAAAGTAGGCAGTGCGTAGAGACGCGGTTAATCGCGTCTGTACGAAGCAGAAATTTTTCAATTACGAAAATAAAGCTTAATCAGCTAAGCATGAGACATGCCCGATTGAAAATTATCCCTAATCAATAATTCAATAGTATTGATAGAATGCTAGCTAGACTTTTGGCTTTACAGCATTCTTAAGTCTGAACTTGAAGTTAACAATGTTTTAGTTTTAAGAAATTATGAGGCGACAATTTTCCCAACTTAGTTGCCTCCCAGATTTTTCTTTGATTTAATTGTAATATTGGGTATTCATGGCTACAAATTCTCCCAGTCTGTCATCAGCGGTGAAAAATCGCTCTGATGTAGAAAAGTCTCTAGATCGGAGTTTTATTTGGATAACTCGTATTTTTGCATTTGGGGTTGCTGCCACTTTATTATGGATTGGCTTACAGGTTGCTATTAGTGCTTGGCCTGCTATTCAAAAATTCGGTGCTACCTTTTTGGCTACCACCACTTGGAACCCAGTTAATGATAGCTACGGAGTACTACCTCAAATTTATGGAACTCTTTTGAGTTCTTTTATTGGTCTATTAATAGCTGTACCTATTGGGGTTGGCACAGCTATTGTATTGAGCGAGGATTTTCTACCTGGAAAAGTTAAGTTAGTACTGGTTTTCGCTGTAGAACTACTCGCAGCCATTCCTAGTGTTGTCTATGGCGTGTGGGGTATTTTTGTTTTGGTACCCATTTTAACCAACTTGGGAAAATGGCTGAATAGCTATTTTGGCTGGTTGCCATTATTTAGTACGTCTCCCACAGGGCCGGGAATGTTACCGGCAGGAGTCATATTAGCAATTATGACTTTGCCAATTATCACAGCTTTATCGCGCGATGCCTTAATTTCTATACCCCCCAGTTTGCGCCAAGCTGCTGTAGGACTAGGAGCAACGCGTTGGGAAACAATTTTGCAAGTTCTCATCCCAGCAGCTTTCTCAGGCATAGTTAGTGCTGTCATGTTAGCACTAGGTCGGGCAATGGGAGAAACAATGGCCGTAACAATGTTGATTGGGAACTCTAATAACATTAGTGCCTCTCTGTTAGCACCAGCGAATACTATTTCTTCTTTGCTAGCAAATCAATTTTCTGAAGCTAGTGGCTTGCAAGTTGCTGCATTGATGTATGCTGCTTTAGTTTTATTCTTTTTAACTTTGGCTGTCAATATCCTGGCAGAGTTAATTCTTGTGAGAGTCAAACGACTTTAGGGTGGTTTTGGGTTGAATTATGACTTATAGTTTTCCAGAGCGCAGTTTAACTCGCTCTCCCATGTCTCAAAGAACTCTGTTTAATACTGTAATGACTGTAATCGCATTTGTTTGCGGAGCATTGGCACTTGTGCCTCTGTTAGCAGTGCTTTCTTACGTCATTATTCAAGGTTTTAGCAGTTTGAATCCTAGCATTTTTGTGGAACTGCCACCCAAAGCTTTACAAAAAGGAGGGGGCTTTGGAAATGCAATTTTGGGCACACTATTAATGGTGGGAATTGCTGCCGTTATTAGTATCCCATTTGGCGTTTTAGCGGCGATTTACATTACAGAATTTAGTTCTGCTCATGTAGCGAGATGGGTACGTTTTGCTGCTAACGTCCTCAGTGGAGTTCCCTCAATTATTGCTGGGGTATTTGCCTATGGAATCGTAGTTTTAACACTAGTAAAGCTGAACTTAGGCTCATATTCAGCTCTTGGTGGAGGAGTAGCTCTGGCGATTTTAATGTTGCCAATTATTGTACGAACCACTGATGAAGCTTTACAGTTAGTATCGCAAGATTTGCGACAAGCATCTGTAGGGTTAGGAGCAACTAACTTTCAAACAGTAACACAAGTAGTTTTACCAGCAGCTTTACCAGCAATTGTAACTGGAGCGACGCTAGCGATCGCCAGAGCAGCTGGAGAAACCGCACCCTTGCTGTTTACTGCTTTGTTTTCCAACTTTTGGCCTGATAGCTTATTCCAACCGACAGCTTCCCTAGCTGTTTTAGTTTACAAGTATGCCATTTCTCCGTTTAAAAATTGGCAATCACTAGCTTGGGCAGCATCATTGATTTTAGTATTGATGGTTTTGATTACAAGTATCATTGCTCGCTGGGCAACTCGCAAAAAAGCTTAGTGCATATTATCTACACAGCAGAATTATCATCGGTAAAACAAATACCACACTGAATTTATGTCTAGTAACATTAGCACAGCTAATAACACTGAAACTGTTTTACGTACAGAAAACCTCAATATTTACTACGGTAAATTTTTAGCCTTGCAGAATATCTGGCTAGATATACCGAAAAATAAAGTGACAGCTTTTATCGGCCCTTCGGGTTGTGGTAAAAGTACGCTGCTGCGATGCTATAACCGCCTTAATGACCTAATTGAGTCATTTCGCGCAGAAGGTAAGATACTTTTTTACGATAAAAATTTGTACGCTCCCGACATCGATCCTGTAGAAGTGCGTCGGAGAATTGGAATGGTGTTTCAAAGACCAAACCCATTTCCCAAATCAATTTATGACAATATCGCTTTTGGAGCCAAAATCAACGGCTACAAAGGTAATATGGATGAATTAGTAGAAAGAAGTCTGCGGCAAGCAGCTTTATGGGATGAAGTCAAAGATAAACTCAGACAAAGTGGCTCATCCTTATCAGGCGGACAACAGCAACGGTTATGTATTGCTAGAGCGATCGCAGTCCAACCTGAAATTATATTAATGGATGAACCTTGCTCCGCCCTTGACCCGATCTCTACATTGCGGGTTGAAGAACTGATTCACGAACTTAAAGAGCAATATACGATTGTTATCGTCACCCATAACATGCAGCAAGCGGCGCGTGTTTCTGATAAAACAGCCTTCTTTAATGTCCGAACTACTGAGTCAGGAGGTCGTAACGGCTATATGGTAGAGTTTGATTCCACAGAAGTAATATTCAATAATCCTAAGCAGGAAGATACCAGAGATTACGTTAGCGGCAGATTCGGATAAATATTTATTTCAGTTTAAGTTCTTAGCTTGTTCTCACAATTTAAACATTTAGTAGTTTTTGGGAGTCCCCACCTTTATAGGTTGAGGGATTTTTGTTTTGTAGCGTATAACAAGAATTTAGTCTTAGAAAGAATAGACTTCTTGCACGAATCTTAAAGAGCAAGAATATTAAGTCTCGTGCAAAGATGCAAAGAGTTACAGCAAATGCAACTCGCAGTTGTATGGTCGCGAAATGCTCTCTTATAAATTGCATAATCCGATTAAATCAAACTCTTCTAGGCTATGCATTGCCTAGCCTAGTTATGCAAAGTAAATGTTTAACAGCTTCCTAGTCCAGAATGGGTAATAAATAAAGCAATTACACTTTACCTGCCAAGTTCATTAACTGTTTGAAGTTAACAAGATAAATAATATTGTTGGCGGTGTCAATGTTAATCCACCCTTTTTCATTCAGCTTTTCCATGATTTTGGTGGCTTCTTCAACGCCGATTTCTGTCACCTCTGCTAAATCTTTAAAGGGAATGTTAAAAATTTCTCTTCCCCGATCGGATTCTTGACCATAGCTTTCGCCTAAAGTCACTAAGGTATGAGCGAGTTTAACTGCTGGTGGTGAAGACCGCATTTGCAAGCGCAGATTAATTTGCCGCAACCGCCGCACCATTAGTTGCAACATTCGGTGATGTAATTGCGGGTCTTTAAACAATATTTGAATAAAACGCTCTCTGGAAATGCTAAGTAACTTCACTGGTGAAAGGGAAATAACATCAGTTGAACGGGGAGATTCATCCAAAATTGCCATTTCTCCAAAAAAATCCCCACGGCCAAAAATTGCCAAAGCTACTGAATCATCCCCGACGGTACGTCGGACTTTTACCCAACCAGACACTACGAGATAAACGGCATTACCCCAAGCATCTTCCATGAGAACAGCTCGCCCACCTGGGTATTCATGTTCAGTTGCAACGTTGAGTAGCCATTCCAAAGTCTGTGGGTTGGCTGTACTCATCAAGGGGAAAAGTTCACTAAAAACCTCTGTTTGCATGAAATATTTGCAAGAATATGGATTTAAAAGCGGAAAATTAACTTGCTACTATAACTTGATTTCAACCGTAATCTTACTCAGACAAAATGTAAGATTTATATTGATTTGTTCTAACCTTTTTAAACCGATCGCCTGAGAGTTCGATAACAACATAACAATTATGTATTGCGATCGAAATCAGCGGTTTTACTGATAGACTTATGATTTATTGTTTGTTGGTGGATTGCTATCTAGTGACAGTTTTTTGATTTGGTGGTCTAAATTTTTCACTAGCTTATTTAAGGTAACTAAAGCTTCTAATTGCTGAGACTCAAGCCCGGGATTGAGAAAAAGCCGTTCTTGTAGTTCGTGCAACTTAAAGCTTAGTTGCTGAGAAATTCCTAAAGCATCGCGGCTCAAACGCATCAACTGTTGCTGTTGATAAAACTTTAATGCTGCTCCCCGTAACACTTGGAGTGTAGCTTCTTCGCCGTACATTCCTGGCATAACTCGCAAGCGTAATAATAAACGGTTTTTTTGATATAAGCATTCTTTCTCTACCTCTTTTGGTTCCGCAATCTTGGTAATAGGTAGGGAAGCAAACCGCTTTAACTCATTAAGTACTCCTTGGAAAACAGAGAGTGGGAGTTTGTCTAATACAGACTGCAATACTCCATTATCACTCCATAGTATTCTGCCTTCGTAAGGTTGTCTTTCTAAATATAGCCGACCAATTCCCCCTGCCAAAATTCGTCCTAGTAATTCTTCTAGCAATCTCTTGGGGGGTAGGGTTGCCAGCACTTCAATAGGACTAAATAGTTCTGGGCTTTCTATTGGCAAAATAGGTAAATTATCTATTAAAGCAGCTTCGGAAGTATCTGCTTGTTGGCCTCTATTTCCAGAGGTTAAGAAAGTAGTAAGTTGAGAGGGATTTTCTAGATTTGTTGCTGGCAAATCTACTCGTTGTACAGAATGCTTATTAGTTGGTGTCTCAGGTGTTGTGAATGTAGGTGGTGGCTGCAATTGAGAGTCAGTATCACCAGAGTCAATAAATCTATCAAAAATGGTAACTGTCATTTGCTCATCTGCTTGTTGAGCATCTATTAGGGATGTATTTTTGTGGTTGAGATAGGCTGAGAGTATTCTTCGATGAGCTTCAGCTGCGATCGCCTCAGTTATCAGCGTGCAATTGATATAAGTGAGAATGCGACTAACATAATCTAGTGCCTCAGCATCTTCTGGATGAACCATACCTAGCAATAGCTGGTTGTCTTTTAGGCAAAAAGGCAAAATTTGGTGGTACAGGCAAGCTTCAAACGACAAAAAACTATCCATTAGCTGGAATATTTGCTCGCGTTCGGTTTCTTGCTCCCACTTACTTTGTGTAGCCGTTAGCACCTGTTGTCCGTTGACTGTGGTATTTGTGAGTTCGCCCTCTGAAGACAACATAGATTTAATTAGCTGGTGTTTATTTATATAGTATTTTGTCTCAAGTTTAGTAGGTAGTTGATAAAAATGCTTTGTTAAATTGTTAAAAGTTCAATTATTTATTACATAAGTAGACGTAAGTAAAAGATAAATTTTCGATTAAGTCTCAGGGATAATACTGAGGATTGGGCATTGGGTATAGGAAGAGGCAGAGGGACAAGGGCAAGAAGGCAAGGGGGAAAATAAAAATTACCTCTTTCCCCTCTGCTCCCTGCTCCCTGCCCCCCTGCCTTAACAGCCATCTCACGCGTCCCCACGTTTAGGCTGGCTTACTCCTCGGTTCTTAAAGCTTGGGCTGCAAGATAGACTTTTGTCCATTCGCCTAGCACTTGATGAGTTTTGAGTTTTAATTGTTGGGCTATTTCTTCTATTGATTTACCTGCTTTGCGCAAATCTAGGATCTGCCGTCCCAGAGGAGTGAGTTTTTCATCAAGTTGCTGCCATTGATTTTGTGTTAGCCCAAAGTTATGTTCTTGCAAGGAAATTGAGAGCCAGCTTTCTACGAGTTCTGGTTTACCTTTGAGGGCAAAAACGCGCACAGCATGGTAACTAATTTTTTCTCGCAGTCGGTATACTTCTTTAGTAGGCTTATCCAGCTTCTTGGAAATCTCTTCTTGGGTTTTACCTTGGAGATACAATCGCAGCCACTCTACTGCGTCTGTTCCCAGATTTTCTTGTAAATAATTTTCAAATTCTTTTTGTACGGACTGACGTAAGGCTTGTTGTTCTTCTTGTTGTTGTGTTTCTTGATATTCTGCGATCGCTTGGCTATCGACTAAGTTAACTCGATTGTCGCTGTCGTCTGTAAGAACTTCTTCTGATACTAGTCGAATTAAATCGCGGCTTGGGACTTGGGTTAAGCCGCCGCGTTGAGTCCGACGCAAGTAATTTACAAAAC
The DNA here is from genome assembly GCA_034530875.2 of Nostoc sp. DedSLP01. Taxonomy (GTDB): domain Bacteria; phylum Cyanobacteriota; class Cyanobacteriia; order Cyanobacteriales; family Nostocaceae; genus Nostoc. The sequence continues at coordinate 100,191 of JAVRCJ020000009.1, forward strand.
GGTAAGCCAATAGGGGTTGATTGCGTACTGGGCGCAAACAATATTCTTCGACGCTGGCAAACAGCAAAGCATCAGCTAATCGGCGATCGCTTGTATATTTGGCGATGTCAGCCATTTGCTGTTGCATGTAGGTATCGTTTTGCAGTAATTCTTGTAGTACTTCTTGCAAGACATCGATAACGCTACGCTGGCGATCGCGACTCAGAGCAACCCAAGTCTGAATTTTATTCCGTAATGTTGCTAAACTCCCCAATCGCGTTATCAAGTTGCGATAGGCGCGTTCTCGCCCTAAACCTAAGTAGCGTTGACGTAAAATCCTCCAGCGATATTCCATTGCTTGCTTGGCAATTTCAAGTTCTTTCGGGTTAAACAGATCGAACCGTTTTGAATCAGATCCAAGCAGCCAGAGAATAATGCTTTGTCTTGTAGCTTCACTTAGTTCTGGACATTCTCCGGCCAAGCGCTTTTGCCAATCTCGAGCCAGTTTTTCGTCATCCCTTGTCATAGCGAGATTGCGCTCCTCGAAACTCAATTTTGAAGTTTGCATCACAACCCCCATTCATCCCACCTAACCTAAATGTTTAACTGGCAGCTGCCCTGTTTTTCATGAGTTTCATGAAAAGATCTCAGTGATTCCACTTTTATTACGTCTGAATTCACTAAATTTATGCAGAAATTTCCGGATTCATGTTTGTCTTGGGAGTTCAAAGTGCCCTAAACCAATATCTATAAGGTATTTCCGCTAATTCTGTTAATTTAACTTTTTGTTAAGTTATCTTTCTTAACTGAGAACAGAAATCTAATTAGATGTAGTTAGGGAAACTGACTTTTGGGAACCGAGTCAAGGAACGAATTTTGATTTAACTGTACATCAGACGCTATTCCATCCGTATAAGTTTCAACTCTTGGCAAGAGTTAATGTAATACAATACTTAGTTTTACTTTATATGATGAAATAGTCTAATTAAGTATATATATGGAAATTAGCAGTTAATAAATAGTCAAAATATTAATACTGCAAATCTATCCATCAAGCTAATTGATATTTTAAATCATGTAAAATAATTGTTTTTGAGTTGATACTTATCTCATGGAGACTAATGCTGCGATCGAAGACATTATTTAGCTCGAACCATATAATTTCGGGGATTGATGAATCATAGAGATCGATGAGCTTTGGGTAAAGACGAGCCAGGTACTAAGAGTGGATATGCCAACTTCAAGCAACTGGCGTCGCAAAGGTAGAATGAAGAATTCATCGGTCAATTCAGAAACGCCAGATTTTGGACAGTTACTGTCAGTACAACTGGGGATAAGTCTGAGTATGCCAGATAGCGATCGCTCTTCTAGGTGGTAGGGATAAATAGGGGGATTGTTCGTTTTGATTTTTTAGCAAAGCCAGATAAGCTCGACTTCTCAGGGAAGCATAAGCTATGAATTTAGGGCGATAGCGTAGCTAAGCCGTGCTTGCGAGCGTCTGACTCCGCCAACGCCAAAGTGGAAAAGAAAAATGGTTGAGTTTATCGCCCGTTTGACGATCTCACAATGGGGTTTTCTACCGATTCGCGATATTGTTGGACTTCATCAGTGTAAGCAATTGGCAAAACAGCTTCCACGTTTTCATGGGGACGAGGAATAATTACCCAAGATTCGAGAGTACCACCATAAACATTTTCTGCGGCTTCAACACCAGCAGCCATAGCTGTCTTGACCTCAGAAACATCACCACGAATATTAACTGTAAAGCGAGCGCTACCGACTCGAATGTAACCAACGAGGGTGACTCGACCAGCTTTTACCATAGCATCTGCTGCGGCTAGCACAGCAGGAAAACCTTTAGTTTCCAGCGAACCAACTGCCTGGAGTGACATTAGTAATCTCCTGTAGGAATAAACGATATGTGGTGTTACAAGTTAATTGTACGAAGCTTCGCTACAAATTTTGATAGCGAAACTGCTTAGAACATGCGGAAAGGTTCTGATTTTTGAGTGAAATGGATTGGTAATATGGTTTCCACATTTTCCGGGGGGTTGGGAACTATGTAGTGGGTAATTACTGTTTCAGCCTTTACTTGCTCTCCAGCATTAATACCTTCTTCAACAGCCCTTTTAACTTCAGCAACTTGTCCCCGGATAGCGACTACAAAGCGACCACTCTCGGCTAGACCATAATACACCAACGTGACTGCGGCAGATTTCACCATTGCATCTGCTGCGGCTAAGACACTAGGAAAACCTAAAGTTTCGATTACGCCAACCGCCATTGGCATGGCATTAGCTCCTAATTTATGGGACAGGCGATATCAATTGTACGTGGCTTTAGTCCCAATTTTGACATTTTGGAAAACTTTCTTTAATGGGAGGTTGGCGCAATAGTAAGTGGGGAATGGAAAGTGAGAATGTTTTGCTAGCGGTTGGATTAGGTTTATATATTACAAGTATTACTTGAGGTTATTAGTTTGTGTAATTTTGTTGTTTTACAAAATTAGGGATATATGGAGGTGAGCTAATAGGATAAACTAAAATTTATGTTTCCGAATTTTCTTCCTACAGCAGTTGGGCAACTGACAGAACCAGCCTCGATCGCATTAGCTCGGAGTATTCAAACTTGCGCGATCGCTACTCCTTTAATTAAGGCACCAATCACCACAACTTATGTCAAGCAAGGAAGTGGTGGAACTCCTATTTTATTAATTCACGGCTTTGACAGTTCTGTATTAGAATTTCGCCGGCTTTTACCACTGCTGGCTGAAGATTGTGAAACGTGGGCAGTGGATTTGTTGGGCTTTGGATTTACAGATAGACTCTCAGGAATTGCCTACAGTCCAACTGCAATTAAAACCCATCTTTATTATTTTTGGAAAAGCTTGATTAACCAACCTGTTATTTTGGTGGGGGCTTCAATGGGGGGTGCGACAGCAATTGATTTGGCGCTGACTTATCCAGAAGTTGTTAAAAAGCTAGTGTTAATTGATAGTGCTGGGTTAGCGGGTGGTTCGCCATTAAGTAAATTAATGTTTCCTCCATTGGATCGTTTAGCAACTCAGTTTTTGAGTAATATGAAGGTGCGCGATCGCGTTTCTCGCATTGGATATAAAAATCAAACTCTCGCTTCTCTGGATGCCTTATATTGCGGTGCATTACACCTACAAATGCCCAGTTGGAATCAAGCTTTGATTGCTTTTAGTAAAAGTGGTGGTTACAGTGCTTTTAGATTTAAAACTCTATCGCAAATTGTGCAAAAGACACTAATTTTATGGGGCGATGCCGATAAAATTCTGGGTACTAAGGATGCCATGAGATTTAAAAGAGCAATTCCACAAAGTACTCTAGTTTGGGTTCAAGATTGCGGACATCTTCCTCATTTAGAACAACCACAAATTACTGCCAAGCATATTTTAAACTTTTGTAGCGAATGACATTAATTTATAACCGATTATCTCTAATAGCTTCAACCGTTGCTCGCCAATTTATTTAGCGCTTATCTAAGATAAAAAGCTTTTCACCTATTGATAACGGGTTTTACACAACCCGTTATTTTTCTGCAATTATGTTATTTTCACATAATTTTAGGGAACTATATAGCTCAATACTGTCGAGTCTTTGAGAATCAAGCCTAAAGTAAATTTGTCTTTCAAGCAGAGACTAGATTTTTTGGGTAAATTTGAAAAGTTTCTAGTAAGTGAGTTAATAGAGAAATAGGTATGACAATAGAAAAAAATAATAAATTAGACGCCTTAAAAGCATTAAGCATTGGTTTTGTTTTTTTATGGCATTTACGCCCATTCCAATTTATCATCAATAGTCCTGCTGATATTACTGTATTGATGATTGCCAAAATTATCAGAGATTTGGAACTGCAATTATCTTTAACAGCCGTTCCAATTTTTTATCTTGTTTCTCTTTACTTATTTTTTCAACATTCCAGCGATATAGAATATTTCAAAAAGAGACTCAATAAGCTGATTGAAATTTATTTATTTTGGGTACTTGTTCAGAATATATTTTTTATTATAGTTACCAAACAAATTCCTAATTTTTCATGGGAATTTTTTATAGGTTTAGAGCCAAACTTACCAATTGTTGGAGATTCAGTTTTTTATTTTCTATTTAATTTAATTTGTTTAACAATTTTGGCTTTTTTGTATCAACTCATCAAATCAGATTTTTTCATAAAGATAGTATCTTTAATAATAGTAATATTTTCTTTAATTTATTTTGAAGCTTCTTACTTCCTAAATTTTAGTATCCCTTACCATTGGCTAATAAATTTTGTTATTTATATCCCTATAGCTTTTTACTTAGCTAAATTTCCAGATAAAGTGTTACGCTTTAAACTTTGGTACTTAATTGCATTTATTTTATTTTCCTTCCATGACGTATATTTGCGCGATTCTGGCTACAACTCAAGTATTTATGCAAGAATTGCTATTGTTTGTGGAGCGATCGCTATTTTCTGCTATGTTTATTCTCGAAAAGAAATCAAACACAATTTATTAGTACAGCAATTATCAAAATATTCTCTTGGTTTATTTTCATTACATAAATACTGGCAATACTTATTCTTTTTATTAATCGAACGTTATCAAATTGCTATAGATACAACACTTTTTGGAACGGCTTTGAGTACAATTTTTATAATTGAAGGATTTGTTGTTGTATTTTTTACTATTGTCAGTGTTTATTTATTAAGGTTAACGTTTTTAAAACAGTTTATTACCTAATAAATAGAAGTTCATAATATCAGGCTTGGATAAACGCTGATAATTCAATCTTTCATCTATCTTAACCACAAGTACCTGTAGGGTAGCACAGCTAGCTATGCTACCCTACTTAATCTTTGTACAAATGGCTAAAGCTTTTAGTTCAAGTTTTTACAATTGTTTTCGAGCTTACTTTAAAAGCATCTTAAATTTTTACTTACTCTTAACAGTACTAGTCATACAGCCAAGTGTTATTTGCAAAATCATCATTCGTTTGCGTTTGTTGCTCTGCTAATTTTTCAGAGGAACGATGTGATTTTCTATAATTAAGTGGACTGTAGCTTTCTTTTGCTGGTTTGATTGCGCTAGTTTGTTGGGGAACAATTTGAGATTTAGTTTCTGCTGCTTGTTTTAAGGCATTAATTTCTTCTATTAGTTTAGAATTTGCTTCTGCAAGTTGTAGTGCTGTTTTTTTGGTTTCGTCTAGTTCTTCTGTTAGCTGTTCTGCAAGAATTTTTTGTTCGGAAACTAATATTTTTTGCTGAGATAATTTTGATTTTAAATCAACAATTTCCTGTTCTAGAGCAGCTTCTTTTTGATGACTTTTTTCTAAATTATTTGTCAACTCTTTGATAGTTACTTCTAAATCAGCTTTAGTAGGATTTGTGCGCCTAGTAGTAGGTTCGGGCGTTTGTGGCGACGATTCTTCATCAGCTGTAGCCTGTTCTTGGCTAATTTCTTCTGCTACAACTTCGATCGCAGATTCATCTTCTGGTGATGTAAATTTTTGCGCCTCTTGTTGCAATAAATCCGACAGACTTTGTTTCTTAGCCATTATTTCCTCCAATCACGCTGTAATTCATCAGCTGCGCGGCGATAATCTATCTCCGCTTCCCGTGCATTTCCTCCGCGCCATTGAGTAATTGCTAGACCTTCAAGCGCGGCTCGTTCGTGAGCTTTATAGGCGCGGATGAGGGTATCAAAAGCAGGAATACCTAGTCGAGTCAGAGTTTTTTTTGCTTCTAGTGCTTCCCCGAGACTGCGCGTATCGACTTTGGTGAGCAATACCCGGTGGGGGGTTCCCAAGGGGACGACGGCTTCCTTGACTGTTTCCACGAGGACAGCTAAATCCATCGCAGCTGGGGGTGTAGGCAAAACTAGGTAATCTGCGATCGCAACTACCGCTACTAATGCTTCAGAGCGCAGCGCGGGAGGCGTATCCACCACTACTAAATCGTAACCTTTTATTTTTGCTAAATCACCTAAAAGTGTCGGATCTGTTTCTTGAGATAAATCAAATCCCATTCCTTGCTGACTGCGCCCGAACCACCAACTGGCAGAACCTTGAATATCTGCGTCAATCAGCAACACCTTTTTTTTCTTCGCAAAGTTTGCAGCCAGATTGATTGCGGTAGTCGTTTTACCGACTCCTCCTTTACCGTTGAGAATAGCGATAATTTTTGGCACTGCTTTAGGTAGAAAAAGGAAGTGGGAAGTGCGGAGTGAGGGAATTAAGGAGATGGGGTGATGGGAAGATGGGGAGAATTATACTCCTCACTCAACAGTCAATGCCCCAATGATGAATATACCGCTTTGTGTGACCCTCAATCATATAAAAACTCGTAACAATAAAATTTAGAAGCTCTTAATTTCCGAAAGTTCTATGAGTACAACTTACAACTTCCCTCATGGCCCTCAAATATCGCGCTGGCTGCGAATGTTCAAGTTTATTACTCAGCCTGTAAAATATGTCGATGATTTTGCCAAAATCTATGGCGATACTTTCTCAATCAAGAGTAATCGCTCTAATAATGCAATTGTTTACTTTAGTAAACCAGAAGCACTGGAGCAGATTTTTACAGCTGATTTGAGTTCTTTTGAGGTAGGCAGGGGGAATAGCGAGCTAATATTTTTACTTGGCGATCGCTCTTTTATATTAAGCGATGGCGAGCCTCACCAACGGCAACGGCAATTATTAGCTCCTCCTTTTCATGGTGAAAGAATGCGGGCTTACGGCGAGGATATCCGTCAAATAACGCGACAGGTGACTCAAAAATGGCAAATGGGCAAGCCTTTTAAGATTCGTGAGTCAATGCAAGAAATTACTTTGCGTGTTATTTTGCGGGTTGTGTTTGGTTTGGAAGAAGGAGAGAGGTTTGAGGAATTAAGGCGATCGCTAAGTAATTTACTAGAATTCATCAGTTCCCCTTTAATGTCCAGCACCTTCTTCTTCAGGTTCATGCAAAAAGATTTCGGTACTTGGAGTCCCTGGGGTTGGATTCTCCAAGAAAAAGAAAAAATCGACCGATTTATTTATACTCTGCTTCGGGAACGTCGCGCCGAATCTCATCAAAATCGCCAAGATATCCTCAGTTTGATGATGGCTGCTCGTTATGACGATGGTCAAGGGATGTCAGATCGAGAATTACACGACCAGTTAATGACACTCTTAGTTGCAGGACATGAAACTACTGCTTCGGCGTTGATATGGGCTTTTTACTGGATTGATTATTTACCAGAGGTGCGTGAAAAGTTATTACGGGAACTCGAAACTGTTGATGGTAACTCAGATTTGAGTACCATTGCTAAATTGCCCTATTTAACAGCAGTTTGCCAAGAAACATTGCGAATTTATCCAATTGCGATGAATGCTTTCTTGCGGATTACAAAAAACCCAATTGAAATTACGGGCTACAAATTGCCACCGGGTACGCTAATTATTCCCAGTATTTATTTAGCCCATCACCGCGAAGAAGTTTATCCACAATCCAAACAATTCAAACCAGAAAGATTTTTAGAAAGACAGTATTCACCTTATGAATATTTACCATTTGGTGGCGGTAATCGTCGCTGTATCGGTATGGCATTTGCCCAGTATGAAATGAAAATTGTCTTAGCAACTGTTTTGGCAGAATTTCAACTATCGCTAGTCAACAAACGTCCCGTGCATCCAGTACGCCGTGGTTTAACTGTCGCTGCACCTGCGGGAATGAAGATGATTGCAAAGCCGCAAGTTAAGCGTGCGAATACAATTGCCGCCTCTAATTTAGATTGATATAGTTAAGTGAAACTATGCTCAAAGCAATCGCTTTTTTTATCTAATAACATGGGCAGATTAAATAATAGTTGGGATAACTATTGTGTACGCTACTTAGCAGCGTTGGGAACTGATTTGGCTGATGAAACTCTGAAAAATTTATGGTCTGAAACTAGACAGCATTTTTTAAGTGCATCTGAAGAAGATATCAATTGGTTTATACAAGCACTTGAAGATGAACAACGTAAATTGTTTGTTGTATTCATGGCGAACAAAGTAACTAAATCTGCTCCAAAACATCTTAAAGAGGTGCTATTTTATCCTCTAATTCGTGCTGCTATCTATGAAAGAAATCCCAGTTTGAATCGTTCATTTGTAGAGCCATGTGTTATTGCTTTCGGTCATCGTCTTGTCAATGAAGCTTTGCTAGAGTTTGTTGAGCATGGGTCAAATTTCGAGAAAGCAGGGGCAATAAACGCATTGTATTGGGCACAGGTTCCCTTACGCTTTGATGGAAAAGTGCCCAGCTTTAGCAAAGAGTACGCAACACCAGAGTCGCAGGCAGCTTATGATGCTTTAGCTGATATTCACCTACGCAAACGCTGCCTGTTTCTAACAGAGTTCGTTAAAAATTATAGTGTCGAAGTTTCTCGCAGTATTATTCCTAGTCTTATACTAGATCCATTACTTTATCCCGATGAACTTAAACATCTTATACCAAAAGCTATTGCGATCGCTAAAACTCATACTGATAGTTATATTAGTCATCGTATCGAGGTGCAGTTAGGAACAGAAAGTCTACTCCAGCCATTACCCCTGCGAGATTCCAACCATCAAACCTGAAAACTTAACTGAAGTTACTCTGAAGGAGATTGAATTTCTTGCATAGAAGCAAGTTTTTCATAATGTTCTTTGTTGCGATATTTAATTGTTCTCATAGGTTGATTTCCCACAATTGCTAAAGGTTCAATATTAGCAGTTACAACCGTACCAGCCGCCACAATTGCACCATCTCCAATGGAAACTCCGGGAATAATTAGGACATTTCCACCAATCCAAACATTGCGACCGATAACAACAGGTTTATGAATGTAAACGTTATGTTCGTAAGGCAGATCGTTACTTTGGTAGTCGTGATTTGCAGAGAGAATCACAACATTAAATCCGAGTGTTGTGTTATCGCCAATTGTGATGCCGCCACGTCCATCTAATATGACATCTTGTCCAATGTAGACTTTATTTCCTAGAGATACATTTTGCGGGTGTTCAATTTTCAAGTCTCGCTTGAACCGTAAACCTGAACCACAAAATTTTAACTGACTCTTCAGTTGTTGGTGCTTATATCGCCTAATTTTAGTTTCTACGTATTCTTGCCACTTTACGACGCGAGCTACTAACCGTTGTTCAAATACTTGCTCTAATTTATTTTTAATTTTATCTTTGATTTGTTTCATAAAACCTCATGGAAGTTTAGCAAAGCTTTAGTTTTAATCCAGGAAAGGAAAATGACGCGGATAATTTAGTAGACTTACATTTATTAGGTTTCCCTAATGGGATGGCAAAATCAAATCAAATTATGTGAAGAAAAACAAACAAGATTAAAACTTTTATTCAATTCTATGCGATCGCTACGTCATTTCTCATGTCTACAAGATGCTAGGCGATCGCAATGACACTTATTCTCTTTGATCGGGCAGTGATGTATAAAGTTAATAGAAAGTTTCTGCAAATGTGTAGAAATATCCCTTTCACCAAGCAGTGATGTATTAATCTAATCGAAATAGTATGAAAAGTATAGAAACAATTGCCACAGTTACCAAAGATGGTAAGATTACAGCGCAGTTACCATTGGATATTCCAGAAGGTGAGCATCAGGTGGTAATAGTAATTGATGAAAAGCCTTTGACACATAAAGCAGAGAGCAAACAAAAACGTCCTCCTCTAAACTTTCCCGTGCATGATTGTGGACTTTGGCCTAAAAATCTTTCTTTAAGACGTGAGGATATGTATGGTGATTGGGGACGGTAATCCTGTTTTCCTAGACACAAATATCCTAGTGTACGCTAGTCAGATTCAGTCCCCATTTCACCAAGCTGCTATCGAGGCTATCCAAGGTTTTTATGATGTGGGGGTTGATTTGTGGATTAGCCGACAAGTATTGCGGGAATATTTGGCTACTCTTACGCGTCCGCAACAATTTACCAACCCACTACCCATTGCAATAATAATTCAGGATCTCCGCTATTTCTATAACCGCTTTCGGGTGGCTGAAGATAGTTCTCAGGTGACAGAAAGGTTACTAACACTTATGGAGGAAATTCCTAGCGGTGGTAGGCAAGTTCATGATGCAAATATTGTCGCTACCATGCTAGTTTATGGCATTCCTCAATTACTTACTCACAACACAGGTGATTTTGCAAGATTTTCGGGATTAATTACTGTGTTGCCATTACAAAATTAAGCTGCTTGGTATTTTGCAATCCCACTTACCAACCCCAAACACTCCTGCGTTCCCAATATTCGACAACTCTTTTTTCCCACTGTTGCCAGTAATCTTGAATTGCTGCTGGTTCAAACCAAAAAACCTCAGCTGGCATCTCTGGAATTGCAACTACCAACAAAGCATGATTTAGCTGAATGCCATAATCTCGATAATAGTTGTTAATTGCTCCAATGTAAGCTGTAAGTTGTAGTGGATGTTCGTATAAATGCGCGATTGAACCTTTAGGTTTATCTGCTGTTTTCCACTCGCAAATACAGGGAATGCCTTGATAACTGGCAATACAATCGACTTTGCCAGAATAGCTCAAATCGTAATGAAAAACCGAGCCTTCTACGAGTCTCACTGTGTCGATTTCTTCTAAAACTGGCTTAATACTTTCCCAGTAAGGGCGACTGCCTTCAGGACAAACAGGATTTTGCCCAAGGAGGTAGCGCTCAATTTGTTTGTGTGTTTGGGTTCCCCGACGACTGGCGTTTGTAGATATGCGGGTGGCTTCTTCTGTTCCTACACGCGCTTTCCAATTTAATAATCTGTCTCTATCTTCTTGGGGTTTGGTGACATTAAGTATTGTAGTGACGCTAGAAAAGCGGTTTCCCTTGGCATCTATATAATATTGTTTGCCATTTTCCCTCAGGGATTTACTATTAATTCGAGGTAGCAGTTGGGTATTAAATTGCATTTGTAATTCGTAACTAATTGCGTTGTCACCCCCCTTAGTCCCCCTTGTAAAGAGGGGAAACAAGAAAAATCTGGTTCCCTCCATTTACAAGGAGAGGGTTAGGGAGGGGTAAAAAATATTTGATACATCAATTATGACTTGTCAAAGATCCTTTTAGAAATTGCAGTTCACCTTGCACGCAAGCAAAACTTTGGGTAATCACTTTTGTTCTAGTTGTGCTAATGCTTCATCTATATTCAGAGGTATTTCATATTTTACTGCCTTCATCGCTAAGATAATTCCTTCATTTTCAATAATTTCTAGCAAGTGTAGATAGTCATCAAAATCTATGACTACTTTGCGGATATTACCTTCCATATCAGTAATCATTTCTTGAGCAAAAGGGTATTTATAAGTTTGCATTTGGGTTGTGATTTTAGTAGTCATACTATGACTTTAGCGTTAATAGATATAGTATGGCTTTAGCAAATCTATAGGAATCTAATTTAATTAATTAAAAAATCTACGTCCAGACTTGACAGCAAGCCAAACAATGTAGCAAGATGCATTTAAGTCCCTTTCGTCCCACATATCGAAGTGGGTAGGAGGCAATGCATGATTGGCAGTATTTCTTTAACCACGATCGCAGCAATCTAAATCAAGGCACTTACCGCATCTTTGAACCAGAGTGGAAAGCAGAGATTCTCCACTGGTTCAGCAAAGAAGATGTAGCTAGAGAGCAAAAAGAAGATTTTATCCAAGCATTAATAGATTTTGATGACGGATGCGGCGATTTTTATCGTTATCGCGCCTATTTTCTAGCGGCTGAGGCTTTGGCTAAGTTCCCAGAATGCAGTCACGGTGATGCAATTGTAGAACGACTTCTCAAATGGAGTTACGCGTATTTTCGCCAGGATAAGCGAGATTGGCAGATAGTACCAAAACCATTGGTGAAGACTGCTAGAAAAACGCTGGAATTAACTGATAGAAAACGGGTTATTGCGGCTTTTGTTCATTTGGTTCATACGACTGAAAGTCGCACAGTTCTTAGACTTGCAGCCGAGAAATTAGGAAAACTCGATCCCGGTAATAAAAGTGCGATCGCAGCTTTGTTACTGTTAATGCAGCAAGCTAAATTTGTCCCTTGGGGTGAAATTAGTAGCTTGGGAAAAATTGGCTACAACAATGAAACTGTAATCAGTGCTTTAATCAAATTTATCAAAATGAAGCCTGATGAAATTATAAATTACTGGTTGACTAAGCCTGATGAGATTACAAATTACTGGTTGACTTTAGAAGACATATATCAGAGTGCGATTACAGCTTTAGGAAACATAGCTTATGGGAATGAAATTGCGATCGCTAGCCTAATTGATTTCATCCAAAGATACAAAGATGACGTGATTTCTTTACACGCAGCTAAGGCATTGTGGGACATCGATCCAGGTAATGCAATAGCGTTAAGTACTTTAGTCCAGATTCTCGAAACTACCAAGACTCCATCTTTGATCGATATGTCTGTCGCATATCTAATGGCAATTGACCCAGGTAACAAAGCTGCAATTACCATTTTAGCTGAGAGAATTAAAACTACTGAAAATGAATTTTTTCGTTGTAGGGCTGCTTTACGTCTAAGAGAATTAGATTTAGGTAATAGGGTAGCAATTACCACCCCACCTTTGACATTGCTAACACCAGTTGTTGAAAATAAACAAATATTCTGTCAGACAAGTCAAAATTTTGAGGAAATACCAGTTGGTGATGAAACTGCGATCGCTTCATTAATTCAAATTATAGAGACAACACTCTTCAAGGAAATTTGTTTTTTTGCAATAATAGATTTGGGAAAAATTGCTGTAGGCAATCCAACTGCGATCGCCTCTTTGATAAAATTTTTGCAGATTAACCAGGGTGATACAATCTGCTTTAATGCAGCTCAGGCTTTATGGCAAATCGATCCAGGTAATTCAGTTGCACTCAAGAGTCTAGCCTATATCCTCGAAACTTCTGCAAGTGCATCTTTTATAAATCGTGTTGTAACATATTTACTGAAAATCGATCCAGAAAGTAAAACTGGAATCGCTATAGGTAATAAAGTGGCTATCACAACATTATCCCAGATACTTGAAACTACTCAGTATCAAGCTTATGAGGATGAATATCTTTTAGATATTGCAGAAACCTTAACAAACATCCTCCAAAGCGAACATTTACTCGAAGTTGTCATAGCCTTAAAAGACTATCTGAGCGAACCATATTATAAAAACAGTTCATATCGCTACGATGCTGTATTTAACATTATCTGGCATTGTGCCGAGAATATGACTTACCCAAACTTCTACAAAGCAATGAACTAAACAATAAGCGCAGAGTTATTCCTCTTCCTCCGCGAACCTCTGCGCTTTCCTTAGCGTTCCTTTGCGTTAAAAAACAATCTCCTCTCCGCTGTTCCAACGATTCCAACACAGCGATCGCTCCACCTCAATTGTAGAATGATGAGCGATCGCCAATTGCAAAATAAGTATTATTCAAGTAAATCAAATCCCTGTTCGCTTCTTAACTTTCTGTCAAAAGTTACTGTTGAACTACAACCATTATGTTGAGCGATTGCGCCAATTAAATAGTCGGAGAAATCTGCCTTCCCCTGCTTAAATCGCTGTAATGCTTGATAAACTAAAGAGCGATTTTCTAACTCAAACACTGAACATTGCAACATTAACTCTATAGTGTTGCTAATTTCTTCCTTACTAAATTCATAAGGCTTTCCCTGTAAAACCCAAACCAACTCACAAATAACTATATTCGCTACAAAACGTTGCTCTCCCGCTTCGATGATTTCAGCAGCCTGTTTCCACTGATTTTCATCATCTTTTGTGAGGTATCGCACTAAAATATTTGTATCAACTCCAATCACTTGCGCCTTCTTGGATTGCTGCTTCCATTTCTTCTAAAGTTGCACTTTTCATCGCCGGACGATGTAAAATGCCGGACAAGGTTTGAACAGGAACATTGAGTGGAATTAGTTTAACTGTCCCATTTTCATCAATGACAAAATCAACCTTACTACCTATATCAAGATTAAGATAATCCCGAATTTCTTTAGGAATAATTACTTCTCCTTTAGTGGTGATGGTGACGCTAGCCATTACGTTTCCTTACATAAATTATTTACTTAAATATAACGTTTCTTAGCAAATCAACACAGCGATCGCTAGCCTAATTGATTATAGACGCAAACACTGCATCAGCTTGTTATTAAGTAGAGTCTTCTCTCTGCGTTCCTTTGCGCTTACCTTTGCGTCCCTTTGCGTTAAAAAACAATCTCCTCACTCATCCTCTCTTCCAACAATTCCAACAACTCATCCACATCCTTCCCAACTTGCTCAAAACAAATCGCTGGCGCAGGTTCCGGTGCAAACTGAATTAACTTAATTTCACCCTTGCCAATACCAATCATCACAACTTCTACTTCCGGCTTATGATTCTCAATAATTCCCAAAATCTCTTGCAGCCGATTTTCAACTTTATTATTTAAATTTTCAATCTGTTCTTGAGGACAATAAACAAAATGCGGCGTAGGTTGCAAATCAATGCCGATAGTACCTTGGCTATCACCATTTGCTAACCATAATCCCCAAAAAAGCGCCGCCAATTCTTTTTGATTTGCTTTGACAAATTTATCCAACTGGCGACGCCACTTGTTATCTGCTGTTTCGGGTTGAGGACTACTAAAAATCATAAATAATTCGTAATTAAGAAAGAAGGGGTGATATTTATCTCAAGCCGCTTTGTACGCGCCAAAGGCTGGAATAAATGCCATTTTGCTCTAGCAATTCTTCATGGGTTCCTGATTCTACTAATTTCCCATGTTCCATGACATAAATGCAATCGGCATTGCGAATGGTGGAAAGACGATGAGCGATCGCTATTGTAGTTCTATCTACTGTAATCCGTTCTAGCGATCGCTGAATAGCGGCTTCTGTTTCGTTATCTACCGCTGAGGTTGCCTCATCTAAAATCAAGATGGGTGGATTCTTCAATACTGCACGAGCGATCGCAATTCTTTGTCTTTGTCCGCCAGATAACTTTTGTCCTCTTTCCCCCACAATTGTCTCATAACCTTCGGGCAAGTTAACAATAAATTCGTGCGCCTCGGCTATCTTTGCCGCCGTAATAATTTCTTGCTCGTTGGCATCAAAGCTACCATAAGCAATATTCTCCGCTACAGTGCCATGAAATAGAAACACATCTTGACTCACCAAACCAATGCAACGGCGTAAATCTTTCAAATTCAAACTTTGCAAATCAATCCCATCTACAGTAATGCTTCCGGCTTGTACTTCGTATAACCGCAGTAAAAGTTTGACTAAAGTGCTTTTCCCAGAACCTGTAGAACCGACAATGGCAATAGTTTTTCCGGCTGGAACATCTAAAGACAGATTTTTAATTACTGGAAATCTATCTTTATAGGCAAAATAAACATTTTTAAATTGCACTTCACCGCGTACTTTATCGATAGGTAACGGTGTATTTCCTGTATGAATATTGATAGGAGTATCTAACAAATTCATCACTCGATTAGTAGAAGCCATTGCCCGTTGATATTGGTCAAAAGTTTCGCCTAATCTGGTTAAAGGCCACAACAAACGCTGAATTAAAAACACCAATACGCTGTAAGTGCCGACAGACATTTGTCCAGAAACCGCTGCCATACCGCCATATAATAATAAGGCCGTAAAACCTACCAAAATCAACATCCGAATTAACGGTACAAAAGCCGCAGAAAGAGCAATTGCTTTGCCATTACTGCGACGATAAGCTTCACTATCAATTTCCAAACGATAAGCTTCATAAACTTCAGCAGTGAAACTTTTAATAGTAGTAATACCGCTGATATTATTTGCCAAACGCGAGTTGAGGAAACCTACCTTTTCCCGCACATCAGCATAACGGGGTGCAAGCAGACGTTGATAAGCAAACGAACCCCAGAGAATAAATGGCATCGGGGAGAGAGCCATCCACGCTACACTAGGAGCCAATATAAAGAAAGCACCGCCAATAATGACCACAGTTGTAGCGACTTGGATAATATCATTAGCTCCCACGTCCAAAAATCGCTCTAATTGGTTAATATCGTCGCTCAGGACGGACATTAAACCGCCAGTGCTGCGTTCTTCAAAATAAGCTAATTCTAGCTCTTGCAGATGTTTATATGCATCCAAACGTAAGTTATGCTGAATATTCTGTGCCAAATTACGCCAAAGTCGAGCGTAGGCATACTCAAAAACAGATTCTAGAATCCAAATGATGACAGTGAGGAAAGAAATAATCAAAAATTGTCCAAAGACATCGCGTACCCCTAACTGTGCAATTATGGAATCCTGCTGTTTCACTACCACATCTACTGCCACACCAATTAACCCAGGTGGTGCCAAGTCAAAAAATTTGTTGAGGATAGAATAAGTAGTCGCTAGCCAAATTTGTTTACGATACTGATGTCCATAGTCAAACAAACGCTGGAGAGGATGCGTTGAATGCTTACGCCTTCTTGATTCCCGATGAGATTTTAATACAGTAGCCACGGCTTTTTGCAGTTGCGTGCAATTGATATTACCACGGAATAGGGAATTGGGCATGGGGCATGGGGAAAGGGGAAAGGGAAAAAGAAAGATTCCTCCTTTCCCTAAGGTGAAGCCATCTTCCCAGACTCCCCACATCCCTACTTCCTATTCCGTACAGACAAGAGTTAATCGCGTCTCCCACTCATTACTCACACGGAGAAAATAAATTGAAAAATCAGCAATTTGGCAATTGGCAAACTACACTTTTGGGTATCGTGTTAGCAATAATAGCGATTATTGGGCTAAATTCCTTTATTATTATTAACCCAGGACAAGCAGGAGTGATTAGCATTTTAGGTAAAGCTAGAGATGGGGCTTTATTGGAAGGTATTCACCTCAAACCACCTTTTATTTCGGTAATAGATGTGTACGATTTGACAGTGCAAAAATTTGAAGTGCCTGCGGAAAGTTCTACAAAGGATTTGCAAAATTTATCTGCAAGATTTGCAATTAACTTTCGTCTCGATGCGATACAGGTAGTTGAGGTAAGAAGAAAACAAGGAACATTAGAAAATATTGTCTCGAAAATTATTGCACCCCAAACACAAGAAGCATTTAAAATTGCCGCAGCTAGAAGAACAGTAGAAGAGGCAATTACCAAAAGAAGTGAATTGAAAGAAGACTTTGATAATGCATTAGGCGATCGCTTAGACAAATATGGAATTATTGTCTTAGATACTAGCGTAGTTGATTTGACATTTTCACCAGAATTTGCCAAAGCGGTTGAAGAAAAACAAATTGCCGAACAACGCGCCCAAAGAGCAGTTTATATAGCGCGGGAAGCAGAACAAGAAGCACAAGCAGAAGTTAATCGCGCCAAAGGTAAAGCAGAAGCTCAAAGACTTTTAGCAGAGACACTCAAAGCCCAAGGTGGGCAATTAGTTCTGCAAAAAGAAGCAATTGAAGCATGGAAAACTGGCGGCGCTCAAATGCCAAACGTCCTCGTTATGGGCAGCGATTCAAAAAGTAGCGTACCCTTCATTTTCAACCTAGGAAACGTTCCCAATCAACCTTAAAAGAGAGAAAAAATTAGATAATATACAGCAAACTTATAAAATTTGCTCTGGCGTTAGACAAATTTTACAACACATGGAAGATTCCCAATTCAAGATTTAAAATCTAAAATCCAAAATGTATGAGTTGGGCTAGTCCCACTTCAAAAACCCAAGAAAAGCTAATTAGGATAATAAACAAACTTTATGCCAAACCCTAACAATCATCTCACTCCCGAAGAAGCAAAAAAAATTCTCAATAAATTCAACTGTCTAGATATTGCGCCTGTCCTGAAGCCAGCAGAAAAAACTACAATTCGTAATGCCTTAATTTTGATGGCTAGCCTTGCCGACTATGAAATTTTAGGAATTTGTGCAGATACAGCAGAAGAAGGAATACTTGCCATGAAAACCTATTCTCAGGCATTTGGTTACGAACCACCAAGTAATTTACCCACACCAGAAGGGCCAGTTTATATCAAATTAAATGGCAAAAATGGCTTGTGTTATCTCGATTCATATCCCGGACATCACCGTGGCGTCTTAGTCTCATGCCAATCTTTCAACGAAGATGGAATCAACGAAATGTATGGACATCTACCCTTGGACTTATTCGTTTAAAATTCATCAATAACTAAGCAGCGAACAGCCTTCAAATTCACTTTCCATCTAAGTTTTGCCATTAACTTACATCCTTCCTCCTCCCTCTCTTCCTCTGCGCCTCTGCGCCTTTGCGTGCAAATAAAAACCCCTATATTCTAAATCCTATGAGCCTCATCACCCTCCAATCAGTCAAAAAAGACTTTGGTATAAAAGAAATTTTAAAAGATGCCAGCTTTAGCCTAGACCCCACCGATAAAGTCGGCTTAATTGGTACTAACGGTTCAGGCAAATCAACCCTACTAAAAATGATTGCCGGCTTAGAACCCATCGACAGCGGTCAAATTTTAACCAACTCCGGTTCTAAAATCATCTACTTACCTCAACAACCAGATTTAGATGAAAACCGCACAGTTTTAGAGCAAATTTTTGCCGATAGCGGCGAACACATGACTTTAGTGCGTGAGTATGAAGAACTTTCTGATAAATTAGCTCACTATCCAGATGATACTCAACTGATGTCTCGCCTTTCTGCGGTGATGCAACGAATGGATATGAGTAATGCTTGGGAACTAGAAACCAACGCGAAAATCATCCTCACCAAATTAGGAATTTCTAACTTTGATGCGAAAATCGGTACTTTATCGGGAGGCTATCGCAAACGCATTGCACTAGCAACAGCCTTGCTAGCACAACCAGATGTTTTGCTCATGGATGAGCCAACAAACCACCTCGATGCTCTTTCTGTAGAATGGTTACAAAGTTATTTAAATCGCTATCGCGGCGCACTGTTTCTCATCACCCACGATCGCTATTTTTTAGATCGCGTCACCAATCGTATCATTGAAATAGATAGAGGCGACATTTACACTTATTCAGGTAACTATTCATACTACCTCGAAAAGAAAGCTTTAGCTGAAGAATCTGCTCTTAGCACTCAACGCAAGCATCAAGGCATATTGCGGCGCGAGTTGGAATGGCTCAAAAAAGGGCCGAAAGCCAGAAGTACCAAACAAAAAGCCAGAATTGACCGCGCTCACGCTTTGCGAGATACTGAGTTTAAACAAGTTCAGGGTAAAGTTGATATCTCTACAGTTGGTCGTCGCATTGGTAAGAAAGTTATCGAATTAAATAACATTTCCAAAGCTTATAACGGACGCAGCCTGATTAAAGATTTTACCTACGAATTTAGTCCAGAAGACCGCATTGGCATCATTGGGGCTAACGGTGCGGGGAAATCCACTTTAATGGATATTATTACAGGGCGAATTCAGCCTGATTCTGGGAGTGCAGAAATTGGGACTACAATTCACATCGGTTATTTTGACCAGCATTCTGAAGAATTGCTGACAGCTTTGAATGAAAATCAGCGGGTAATTGATTACATCAAAGAAGAAGGAGAATTTGTCAAAATTACCGATGGAACTCAAATTACTGCTTCTCAAATGTTGGAGCGATTTTTGTTTCCTGGAAATCAACAATATGCCCCAATTCATAAACTTTCTGGCGGCGAAAAACGCCGTTTATTTCTGTTGCGCGTTCTCATGAGTGCGCCCAATGTTTTGATTTTAGACGAACCGACAAATGATTTAGATGTCCAGACATTGGCAGTATTAGAAGAATATTTAGAAGATTTTGTCGGGTGTGTAATTGTAGTTTCTCACGATCGCTACTTTCTCGACCGCACCATCGACACAATTTTTTCCTTTGAAGAAGGTGGGAACCTGCGACAATATCCAGGTAATTACTCAGTTTATCTAGACTACAAGAAAGCTGAAGAAGTAGCACAACAACAAGCTGCTGCTACTAAAGAAAAGCCCAAAAATGTCGAATCCCAAAATGGTGCTTCACCGAAGAATGCCGAAACTCAAAAGCGGCGGAGATTATCGAATTGGGAGAAAAAAGAATTTGACCAGTTAGAAGGTAAAATTGCCCAGTTAGAAGCTGATAAGGCACAAGCTGAGAAAACACTCGCAAATGTGCCTCCAGGAAATTATACTCAAGTGCAGAAATTGTATGAAGAAGTGGAATCTTTAAAACAGGCGATCGATCTGGCGACTGAAAGGTGGTTAGAATTGGCAGAGATGGAATCTTAGAGAACGTTTGAAACTATTGGGCGAATTCCAATACTATTCGGTTAAGCATTTTGAACTCAGAATTTGGTTTGGGGAAAAGGTTAAAGGGGAAGGGTTAAAGGTTTTTTTCCCTTTTTCCCTTCCCCTTTTCCCTTTAACCGACAAGTATTGGGGCGAATAGAATTCGCCCGGTGCTGTTTGTTCTGAGTTTTTTCACCCAATCAAAAACTTTTTATACGACCCAATTATATGGTAAGAGCGCACAGCTAGCTATGCGCCCTTACTATAAATAGAAATTAGTTCTTTTTCGCTTAAGAAGCGTTTTGCAATTCACCTGTGCGTACTGAAATTTGTTGTGTCTGGTTACCCCGTTGCACTTTCACCTGTAATACTTGACCAAGGCGACTATCTTCCACAAGGTTCTGCAATTGTTCGGCGCTGGTAATTGGTTTACCATCAACTTGAACAATTATATCCCCGCGGCGGATACCCGCAGATGCAGCTGGAGAATTGGGAACAACTTGCATAACGAAAACACCGTTAATCTCTGGTATCTGAATCGGAGAGTTGGGATCGTTGTTATTTTGCTTGGCAAGTTCGGGTGTCAAGGTTACCATTTGCACGCCTAAATAGGGGTGAGCAACTTTACCATCCCGTTGTAGTGCAGATGCGATCGCTTTAGCTTTATCGATGGGAATAGCAAAGCCGATACCCATTGCATCTGGGCGAATGGCTGTGTTGATACCAATTACTTCACCATTTCCATTTAACAGCGGGCCGCCAGAATTACCAGGGTTAATAGCGGCGTCTGTTTGAATGAAGTCTAAACGCTTGTCGCTAATCCCGACTTGGGCGCTAGAACGTTTGAGGGTACTAACAATTCCCAAGGTAACGGTATTATCAAATCCCAAAGGATTGCCAACAGCGATCGCCCAGTCTCCCACCTGTACGTTACTCGAAGAACCCAAAGGTGCTACTGGTAAATCATTACCAGCGTCAATCTTGACTACTGCTAAATCTGTAACCTCATCAATCCCTTGGACTTTACCTTCAAAGGTGCGGCCATCTTTGAGCCGGACTGTTACCCGATCGGCTTTATCGACGACATGAGCGTTAGTCATAATTAACCCACTCTTGTCAATAATAAAACCCGAACCCAAACCGCGCAATTGCTCTTCGGAAGGTATCTGTTGGGGGAAACCGTCGCCAAAAAAACGGCGGAAAAAGGGGTCTTGTAAAAATGGATCGATCCGACGAGTAATAGTACGCTCAGTATCAATCCGCACAACTGCCGGGCCGACACGATTCACTGCTGCTGTGACAAAGCTAGCATTACCAATAGCAGAAGTTGCTGGTGATTGTCGTTGGGCAATGATTTCTGGAGTATTTACAGGAGATGCTGCAATGGTCGCAGCTTCCGCTTGCAAAGGTAACACCTGTAAAGTGCCGATTGTGAGTACAACTCCTAGCGCGATCGCAAATACATGAGTGCTGAGTTGACGCATAGACCTGGGTAATTTGAGAAATCGCATAATCACAACCTGATTTAAAAATCTAATTGTTACTTAGTCGTGACAAATGAATTTACAATTTTTTTTACAAATTTGAAGTTGGCTTTTTGCTTGTGGTTTTGCTTGGTCTAGCTCTATTAGAACTTAGAGTATTTTGCAAGCTACCTTTAATCAAAGTAATGTAAAATTTACTCTAAAAGCTATTATGGAGATTTGCACTTTACAAGTTCGGTTTTTACCCAGATAAGACAATTTTAAATTCAGAATTCAGGAGTCAAGAATTTAGGAATCTGCTGTCAACTACAAATAAACTAACTGGGAAATAAAATTTCATTGCGATTGGCTGTGCCCAGTTGCGGTAAAGAGTTGATAGCTGAGTGGGGAGTGATGGCACTAGGAACGGTTGTAGGTACTTGTAATTGTTGGACAAGACGTTGCAAAAGTTGGTCTTGCCCGGTACGCAAACCCCAGACATTTGTACCACGGTTGACGATCGCAAACCAAACTAAACCGCGATCGCGGGTGGGCATAACTCCAGCTAAAGCGCTGACATCGCGCAGAGTGCCTGTTTTAATTACAGTAGCAGAGGGGATGTGTCTGGCGTGGACTGTTCCTCTATGGTCGAATCCAGACATGGGGAACAAGTCAGCTAGATTTAACTGATAGGCGTTTGCTTGCCCTTGAATGGCCATGAGCATAGCACAAACAGCTCTGGGGGAAATGCGATTTTCTGGCCCCAGTCCGGAACCATTGATTAACTGAATTTCTGATTGCGGCACCCTAGCAAGATAAGCAGCAGTTGATTGTACTACAGAAGCTCCTCCCACTGAGTCTGCCAGCATCTCTGCCATTTCATTGTTACTATAAACGTTCATTTCCTTGATTAGTTGCTTTAGGGGTAACGAACGATGACGCAGTAACAAAGTTTGTTGGGGATTTGGTTGTGCTTCAAATTTCACAGCACCCGCAATTACAACTTTCGGCTTGGGCGTTCCCTTGGGCATGATTGAGTATATGTAATTAGCGGGGCGACCCCAAGTAGCAGAATTTAGTGTTTGCTTCAGTGCTAGACCTGCTAACATCGGCTGACGTTGGAAATTCATGGCGAAATTGCCACTAATTACCAAATTTCCTTTTACTTGTTTGATACCCATTTTATTGAGAGTATTACCAAGGGCGATCGCTTCTTCCCAAACAAACATCGGATCGCCGCCACCAGTAATCACCAAATCGCCTTGCACAACACCATTTACCATCGGCCCGGTGACACTGACTAAAGTATCAAATTGGTGGTCTGGCCCCCAAGTTTTTAAAGCAACTAATGAAGTTGCAATTTTAGTTAAAGAGGCAGCTGGTAGAGGTGTTGTGCCTTGGTGACTTGCCATTAATATCGGCCCTGACTGCATCCAAATTCCTTGACTCTCAGCCAGATTTTGCCCTACTACCTTTGTTGTGACTAACTCCTTGAGATATGCCTGCACCGTAGTCGCCCCGGTTGGATTGGGATCTGGTGCAAGCACCAAGCCAGGGCTACTTTGCCAAGCCAATGCATCTATAGCAGCATCCAGAGGCTTGATATGTACTCCAGCCATTTCCAGCCAAAGCGATACCAAACCTGAACCTAGTATTTCTAGCATATTTATTCCTCTATGTCTGTTTAGAACGTCCTATATTATTTACTGTGCTAATATACAAGTTTTTTTATGCTAATCAGCACTGAGCCATAATAACTGGTGTTATTCTCATCTGGAAGTAGGTTAAATTACCTGATTTTCGTAACGGTTTTTACTAATTTAGATGTAGCGGGTGTAGTTGGTTAACTTGAAATCTGCTGTGTAATTTTTTTCTAAGTGTGAATCGCTATTAACGACAAAAATAACTACAAATTAGAAAGGGGCGATCGCAATTAGCAAAAGGCGAATTCCCTAATCCCTACTCCCTGGCTAGATTATGACCCAAGCCTTACCCAAATTAATCACCTTCAATGAGTTTATCGAATGGTATCCTAACGATGGTAAATGCTATCAATTGCACAAAGGGATAATTGTTGAAATACGGTCTCCAAGTGGAGTGTATGAAAAAGTTATTGCATTTTTGTTACGAAAATTAACCGTGGAGTTCGAGCGGTCAGATATGTTAGGACATTTTAAAAGCTTGAATACCAGGAATAGTAATACTTTTACCTCCTGCCATAACACAGCAATTTCATCGCCTACTTTTCCCCAATTAAATTTAACCGCACAGCAAATTTTTGATGCGGCTAATACCAATTCTGTATGAAGATGCACATAATCAAGACCCCCCTGTAGTCTCCCCTTGGCAAGGGGGGACTACAGGGGGGTAAAATGCAGCTTCACAAAGAAACGGTATAACTAATTTATTCCAACCTACGCAAATTTATTTTTACAAGTCAAAAATATTGAATGCGGGTGGAAAAATCCACCCATAATACCAATTCTCTAAAATTCGGCAACAGATTCAAACCTTGAAACCTAGATAAAATCTGAATTTCTTAATTGCTCTCTTCTCTACGAGACGCTGCGCGTAGCTTGCTTCTCCGAAGGAGTACGCAGCGGGGGGTAGCCCATTGCCAATTGCCAATTGCGAATTGTTATAAACTCTACTTCCTTTCTGGATGTGCTGCATCTTCTAGTGAAGGAGTACCCATCTTGTTAATTGTGGCAATCATTTGATACAAGCGTCCTAAATCGCGTTGATTGAAGTAGAAAATCAGTCGCGGTAATTCAACAGTTTCATCTTGCGCTTCTTGGGGTAAAGCTTGACTTTTTTCAATCTTCCCTTGAATAATAATGTCGCTGAAATCAGCATTGAGTTGCTCAACTTCGGCATCTGATAAATCTGTTTTCAGACGAATGACTAATCTATCTCCTACATAGCGGCTAGAATGATAAACCTGGTAAAAACGCGTGATAGCATCGCAAGCCACATCTAAGTTGTCTGTCACAGTGTAAAGACTGGGGTCATCAGGACTGACAAGACCTTTATGAACTAATTGCTTATCAATATATTCGCTCCAAGAGCGCCAGTAATCACCGCCAGGGTGGTCAATTAAAATTAAAGGTACAGGGCCAAATTTACCAGTTTGGCTTAACGTCATACATTCAAAAGCTTCATCTTGGGTGCCAAAGCCCCCAGCAAACAAGGCCACAGCATCACTTTCTTTGAGAAGAAACAGCTTGCGGGTAAAGAAATATTTAAAGTTAATGAGCTTGGGATCCCCTTGTATAAAAGGGTTAGCTTCCTGCTCAAACGGTAACTGAATGTTTAGACCAAAAGAATTTTCTCGCCCAGCACCTTCGTGACCCGCCTGCATGATTCCACCGCCACCGCCGGTCATCACCATAAATCCCAATTTGGTCACACAGCGAGCAAACTCCAGCGCCATTTGGTAGTCTGGTGTATCTGGTGCGAGGCGAGCAGAACCAAAAATCGTGACTTTGCGAACATGTCGGTAATTATAAAACAGCTGGAAACCTCGCTCCATATCCGTTAGCGCAGCGGACAAGATTTTCCAATCGAGACGCTCAATTTCGGTATCAGCAAGACGAACAATAGTAGCAAGTGCTTGCTGAATAAATTGCCGATTTTTTAAGGTTGGTAGACGAACAATCAACTCAGCGATATCCGCCTGTAAAGACTCTAACGTGTCAAACGACGCAGATGAGGTCATGAGAACTGCCGGAACAATGGCATTATATTTTACGTGAACCACTCATACTCTAGCAAGCGGGATATAGCACTGTGTTGTGCATTTAGGTAGGATTCTCACAACTGGCTTTGAGTTATTTTTGTCATTACTCAAGCTCAGATGCCCTTATTTTGCCATTGGAGGTAGAAAAATCAAGTTCAGAACTTGGAAGCTGGCCTTGCGAAGTAGAAAGTTTGGCTTATCTTTCAACCTCAGATACTCACAAATAAAGTACAAAACTCCAACGATGGAGTTCGGAACTCAAACAATTATCTTCAAATTTATCAATTGAGTAAAATACGTAAATAGGTAGGGTAGCACAGCTAGTTGTGCTACCCTACCTATTTACCTGATTAAAGGATTGAGATTTGAGAACTCATTTTACAGAATAATTTTTGCGATAGTAAGCTTGATATTCCGCAGATAACAGAGGTTCCCACCACTGACGATGAGTGAGATACCATTCAACGGTTAAACGTAAACCTTCGGTAATTGTTACTGAAGGTGTCCAACCAAGCTGACTTTTAATTTTATTAGCATTAATTGCATATCTTCGATCGTGCCCGGGTCTATCCTTGACAAAAGTAATTAACTGTTTTGCTGGACGGACTGGTAAATCAGGTGCTAATTCATCCATCATTTGACATAAAATTTCCACGAGGCTGATATTTTCTACTTCATTATTGCCACCAATATTGTATGTTTCCCCTGGCTTTCCACCATTAATTACTACGTCTAAAGCCCGACAATGGTCGCCGACATAAAGCCAATCCCGTACATTTTTACCATCACCATAAACAGGTAATGGTTTCCCAATTAAAGTGTTAATACACATTAGGGGAATCAGTTTTTCTGGAAACTGATAGGAACCATAATTATTAGAACAATTGGTAATAATTGTCGGCAATTTATAAGTATGAAAATAAGCCCGCACTAAGTGGTCGCTACCTGCTTTAGAAGCAGAATAGGGACTATTAGGAGCATAAGGTGTAGTTTCCGAAAAAGCTGGATCGTCTAGGCCTAAACTACCGTATACTTCATCAGTAGAAACGTGCAAGAAACGATAATCGGATGGCTGTGCTTTCGCCTGCCAATGTTGGCGAAAAGCTTCAAGGAGAGTGAAAGTTCCGACCACATTAGTTTGTACAAAAGCACCAGGGCCGAGAATCGAGCGATCGACATGAGATTCAGCGGCAAAATGAGCGATAGTATCGATATTTTCCGTTAAAAATAAATCATCTACAAGGGAGCGATCGCAAATATCCCCTTGCACAAAGCGAAAATTCTCTCTGCCCTCAACTAGCGCCAAATTCAAACGATTTCCGGCGTAAGTTAGAGCATCCAACACCACCACTCGGTCATCTGGATAAGCCTGACACCAATGATGTACAAAATTCGCTCCAATAAACCCCGCACCCCCCGTCACCAACAATCGCCGACTCATCCAATTTCCTCTCTTCTCTGTTGCGCTAGCCTGTCTTGAAAAGTTCAGATCGGCGGAAGCCGCCGCTCCGACTTTTCGCTGCGGCAAGCCGCTGCGCGTCTACGTTTATTTCGACTTGAAATATTTTTTTCTCAGCTTACCATATATCCTTTGCCCCAGTAATTTAGCTCTACGTATTTTTGTCAAGCTTTTAATATTAGATGGTTGTTGTACTTTATGGTCAAAAAATTCATTTAATTCCTCTAAAATTACCTTTAATCGCTGAATAATGTTTTCCGTTCGATACTCAGCAAAAAATTCTTCAGACAAACTAAATCTTTCTGAAGAATTTACCACTTTCAAAATACGTTGTACATCATATTCTTGTGAATAGCCAGCAATTTTATAGGAATTAAAACCAGGATCTAAGTAATCGGCCAATCCGCCATTGACGCTAGAAAATACTTGACAACCACATGCAAGGGCTTCCATTGGTTGCAGACCAAATCCTTCACTCACACCCTGTTGTGCCCAGTACTCAGCAGAATCATAAAGGTAAACTTTAGCTCGGTTAAATAGTCCAGGTAAATCTTCTATATATGAATCAACAACGAATACCCGACAACGTTTTTGTAACGCTGGAATCAATTCTTTAATTAAATACTCAGAAGATTTTCGAGCCTGAACTAAAACATCAATATTTCGTTCCACACCTAAATTTTGAAACTCATCAGAAATTTGGTTGGGCAAATAATAAATCAAAGAATTGGGCGATTTTTCTCCCCAATATCCCATTGTATAGCGGCTAACAGTAACAATTGGAATACTTGCAGGTAACTTAAATGGATAACCCGCACTATGTGCATGATAAACAACATTGTATTGCTTCAGTTTTGGCACAAGTTGCGCTACATCAAATCCCCAATTGATCGCAAAAATCGCATCATTGAGATTTTTTTCTTGAAGCAAATCATCGATAAAAAGCTTACCTTTTTCTCGTTGACGGTAAGTTACAACATCAGCACTACAAAGCTGCTGAACCAAATTAACTGTTTTTAATTCTGCCCAAAGCCCGCCGCAAGCAAATTTGCCATCTGTACCAGGAAGTAAGAAGTAAAGTTTTCTCATAATTTTTTTAGGGGAGTAGGGAGTGTTTTCAACCCGAAACTCAAAAATCCCCTCAGTCGCATTGGCAAGACCAATACAGGGCTGAGGGGATAAGTTTTATCTATACAATATCTCCAAAATCTCACACCACAACAACCCGTTGACCAATACAGGTAATATGCTATAATTATCTGCGTTGATTTACGGTTACTATCGATCGCCAAGCAAACGGCATTAGTAGTAATCGGGTTGTGGCTGTGGTTGCGGCACTGCAAAATTTGATGCATCGTACAAGTAGCGGCTGGCTTCCTCTTCTAGACGATGAATCAGGAAAGGTTCAATGGTATTACCATGTCGCAGTGCGGCTAGATATCCATCCAAATACATCCGCATATCATCCATACGATAACCGCGATTCCATAACTCGACGAAGGCGTCAGTGAGTCTTTGGTAATAGCGGATGGTTTGTGTGTCTTGGAGCATAACTGCTGTACTAATGTCTTTGGAATGAGAATTGTAAATGATTCAGGCTCAAATGTGAAGTGTAATTTCACTTTTGGGATCAATTAAAAATAAACATATATTCTGCGGGTAGCACTTTTCTAGTAGCTACAAACTACTTCAATCCTATTCCAGAAAACACCTGCTCGACTTATATCCCAGGGTATCTTTACATTTTTCTTTGGTAACAGCCCCCTTTTATTGGTGCTATAGTCATGGATATAAGCAGCAATTTCTTCAGCAGGAATCACTTTTTGCTTGAGCTGAAAAGCTCTTTTGCTAAGGATTACCTGTCATGCTTATGGGTTTTGGATATGATGGTCAGATAAAAACACAGTGTCAAGCTAAAAGAACTTTTGATAAGTCTGAGAAGACTTTTTATAAGTTTAACAAAAATTTAAGAATATTTCTAATGCCCTTTTGCAAAGGACAATTTAAAGATATTGGCACTTTTTTTATGAGGAAATGTAAAGCTAATAGCCATTGAAGTAACAAAGGCTACAAAACCTTAGACATGGGCTTGTTACTTTGAAAGTCATCGACGCTAAGGGGTCTTGCCACCGTGGGTTCGGTTTGTATAGAAATCATTGAAGGGAATCCCCATCTAAGGTCGTTGCTAGGTTGGCACTTGCAACAACTAGAATACCGGGTGCATCAAGCGGCCAGTATTTATCAAGCAAGGGAAGTATTTTTAAGCCATCAACCAACACTTGTGGTTTTGGATGCAGATCTTCCTGACGGTGACGGTATTGAATTCTGTCGTTGGTTGCATCGTCAGCAACAGCCTTTAATTTTAATGCTATCTGCTCGCAATAGTGAAGCTGATATTGTCGCAGGTTTAAAGGCGGGTGCAGATGATTACCTGAGCAAACCTTTTGGAATGCAAGAGTTTTTGGCACGGGTAGAGGCATTAATTCGCCGTAAGCGCACGCCGACTGCACCGGCATATTTGGATTATGGCACTTTACAAATTGATTTGGTTCAGCGCCGCGTCCGCTTCCAAGGAGAGTTTATCGAATTAACACCCCAGGAATTCAGCTTACTATACGTTCTAGCACAAGCCGGGGGAGTACCTCTGAGTAGGTCGGAATTGCTGCGCCGTGCTTGGCCTGATGCCATTGATAACCCTCGTACCATTGATACTCACGTTTTGTCACTGCGGAAAAAGGTTGAACTCGATCCCCGGCAACCTAGCTTGATTCAAACTATCCGCAATGTGGGATACCGTTTTAACATGGAAATTTTGAACACTAATATTCCACAGTCACAAACAAAGTTAACTAGAGAGAGATTTAGCAATCAACGTTCGACACTCAGTAGCAGTCAGGTGTGATGGGGAATGGGGAATGGTGACTGGGGACTGGGGACTAGGAAAATTTTTTCGCCATCTCTAGCCCCCGATGTCCTGTTTAAACTATGCCCAAAATCTAAAATTCAAAATCGTCTTGAGATTGTGCTTTAATCAAGGTTTCTCGTAATTCATCCCAGTTGATTTTAGAGAGTTTTTTATCTGCCGATAAATGACCTTGGTGTAGGTGTAATAATCGAGTGCAAAACATTTCGGCTAGGTCTATTTGGTGATTTACCATCAAAATGGTGGTTTGATGAGTTTGACTCAACTCGATTAAAACTTGTATTAGATGCAAAGCTGTACCAGGATCTAGGGCAGAGGTAGGCTCGTCTAATAATAGAATTTTAGGCTGGATGAGTAAGGCACGAGCGATCGCCACAAGCTGTCGTTGTCCCGCAGAAAGTTGTACCTCTGTTCGTCCTAACCATTCACTGGGAATGTGCAGTTGTTCCATCCAGTAATTAACTCGTTCCTGAATTATCTGTTTGGATAAACCACGCAAAACCAAAGGATAAGCCAAAGCTTGCCCTACTGTCATCCCCAACAGCTTTGATTCCTGCAATACAAGTGTCACCATCTGGCGTAACTCGATAACGGGAATTTGGCGATACTCTTGATTTTGTAAATAGATTTTGCCGCTAGTGGGTTCAACGAGGCGGTTGATGAGGCGTAGTAACGAACTTTTACCAGCACCAACTGTACCTACAATTGCAATGCGTTCGCCACAGGCGTTGGCTTTGCCATCGCCTTGAAATACTTCAAAGGAAATATCCTGCAATATGCGATATCCCTGCTGATTTGCTGCAACTTGGCTTTTGAGCTTTGCAAACAGATTAACTTGTTCTAGCCTGAGTATGGCTTTTGCTGTGGCAGTATTCAAGGTGAGTAGGGAGATGGCTTCGCCAAGTAAAAGATAAAAGGGAAAAGGGGAAAAGATGAAAGGTAAAAGGGACGTATGTAGGGTTTATTCCCTTTCCCCTTTGCCCCTTTCCCTTGTCCCTATCCGAAGGGTTTTGCCCCATGCCCTATTTTATAGTTAATGCTGTAGCGATCGCCCAACCATCGACCAACAGCAACAACAGTGTGAACCCTAGTAAAATCGCATACATCCAAGGTTGCGCTAAAGGACGAACATCTGTAGTGTCAATATTAGTCTTTGTTTGGACAATTTGTACCAAGCGGGCAAATCCCGCTACACGCATCGGTAATAAATAAGCTTTTCCATCTTGACCGAGAAAATAATAAACTATACCTCCTTGACCGGTGGTACGGGGTTTTAATTCTTTAACTTGCGACCAATGTAAAAACCAGCCTTTACGGAAAAAGCCGGGAACCCAACGAGGGTAACTAACCTGAATTCCTTGTTCGTCTAGTATTACTCGTTCAGTCAAAACCGCATACAAGGCAACAAAGCCAATGCTAATACCTACCCATAATAATGCTGGGGGTATTGGTGAGGCTGTTACCTGCGATAAAAAGGGTAAGGGAACTGTGAGTGCTATGTATAAACTTAGCAGCGTTATCCTAATTAAAGGAGAGAGATTAAAAATAGAAGCTGAAGTATTGGCTGAATTTGCTGTCACGGCTCAATTACAATGCTTTTCTTCATTGTAGGATAGCTTTCTGCCCAGCTTTGTTTAAGGTAAATACTTTTGCACGACACTCCAACCAGTAAACGATACCCAGGCAAATCCGACAAACAGAATTGTATTTAAGCTTATATGTAAAGTTCTAGCCCAAGGTTTTGTAGGGCTGATTTGTGTTGCACTGAAAGCAGACAGTAAAACCAAGGCTACAACAATTAATCCAGCGACCAAGTGTGGCGAGTGTCCCAGAGAACCAAAATGACCCAAAGTGCCAACAATGCCGATCGCCAGCAATAGTAGCACTAAACTTACCATACTGATGCCCATTAAATAGTGTAGCGATCGCACTTCCCTACGTCCGCCTATCAATAGGGGCATAAAAGGAAATTGCTGCGAAGTTCTCCTTTGAAACATCCAAACGCCTGTAATTGCTAACATCAGGTATGCTAGCAGGGATAATCCCATCGACCAGGCGGCGATTTTCCACAACCAAAGAAATGAAGGCAGATTCATAAAATTGATTGTAGATGAGAGTGGCGCATTGGGCATCGGCTAGAGGAGCAGGGTAGCCAGGAGGGGAAGCAGAGGAGGTAGGGGAGAATAAATTAATAACTAATGACTAATGACCAATGACTAATGACTAATGACTAATAAATAAAAAGGGCTGCTAAATTTAGCAACCCAGAAATTGAGCCAAATTGTTTTTTTTAATCAACAGCTGCTAAACCAGCGATTTGTAAGGGTTTTATACTATCTCCGGTCTTTGTATTAAGTTGCTGCACTATTGCTGTGGTACTTATAGGGTCTTTTTCAAATGATGAGTTTGTATCTAACTCATAATTGGTAGAGTCATCGAGCATCAGGCGATCGCACGGAATGTTATCGGATAAAATTGCACTTGCCATCATACCCGTATGAATCTCCAATTGAGCTGTTCGCGGAGCTTCAAAAACTAAGCGTTGTCCTGGAAAAACAACCCTTTCAAAATACCAATTGGCAATATTAGAGATGCGAGCTACCTGTATTTTGCTCGTGGCATTAATGTAGCAGCAGAGAATTTTCCCCGATTGCTCAGGTGGTAGAGGATCTAAAATTTGAGCCATAACTGCTGAGGAGCTTTGCGCCACAATTTTACATTAGACTATTCAAGCCTAGCACTGGCCGATCCCCAGTTGCTGTAACTGCGAATACCAACTGAGTATTTATGGATTATTTCTATCTAAAGAAATATTGATAGTTATAAAAATTTTGTAATTATTCATGCCTTTTTCAAAATTATACACTATAACTAAAACTTTTAGATATTTTTACTCAGTACAAAAGCTCTAAATTGCTGAGGATAAATAATTAGGGCATTCATCTGACAGCGATCCCCTTGCTTTTCGCCTAGCGAACAAGTCAGTTTTGCTTTTTATCTATCCCAAGATTAGTACGCCCAGATCCTCGCTTTATGAATAAACTCAATGTTATCGTAAAGCTATATGAAAAATATCTTCATAAATGTCTCTCATCTACATGCATTCAGTATGTAAAGTAACTTTATTGATTCCTAAAATGAGGAACAAAAAGTTGACATATCAATAATCGGCTTCGATGTCAAGCAAGATTGCGATCGATAAAAACAACAAAAACACCCTTTAAAATTCAATTTTTTCTCGCTTTCCCCAAACATTGGCAAGATGGCAGTCAAAACACTCATAATGGAAAATCGAATTCTTTACGTTCGCCTTCCCTGTAACCCCATCTTTCCCATTGGGGTTGTCTACCTTAGCGATCGCGTCCACAAGCAGTTTCCCAACATCGAACAGCGCATCTTTGATTTGGGAACGATACCACCTCTAGACTACACCTCGGCTTTAGATCGGTGTATCGATGAATTTAAACCTACACTACTAATATTTTCTTGGCGGGATATTCAAATTTATGCCCCAGTTGGCGGACGTGGCGGCAACCCGCTACAAAACGCTTTTGAATTTTACTACGCTAAGAATCCTCTATTAAAACTACGCGGTGCATTGGGCGGTTTGCGAATCTTCACCGCTTACTATATAGAGTTGTGGCGTAACCTGGGCTTAATTAAACGCGGTTTAAAGCGCGCCCAAAAATATAATTCTCATGCCCGTGCAGTCCTTGGTGGTGGTGCAGTCAGCGTATTTTACGAACAACTGGGTAAAAGCTTACCCCCAGGAACAATTATTTCTGTGGGTGAAGGGGAAACCCTGCTAGAAAAACTTTTAAGTGGTAGAGAGTTCCGCGATGAACGCTGTTATGTTGTTGGAGAAGGTAAACCACGAAAACGCTTGATTCACGAACAACCCACTCCCATAGAAAAAACAGCTTGCAACTACGACTATATCGAAAACATCTGGCCGGAATTTAACTATTATCTGCAAGAGCAAGACTTTTATATAGGCGTACAAACTAAGCGCGGTTGTCCTCACAATTGTTGTTATTGCGTTTATACAGTTGTCGAAGGCAAACAAGTACGCATCAATCCCGCAGATGAAGTAGTTGCCGAGATGCGCCAATTATACGATCGCGGCATTCGCAATTTCTGGTTTACCGATGCCCAATTCATCCCCGCCCGCAAATTTATCGACGATGCCATAGAACTCTTGCAAAAAATCGTCGATTCTGGTATGACAGACATCCATTGGGCAGCGTATATTCGAGCCGACAATTTGACACCTCAATTGTGCGAGTTGATGGTAAAAACCGGGATGAACTATTTTGAAATTGGCATTACCAGCGGTTCTCAAGAACTCGTGCGTAAAATGCGGATGGGTTACAACCTGCGAACCGTCTTACAAAATTGTCGTGACTTAAAAGCAGCTGGTTTCAACGACTTAGTTTCTGTAAACTACTCCTTTAACGTCATTGACGAACGTCCCGAAACCATTCGCCAAACCATCGCCTACCACCGGGAACTAGAACGAATCTTTGGCGCTGATAAAGTCGAACCTGCCATCTTCTTCATTGGACTACAACCCCATACCCATTTAGAAGAATATGCCTTCAAAGAGGGTATTCTCAAACCAGGGTATAACCCAATGAGCTTGATGCCCTGGACAGCCAAAAAACTCCTTTGGAATCCCGAACCCCTTGGTTCCTTCTTTGGGGAAGTCTGCTTACAAGCTTGGCAGCAAAACCCCAATGACTTCGGGCGTGAAGTCATGAATATCTTAGAAGAAAAACTGGGTTGCGCTGATTTAGAAGCAGCACTTTCTTCACCAATAGAGAAGAAAGAAAAACAGCTGGCAGGTGTATCCTAGAAAACAAAAAGATATAGGGAGATTTAGAATTCTGAATTCATCCCTTTTCCATCCTTATAGTGCCTCTGCGGTTATTTTTACAAAATCCCATGTTAGAAGGTTCAATCTTACAAAAGCTGGAAGCAGCCCACCGTCACAGCATCAGGCCAATTCGATTCGGGGTGTACTACAAAAATACCCTTGTATCTCTCTGCCATGCCCTAGAAGACCACATCCTAGCAGAAGACGATAAACCTTTAGTTATCGCCGCCTTCCAACAAGGTAAATGGTATCTGCAAGAAGCCGAGCGATATGCAGACATCGCCCAGCGCAGCCGCGAAATTGCCATCATGGCCGCTGCTGACACTGGCTTTGCCGAACATCCTACAAGTCTTTTACCAAATGTAGACTTAGTAGGATTAGATCCAGGCGATCCGGTGGCTCAGGAGTGGCACTTAATTATTTTGTCACCGAATTACACAGCAATGGTAATTTGTCAAGAGCTATCGGAGGCTGATTATGGCAGCAGTGGCATACCAGCATCAGACTTAGAGCGTAAATTCTACGGCTTGTGGACATTTGAGCCAGAGTTAGTGCAAGAGACAGCAGAAATAGCGATCGCTCACATCCAAAAATACGACCCAGAATTAGCCAATAAACTCACTGCCCATAAAGAGGCGATCGCCCCATCTATTGCCAGATTAGAAAATTTGGGTGCAGTCGTCTCCCGTGTAGTCGATTATCTCCAGACTGGGCAAGATAATTTATCCATCCCTACACTGCTGGGGCAACAAACTTTAGATCGGAACTTGGTTTCTAACGAAATTCAAGCATTTTTGCGGATGGCTCAGCTCTTGGATATGGCAGATGTCAACAATCCAATGGCGGCTACCGAAGTCGTAGCACTTGCCGAGGCGATCGCCCAGCTTTTAGATCTTCCTGCATGGCAGATTAAGAGATTGCGCCTAGCAGCTCTATTACATCGCATAGATCCATTACAAAAAGCAGAAAGTGTTCTCACTTCTGATAGAATAACAACCCATTCTCAAGAAGAAGCCCCCAGTTGCCCTTTAATACCAGGGACGCAAGTGCTGCGAACCATGCCACGACTGCGAGCAGTTGCCCAAATTATTACTCACCAAACCGAGTGGTGGAATGGTACTGGCGAACCAGCAGGTTTAGCTGGGGATGAAATTCCCTTAGAGTCGAGAATTTTATCATTATTGGCAGACTTTCAGTGGCGAGTAAATCAGCGAAAATCTTCTAATCAAAATCGCCAAGAAATATTTACTCAAGCTTTGGATGAGTGCAGACAGCAACAATCTACCCGCTTTGACCCTAAACTTGTAGATACCCTAGCTTTATTAGTTATGGGTTTACAACAAGGACTCGACTTACCCATCATGACACCCAAATATAGCAGTGGTGTTTGGCTACTTGATTCCCAATGGGATAGCCACAGCAAGACAAGTGAGGAAATTAGAAGTTACCCGAAATGAATATTGAAGCTATCAAATTAGGAAAACTCAAACAACTTCCAGGGGCAAATTTAGAAGATGAGGAACTTTCTGGACTTGATTTAAACCGAATTAATCTTGCTGGTGCTATCCTTGTCGGCACAAATTTCGAGGCTTCCAAACTCGAAGGTGGGCATTTAGAAGGAGCGAATTTAATGGGGGCAAACCTGCAAGGAACCGACTTGCGGGCGAACCTCATGGGAGCAAATCTGATGCAAGCAGATTTAACTGGTGCTGATTTGCGGGGTAGCAATATGCGGGGTGCTAACTTGATGGGAGCTAGACTCAGTGATGTATCCTTAGCGGGTGCCTTCGTCAGTGGTGCCAACTTGATGAATGTCAACTTGCAAGGTGTAGATTTGCGTGGTGCTGACTTGCGCGGTGCAAACCTGACTGGGGCAAATCTCAAAGGCGCAGACTTGAGTCGTGCTGATTTGCAAGGGGCATTATTGAGTGAAGCAAACCTTGAAGAAGCTGACTTGCGTGGCGCTAATTTGGCAGGAGCGAATTTTACAGGGGCGAATTTGCTATGTGCAGAGTTAGAAGGCGCGAATTTAAGCGGTGTTAATTTGGATAAAGCGTGCGTGGTGGGTACGGTGGTTGAGACACGGGTGTAATAGCAATTTGAAAGAAGAATGCGACTAATAAAGTGGGTAGGGTAGTACAGCTAGCTGTGCTACCTTACAAACGATTGATGTCTTGCAAAAATTATTAGAATTCGTATAGATATTCCACAAAAAAGGCAGTAGCTTTGGCTATTGTTAAAATTTTCGCAGATGAGGCAGATAAAAATTTGCAAGCCTAACTGTACCTAGTACCATTCCCTGTTAAGTTAAGGAATCAAAGTATGACCGACGAAAGCCAATCAAACAACTCAGATGAAGAGGAGTTCGATCCGGTAACAGACCCAAGGGATTGGTCAGCAGCAGAAACAGAGTTAGCCTGTTTTGCGCTTGCTAG
This sequence comes from Nostoc sp. DedSLP01, assembly GCA_034530875.2. Lineage (GTDB taxonomy): Bacteria > Cyanobacteriota > Cyanobacteriia > Cyanobacteriales > Nostocaceae > Nostoc. Next base: position 137,295 of record JAVRCJ020000009.1, read on the forward strand.
AAGCAAGGGTAAACGGTTGGTTAAAATCATCAATACCAAAAAGCCACCTATGCCGATTATTTGTATTTTTGAGGACTACCCAGAATGACACCCATTGCGGCACAAGTCTCAATCTCCGAAATCATTCCCATGCTAGCTGCTATCGGAAATCGGCAATGGGAAAAATTCAAAGAACTCGAGGCAGATTTTGTATCCCAATATGGGATAGAGGTTTGGCAAGAAGTTTTTAATTTTCGTCTCAAGCCAGCACTGGATAAAGATTCTGACAGATGGCTACTTATCCAGTGGTGTAGTGAGGGAATTATTTCAGTGAAAAATGTGGGGTAGGTACGACCCTGCAAAGTCAATCACGATTATTGTTTTGATTCCCATCCTAAGGTCAAGATTTTGTGCTTTCACACTATTCTTAGCTATTGTTAAAATTTTCCCAGAGGGCGCAGGTGAAAATTTGTGAGTTTAAAAGAAGTTATCAGACTAGCAAAGCAACTTTCGACCGTAGACAAGGTACGTTTGATCCAGCAAATTGCTCCTGATATAGAACGCGAGTTAACAGATCAATCGTCTATTATTGCCCGCAAATCATTGTGGGGACTGTGTGCTGATTTGGGGGAAGCACCTTCAGCAGAGGAAATTGATGCAGCCCGTAGTCAAGAATGGGCTGGTTTTCCACGGGAGGATATTTAATGTTGCGTGCTGTGGCTGACACGCATACAGTCATCTGGTACATTTTTGGCGATTTGCGATTATCAACAACTGCCCAGAATACCATAGCCCAAATAGCATCTTCTGGAGATCAAGTTGCTTTCTCTTCAATTACCCTAGCCGAAATTGTATATTTGAGTGAGAAAGGGCGTATTTCTCCACTGACACTTGAACGGCTGCTTGCATCTGTTGATGCAACTGATGCTGTACTGGTTGAAGTTTCCTTTAATCGGCAGATAGCCGAAACCTTACCCTTAGTCAATCGCTCACAAGTACCAGATCTACCGGATCGCATTATTGCTGCTACAGCCTTACATCTTGGAGTACCAGTGATTAGTCGAGATCGCAAAATTCAACTATCTAATGTGAATACCATTTGGTGAATATAAACATTAATTTATGATTAGAAATCATCTATAAAACTACTATTTGATGATTTTTGAGTAGATATGTAGTGGACTGACACAGCTAATTTGGTGTATTAGCAAAAATCAAAAACGTTGCTTTCTATCAATACCTCAAAAATCTATTGCATCATTTTAGTCGTGTCAGTCCGCTACAATACTGTAGTTAAGACGAATTTATGAGGATCGAAAAAATTCCCAGATTTAGCTGATTATCTTTCAAAACATCCTTTCTTAATTTTACTAAAGATAAAAGGTTGCTTTAAATACTCTCCTAACCTAGTTTTGCAAGCAGGTAGTCCTAATTTGGCGCGAAATTCTTCGTCATATACCGCTTCTTCCCAATTTTGTGCCAATTTAATTTGCTCGGTTGTCAGATTTTTAGCATCGCGAAAGTCTGTTCTATCTATGCTACTTTGAGTAAAGTCAACATTACGGAGGTTAGCACCTCTTAGATCATTTCCATCCAATTTTGCAGCATTTAATCTAGCACCACTTAGATCGAGATTCCTTAAGTCTACATTGACGATTGATTCGCTGTGGCTTAAATCAGCATTTTGTAAGTTTGCCGAGTGAAGGTTAGCATTGCCGAAGCTGGCGTAAGATAAATTAGCATGATTTAGATTTGCTTGTGATAAATCTACTTTCGTAAAATACGTACCTTTGAAGTTAGCACTACTTAAATCCGCAGCATGGAGATTACTATCAGAAATAAATAAGCCAGAGAGATTAGTACCAGAAAAGTTAACTGATTGTAAGTTAACTTTCTGTAACGAAACTTTATAGTCTACATTACAACTAAAATCAATATCACCCATTTCTGAGAATCCAGATTCTCCACGATCGTTTTCAGATTTATCAGTCCATCGCATCTGTGCTTAGCGTAGATCGGAACCTTGTAAATTTGCACCATCTAATTTAGCATCTGTCAGTTCAGCTTCTCTTAAATCTGCTCCAGCTAAATCAGCATTTGTTAAATCTGCGCCACCTAAGTCACACTTGGGACATTTTTTAGTTGTTAGTAACTGCTTTATATGATTGGGATTTGAAGTTCTTTTAGCCTCACAATCTGTACAACCAGAACCAAAAGTGAGTAATAAAACTGATACAATCAATATTTTGATTTTCATATATTATGAAGCGATCGCCGAGATTGTTTCCACATCAACAACGCCAATACACTCATCAAAAATACTCCCATCACTCCTTGTAAAGGATTATTATTCACACCAGTTACCCAATCAGGAACTTCACCAGAATATTTGACTAATTTCCCCACATTAATAATGTAGTAACCCCAGACTAAACCCCCATGCAAACCAATGGGAAAACCTAAACGTCCTCTATGCCAACGTTTTCCCCATACCTGCGTTAACCCCAGCAATACCAAAGCTGGAAATTGCGGTAGTGTCTGAATAATTACTGCTAATGGTTTAATAAAATGCAATGTTGCAAATGCAATTGCATCTGTCCACAATGCTACACGCGGACTATAATCTCGTTGTAATTCATCTAGCAACCAACCTCGAAATAACAATTCTTCAGCAAAACCAACGCCCAAACTGACAATTAAACCCTCTAAAATAACTTTTAGCAAAAAAACTTTTGGTTGTTGCCACACCAACCAACCAAACAAACTTTCTACTCCAAAAAGTATGAGAATATTAATTATGCCTATAGCCAAGCCACGCATTAAATCCACACCGTTTTGCCGTGTGAATTCTAAGCCATAATGCCGCAGAATTTGGGGCTGCTGGTAGACACGCTTACCCCATAGTCTTAAAAGAATAATAAATAATACATATAACAATACCATTGTCAATATACTTACTAAATTTGAATTATTTACTAGTAAGTAAATTGGTGCAGCTAGGGGCAACCATAGCAACAATAAACTCAAAATAAAATAACCCAGCCTAATAGGGGCAGGGCGTTGGGCTAAACGGACAAGGTTTTTTTTCATACAAACTAAGTCAGCGATCGCAAATGACCAATGACTATTGTAGAGACGCGATTAATCGCGTCTCTATTCATCAGGTTCAATCGTGCTACTTAAGCCGTGACTTTTCAATGTTTCGCAATAGAACTCAGCATGTTCCAGAGCGCAAGTAATCACTAAAGCCATTCCATTAGTATGGGCTTCCATCATGATACTAACAGCCTGGGGTTGGGTAAGGCTCGGTACAGTAGTTATTAGTACCTGTACCACGTACTCCATAGGGTTGTAGTCGTCGTTATGAAGCAAAACGCGATACCGAGGCGCGAGCTTGCGGGATGTAGAACGCTGTTCAATGGTTTCAACTGACACTGCTCTTTGCTCTTTGATCGTTAATTCACTACAACATAGTCTCTGTTAAGCGATCGCTTAACAGTTATTTACCTATTCTATAGTATTTCTGTTGAGATACTATGCCAGGAAAATCCTTTGGTACTGGCTATTAATTGTATTAATTTTGGCTAGGTAATGGTCAAGCATATCTCTAAGATATCGTTGCCGTAAGAGTGCTACCCTAATCTTACAGAAGCTTCTTTAAAAGCAGCGCCCTCTCATTTTTAAATTAAAAAAGTTAAAAAACAATTTTTATCGTCGCTTCCCAAACTGATTAATGATAGACATGAACTTAGATTTTCTTCAACCGGGACAAATAGTGTCTTTAAAGCATGGTGAGAGGAATCTATATGCAGAAGTCATTCAATTTGTAGTTTCCCGCCAGTTGTGCTGGGTGCGTCCTTTACTAATGGTAACCTTCATAGAAGAATCGCCCCTAGTTACCGATTTGCGAGATGCATCTGACTTGCTTTGGCCTGCCGATTTATTTCATCCAGCTTTAGACACAGAAGTAATCACCTTATTGAGCCAAGTTTTAGCAAAACAACCAAAAACAGAGCTTGACTCAGCCGCAAAACAGCAACTCAATCAGTTTATTCAGCAACTTTGGCAAGCATATCAAGAGGGATTGGGGATTGGTGATTAGGGATTGGGCCAAACCCTTCGGGTAGGGAAAAGGGAAAAGGTGAAAGGGAAAAGGTAGGGTTTTCCGTTTCCCCTTGTTTCCTTGCCCTTTGCCCTCACCAGTCCCCAATCACGCGTAACGAATTCCAGCATCTTTCATTCGTTGAATTCCTTCTCGCAATCGTTCATCAGAGATAGTTAAAGCAATGCGGAAAAAACCTTCGCCATATTTACCGTAACCACTGCCAGGTGCTACAACAATGCCACATTTGTCGAGTAACAAACTTACAAATTCTGCTGAGGAATATCCTTGAGGAACAGGCGTCCAAACGTAAAGGGTAGCTTGAGGAGGCTCAATTGGCCAGCCTAGAGATTGCAGTCCATCAATAATAGTGTCACGGCGTTTTTGGTAAACAGACATGATGGCTTGGAGTTGTGCTTCTGTGGTATTAGAATAAGCTGCGATCGCAGCTCGTTGAATTGCCTTAAACACCCCAGAATCTACATTAGTTTTTACCTGTGCCAAACCTTTAATGCCGATGGAATTACCAACAACAAAACCCACTCGCCAACCCGTCATATTGTATGACTTAGATAGACTATGAAATTCGATCGCTATATCTTTTGCACCTGCAACTTGTAGCACGCTAGGCGATTTGTAGCCATCGTATGCCATTTCTGAATAAGCGTGATCGTGGCATAGCAAAATATCATACTGCTTACAAAAAGCTACCAATTCCTCAAAAAATTCTAACGTTGCCAATGCCCCAGTTGGATTATTAGGATAATTAATCCACAACAGCTTTGCCTTGTAAGCTACTTCTTCAGGTATAGTACTCAAATCGGGCAAAAAACCGTCTTCTGCCTTCAGGGGCATACTAAAAAATTCGCCACCAGCAAAGATTGTCGAAGTCCGGTACACAGGATAACCAGGATCTGGTATTAACGTATAGTCCCCTGCTTCTACAAATGCTAAGAAAGTATTATGAATTGCTTCTTTGGAACCAATTGAAGAAACAATTTCTGTATCTGGGTTCAACCCCATCACCCCAAACCGGGTTTCCATCCATTTAGCCGCCGCCTCTCGGAACTCTTTCGTACCTTGGTAAGGCGGATAATTGTGCATTGAAGCATTATCAATCGCCTCATGCATTACCTGGAGAATATGGGAAGGAGTTGGTTTATCTGGATCGCCAATAGCCATATTGATGATATCAACTCCCTTTGCAACGAGTTCATTCTGTTTTTTCGCAATTTCAGCAAACAGATAGGGAGGAATTTTTTCTAGGCGTTTAGCGAACTGCATGGCGATTTATGAGTAATGCACAATTTCAATGGTCATTAGCACAGTTTACGCCACGTTAGGATTTAAATAATCAATACTTTTTTAAAGTTTGATTAATCTAAATCTTAATAAAATTAACTTACATATAGCTACGAAATTAATATCCCAGACTAGAAACCAATTGTATTCGGCCAGCATCCATCTCTGCCATTAATAACTCTAAAGCTTCGTAGTCAACGTCAGAAATGTAACCAAGCTGTGTTAATTCTGAGTTAATTTCATTTTCTATCTCAGGAGTTAGTTTTTTAATATCAAGAGCTTTTTCTACCAATTTCCGAATAGCATAACTAGTTCTCATAATCAATAATCCAACTCTCTATGACATTAATTATTCCAGTAAATCTAAGTATAAAAAGCGATCTAACACTACTTTATTCGTGATATAGATCACAATTTAAGTTAGTTAGATAAATAATTTGCTGTGAGTTTGCTCGATATCTTCAGTAACAGTAAGGTGCGAGATTTAACTTACTGTTAAGACTTGGCTAAATTAGCTTAAGTGATAGACCAGGTAAGTTCCCTCAGGAAAGTTACGGATAATTTTTCTGCTTTACCTTTGTCTATGTTGATTGTTTTTGAACTGAGATAAAAAAAAAGTATATGCAAGCACATTTTCAAGTGGAATTATAACAATCTTTAAACAGACATACTAAAGCAATAAAGATTCCGCAAAGAAACCTAAGACGTATGGTCGATGCAACAGAAAAAAGTTTATGTTCAAATAATTCTTACCTTGACGCTTCAACAACTCTTATAGGATGTAGGTATGCAAGCAGTGCTTCAGTATCCCAAGATTGCACTTATTCAACCCCAAGGCTGTTTGAATGCTGCAAACGCCTTGGAGTTTGAAAAAAATCTGATCGCAGAGCTAAAAAAAAATGATATCTCCGTCTTAGTAGTAGATTTAGCAGCAGTAGACTCCTTAGACAGTGCAGGGTTGATGGCACTCTTATCTGCACACAAACTGGCTGTTAGTTTAGGACGGAGTTTCCAACTTTGCAGTGTTGCTCCGTCAATCAAAATTATTTTTGAACTGACGCAACTTGATAGAGTTTTTGAAATTTTAGAAAGTGAAGCTGACTTGTCTGCAACATAAATTTATATATAGTAATCCGATGCGATCGCTGCATCAATCGTAGAAACAGGAAACCCAGAACAGGCAAAAAATGTACCTAGCTTTGCAACAATCAAGTAGGTGTCGTAGAGAAAGCTATGTAACACCAACAAAGTTTAGGTATAAAGCAAACTTATGTAAAGGAGTTATAAGTTGTAACGAAAAACTTTGTTGAAAAACCTAATTAAATGCTAAGGTTAGGGCTGAGTAACTGTGATTAAGGTAGCTCGAAGATAGCATAGTGGCTGTTGCAGTTGAAAAATTAATAACATCGGATATTTTAAAACCAGCGCGTTACTTAGGTAACGAACGCTTAGCAGTGCACAAGGCTTGGGATACGGCAACTATACGCTGGGTTTTAACTTACCCAGAAGTTTATGAAGTTGGTGCATCTAACTTAGGGCATATCATTCTATATAACATTTTGAATGCCCAACCTCGCCAATTGTGCGATCGCGCCTACTTACCAGGGCAAGATCTCTCTAGCAAACTACGGGAAACTAATACACCGTTGTTTGCAGTAGAATCCAAGCGATCGCTAAGAGAATTCGACATTTTAGGTTTTAGCCTCAGTTACGAACTGGGTGCAACTAATATCCTAGAAATGTTAGATTTGGCAGGGATTCCCTTAACCTGGCAAGAAAGGCAACAAACCAGGGAAGAATTTAGCAATACCCAGCCTTCATTTCCGCTGATTTTTGCTGGCGGGCAGACAGCGACATCAAATCCGGAACCTTACGCCGACTTCTTCGACTTTTTCGCCCTTGGAGATGGAGAAGAATTACTGCCAGAAATTGGTTTGGTGTTGGAAGAAGGCAAACAACAAGGTTTGAGTCGCCAAGAATTGTTACTAGACTTGGCACAGATACCAGGTGTATATGTGCCGCAGTTTTATCAAATGGCAGAAGATGGCTCAGTTCATCCTCTGCGTCCGGATGTGCCAAAACGAATTTTGCGAAGAGTTGCAGCTCCGATTCCCGCCTATTCCATTGGCTTAGTTCCCTATGTAGAAACAGTGCATGACCGCTTGACCATTGAAATTCGGCGCGGTTGCACTCGTGGCTGTCGCTTCTGTCAACCAGGAATGCTGACTCGACCAGCGCGAGATGTCGAACCGGATAAAGTGGTAGAGGCAATCGAACAAGGTATGCGGGCAACCGGGTACAATGAGTTTTCTTTACTGTCCCTGAGTTGTTCTGATTATTTATCCCTACCAGCAGTGGGGATGGAAATTAAAAATCGTTTAAAAAATGAAAACATCTCTTTGACTCTACCCAGCCAACGGGTAGACAGATTTGATGAAAATATTGCCAACATCCTGGGAGGTATCCGGCAAAGTGGGCTGACCTTTGCCCCAGAAGCTGGAACTCAGCGGCTACGAGACATCGTAAATAAGGGTTTGACAAATGAAGAATTGTTACGGGGAGTGAAAACTGCCTGGGAGCAAGGGTGGGATAAAATTAAGCTGTATTTTATGATTGGCTTGCCCGGTGAGACAGATGCTGACGTCTTAGGCATAGCCGAAACAGTAAATTGGCTTCAGCGCGAGTGTCGGGGCAAAGGCAGAAAACCCCTCAACTTTACTTTAACCATTTCTAACTTTACTCCCAAGCCCCATACACCATTTCAGTGGCACTCAGTTTCTACCACTGAATTTAAACGCAAACAAAACCTGCTACGACAAGAATTCCGGCGCATCAAGGGTGTAAAGGTAAATTTTACCGATGTCCGCATTTCGGCAATGGAAGATTTTATTGGACGAGGCGATCGCACTTTGGGGAAAGTACTGCGCCGCGCCTGGGAATTGGGTGCAGGTATGGATTCCTGGTTCGACAATTTAGATCGAGCTTTCAGTGCTTGGGGAGAGGCGATCGCTCAAGCTGGTCTAGATTGGAAATACCGCCAAATCGAAAATGGCGAATGGAATCTATTTCACGCACAGGAGCAGAGTGGAGAATTCCTAACTCAGCACTCCCCATCTCCCTATCTCCCTATCTCTCCACTCCCCACTCCCCACTCTCTCGACGCCCCCCTACCTTGGGATCGTATTGATACCGGAATTGACAAAAATTGGCTCAAAGAAGACTTGGAACGCGCCTTAGAAGCCGCAATTGTACCTGATTGCTCTTTTGAAGGTTGTTCTCACTGTGGCGTTTGTGGCACTGATTTTGGTCACAATATCGTCATTGAACCACCGACTGTGCCAAAATTTGCAGGTGAGTTTGTCCCTAACACTACCAAAACACAACGCATACGAGTTTGGTTTGGCAAACAGGGTAACATGTCTTTGGTTAGCCATCTGGATTTAATCCGTCTGTTTGACCGAGTTGTGCGGCGAGCAGGCTTGCCAATTGCTTTTACTGGTGGTTTTCATCCCATGCCGCGAATTTCTCTAGCTACTGCTTTAGCTTTAGGAGCTACAAGCAGCGGAGAAATTGCTGATTTTGAGTTAACAATGCCAATGGCAATTGATACTTTTAAAGAGCAATTAATTCGGGAAATGCCCACAGATATACCCATATATCATGTGGCAGAAATCGATTTAAAAGCTAAAGCAGCCAGCCAACTCTTAACAGCCGCAGAGCATTTGATGACTTTAGCAGCAGTTGAGGAAGTATTGCCTGGACAATGGCAGAACTGGATTGATACTATTAAAGCCAAAGATGAACTCTGGTACGAGCAAACAACTAAATCAGGCAAAAGCCAGTTAATAAATCTGCGCGATCGCTTGTTTGAGATGGAATTGATAGAGACCCGCAATACTACAGCAGAATCTATATCTGTTATTCGTTATGTAGGTAGCTATCGCCAAGATGGTTGTCTGTTACGTCCTGAACAAATCGTGTTTATGTTAGAAGCAGTAGCTAATGTAGAATTTCAACTTCTACACATCCACCGCAATCGCCTCATTTTAGGGGTATAATCCACTGTATGAGGGCTTGCTAGTAGTTAGGAATTGATTTTTAGCAAGGTTGCGTTAGAATGAGATGAAGAGAAATTTTCTGGCGCTGCATTGAATTAGCTGGTTCACTACCCTCGCGTTCAGAGGGCGAAAGCAAAGACATTAGAGTGCAACTTCTAGGATTTCATCCCAGACAAACTGAGGCAGATTAAAGAACACACACTCTCTCTATAGCTACCTTGTGAATCAGTAACGAACAGCAGGCTCGGTTAGGTTCTCTAACTCCATGCTTTTTAAACAACTGCTGAATGTCTAATCCACAGTAGTGCCTAAGAGCGAGTGCGTTACTCTTGTAGAGTTTTACTCCTTTGGAGAGCTCGCTATTCAAGCAACTGCCGTCGGCTATGCCGACTTCTAGACGCCCACAGACGTGCAAAGCCAAAGTGCAGCTTGCCGTAAGCTAGGGCAAGTTCACGCACAAGAGCAACCGATGTTGCTGAATATCACCCTAAGGATAAATCTGGGGAATGGAAAATAGAAGTAGTTTCTTTTTGTTAACGACTTCAGTAAATTACTCTCAAATCAAGCATCCTGAATTCAAAGCTGACTCAGGATTTAGTACTTTTAACTCATAACTCTCTTTCCAAGAGAGTTTCCACCACAAATCAACCACAGACGGTTGATTTCATTACTTAAACAATATGAATATGCAGCCGTTCTGGAATAATCAAGCGTAATTAGTTAACGATTCTTATTACCAGTAGCGTTTTTTAAGGCTTACAGGAGAAAAGGTATAATATCAAACGGAAATAACACTGATAATGAACATTGACGCAAATAGAAGTTTGAGCTAGGGCTAAAGAGCAGGTTCTGCAAAAGGACTACCAATGATGGTATCATCCGATTTACAAAGCGTCTCCTTCAACACAAGGGTACACAACTTCCGAAAAGACTAATACCAGGAAGTTTTCATTTATAAGTAATTAGCCGGACTTGATATAACAAACCTCTAGACCTGTTAGTGCTGCCAATTTTTGAGGAAATTGAATGCCAAAACAAATTATTATCGCGGAGCAGCACCAAATTGCTGCGGTTTTTTCTGAAGATCAGATACAGGAACTAGTTGTTGCTACGGGTCATCATCAAATAGGTGATATCTACTTGGGAGTAGTAGAAAACGTATTACCTGGAATTGATGCGGCTTTTGTTAATATTGGCGACCCAGAGCGCAACGGTTTTATTCACGTCACTGACTTAGGGCCGTTAAAGTTAAAGCGTACCGCAGCGGCAATTACAGAACTATTAGCACCACAACAGAAAGTGTTGGTGCAAGTGATGAAAGAGCCAACAGGTACAAAAGGGCCGAGGCTTACGGGTAATATCACCTTACCCGGACGCTATGTCGTACTCATGCCTTATGGCAGAGGTGTAAATTTATCCCGACGCATTAAAAGTGAAAGCGAGCGCAACCGCTTGCGGGCACTAGCGATTTTAATTAAACCGGCGGGAATGGGTTTGCTTGTGCGTACAGAAGCAGAAGGCAAACCAGAAGAAGCAATCATGGAAGATTTAGAGGTGCTGCAAAAGCAATGGGAAGCCATCCAGCAGGAAGCCCATTCCACTCGCGCTCCAGCACTGCTGAATCGGGATGATGATTTTATTCAGCGCGTATTGCGAGATATGTACGGTGCGGATGTGAATCGGATTGTCGTAGATTCCAGTACTGGTTTGAAGCGAGTTAAACAGTACTTGCAGAACTGGAGTGGCGGTCAAACACCCCAAGGATTGTTGATTGACCATCATCGCGATCGCTCGCCAATTTTAGAGTACTTCCGAATCAATGCTGCCATTCGAGAAGCCCTGAAACCAAGAGTAGACCTACCTTCTGGAGGTTACATCATCATTCAGCCGACTGAGGCACTGACAGTAATTGATGTTAACTCAGGTTCCTTCACGCGATCGGCAACAGCTAGAGAAACAGTTTTGTGGACAAACTGCGAAGCTGCAACAGAAATTGCTCGCCAGTTACGTCTGCGAAATATTGCTGGAGTGATTGTCGTTGATTTTATTGATATGGAATCGCGACGCGACCAACTGCAAGTCCTGGAACACTTTAATAAAGCACTTAAAGCAGACAAAGCTCGTCCCCAAATTGCTCAATTAACTGAATTGGGATTAGTAGAACTGACTCGCAAACGTCAGGGTCAAAATATTTACGAATTGTTCGGTGAAACTTGTCCCACCTGTGGCGGTTTAGGACATACTGTACGTCTGCCTGGAGAAATCGAAAACCGATTCCCCATACCAACAGAAGTACCAGAACGCGAGCGTTTTGTATCTCCTCTACCTCACAGAGAACCACGTCAGCCAGCAGCCCGCATTCCGGAACCACGAGAAAGCTATGATGGATTTGGAGAAGCATTTGATGGTGACTCAGAATTAAGTAATCTCAATCTCATCAATCATCCCAGCTATCAAGAACTGAACGACAACAAGCGTCGCACCCGCACTCGCCGCAGTCGGATTGGTGGTATCAATGGATTAAATGGGAAAGATGAAGCCCGGAGTGGTAATAATCCCCTAGCTTTTGTCAACGATTCAGATTTAGACCTCGATCTCGAACCAGAATTAGGAGGAACACCAGAGATTCCTTCGCCTACTCTTGGTAAACCAGGTTGGAGCGAAAGAATAGAGCGCACTAAAATTACTAAAGCAGAGCCTGTTAAACCAGTGGTAGAACCACCGGAAATTAGGACTGTAGAAATGACGCTCCAAGAACAGGACATGTTTGCCTTAATGGGAATCTCTCCTTTGGTGAAATTAGAGCAAGAAGTTAAAAATCCCAAGTCTGTGATTATTAACGTAATTCAGCCTGGTCAATTGCCAACGATACCAACGGAATCAAGCCCAGAATCAACTATTGTCCCCAAAGCAACATCGGAACTTCCTGTAAGTAAAACGCCGATACCAAAAGTTATTGAGCCAGAACAAAAACCCTTAATTCCAGAGACAACCGAACCATCAGGGTTTACTGACACCCCTGAGATACCTTTGACGAATGTAGATGAAAGTGATAGCAGTAGCACTGCCACTGCCAACCGTCGTCGGCGTCGTCGTTCCTCGGCGAGCGAGGACAATTAATTTGCCTTATGGTAGAAACACAGCAAACTGCTGCTATTTACTCGCCAGTACCTGGGGAAAAATCTAGTTGGCTGGAGTTTTCTACTTTGTCAGGAGTTCCAGAGCTAGTTGCAGGTGTGGATGAAGTAGGGCGAGGGGCTTTATTTGGCCCCGTGGTAGCGGCTACGGTGATACTTCCAGATGATGCTTTGCCAAAATTAATGGCAGCTAAAATTAAAGACAGTAAAAAGCTGTCTAGCCAAAGAAGGACTCAGCTAGCGCAGCAAATTTGTGAGCTAGCTGTAGATTGGAAAATTGGATTTGCTTCTACTGCGGAAATTGACAAGATAAATATTTTGCAAGCCACGCTGTTAGCAATGAAGCGGGCTGTACTGAAGTTAAAGGTACAGCCTGCACTGTGCTTAGTTGATGGGAATCAGTTAATTAAAGACTTGCCGCTGCCTCAGCAAACAATAGTCAAAGGAGACGAGCGATCGCTTGCTATTGCCTCTGCCAGTATTGTCGCCAAAGTTTGGCGTGACGAGCTAATAATGCGTCTAGCATTAAAATACCCAATGTACAACTTAGATTGTAATAAAGGTTATGGTAGCCAGCAGCATTTGCTGGCTCTGCAACAATACGGGCCATCGCCATTACATCGCAAGTCTTTTCGTCCTTGCCAAATCAAAGTACTAGATATTCAATGAGTTAATCGTTACTCAAGATTCAGCATTGGTAATTCAGTACTATCACCGTCAAGTCCTCTATCCTTCATTTGTGATATCACCCAATAGCGATAATCTGCTAAAAGTTGATGTAATAAGCGTTGCTTAATTGTTAACAGCACGCTTTTTAGCAAACCATTGCCGGTAGCCTCTAAAATTGGCTTCGGAGTTAGGGAAAATGGCGGTGGCAAATCTATCTGTACTTCTAAATCAGCTCTTCCTTGGAGCCGAGTACCAGTGCTTAGTTCCTTGGGAGATAAATATCCTTTTAAATTGAGAGCAAAACGCTGATTAATATACTCAAAACCCAAGATTTCACAACTTAGCGATCGCAAATAAATTATGTCATTTGATTCTGCCCAAACTCTCATGTCCACAGTTGGTTGAATACTCAGTGACATAAAAGTTAGCGGACGCATTTTTAAACGAAATATCTCTTCAGAAAGTTGCTGAATCCGGCTATTATCAGCTAAAGCCTTAACTAGACGTTGAGGCTGACGCAAATAGTGCTGAATCGGAATAGGCTCCTTTGGAACAGCGATTTCAACTGATTGGGAGGCAGTAAACCGGGTAGCCATGAGCGAATAAAAATATCTGTTTCTTAATTTTAATATTTTTTAACAAATTATATCTGGTTACAGTGAAGTAAAAACTTTATTTACCATCAAAATTATAGTTGTTAATGAGGTATACGCGAGCGAAAAAACTTGGTAGGCTCATTACTATCTTCTTTTCAAGAAAGCATAAATTAAAAATTAAGCATTGACAAAAAAGTATCAATATGCAAATAAAAATCGTATAAGCTAATAAAATTTATCTTCGACCTTTAGAAAACATCAAGGAAAAAGCTGCATACAAATCTGACTGGTAGACGAATTGTATAGATAGCTTATTTACTTAAATTAATATTCAATTTATTTGTATGTAAATAAAAATATTTAGGATAAAATTCTTTTCTACAATCCTTTTCAATCCTCAATTTTAGTGAAAGGATCAACTAAAGGCTAAAGGTATGACTATATCGATCGCACATTTAGGGCCTCCTGGTACTTACTCAGAACAAGCAGCTGTTTTTTATGCCAATTGGTTGGGTAAAAGTACGGGAGTTGAAGCTATGTTATCGCCTTATCCCAGCATCTCCCAATCACTGCACGCTGTTGCTAAAGGCCAAACCCAGCTGGCTGTTGTGCCAGTGGAAAACTCCATTGAAGGGAGTGTGACCATGACGCTCGATACAGTATGGCAGTTGGAAGGCTTGCAAATTCAGCTGGCTTTGGTATTACCTATTGTGCATAATTTAATTTCTTGTGCGACTAGCATAGAAAGCATTCAAACTGTTTACTCGCATCCCCAAGCTTTGGCTCAATGTCAGGGATGGTTACAACGATTCCTTCCACAAGTACAAATTATTGCCAACAATTCTACAACCGAAGCTCTAGAGCGATTGAAACAAGAGCCGACAATAGCAACTATCGCCTCTAGTAGAGCAGCACAACTTTACAATCTGCCGATACTTGCCAGCGGGATTAATGACTATCCCGAAAACTGTACTCGTTTTTGGGTAGTAAGTCAGGATGAAATAAATACTAGATATGAAAAGCCAAAACCAATTGCTAGTCACACATCTCTAGCTTTTAGCGTACCTGCCAACGTCCCAGGAGCATTAGTCAAACCTTTGCAAATCTTTGCTCAGCTAGGAATCAACCTCAGCCGGATTGAGTCTCGTCCGACAAAGCGATCGCTAGGCGAATATTTATTTTTTATAGATGTAGAAGCAGATGCCAACGAAACACAAATGCAATCTGCTTTATCAGAATTAAGCACCTACACAGAGATTCTGAGAATTTTGGGCAGCTACAATATTTTACCAATAAGTGCTGTTTAGTCATTTGTCAGTTGTCATTGTTCTTTGCGATCGACAAATAAACAATAACCAATGACTAATGACTAAATAACTACTCATCATTTATCATTAAATGTATCTTTAAGAACAGCCCGAGCTGCCAAATGATTGCGAGTAGAAGTTAAAATTTCTGCTTCACGCTCTAGACGAGTTGCAGTATCTTGCATTTCTAGCAATAACTGTTGTTCTGCGGCAACACCATAGAGGTTACTAGCTACCCAATAAGATAGCTCTATTGGGAGGTCGGGCAAATCTTCTGGCAACTCAATATTTTGTTCGGTGAGTTTCGCTGACAGACGTACAACATCCCGCAGTAGTTGTTCTACTTCTGAAGCCAAAGGTCGCAAATCTTTAGTTGGTGGGTGGTCTTCAATCCACTCCACTAAGCCAACACGGTATGGCTTTTCACGAACGTATTCTAAGACACGAAATCTTTGCTGCCCCAAAGTCAACATTTTCATCCGATCGTCTGGCAGCCGCTGATGATGAATGATTTCAGCACAGCAGCCAGTGTTTGCAATAGTGCCTTTAACAGGATCGAACATCAAAACACCGAACCTGCGATCGCTCTCCAAAATCGTGTTCATCATAATTCGGTAGCGAAATTCAAAGATGTGCAGGGGCAATGGTCTAGTAGGAAATAGAACTACTTCGGGTAACGGGAACAGAGGTAGTTCGCGGACTGCAATTTTAGAAGATGATGCCATTGTTACCTTGGTATAAACTTAATCTTTAAAATTTATTTTTCTCTGCTTTTCCCGTAATTTGTCTACATTCTACCATTTGTTTTAGGGCTAAATAAAAAGCCCTGAGATATATTTCTTCAGGGCAAAGTAAATATTCATACTAATGTCATTATTTTTTGTTTTGTCTTACAAAGTTTAAGCACAGGAACCTCGCTTAGACTTTGCGTTTTGTCAATTAACCTTCGTCTATTGACTAATGACTAATGACTAATAACTAATGACTAAATTAAAGTTTGACTTCGATATCTACACCGGATGGTAAATCTAATTTCATCAAAGCATCAATAGTTTTAGAAGATGGCTGGTAGATGTCAATAATCCGGCGATGAGTACGGGTTTCAAAGTGTTCCCGTGAATCTTTATCTACGTGAGGCGATCGCAGCACACAGTAGATTCGGCGTTTTGTTGGTAAAGGAATGGGGCCGATCGCTGTAGCATTGGTGCGGTTTGCGGTGTCTACAATCTTCTCGCAAGATGTATCTAATAGGCGTCGGTCAAAAGCTTGTAAGCGAATTCTAATTTTCTGCTGCTGTAGAGTTGCCATCTTTAATTTTCCAGGTTCTGCGTAATTAGGGGAGTAGTAAGTGGGGAGTGGTGAGTGGGGAGTGTCTTTTTCCCGACTCCCTACTCCCCACTCCCTTTAATTAAAGGAAGAGAAAGGAGCAGAGAGAAATCGTATCATCTCTGCTCCTTTGTTATGAGCAAAAAGGTGCTATTTCAGAATTTTGGAAACGACACCAGCACCGATGGTGCGGCCGCCTTCACGAATAGCGAAGCGCATTCCTTGTTCGATAGCGATCGGGTTGATCAATTCAACTGTCATCTTGATGCGATCGCCTGGCATTACCATTTCTGCCTCGTCGCCATTATCAGCGGTGAAAGTTTTGATGGTACCAGTTACATCGGTTGTCCGCACGTAGAACTGGGGACGATAACCAGCGAAGAATGGAGTCTTACGACCACCTTCTTTCTCTGTTAAAACGTATACTTCACCTTCAAATTGAGTATGAGGTGTAATCGAACCGGGTTTAGCAATTACCATACCCCGTTCGATATCAGCCTTTTGGATACCTCTGAGTAGTACCCCAGCGTTATCCCCAGCCATACCTTGGTCGAGACTCTTCTTGAACATCTCAATACCAGTTACGGTGGTAGCGCGAGTATCTCTGATACCCACTAGTTCAACGTTATCGCCGACTTTAACTACACCGCGCTCAATCCGACCTGTAGCAACAGTACCACGACCAGTGATGGAGAACACGTCTTCCACAGCCATCAAGAAAGGCTTGTCAACATCCCGTTCGGGGGTGGGAATGTAAGAATCTACAGCATCCATTAGTTCGTAGATTTTGTCTACCCACTTATTTTCTCCCCGTTGGGTTTTGGGATTCTTAGTCATTGCTTCTAGAGCTTGCAGACCAGAACCTTTGATGATGGGGATGTCATCGCCAGGGAAATCGTAGCTAGAAAGCAATTCCCGCAGTTCTAGTTCTACTAGTTCCAAAAGTTCTTCGTCATCCATCAAGTCTTCTTTGTTTAAGAAGACAACCAGACTAGGAACGCCTACCTGTTTTGCCAGCAGGATGTGTTCGCGGGTTTGGGGCATAGGACCATCGGTAGCAGCAACCACAAGGATGCCTCCATCCATTTGCGCTGCGCCAGTGATCATGTTTTTCACATAGTCAGCGTGTCCGGGACAGTCCACGTGAGCATAGTGCCGCTTTTCGGTTTCATACTCTACGTGAGCAGTATTGATAGTAATACCCCGTGCCTTTTCTTCTGGCGCGTTATCAATTTGGTCGTAGCCCTTAGCTACAGCTTGACCGAGAGCCGCCAAGGTCATAGTGATGGCTGCTGTCAAGGTAGTTTTACCGTGGTCAACGTGGCCAACTGTACCGATATTAATGTGGGGTTTAGTCCTTTCAAACTTTGCGCGTGCCATGAATCCTCGTTTCCTTTTTTAATTAAGCGTTCCCTTTGCTTTTTGCGATGATAGTTTCAGCTACGCTGCGGGGCACCTCTTCGTAGTGGCTGAACTCCATCGTGAAGATACCACGACCTTGGGTCTTCGACCGGATATCGGTAGCGTAACCGAACATGGTCGCTAGTGGAACTTTGGATGCCACCTTAGAGAGTCCCTGTTCAGTGCTTTGGCTTTCAATCTGCCCCCGACGAGATATGAGGTCGCCAATGACGTTCCCCATAAAATCTTCAGGAACTTCCACTTCAACTTTCATCATAGGCTCTAACAGTACTGGTGAAGCTTTATGCACAGCTTCTTTCATTGCCATTGAGCCAGCAATTTTGAAAGCCATTTCTGAAGAGTCTACATCGTGGTATGACCCATCAACCAGTGTGGCTTTGACATCAATCAACGGATATCCAGCCAAGAACCCGCTTTCACAGCTTTCTTTCATTCCTTGTTCTGCGGGGCCAATGTACTCTTTAGGTACGACACCACCAACAATTTTGGAGACGAATTCAAAGCCGCTGCCTGGTTCTCCCGGTTCTAAATCGATCACAACGTGACCGTATTGACCTTTACCACCGCTTTGGCGGATGAATTTACCTTCAACTCTGGTTACATGCTTGCGAATTGTTTCGCGGTAAGCTACTTGCGGCGCACCGACATTTGCTTCCACTTTGAATTCGCGTAACATCCGGTCTACCAGAATTTCTAGATGTAATTCTCCCATCCCGGCAATTACGGTTTGGTTGGTTTCTGGATCGACGCTGACGCGGAAGGTTGGGTCTTCTTCTGAGAGAGATTGCAGAGCCTTGGACAGTTTGTCCATATCGTTCTTGGTTTTGGGTTCAACCGCTACCGAGATTACAGGCTCAGGAATGAATAGAGATTCCAGAATTACTGGCGAACTATCATCACAGAGCGTGTCACCTGTCAAGGTGTCTTTTAATCCCAAGGCTGCTCCGAGATCGCCCGCACGCAATTCCTCCACATCTTGCCGTTCATCTGCCTTCATCAGAACTAAGCGAGAAATCCGTTCTTTTTTATTCTTAGTAGCGTTGAGAACGTAGCTACCTTTTTTCAGCACACCAGAATAAACACGAACGAAGGTGAGGCGGCCGTAAGGGTCAGCCATAATCTTGAATGCCAGAGCAGATAGAGGCTCATTGTCATCAGCTCTGCGTTCAACAGCATCACCATTTGGCAGTATGCCTTGAATTGGTGGAACTTCACTTGGTGCAGGTAGGTAATCTACAACTGCATCAAGCATTAACTGTACGCCTTTATTTTTAAATGCCGAGCCACAAAGGACAGGCACAATTGTACCCGCAATTGTACCAGTACGTAGAGCATTACGAATTTCTTCTTCTGTAAGTTCTTCGCCCTCGAAGTACTTAGTCATCAGATCGTCGTTAGTTTCTGCTACTGCTTCGATAAGCTTTGTACGGTATTCTTCTACCTGCTCTTGCAAGTCGGCGGGGATATCCGTTTCTTGGATATCAGTTCCTTGGTCGTTGTTATAGATGTAGGCACGCAACCGCACCAGGTCAATAATACCTTTGAAGTCGTTTTCGCTACCAATTGGTAATTGAATGGCGATCGCATTTGCCCGCAAGCGATCGCGCATTTGTTCGTGAACTTTATAAAAGTTCGCTCCTGTGCGATCCATCTTGTTAATAAAGGCGATCCGAGGCACTTTGTAGCGGTCTGCTTGTCGCCAAACTGTTTCCGACTGTGGTTGTACGCCACCCACAGAACAAAATACCGCGATGACACCATCCAACACGCGCATGGAACGCTCAACTTCAATTGTGAAGTCTACGTGACCCGGAGTATCGATAATGTTAATTTGATGATCTTTCCAGCTGGTACTAATAGCAGCAGCAGTGATGGTGATTCCCCTCTCCCGCTCCTGATCCATCCAGTCTGTGACGGCAGTTCCTTCATGAACTTCGCCAATCTTATGAATTATCCCAGAGTAAAACAATATTCTCTCTGTTGTTGTTGTTTTGCCCGCATCTATATGCGCCGCAATACCGATGTTGCGTACTTTCTCTAGCGGGATCGTGCGTGCCACAATTACCTCCTATAGTTTTGGCCTCATGATATCTTGTATATTACTCTTTGTTAAGATTCTATACTTTTACGGAAAACCGTCTTTTTTGTAAATCCACGATATACCGCTTGGATTGGGCGATATATCGCTTTTTTGCTTAGTAACGATAATGTGCAAATGCTTTATTGGCTTCTGCCATCCGGTGGGTTTCTTCACGTTTGCGGATGGCATTTCCAGTTTCATTGGCAGCATCCATTAACTCATTTGCTAGTTTGCTGGCCATTGTGCGCCCTGGTCTAGAACGAGAAAATTGCACCAGCCAACGCAGTGCTAGGGTAGTACCCCGTTCTGAACGCACTTCCATTGGTACTTGGTAAGTTGCTCCGCCGACTCGTCGAGCCTTGACTTCTACTAAAGGCGTAGCGTTGCGCACTGCTCTT
The DNA here is from genome assembly GCA_034530875.2 of Nostoc sp. DedSLP01. GTDB lineage: Bacteria > Cyanobacteriota > Cyanobacteriia > Cyanobacteriales > Nostocaceae > Nostoc. The sequence goes on from JAVRCJ020000009.1 coordinate 157,671, forward strand.
TCAAAAGTTTCTAAGGCATTATTGCCAGTGCGTTCCTCAATGGTCTTTAATGCATCATAAACAATTCTAGCGGCAAGGGATTTCTTACCATGACGCATGATCCGCCTGATGATCATGCTTACAAGACGACTGTTATATACGGAGTCAGACGGAACTGGGCGCCTTTGAATAACACCACGACGAGACATACTTCACCTTTAATTCGGATTTGGCAACGAATTTATATGCTATCAGACACCGGAAACTAAAAGCGGTAGAACCCAACCCTCAGACTTCCTCTATTTTTTCGAGCGTTGCAGCTGCCAATTTTAGATTTTAAATTTTGGATTTTGGATTAAAATTTTTCGTTAATATGCTCTTAACCTTGTGGTTGGAACAAATGAAAAATCAAGAGTCTGTAAGTTCATTCTCTCGAAGATTCGATAAATCTAAAATCGCAAATCTAAAATCTCAAATTGTTTGACTTGCTAAGAGCAACTAAATACTCAAGGCGACAAGATTCTAAACCTTAATATCTAGATGAGAAATCTGTTGTTGTTACAGCATTCCCTTCAGAAATTCTACACTTGCTCGCTGAGTGTAGGTGTAGCTTGCTTGATTGTTTCAAACAAATACAACAGTCTTCATGACTGCTGTTAGAACACAGGCGGCGATCGCTTTTTGTCTTTCAGCTTTTTTGGGACAGACGATTAATCGTATTTTGTGCGATTAATCGCCTAATCCTATTTTTTCGCTTCTTTTGGACGCTTGGTTCCATACTTGGAACGTCCTTGCTTGCGGTCTTTGACTCCGGCTGTATCTAAGGTGCCACGAATGATGTGGTATCTCACGCCTGGTAAGTCTTTAACCCGACCGCCACGAATCATAACAACTGAGTGTTCTTGTAAGTTGTGACCAATCCCTGGAATGTAAGCTGTAACTTCAAACCCAGAGGTGAGTCTTACCCTTGCTACTTTGCGTAGAGCTGAGTTAGGCTTTTTTGGTGTGGTCGTGTATACTCTGGTACAAACTCCCCGACGCTGGGGGCATTGTTTCAGAGCCGGAGACTTGGTTTTCTGACGCGCTTGTTCGCGTTCGTTACGTATTAGCTGCTGTATTGTTGGCATGAGTTACAGCGCGTAAAGCTGCTTATGGTCTAAGTTTTAACAAATCCTGATTATATCTTTTTTTAGCCGTTTATGTCAATTCTCATTTGTCAGTTGTCCTTTGTTCTTTGTCATTAGGCATTCGTCTTTTTTGTTCGACCAATGACTAATGACTAATGACAATTGACTAATTACCAATGGAAAAGGAATTGCCACAGGTACAGCTAGCGATCGCTTGGGGGTTGTTGAACCGAAAACCACCACCCATTAAGTCTTCTGCATAATCTACTGTCAAACCGTTGAGTCGATCTAAACTTTCGGCGTCTACGATTACTTGCACTTCGTCGAAGTCAAAAACGCGATCGCCAGCTTTTATTGTCTTATCAAAAGACATATCATAAAACAACCCCGAACAGCCACCTGGTTTTACTGCCAAGCGAAATAAAACCTCTGGCTGCTGCTTGGACTTGATTCGCACGATTTCACTCGTAGCTGCTTGACTCAGATGAATCATGAAATTCGTTTTTGCAATTGAATAACCTATCTTAATTCTACAGTTCGGTTGACCGTGCCAATTTGAGATTTGAGATTTTGCATTAAAAATAAAGCGATCGCTCTTAGCTCATATAACTACATTGTATACCAATAAGATAATTGAGTCCCTACCTCAACTAGATAGGGACTCTTAATGTGCTGTACTAAGGAAAGTTTACACAAATAATGTATTTAGTTTTTCGATGAGAGCTTTTATAGCGTTGTTTTAGTTTTAATCCTTGGTACGAGCATAATCATCTTGGTAACGAATAATATCGTCTTCACCCAAGTATTCGCCATTTTGCACCTCAATTAACACCAAAGGAATCACGCCAGGATTCTCTAAACGATGAGCTGTGCACTGAGGTACATAGGTTGACTCATTATTGCTCAGTAATACTTCTTTCTCGCCACAAACTACCTTAGCTGTACCAGAGACGACAATCCAGTGTTCGCTGCGGTGATGATGCATTTGTAAACTGAGGCGATGTCCGGGCTTAACTTCAATACGCTTGATTTTGTATCCACGTCCTTCTTCCAATACTGTAAAAGCGCCCCAAGGACGTAACTCAGTTGCAGCAATGCTTTTGGAACTAATAGCTGAAGGAATGTGTAGAGTATCAGTCTGTGTAGCTTCTTGATATCGAGCCATAGTTACCTCATTTGGAGACATAACAAACCGTCATTACTTTTAAAATATTGATGAAAATTTCTGACGCTATCTTGCAATCTTGAAAATTACGCATTTTCTTCCACCTTGCTAAAGATAACAAAATCAAACGTGGGGATGTAAACCATTACTATTAAAACTTTTAGGTTTACACTAAGTCTTCATCAAGCAAAATGGCAGCTTGTTCTAAACTTTAAAAAGCAACTGGGGACTGGTGACTGGTGACTGGGACTAAGGACTAGAGAATAAGATTAAGGAAAAATATTATTTTCAATTCTAAATACCGAATCTCAAATATCCAATTCCCAATCACTGGCCCCTCATTTTTTCAGGAAAATACCAATGCCATTGTGGACACGAGCAGCTGTACTGGGGAAGCGATCGAGTAGTTGTCCTCCCAAATAAAGGCTGGTAGAACTACCACCATCCAAGTTGAGGGCGTTCACACACCCCATTTGTTGCATGAGTTGGGCATGTTCTGCTAATGTCGGACCATAACCACCAACACGATTATGCACAGCAGTAATCATTAGCTTGCCTGTTGTTGTTGTACAAATACCGCTACGAATAGCTTTTTCTGCAATAAAGGCATTGCTAAATTTTTCAGCTTTGGCATCAAGGACAATTTGACGATTTTGAATTAATAGCGGCCCTGCTCCAATAATGTGAGGATAACGATTAAAATCAGCAGGAACAGCAGCGCTGGAAATATTAACTGTTGTACCAACAGGTAACTGTGGGGCACTAGCAGTAGCAGTGCCACGTAAAATTAGTAGATAGCCATCCTGGGGAATAGGAATTGTTTGTTCGCCAACTTTGCCGCCTGGTAGTTGATTAGTAATTTGGTTCTTTTGTACTACCAAAATAATTTCGTTGTCCGTTAGAGGTGTGTAAGTTGTTCCCCACACAGGAGTATAACGGGCAATACCACTCTGAACGTACCCACTATTAAGAAATAGTATTGGTAAGCGTTGGTTATTTCCAGCATTCAAAGTTTCTTCTAAGGTGAGGCGACCAAAATAAAATTGACCAGAATCATTCCAGGCGATCGCTCCTCGGTTGAGAATAGGCCCTGATAACCACTGACCATCTCGGCGGATTCCACCCAAAGGCAATTTGTTATTGCGGTTAAAATAACCCCCATTAATTGCAGCGACAGCTGAGTAGCGTTGTGCTGTCTGCATGATGGGAGCAATGCCTGTAAGTGTATTCGGGGTAACCCAGATAGGTTTCAATGTTAGTCCAGCTTGGCGGGGATTGAGTTCTAACCAAACCACTGGAAAGCGTTCTTGACCTAAAGAAATATAACGCTGTTGCCAGCGCAAGCCTGGTGCCCAAGTGATATTCCGATCTTCTAAGGGATCGGGTCGAATATCTATAATTACGCGATGGGGATTTGCCACAGTACTAACTCGAGGCGATAAGCCAAAGGGAACACTCAAGCGAATAATGGTTTGGTTGTTTACCACTTCTACTTTTTGGATTAGTGGTTCTGGGGTTAGTACTGGTGGTATAACTGGCGATAATTGTTTAAGTAGAGGCAGTAATGTTGGAGGAGTTACTGGTAATGGCTGGGGAGTATAGCGTTGTATTAAAACTGGATCGGCTATTGCATCCAGAGTAACTGTCCACTCGCGATTTGGCGGTGTGGTAGATTTGGGCGGCGGTGTGTCTGGATCGGGAGATGTAGTTGGAATTGCTTTCACAGGCGCTCCTTGTGCAACTTGCCAAGGAGTTGGATTATTTAAATCGACAAGAATCCGACTTTGCTGCAAAGGAGTAACACTTGCACCTGGAGGTTGCTGGTCAACAATGTTTGTGAGTTGCGCTTTTGGGGTGATAATTACTAAAGTGTTGCCATTAGTTGTGATTTGCCATCCAGATGTTTGAGCAAAATTGGTAATATCGAGATAGCGATATCCGCCTAGTAGCGTAGTGCTCAAAACTAGCGGCTTGGTTAAGGAGGAAAACCACTGTATTGGTTGCTTATTCCAATCGGTACTGTTTAAAAAATTTACTCCGATTAACTGCCGGAGGGCGCCATCACTGAGATGAGTGGTGATTTGATTGGCTGTTCCAGGTCGCTGCAACCAGCTTACTGGTAAGGTTCGCCCATTGAGGGAAATTTGATTGCCAACCTTTGGCGATCGCAATGTTGCTGAAGGAGATGTCGGTGACTGTGAAATCAACCTTGGTATTGGTTTAGCATTTTTTGGCGACTCCTGAGCATTAGCATAGTTACTAGCTAAACACAGTGCGATCGCAATTATTGGTGACACAGTAGCGCCTATAAACCTGCTATTTCCACTCAGCGAAATAGCTCTGGGATATTGCTTTTGGCAACAATTCAGGATTTTTACCATAATTTACTAGGTATTTTTCAAAACTCACACCCAAGGTATAAACTAACTAATTATTTGCAAATATAAAAAAGCTGATGTTTTTTTGCTAAAAAACATGATATTCTGTATATTGGCTTGTTATCTCTATTGAAAATAAACAACCATTGAGTCGCTTCTGCAACTCAAACTTGAGTGTTCCAACTGGCACTAATACAAACTACACTATACACGGTAGTGTTAGTTATCAAAACTGGATTAAGATATTCAATCCTCACTATTAGTTGCAACCTTTGCTACTTGAGTGGGGCGTAATTGCTGGTAAAACAGGTGGCAACTGGGAAACAGAAATTTGTGGAAATTGTCAAATGGGTATATATTGTAATACGCTGATTTTATTTCTAGATCGGGATAGTCTTGATTTGAAAACCTAGTGTAGCGTCCAGTTCAAGTTGTGTTTCAGGCGAGCCAGAATAGGCTCTAAAAATAGCTAGCGTGCATCTGGAAAAAGGGAATTGAGAAAATACTTAGCTTCAAAATATAGAAAACAAACTGTCAGGGCAACAATAATGTCTTGGCTGAAATAGCTTGTCTCAGACCGCATAAATACATAAAAAATACGCAATTATTTTAACACAGGTTAACTAACAAGTAAAACCGAAGTTAAAATTTTTTTTCCCTAAATTTCACTGCTGAAGTATTTCTGCATCGCTGGATTGCAAAATTTTTCTCATAAGTAATGGCAAAATTGGTAACTCAACAGTTCAGGTACAGGGTATGAATAATAAATCGATGAATCAAGACCAAAAAATCACAGCAAATATTGACTCAATAGATACCTGTCAGGGGCAAAGGTGGTTAGTAGAAGAACGGGATGCCTGTGGTGTAGGTTTTATTGCTCATCGTCAAAATCATGCCAGCCATGAAGTTGTTGACAAAGCTTTAGCTGCTTTGACTTGCCTAGAACACCGAGGAGGGTGTAGTGCTGACCAAGACTCTGGTGATGGTGCAGGAGTATTGACGGCAATTCCTTGGGAGTTGTTACAACAGGAGTTTGCCCAAAAAGGGCAGGAATTGCCATCTACTAGCAACAAAGCTGTGGGAATGATTTTCTTACCACAAGACCAAGAAGCAGCCCAAAAAGCTAGGGCAGTAGTTGAGCAAGTAGCTGCTGAAGAAAAATTGACTGTAGTGGGATGGCGAGTAGTGCCAGTACAACCCAATTTACTAGGTATACAAGCAAGAGAAAATCAACCCCAGATCGAACAAGTAATCCTTGCTTCTGAAGATAAAAGCGGTGATGAACTGGAACGTCAGTTGTATATTACTCGTCGCCGTATTGGAAAAGCTGCATACAACCTCTCAGAAGAATTTTATATCTGCTCTTTGTCCAGCCGAACAATTGTCTACAAAGGTATGGTGCGTTCGGCTGTATTGGGCGAGTTTTATCAAGATTTGCAAAATCCAGCTTATACAAGTGCCTTTGCTGTTTATCACCGTCGCTTTAGTACCAACACGATGCCCAAGTGGCCGCTAGCGCAACCTATGCGGCTTTTGGGTCACAATGGCGAAATCAACACCTTGTTGGGCAACATCAACTGGATGATGGCACGAGAAGCTACTCTGAATCATCCAGTGTGGGGCGATCGCATTAAGGAACTCAAGCCATTAGTCCACGTTGACAACAGCGACTCAGCAACTTTAGATAATGTACTGGAATTGCTGGTGCGTTCTGGACGCAGCCCCTTGGAAGCCTTAATGATTATGGTTCCAGAGGCTTACAAAAATCAGCCTTCTTTAAATGAATATCCAGAAATTGTTGATTTCTACGAATACTACAGCGGTCTGCAAGAAGCATGGGATGGTCCGGCACTTTTAGTATTCAGCGATGGCGAAAAAGTAGGCGCAACACTAGATAGGAATGGATTAAGACCGGCTCGTTACTTAGTTACCGAAGATGATTACATTGTTGTCGCTTCAGAAGCAGGAGTCGTGGACTTTCCCGAAGCCAAGATTATCGAGAAAGGTAGGCTAGGCCCGGGGCAAATGATTGCTGTGGATTTAGTCAATCATGAAGTGCTGAAGAATTGGGATATCAAGGCGCGCATCGCCAAGCAGCAACGATATGGAGAATGGCTGCAACAATACCGTCAAGAATTAAAGTCATTGGTCATTAGTCATACGTCATCAACAAATGGCAACGGCAAAGGACAAATTACCAACGACCAAGGGCAATTAATTGACAAACAAACTTTACTGCAACTGCAAACCGCCTTTGGTTACACCACAGAAGATGTGGAAATGATTATCCAACAAATGGCGATCGCCGGTTCGGAACCGACTTTCTGCATGGGCGATGATATACCTTTGGCCGTATTGTCAGAAAAGCCCCACCTGCTGTACGACTATTTCAAACAGCGCTTTGCACAGGTAACCAACCCGGCCATCGATCCCCTACGGGAAAAGCTGGTGATGTCTTTGAAAGTCGAGTTGGGCGAACGCGGTAACTTGTTAGAAGCAAAGCCAGAATATGCGCGGAGATTGAGGCTTGAGTCGCCGGTGTTGAACGAAACAGAATTAGAGGCGATTAAGCTATCAGGATTTGCCACCGCCGAATTATCGACTTTATTTGCTATTACTGACGGCCCAGAAGGATTAAAAGCCGCTGTCGAGGCTTTACAAGCACAAGCGGCTGAATCAGTAAGGGCAGGAGCAAAGATTTTAATCTTAAGCGATCGGCTAAATCATGGTATCGGCACAGAATACACTTACATTCCTCCCCTGTTAGCAGTGGGTGCAGTGCATCATCACCTGATTCGGGAAGGGTTGCGCATGAAAACATCCCTGATTGCCGATACTGCTCAATGCTGGAGTACTCATCACTTTGCTTGTCTGATTGGCTATGGTGCTGGTGCTGTTTGCCCTTACATGGCTTTAGACACAGTACGCGATTGGTGGTCTGATGCCAAAACTCAAAAATTAATGTTTGAGGTGAAAAAAATTCCCGCCCTGACTCTAGAGCAAGCTTTAGCAAACTATCGTAAAGCTGTAGAGTCGGGTTTGCTGAAAATCCTCTCCAAAATGGGAATTTCTTTGCTCTCCAGCTATCAAGCAGCCCAAATTTTTGAAGCCATTGGCATCGGTAAGGATTTAATCGAGTTGGGATTTCGTGGGACTACTTCCCGCATCGGTGGTTTGAGTGTCAGCGAACTCGCAGATGAAGTACTTTCCTTCCATAGCAAAGCTTTCCCCGAACTGACAAACAAGAAATTAGAAAACTTGGGTTTTGTACAGTACCGTCCTAACGGCGAGTACCACATGAATAGCCCGGAAATGGTGAAGGCGCTGCATAAAGCTCTAGATGGCAACAACTACGACCACTACGAAGTTTACAAAAAACACCTCCAAGGCAGACCATTAACGGCTTTACGCGACTTACTTGACTTCCAAGGCGATCGCTCGCCCATATCTATTGACGAAGTAGAGTCTGTAAGTGAAATCGTCCAACGCTTCTGTACTGGTGGCATGTCTTTAGGCGCTCTGTCAAGAGAAGCCCATGAAACTTTAGCGATCGCCATGAATCGCATTGGCGGTAAATCCAACTCTGGGGAAGGCGGCGAAGACCCAGTGCGCTATACAATCCTGAATGATGTAGATGAATCGGGACACTCACCAACCCTGCCTCATTTAAAAGGATTGCGAAATGGCGATCGCGCTTATAGTGCCATCAAGCAAGTTGCATCGGGACGCTTTGGTGTGACGCCAGAGTATCTAGTCAACGCCAAGCAAATTGAAATCAAAATTGCCCAAGGTGCCAAGCCTGGGGAAGGCGGACAACTACCAGGGCCGAAAGTCAGCGAATACATTGCCATGTTAAGACGCTCTAAGCCTGGTGTAACGCTGATTTCGCCACCACCCCACCACGATATTTACTCCATTGAAGACTTAGCCCAGCTAATTTTTGACCTGCACCAAATTAATCCCAAAGCAAAAGTATCGGTGAAACTAGTTGCAGAAGTCGGTATTGGCACGATCGCTGCTGGTGTAGCCAAGGCAAATGCTGATATTATCCAAATTTCCGGCCATGATGGTGGTACTGGTGCATCGCCATTGAGTTCCATTAAACATGCAGGTTCGCCTTGGGAACTGGGTTTAAGTGAAGTGCATCGCGTTTTGATGGAAAATAGCTTGCGCGATCGCGTGATTTTACGCGTTGATGGCGGCCTTAAGAGTGGCTGGGATGTAGTTATAGGTGCATTGATGGGTGCTGAAGAATTCGGCTTTGGCTCCATTGCCATGATTGCCGAAGGCTGCATTATGGCGCGTATCTGCCACACAAATAACTGTCCTGTGGGCGTTGCTTCCCAAAAAGAAGAACTCCGCAAGCGGTTTACAGGCATACCAGAACAAGTTGTCAACTTCTTCTACTTCATCGCCCAAGAAGTGCGGAGTTTGTTAGCAAGACTTGGCTATCGTTCTTTGTCAGAAATCATCGGACGTGCAGATTTGTTGACAGTGCGACCGGATGTACAACTTACCAAAACGCGATCGCTAAATCTCAACTGTTTACTTCAGCTACCAGATAGCAAAGAAAATCGCCGCTGGTTACTGCATGAAGAAGTCCACAGCAATGGTGCGGTTTTGGATGACCAATTGCTTGCCGATCCCGATATTAAAGCTGCTATCAAAAACCAATCTGCTGTTACCAAAACCTTGCCCATAGTCAATACTGACCGAACAGTGGGTACAAGATTAGCAGGAGCGATCGCTTCCCAGTACGGTGATAGTGGTTTTGAAGGACAAATTCATCTCAACTTTACAGGTAGTGTTGGGCAAAGCTTTGGCGCCTTCAACCTGCCAGGCATTATTCTGACCCTAGAAGGTGAGGCAAACGACTATGTAGGCAAAGGAATGCACGGTGGTGAAATAATCATCAAACCTCCATCTGCTGCCACTTATAACTCATCGCAAAACGTCATAGTCGGTAATACTTGCCTGTATGGCGCTACTGGTGGCATATTATTTGCCAACGGTTTAGCAGGAGAACGCTTTGCTGTCAGAAACTCCAAAGGCGTAGCAGTGATTGAAGGTGCTGGGGATCATTGCTGCGAGTACATGACTGGTGGTGTAATTGTCGTTCTTGGTAAAGTCGGACGTAACGTCGCTGCTGGAATGACCGGTGGACTGGCATACTTTTTAGATGAAGACGGTTCATTCCCTGAATTAGTCAACCCAGAAATTGTCAAGATGCAGCGAGTAATTTCCCAAGTTGGTGCAAAGCAATTGCAAGAGTTAATCAAAACTCATGCAGAACGTACCGGTTCACCAAAGGCGAAGAAAATTTTGCAAAACTGGCAAGAATTTTTGCCGAAATTCTGGCAGTTGGTTCCACCTTCTGAAGCTGATAGTCCAGAGGCTAATCCAGAAAAAACAGCTGAGTTCAGTTTAGTAACTAGCCATTAATAAATCAGATCCCTGACTTTTTTGAAAAGCCGGGGATCGGTGGCTAATAATTTTGAAAAAATCAAAAATTATGTAGTATTTTAGTTGTTAGCTCCATAAATTAACTTATGGGCTGACGACTATTTTTATTTGTATTATTTTGACTTTTGGGTGATTAGAAGATTAATAATTATCACTTTTTGTTAGCAGCCAATTTTATCTCTGTATTTTCCATTTCTAGAAGTTCTGGAACGGTAACAAAGCGATAGCCTTGCTTTCTAAAATTACTAATAATTTCTGGTAAAGCTTGCACAGTTTTGGAACGGTTGCCACCACCATCATGCATTAGCACAATACCACCAGGTTTGGAATCTTTAATTACATTATTAATTAACTTTGGAACAGCTGGCTGTTTGTAGTCTATCGAGTCAGCTGACCACATCACTATAGTATATTTTTGCCCTTTAGCATAAGCAACTAATCCGTTGTGCATCATACCACCAGGGGGACGGAATAGAGTTGTTTTAACACCTGTAACTTGATAAATTAAGTCTGTTGTCCGGTCGATTTCAAAGGCAGCTGCTTGTTGATTAAAGAAGTGATACCAGTGATGCCAAGTATGGTTGGCAATGACGTGACCTTGGGCGACAATTTCCTTTCCTAATTCTGGATAATTTTTCAGGTTCTGCCCAACAACAAAAAATGTCGCTTTAATATTATTTGATTTTAATATATCTAGTACTTGCTTTGTGCTTTCAGGCCAAGGACCATCATCAAAAGTAAGAGCGATAGTTTTCTCTTGTTGAATCTGTTTTGCCTCTTTAACTATTGTCCCTTGATAGCGTGATGGCGCAGGATAAGAAAAGCCTTTTACTTGTGCTTGTTGTTGCCAACTCATCAGCATTGCTCCCCTAAATTTCTCGAGCCGTTGCTGAGTTCCTGTGTTTGCAGTTACATTCTTAACATCGATATTCGCCCTAATCTGAGCTTCAGAAGTATTTGGTCTTAGAAGCATCATCAAACCAACACTAAAAACACCACCCAAAGCAATCAGCCCAATTAATATTCCTTCTGGCCAGAGAATTGGCTTATTATTTTCCACCTTAAAGCTCCTTGGACGTATCGCACTATCACCCACACTTATGACAGTACGTTTTAGCACATAATTTTTTGTATAATTCTGAAAATTGGAATCGAGAAGAGAGATTTTACAGCTTTGGCTGAAAAGTAGATCCTCTAAATTTGAGCGATCGCTGTTTGATTTCAACTGGCTTATAAATAGCAAAGTCTACACTTCTAGTTTCTGACTACTAGCTCAGAGAAAGAACATAATCGGATAATTAACCACACCTCCAAATCCTCTGGATAAGAGTTTTCAATTAACTGCTAGCTAACTAAAACAGTATTATATTTTGAGATTAGATACCTTGATAAATAGGCAAGCTTAGTCAAGCTGCTAAGTATAAAAATTGTATTTATCCCAAGCTAAACTTTTGATATAAAATTTATATATCGATAGCTTAGTGAATTATTTAATTCATCTACAAAACTACGTCACAAGAGGCAAAATTTTTTGCAAATCAGAGTCAAATAAATTTTTTGTATAAAAAGGATAAAATATATTCTACTATTGAATGCCATTGCTTCCTTTTTAAGAAAAAATTAAATTTTTGACTGAGAGAATTTTGCTTAGTAATTTCTATCAAATAAAAAGACGGAAATTAATACAATATAGTTTCTCATTGCTAAGAGGTAGTTAGTCGTTAACCTAGATACTTTTTGCTAAAAGAGCAAAAATAATTGTATTGGCAGATTAACTTAACTTTTCATAGTGGGTATTTAGTCAAAATTGCTACTGTTTTTTATGTGCTTATGCTCTTGTTGACGGCTAAATAGATTTATACATTATTAATATTACAATTTTATATGCCTTGTTACCGTATAATTACGTAACTTAATCGCATTTTTCTCAACAATTTGTTAAAATCTTAATAGTTTGTCACAGAACTATTAAAATATTAGAAATTTTATTATAAGCAAATGTTTTTTAGCTAACTACACGGAACTTAACTAAATTAATTTTTTACTATTTACAGACAAAACCGACCCGCTATATGGCTTTACAGTCGGCAAGAACTTTTTTTAGCAAGAGGAAACCAAACTGAAAATTATCTAGTTAAGTTGCCTTATAATTGCAACAATTAGAATTACGATCGTGAACGATCTATCTAGGAATCGTAATCATCAGTTTATGTTCGCTGAGGCAGGTCATAGTTTATTTTGGGAATTTTTACATGGCTTTGTGTAGATGTAAAAACTGTATTATTTAATCTATGTATAAGTTTAGTTTAGTGAAAAACTCAGCTTCCTTAAACAATATACCTTTGGAGTCACAATAATCAAGGTATTTGTCCCACTTTATTGAACTGGCTAGAAATTTTTATGATTCCTCACGAAAGTGATGTAGAGCAAGATCGTGCCTCGTCAAAAGTATTGCGTAGTTGGCAAGAAAATCTGATTTTAGTGGCGATCGCTTTATGCTTGGCGCTGCTAATTCGGACTTTTATTGCCGAGCCTCGTTACATACCTTCGGATTCGATGTTACCCACGTTACATACAGGCGATCGCTTGGTAGTTGAAAAGATCTCCTATCATTTTCACCCACCGATTACTGGAGATATTATTGTTTTTCAGCCACCTGCGGAACTACAACGTCGGGGATATCCCCAAGATCAAGCTTTCATCAAGCGAGTGATTGGTCAACCTGGTGAAGTTATTAGTGTTGCTCATGGCAAAGTCTATCTCAACGGTCAACCTCTAGCAGAACATTACATCGCTGAACCAGCAAATCAGCCATTTCAACCAGTGAAAGTTCCAGAAGACCAATTTTTTGTCATGGGAGATAACCGCAACGACAGTAACGACTCTCGTTATTGGGGTTTTTTACCCAGAAAGAATATCATCGGTAGGGCAACATTTCGCTTTTGGCCTCTCGATCGCATCGGTTTTATCTAATTAGTGATGTAGTCAGTTGTTTATTTTTTGCAACTGACTACTGTTAACGAAGGCAGGAGGCAGAGGGCAGGATAGCGCAGCTAAGCCGTGTCCGCGAGCGTCGGCAAGAGGCGGTTTTTGTAACGAGGATTATATACTCCGTTCCAAAAACTTTTCGCCTTAGAAGGCTAGGTTTTAGACCCGATTGTTACGATAAAATTAACTAATAAATAATCTATTAAAAACGCAGAAAATACATGAGCTGAGCGATCGCATCACCGGGTAGTTCTAATCGCCGTTGAAAATCAGCTAGGTTATGAAAAGGACCGGCAGATTGGCGATTTTGCACTACAGCTTGTGCTAAAGACAAATCTATAAATGGAATTTGCGCTAAACTTTCGACGGTTGCTGTGTTCGGATTAACTAAATTTACTGGATAGTCTAAAGATTCGCGATCGTAATAACTAAAATTTAATAGAGGTTTTAATGGTTCGAGTCGCGGTGCTGGCATACCCAAAGCCGCAGCGATATCTTCAATACAGTAAAATTTCACACCAGAACGTGAAAGTTCCACAAGCGATCGCGCTTGGTGAATTGACAAACCTGGTAGGCGTAACCAATCATCTACAGTTGCTTGATTAGCATCAATGCGGATGCCTAACTTTGCCGCGATCTGAATTTCTTCCCCAGATTGCAAGCGATAGTAGGGATCGTTGAGCAGCTTGGTGCGGAGTTTTTGCAGCTTCGAGTTGAAAGGTAGCCAATTGTTCATGATTGTCGCTAATTTCAAGAAATTTGGTCTAGCAGCTGGCGGCGTTTTTGCTCGAATTCATATTCTGAAATTAGTCCATCTTGGCGTAGAGCATCTAGTTCCCGCAAAGCATCAGCAACTGCACCCACTTGATTGCTGGCTTGGTAGGAATTTCTAGCCGCTTTGCCTAGATTAAAATTGCGATCGAAAGCTTCTTCATCTTGGGCTAAATACCAAACTCCCTCAATCGCACTAGCTACTTTGGGGATAGGCGTCCAAGAGAGCAAAACGTACAAAATACCCCACAGATGCTGTCCCAGATAAAATTTATGTAATCCGGAAATTGTCAACGTGCCAGAAAAAGCTAGAACAGCAGCAACACTTCGGCTTTTGCGCTTAGTTAACATATTCTTAAAAAATATACCAGTACCACGGTTCCTACAATAAAACAGCGATCGGGAAGTTAAAATTTAAAATCAACAAATATAATAGTGGCAACCATCCTGACTATATTGCTAAATTTTTACTTAAATATTGCTCATATAATTTTATTTTAGTCAACTACTCTACCTTGCTTTTGTCAGTTTTGGGTGTAAAGTCCGCGATTCGGTGTTTGGAAATAAACATCGATTGAGCTTTGATACTAATTTTAAATTTTTAAGGGATCGGATTATTGCGATGTCACAGACTTTCCTACCGCCGAAATGGATTGAACAGCTTTACGATCCTTTTGCTGTGCTGGGAATTTCCGTGACTGCTGACGATCGCCAGATTCTCAAACGCTATCACACTTTAGCAAAACTCCTACATCCCGATCGGCATACCAAAAGCAGCGATCGAGAGCAACAATTAGCGACGGCAATATTTAGCCATTTAATCAATCCAGCTTACGAGCAGTTAAAAAATCAATACAAACGGTTTAACGCCATAGCCGTGCTACTTTCAGAAGGAAGAGCTTTGAAAGAGCAAGCTTTGGCTTCTGAAAGCGCCATAGTCCAGGAACTTCGGGAAATGACTGCACCGCAAGCAGAGTTATTTTACGAAGAAGCGATCGCCTGCTATGCAGACGTGCAATACAAATCGCTACATCAGTTTTATCAAGTAACGCAACAAATTAGCATACTCAATTTAGTTTACTTACAGTTACATAAACCTCATCTTTTACTACCCCAAGAACCTCTCCCCATTATTCCAAAGGTAGAAATTAAGCCAGTTGAATTGACATTACCACAAGAAACTAATGTCAAACCAGTTGTGAAAAACTACGCTCAACGTCACTACGAACGAGCTATTGAGTATATTAAACTAACCAAATGGACGCTAGCTGTACAAGAATTGCGCGATGCCATCAAGTTAGAGCCTAATAAGAGCGATTATCATGCCTTATTAGGTTACGTGCATCTTCAACAGAAATTGCTAGGGATGTCCAGAGTTTACATAACTCAAGCATTAAAACTCGATCCGCAACATTCATTAGCTTTGAAATGCGCCACTAGATTGAAAATCCAACCCAGTGAAAACCGCAATCCGAAATCAATTGCCAAAGCCGTGAGTATTGCTGCTTTGTTGGGTGGATTTCAAGACGGCAAACGTTCTCAAGTCAAGTGTTGAAATTTGGGTAATCAACCGTACTCAAACCGAAGTTTGGTCGCGAGATTACTTTCCTAAACTAAAATAAAGATAGAAGTCAAACTATTAAGTTACTGAGTCTGGGCGCTCAGTTTTATATAGGGAACATGGGATTCTTTGATTCTGAGATAGTTCAGCAAGAAGCAAAGCAGTTGTTTGAAGATTATCAAGCACTGATCGAGCTTGGCAACAGCTACGGTAAATTTGACCGCGAGGGCAAAAAGCTGTTTATTGAGCAAATGGAAACCATGATGGATCGGTATCGCATCTTTATGAAGCGCTTCGAGCTATCAGAAGATTTCATGGCACAAATGACAGTAGAGCAACTCAAAACCCAGTTAGGTCAGTTTGGTGTCACCCCGCAACAAATGTTTGACCAAATGCACCTCACTTTAGAACGAATGAAAGCCGAGCTAGAAAAACAGCCATAGTAAATTTTAGATTTTAAATTTAGGATTTTGGATTAATTACCAATCCAAAATCTAAAATCTAAAATCCAAAATCATTGTGACTTTGGACGAGGAAACTGCGAAGGTGGCTTGAAGTTTTCTACTGGTACATTTTTCAGTGCCTTTTCCATAAAATCTTTCCAAATAGGAGCAACCATAACACCACCGGTAGCATGGTCGGCTAATTGTCTGTTGTCATCTCTCCCCACCCAGACAGCAGTTGTTAGTTGTGGCACAGTCCCAACAAACCAAATATCTTTTTCTGACGATGTTGTTCCCGTCTTTCCGGCCGCTGGGCGACCTATAGCAGCACTTTTGCCGGTACCTTCAGTAATTACCGATCGCATCACATCCAAAATAGCCGCTGATGCCCAAGGATCTAGAACTTGCTGCGGTTTAGGCGTGTTATCTAGTAACACGTTACCGCTACTATCGCTGACGCGAGCTATGACGGTGGGTGGTGACTGCCAACCATAATTAGCGAAGGTAGCATAAGCACTAGCCATTTCCAGAGGCGTAACACCAATTGCACCCAGAGGTAGCGAAGTCACAGGTTCCATTGGACTCATAATGCCCAAGGTTCTACAGGTATCGATGACTCTATTCATACCTACAGATTTACCAACCTTGATCACGGGAATGTTGCGTGACTGCGCTAAAGCTGTGCGGATTGGCATCGGCCCTCTAAAACTGCCATCGTAATTTCTCGGAGAATACCAGCCACTACCATCTTGATATCTGACTGGCTCATCCACCACTACTGTGTCTGGCGCATACTTACCAGTAGCAAAAGCAGTGTAGTAAACGAAAGGTTTAAAAGAAGATCCTGGCTGACGCTGGGCTTGAGTTGCACGATTGAATTCACTGGCTTTCGGATCTATACCGCCCACTAATGCTTTGATAAAATGCGTGCGTGGATCTATTGACACTAATGCCATTTGATTCTTAGCTAATCCCTGGTCGAGAAGCCTTTGATGCCACTTAGCGACAGTTTCCTCTGCCATAATCTGGAAGTTGGCATCAACTGTGGTTTGTACCCGCATTCCGCCCTTGAGTAGTGCCTCACGCCCAAACTTCTTAGCCAACTCCTGCGCTACAGTATTGCTTATATAAGGTAGGGCACTACCTTGAAAGGATTTGATTTTGCCAAGTTTGATTTCTTGCTTGAGAGCATTATCGTATTCTTGCTGGCTAATCCAGTTCAATTCCAGCATCCGTCCCAGCACTTCTTTTTGTTTCTCTTTCGCATCCTTCATACTGACAAACGGGCTTAATTGTTCCGGTGCTGGAATCAAACCCGCCATCATTGCCGACTCACCCAAGGTTAAAAATTCTGCTGACTTATTAAAGTAACTGCGTGCTGCTGTTTGTACGCCATAATTGTTATGACCCCAATAAACTTGATTGAGGTACATTTCTAAAATTTGGTCTTTGGTGAGAATTTGCTCTAACCGAATTGCTAGCACCCCTTCTGCTAACTTGCGGGTAAAGGCACGCTTGCGAGTCAAAAATATATTTTTTACTAACTGCATTGTGATGGTAGAGCCACCTTCGCGGACTCCACCTGCGACAGCGTTAACTACTACAGCACGTCCAACACCAGTGGGGTTAATTCCGTGATGATGGTAGAAGTGGCTATCTTCACTTGCCAATACTGCGCGTTTGAGATTTGGGGAAATTTTATCTAAGGGAACTACTTCCCGGTTGGCTTCCCCGTGGACGCTAGCTAAGAGTTTTCCTTTAATGTCATAAATGTAAGTCGTTTCTGAGGGAAAAAAGTTACGTAGCTGTCTGACATCTGGCAAATTGCGGAAACTAATCGCTAAACCAACCAGCCCTCCGGCTACAATGGAACTTGCCAGCATGGTAATTGACAGAAGAGTACCGCCAGTTACCTGACCGACTCCTTTCAAAAACTCAAAACCTGATGAAGCCCGACTTTGTGGCTGTTTATCTTCAAAAGTCCTAGACGACACGGCGATTTCACTTCCTCACTTGTAAATTTAACTGTAATAGATTGGGCGAAGCAAGGCGGTTAATTTTTTGCAATTATAGTAGTTTGGCAGATGAGAAAGTGGATAAATTGCAAGTGTTCATAACCAACTTCACTTCTAGTGTACAAAGCATAGCTAACAGTGAATTTTCTAGCACGACGCCAGATTTTTCTTGGTTGCGTCGGGGTGTAGTAGAAGTTTTCCCACAACCAGTTGATATTAACAGTGAAAGTCTAGAAAAACGCTTATTAACTACAAATCAACCTTTGAGGATCAAATTGGGAATCGATCCTACTGGTACTGATATTCATCTAGGTCATAGCATACCAGTACGAAAACTGCGAGCGTTTCAAGATGCAGGTCATACAGCAGTTCTAATTATTGGCGATTTTACAGCACGCATTGGGGATCCGACTGGTAAATCTGAGGCGCGTCGTCAGCTTACAGAAGCAGATGTCGCCCAAAATGCCCAGACTTATCTCGACCAAGTGCGTCCTATCTTGGATTTTGACACACCAGGAAGGTTAGAAGTGCGTTATAACTCCGAATGGCTTTCTCAGCTCAACTTAGAGAAAATTTTGGAGTTACTCTCCACGATGACGGTGGGGCAAATGTTAGCTAAAGAGGGATTTGCCGAACGCTATAAAAAAGAGAATCCGATTTTTATCCATGAGTTCCTGTACCCTTTGATGCAAGGCTTTGATTCGGTTGCGGTGCAGGCAGATGTGGAATTGGGAGGGACTGACCAAAAATTTAACATTGCTGTGGGCAGAGATTTACAGCGCCATTTTGGTCAAAAGCCACAGTTTGGAATGCTGCTACCAATTTTAATCGGTACAGATGGCGTACAAAAAATGTCTAAGTCTTTAAGTAATTATATTGGGTTATTAGAACATCCAGGACAAAAGTATCAGAAATTACAAGGAATACCCGACCATCTGCTGGAGCAGTATTTTGAACTGTTGACGGATTTACCTTTAGACAAATTGCCAGAAAATCCGCGCGATCGCCAGACACTTTTAGCATGGGAAGTTGTCAAACAGTACCACGGCGAAACAGCAGCCCAAGAAGCAAAAGAAGCTGCCCAAAGCGGCGGTAAGGAAGGTGCTGTTCCAGAATTTTCTTTGGCTGGGGTGTCACAATTTCCCGTAAAGTTAGCCTATCTTCTCAATGTGACTGGCTTGTGTAAAAGTACAGGAGAAGGCAAGCGCAAAATTCAAGAAGGTGGAGTACGCTTAGATGGCGATCGCATTTCTGATGCCGATACCACTTTCGCTGCTGCTAGCGATTTACAAGGTAAAGTTTTACAAGTCGGCAAAAATAAATTTGTGCGTTTAGTGCTTTAGAAGGGGAATAGGGAATGGGGAATGGGGAATCGCTAGAACAACGAGTGATAGTGGCTTTAGATGTGCCAGATGCAGAAAGTGCGATCGCCCTTGTGGATAAACTCGAGCAAGTAACTTTCTGGAAAGTAGGCTTAGAGTTGTTTACCAGCACCGGGCCGAAAATTTTAGAAATCCTCAAGTCGAAGCAAAAGCGCATTTTCCTCGATTTAAAGTTTCACGATATCCCCAACACGGTTGCTGGTGCTTGCCGAGTTGCAGCAGGTTATGGGGTAGATTTATTGACAATTCATGCTACATCTGGTAAAGATGCGCTCAAAGCTGCAACGGAGGCAGTACACCAGGGTGCTTCCCAAGCGGGTGTAAAACCACCTAAATTAATAGCGATTACTGTGCTAACAAGCATTTCTTCGAGGCAGTTAGCATTTGATTTAAAGATTCCTCTAGAGTTACCAGAATATGCTTTAGAAATGGCATTGATGGCTCAAGAAGCGGGGTTGGATGGGGCAGTTTGTTCGCCTCAGGAAGTAGCACAGCTGAGGCAAACTTGTGGAGATGATTTTTTGCTGGTTTGTCCGGGAGTTAGACCTAGTTGGGCAGACAAAGCCGATCAAAAGCGATCGCTCACTCCCGCACAAGCGATCGCTGCTGGGGCAAATTACTTAGTAATTGGGCGTCCTATTACTGCTGCTGCCGAACCTGAGCTAGCTTGGAAGAGAATTTGTGAGGATTTGAGTGCGATCGCATGAAGGCAGAAGTCAGCAAGAGGACAAGGCCAAACTCCGTAGATAAACCCACGGGCTTGAAACAACGACACCTCATACCTCGTTGCAAGAAATCTCGGTATAAATTTTCCTCTTTCTCTATAAATGAATTCTTTTTTTTTAAACCCTGTAACCAAGGGGTTTTTTCTTTTTTCCCTTTGTACGCAAATCTCTGGATATCTTTTTCCTCTACAGCCAGAAATCAAATTTCTGGTTTGTGGCTTCTATGTGGTTTGTGGTTTCTAATAGCAAATATTTCAAATAATTCTGCATTGGCGAAGAATTTCACTCCTAGACCTTTTTTATTAGCAGAGACGGAAAAGGTTAATAATGGGGCAAAGTCTATGTGTTCTGAACAAGATTTAGAAACACTAACAACACAGTTATTACAAGATTTACCTAGTTACGCCAACCGCGCGAACCAACGCGCTCGTCGTCGCAGTCGTAGTGCTGACTTATATAGTTATATGCTGGTAGCAGGAAGACCTGAGTTTACTGCACTACCCCTTAACATTGAAGAATATAGTACAGGTACTTCTGAAACTTCTGCCTCAGGAGTCGAGCAAGTTTTTTTTACCACCTTAGAGCGTCAATATATAAATAAGACAGCGATAGAATTGCAAGAATTTCACTGGCTATTGTTGACTAAAACTATAAGTGGTTGGCGTCTGGTGATGATGTTTTCTCAAACAGGTGCTTATCCGAAAAATCAGCCACCATCACCGCCACGCGATAGTAGTAATGGTGCGATCGCTCAAGGTGTTCAAGCTTGGTTGCGCGATTGTCAAGCTGGAAGTGTGCGAAAATAAGCAAATTAGGAGAACATTAAATAATGTCTACAATACCGACTCAAATCCTATACGAACAGGATTATCAATTGTGGTTAGAAATGACATTGAAACAATTGCAAGAAAGAGATTTAGATCGTCTTGATTGGGAGCATTTGATTGAGGAGATTGAAGCATTGGGTAACGAACAGAAACACAAGCTCGAAAGTTATCTACTGCAACTTCTCAAACATCTGCTTTTGTATCAACATTGGAGCCTGCCTGAGTGTAAAAATCATTGGGAAGTGGAAATTGATAATTTTCGAGTAGAACTCAGAAAATTAACTAAATCTAAAAACCTCTACAATTATTTGCTGAGAGTGCTTGAGGAAGTCTACATCGATGCATTACGACAAGCAAAAAAGAAAAGTGGGTTAAATTGTTTCCCACAAAGTTGTCCTTATACTGTTGAGCAAATTTTAGATGTGGATTATTTACCACCATTTATGTATTTATAAGGTGAGCCAGTGCCTTGGGCGGCTCTGCCGACTTGAAGCAACTGGCGTACAAAGAAGAAAGTAAAAATAAAAACTTTTGCAAAAAGTCTACTGTTTAGAGGGCGCTGCAACGGTTTTGTTATGCCATCTGTTCGCTGAGTTTACGACCTGTTACAAAGAACATCGTTACATCATTCCAATAGCCTTCTTCGGTTGAAGCTTTATTTATCTCTGTAAAGTATTCGTGTTTACACTGCTCCAACTTTTCATTTGACCATTTTACATCCTGAAGCCCGAACGCACTCTTGGCATTGGCAACCCAAGCATCTTCTGGATCTTGAAAGTAGAAACCAAATTTCTCAGTTGTGATTTCGATCTCTTTAAATCCAATCATTTCAAGCAGTTGAGAACAACGCTTAGGTGTTCCAAGTAACTGATTGGGATTGGGAATAGTAATACCGTATCGTTTCACAATTGTCCGAAACAAGACAGACGCGGTTGCTGAGGTTTCGGCAAGACAGGAAAATGCAACAACTCCTCCTGGTTTCAAAGCATTGTGCCATCGACGAACTGATTTTGGAATATCTATCAAGTAGGAGATCGCTGATGAACAGAGGATGGCATCAAATTGACTTGACTGCAATTGTTGTTCATCTGCATCCGCTTCTTCAAATTTGGTATTTGTTAGTCCCAAAACCTCAATCTTGTGTTGAGCTTGCTGCAACATTCCCAAAGCAAAGTCAGTCCCTAAAACACGACCTTTAGAACCAACAACCATCGCCGCAGCAATAGCCGCTAAACCAGTTCCAGTAGCAATATCTAGAACCTGCTGACCTGATTGTAATTTTGCCAACTCTACTAGTCGTGTTGCAGCCCTTCTACGAAATTCATTCTCGTAGTTTGGACGATTGTTGAAGTCATTGAGAATTTGCTGTTTGTAAGCACTTATAGATGAGTAAGTCATACTAGACGTTACCCTGTTATTTTGAACGCACTTAATTTTTACTAAATATTCTTTTGAATTTCATCGAACTTAGCACGTACTGCTTGGATATCCTGCCACATTAACCACTTAGGACTGCCTCTTTCTTTAGAAGGGTTACGCAGCAAATAGGAAGGATGAAAAATTGGCATACACAAACGCTCTTCCCACTCTAGCCATTGTCCGCGAATTTTCGTAATTGCCCGCTTATCGCCCGTCAAACTTTTGAGGGCAGTTGCACCTGTTAAAAGAATAATTTTCGGGTCAACCAGACGAATTTGCTCTAATAAGTAGGGTTTGCAAGCCGCCATTTCTTCTGTAGTCGGAACTCTATTATTTGGCGGACGGCATTTATTAATATTGGCAATGTATACATCTTGCTCAGTACTTAAATTCACAGATGCGAGAATTTTCTCTAGCAACTGTCCTGATTTACCTACAAATGGTAAACCTGTTTCATCTTCACTTTGACCAGGCGCTTCTCCCACAACCATTATTAGTGCTTTGAGGTTGCCGCGTCCGACAACAGCATGGGTACGAGTCTCTCCTAATACACACCGATGGCAGCTATTGCAATGCTGTGCCAGTTCGGTCATAGCAGAATAAGTTCCCGGAGGAATGGGAATTTTAGCGTCTGTGGGAATCAGCTCTTGTTGGTTAAACGTTGAATCCTCGAAGAGGCTGAGTTGGGTTTCGCTGCTCATGAAAATTACGATTTTGGTATCAGCACCAGTCTTATCTGATTTAAATATGTCTTTGGTTAGACACTTATCAGAAATAGACTTGGAAAATGAATTTACTCAATACTTAATTATTTATACAAATATTATTTTATCAGTTAATTTGAGACAGAGTTCAGTCATGATAAAAGCAGTGCCGTCCTAAGACGTCGGGGGAAACCATGTCACAGACCCCACTTTTCGCCGATCGCATCCATGCGGGTGAGGAATTGGCGCGAGTAATTCACGAGCTTTTGACTCAGCAAACTATTGATTCTGGGGTAAAGCCTGTACCAATTGTTTATGCTTTACCTAGAGGCGGCGTACCAGTGGCAGCACCAATAGCGCGTCTTTTGGGTTGTCCGTTAACAATAGTTGTAGCAAAAAAAATTAGCCATCCAGACAACCCAGAATTAGCAATTGGTGCGCTCACCAGTTCTGGAAATGCTATTTGGACTGAGCAAAAGCTATTTCGCTTCAAAAATAATTTCCGCTGGCGAGAAGTGGCTTTCAATAAAGCTATTAAACAAGCAAAGGCTTTAGAGGAACAATTAATTTCTGCTTGTCCTCAGGTGAATCCAAAGAATAAAACGGCCATTTTAGTCGATGATGGCATCGCCACAGGTATGACTATGGCGGTAGCTGCTAGTGCCATCAAAGCCTTTTCTCCAGCAGCAGTTTGGCTATGTACTCCAGTCGCACCAAAAAGCTTACTACCCCGGTTGAATCAATGGGGCGATCGCATTATTGCCCTAGAAACACCAGAACCTTTCTGGAGTGTGAGTAATTTTTACTTACAATTTCCCCAGGTAGACACATTAGAAGTTCTCGCAACTCTCCAGCAACAAAAAACTATCGGCACAATGGATCTATGCGAGTAATTTTTAATTTTATTTTCTTGCCAGAATTCCTGGAGCATAAGCTTCAATTACTTTCCCAGTCCGGGTACAACTAATCATTAAGTAATCGCAACTCGAGCATTGCGTTCGAGTTAATTGATTATCAGTAATGTAATAACGTTCCGCTTGGCTACCACAATTTGGGCAGTAAATTTTTTGTACTGTCTGCATTTTAAAATCCCTGGTTGTATTTATTTTGTATTTGGTAAAGCTCTTAATTAAACTCAGAAAAATTCTGGTTCGACCCAAGTTAACAAACTATTGTCAGATTGCCTAATATTTTTAAACAAAATTTTAAGTTTGAAAAATTTGAGATTTCTTTAGTCTATTATTCTAAAAGCTAGCCTATTTTACCCTCCTTCCTGAGATATATAAATTAATTTTTTATGAATTTCGTTTAGAGATTCGGCGATCCCTATACTTAATGCCTTGAGAGAGGCCGATTTTACGCATTTAAGACAAACACAAAAAAAGCCATTATAGTATTCAAAAATTAAACCTACGAAATTACTGTATCTTTGGTTACAAAATCTCTGTCTTAAGATTTAGTTAACATTTACAACGAGAGTTGTAAGATTAAATTCTAGAAATCAAATATTTGATGGAAACTAGGGAACTTTGAAGAAATATCAAGAGTGAGTAGAGACGGTTTACCAATCTGCGTGTAAATTTATTGGTTATACCAATTTGAAAAAAGAATACGAGAAATACACTAAAGGCGCACAGCTAGCTGTGCGCCCCTATTAACAATCAATGTAGTGATGAGTTTCAATTGATGGAGAGCGATCGCTTCACTCCTCCTGAAATTCCCAGGTTCGCCAGCTACAATCGCTTTGACACTATCCAAGTCTTATTCTCACCTGGTGCGATCGCTTTGATGTTACCCTCACTAATGCTGGCGTTCTGAAATTTCTAGCTGATACAAACAATATTCGTTTTGAAAATAGGTTACAAAACTTTAGAAAGCCGCAATGATAATTTTCCCTATTAACAAAATGAAATTCAGAAATCAGTAACCAGAATTATCCAATTGGATTTTATGTAACTGTTGTATGAAAAATGAATGGGTTTGAGCCATCCATTCAATAATTGTTTGACTCATATCAAGATGGATGAAAATAATCGTAAATTTCTTGAGCCAAACGCGGGCCGATTCCAGGAACTTCGGCGATTTGGGCAGTTGTTGCTTGCCGGATGTAATCAACCGAGCGAAAATGCCCTAGTAGCTGTTTTTGTCGATGATGTCCTAAACCGGGAATTTCATCTAAACGCGATCGCTTTAATTTATCACTGCGTTGCTGCCGATGGAAACTGACTGCAAACCTATGCGCTTCATCTCGCAGTCGTCGCAACAGCTGTACCCCTGGTTGTTCTGCATCAGTGGTTAATGGTTGAGATTCTGCTGGTAAGAAAATCTCTTCTCGCTGCTTCGCTAAACTTACAACTCGCAAGTCTTCTAATAAATTCATTTCTTGCAAGACAGCAACAACTGATGATAATTGACCTTTACCGCCATCAATCATAATTAGATCGGGCCAGTCAGGATTACCCAAGCGTTGTAGCTGTGGGTCTTCAGCATACTTGCGAAACCGACGCTGGATAACTTCCGCAAGGCTAGCAAAATCATCTGAGTGTCCGGCTGTGACTGTGGGATTTTTGATTTTATAGTGGCGATAGTGCTGCTTGGCGGGTAACCCGTCGATAAACACGACTTGGGAAGCTACAGCATTTGAGCCTTGAATGTGAGAAATGTCATAGCCTTCGATGCGGTGAGGTACATCTGGTAAATCCAGAATAGCGGCTAAATCTTGCATTGCTTGGTCGTTGCGATCGCCTAATTTTTGCATTCTTTGCAATTCATACTGGGCATTTCGCTCTACCATTTCTATTAATTCTGCCTTAGTTTGCCGCAAAGGATTCAAAATCGTCACTTTTCTACCTTTACGTTCGCTCAAGACATCAGTCAGTATTTCTACATCTGGCAATTCATGCTGGACTAAAATTTCTGTAGGTATTTCCACAGAGTCAGCACTTTGATAATGTTCTTCTAAAGCTCGTTGTAAAATGGCTCCTGGTTCTGCATGAGCATCTGCTACAAAAGCCAAGCGTCCGACTAATTGGCCAGCGCGAATCTGGAATAGTTGAATGCAGGCGTGTTGGGCGTCAGCTGCCAGGGCGATCGCATCCCGCGAAACGGTATCATCTGGTAAGGACACTTTTTGGTCAGCTGTTAGCGACTTTAACCCAGAAATTTGATCGCGAATTCGCGCTGCTGATTCAAAGTTCAAGTCCTCAGCAGCAGCATTCATCTGCTGAGTCAAAATATCAATCAACTCTTGAGTCCGACCTTGGAAGACCATCGCTATTTTTTGGACTATTTTGCGATATTCTTCTGGTGAAATCATCTTTTGACATACACCAGGACAACGCCCTAAATCGAAATTCAAACAAGGACGGTCTTTAAAAAGCGGTTGAGGTCGTTGTCGCTGGGGAAAGATGCGCTTACACAAACGTAAAACTTCTCGCAACAAGCCAGCATCGGTATAAGGGCCATAAAATTTATCCTTTTCTTTGCCCAATTGCCGTTTGCGGGTGATAAAAATCCGTGGATAGTCTTCTGACCAAGTAATGCAGAGATACGGATATTTTTTATCATCCTTGAGCAGCACGTTAAAGTATGGCTGATGCTGCTTAATTAAGTTGGCTTCCAGCGCTAAGGCTTCCGCTTCCGTGTCAGTGACAATGAATTCAATTTCTGTCACCAATCTTACCATTGTCACGATGCGCTCGCTTTTGTTGTAGCCATCGCGGAAATAGGAACGCACGCGCGATCGCAACTTGCGCGATTTACCTATATATATAATGCGATCGCTTTTGTCTCGCATGAAATAAACCCCCGGTTCCGGTGGAATTTCGGCGAGACGATTTTCCAGTCGTTCTGGATCTTTAACAAGTGGTAGTATTTGAGTTGATATTGCCACAACCAAAATTAGGTAATCTTTCTCTATTTTAAGAAAAATTATCTTTTCTTGCCGATTTAACAAAGTATTATCAAGTAGATATACGCGAGTCAAGCTTTTAGTTTACATATACGTGTTAGTACAGGTTTCGCCCATCTACAACTTAAACCTAGTTTATGTAGTTGCGAGTTTAACATTTCAGCATTTGTCGCAATCCAAACTTGATTTTTAGAGTTTGTTTATACTTAAGATTTTTAACTTATATTTTTATTAAAAAAACAGTTTTTGCTAGTTAATTTTGTTATGGAAAAGTATTCACTTCTCAGTATAAACATAATTACTTTATAACTTTTAGCAAGTAACAGTATCTTCAACTATATGACTACAGCTAAAACTTTATATATTTTTTATGGAACTTACTCATTTATTGAAGTTTTAATATGAAGCTAATTCACAGATTCATTAGGTTTCATTTATGTTTACTATTGAAAATATAACTATTATAATAATTGCAAAAAAAAATAAATTATGAATCTGCAAGATTTTGAAGCTCAGTATCGTGAGGTCATGGCTGAAACACTCAACGAACTGCAAACAACAGTTTTATTGCTAGCAGAAGTGCAAAGTAAAATTTCAAAAATAGGTAATTCTGTGCAAAATCTTAGTCAGCGTGTTGAAGAGTTCATTGCTGAGCAAAAAAGAGAATAGATATATATCCACTAAAAAACTTTATTTGTAATGGCAACTAAATTCTGCTTCAATTGTCTGGACTAGATCCTTGAGTTTTAGAGGTTTGACAAAATAATGACGTGCGCCCAAACTCATAGCTAGTTCTCGATCTGCTTTAAAAGCAAAGGCTGAAACAACAATAATAGGTATTTTTGCTAAATCTGGTTGTTGTTGAACTTGTTTTAAGAGTGAAAAACCGTCAATATCTGGCAATTTCAAGTCGAGTAACATTAAATCTGGCTGGAATTTCTCAATAGTTGAGAAAAAAGCAGAACCTTCCGATAAGCTCTGGACATCGTAACCGCAATAATTTAAGTAGTCGCTTAGCAACATCCTATTTAGATCGTGGTCTTCGATTAATAAAATTCGTCTAGCTTGATTTGAACGGAATTGGTGATTGATGTTCAGTAATTGTGCTGTCATTGCCATTTATCATGATTTTAAGTTACAAGCCAATTATTGCCAGATGAATTTTGAAACGAATAAAAAGTTGAGCTATTTAATTTAATATATGCAAAAATTGTAATCTAGATTTACCTATACTGGTATAATTAAACCATATTCTGCAAAAATTAAAAATTAATAAAAGTTAATATTTTCTTCATAAAGTCTTTATTATTAATCCTATTAAATACTTTTTTCGCAAGTTAAATGCTTTTGCAGAGGAGTTTTGATTTGGATATTAGGGAAGGCACTAAAGCAAATATATCCTTTGATAGTTAGAAGAAAATATTCATAAAAAAGGGAGCTAATAGCTCCCTAATCATTATTGTAAACTTGCAGTGGCAATCTTAAATAGATGCTTTTTTTACTTGACGTCGGGTAGTAAAGACACCGGCAACACCCAACAAACCCAGTATTACAGATGGTTCTGGGACTGCTGTGGGAGGTACGCCTTTGATGCTAACTTCGTAATTACCACTGTGAGATTTGCCATCAGCGCCTATTCCTGTACTGTTAGTTAGTTTAGTTTCGGTAGCAGAGAAGCTGTAAAGGAAATCAGTCTTGCCATTGTAGGTAACTTTAACAACTTCACTAGCTTGGAATCCATTTTTGAGCAAATTACCTAAAGGCCCTAATAGAGGAGCATAATAATCTTTTAAATTGTAGTGACCTGCTAACCCAATTTTGATTTCGCCTGTCGTATCGTTCTGGTTAACGTAAGAGATATTGGGGTCGCTAGAACGTTGGAAACCATTGATCTGGAGAAATTTCGTGAAGACTCCCGCGCGGACAACTGAGCTAGAAGCTGAATTTGATAGACCTAGTGCCAATTTAATTGTAGATTCATTAGCAGCTAGACCAGCTGCATTATAAAATTGGTCAAACCAAGTAGTTGCAAAGGTCTGTGCGCCATAGGTTTTATTCAATCCTACTCCAAACCAATCTGTTTCTGTCAGACTGCTTAAAGTAATACTTTTGCCACCGATTTGTCCGCTTAAGGTGGTGTTTTTGCTGAAATCAAAACCGGATTGCTCGCTGCTGGCTCGTAACTCTACATTTCCGGTGGGGTTTGCAGCATTACCATCGAGAACTTTCTGGACGTTTGTCGGGGTATTTGG
Source organism: Nostoc sp. DedSLP01 (assembly GCA_034530875.2). GTDB lineage: Bacteria > Cyanobacteriota > Cyanobacteriia > Cyanobacteriales > Nostocaceae > Nostoc. Next base: position 186,780 of record JAVRCJ020000009.1, read on the forward strand.
TACAAGTACAGTACTGCTACCGGAGACATCATAGACTAAATAATCAGTTGCCGCTGTTCCACCGATGGTAGCGCCAGTGAGGGTACCAGCTTGTGCTGGTGCTGTAGCAACACCGACACTAATAGCCATTGATGCGCCAATCACAAGTTTCTGAAAAGTCATCTTCATTTTTTTCAAGTCTCCGTCAGTTTAGAAGTTAAGGTTTAAACTACTGGTATTTCTAGGCTTGGACTGTCTTGGCTACAGGCTTTTTGCCAATACTGCTGCTTAAAAAGACATTTGTATTGTTAGCCATTACTGGTAGCTGAACGTACAAACCCAGTTTATGAAATATGGAGACTTGATTGGGTAAAGTTGCTACTGTTTATAAATAAAATGATGACAAATATTTTGAGAAGTTTCTACGTATTATTACATGTCTTACTAAATTTTACAAGTAAATAAAATTACATTAACTATTTAAGCTGATTCAGTGTTACATACGTGTTGGTAAGGTAGCATAGTTTTGCTACCCTACTTAAGACTAAAAATCCTTGGCATTCAGTTTGAGAAGAAGTTTAATTCAGGAACTTAGCCATTCTTTGCACAGCAGTTTCTAACAAATGTGGCTCATGAACTAAGGCAAAACGGACATAACCTTCCCCAGATTTACCAAAACCTGCACCTGGAGAAGCTGCGACACCAGTTTCTTTGACTAGTTGGGTGCAAAATTCTATGGAATTTTGGCTCCAAGCAGAAGGCAACTTTGCCCAAATGTACATTGTCGCTTGGGGAGTAGGAACATTCCAGCCAATGCGATGTAAAGCATTAATAAAAGCATCACGGCGCTGTTGGAAAGTGGCAACTGCATTTTTTACCCCAATTTGAGGCCCAGTTAAAGCAGCGATCGCTCCATTCAAAATTCCGCGATACTGATTAAAATCCACAACGGCTTTGACCTGGCGTAAAGCGCTAATTAACTGGGCATTACCGATGGCGTAGCCAATGCGGAAGCCGCCCATATTGTAGGACTTGGAAAGGGTAAAAAATTCAATTGAAACGCTTTTTTCTGGATCGGCTTGCAAAATTGAAGGGACTGGGCATGGCGCATTGGACTCTCCCTTATTCGCTAGTCGCCAGTCGCCAGTCGCCAGTGCCGATTCACCATCCGCTGTAAATACTAAATCTACGTAGGGGAAATCATGAACCAAAGCGAGATTGTGTTGCTGACAGAAGGCTACGGCTTCTTGAAAGAAAGATAAAGGAGCGATCGCAGCCGTGGGATTGTGAGGATAACTTAATACCATCATCCGCGACTGGTCCAAAACTGGGGCAGGAATATCAGCAAACACTGGTAAAAAACCGTTTTCTTCCCTTAGCGGCATTGGATAAATTTGCCCGCTAGCAAGGTAGACTCCTCCAGCATGAGAAGGGTAACCAGGATCGAGCAACAGGGCAAAATCTCCAGGGTTGAGCAATGCTAGGGGTAAATGGGCGGTACCTTCTTGGGAACCAATCAGAGGTAGTACCTCAGTTTGAGGATCGACTCTGATACCAAATTTTTTTTCGTACCAATTGGCTGCGGCTTGGCGAAAGCCTTGAGTGCCGTTAAATAGTAGATAGCCGTGGGTGGTGCGATCGCGAACAGATTGGGCGATCGCTTCGATGACATGTGGTTCGGCTGGTAAATCAGAAGACCCCAAGGACAAATCAATTAGCTGTTGTCCAGCAGCCAAGGCAATTGCTTTGGCTGTGTCCATATCAGCAAATACATTAGATTGTAGGGGTTGTAAACGTTTTGCAAACTCTATGTTAGTCATTTGTCTTTTGTCCTCTTTTCCAAAGTTCTGATAGACAGAAATTTCCGTACCCTGCGGGATCTTGCTACAGACTTTGCGCTTTGTCATTAGTGATTTATCCTCTGTTACAAAGTTCTGTTCGCCGATTTCCGGCGCATCCTCTGGGATCTTGCTACAGACTTTGCGCTTTGCCCTTTGTCATTAGTGATTTGTCCTTTGGCTAACGACTAATGAACGCCACTTGCAAAAGAGCGGGTTCCGCTTTAGCGGTACAACAAGGGGAACCCCCCAAGGGTGCAGTGGCTCCTAATGACTAATGACCAATGACTATTGACTAATGACTAATTACTATCTAAGTGCTTGGCTAGAAGGTTGAGTAGTTTTTCTTTACCGATAACTCCCTCAGTCGATTCTAGGATCTTTTCTCCTTGAATTAGCCTCAGGGCGGGTACACCTTCGACTTGGTACTGTTTAACTGTAAGCGGGTTGGGGTCGATTTCCATTTTAACGACTTTGAGACGATCGCTATAAGCACTCGCAGCTGAGTCGATCGTGGGCGACATCAGCTGACAAGGCCCGCACCAAGAAGCCCAAAAGTAAACTAATACAGGCTGCTCGGCTTTTAACACTTCGGTTTCAAAATCGGCATCAGTTATGGTGATTACAGCCTTACTCATTGCAGTCTCCATCAGGTGGCGATCGAAGTTGGCACACACAATACTCTATCCCAAACTGAGTCCTGAGTCACAGAACTTCTGAGCTAGACAAGCCTGAAGCTCGCAAGTTATTGCTATGTGCTTAGAAAATATGCGAATCCGGTTTGATTTGGAGAATTTATTTGTGGAGACAGGGAGTAGGGAATGGGGAGTGGGGAGTAGGACAGAAGCCTTGTCTGAATGTACTGATTTTTTTCACGCAATCAAATCTGAGTCCTATAGTACAGATCGTTTTAGAGCGATCGACCTCATTCAAATGAGAATTGTTATAGATTCAAGCTAAAGTGAATGTAAATATTACAGGCTGGTACAACTTAAAACAATCAACTAATAGCGTCTGGATATTACTTTGTTTAATTATTAGGAGCAAAAGCGCAATTTTCTTACCAAGAGTTTGCGCCAATGCGTACAGAATATTTACAATGTTCCCTAAAATTTATGGATAATTTCCCAGTGGTCGCTCAAGCGGATGCATTCTCACCAAATTCTCCCCAGGATAATACACGTCTGATGCGGCCTCATAACGATTCGGATTCATCACCGAAGGAAAAAGTCGGAACTGACTTTGACTCTCGGATGATGCAGCGGTGTTTGGAACTTGCTCGCCGCGCCTTAGGGCGTACTTCGCCAAACCCGCTAGTGGGAGCAGTGATTGTTAAGGATGGAGAAATTGTTGGGGAAGGGTTTCATCCTCGTGCGGGTGAGCCTCATGCAGAAGTGTTTGCCTTGAAAGCAGCAGGAGCGAAGGCTCAAGGCGCAACCATCTATGTCAGCCTCGAACCTTGCAATCATTACGGCCGCACTCCTCCTTGTTCGGAAGCTTTGGTCAAAGCAGGGGTAGCAAAGGTGGTAGTGGGTATGGTCGATCCCAATCCACTCGTAGCTGGGGGTGGTATTGCGCGTTTACGTGCGGCGGGAATCGAAGTGGTGGTAGGAGTAGAAGAGGAAGCTTGTCGCCAACTCAATGAAGGTTTCGTTCATCGCATTCTCTACAAACGACCTTTAGGGATTTTAAAATATGCCATGACTTTGGATGGCAAAATTGCTACCACTTCTGGTCACAGTGCTTGGGTAACAAGCCAAAGTTCCCGCACTGAGGTACATCAGTTGCGGGCGGCTTGTGATGCTGTAATTGTTGGTGGTAATACAGTAAGACTGGACAATCCTTATTTAACCAGCCATCAAGTGGGGGCACATAATCCCCTACGGGTGGTAATGAGCCGCCGTCTTGACTTACCGGGAAATGCCCACCTGTGGCAAACTGCGGATGCTCCAACTTTAGTGTTGACAGAGGAAGGTGCTAACCCCGATTTTCAAGAAATGTTGCAGAAACTTGGGGTGGAGGTAGTAGAATTAACTTCTCTGACACCTGATAAAGCAATGGGGTACTTATACGAGCGAGGTTTTTGTAGCGTGTTGTGGGAGTGTGGTAGTACCTTAGCTGCTACTGCGATCGCTCAAGGAGCAGTGCAAAAAGTCTTAGCATTTATTGCCCCAAAAATTATTGGTGGTAGTCTTGCTCCTACACCTGTAGGCGATTTAGGCTTTACTACTATGACTCAGGCACTGTCTTTAGAACGCGTTCGTTGGCGTGTAATCGGCTCCGACTGTTTAGTAGAAGGTTATCTTCCTCAAACAAGTCAATCATGATCGGGAATCTCAATTCTGAATATTGAATTCTGAATTTAGTGAATTTGCTTCAATCAACACTGACGTTCATGAGCGATATCGCGTATGAGTGCTAGCCGGGATTGAATGTAGTGGCTGAGAAAATCAGTTTCGTTAGAATTTAACAAAATTTGCGTTTCGGTTTGTTTCACCAACCACTGCACCAAGCTAGCATCATCGAGTTGCAAGAGGATCTTAGCTTGGGCGGTTTCAACCACAGACCAAAGCTGACGCATAATTGTAGGAGTCATCAGACCTCAATAGAACCATTAGCTTAGCTGTTTTCAGATTACACAATTTTGATCGCAATTTACGACATGAATGTACAACCTGAGACAAGTATTATTAAAAAGTTAATAATCGTATTTATAACTTTATGAAGATTCAGAATTGAAATGTCTGTTTTGAAAATTTGCCATCTTCCATAAAGCCTAAGGGCACAGCCAAGACTCAATTTGATGAATTTTAGTTCCAAAATTTCAAACAGAGTTTACTAATCTTAAAAACCAGATTTTTATGGTTATAAATACTGAAATTGACTCAATTTTAACTGAAAAAGCCAATTTATGGAAGGTATATGTCGAATAATTTATTTGTGTTGTGAGATACAAAAATTTTAAAAATTCAGAATCAAAACTAGAAAGTTGATGAATTACTAAGACTTTCATCCCTCAGCCTGAATAATCAAGCAGAAATTCAAGCAGCCAGATCGCGCATAGTTTTTCAAATATTCTCGATTTTGCTTGCTGGCTAAAATGACTTCTACCAAAAAGCTAGATTTTTGAAATCAATCTCTACCAAAAAATCAACATTTCTTCCCTGTAGAGGGATTTACGAAATCATGTAAATTTTCATCCCAAATACTAATGTAAATAAAATCACATTCTTGGCGGATAATTTGACCTTTAACAGAGCCATTCTGAAAACTAAAATGATCGGACTGACCCTGTTGTACTTGTTTAAGCCCCTGCTTTATATCTTCAGTGGCTTGACCATTTAAGAGTCCGTTTAAAGTCGTCTGCATTATCTGTGGGTCTACCGATTGGTTAAAAGATACCTCAGTTTGACGGAGCACTTGAGAATTGCGATCGAATAAGTAGCCAAGGTCAATTTTGTTTGGTACAAGTTTGTAAACCACAGCACGAGTATTACCCCACGCACCTCTTAAATCTTGGTTTGGTTTGCCGAGGGTAGCTTCTACAACGTTTCTAGACGTACCTGTGGGAAATGCAGGAACGCTTTGTCTGCTGGCAGTGGCAGCTAATTTACTCAGTGGTTTTCTCTGTGGCGTGGAACGCACTTCTGGTGTGGCAACCACGTTGGGATTTTCTGGTTCTAACTGTGGTGTTGATGTTGCCACGGGTGCGGGAGGATCTACAGTTTCAGGTTGGTTTTCAGGTTGGGGTGTGGATACAACTGGAGGATTAAAAGTTGGCAAAGGATCGGGAGTGACTTGTTCCTGTGGTGGTGAGGTGGGTACAACAGGGACTACAGAAGGTTCGGAAGAAACTGGCGAATTGGTAGGTGTAGGAGTAGGCAAAGATGTTGGTGATGGAGTGGGAGTTGTGGCAATGTTGATCTGCGACTCTTGTTGACGAATCATGCCAGAAAGGGCGAATGCAGCAATTAAGCCGCCTAACACTAAACTACCAGCGATCGCAGCAGGTTTTTGCCAGTTTCCAGCGGTAGAAGATGCATTAATAACTGGAGTTTTTTGGGGGGGAGATAATGCCTGGGTTTGCTGGGTGATATTGGGAGATAAGTTTACTGTGTTCCCAGTTGTTGGCGATCGCGGGGTGATATAACTAGAAAATTCCAAGGCATCTAGCATTTTACTAGCTGTACTGTAGCGATCGCCTGCATGAGGTTTAATTGCCTGATTCAGTACCACAGCTAATTGTGGAGAGACATGAGGAATATGTTGCTGCCAAAGGATTTCGCCTGTTTGTAAATCGGTTAGTATTTCTTGCGGGTGTTTGCCAGTCAGCAGATAAATTGCCGTCAAGCCTAAACTGTAGATATCAGTCGCGTAAACTGGGCGTCCAACGGCTTGTTCGCTAGGCATATATCCGGGCGTACCGATGACGAGCGATCGCGTGGGGTATCCTGGAGTAGTCACAACAGAACGAATTGTTTCTTTAACTGCACCAAAATCAATCAAAACTGGCTTGCCATCAACATTACGGATAATGATGTTCTCAGGCTTGATATCTCGGTGAATTATTCCTTTGCTGTGGACATAATCCAAAACTGATAGCAGACTCAAGACGATTTCTCGAACAGTAGTTTCACTCTGGTATCCTTTGGTTTCAACAATTTTTGTCAAAGTTTGACCGTGAATCCATTCTTGGACGAGGTAAAATTGCCCGTTCTCAGAAAAATAGGCGTAGAGTTTGGGAATTTGGTTACAACTTTCACCCAAATATTCCAAAGTCGCTGCTTCTCTTTTGAAGCGTTCTTGGATTATTTGGTAGGTTTTCGGGTCATTATTGGTTATCGGTTTGAGTTGCTTAATTACACAGCGACGGCGAGAAGGCATGTGGGTATCTTCTGCGAGGAAGGTTTCACCAAACCCACCAGCACCGATTACTTCGATAACTTGATAGCGATTGTTTAGCAGCGTTATTGTCATGCAAGATTACAAAAAGACAAGCAAAGGCTTGTCGTCAGACATTGCCCTTTATAAATGTACATCAGATACTTTGACGAGATAGAGATAGGTTATATCCCATTGATTGCAGATTTTTTGATACTGACATTTTGCGGTTGCGGAAATATTTACTTGGCGCCAGTTATAACCCATCTGCTATTTCCCTCATCCCATAAAAGTGAAAAACGCACAGAACTAGGTGCTTGTTTGCCATTTTTGAGGAAGTATGTCAATTGGGCATCAACTGTAGCCGTTTGTGAATTAGCTTCTACTAAATTCACTTGCTGAACATCTACACTTTGCACTTGTCCTCCCCACCAATCAATATAGGAGAGATAGCCCTTGGGGTGAAGACGTTGATTATTTTGATAGCTAGGAGATAAGAGATTCCACGCCTCTTGATATTCGCCATCATTAATAGTTTCATAATAATCTTCCACTGCTTCTTCTGCTGAGGGTCGATTAATTTGCTGTTGGGCAGATGGGGTAGTTTGTTGCACAACTGGAGAATCTACAGGCTGTTGAACTGATGGGGTAGTTTGTTGCACAACTGGAGAATCTACAGGCTGTTGAGAACTTATCGATGATGGGGCGCTTTTTGTCTCATTATTGTTTGTTGAAAGTCCACTTGATGAGACTGTAGACTCCGTTGCTGGTTGATTTGGTCTATTGAGGGCAAAACCAATAACTATAGAAGTGCCAATTAAACCACCAGCAATTAAACTGCCGAGAAGTACTCCCTTCTGCCCGCTATTTTGATTGGGAGGTTGGCTAGAAGAACTTGGACTAACAGCAACGGTATTTTGTAGCGGTACAGGAGGCTGTACGTTAAATGCTGGAGGTTGATTGTAAGGTATTGTTGGTGGTACTGGGGGTTGATTGTAAGGTACTGTTGGAGGAATTGACCCAAATTGCAAGGCGTCTAGCATTTCTCTGGCTGTGGCAAAGCGATCGCGTGGATGATAAGCGATCGCTCGATCTATCACTCCTGCTAATGTAGGACTAACATTCAAAGCATCTCTGTGCCAAATAATTTCTCCAGTACGGGAATCTGTTTCTAATTCTTGTGGCTGTTTTCCCGTAAGCAGATAAATCGCTGTCATTCCCAAACTATATAAGTCACTCGAATAAACTGGTCTACCTACGGCTTGTTCGCTTGGCATATATCCCGGCGTACCAATCACAATCGAACTTGTAGGTAATCCTTGGGAATTCACCACTGTTCCCATTGATTCGCGCACAGCACCGAAATCAATCAGCACTGCTTTCCCATCCCGATGGCGCAAAATGATGTTATCTGGCTTGATATCTCGATGGATAATCCGCTGATTGTGTACTTGCTCTAGTACTGATAATAAATTTATTAATATTTCTCTGACGGCGCTTTCACTTAATAAGCCTTGTTGCTGGACTTTCGCTGTTAAGGTATCGCCTTCTATCCACTCTTGAACTAAGTAAAATTGCCCATCTGATTGGAAGTAAGCATATAAGCTGGGAATTTGGTTACTAGTACCACCTAAGTCTTCTAAAATTGCTGCTTCCCGCTGAAATCTTTCTTGCACTAGCTGATAAATTTGCGGGTTATTTTGAATTGGTCTTAGCTGTTTAATTACACAACGGCGGTGAGAAGGCATTTGGGTATCTTCTGCAAGGAAGGTTTCACCAAACCCACCGCTTCCTAAAGTCCGAATAACTTGATAGCGGTTGTTTAGCAGTGTTTCCATAAATTGGTACTGGTAATTATACGGCTGTTTTCTGGTATCGTTGTATCTACTTTAGTTTGTATCTAACTTTTTTTATTAGTAGTAACATAAACTTTACTGAATCTAATAATCATGAGACACTAGTAAGGATAAAAAAATAGCGCTACCTACTCAAAAAATGGGAAGCGCTATTTTTTTAGTGAATTTATCAGATGCGATCGCCACACCAATCTCTAGTAACAAATCGCTGCCAAAATATTTCTCTACTGACGGTCTTCTCGCTCCTGAGGTTTGGATCTTTGTTGATATTGGTTAACTTGTTGGTCAACAGTTTCTTTAATTTTTCGCTCAGTAGCGTCCATTGCAGAATATTTAAAGCGGTTGAATATGCTACTGAATAAGTTACTAAAAAATCTCTCAATTTCTTGCATGATTCTATACCTCAATATTTAAAGCTAAATTATTGACTTGATATAGTCATCCGTTTTGATTTTTGAATTTATTTGTGTAATTAAATAATAGAGACGAGATTAATCGCCTCTGTACAGGAATAGGGAGTAGGAACCAGTATTTTAAGTTGAGAGTGAGTTTTTCAAAAATCAAATAAGAGTCCTATATTTGGTTTTGCACTTTCTGGTGGAAATTAGAAAAACCCTAACCTGTATTTTTTGAAGTATCTGTTAGTCGCCTGGCGTTTATGGATATATATTGAAACACCTTAGACGTCAATCTATTGTAATCTGCCTAAAGTAATAAATTTGACTTGATAATAATTCGTAATGGGCTACGCCCCGCTACGCTAACGTAATTCGTAATTAAAGGTAGAAAAAATTTACTCAATACTATCTGGATCTACATTAAGCGATCGCAGCTTTGCCTTTAACTGTTCTATTTCTGATTGTGCTTGTTCGGCGCGTTGGCGTTCTTGTTCGGCACGTTGGCTTTCCTGTTCAGCGCGTATGCGTTCTTGTTCGGCGCGTATGCGTTCTTGTTCGGCGCGTTCTTCTGCCTGCTGCCTTGCTAAAACTTCCTGGCGTAAAGCTTCTATCAATTCATCGGCGATTAATAATTTTTCGCCTGTATCCTCTCGATAAAACGCAATTAGTTTTCCTTCAATTACCAAACGCAGTTGTAGCGGTTCGCTGCGTCCATCTTCTATAGCTTCGTAGATATCTCCCCGCAACCGATAGCCACGTAGCCGTTGTTCTACCCATTCGCCTTTTGGGTCAAAGAGCCAGTATTCTTTAACACCAAGCTGTTCATACAGAGTTTTTTTGAAGATTTCGTCGTTTCCTTTAGTACCAAAGGATGTCATTTCAAAAATCACTGTTGGTACTTGACCTTCTTCCCAAATTTTATAGTTGTCTCGACCGCCGGGTGCAACATCAAAAATTACCATTACATCTGGGGCTACTCGTAACTTGGGAAAACCCTGTGCATAGTAAAGAAATTGATTTGCCAATACTGTTGCCTGACGATCTGCCAAATACTGTTTGAGTACTTCTAAGGTAGTTAATAATGCGTAAAGGTGGTCGTAGGTTTCTGCCACTGGTTGACCATCAGCACTAGGATAGAAGATTTCTGATTCGACACTAACAGGTAGAATAGCTGTCATGGTTGTAAAATCAGTGCTACAAGATTATTTTAGAGCAAGTCTGATTCTTCCTAAGAGCTGATTCGTCAGCTTTGCAAAATGTAACTACATAACTCACAAAATCCGTCAGCTTCGGCAGCAGTAGTAATATAAGCAGGCTGATGTTGCAATTTGTCTATATATTCCAGCACGTTTGCCACGCCTACAGAAACAGGAAAATAATGGCGATCGAATAAACTTTCATCATTGGGACTATCGCCTACAGTGACAATTTGTTCTGGTGAATAATCGGGAAAGTATTCGCGCAATACCTGCAATAATCCCACAGCTTTATCTTGTCCTTGGGGTTTAATATGACACTGGACGTTACTGTAAGTAAATCCCCAACCCATTTCTTGACAAAGACGATCTAGGGTTTGTAGTTCATCTTGACTCAAAGCCGCGACATCAAAAGTCCAATCGCTGATGCGAAAGCGATTATCAACAGATTCTTGAATTTGAAGAAATTGAGTTTGTAACTTTTCAAAAGTTATAGCCAACTGCTGGCGATGCTTCGCTAAATCGGGAATGGGTGTTAAGACTATTGGTTTGTGGTTCCCAGGTGGAAAGTACAAACCGCCATTTTCTGCCATAGCACCTGCCACTGGCATCATTGCACTCAATGCACTCACCCAGCCAGCAGAACGTCCCGTGACAATCAGTACCTTAATGTTAGTTGTTGCCAAATCCTCTAAAGCTTGTAGCAATGCAGGAGTAAATTTGCCTCGTCTAGTCATAGTGCCATCCATATCTGTGGCAACGAGACGAATTTTGCTGAAGGTAGTTTGGCTTAGATGTTTTGGCATATTGGTGTTGGGCATGGGGCTAATGAATGGGGTATTGGGATTGGGGTAAGGGGGAAACGAGAAAGATTAAATTTATTCCTTTTCCCTTTAACCTTTTCCCCAGCCTCCCCTGCCCCTCATCTCCCCATCTCCCCATCTCCCCATCTCTCTACTCCCCAGTCACCAGTCCCTAACTACTTAGTAAAAAATATTATTAATGATACAGCAAGATGGCCTGAGAAATTTGGGAATCCTAAACATTAGAAGTTAACTTTTTCAGTTTTGCAACCATGTCTACTTCGATGTTTCTTGCCCAATCCTCCGGGCCAAAAACTAAAAAGGTATCTCAGGAAGCGCGAGCAAGTAATCCTCAAACACCACCATTGTTGGTGATAACCTCTGGAGGGTTGGCTTTAGCTGTGATTGCTGCGATCGTGTATAGTAAGCTCCAGATTAATAAACTGGAGAAAAAACTTAAGTTTGAACAATTCCGCGGGCGAGAATTAGAAAAAAAATTCAAACTAGCCCTGGAAACAATTCGCAAGATGGAAACTAATCCCGATTTGGTCAACTCACGGGATTTTAACCTCGATTATCTAAGAATGCGGATGTCAGAGGAGGTGTTTCACTTTGCAATTCTTAATCAAGTGAAAATTAAGGTCAAAGATAAAATTTCTCAAGCTCTACGTCCAAGTCAAGCCCAACAAGGAGCAGTTGGAATTGCTAACAGTGCCGGTCGCCAGGTAGATGAAATTTTTGATGTGGAGTATGAAACTGGTAATCCACCGAACTCTGCCAAGCGCGTACTGTTTCGCATTCAAGTGCGGTTAATGAAGTTACCAACGCAAGCAACTTCTGCAACTATTAGCCAAATTATTGATTGTATAGAAACTTATTTAAGTCCTATGGACGATGAAGATAGTTGGCAACCAACAATTCAAGGTCGGATTGCTACTATGCATTGGGATCAAAAGGCTAAACCTACACCTTTATTGGTACTGGAGCAGTCGAATGAAGGCGTGAATGTGACATTTCGCACTAGTCGCCAGCCAGTTGCCCCAACTCCACCTAATCAATCAAAAACGAAAAATTAAGGCTTGGCGAAACAATAACTATGTTAGTCATTAGTCATTAGTCATTAGTCATTTGCAAAGAACAAATGACTAATGACACCAGAATTATGACTGAATTACTGTATTTGAAGAATTACGAGTTAACAGGCCATCTTCCATTTGTATGATGCGATCGGCGATGTCTAAAATGCGGTTGTCGTGTGTGACTAACAAGATAGTTGTTCCCTGATTTTTAGCTAGGCTCTGCATTATTTCTACGACATCGCGTCCTGATTGTTTGTCTAATGCTGCTGTTGGTTCGTCTGCTAACACTAGGGGAGGATGATTGACTAAGGCGCGGGCGATCGCAATTCTTTGTTTTTGACCTCCAGAAAGATTATCTGGGTAATAATTAATTCTTTCTTCTAAACCAACAGCACGCAGCATCATTTCTGATTTGGCGATCGCTTCTGTTTGAGATATACCATCGTTTAATTCTACTGCCATCTGTACGTTTTGCTTGGCAGTCAAAAATCCCAGCAAATTGTGAGCTTGGAAAATATAACCGATGTTACGCCGCATTTGCACAAGTTTGTTCTGGCTGGCACCAAAGATTTCTTCGCCTAAAAATTTTAAACTTCCCTCTTGTACAGACCGTAAACCACCAATCAAGCTCAGTAATGTGGTTTTACCTGAACCTGATGGCCCGGTCATAATTACAATTTCACCAGGATTAATTTCTAGGTTGATATCAAATAAAATTTGTTTTCTCAGGGCGCCTTTGCCATAATAATGATTCAGGTTTTTAATGGCAATTACAGGTTCTTGTCTCTTCATAAATTTTTTAGCTATGATTTAGCAGTTCCGAGACGGAACTGTATTGATTGCCAGAGATTGAAATTACTTAATTATTAATTATAATTTGCAGATAATTATCATAATTAATAATTAATATTCAATTAATTAAAAGATATCTGCTGGGTCGGCAGAACGTAATTTTCTAACTGCGATCGCACCGGAAACAAAGCACATTATTATAGTTAAAATCAATACAGTTGTAGCGCGATCGAAACTCATAAATACTGGTAAAAGTGTTGCGTTTCTTGCAGTTTGATACATAAATAAAGCGCAAGTTATTCCGGGCAAATATCCTAAAACTGCTAGCATTAAAGCCTCTTGTAAAATAACTGTCAATAAATAGTTATGTGTATAGCCTATAGCTTTGAGAGTGGCGTACTCAGATAGGTGATCTGAAACTTCTGTATATAGAATTTGATAAACAATTACAGTTCCGACAATAAAGCCCATGATAGTCCCGAGGGTGAAAATAAAACCGATAGCTGTGCTACTTGCCCAATAATTTCGCTCAAAATCAATAAATTCTTGTTTAGTTAAAATATTTATCTCTTTAGGTAAATATCTTTTTAAATCTTGCGCGACAGCATTAGCATTTGCTCCAGGTTTCAATTTAATTAACCCGATATCAATTAATCCCTTCTGACGAGTGTTAAATATCCGCAAAAAGTTAACGTCGCTAGTAATTAAGTTACCATCTGCACCAAATGATGCACCTAATGTAAATAGCCCTACAACTTTGGTTCGCCGTCTTCTGACTTCTGCTGTGACGGTCTTTCCTTGTTCGTAATCAGCAGCGATCGGCCCATACTCAACCCGAGAAGAACGGTCAAATAAAACTACATCTGGTAATTTAAGTTTCTCTAAATTTTCTTGAACTCCAGGTAAATTGAGCAGATTAGTTTCTGGATTCATACCAAATATCAGGATGCTACGAGGGCGACCTGTTACAGGATTTTTCCAAGTTGTATAATCTAGATATATAGGATGTACTGATTGTACTGTTGGTAACTCTAAAGCTTTATATAATCGTCGTTGAGAAAAACTCCTCATAGCCAAAACAGCACTAGATTGGCTGTTAATTAAAACGATGTCACCCTGCAAACTGCTATGAAATCGAACGTTACTATAATACAAAGCATCCCGAAATCCCAGTTGCATAAACATCAAAATATCAGCAAAAGCAATGCCTGCCAGAGCCACAGCTAGGCGAGTTTTTTCTCTGGTTAGTTGCAGCCATGACAGAGGTATTTTATTAGTCATTATTAAAAGTTTGTTTCTGACGACTTAGTTATTAATTTCTACAAGAACTTTCGCATAAGTTAAACCAGAAACTTTCAGACTATCTTCTGGAGATAGAGCAATTCTTACTTCTACAACTCTGGCATCTACATCTGCTGCTGGGTCTGTATTTAATACATCTTTCTTGCCAATTTTTCTACCAATTTCAGTGACAGTTCCTTTTAGTTCTTCACTAAATGCTCCATTATCGCTAGTAATAGTAGCGTTTTGACCGAGACGCACTTTGCCAATACTATCTTCAGCGACTTCAGCAACTACAACCATTTGACTGGTTTGCCCAAGTTCAGCAATACCATTTGTGCCTATAGCTTCACCCGACTTGGTGTAAATCTTTAAAATTTCTCCCGCAGTTGGGGCTTGAACGTAGCTTAATTTCAGTTCTGCTTCGGCTTTTCTAACATTAGCTATAGCATTACTAACTTGGGCTAACGCTACTTGCACATCACTAGGACTAACTTCCAAAAGTCTGCTGAGTTTGGCTTTCTCTTCATCGATTTGTCTTTGCAAAGTGGCTACAGTTTTGTCGCGGTTAACTTTGGCTTCAATTAACTGCTGTTGCAAAGTTGCTAAATTTTGTATTTGATTCGCTCTTGCTTCGGCAAGTTGCTGTCGCAGGGTTGCCAATGTCTGCTTCAGCGTGGCTTGACTTTCAGCAACCTGCTGATTAGCTGTAATTGCGCTCAGGCGTCTTCTATCGCGTTCTTGCTGAGAAATTGCACCTTCTCTGTATAAAAAATCATAGCGTCCTGCATCAACTTGGGCATTGCGCTGTTCGGCTTTGATACGCGTCAGGGTTGCTCTGAGGGCTTCTCTTTGTCCGCTGAGTTCAGCTTCTAAGCGATTTACAGTTGCTTGTTGGACGAGTTTTTCTCCACTCAACTGAGCAGCAATTCGAGCGATGGTTGCTTGCTGGGCATTCTTTTCCCCAATTAACTGGGCTTGTAGGCGAGCAATAACCGAGCTTTGGGCTTGAATATCTCTTGGAGATCCGGCTCTAACTTGCGCTAAATTTGCACGCGCTTCTTGGACTTTAGCTTTTGCCTCTTCTAGTGCGGCTATTTGAGTATCCCGGTTGTCCAAAATTGCGATAATTTGACCTTGTTTGACCTTTTCACCTTCTTTCACTAGAAGCTGCTGAACTCTGGAGGATGGTGCTAATCCTGAAGATGGTGCAGACAATTTAATCACTTCACCTCGCGGTTCCAAACGCCCCACAGCACTAACGCTATTGCTAGATGGCATCACAGGTGCGGATACATTTAGTTTTTTCAACTGCTCGATTTTCGCAGTACCCAGTACTCCAGCAGCAATCACTATTGGCACCGCTACAGCTATACCCCACCAAATTTTAGGTTGTTCGGGATTAAATGTACGTTCAGTTGGCTTCGGCTTCTCGGTCACCCTTGACATAGTATGTTGCCCGTTTATCTGAATTGTGTCGATCGAGTAAAAAAGGGTTTTTCATCAATAGCCAACCGCTTAGAACAAACAACGGGTATGGCTTAATATCCACGCGATTGAGACTCAACACTCACACTAAAGATTTACAAAATTGTGCAAAAAAAGAATTCAGAATCAATTAATGGCGCATTCAGATATAGAGGCGCAAGATATCGCGTCTCTATTGGAAATCGAAAACTGCTATGATGCGGTACTGTATGGCTACATTCACTACCGCACAAATAAAGTAATTAACATCAATTAATCAGTCAACACTAGTAACTGTTGATTGATAAGAGAATGCTCCGATTTAAATATCAGAAGTCAGAATAGTTGGAAAACCAATCTTGTATACCCACTTGATTTTGTGCAAATTCTCAAGCTGGGATACGAAGCCTTAATGATTCTGAATTCTGAATTCTTACGCTTAATCAGCGGAGGCTACAGTTATTTACAAAATTGAAAAACAAGATTAAAAATCATTGTTTCAAAGACCTAATACCAATTCTCAAAAATTTTGCTACACATTATTCTCGCGTCACTGTTTCACTGTGCTTCCGCGCCATTATCTGTAACTGAGTTAAAGCTAATTGGTCTTACTAATCTCCCTGCTTCTATTTTGGGACTCCATCAAACTCTCGTTGAATGAATTCTACATTTATCAATCGCCAGAAAACGTAACAGAACCTACAGATAAGCCAATTCGGGCATTGGGCATGGGGCATTGGGCATTGGTCATTAGTTATTAATTATTCTCCTCTGCCCCCTCTGCCCCCTCTGCCCCCTCTGCTCCCCATCTCCCTATCTCTTCTGCCCCTGGAGCCTTTTACTTCGTAACCTCCTGTGGAAGGTCGAACAGAACTGTGGTCATGTAATGTTCTGCCCAAGCTGGACCGAAGGCTTTTTCTAGGACGCGGCGGGTTTTGTCGTTTTGCTGCTGTTTGGTGCAGTAGTTGTGTTGTCCGGCGAGATTTTGCGTGACTTGTTCGATTGGAACTGGACTAGATGCGATCGCCTGGGTACAATGAATCTCTAAAAAGTCTTGTACGCGAGACAAAAACATTGTTTCTTCTTCTGGGGAAGTCGGGCGCACGAAGATGCAAAAATCTGAAAAAATATTTCCCCATTCAGGTAATTCCCGCGGTTGGGAAAAGTTAAGCATTGTTAACTGAGTGAGGGCAGCATTATAAGATTCTGGTAAGGTTTGTTCTGTATTTAGGGGAGAAAGGTCTGCGATCGCTGCACTAATTTGACCTCTACCCCCCACTAAATCACAGCCAAACATCGGCAGGTTATATTCTGGACGGGGAAACATGACGCAATGCAAAATATCCAGCATATTCCCCACTTTTGCCAGTTCCAAGTGCATTTTTCGGAACTGAGGCGTTTGATAGCAACGGTTTTCAATCGTCAGTTTTTCTCCTTCTAGTCTACCTTCCACATACCCCAACTCAGCTGGCAAATGGTATGGCGATAGATCCAGATGTTGATGCCAAGCTGCCTCAATACAATCAGCTAGCTGACGAATTAGGGGATGTTGTTGCTCGCGCAGCGAGGACATAGAAGTAAATGACATATTCTAGTTGCAAATTGGATCTAGTAGCCAGTCTACAACTTGCCGTGCCTCACAGTTATAGCTTGCAATATTAAGCAAACACTTACTCCAGGCAACGTAAAGTTATAAGACAGGTGCTTTTCACAAGTATTGTTTATTTTGTAGTCTAAGTTACAGAAATAATTTTTGATTAGCCCATAGTTGAAGGCATAGAGATGAAACTAGATTCTAAGAAACCAGATTTTGCTGTCCAAGCAAGAAGGCGGAATCTGGAGGATTTACGGCAGGTAAGGGCATCAAGTTGGGTGAAGCTTTTAGAACTTCCCAACCCTTTTAGTTTTGATGAAGCACTTTTGTTGTGTCCAGTTTCAGAGGATGAGTGGCTGGCTTGGGTTCCAGATCATGGTGAGATAATACTGAATATTAGGCAATTTAGTTATTAGTCATTGGTCATTGGTCATTAGTTATTAGTCATTGGTTTAACTAAAGGGTAAATGACTATTGCCAAAAATCTGTAACGTCATATCCCAGTTCTGCTAGCATCTGCCGCAAGAGGGGTAAGCTGAGGCCAATTACATTGCTGTGACAGCCTTCGATTTTTTCGACGAACAAACTACCAAAACCTTCAAGAGCAAAGGCGCCAGCACACTTAAGGGGTTCGCCTGTAGCTACATAAGCTTTGATTGCCTTGTCGCTCATTGGAGCAAAGTAAACTCTTGTAACTTGAGACTGGACTACAGTACGGTTTTGGTCGAGGTCAATCAAGGCGTGACCTGTATATAAGTCGCCAAAGCTACCTTGCATTATCTGCCAACGAGCGATCGCTTCACTAGCGTCTGCCGGCTTGCCATGAATCTGATTGTTGACAGACAAAACCGAATCACAACCCATAATCAAGCCTGATTTAAACTGTGGGATTACAGTTTGTGCTTTGTACTGAGCAAGAGTTTTGACTAATTGTTCGGGTTCGCTTAATTGGATTTGCGACTCATCAAAGTCACTAGGTCGGACTATCGGTTCAATACCAACAGTTTGCAGCAAGCGCCGTCGCGCTGGGGAAGCTGAGGCCAGTACAAAAGGTAGGATGCCCATAAAGAGATGAGGGGGAGATGGGGAGATGGGGAGGCAAGGGGTAAAGGAGCAGGGGAAAAGGTTAAAGGGAAAAGGGATAAATATAATCTTTCGCCTTTCCCCCTTACCCCAATCCCAATACCCCATTCATTAGCCCCATACCCAATTATCAATAAACAGCAAAAGAATTTACAACTTCATCAATTGTTTGTTTAACTTTTGGCCAGCGTTTTTCAGAAACTGAGGCGTTGAAGGTAAAAAGTTTACCGCGGCTAACAGCGACGCTGGCGATATTGTGGCGTTGCTGTTGATTGGGAAGTTTAACTTCATACTCTAAAAGGTAGTATGTTTTACCATCTACTTCTCGCTGTGCGGCATTGATTAATTCAGCTGAGCGACCAGAATCAGCAGGTGCCAGAGCTGCTTTTCCCAATTTGTATCCTACTTCTGTGGGAGTTCCCAATTCTGCTAAAGTTTTATTTTCTGGAACTGGGCTGATCGCTACAGAAACGTTTTCTGATACTTCAATTAAATCGTGAAAAACCACATCCGGGCCGTTGGCGACTTTAACTTGCAGCCAGCCATTAGGATATAAAAACTGATAGCCATCATTGGTGTCTACAAAGCTTTTGAGTCCAGCTGCGATTGCTACATCAGAATTGCTCAGGCTGAAGCTCAACACCAATAGCAAAATTAATACAATTCGTTTCCACATTTATACAGGTTCCTTTAGGCTGGAGGCAATACCAGGCAAGCATCATTTATCGTTTTTATTCTCCCACCAAGCGGCACGTTTGGGGTGAAGCATTAAGATGAGGGGGTTTATCGACAATACAAAAAACCCCGACTGGATAGCCGGGGTAAATGGGAGAAGTCCAAATGTCGATGAGATATACCGATACCGAAGTCTATTTTTTTAGCTAACATTCAAGGCAACCAAAACTAGAAAGGTCAGATAGAGGTGCAACCCTAACTAGCTGGCTTGCTTTGCTGCTTTGTTAACCTATGTAAATAAATATAACAATATTTATTACAGTTAGTCAACTAGCCTTGACAAAAAAGTTTGATAGCTTTAAGAACCATTTATCAAGGTAGTACACCTGAGAAAATTTTGAGCGTCAGCCATGAAAAAATCAGTAGGGGCTGGAGACTGGTATTTTTACATCGCAAAAGTCTTTACAATTCCCTTGTTGGCTCAAAAAGTATTTTTCAACGTATGACGAATCAAGCTCCTATCCCGGTTATTGTCAATGGTGCTGCTGGTAAGATGGGTCGTGAAGTAGTTAAGGCGGTGGCGCAAGCACCAGATTTGAACTTAGTGGGTGCAATTGATAGCAGTCCGCAACATCAAGATAAAGATGCTGGAGAATTGGCGGGTTTAAGCGAACCTTTGGAAGTGCCAATTACCAATCAATTAGAACCGATGTTGGGTTATGTGGCTGGGGAGAGACAAGGGCCGCCAGGGGTGATAGTGGATTTTACTCATCCGGATTCAGTTTATGATAATATTCGCAGTGCGATCGCCTACGGTATTCGTCCGGTAGTTGGCACCACTGGATTGAGTCCAGAACAAATTCAAGATTTAGCAGACTTTGCCGAAAAAGCTAGCACTGGTTGTCTAATTATTCCTAACTTTTCCATTGGTATGGTGCTGCTACAACAAGCCGCAGTCGCCGCTTCTCAATATTTTGACCACGTAGAAATTATCGAATTACATCACAACCAAAAAGCTGACGCTCCCAGCGGTACTGCGATTCAAACGGCACAGTTATTAGGAGAATTAGGTAAAGCTTTTAACCCGAAGTTGGTGGAAGAAACTGAGAAATTACCAGGAGCTAGGGGAAGCCAAGCAGATGAAGGTATTAGAATTCATAGCGTGCGTTTGCCGGGATTGGTAGCGCATCAGGAAGTCATTTTTGGCGCACCGGGGCAGATTTATACTTTACGGCACGATACGAGCGATCGCGCTTGCTATATGCCAGGAGTACTGTTAGCCATTCGCAAAGTCTTAGCGCTAAAGTCATTAATATATGGATTAGAAAAAATACTTTAAACAGAGAGAATTCAAGAGTCAGGAGTCAGAATTCAGAATTTAACTGAGTACAACTGGTGAATGTACCTTGCCTCTGCGTAGGAGTATAAACGGTGAAACACTCGTGCATAATTCTCAATTTAGCGATCTTCAATTAGTAGCAGACTTGTAGCTCACTAATTTATTCTGAATCCTGAATTCTGAATTCTGAATTCTTCTTTAACCTCATTACTTAGTACTCAGCACTCATGTTAGTACCACTGACTCGCCAGAAATTTGAACAAATTGTCCCCTTAATTGCCACTGGACTTCAGTACAAGTATTACTGGGGAAAGTTTGCAAATTTTTTGCAACGCTTGTTAATTTCTGTAGTTGCCGTAGTTGTAATTCTGCTTGTCAGAGCCTTTTTCAGACTGGAGTTCGGGCCGATAATATTTGTGCTGGGTGTAATTAGCGGTTTTTTTTGGCTGTGGTATCCGGTGTTTCAAGCAAGTATCAGGAATTCACAATGCCGCCGTTATAAATACAGCGGCTTTTTCCGCGGTCGAGTCTTAGATTGGTGGATTACAGAACAGTTAATTGGGAAACAAGAAACCGTCAATAGCAAAGGTGAATTGGTAATTGTCGAAAACCGAGAAAAACGGATTAACTTAGAAGTCGGCGATGATACGGGATTTAGTCTTGAATTTGACGCGCCGCTGCGTTCTACCCATAAAGCGATCGCTCGCGGTCAAATCGCAGAAATGGTAGTCATGTCAAATCGCCCAGATTTAAGCACCATCGAAGAATTTACCGATATCTACATTCCTAGTCGCGACCTTTGGGTGAGCGATTATCCTTACCTGCGGCGCGATTTCTTTAACGAAGTCGGCCGTCGCTTGCGTGAAGATCGAGAGGAGAGAAGGCCGCGTCGGCGTCGGCCAAGAGTAGAAGACTGAATGCCAGAAATACTAATACTTTTACCTCCTGCCTCCTGCCTCCTGCCTCCTGCTTAACGGCTACATCCAACCTTGATGAGTTTACCTTTGAGGCGATAAGTTACTGGTTCGCAAACAAGACTTGCCGAATCCAGCTTCATAAAACTCGGTGCAGAGCGACTTTGTTTAGATAGCTGCGATCGCCAATCGCCAGCTATTTTTTTCAAAGTCGGGTGTGCTTTGATAAACTCTGCATCTGCAACAATATCGTTAGCTCCCTTAACCTTTACAGAGGGACTATTGAGGTAGATATTGTAATCAAAAATAACATTTTTGCCTTTAATATTATTGTTAACATCCTTACCAGGATAAGCATAGAGAATATTATTTAAAACTTTCACATCAGATGATTTTTGAGTAAATATTTGCCCTAAATCAAGTTCTGGAGTCTGATTATTTAAAAAAGCTGTGTTGTTTATAATATCGACATGAGCGCCATAAAATGCATGAATACCAGAACCACCATTATGAAATGTCAGATTATTTTTAACTAAAGTACGTCCTTTATATGGAGGTGTTTTTGAGCCGTTACCCTTAACTAAACTATCAATAATAATGCCATTCCCGTCCGTAATAGTTCCAGTATTAATCCAAGGAATATACTGTCGATTGTTGTAGACCTTGTTGTTAGTTACAAACATCTTATATCCCCGCTTATTATCAGAGTTCCAATTACGCAGCATGGAAATCCCGCTGCCAGCATAGACACCATACCAGGCATTATCGAATACTTCGTTATTATCTATAGTCACATAGTCGGCTTCAATTACTCCAATACCGCCGCCACTACAGCTATGCAGTTTGTTATTGACAATACGTATATGATGCGGATGACCTTTTTTTCGTCCATCTATACTAATACAGCCTCCATTTGTCAGAGGATTTAATCTGTTATTCCTCTCACTCATGGCATACTCAAGAGTGACATTGGCACTATTTCCTATTATTTCAAGACCATTTACTTCAATATATGAAGCGCCTTCTTTAATGGAAATTCCCTGCCATCCATTGTGCTGAAGCTTTGGTGAATGCCCGGGATATGCTTTAAACTGAATCCATGCATTTGCAGTTCCAGAGCGAGTAATTGCTACTACATCTCCTTTTGGATTTGCATTTGTGTAGACTCCGTTCATAATGAGTACGGTGTCTCCAGGCTTGGTAAGATTTGCTGCCTTTTGAATACTTCTAAAAGGGGATGAAACAGAAAGTCCATTATTTATGTCGTCCCCATTACCGCTAACGTAGTATGTTTTTCCTTTTGTTTTAGTACTAATTAACTGGGGAGTCGGCGGTACTACTGTTTCCTCAACAATAGAGTCCTGACTAACATCTTCGACTACAGATAATTTGTTGTCTCCCTGAAGCAAAAGGCCTAAAACTACAGGGATTGCAATATATGTACTTAAGCTAAAACCTTCTATTACCATAATACTAGGCTCCTTACTCGCTGCTATCCAATAAAAGCATCAGGATATTTACTAATTTTTAGTACTATTTTGATACAGGATAGCACAGAGCTAAGTTTCCTAGCTGCCTCTATTTCGGTCTTGTCCATAAGCTTGCCAAGCCAAATCTACCAATCCATCAACGATCGCAGCTGCTATCACTGCATTACCTTTACGGCTTTCTATCGTGATGTGAGGAACTAAGGAGTCTTGCAAGCGCCCTTTAGCCTCATCAACATTTACAAATCCCGCTGGAGTCGCAATTATTAAAGCTGGTCTAATTTCCTCAGCTTCAATTAAATCTACCAGTGCTGTTAATGCTGTTTGGGCTTGACCCACCACAAAAATCCCTTCTGGATAACGCTTTGCTAGGGTTTCTATTCCCCATGCTGCCCGCGTTTTTTCTTTTTGCGGGCGTGTCAGGGCTTCCATGCTGCAATACACTGGATTGGCAAAAGTGTTTTGAATGTCGTAGGCAATACCTACTTGTACCATCGGTACATCTACCACAATCGTAGTCCGAGCAGCTAATGCTGCTGCTCCAGCTTGCAAGGCACGTTCAGAAAAGCGAATCAAAGACTTATACTCAAAGTCAGCCGTAGCATAGATTACGCGGCGCACAATCTCATATTCTGCGGGTGAAAAGACATGATCGCCAATTTCACTGTCAATGATTGCTAAACTTTGAGCATCACTTACGTGCCATTCCATTTTTGTTGAGCTTCTCAAATATTTAGCTTTCAGCTTATCAGTTTCAGAGAGTTAGGAGTCAGAATTCAGAATTCAGAAGTCAGAAGTCACAATTCCCCACTCAGTACTCTTCACTCATTGCTGGCAGAAGGGCGACTGAAAACAGGAGATAGATAAGCAACTAAAGCGCCAATGAAAAACCCAGAAATATTGCGAACTAGAGGTAACCAGTCGCTTGTGCGTGTCACTACTGGACCGATGCCAAAGGCAATAAATAAGATTCCCCACAAAGGTGAGAAAATTAAAGCCCATTGCCAAGCAAAAATCTGTCCTTTTTCACGGGGTTGAGCTGCAAATCCACAAATTATTCCGCCAATAACTGAAGTAATCAAGGTGAGAATCCATTGTTCTCGCGGCAGTCCAGGAACAACATTACAACCACCTTTAACTAAACAGCCTTTAACGGATTCTAAGGCTTGAAGAATGGCTTGGTCTTCACCTTGTTCCCGTACAAAATACAAGTTACCGAACCTAGTTTGCAATTCTATCCAGAAAGTCCGGGGTAAAAGTTCATAAACAGCATCGCCGACACTAAAACTCAAGATATTACCACCCCGAGAATCAGCAACTAGCAGAATGCTTTTATCATCCAAACCCCAATAATTAATCACTGCCCGGCCGGGAGTGCGGTCATACTGAGTCAATACTCGTAATTTCCAACCCGTATCGGTTTCAAACTGTTCTAAATCTTTGACAAGTTTTTCTTCTTGCAGTTCGGGGAGAGATTTAGCTAGGTCTACAACTGGGGTAAACGTCTTTGGAAGTAAGTCAGGATTGTCATAAGCCAGTGCCGGGGAAGAATGCATTACCCAAATCGACCCAGCCAGGAAAAATACTGCAATGGATACCAGGATTCGTCGCCAAAAACTAGACTGCATGAACGTTTTTAGACTGATATTAAAGGTAAAAGTGAACAAGTTGTTTTAAAAGAGTACTGGAAAAATCATACTTCTTTACACTTGTTTACTTTACTCTAATCTTATGGATCAAAGCAAAAGGTTTTTGGGTATGGGGACTAGGCAGTGGCATTTGTCAGCTTTTAAATATAAAGTGTATTTTGTCAATCAGTTAAAATACTTAAAATTGATGAAGCTATAGCGGAGTTTCCCATACAATAAAAGGAGAATAGTTAGAGGTGAGAGATGACTAACAAAGAATTATTAATCCAAGAAATAGAAACTTTACCGCCGGAATTACTAACAGAAGCACTCGATTTGATACGTTCTATTAAGGTTAACTATACAAAAAAGGAGTTGAAATCAGGTAAGCTTGAATCTATACCTTTAAACGATCCTAGAGAAACTTCTGGCTCTCAAGAGCAACTTACATATCGTCCGGCTTCGGGACGCTCCATTCTTCGACATGCTGGTACTTGGGAAGGTGATGATTTTACAGAATGCCTTCAAGCAGTATATGCTACGCGTGGTCAAGCTAAAATTGATGACCAAAACCTATTTGAATAATGTATTTACTCGATACAAATCATTGTAGTGCTATTATTTTAGGTGAACCAAACGTTATCCGTGGCGTGAATAAAGTTGGAGAAAATAACATTGCCACTTGCGTAATTGTGCAGGGTGAATTGACATTTATGATGGAAAAATCCCAACGTAAGGAAAATAATCTAGTTCGCTTGACAGAATTTTTAGAAGATATTCGTATTTATCATATAACAGAACAAACAGCAACAATCTATGGTCAAATTAAGGCAGCTTTATTCAGCCAATTTGCACCCAAAGATAAAAACAAGTGGCGAAAAACTAAAATTGTTGATTTGGGTTTTGATGAAAATGATATTTGGATAGCTGCTATTGCACTGCAAAATAATTTAACTGTCGTTTCCAGTGATAGTGACTTTTTGCGAATTCAACAGGTGAAAATCTTTTCGCTGGAATCTTGGGTTTGATTTGCAGTATAGAGCTATAGCTGCATAATTAACCTTACAATACCCATTTTTTAACTATAGTTAAAACACAGCTATCTCCAATTAAAATATATGGTGCAAAAGCTGTGTTCTCGTTCCAGTCATTCAGAAGAGAATAAAAAGTAATCTCATAATTAGATTTATGGAATAATCTTTTTATTATCGTCTCCAAGAAAATTTCAAAATTAAGCTGATTTCTAAACCAAAAATTTATCAAATTTTCAAATTTATCTTGACTCAAACATTCCGCTCGACGATAAATGTCCAATTCATCCCAATAATTTGTATCCAGTATATTCCCTATATCTGGATATAAATATTTGCCAAATTCACACAAATTGACAACATCACGGGTGCGAATGTAGCCTTTATCAAAACTTCGATATCCGCTAGGTTTTGCAAATACTTTTAAATCACCTATTCCACTGTCCCAATATTTATCCTGGCTATTAACAGTATCTACAAATTTACGAACAACTTTGTATGTACTTGGTTCCTGGCAGAAATTTGGGAACAAGCACATTGATCCTAAAAAGACAGCTTGATTAAAATATGCTTCACCCGTTGTGCCAAATTGCTCAATACAATGGCAAAGTTTATCCATAAACAAAAACTGATTTTTTAAGCTGGTAAAATAGCATATTTTGACACCGCATAGGGAAGATAAGCAATGCCCCATACTATTTTTTGGGTCAATCTTCATCATCAAAATCTGTTTCCCAGGAAGCAGCGTCGCTGTAAGCGTCATTGGCGCGATGGGCTTCTGATTTGATATGGCGATCGTCTTGTCTGAAGACTTCTCGTTCTCGCAACGGAAGTGCTGGTTTTTCATTGCTGGCGAGGCGATCGCTAGTTCGTCTTATAGGTTTTGGGCGCGTGAAGTTTCTCCAGGCTGCTTTGACGCCAACTAAGATGCTGCGCGTACCTACTTGCAGATTTTGAGCCTGTTTTCTTGCAGTATCGAGGCTTTGGTCAACTTGCTTGACTACTTGACTGGCACTTTTTACGCCTTGACTGACATCATCAGTTAAGTCATTAATTTCTAAACCAGCGAGGCGGATCGCATCTAGAGTTGGTGGTAATTCTCGTGAAAGCGTATCAAATAGCTTTTCTGCACTCCTAGCAGCGCGTGCTAACTCCTGCAAAGCCGGTATAGCCGCCACTAAAACCGCAGTCAAGCTTGTGGCGACCAAGAGAAAGGAAAGTCCCAACCAAAACAGGGGTTCAATCACGGTTACATCATTTATGAGCGTTTTAATTGCTGGGGAAGAGAATCTGAGTCTTCAGGTGATGTTTGTCGCTTCAAGACTTCGCTTTCCCGCTGAGTAGCATCTACACCTGCGGCGATCGCTTCCTTTAATCTATCTAAAGTTTCATCCCAGTTCCGCAGTGCGCTGGCAGAAAGACGATCTGCTTGGATTTGCACGCTTGTTGATATATCTTCTGCCAATTCTGGGATAGCATTGGCAGATTTTTGTAAAATTTTACGCGTTTCGCGCCCTGTGCGTGGAGCAACGAGCAAACCAGCTAAGGTGCCGATGCTAGCTCCCAGCATCAAACCGCTAATAAATAATCCAGAACGGTTATTAGACATTTTTTTATTTCTCCCTTAGACCCATTTTAGGTGGGTTTCCCCCCCTTGCAAGACCTAAACAATTTTATCTAGTAATATCCTGACAAAATATCAGCCAGAAATGTTGCTTTTATGCTTTAACTCATTTTGTAAGTTTTGTTTTTCCAGGGGTCAAATCTAGCTTCCGAAAATAACGCTGCCAGATTTGCCGTCCCAGCACAATCAGGCTCAAAATTTGCTGTACTTGTTGAATTTGTATCTGTAGTGCTTGGTTTCTCTGGCGTAAGTTATAAATATTCTGCTGACTCAGATAAATATTTTCAGGGGCTTTATACAGTGTTGCATGGACACAACTTTCATAGGCGGTTAAGGTATCTGCTATACATGCTATTCGCTGCTTCAGTTGCCACACCTGCGAAGCTACATAGAGTAGTATTAACGAAACTAAAGTATTAATTATGACAACTAAAATTACCATTGTTTATTTTGACTAATGCCAGCTTTGAGAAATTGTTTGATGAAAAATTCTCTAACTCCTGAGCGATACTTGGGATGTTTCGGTTAACTGCGATCGAATGTTAAAATTGCTCGTCCAACAGTAGCTAATGGTGGTTGAAAGGTAATTTTTTAGAGAAATATTTTTCAGAAAGTCAATAATTCTTAGTTTTTTTCTAATAATGTTTTGATAAGCCAAATAGCAATTTCATTACCTGTTATTAAATATTGTGCTTGTATTAAATAACCATTAGTGCTGGAAGTACAATGTACAACAATTTTTCGCGAATATCTATAGCCGTTGGCGATCGCCACCTTTTCTTAAATATACCTTTTTTCCACCAGTGACAGCACTTCGCTAATGCCTAAAAAATCTTTAATTTAGCAATTTTGTAACAAATAAGTATCCACACTTTCTCAACCACAGCTACAATTGCCTTAGTCTCACGACTTGGTTTGCTTGCATCAACCCATATAATCGATACCCCCCTTCATCACTATGTTGGTTTCCTTAACTGGATAATTCTAGTCAATTTGCGATCGCACTACATCAGCACAATGGTATTGACGTTTGATGCAATTGCTGGGAGAACTGCATTACACTAGACCTCTTGCAAAAAACACTTTTGCACTCTTGTGGGGAAAGGTTAAAGGTTAAAGGGGAAAGGGGAAAGGGAAAGGGAAATCTTGAACCCAAACCTAGTAACCTTTTTTCCAAAGGGAATTCTAAGTTCAAAATGCTTATCCAAGCCGTAGTGCCAAAAACCCGCTAGCATCGCCTCCAAATCTTGGTGCTTTTATCCCTAGCAGTTTTACGCCTGTCGTGTAAAGCTAGATTCTGCTTGCAAAAACCTTGTTTGCCGAATTATCCAATAATAATGATTATCTTTTTTATGCATCCAGTAGGAGTTAAGGATGTCAAAAAAATCACCAAAAAATAATTTTTTACGATCTATTTTTGTTGTCTTGACGGTTGGATTTGCTGGTTGCCAAAATCAAGCTGCAAGAACTACATTTACTCAAGGCACAGCCGAGGCAAATGAAAATCTTCCCCGAGTTGTAGCAACTACAAGTGTACTTTGTGACTTAACCAGACAGGTTGCTGGGAATACAGTTAATCTTACTTGTTTGATTCCTCCTACTGCTAATCCCAAAACTTACAAACCAAAACCAGAAGATCGTAAAGCTATCGAGCAAGCTAATCTGATTTTCTATACTGGTTACAATTTTGAGCCAAATTCGATTAAATTAATTAAAGCCACGAAAAATTCCGCACCGAAAATAGCGGTTGCTCAAGTTGCAGTATCTAAGCCGCAAAGATTTCTGCAAGGTGGTAGAAGATTAACCGATCCTCATGTTTGGCACAATACTAAAAATGCGATCGCAATGGCAAAGGTAATTAATACTAACCTCAAAAAATTAACACCTAGCGATGCAGAAGTTTATACTACCAATACCAAAAAAGTTATAAATCAACTCACTCAACTAGATAGCTGGATTAAATCAACAATTGCGAGCGTCCCTGACAAACAACGCAGGTTAGTTACTACTTCTGATGCCTTCGGCTATTATTCTAAAGAATATGGTATTCCCTTGGTAAGGGGAATAGAAGGTATTGGCAGTAGGGAAAAACTAACAGTTGAACGAGTCAATGATTTAGCTAAAAATATTAAACAAGCTAAAGTGCCAACTATTTTTGCTGAACTTGCAATTAACCCTAATTTAATCCAATCTATAGCCACAGAAGCTGATGTAAACATTTCTGAGAGGAAGCTTTATGCAGAAGGACTTGGAGAACCAGGCAGCGAAGCAGATACTTATCAGAAAATGATGATTTCTAATACGCGCACTATTGTGGAAGGCTTAGGAGGAACGTATTTGATGTTTCAAGCAAAATCACTGTAGCGATTCAAATTGTTGCATTTTTTATCAAAACAACTGTAGGGGCGAACAGCTAGCTGTGCGCCCCTAATTTCAAAACTAAGCATAAAAGCTTATTTGGCTCCTCAATCCTGAGTTCTAAATTCTACTGTCAATTAGCGTACCTCTTTGAGAGTATCGACCTGCTTAGTAAATAACTCAGTAAACAGACTCAATACAGTTCGTTCTTCGCGCACTTTTATATTGGCGCTGATAGACATCCCTGATTGTAAATTGACGTTTTTACCCTTAATAACCAAGGATTGTTTATCCAAAGAGATTTTAGCTGGAAAGCGATAAAACTGATGTGTTTGATCTGGTGGTAATGCGTCTGAACCTATGCCGCTGACTTCACCTTTGATATCGCCAAACTCGCTGTAAGGGAAGGAATCAATTCTGACATCTGTTTTCATCCCTTTGCGCACAAAACCGATATCTTTATTGGTGATGAAAACTTCGCCTATGTATTTTTCATTTGGCACAATATCCATGAGTTTTGTAGTTGGGTTTGCTACAAATCCAGGGTTTTTGGCTTGCAAATCAAAAACTGTCCCCGATACTGGGGCGCGGAGTTCTTGATATTTGACGTTTAATTCTGATTGGGAAATTTTACTATTGACATCTGCTAAACGCTGCTCGTTATCCAGGATAATTTTCATGAATTGGCTATCAATATCGGCAATACGTTTTTTGTTGTCACCTATTTTATCCAAAACGTCTTTGTCTGTGACAGCTACTGTATTGCTTACCTCTTGCTGTCCTTTTTCAATATCAAACTGGAGACGTTGCAGTTCTTTTTCTAATTGTGATACTTCTGCTGTTCGGTTTTGAACTTCTTGTTGTTGATTGAGATACTGAAGCTGAGAAATGCCGCCTTCTTCTGCGAGGATTTTAAGTTTATCTAAAATTCTCTGTTGAATAGCTAAGCTTAATTTACTATCTTCTAATTTAACTGCCGTTTGAGCAAGTTGTTGCTTGATTTTTTCTACTTCTAATCGTGCTGCTGAGGAACGAGAATCTAATTCTCTTTTGGCTACTGATAGACGTTGCTGTTCGTCAATTCCCAGTGCATAATCTTGACCGGAATTTCTTAATTGAGTGCGCAATAAGTCATTTTCTGCTACTAAAGCTGCCCGACTTTTCAACAAAAAACCAGTTTCTTGTGGTAAGTTACTACGCAAAAATGATAGTTCGGATGTCGTACCGGTACTTGCTCCCAGCAATCGCCGATAAATTTGGTTTTCTTTAATTAATGCCAAACGAATTTTCTTTAAAGAATTTAATTCGGCAACAGAAGCAATAGAATCAAAAGTCAGTAGCAAATCTCCTTTCTTAACAGCTTGCCCATCTTTAACATAAAGCGCTTTCACTACTCCACTGACAGGCGCTTGAACTTCTTTAACTGTTCCTTCCGGTTTTAATTGACCGGTTGCTGGTACTACTTGCTCAATTTTTGCAAAATAAGCCCAAGCAATTCCAAAACAAGCTAAGGCCATTAAGGTCACCATGATTGTACGCGACCAAACTGGAGATTGACGCAAGATAACGGACTGCTCAAACTCTCGAGGATTTGAGTGAATTAAACTTTCTGAAGTAGTTTTTTGCTGTTTTGTAACTACTGGCGAATCTTGCTTTGCTGTGTTTTTATAGTTACCGTTGGGGTGATTCCCATTAAGTTGAGTCATAGTAATTTTGGATTTTGGATTTTGGATTTTGAATTTTGGATTGAAGATGAGAGTTTTGTAGGGCGAGCATTGTTTATTGATAAATAATGCCCACCCTACGATTATTGCTGAATTCTAATTGCTGTTAGCGTACTCCTACAGAGAAGCAAGCTACACGGGTCTCTAAGAGTTGCCCATTCTGAACTTTTGTTCATAAGTTTACTTCTTGTTGATGATACAAGTAGTAATAATGACCTTTGGCAGCCATTAGTTCTTGATGGCTACCTTGTTCTATAACTCTGCTATTATCCATGACAACGATGACATCTGCATTACTGACAGTATTCAATCGGTGGGTAATAAAAAATACTGTACTACCCTTGAATGCCCTGGCTAAGTTGAGGCAGATTTGTCGCTCTGTGGGGTAATCTAGGGCGCTAGTTGCTTCGTCTAAAACTAGTAATTTTGGTCTTTGTAAAACGGAACGCGCGATCGCAATTCTTTGTCTTTGTCCTCCAGAAAGTGCAGAACCCCGTTCTCCCACCCTGGTGTTATAACCGTTGGGCAAGTTCATGATAAATTCATGGGCGCAAGCTACTTGAGCTGCTTCGATAATTTCTTCGGTTGTGGCGTCGGGATTTGTCAGGGCGATGTTTTCTTGAACGGTTCCATCAAATAACAATGTTTCTTGGGGAACTACACCAACTTGTCGCCGCAGCGAATAAAGTTCTACTTTGGCAATATCGTAACCATCAATTAAAATTCTGCCGGATTCGGTTTCGTAAAGTCTCAGCAGTAATTTCATCATCGTACTTTTACCAGAACCGCTTTGTCCGACAATGCCGACGAATTTTCCGGGAGCAAATTCCAGGTTGACGTTAGAAAGTTGTAGAGGGCCGCTAGTAGCAAATCGGAAGGAAACGTTTTCGTATTTAACTGCTCCGTTAATCGCTGGTAAGGGTATGTTAAAACGGTCTGTTTCTGCTTCTTCTGGCGTATCGACAATATCGCTTAAACGTTCTATGGACAAGGCAGTTTCTTGGAAGCTTTGCCACAGTTGAGCTAAACGCAATATTGGGCTGGTAACGTAACCAGAAATAATTCTAAAGGCGATTAATTCACCTAAGGTTAATTCTTGTTGCAGTACTAAATAAGCCCCTACCCATAAAACTAATAAACTACTGAGTTTGTTGAGAAAGTTACTGGTAGAGTTAGCAAGGGTAGAAGTGATAACTGTTTTAAAACCAGCGGCGACATAACGCGCATAACGTTCTTGCCAGGAAAAGCGCGATCGCAATTCGATATTTTGCGCTTTTACTGTTTGAATTCCTGACATCACCTCCACTAAATAAGATTGAGTTTCGGAGTTGCGTTCGGCTTTGCCGCGTAATTGTCTGCTAATAGTAGGAGATGCGACTAAGGTAATAATCACAAATATCGGAATTGTACTCAAACCTACCAAGGTGAGTTGCCAACTATAAATCAGCATCACACCGATATAAACGAGGGAGAACAGAGCATCTAAGCCTACTGTTAAGGCAGTACCGGTGAGAAATTGCCGGATGTTTTCTAATTCGTTAATCCGAGTCGAAAGTTCGCCCACCGGTCGCCGTTCAAAGTAGCGCAGCGGCAAACGTAATAAGTGGTCGATAATTTGCGACCCTAAACTCATATCGATGCGGTTTGTAGTATCGACAAATAAGTAGGTGCGCAATGTAGTTAATATTGCTTCAAACAGCCCTACTACTAATAGTAAAACACCCAAAATATGTAAAGTACCAATGCTATTTTGGGTGATTACTTTGTCAATAATTAACTGCACCACCAGGGGATTTGCTAGTGCTGCTAACTGCACGAAAAAGGAAGCGATAAATACTTCTATGAGTACTCGGCGATAGCGCGACAAGTAAGGAATAAACCACCGCAAACTAAAACGTTCTTGGGGTGTTTCTTTAGTGGTTGATAGGAGTAATACTCTAACTTGTGGCGGAAAGTTAGCAGGATCGCTATCTAATTGTTCGACAAATTGGGCGGGTTTGCAGCGGACAATTCCTTGGGATGGGACGCCGACAACCATATTATTGGCATCGGCTTCATATAAAACAGCAAAGTCACCAGCGTAGCGAATTAATGCTGGGGTGGGAATGCGTGCCACTGACGACACTGGCAAATCTACTAATTGTACCTTGAGTCCAATTAACTCTGAGAGGTAAGCAATAGCTGGAAATGAGATATTACCCTGGCGTTTGATTTGATCGTTTAAGATGCGGCGAATCACTTCTCGACGAAACGGCATATCTAAGTGTTTCGCCAGCATTTGGAAGCAGGCAAAGGCTGTATTTAATTCTCCTTTCCCGCCAACAAATGGGTATTTTATGCGCTTTGCAGGAGTTTTTGAGGTCTGGCCGGTTGTTGGCGAGACGACTATTTCATCCGATGCATAGGGAATATCTAGTACTTCTTGGCTATGCGGTTGGGTGTCGGTGACTGTAACTTCTATACGATCGCTATTTTGCAATATCAAATTTGAAGGATTTAGACCAAGCAAGCGTACTGGATTTTGACCGAACACTTGGATCTTGTCTCGATCGTCGTTTGCTTCTAAGCGATCGCCTACAGTAAAATTGGCTACCGTACCTCCACCGCTGACAAACCAAACGCGTCCGCTATCGAGTTCGTTAAATGAAGTTCTCCCTGGAGGTAAATACTCGATTCTTGCTTCTAGTAAAGCTGTTTGTGCTAATTCTTTGAGATTGAATGTGGCGAGTGCTTGCTTTTGCCAATAAGCAGCGAGAATATCGAAAACTTCTACTAAATTAGTACGGCGTTGGCGAGCTTCGGCAAAAGCTGGGTATGTATTTAACAAATTCAAGTACGTTGTGGCACTCAAGGTTAAGCCGACTACTTCGGTGGAAGCGATGGCTGTCTCGCAAGGGATATCGCGCAATAAACCAATTTCGCCGATGATTTCCCCTGGTTGCAGCAATCTTAAAGTAGTTGGGATTTGCGTTTCGGGTTCGTACCCCAACAGCCGCACTTGTCCTTCATAAATGATGGTGATTTGTTGGGGGAGGCTTTCCTTGCCGATCAGCTTTTGACCCAACCGATAGCGCCAAGCTTGTACTTGTTGGGATATATTGGCGATCGCTTCATTCGGCAGGCGATCGAACCCTTCTAGGGAAGTGATAAATTCGGGAAAAGTGTTCTTAATATAAGTCATGTCAAACAAGCCAGAAAGTAAAAATAAGTCATCAAGTTATGAGTTAAAGATAAAGAATTATACAATTCCTAACTCCTACGGAGTTCGCCATTGGCCGATTGAGAAAACTTTTGAGACTACCTTGGCTCACTTCTAACTCCTAACTTTCCAATGTGCCATTCAGTGTAGATAAATACCTGAGACCGCAGATAATAAATTTGCTAATTACAAACTTACATTTAGATTCCACGTTGCTACCGTTTAAATTATTTAAATTCCACATAGTTTGTAATAATTCTTTAAATTAGAAGTCAAAATACCTAAAAAATCAAAACCTGCACGTTGTTAATTGTTTACAAATTATCTAAACAATCGGGTCTAAAACCGTACTTCGTCCAAAGTTTTTGGAACGGGGTATAAATAAATCCTCGTGACAAAAACGGCCTCCTGCCTCCTGCCTCCTGCCTTCGTTAAGAAGTTTGAGTATTGAGGTTTCATGAATTCACTGATTCCTGATTATGGATTAGAGAATTCTGAGGAGACTTTGAAAAATTTTCCAAAAGATGATGACTTCGTTAATGATACATAATTTATACAAGCTAAAATTTAAGATTTAGTATTACAACTATGTCAAATTGATACTCGCAATCAAACTAGTACATCCAGACGCGTTTACTAAACTTAAGACTGGTGTATTTTTGAGTTATTACGGTCAAATTGAAAATATCACAAATGCTTTCCTAAGTAAATACCCGAAATCAGAATTAGTAATAAAAAAAACTTTAAATTTGTGAATTCTTTTTTACAAATTCTTGCAGATAGGCAATAAAAGTCTGATGGAAAGAGAATCAGTTTTCCCAATTAAATAGCACCCATACTTAATTGTCAAAGAACTCCTCATAACTTTTTTTGCAGTTTAATATCAATCAACCGCAAAATTACTGGAGAGCAATCAATCATTAAATTTATGAAGTAACAACACTGACTGCCTTCAGTATATGTACTAGATTTATAAATATCTAGCTTTTTTAATTAAAATAGATAAAATAGCCTAATGTTCCTTACCATTGCGATCGCCATCTAAGACGACAATAGTCATATTGAGCAAAACACCTGCTACCAGATTTTGATAGTTTTCTAGTTGTGAGTCAATGAAAACTAGTTGATTGGCATTATCCACCAAAAAAATAACCTCATTTCTAAAATGAGGTTACAAAGTTTTGCTAAATAAATTGACAAGTTAATTAAGTCATTAATGTTACTTTGCTAAGCAATCTTCAAATTAACTTGCACAACCAAATCGTTAAAATCTTGGTCGCCACCATTTGCTAAATCCTCAATACCAAAGGTATTATTTGCCAACAGTCGAATGTGATCTGTCTTATCAGAGTTAGCGCCTAAGAATGCAAAATAAATCTTAGGGTCGTTATTGCTATTCTTATCAAGAAACTTATCAATTTTGCCATTAACGATGAGAAACGGTGCAAATAGCGAATCAGCTTTGAAATTGCCAGTGGAAGAACCTGTACCTTGGTTGCTGACTGTCAAATCAATGTCTGTAATACGCATACGCACGGCGGCTTCTGCATAACCAGCGTCTCCCACAAGAATATCTGCTTTGCCATCATCATTAGTGTCAATACCACCACTCTCATCAGCTATCTCATAGAAGCCGATACAGTTGTTAAATGCAGCTTCTCTGAAAACCTTAAAATCAGCTTTTACCGATTGTTTCACTTCCCGCAAATCAATTAGTTCGCCTTCTTGTTTACCTTGCAAACCCGTACCCAAAG
This sequence comes from Nostoc sp. DedSLP01, assembly GCA_034530875.2. Lineage (GTDB taxonomy): Bacteria > Cyanobacteriota > Cyanobacteriia > Cyanobacteriales > Nostocaceae > Nostoc. The sequence continues at coordinate 222,760 of JAVRCJ020000009.1, forward strand.
TTACTTGTTGATTTGTTGCTTGAACCGTAACAATCAAATTCTGGAAGTTGAGAGAAAATCCTTCGCTTTCTGTGCTGCTATCTGTAGCTGAAGAAAAAACGACATTTGAAAAAGAGGTTTTTCCAGACAATACAGCCTCAGTAGTACTATTAGATACCATATAGAATCGGAGTTTGGTATCAGAGTCAAATTCTAAGATGTTTGTTAAGTCGGTAATATTAAAACCATTAGGCAAATTTCCCAGTGAAGCTAAAATCACCTTTGAACGCAAAAGAGCCGCTTTTGCATAGCCTTCTGCACCCGGGGCTATGCCGTCAATTTTACCTTCATCATCATCAACATTAAAGACACACAGTTCATCTACCTGTTTAGCTGTCTTGGTTTTAATCTTGATTGAGAGTTTTGCTTTATCACCTTTAATGTTGAGCTTAGTCTTAACACTAAAGATATCGCCTGTAATTTTTGTCAGCAGGGTAATCGGCAGGATACTTAGATCTGTATTCTTTTCATCGACTGCAAGTGTAAATACATCGCTGGCTTCATCTCCAGCAACATCTTTGGCAGTAACTTTGATGTTTAGACTACCTACATCGTCCTTTGTCGGAGTGCCGCTGAAAGTAAGGGTAGTAGGATTGAAGTTCAACCAAGTAGGCAGTAACTCATCATTTTCTAGAGTTGCAGTGTAAGTCAAGATATCCTTAGCATCGGCATCGCTGAAGGTATCATCTGGAACTGTGAAATTGAAGACACTATCTTCGGTGGCTTCTCGATCTTCAATTTCATTCACCACTTCTGGAGCTTGATTGACTAAGTAACGACCGATCGCAAAGTCATAACCAGCGACATTATTCGTATCACCCGCCACCACTATCTTACCGTCAGATTGGACGAAAATGCCGCTGCCATAGTCGTTATTGCCGTTAAAGTCGCTAGTAAATTTACCAGTATTATTGAAAGTAGTGTCGAGAGTACCATCGCTGTTATAACGAGCGATGGCGAAGTCATAGGTAGTACCGTTATTGCTAACTCCCGTCACCAGAATTTTGCCGTCAGGCTGGACCGTGATGTTTGCAGCAGAATCATTCTTGCCGCTAAAGTCAGTAGTAACTTTACCAGTAGTGTTGAAAGTAGTGTCGAGAGTACCATCGCTGTTATAACGGACGATGGCCAAGTCATCATTAATGCCGTCACCGCTAACTCCCGCCACCAGAATCTTGCCGTCAGATTGGATGGCAATGCTGTTACCAGAGTCATTCTTGCCGTTAATGTCGGTAGTAACTATACCAGTAGTGTTGAAAGTGGTATCGAGAGTACCGTCGCTGTTATAACGGACGATGGCCAAATCCTCATCAGTGCCGTTAAAGCTAACACCCGCCACCAGAATCTTGCCGTCAGATTGGACGATGATACTATTAGCAGCATCATCATTGCCTACGAAATTAGTAACTGTACCAGTAGTGTTGAAGGTTGTGTCGAGAGTACCATCGCTGTTGTAACGGGCAATACCAAAACCATTCTGGCTGACTCCGGCTACGAGAATCTTGCCGTCAGATTGGATAGTGATGCTGTTACCACCGTCATCATTGCCGTTAAAGTCGGTGGTAACTGTACCAGTAGTGTTGAAGGTTGTGTCGAGAGTGCCATCGCTGTTGTAACGGGCGATCGCAAAGTCATCATTACTACCGTTATTAGTCACTCCCGTTACCAGAATCTTGCCATCAGATTGGATGCTGATGCTGTAGGCAAAGTCATTATTGCCGTTAAAGTCGGTTATAACTTTACCGGTAGTGTTGAAGGTGGTGTCGAGAGTACCATCGCTGTTATAGCGGACGATGGCAAAGTCATTATTAGAGCCGTTATTGGTAAATCCGGCCACCAGAACCTTGCCGTCAGATTGGACAGCCATACCAGTAACACCGTCATTATTGCCGTTAAAGTCGGTAATAGCTTGACCGGTAGTGTTGAAAGTAGTGTCAAGATATACTTTTCCCATGACTGAAGAGTAGCCTGCCATTGTTTGTTGTTGGAATGCCAAAGGTGAAGCGATCGCTCCTGTAGAGATATTCAGTTCCCAGTTTGTGCCTAATGTCCAATTACCTATTAAACGATCTGAGGCGGCGACGACTGCACCCGTCAGTTCGCTCAATAGCCGTACAAATTCGATTCCTTGCTCTGTTTGAGCAACTTCACAACCGTAAACTAACAGTTGTGCGTCAGCAGCTAAAGCATTGGCCCAACCCATGAGTTGCCAAGTATAGCGATTGAGGGTTTCGCGGCTTAGTTGAGTGTTCCCTAAAAAAATTCGCCCTGGTGCCCCGTGGGAAACAATGTGTACGCTCTTGAGTTGCCCGTGCAATGCCAATACTTGGCTAATTTGTTCGATACCATCGCGCTCGCTATCTAGGACGATAACGGTCATATTAGGCAAAACACCTGCGACTAGATTTTGGTAGTTCTCTAGTTGCGAGTCAATAAAAACTAGTTGATTCGCAGGCATTTGTGCGTGTAAATCTGGTGTTGGTTTAATATAATTACCCTCAATTTCTGCCGTAGTAACGGAATTAAAAGTTGTCCCAGCCAACAAGTTATTTGGATTTTTAAATGATGCAGTCATAGTTGTTTTGAAGGGTAGTATTTGCCTCACACCTGTTTGCATCCAAATTGCAAGATAGTTATGAAAAGTAATATTCTTTCCTAGCAAGCTGAGGAATCTACTATAAAGCTTATTGTCTAAATTAAAGTCAAGCCTCAGTAAATGTCCTGACAAATTGACAATTTCAAACTGATGCCAAGGCTCGATTGGCGATCGCATCTACACGCATACAAGGTTTACACTGGCTTCATCAAAATTCCAATGCAACTATGTCTAGTGGTAAGTAGAAGGCAGGAGGCAGAAGGTAGGAGGTAAAACCCTCAACAGTAAAAGGTTTTGCTCCTTTGGATTTTATATTTAATTATGTCCGCTTACTTAATACCAATTAATTAAAACTAAGTAACAGACGCAAACCATAAAAGCTAGATAGGGTCTGGGTTTCTTGATGTATGAATTTTGTTAGGGGGTCTGCAAGCGTGATTTTAAATTTTGAGAGTTGTATTAAGGTAGCTTCAGGGTAAATTGTATAAAATAATTCTTTTTTATACATTATATTTGAAATTTTAGTCAAAAAAATCACCTCATCCCGATTGTGGGTGAGGTGAGAAAGTTTTAGTCAGCCAGTTAACTTAATCAATCTTAAATATTCAATTTAACGCCAAGGATATTGAGATTGAAGCTGCGATCGAGTTTGGACTAGATCGCACTAGCTGCAAAAACAAAGTCATTTGCGGTGAGTGCAGTTGATGTAATTCCCAGCAATGAAATTAATTCTGTATTTCCAGCCTTCACTAAGGTGTCGCTGCCCTGTTGTAATAAAGTTAAGCCACTAAACTCAGTGACACCAATACCAGCAAGCCCGATTTTATCAATAGCGATCGCAAAATCAGTGACGATATTCTTGCTAGTTGGCAGACTGGCATTAGCAATCCAAAACTGGTCTTGTCCAGCACCACCAGTTAGGCTATTACCACCACCTTGGCCGGCAAATAGCGCATCATCTCCATCGCCGCCAAACAACGAATCATTGACACCAGAGAAAAGTTTATCGCCTCCAGAACCACCATACAAACGATTATTACTACCTTCACTCTTGAGGGTATCGTTGCCTGAGCCGCCGAAGGCTAATTGACGAGAACCTTCAACTACCGTAACAGTATCAGCACCTGCACCACCAAAGAGATTATTAGTAGCGTTGGCTTCGACTACAGTAATTTGGTCGTCACCATTACCACCATCGGCACTGGTATTACTAGCAGCACCGTTTTGGCCAACAAAGATACGATCGTTACCATCTCCGGCTGACACTGAAGATTTACTGCCAACCAGCACTGTATCTTCACCGCTGGCGCTGAGAACTGTATTATCTGTAGTACCTTGTACTAAGTCTGCTCCGTCACCTGCGAATAAGGTTTGGCCGGACTTGAGGGTGACATCATCGCTATTTGTAGTACCAAAATCAACGTCTAATGTTGTTAGTCCGACGGTGCGACCCGCAAACCCTGCTGCTGTAAAGTACTGATTATTGCCTACACTCTGATAATTGAGAATTGTTTTTTGACCGTTAGCAGCTTCTTGTGAAGTCAAGGTTCCTTTCGTGAAGGAGACTGAATCAGGCCCTCCCGCTAATGCCTCTGCAATGATGCGACCTTTCAAATCGCCATTACTGGGAATCTGCAAACCGAGAATTTTTGCAAGGGTGGGTGTTATATCAGCATTACTGATAGGCGCATAGTCCACATAACCGGATTTGAAGTCAGGGCCAATAGCCAGCATGTTATTGAAGGTATCGCCCCGACCAAAGCTACCATGCATCCCCTGCCCTTGCTGTAAGCCTGTGTCAGCAATCTCGATCTCAGCTTGGGGATTGTTTGGGTTGTTTGAATCAGTGCTAAAGGTTTTGAAATTGATGACAATTGCTGGAACGGGTGTTTGAGCATCACCTTTTAACCCGATCGCACTTAATGGTAAAGCACCTGGAATATCTCCATAAGCATCATTTACGAAAATGCCGCTAATGTAGTCTTTTTGCGAAAGTAAATTTACTACCTGTTTAGCAAGGTCAGCATTACCATTAGGCAGATAAATCAGATCCGATCCACCATTAGCAGCTACAACAATCTTTGCACCTGAGTCGAGGTGACCGTTAATTACCTGACCGGTACCGCCAATTACGCCATTCCCAGCTGTGGGGCGTTGCCCTTGTGTCGCGTCAACACTAGCATACTGGATGTTATTGATGTCTAGAGGAGCGACTGTATTTTTATCGGGGTCGTATAGAGGTAAACCTAAATCGTGAGCTAAATCAATTGCTACAAAGCCCGGTGGCAGAAATCCAGGGTTAACACCATCGTAGGTTTGTTTTGCAGCATAACTATTAGTTTTTGTGCCTTGGTTATCAATCTGTTGTCTGCTGATGGTGGAAAAACCGTGGTCAGAAGTGATAAAGACATCAGTCGTTTTGTCCAAACCCGTGCTTTTGAGGTAATCAAGCAGCTGCTTTAAGTTGTTGTCAGCATTCTTGACGCCAGCTTTGGAAGTCTCACCATTGATACCTGGTGTCAAACTGTTTAAGCTATCACCTTGATTGTGTTGACTTCCATCAGGGTCTCTTGACCAGTAGACTAAGGCAAATGGTTTATTTTCTTCTTGAAACTTGGGAAGAACTGCCTTGGTAGTGGCATTTATAAAAAATTGTTGCTGGTCAATATTGGCAACTTTAGTTCCAGGAGTTGTGTTATTCCCAGAATTACCATTTTCCCCTCTACCAGGAGTTATGGTAGGTAACCCAGCCGCTTGCAAACGAGCTGCAATATCAGGATCGAGTGGTACACCTTGAGGCGAACCTGTTGTGGAATTAGCTGCTGTACCTGTGCGATCGTCGATAATTACAGTATGTGGGGTGGGAATAGTTCCCCCAGTACCGCCTTCTCGGTTGAGTTGCGTGACATCTTGAATGGCAACTGGCCCTAGCTTACCAATTGCAGCAGTATTGAAGCCTTGCGCCCGTGCGTAGGATAACAGTGACTCTTCATTGAGAAAGTTATTTCCGGGAAACTTTTCGTCAATATCTCCCAGAACCGCATCATTTTCAATGAATGGCGTTACACTACCGTTAGCATTCGGGATAGGAAAACCACTATATATAGTGTTGCTAAAGTCGCCTGTATCGCCAAGGTAATGTCCAGTTGCGATCGCGGAAGCATTCGGTGTGGTAAATGTCGGAAATAGCGAATGACTATTTGTAAAATTAACTCCCTGCTGGCGAATGCTATATAAAGTCGGTGTGTCAGTAGGATTTACAGAACCGTTACGCAATCCATCTGCAACAAAAATAATGACATTTCTACCGTTGCTGTTTGTATCAGCCATGCCGATTACTCCTTAAGTATTATAAGCTACAAGCGATGCCTACGGCTGGCTACGCCTACGCAGCAGTTATTCGTCTGTAGGCTGGCTGATTAATTACGCTCAACCAAAACAAAAATAATTGCCTACATAAACCTGAGTAGTATTTGGCGACAAAATGCTTAATGTCTACACAAATTAGTGCAGAGAAGGTTAGTCAACGTTTCATAAGATAGTTGTTTAATGTTTAAAAAAAGTTATGAACAAGTTAAAATTAGAATTTTAAAAGTATTCTGTAAATTATTAAATATGTAAGAATTCAGCACTCAGGAGTCAGAATTCAGAATTTATCAGGATTTTAGTAGAATTAAGATATTTATCAAAGTTTGGTCTGATTTTTTAATTATTCTGACTCCTGAATTCTGACTCAAATATTAAATTGCTAACAGATATAAGACTTACACAAAAAAATATCTAACTCTTATTCCCACGTAATTTATGATTGCCTTTTCTTCTCTACAAGAGGCTTTCTTTTAACGAACGGGAAATCTTAAAACACTTACTATCAAAGCCGCCAATTAAACTTCTATCTGTGGTTATATTTGCATTAACCTAAGTGTAATTTCTGAAATATAAAATCAGTCAGTAAAATATCAGACAGCAAAAGATTGCTAAAATGGAGAGTTTGACACTGCAATTGAATTACCAACGAAAATATAGAACGCAAACTACTGCAAGGATATTTGAAAAAGAAAGATAGAGTAAATAGGCATAAAACCGTTATTCAAAAAAACAAAGCTAGGATTCTCACCTAGCCTTAACTATTAACGTGAAAAAAACAGGATAGTATTTAAAAGGCAATAGAAAACAGGAAAAAGGCTAAGCACAAGTGTACTGCTTTTTTCCTGCAATAAAATATGAGTCTTATATGGTGCAAAATAACAAAATTGCTGTCGAATTCCGCAATGTCACCTTTAGCCGCAATCATCGCGCTTTGGTGTCAAATCTCAATTTTACCATTAACCAAGGAGAAGCGCTGGTATTACTTGGTCGCAGCGGCAGCGGTAAAACTACAACAATGAAATTAATTAATCGCTTATTAACACCTACACAAGGCGAAGTTTTATTCGATGGTATTTCCACAACCCAATGGGATGAAATTAAACTGCGGCGAAAAATTGGTTATGTAATTCAAGAAACTGGTTTATTTCCCCATTTTACTGTAGAGAGAAATGTCGGCTTAGTTCCTTCTTTAGAAGGCTGGCAACCAAAACAAATTAAAACGCGAGTTTATGAATTACTGCAATTAGTAGGTTTAGAACCTGCGCAATTTGCAGGACGTTACCCGCACGAACTTTCGGGAGGACAACGGCAAAGAGTCGGTGTAGCTAGGGCTTTAGCAGCAGATCCACCAATGTTGTTAATGGATGAACCTTTTGGTGCACTCGATCCAATTACGCGCTTAGAAATTCAACAAGAGTTTCGATATTTGCAACAAGAATTAGGCAAAACAGTTGTTTTTGTCACCCACGATATTCAAGAAGCATTTATTTTGGCATCGAGAATTGGTTTAATGTATGACGGAGAACTGGTAGTATTGGCGACAACTGATGATTTTATGAAGTCACAACATCCAGAAACCCTTGCTTTTCTTGAATGTTTGCCTTCTTTAAAAAATTTGTAAAAGGGACTGTAGATTGGGATTAGATGCCAACCCCAAAAAAATGTTATTTATTAAGACTCTTATGAATTCTGAATTCTGAATTCTGAATTCTGTATTCTTTATTCTGACTTTTGTTTATGAAAGATTTTTTCCTCGTTAAGTATGCTCCAGAAATCCTCGAACATACTCTAGAACACTTTTTTTTAGTAGGCGTTGCTATTGGAATTGCCTTACTTATAGGCATTCCATTAGGAATTTTAATTACGCGTAAAACTAAGCTCTCTCAACCAATTCTCGGTATAGCGAATATTGTGCAAACTATTCCTAGTTTGGCGCTATTTGGCTTACTCATTCCTATTGCTGGGATTGGTGTAGTACCAGCAATTGTGGCTTTAAGTTTATATTCTTTTTTACCAATAATTCGTAACACTTACACAGGTATCACTGGTGTAGATCCAGCAATTCGGGAAGCTGGTAGAGGTATGGGAATGACAGATAGGCAATTATTATTACAAGTTGAAATTCCCTTGGCAATGGGAGTAATTCTGGCAGGGATACGAGTAGCAACTGTGATTGCTGTTGGTATTGCTACGATTGCAGCAGCAATTGGGGCTGGTGGTTTAGGAGTTTTTATTTTTCGGGGGATATCTCTAGTTAATGGGGAGTTAATTTTGGCTGGGGCTGTTCCGGCTGCGGTAATTGCATTACTGGCTGATTTTGCAATTGGATGGATGGAGAGGAAATTAAAAGTTACAAGTTAGGTGGTAGATTTTTTTCTCACGCAGAGACGCAGCGAAAAGTCGGAGCGCCAGCTTCCGGCGATCTGAACTTTTCAAGAGAGAGGCGCACAAAAGAGGACGCAAAGGAGAAGTAGAAGTGAGTAGGAGTGTATAAAATGCGCGGTTAGGCGGTAGGCTAATAGATATCAAACAAGATGGCATAAAAATGCTTACTGTTGCCAAAACTAAGCGAGTTGCGATGCCTGCGGCGGGCATAGCCATCGCTATCTTTTCTTTTAGCTTTGTACTTTACAGCCAAGTAGCATCAGCGGCTTTAACACCCATACGCAGCAAAAAGGGTATGGTGGTTTCAGCTCATCCCCTGGCGAGTGCAGCGGGAATTTCTATGTTACGCAAGGGTGGTAATGCAGTAGATGCAGCGGTAGCTACAACCTTTGCAATTTCTGTAGTTGAGCCTTTTTCAGCAGGAATTGGCGGCGGCGGATTTTTGCTGGTGCATTCTGAAAAAACTGGCGAGATGAAAGCTTTAGATTTCCGGGAACGGGCACCGCTGAAGGCGACAAGAAACATGTATTTAGATGCACAAGGTAAGGTGCGTCCCAATGCAAGTATTGATGGTTATTTAGCGGTGGCGACACCAGGAACGGTAGCGGGACTTTATGAAGTGCATCGCCGCTATGGTAAGCTTTCTTGGGAAGAGGTAGTAAAACCTGCGATCGCACTTGCTAAAGATGGCTTTATTCTAGGCGATGCGGCAACTTGGCGTTCTCTGCAAAGCAATCAACTTTATCAGCAACGAATTCTCAAAAATCCAGCACTGCGGGAAATTTTCACTCACAACGGCGAATTTTATACAACAGGAGACAAGCTAGTACAGCGCGATTTAGCGAAGACTTTAACAGCAATTGCTGAAGATCCTCAAAGTTTTTACACTGGAAAAATTGCCAAAGCGATCGCTGCTGATATGGCAAAAAATGGTGGTTTAATTACCCTAGAAGACTTAAAAGCCTATAAACCAATTTGGCGGACTCCAGTTTGTGGTAATTTCCGCAAAGCTAAAATCTGCTCAATGCCACCACCCTCATCAGGAGGCGTTCATCTATTGCAGATTTTAAATATTATTGGTGACACCGATTTAAAGTCTCTCGGATGGCATCATCCAGACGCCATACATTTAATGGTAGAAGCAATGAAGATTGCTTACAGCGATCGCTCGCAATATTTGGGCGACCCAGACTTTGTTAAAGTTCCAGTACAACAACTAATCAGCCCAGCTTACGCCCAAAAACGCCGCCAAGAAATCAACATGGATAAGGCTAGACCCTCCACTGAAGTCAAGCCAGGAAATTTAAACTCCCAAGTCCCAATTCCAAATTCCAAATGTCTCCCCATCTCCCCATCTCCCAATCTCCCCATCTCCCCATCCCCTTGTCTTGGCTACGAATCTCCTGAAACCAGCCATCTGACCGTTGTTGACGAACAACGCAACGCTGTTAGTCTGACTTTTACGATTAACCTTGGTTTTGGTGCTGGTATCGTCACACCAGGAACCGGAATTATCCTCAATAATGAGATGGATGATTTTGCTGCTGCACCAGGAGTTCCAAATGCTTTTGGTTTAGTTGGTAACGACGCCAACAGCATTGCACCGCGCAAAACTCCCTTGTCCAGCATGACTCCCACAATTGTCACAGAAAATAATCATTTGCGTATGGCCGCAGGTGCGCCTGGTGGTAGCACCATCATCACCCAAGTGCTACAAGTGATTTTGAATGTGCTGGAATACAACATGGATGTTGGTGCGGCTATTTCTGCGCCACGCATACATCATCAATGGCTTCCCGATGAGTTGCGCGTCGAATCGTGGGGTTTAGATGCTTTGACTTTGGAAAATTTACGCCGTCGAGGACACAACATAAAACAAACTGCACCTTGGGGTAATGGTAACGCGATCGCAGTTACAGCTGATGGACAACTAGAAGGTGCCGCCGATCCTCGCAGTGAAGGTACCCCAAGGGGTTGGTGATGGGGGGAGAGATGAGGAGATGGGGAAGTGCGGGGGGTATGGGAGGTGTGGGAAGCATAAATTCTCTTTTTTCCCTCACTTCCCCCACTCCCTATTTCCCCATCTCCCTACTCCCCATCTCTAAAATCAAATATTCTTTGACTCTACATAGCTATTGCTGCCAAACTCGTTTGCACGTGCGCTAGGTACTAGTGTCCAACCTGCTTTGAGAAGTTTTTGATAAGTTGCCCAACCTTTAGAACCACCTGGTATCTGATAATCTGGAACTGCAATATGTCCAAAAGCTGTGTATGGACGCCAAGGTTGACTCGGTTCTGTTTGCAAATACAAAATTTTCTCTCCGTCACCACTAGACTTTGATAACCAGCACATTTGTCGGTGCATTGCAAACTCCTTTACTTGTAGCTAAGAGCATAATGGCAAACTTTTGTCAAGTCCAACCTCAGCCTTGTGGTATAGTTTTTTGGCTAATACTTTAGACAAAATGTAATTAATTTCTGTGCATTACAGGATAATTACGTAGGAATCCATACCCTTGAGGACAGTTGATAAGAGGAAAGAAACATAAACAGCTTTCCCTCACTTCCTTTCTAGGATGAGGTTGTTCCAATGTTATCCGCGTTTTTGATGATTGTATGTAACAAGAAATACTATTTCATTTAGTAAAGCGCGATATCGCGCTTTACACCGTTAATAATTTCAGGTGTCTTAAGCTACTGCATAACGCACTGTTGCTTAGCGTCACCCTACCCCGGTTTTGTCTAAAGCCAAAACCGCCCCTTCCCTTGGCAAGGGGAGGGGTTGGGGGTGGGGTGAAACGTCTGTGCGATAAGCGTTTGAGCTTAAGTTGATACTAATGTATAGTGCATAGCTATGCGCCCCTACCCATGTACTTCATTTAGCTGAAATATGGTGTAATGTCATCAATAGCTAGATGAAAAAACTTTGTCTGATTTTTTATAAAGATGAAGATATTGCTAGAAAGCCACATAAATCAATATGAATAAATTATTGAGTAGCGACTTAGACAATAATCAAATTGAGCAGGTTTAGTTCCTGAATCAATTCTTATATTTGTATAAGTCGCACTCGATCGCATTTAAGAGAAAACTAGTATTTGATAACCAAAATCCTTGGTTATCACAGTGACGGCACATATAATTTATCGCTCACAATATCCCGAATTTTCTCTACCAGTTGAGTGTAGGCGAAATCAGATAAAACTGGTTTGGATTCTCGTAAGTCAAATGCTTTATCTAAATCAATCCATGACTTACAGCCGCCGTATCTAGCGTAATAGGGAATTTGCTGTTCTTCGGGTAGTTTATAAGTTCGTAAGAGCAGAATATATAGCGGTTGGCGTGGTTTCCACTTGAGGCGATCGCTAATAAAATGCTCGTTCCAAATATGGAAGGGAAGTAAGGCATTAACAATAGACTCGTCACTAATGGGCAAAATATCTGTAATTTCAGCCCAACTACCGATGCGAATTGTTTCTGGATGCCATCCTGATGTCACTGGATAGACATCATTAGCATACTCTTCTTTGAGCATGAAAGCTTGTTGATGCTCGTAAGTAGGGTAAAGCAAAATCTGTTTGTGGGCAACTTGAAAATGTCCATTGCGTTCGTGGATACCGCCTTTGCGGAGCAACATAATTGTTTTGCCAGTTTCTAGGGCATTTATGGCAGCGGCCCATTCTTTGAGAGCGTGAAAAGTTGTAGTCAATTCCATCACAAGTACTGTAATTCTGATTTAATTTCAAGCTAAGACCGATAAAGTCTGAAACTGTCGAGAGAAATGAATTAGGTTGGCAAAAAGTTATGGAAAAGCGATCGCTAGGTACTTCTGACGTACAAATCACACCTATTCTTATGGGAACTTGGCAAGCCGGAAAAAGAATGTGGGTGGGAATTGAGGATGCTGACTCCATTAAAACGATGCGAACAGCTTATGAAGCCGGTATCACAACGATTGATACTGCTGAGGCTTACGGTCAAGGACACTCTGAGCGAATTGTAGCTGAAGCTTTATCTGATGTCCGCCATCAGGTGGTGTATGCCACGAAAGTTTTTGCTAATCATCTCAAATACGAACAAGTAATTGAAGCTTGCGAACGTTCCCTGACAAATCTAAAAACTGATTACATCGACCTTTACCAAATTCATTGGCCCTCCGGCGCTTTCAATAGTGAAATAGTACCTATCGAAGAAACTATGAGCGCTTTAAACTTGCTCAAAGAACAAGGTAAAATTCGAGCGATCGGTGTTTCTAATTTTTCTAGCGCCCAGTTAGCAGAAGCCGCGAGTTATGGACGAATTGATAGTTTACAACCACCTTATTCTCTATTTTGGAGACAGGTAGAACAAGATGCACTGCCCTATTGTATCGAACACAATATTTCTATCCTTGCTTATTCGCCTCTAGCACAGGGATTGCTAACAGGTAAATTTCAGGCTGGTCATAAATTTGACTCAGCAGATAACCGTGCTAGTAATAAACTGTTTCAAGGCGAAAACTTTGAGAGCGCTCTACAAGCACTAGAAAAATTGCGTCCTATAGCCCTTCATCATAATTGTACCCTTGCTCAGTTGGCTTTGGCGTGGTTAATTGCCCAACCTCAAACAAATGCCATAGCTGGGGCGCGTTATCCCCAACAAGCACAAGACAACGCCTTAGCCGCCCAGATTCAGCTTTCTACCGCCCAATTGGCAGAAATTGATGCCATTGGACGTACTGTAAGCGATCGCTTTGATAACAATCCAGTGATGTGGGAATTTTGATTAAAAATTAGGGTTTAGGGTGTGGGGGGTAGGGAATCTTAAAATACAGCTTGGTTAAACAAGCCTAGCTCTTAAAAAGAGAGTTAGCGATCGAATCTTTAAGATTGAGATTGCAAAATCTAACAAAACGTCAACTTTAGTAAACCAGGGGTTGCAACTGAGAAACTGAGTGATAAATTGAATAGTAGGACACAAAGAAAAACCAAACAAAAGGGTAGATGATTCAGTGTCCCCTTGTCATAGACCCAAGTAAGCTTCAGCATATCAATATACAAGTGGCAAAAAGTTTCCTATTAGGAAGACAAAGCCAAATCCAAAAACGGAAAAACGTAGAAATGCGAAGTTTGCTAGTTACTCAGTCCACCTTAGTTATTAACCTTCAGTTAGTTAATTAGTTTAACAATTTGAAACCTGTAAACTCGATAAAACCTGGTCAACCCCGACCAGGTTTTTGGATTTTTATTTAATACTCTTAACCTCCTGCCTTCTTTGGTAATTTCACAGCAGCGAATAAAATAGAACAGCAATATATTCTGCTGTGAGAGATTGATGAGAAACTATAGCTTTTTCAAAAAAATTACTACAACTATTATCATAGGCGTCGTTTCTTTTTCCTGCGAACCCAACACTACCAGAAACAACGAACAGGCAAAAGCAACAGACAAACCTCAGTCAGAATCAAATATTATCTATGGCGATTTAATTATTAAAGAACAATCGGATTATCTGATGATTCCGGTTAACTTTCCAGACCAGTCTCAAGACAAGCAAAGTAATGTCAGTCTTTCACGTTCTTATGAAAGAAATAACTTATTGTATAATCTGATATTTTATCGCAAGCAAGATGGGGAAGCTCATCTTTTATTAAATAAAAAAGCTATTATTAACCACTTTGAATTCTTAGAAGTGAAAACTGCCGCCAAACCAATTACAAGAGTTTGGCTGTATAAAATTATTGACCAAGATACAAACGCCGATAAAAAAATTGACACCCAAGATGCGATTATTGGTTATATTTCTGATTTAGCGGGTAAGAACCTCCAGCAAATTACCCCAAACAATACGCAAATTGTTAATTGGGTTGTTCTTCCCAGCCAAAATGCAATTCTTGTCAAAATTCTTAAAGATTCCAATAACGATAAAAAGTTCACTGGAGAAGACAAAACGAATTTTGTGAGGGTGAACCTGGATAAGCCTGATATTGGAAGCGAAATTATTAGCGATCGCCTAGAGGAAGAAATTAAATCATATATTAAGTAAACTCTAGTTATTAACCTGGAAATTAATTTCCAGGCGAGTGATTTCTTAAAATCATTTACGACTTTCACGCCGCCACTTACCCCGAACTAAGCGAATTTCATCATAGGTGTAGCTTTCGCCTAGTTGTTCCCGAATGGGTGTCAAAGAAATATCGCCAAGCACTTCTAAAACTTGCCAAATTTTTTGCTGACGTTCTAAAGGTACTAATTTACTTAAATCTACAGGCTGATTTTTTTCTATTAAATCTGCAAGATGGCGAATAATTGTAGTCGGTCGAATGTTGCGTTTTTGGGCAATTTCTGTAATACTCAAACCTTGTTTATGCAATTGGAATGTCAAGATTTCGGTGTCGGAAGGTAAGCCAGCAAAAGATGTGAAATTATCCAGTGGCGCATCTAGAAAACCTTTTTCTTGGCGATAGGCACGAATTTCTGCAAGGAATTTTTCGCCGTATTGGGTAAGTTTGTGAGTGCCTACCCCAGAAAGTTTACCAAATTCACTCATCGTTTTAGGTTGTACCTGCGCCATCAGTTTCAAGGTAGAATCTGGAAACACAATATAAGGTGGAACTGATTGTTCGTCAGCAAGTTGTTTGCGTAGCGATCGCAATCTTTGCATTAAGATTTCTGCTTCAGCTGCTTTTTCGCTTCCCTCTTCTGTCAAAGTAATGTTTTGGGCTGGAGTCACAGCTAGGAAAACTGTACGCTGTCGCCGCATCACTTCCCAACTCAGGGGATTGAGTTTCAAAACTGAGTAACCATCGCTAGTCTGTTCTAATAGTCCTTGATGTAAAAGCGATCGCGCCAACATCCGCCACTCATCTACAGTTTTATCTTTGCCGATTCCGTAGGTAGAAAGCTGGTCGTGTTGATTGGCAATAATTTTTTGACTTTTTGCGCCGCGCAAGACATCAATAATATATGTCATGCCAAATCTTTCTTTACAACGCGCCACACAAGATAAAAACTTCATGGCTTCAATTGTCCAATCTTGCGTTGGTTTGGGATTGCGGCAATTATCACAGTTACCACAATTTCCCGGAAACCTTTCCCCAAAATAACCCAGCTGAATTGTCCGGCGACAGACAGTGCCTTCAGCATAATCAATTACCTGCCGCAGTTGTTGTTTGGCAATTAACTGTTCTTGGGCGTCGGTTTTTTGGTTAATACTCCATTCAATAGTTTTAATATCAGCGAAGCTAAAAAAAACCGTACAACGTGAAGGTTCTCCATCCCTTCCTGCCCTACCTGATTCTTGATAGTAACTTTCTAAATTACGCGGCAAATCAAAGTGAATTACTAACCGCACATCTGGCTTATTAATTCCCATGCCAAAGGCAATTGTCGCCACCATAACGCGCACATCATCCCGAATAAATCGAGTTTGATTTTTGCTGCGTTCTTCATCTGTTAGCCCGGCATGATAAGGCAAGGCGGAAATTTTATCATTTTGTAGTTTAAAAGTGAGTTCGTCAACTTTTTTGCGTGTCAAACAATAAATAATGACTGAACCCTCGCTTTCCCGCACGAGTTCTAATAATTCTGCATAAGCAGACTTAGTTTTAGAACGAACTTCGTAATAAAGGTTTTGACGATTGAAGCTGGCTATGTGAATGCTTGGTTGCTTCAATCCTAATTGTTGAATGATATCACTACGGACGCGATCGGTGGCTGTGGCTGTCAGGGCGACAGTAGGAACATCGGCATAGCGTTTTCGCAGAGATATTAACTGGCGATATTCCGGGCGAAAATCGTGTCCCCACTCAGAGACGCAGTGTGCTTCGTCAATGGCGAAGGTAGAAATAC
This sequence comes from Nostoc sp. DedSLP01, assembly GCA_034530875.2. Lineage (GTDB taxonomy): Bacteria > Cyanobacteriota > Cyanobacteriia > Cyanobacteriales > Nostocaceae > Nostoc. The sequence continues at coordinate 238,978 of JAVRCJ020000009.1, forward strand.
CGATTTGATGGTGAACTAAATCGAGAAACGGTAGAAATCTTTCACTCAAAAGACGTTCTGGGGCGACATAAAGTAATTTTACTTTGCCGTTGAGAATGGCTTCTTCTCGCGATCGCACTTTATACGCATTCAAACTACTATTAAGAAATGTTGCGCTAATATTATTATTTCGCAGTCCTTCCACCTGATCTTGCATTAAAGCAATTAAAGGCGATACGACTACAGTTAAACCTTTTTTGATTAAAGCAGGTAGCTGAAAACACAAAGATTTTCCACCACCCGTAGGCATGACCACTAATAAATCCCGATTTTGTAGCGCATCTTCGATAATTTGTCGTTGTCCGGGGCGAAACCTATCGTAACCGAAGTGATATTTTAGCGCTTGTTCGAGATGGGGATACTGAAGCATAGCGATCGCTTTTTTGGCTGCGTTCTGCGTAAAAAAGTAAGTTTAGTGCGAAAAGTAAGATATATTTTTAATAATCTTAGCTTTCTCATTGAATTTGTGTAAGTTGAGAATTACAAATTGTCGCCAATCGCAAAAACTCAAGCTAAGATTTAAAAACCGGTAAGAGGTGGAGCTGTTAAAAACTTTTCCATCATAGCTTGTAGCCATACTGCAAGCTAAAACAGTACTAGAAATAGTCATTTGGAAATTGTTAACAGCACAATCTAATACCGTTAGTTTACCGCAGTCTGACTTTTCACAAAGTCCGGAATCTCAATTTGAGATAGGTAGTAAGGGTGTGACGATGCTAGAAGAGAAGGAATGTGAAATTCCAAAATTGAACGAGATAAAACAAGTGTGTTTCCCCTAAACCCTTCTACTTTTTTTCAGATGACGTGAAAATTTAGATGCTAAATTATTCTTAAAGTTCTGAGTGGAGGCTTTCTCCATTCAGAATTTTGTTCGTAAATAGAGGAGTCAACCCCTTGGAGGAATTCAAAATTCAAAATTATGATTAATAGACATCTGGTGAAATTAATTCTGCATTACCCTAAACCCTTGTAGAGACGTAGCATTGCTACGTCTCTACATTCATTTTCACTATTGACACATTGGTTTCGCTGTCTGTTCATGCTTTATCTCGCTACATTTTAACCGTGATTGTAGAACATCAATCTTTTGCAAAAGCGACATTCCCCACACTATAGAAATCGCCAGCTTGATTGTCATACCAACGAGCAAAAATGCTACTATTCTAGAATTTCTTCTTTGTTGAGCTAGCCTTTTTTGTTCTTCTGCAAGTCGTGCTTCGACTTCTTTAGCACGTTCGACTTCTAGTGCTTGCTGCATTTCTCGCCTATCTAATTCTTCACTAGCAGCTAAAAATTTATAGTCTAAGGTGCTTAAACTTTTGCCACTTGCCCAAATTTGAGCATCAATTAGGGCTTGTCCGCGCAATAAGCGAGATTCGTCTTCTTGGTTTAAGGCTATCCAAGCATTGAAACTTTCGTAATAGGGACGCAGGTTAGCTAATTTTTTTCCGACCCATTCGAGGTTGAAAACTTCTTCATAAATGCGGTTTTTGATTTTGAGAGTACTTTGATTTTTAACCACCAAACCAGACAGTAATAATTCTACTTGTTCTCGACTGTCGTCAGCAGGGACTTCAATTCCTTGGAGAACTTGTTGATAAATTCCTAATAATCTAGCGGCAGTTTGTTCGTTTCTGAGGATGCGATCGCGAATTGTCTTCAAATGCTCTGGTTCATCTTGGGATTCCCATTTTTCGATGATATACGATCGCACTACATTTTCGATCCAAAACTCTTCTGTTCCGGGGGGAATTTTTATCTTTCTACCCATCTCATCTTGAGATAAATTCACAAGCAGCCGACACAGCTTTTGCGTTAAAAATGGCTGCCCTTGCGTCCAAAATAATATTTCTTGCAAAATTTTCTGGGGATTATTGGCTATAATTTCCAGACCTAAAGCTAATGGTTGAGCTTCTTCAAATGTGAAACCAGTTACTTGTATAGCTTTTCCAATATTAAATGGTGTAGTATTATTTCGATATTCAATTAAATCTGAAGGCGTAGCGACACCGAAAATTGCAAATGTAATTCGATTATATTCTGGATTGTTTGCTCGTTGGTTATAACAATATCTAATTAAGCTAAAAAAATCATCAACTGCAAAATTTAAGTTGAGGATACTATCAATTTCATCAATAAAAATAAACAGTCTTTCATTAGGAAACTGAGCTAAAAGTACTTGCGAAATAAACCGACTCAGTTTTTGATTTAAAGAAATATCTTGCTGTTCTTGCCACCAGGTTTTTAAATTAACTTTTCCCAACAGCTGAAAACCTAACCATAAATCCCCTGCTACTCCTTTGTACCACTGTTCTGGAGTGATGTTTTCAGAACCAATATTCGTCATATCAACGGTGGCACACCGAAAACCTTCTTGTTGCAAGCGATGTTTTGTTTTCACCATCAGCGAGGATTTACCCATTTGCCTGCAACTGAGGATGTAGCAAAATTCTCCCTTTTTCAAAGCATTGTAGAGTTCTACATCTGCTTTCCGCTCAACATAGCTAGGAGCGTCACTGGTGAGAGTACCACCAACTTGGTATCTATAATTGCTCATTTGATTTTAAAATTTATTATTTTCTTTATCGAAGAATTTATATCGGGACAATCTTCATAGGGTTACGAAGCCCCATTGTAAACCAAGATTCAGCCTCTTTCTACGAGATGCTGCCTTTAGCTTGCTTCACCGTAAGAGTACGCATGGCTAGCAATGGGCGATCGCTCAGTCTGACTCGAATAACCAACTCAATTGTGACTCCTGATTTTTGAATTCTTCATAAAATTCATTTAAAAACCAATATGTTTGATGGTTTACCTTCCCAGATTTTAGCAGAAGTATTAACGCCCTCAGTATTTTCCCAATTGCTGATTAAAATAAAGACAGTATAATTCGCACATCACACAAGCTCGATCGCCGTTGAGTTGAACTAAACCCATACTTTCTAGTTTATAAGCAGCGATCGCATCCAACTCTACTTTGTCATGGCTGGCAATTACCTGTTGCATTGCAGACATTAATTCTGGTTCTTTTTGCAGCAAGTTCAAAATTTCTCGTAAATGTTCTTTGTAAATTCCTACTGGTGTCGCTGCTGTTTCTAATAAGGTTTGCAGCGTCATTTCTCGCCCAGATAAATGATACAGTGCAAGACTCACCAAGTAAGGATGCCCTCCCACCATCGCTTGTAGAGCCTCTAAAGATTTTGCACCTTGGGGGTCTGCTGCCCACTCTAACCCATAACGCAATGCTAAATCCTGTGTTTGCTTGAGAGTGAACGCTGGCAAGGTAATTGTAATCCCGACATTAAAAGGCGATTGGTTGAGCTTGAGAGGCACATAAATTTCTGTAGTGTGAACTACTACTATTCGCAGTTTCTGCCATGTCGCGTCTTGCTTTGCTTGTTCGTGCCAAAATCGCAGCATCGGCAAAAAGTCTTGGGCAATATTCGGATGCTCAAAAACTCGCTGTACTTCATTTAACGCTAAAACTACGGGATTTTCGGCGATGTACTGTAATACATAAGCTTCAAAATATATTTTGCAGCTGACTTTGCTGCCCATGTCTATATCCCAAAAATCATCCAGACACGGAAGCAGGTCTAATTGTCTGGTGACATACACGCAAAACCAACGCAAAAATTTATCTAATGAAGTAAAAACTTCTTGGTCAGCTTCTTGAAAGTCCAAGTAAACTATTTGATAATTCTGCTCTTTTGCAAAAGCAATCATCCGGTTGAGCAGCGAACTTTTACCCATTTTCCTTGGTGCTTTGATTCTAATTAAGCAACCAGAGTGTAATATCTCTTGACAAATAAGTTCTTCCAGTGGAGGGCGATTAATGTATAAATTAGAGCTTGCTGACACTGGGCCGCTAGGGAATTCAATCTTGCCAACAGCAAAGAAGTTTGGATCGAGCTTTGGCAATCTGAAATTTTTGTTACTTTGTTGTGGTTGATTTTGCTGCAAACTCATCCCTTGGGAGTATTTGCTCAAAACTAAATGCAGATTTTTTTTTGTTACTCTCTCCCCAGCGGCTTGTGACAAGTCTTGCCACAACTGAGAGCCTACTTGCTTAATATAATTTCTCCCATAACCTGTTCCCTCTGCCATCTCATCGTAAGTTTTGCCCAACCACGATTGATAAAGCACAAACGACTGAATGGAATCGAGAACCTTATCTTGTAGAATTTTTTCTACAGCTTCTAGCAATTCTTCCACAGTTATTAAAAGTTAAACACTTTCTAAAATTAGAGATTTCTTTAGCTTCTTAATAATATACAACCGGAAAAATACCTGGATAAAGAGTAATCTATCAATTTCATTGTTTTCAGTCAATGAACCAACAGTATATTATTTTAGTAGTATAATTAATAACTAAGTTATTTAGGTTGATTTGAGCGATCGCCATTTATATCATGTCAGTTTGAATACTTATCATTTAGGCTAAAGGAGAGACGAGGAGATTTTTTTTAATCAGCGATCGAGCTTAACAGCTTATCACTCTCATTATTATGACAGCCTCATCATTGCCTTAGAGTAAATATTGCTAATTATAAATTGGGCAAAGTGGCACTGAGCATCAAAACGTAAAGCTTTATCAGCAATAAATTGTAATATTTTAACTTTGTTAAACTCCTAAGAAATAAGGCAGGAGGCAGTCCCGATGAAACAAGTTTCACCACCAAGTATAAAAGTGGTCTTTTCCCTACTCCCCACTTACAAGTCAGAAGGAAAGAATATTTGACTAGTTTGTTTCGCCCTTGGTGTAGGTGCGCCTTTGTTGGAGACTCACGTAGCTTTTAGCGACAGTTTGGGAATACTAAAGTTGCATATTACACAAGAATCCCAGCAAGCTATAGCATGACGTTGGCATTTTTCAATTATCCTTTCTATTCAAACAATTTCGTTCCTCACGGGCATTGTTATCTCTGGAAGACAGAGCTAGTCTGGCTCCACATTATCTCTGATGTGACGATCGCCCTTGCGTATTATTCTATTCCTCTATTACTGATTTACTTTATTTCCAAACGCAAAGATCTTCCTTTCAACGGAGTTTTTGTCTTATTTGGTGCTTTTATCCTGGCCTGCGGTACTGGACATTTGATGGAAATTTGGACGCTTTGGCATCCTGATTACTGGATTTCAGGCGGTTTAAAAGCTTTTACTGCGATTATTTCCATATATACAGCATTTGCCTTAATTTATCTCATACCTCAAGCTTTAACACTACCCAGCCCAGCCCAGTTAGAAGCTATAAATACGGCGCTGACAAGGGAAATTGTCGAGCACAAAAAAACAGAACAAGCCTTACTAAGCATTAGTAAAGCTCTAGAAAGCGCCAGTGATGCTATTGCTATAGGTGATGTTAGCGGAAAGTCAATTTATCAAAATCCTGCATTTATCAATTTGTTCGGTTACACAGTTGATGAACTGAATGCTGCTGGCGGCGCAGTTGCAATTTATAAAAATCCAGCAAAAGCACAAAGCATCTTAAATACTATTATTAACGGGCGATCGTGGCGGGGTGAAGTGACGATGCAAAGCTCCACTAGTCATACTATACAAATTGATTTAAGGGCAGATGCTATTAAAGACCCTACTGGTAATATTATTGCTTTAGTTGGCATTCACACCGATATTAGCGATGTCTACGACGAGCTTCGCTTACGCAAACAAGCAGAAGCTAAACTGCAAGCTGCTCAACAGTTTATGTATTCTGTAATCCAAGCGATGCCTATAGCAGTGTTTGTTAAAGATGCTACCGATCTGCGATTTGTTTTATGCAATCAAGCAGCTCAAGAGTTAGTTGGGGTCAGCGTCGATGAAATGTTGGGCAAGAGCGACTATGATTTATTTCCCAAAGAAGAAGCTGATTTATTTACCCAGCGAGATCGAGAAGCACTTACTAGCAAAAAAGTTATAGAAATTCCTGAAAAGATAGTTCACCTAAAAAGCGGCGAAACCCGCATTTTACACATTAAAAAAACTCCCATTTTCGATCCTCAAGGTCAGCCAGAATATTTGTTAGTAATTCGAGAAGATATCACAGAACAGAAGCAAATCCAGGCAGCTCTGACAGCCAGCGAAGCAAAGTTCCGTAACTTAGTAGAAAATGCCAACGATTCAATTTATGCCATGACGTTGGATGGCATATTTCATTATCTTTCTCCTAATTTCACAGATATGTTGGGGTATGACATATCAGAATTTATAGGGCAATCTTTCGCACCTATTATTCATCCAGAAGATGTGCCAGCTTCTATAGCTTTTCTAAACACCATTGTGCAAACAGGTCAAAAACAAGCTGGACTTGAGGTAAGAGTTAAACGTAAAGATGGGACTTACGCCTGGATTATATCTAACACCTCACCGATGATTGATAGTAATGGGCAGATTGTAGGTTTTCAAGGCATCACACGCGACATTACCGAACGCAAACAAGCAGAAGCTCAACTAAAACAGCAAGCAATAGAACTAGAAGAAGCTCTCAAAGAACTACAAACCACCCAATCCCAACTTATCCAAAGCGAAAAAATGTCCTCTCTGGGTCAATTAGTAGCTGGAGTTGCCCACGAAATCAATAACCCAGCTAATTTTATCTATGGAAATTTGATTCACGCCGACAACTACACCAACGAATTAATAAATTTACTTCACCTTTACCAAACCCACTACCCAAATCCTATACCTGAAGTTCAACAACAAATTCAGGCTATAGATCTCGAATTTTTAATAGACGACTTGCCAAAACTGCTTTCTTCAATGCAAGTTGGTACAGAACGCATCCGTAAAATTGTGGCTTCTCTTCGTACCTTTTCGCGGCTCGATGAGGCTGAGTTAAAGGCAGCAGATATTCATGAAAGTATTGACAGTACTTTAATGATTTTAGAGCATCGTTTAAAAACTAAAGCGAATAATACCCAAATTGAAATTATTAAAGATTATGGCAAATTACCTTTAGTTGAGTGCTATGCTGGACAGCTAAATCAAGTATTTATGAATATTTTAACAAATGCAATTGATGCTTTAGAGGATTCATTAATTGAAGGGAAACTTACACATAACAATCCACAAATTAGGATTTGTACTCAACAATTAAATGCCAAACAATTAGTTATTCGGATTGTTGATAATGGCCCTGGCATTCCTGAAGAAGTTAGACAAAAGTTATTCGATCCTTTTTTTACTACCAAGCCTGTCGGTAAAGGTACTGGTTTAGGTTTATCGATTAGCTATCAAATTATTACCGAACGGCACAGTGGTTCGTTACAGTGTATTTCTTCTCCCAACCAAGGAGCTGAATTTATGATTCAAATTCCAATTGCACAGTCCAATAAGTAATACTGATTACAAATTCAAGTTATCCCTTCCCTCTCTAAATAAGTATGTTCGCAAATCAAACAGGATTGCTATATATACTTAAAATGCTGTGGAAGTGTCAAAATATATATGTAAACTTTTTTTACAAAATTAGTTATGCCGAAAGCAATTTGGAATGGCGCAGTTTTAGCCGAGAGCGATAATACCGTAGTTGTTGAAGGCAACCATTATTTCCCGGCTGACACCATTAAAAAAGAGTACTTCACGGAAAGCAACACGCATACAACTTGTCCTTGGAAAGGTGTTGCCAGCTACTACAGTATCGAAGTTGATGGACAAGTAAACAAAGATGCTGCTTGGTATTATCCCAGCGCCAAGGAGAAAGCTAAGAATATTGAAGGCTATGTGGCTTTTTGGAAGGGCGTAAAAGTTGAGGCTTAATAAAGGTTCCTGGAAGTATTGGATTTTCAGAGAATTGATTGAGCATTGACAGCAATCATCAAACTAATACCAATTCAATTAGCGAGCGCAACACATCCTTGGGTAAAGACGCGATCCATCGCGTCTCTACAAATGGTCTATTTGTCGTATTGTTTTTTCAAATTGGTATAATTTTGTGGAGGTTGGCTTGTGTTAACCTCCACAGTCTTAAACTATAAAAATCGCACGCAGTTTTTCAAAGTTTCCAACTACTCACCACAGAACAAGCAAATGAAGGGTAACGAGCTGACACGATGCTTTGTTCATTGATAAGTTTTGTTTAAGCTTTGTTAACCAAGACATAAGTTTCGTTTACAAGACATAAGTGTTCTGAACCAAACAACTTGTCTTGTGAACCAACGCACAAGCTTTCGTTTACAAGACATAAGTGTTCTGAACCAAACAACTTCAAGGGGCGACAAGCGAGCTAAAGTGCTTGCTGTATAAGCTTCATGGCTCTTAAACCTCGCTGATAATATGCCTG
>JAVRCJ020000010.1:0-243504 GCA_034530875.2 Nostoc sp. DedSLP01
ACCTCATTTTCAGAAAGGTCTACGCGCCATGACGCTTATTCAGTCAGCATTATAGCCTTACTGTCACCCCTTCAGACGGTATAAGCTGCTGCGGGCAATGATTCGCATACTGGATTATAATATTCCACCTCCAAGTTTATACAATTCGCTAATTAGATTTAAAGTTTGTGAATTACACAAGCTTCGGAACTGTTTTGCGCTTTTCCCTACACTTTCTCTTTTGGAGGCGGGACGATGCTAAATTTATTTAAATTTGCGTCGATTTCTTTAAGTGTTTTAAAATCCTCTTCTGGTAAGGGATAGCTGTTACTGTTAAACAAACCTGCACTAAAAGCAGGATACTTTTCTAAGAATGAGAAAGCTTGACGAAACTGATAGGGTTGGGCTTTAATCGGTGCGTCAAAGTGGCAGGGAATAATCCACTCAAAATCCCAACTTGCAACTTTATCAGCCCACTCGATGGTTTCTTTGGGTGCGCGGTTGAGAATTAATGTTTGTAAAATTGGTGCTACGAACAATCGCCCGTCACCGCGTAGGGCTTCAAACGATCGCTGCCAATCATACTGCCATTTAAAGGGATACAATCCAAAATAAGCTTTTTTTGAGCGTTCTGGTGCTTTTAAGGCTTCTCGGAACACCTGACTCCAAGGACGGATGTCCAAGCCGCTTGGTTGAAAGTATAAAGCAAACAAACAAATGCGCTGCCATCCTTTGCGGCGATTTGCTTGAGTATCTGGAACAATGTCACCAGCATTATCCTTGGCATGGAATAGTAAGGGATATGAATCTAATTGGACAATGGCGGGTGGATCTTCTGGAATTGAAAGTACTGAATCTGTTACCAAAAGAGTATGCGATCGCTTGTGAAAAAAAGCAACTTCCGCAAACCTACCAGTCCCAAGGTAAATGGGGCCGAGCATGGCATAATCAAACTCATCAGCAAAGGGTGTTTTGCTGCTATCTTCTGGAAGTAGCTGCGTGCGTTTTGCAGGTAAGCCAAGCCAGCTAAGGGGCAGATTTAGCGGGAAACTCCATTGATTTGGGGCTACAAAAACCTGTGCGGTAGGGAAGTATCTGGCGAAGGGACCGACGAAAACCTTGTGTTCCAAACCGGAGACAGTTGGCAGGATGATGTACTTCACATCACCGTGTTCAGCTACCAACTCATTCACAAGCCGGATGCACTCTGGGGTAGGTGCAACAGGGGCATAAACCAAAAGACCTCCTGCTTGCAGCTTCACCACCGTCATGCGAATTGGCACGACAACGTAAAAAATCCCCTGAATCTGGTCAAAATTCCAGATTGTATCCTTGAGGACTTCTTTACGGATTGTCCGCCGCGTACCATACGGGTAGAGTGGCACAACAGGCCACAATCGCCAGGAAAAGTCCCTTGGATGAATCTGTTCTGCATTGACTATGCGTTCGTCATCAACCACTGTGCGACTCCCTCCAAATTCCCCGATCTAAATTTTAATAGGATATTATATTTTGGCGTTGCTGAGTGGAAATGTGGATTAGGCTCACGCAGAGGCGCAGAGTCGCAAAGTTAATGAAATGCGATTTTTACATTTCACCTTCAAATTCAGCAATGGTTAGATTTTTTGTTGGGCGCGAGTTCAATTATCGTGTAGTTATCTATTATTTTATATAAACTACGGTGAGATTATTCTTTAATCTCAAATTCAACTTTATCGTAAATATCTAATAAGGAGATTTCAAATTGAATAGAGGATAGTGTTAAAACACTATTTTCATCTTCGTATTCTGAAAAAATCCATTTTCTAGCTTCAGTTTTATAATACTGCTCTACATGATGTGTGTACTGGTCTATTAAGACATATTCTTGAAAGCTGGGTATGCTACGATAAGCTGCAAATTTTTCATCTACATCATAACTTCTGGTAGATTTAGATAGCACTTCAGCAATCATCAAAGGATTGGTAATTGTATCTGTACGTCCTTCAGCAAATTCTAATGAACCTGCAACAACCATAACATCTGGATATGTATGAATTCGCTTTTTCGGAATCCATAAACGTTGTTCAGCTACGAATACTCGATAAGGTTGTCGCTTCAAAGCAAAATTGAGGGCTGCGTAAAAATTACCAGCTATTTGATTGTGATTTGGCGTTCCACCTGTCATGGGTATAATTTGGCCATCTATATATTCACTACGATACTCTGAATTGACCTCTAATTCTAGATATTCTGCTGGAGAATATTGGCGTTGTTCTTGTAATTGCATAAAATGAAACAATTTTGGATTTTGAATTAGTGCAAAAATTAAAAGTATTAGCAAGAGCTAGAAATATTTTGACTTATTTGAATTCATCATTCCTAACTCCTAACTTATAACTCCTAACTTATAATTAACTTTTACGCTGGTTTCCAAGTACCGTGGAAAGTGTGAGGAATGACGCTGGGTAATCCTAGTTTACAAACTGGTTCTGCATCTAAGCGATCGCTATCAAATATCCAAACTTCACTTTGATCGGAATTACCATCATAAACTACAACTAAAATCCAACCTTGTTTGGGATTTTGATTATCTTGGGCGTAGATGGGTTCTGAGGTATAAATATTTTCTCCTAAGTCTACTTCAGTAAGGGTTTCAGTTTTGTAATCAAAACGAGCGATCGCACTAAACCATTCTTTACCTGAATTCATTCTTTTTGGCAGCAATGCTACATAAGTATAACGCCAAGGTTGTGCAACTTGCGATTTTGGCACTACAGGAAACTCACAAACGCGGTTGATAACTTCGTGGGTTGCTGTTAGTTTGGCAGTTTGAGGATTGAGATGCACTTGCCATAATGTTCCATGAGAATCTGTGTGCGTTTCACCAGTTGCAAATTCTCTGAGATATTCATTACTTTGTTGAAAATCTGAATATCGCACCACATCCAAAATCACCGAACCGTCTTGATTTTCACAAGCATTGCCAAAATGCCATTGAAACCAAGGATCGGTTTCGCCACGACTCACTAAAGATAAGTTTTCCCTGTCAAAAATTAATACCTGAGTTCCTAACTTCGGTTCCCATAATAAAGAGTGACTAAAAGTAGTTAAACCAAGCATAAATTGCAGCATTTTCATCCGCATCGGTGGCATGAAAAACACCAAGTATCTTTGAGTTAAAACAAAATCATGTATTATTGAATAGCGATCTAATTTGAAAGCTGATTTTTGAATAATTTTGCCAGAGGTATCGCTTTTATAGAGATTCAGTTGTATAGAACTTCCTAAACTGATGCCAAAATTAAAAATTTCGCCTGTGTTTGGATCGCGTTTGTAATGAGCAGAATAGGGTAATCCATTATCCAAACCACCCAAATCATCTAATCCCTTTGTTTCTAGAGTTTGCAAATCAAGGGCATAAGGTTGAGTTGCTTCCCACAAAGCCAACAGTTTATCTGGTAAAGCCAAGACTGAAGTATTAGCTGCATTCTTAATTTGCTGATTCCACCGCTTCCAAATCGGCCCCGGTGCGTGCATACCATAAACAGCATAAAGGAATTTATCTGCTTGACTTTCAGCTTGATATTCTGCTGTTTGCACGTAGCGATAAACTCCGGTCACTCCTGCATCTGTGAAGTGGACGCTGAGAATTGCGCCATCTCCATCAAACCAGTGTCCCACGCGTACACCACCGCGTTCTAGCCGCGCGGGGCCATTGCGGTAAAGCGTACCACGCAAGCTATCTGGGACTTTACCGGAGAGAATTGGCAATTGGGTTGGGGGAAATTCTGTTGCTGGTTTAGCGATCGCACCTGCCCAAGCTCTTTTGTTTGACTTTTGAGTAATAGTTTGCATATTAAATTAGTCTCTAATAAATTATTAATCTACACAACTGTATTTTACATTTTCATCATGAATTAGTTGTATATTAGTGCGTCAGTCCAATGCCGTAACTCTTCCTACTGGCTGACTCCTGAATTCACCAATTTTAACTCCTGCTATATATGAGCTAGCTCATAGTAACTGCTAGAAATAAACAGTAAATTGAAATCAATCAAGATTCTAAGTGGTTGAAAAAACTATGATTAGCCAAAAAACAATAGATATCGTTAAAGCTACAGCGCCTATTTTAAAAAAAAGCGGTCAGCAAATCACAAATCGGATGTATGAAATTATGTTTCAAAATCATCCAGAAATCAAAAGACAATTTGATATGTCTGCTCAAGCAGATGGCTCTCAGCCTGCAAGATTAGCGACAGCAGTTTATAGTTATGCTAACCAAATTGATAACTTACCTGCTTTAAAATCAATGGTAGAAAAAATTGCCCATCGCCACGTGCAGACTCATGTTACACCAGAACAATATCCGATTGTTGGAGAAAGTTTATTGCACGCAATGAAAGATGTTTTAGGAGAAGCCGCTACAGAAGAAGTGATGGCAGCTTGGACTGAAGCTTATCAGGCATTAGCTGAGGTTTTTATTAATAGAGAACATGACATATATCTAGAAGATAAAAAACAACAATTTGTCTATTCCTAACAAAAACTTAAGCGTTGCAGAATACTAATAACTTCAAAAGCTCAAACTCTTGGTAGCTTAGGCACTGGTTACTTCAAATGTAGTTAGCAAACAACGATATGCTGTCTCAGAAAGTGGGAATTCTTCTAAATAAAGTTCTGTTGCTTCCCGTAAATTAGCAATAGCTTCTTCTATTCTCTCTCCTTGGCTAGCGGTTCCCACCTCTGGACATTCAGCTACATAAACATCTTCTTCCCAATACAGAATTGCTGTAAAGGTACGAGTTTTTGTATCCTTAGCCTGTTGTAATGAACTCATAGAGTGCTTATCTAGCTATCTTTTCATTTTCCTATTCTTGCTTAATCATTTGGAGGCAACAACATCCGCGCCTCAATAGCTTCCCAGGTTTGGGGCGACACCCGCACTGCTGCTTGTTTGCACTGGATAATGAGATGATTCGCGTAGAGATAATTTTCTAATGCTTTTATTTGTCCCTCAGATAAATCGATCATTTCTGGGGTGAGATGGAAAGCTTTGAGTAAGGTTTGTTGCACGTCTTCAGCAAATACCCGACGCACTTTCCTTGATTGTTTATCATCAGGAATTGTAGCTTTGAGTGCCTCTAGTTGGGCAATCAGCATAGTAAAGTTGACGTTATTGAAGATTTCTGATTTTTTTAGTTGACTAGTATTTTTGATAGTGTTGGTGATGGCAATGGCATCGGCGTTGGCGATAGCGTTGGCGAAGTCGATGGCCTTGGCTATGGCGTTGGCGTTAACGATGACATTGGCGCTAGCATTGGCTATGGCGTTAGCGTAGGTTTTGGTGCTGGCGATGACATAGGCGTTGGTGTCGGCGTTGGTGTAGGCGCTAGCGATGGCTTTGGCGATGACGATGGCGTTGGTGTAGGCTCTGGTGATTGCAGATGCACGTTTACGTACAGGTTTCCAATTACCACATGATCCAACTGTTACCTTTTCTGCCCAGTTTAATAAAGCCTGTAACTTAGGGGTACTAATGTATTTTTGCGCTTCCTTTTCCATCAACAACAGCAAATCATCTGCACCACCGCGCATTAATCCAGCTACTAGCAAAAAGACCTCTTTCCAGCGTTCATCTACAAAATGTTCAGTAACTAACTTATTAACTTGGTGATGGTCATTTATATATTGTGCTGTTAAATATTCCTGTAGTGTCAAATGAGAAAATGAGTAGATATTCCTTGCTCGTTCTACTAAAATTCCCTGTTGAATAGCTATAGCATCTAAAACTGCCTCAGCGTCTAAATTTTTAGGTGCATTATCGTTATTATGCAGAGAGTCTTTAATTTGACTTACAAGTTCTTGGTGAGATAAAAATAACCGTTTTGATTTAAAGCTGTGATATGCAATCTCAGCCAGCATAATTTTCTCTACATCGATGCCAAGCTGACGATAAATTGGTTTTGTTTGAATGCGTTTTTCAGCAGCCCATTTTTCTAATAAAATATCTAAAGCTTTACTGTAAAGCGTAGCTCGGTTTTTAGGCAAATCTTGAGATCCGTCATACACTAAACAAAGAAAAGTTAGCAACACAGGAGTTCTAGCTAATTCTTTAGTTGATTCTTGGTTTTTGATTAACTCCCAGCACTTGTTTGCGGTTCCTACTCTTTTATCAACCTCTGAAGAAAACCAGTTTTGAATAAACTGCTGAATTTGAGCATCATCAAAATCGGCGATCGCAATTTCCATCAAATTTCTAAACTGCGATCGATAAGCAGCAGTCCGGCAAGAAATAATAAATCTATTTTTTTTATATTTATCGACGAAGAGTTGAATTTCGCTAATTACAAAATCTGTATTTTCCGTTGGTACTTCATCTAAACTATCCAACAAAATTATTAACTTGCCTTGTTCTAATGCTTTAGTGGTAAATTCTTCAGAGAATGGTAGCTGAGATGATCTGAATGTTTGTCTAATTACTTCTTCAATATTGATTTTGCTTTCAGTCAATAGTTTTAATTCAATAAAAACCGGAATACATTCATGTTGCAATTCACCAGATTTACCCTTGAGTGCTTCTAGTCCTACCTTCCGCAAAAATGTAGATTTACCAGCACCTGGTGCGCCGAGTACCATCAAATATTGCTCCTCATTGGCAACTTTAATTCCCTCTTGTTTCTCAACATCTTTACGGTGGAATCTGCTGTTTATAACTTCACTTGAAATTTTTTGTAAGTCTTCATTTGATTCAAATTGCCAGCACCAAATATCACTTTCCTGCAAACATTGCACAGCCGTGTAAATTGAATCTAAATCTACAGGCTGCTGCATTCCCAATATTTGCAACTTGTTATGTTGCCTGTGGTAGTTAATAATATACTGCTCAGATGCTTGATAAATTAATTTTTTTGTTTCCTCATCTATAGGGCGGTCAAGTGTGTTTATATAAATATCAACAAAATTTTTCACTGCTGTATCTGGTGCAACTTCCGGCAGTGCAATCAACCGATCTAAAGTCACATGGTTAACTCCAGACAGTGATAATGAGCGCAAAATATCATCAGCCGTACCTTCGACAACCACAACGCGGCTGAGTTCACCTCCAATAGGTTTTAAAGAAAGTTGCTGGAGTTCTTGAATAGTATCACCCAGCATTTCGGCAAGTTGGCTTTTGCGCTGTTCAATTAATGCCTGTCGATAAGCCTCAGATGATGTAAACTGTTGAGGTTTCAGCGATGAATTGTTTGCGTTTAATCTAATTTGATTTTCGTCTCCCAAACTCATAATTGCTCGAATTACCTCATTTCCCTTCGCACTCATCAAAACTTCTTGAAGCAGAGGGTCAATTTTGGCAATTTGGCTTTCGTTAAGTTTCATAGGGCTGCGATTACCTGAATTAAACCTTTACCTTGGCGTTCCTTGTCGTGTCCCAAATCTTTACAACTTGTCAGGAGTCCGTCAACTAAATCCAATACCGAAATTTGCTTATTATACTTCTCTAAGATTAACGCTGCTACACCAGAAACGATGGGAGTTGCCATTGAAGTTCCCTCCCAAGCTTCATAGCCACCACCTTGAACTGATGAATAAACGCCTTGTCCAGGCGCAACCAAATAAGGAACATCATAAGAATGATTATTAACTAATATTCTGCCACTGCCGCTAAAACTGGCAATTTTACTATCAAAGTTTGTTGCACCTACTGAAACTGAACTCCGACAGTTTGCTGGTGTTCTTGTATTGTTACGCCCATCGTTACCAACAGCACAAACAGGCAGGATACCAACTGCCAATAAAGTATCAATAACATCGCTCATTTCATGAGCATACGTAGGAAGACCTGCTGAAATGTTAACAATATTCACGTCTGGTCGAAGTGCTAGCCACTCCAGCCACATTACAAAATCTGATAATTTGCCAGTACCTTTTGGGATAAGTACGCCATCAATCAGTTTAGTTTCTGGTGCAACCCCAACTTGCTGACCACAAATCAGTCCAGCTACGTGAGTACCATGACCATCCGTATCCTGGGAAACTGTTAACTGGATTTGCTTACTTCTATCATTAAAACTATAAGATTCAGTTACCTTACCTTGCAATTCTCGGTGTGTTGAATCGATACCTGTGTCAAGGACAGCAATGGTAATACTTTTACCAGTGCCCGCAAACCCATTTTGACGTGCTATGTTGAGAGCGATCGCATCCAAATGCCACAATTCATCTTCGGTAAGTTCATCTTTGGTATCTGTATTTCTTTGTTGTGGCTGAATTAACTCAATCGGCCGATCCCGCAAAATTAAAGCATTAGGCAACTCTTCACGAATTCTGACCGCCTCTTCATCCGGCATTTCTACAACACTTGCACCAGTAATACCTGAGTAATCTGGATACTTTGTTACTTCGCTTGTGTCGTTTTGTGCATCTTCTAACCACTGTTCAATTTCTTGGTATACTTGGTTTTCCTGCCAAAAATTTACAACTTCTGCAACTTGCGCCTTACGACTTTCGGGTGTAAATTTTTTAGATTCAAGTTTTAGCGATCGCGCTGCTGATGTTGCTTTAGGTCGAATAATATAAACGCTCATCAAACACCCCTCATAATACCTACCAAATGGATAAGACAAAGAAGATATCTGCTTTATCAATACAGTATTACATTCTTCCTAATAGTAGATATTTAGCCTTGTCAGGTCATTTGGTAGGATATAAGCCAGCTTTACGTAATTCAATACAAAGGGTAAAACAGCTAATACAAGCTCTATTATGACAACTACACCAACCTTCAATTCTTGGATTAACTGTCCCCAACCAAATCCTCAAGCAAACTTGCGTTTATTCTGCTTTCCTTACGCTGGTGGTAGCTCTATAATTTTTCGTACATGGGCTAATAGCCTACCTCGCAATGTCGAAGTCTGTGCTGTGGAATATCCTGGACGGGGAAAACAGATGAAGTTAGCACCTTACACGCGGTTAGAACCTCTTGTAAATGCGATCGCTCAATCTCTACTACCATATTTAGACAAACCATTCGCCTTCTTTGGGCACAGTATGGGTGCATTAGTTAGCTTCGAGTTAACTCGTCTACTGCGCTTAGAGTATAATATTGAGCCGTTTCACCTTTTCATATCTGCTCGTCGCGCCCCACAACTCCCGCCCATAAAACCACCTATCCACGTCTTACCAGACGCAGAGTTACTCGAAGAACTACGCACTCTCAACGGTACACCCAAAGCAGTACTAGAAAATCCAGAACTAATGCAAATCTTCCTCCCAGTTTTACGGGCAGATTTTGCAGTTCTGGAAACTTATATTTACACTCCACAACAGCCCCTAGACTCTGCCATTACTATATTTGGTGGTTGGCAAGACAAAGAAGTTAGCCATGAGGCTCTGCAAGCATGGCGAGAACAAGCAAGGTCTAT
Organism: Nostoc sp. DedSLP01; assembly: GCA_034530875.2. Classification (GTDB taxonomy): domain Bacteria; phylum Cyanobacteriota; class Cyanobacteriia; order Cyanobacteriales; family Nostocaceae; genus Nostoc. Next base: position 9,384 of record JAVRCJ020000010.1, read on the forward strand.
CTCTTTACAAATGTTTGAGGGCGACCACTTTTTTATACACTCTCATCAAGATTCATTACTTAAACTTATATCTCAAGAATTGGGAGTTAGGAGTTAGAAGTTGGGAATTCTCCCCTGCTTCCCCTGCTCCCCCTGCTCCCTTTTCCTATCTTCTTTGCGTGGCGATCGCTAATTTTGCCCCCGGCACTTCACGCACCCGATCCATCACAGCCACTACCTTGCCGTGACCAACTTTTTCATCAGCATTAATAATCACTAACATTTCTGAGTTAGAACCAATTAAACTCCGCACTTGCTGCGTTAAATCATCAACTGCAACTTGTTTGCGGTTTAAGCTTACTACTCCTTGTTCATCTACCGTAATGGTAATTTTGGAGGGAACTTGCTGTTGTTTTGCCGTCGCTGCCTTTGGTAAATTTACTGGCAAACCTTCCGATCGCGTTAAAAACAAAGTTGACATGATAAAAAATGTCAAAATTGCAAAAATCACGTCAATCATCGGCACAATATTAATCTGTGCTGGAATATCTGGTTCATCTTGTAGCCGCATAGGTCTTCTCTCCTCCTCTTTCATAACGACGACGGTAGAGCAATTCTAACTGTCCGCCATATTCCTGAATTAAGGCGATTTGCCGCTGGTACAATCCCCGGAAGGTGTTGGCAAACAACAGTATGAAGATAGCAACAATCAAGCCTGACGCTGTAGACACCAACGCTTCACTAATCCCAGCGGTAACACTTGCCGTTTTGCTACCTCCGACATCGCCCAGATTTAGAGAGGCAAAGGAAGCGATCAATCCTAATACTGTACCCAGAAGCCCCAACAGTGGAGCCAGACTAATAATTGTCTCAAAAATATTTTGGAAGCGTTTGAGTACGGGGATTTCTGCCTGCGCTTCGCTTTCCAACGCCAAACGAAATTCTTCTGGATTCGGCTCTTCTAATTCTAAAGCTGCAAGAAAAATCCGAGCAAGTGGCAAATCTGCATTCTGCTGGAGTTTATCCATTGCACCGACAACATTATCGAGGCGATAGAGATGCAAAACATCCCGCACCACGCGGCTTTGACGCTTGTTAATCTTTACCCAAAACCTGATACGCTCAATAATCAGCGCCACTCCCAATACTGAAAACGCCAGCAGCGGCCACATGACCACGCCGCCTGCTGCAAAAAGATTCTGAATTCCCATGTTCTCAAAACGTCATCAACAATACACAGTAAGACTAGCAGAATCTTGAGAAAAGCTGAAACTTTTTCTCAATAATTTTTAAAATATAATGATAATTTTTTTTAATGCAATCTCATAATTTTTATATAGTTACCTGAACAGAACTAATTATACACGACTAAAGAAGAAGGGTAAGGCAAAGTTATGACGCTTTATGCATTTTATTCAAATCTACATTTCAGTACGTACAATAAATTTTGCTCAGTAGGCAATCTTTTAACTTATCCAAAGTCATATTTTTTTCGCAAACATACCTAAATTAGGCAGATAAGTTGTTCGCTTTATATAAATTAATTTAATGAAAATAAAAATTCTTTTTATTTAGAAACTGTGATATTGAGAGTTTTTCCAGAGTTTCGACCAATGTGGCAGTTACATCAAAGTAGGGCAAATAAATTTAATTTTTTACTTGAAATTTGTAACCTTGCATTCTAAGATGACTAAATTAGTGAGAATAGGTAGCAATAGCATGAGCTTTTCCGGCATTAATGTCGAGCAACGTTCTAAAGAAGTTGAGGCTCTCAAGTCTTTTCTGGCTTACAGTATATTAGGCTCACTGGTACTCCATATCGGCGTATTGTCCTCAGGTATAAGTAATTATTTAACAAGAATGCCTGAAGAGAACGATCTGCAAATAGAGGTGGCGATCGTTGATTCTCCGACTAGGGAACCAGAAAAACCACTTGAAGAAATTCCACAAGAACCCAAAAAAGAACCAGAGATTGTACAAAAACAACCTATAGAAACTCCACCAGCCGAAAAAGTTCAGCAGCAATTTGAACAGATTACAGCAGTCGCGCAGAAACCACAACCGATAAATACGCGACCAATTACACCACAAGTTCCTGTAAAACCTGCACCCATTGCACGAACGGCTGCACCAACAGCTGCATCTGAAGATTCTAAAACAAGCTCAGCTGGTGGTGGCGGCGGTGGCGGCTCTGGTGTTGGTTTAGGTTCAGGTAGCGGTATCGCTGTCGGTACAAGCAGTGGAACCGGTCCTGGCGGAGGAACTGGCACTGGTACTGGCGGCGGCATTGGCAGTGGAACTGGAACTGGTACTGGTAGTGGAATTGGTAGCGGTACTGGTAGCGGAATTGGTAGCGGTACTGGCAGTGGAATTGGTAGTGGCACTGGCAATGGAATTGGCAATGAACCAGTAAACCGTCCGGTAGCAACAGCGCCAACAGCGCCAACACCTCCAAAAATTAACACTTCAGGTAATAGTAACGGTCGTGCGGCTTGCCGCAAATGTGATTTTAAGTATCCAGAGTCATTTAAACGGCGAGGAATTGAAGGCCGTACAGGTTTGGCTTTTGATACTGACGAACAAGGTAACGTTATTAATGTGCGGGTAGCCAGTTCCAGCGGCAACCGCGAATTGGATGAAGAACACTTGAGACAAGCGCGTGAGTGGAAATTCAACCCAGCACAAGGTGGCAGACGAGGGGTAAGAGTCAACTCTGCGGCTTTTAAAGAAAATTCCCGGCAATACCGCCAATACCAACAACAAAGAAAAAAAGAAACAGAACAAAGAACCCAGCAAGCTACAGCCTCCAACTCCAATACCACAGAGGGAACTTCAAGACGTAGGCGGCGAGAATTTACATCGTCACCTAATCAAGCTACAACCACAAGAACAGCAGAATCTCGATTGAATCGGCCGCTGCGTCGTCAGAGAGTGGAAACTACTGCCACAAGCTCTCAAGGAACCGCCAGAGAGTCTCTACGCCGCGTTCGTAGCGAACGAGCAACTACTAATTCATCACAACAACCACAAGCAACTATAAATCGACGGCGGCGAAGAACAAACGCTAACCAAAACAAGTTGCGGGAGTCTTTGCGTCGTTTACGCCAACCTCAAGCGCAACCCGCTACACCAAGTCAGCAGTAGAGTTCGCCAAAAAAAACTCAAAACAAGTTGACGCAACTGCGGAATCGCTTTGCTGCTCCACTAAATCTTCCGCAGTTGCTAAATTTCTTGTCAAGGCAAAAAAGGCATCAAACATTTATCTCGTAAATAGCGATCGCCTTTAGCATTTAGTAAGTCCTGCTTCAGAAGGACTCTAAAGGTAATGCGTTTTTAACCATAAATTAACTAAACTTTATCAAAAATATTTCTTTTTTCTGTATATGTTTTTAAGTAGATTTCCATAAATTGTCTACTACAATTGACCATGAAAATTTGTAACCCTTTACTTGGATTGACAATTGGCGTACTTTCCACAGCAAGCATTTCCGATATCTGTAACCTTCAAAAAGCAACTGCTCAATCTGTAATTATTAACAATTATCAAGAGCCAGCTTGCGGCAAATCTTTTACTGGTACATATCTGACAACAATAAAAGATACCAAAGGAAAATTTTCTTCACGTGGGCTAATTACTTTGACTAAAGAAGGCAACTTTATTGTCAGTGACTCAAACCAAGGTGGTATTTCCGGTAAGTTCAATCCTTTTACCACTGCTCAAGGCACTTGGGTGTGTACTGGAAAGAATTCGATCGCCGCTAGAGCAATCGACTTTTCTTTTTCAAACCGAGGCGGTACTGGTATTGCTCGAATTGATTATACTGCTACCTTCGATCCGAAAACTCAAACAGTACAAGGGAAAATCTCACTTCGTCTGTTCGAGCTACAAGCTAATCCACTAAGCGGTAACGGACAAGACGGAGGGACAAGCTTCTTTACAGGAAAGTTTGTCACCGCTAAATAATATAAGACTATAGCAATCCTATTTGATTTGTGAAAAATACTTTGATAGCTGTTAACCGTTGACAGCGAACAAACCTTTATCCAAGTTACACAAATCATTTAGGATGGCTATAGCCTTCATTCAAGTTTGCTCCTGGCGACGATGGTTAGCCGCTTGCAATAACAAAGATTCGGCAAAAGCGATCGCATCACTCGCTGATTTTCCTCCAGCTAACTGTGCTAGTTCTTCCCGGCGAGTAGTTAAATTATCCAAAGCAGTAACTCGCACAACAGTACGTTGTTCTACGCTACCATTGTTAGCTTTTTTACCTTTTCCTTGATTAACAGTTTGCTTATCCACCCGGAAATGACGATCTGCCATTGCTGCAACTAAGGGCTGGTGAGTAACACATAATACTTGGTTGCGTTGGCTTAACTGGTGTAATTTTTCTGCGATCGCTTGGGCGACTCTTCCGGAAACCCCAACATCAATTTCATCAAATACCATTGTCCCGGCTGCATCAACCTGGGAAAAACAAGCTTTCAATGCCAATAAAAACCGGCTCATTTCCCCACCAGAGGCAATTTCTGTTAAAGGTTGCAATGGTTCTCCGGGGTTGGGACTAAACATAAAGGTAATTTTATCTGCTCCCGTAGCAGTTGGCGAAGTCGGCAAAATTTCCACTTGAAACTTCACCTTTTCCATTGCTAAAGGCTTGAGTTCGGATATCAAACGCGATTCTAAATTAGCAGCCGCCTTACTCCGCAATTGAGTTAAGCGATCGCTTGTTTCGGTGAGTTTCTCCAAACACGCCTTTTCTTGCTGTTCTAGATTTTCGATGGATTGTTCGCTGTCGTTGAGTTGGGCTAATTCTGCTTGGATGCGTTGGTAATAGGCGATCGCTTCTGTTAATGTCGGCCCGTACTTGCGGCAAATTTGCTTTAATTCCCGAACCCGTTCTTCCACTTCTTCCAATCGCTGCGGATCGGCTTCTAAACTATCCCCATAAGCATTAATCTGCCTTCCCACTTCCATCACCGCAGCTTGAGCATCCCTGACTAACTCCAACAGATGTTGTAGTTGGGTATCGTATTCCACCATGTCATTTAATATCGCTTCACTGTCTCCCAATAAATCTGCGGCGGCGGGAGTTTCATTATCGTTTTGATATAAAGCCTGATAAATTTTGTAGCTCATTTGTTGCAAATCAACTACATGATTCAGGCGTTCCCGTTCTTGTGCTAGCTGTTCCAATTCGTTGGGTTCGTCCAGATTTGCTGCTCCCAATTCTTGCACTTGATAGGCGAGCAAATCGAGTTGTTGCAAACGTTCCCGTTCTGATGTCCGGCGTTTTTCCAGTGCTAGATGCGCCTGTTGGTACGCATTAAAGCTAGTGGCGACCTTTTGGCGTTGCTGCATTAACGAGTCACCGCCATACAAATCCAACCAATCGCGGACTTGGGCAGATTGTCCCACTTGCACAGTTTGGCCTTGAGCTGTGATTTCCACCAAGCGATCGCGCAATCCTGCCATTACCTGCCGATTGACTAACACACCATTCACCCGCGATCGGCTGCGGACATTACTCGCTGTAGCGCTGATTTCTCGGCTAATGACTAGGGAATTTTCATCTAGCAAATCGATTTCTTGTTCCGTTAACCAAGCAGCTAAAGGGGGATTTGAAGTGAAAGTCGCTTCTACCATTGCCCGACTTGTCCCTGTACGAATCACTCTACTAGAGACCTTCCCGCCCAAAGCAGCATCAATAGCATCCAAAATAATCGATTTTCCCGCGCCGGTTTCACCCGTCAGTACATTGAGTCCCGCGCCAAATTCTAATTCTAGTTCGTCAATCAGGGCAAAGTTTTCAATTCGTAAGCAAAGCAGCATCGAGCCAAATTCTCCTTCCGTAGTGCCGTTAGCGGTACCGGGGCGTTGAGCCGCGTGTTGAGTGCTGAGTTGTGAGTTGGAAGAAAATTTTGGAGTTAGTCAGGCCGCAAGCGATGTCTTTAGATTAAGACGACTTGGCACTTTCAACTCAGCACTGGGAAAAGCAGCAATACCTACTACTATTAAATTAATATGCCGATATTAGTGTAGCAAAGCAATGGGTAGTGGGGACTGGGAAACAGTTATTTTAATCCTAATCACCAATCCCCAGTCACTAATCCCCAATGCCCAATGCCCGATGCCCAATCCCATAACATATTGTTACAATACTTAATACAATCGTTCTCAGCGGTGGCCTTTTCCATGATTGTTAAGACACTTCCCCCTAATTCCGAACCAGTTCAGGAGGACAGTCGCAACGGCAACAGTAGCCAAGGCGAACTGCATATTATTGATGTGGTACCAGAAGATGGTACGCAAGACTTGGCAGTGTCGAGGCGTAGCCTGTCACACACATCGCCAAGACTTTTAGCAGCGCGAAGGGATACTAAAACAGCCAAACCTGAGACGCGTTACGATCCTGTGGAGATAGCGGCACATTATGGAAACCGACCTTTGGAAGTTTTAGGGCGGATTTTCGCAGTGTTGAGGCCAACCCTCTCGTTTGTATTTGGGTTGTGGTCTGATAGTAAACGGGGAATTGTCGTCAAAAATGACCGCCGTCGAGCTGTTCAGCTAAGAGAATTACTGACGCGACTAGGGCCTGCTTACATCAAAATTGGACAAGCTTTATCTACTAGACCAGATTTGGTGCCTCCGGTATATCTGGAAGAATTAACTAAGCTACAAGACCAATTGCCACCTTTTGCCAACGAAATTGCTTACCAATTTATTCAAGAAGAACTAGGCGCACCTCCTCAAGAAATTTACGCCGAACTCTCGCCTCAGCCAATTGCTGCTGCTTCCTTGGGACAAGTTTACAAAGGGAAGTTGAAAACTGGTGAAGAAGTCGCGGTTAAAGTCCAGCGCCCTGACTTGAGAGAGCGAATTACTATTGATTTGTATATCTTGCGTAACATCGCCGGTTGGGTACAAAAAAACGTCAAACGGGTACGCAGTGATTTAGTTGGTATTCTCGATGAATTAGGCGATCGCATTTTTGAAGAAATGGATTACATCCATGAAGGTGAAAATGCCGAGCTATTTTTCGAGTTATACGGTCACATAAAAGACATTTACGTACCGAAAATTTACTGGGAATATACCAATCGTCGCGTGTTGACGATGGAGTGGATTAACGGCACGAAATTAACTCAAACTGAAGAAATTCGCGCCCAAGGTATAGATGCTCGTTATTTAATTGAAGTGGGCGTACAATGTTCTCTACGGCAGCTATTAGAACATGGATTTTTCCACGCCGATCCCCACCCTGGTAATTTATTAGCCACAACCGATGGCAAATTAGCTTATCTGGATTTTGGGATGATGAGCGAAATTAAACCACCACAGCGTTATGGTTTAATTGAAGCGATCGTTCACGTGGTTAACCGCGACTTTGAAGGCTTAGCAAAAGACTACGTTAAATTAGATTTTTTAACACCAGAAACAGATTTAACACCAATTATTCCCGCTTTTGCCAGAGTCTTTGCTGATGCTCAAGGAGCTAGTGTTGCCGAACTTAATATTAAAAGCATTACCGATGAGTTATCGGCTTTGATGTACGAATATCCTTTCCGCGTCCCACCATACTACGCTTTAATTATTCGTTCCTTGGTGACGTTGGAAGGTATTGCAATATATATAGATCCGAATTTTAAAGTTCTCAGCGAAGCTTATCCTTACGTTTCCAAACGCTTGTTAACAGACCCAGCACCACAATTAAGAGCATCATTGCAAGATTTGCTATTTAAAGATGGTAGATTCCGCTGGAACCGCTTAGAAAACTTGTTAAAAAATGCGCGTAACAGTCAAGATTACGACTTTAATTTAGTGCTGAATCAAGGGATAGAATTTCTATCATCCGAACGCGGCGCTTTTATTCGCGACAAGCTAGTGGATGAATCTGTTAATGGGCTTGATGCTTTAGGTAAAAATATTTTGCATAACTTTACCTATTTATTAAGAGAACGGGTAGGATTGGCAGCAGTTAATGAAACTCCAGCCGCGACAGTCGAACAACAGCAAACCTTGGAGCATATCAAACGCATTTTAAATATTCTCCGAGAAACACGGGGCTTTGACCCGGTACAACTTGCACCTCAAATTGCTCAATTATTGGTAAATCCGGGGGTACAGCGTTTAGGTCAACAAGTAGCCACTCGCTTTACGCAAAAGGCTTTAGCCAGAGTGATTCGGGAGTTGCTGGCGTCGTAAATTTTGTCAAGGAAGCGATCGCCAAAACGTACAGTCCACCAAAATTAGGGGCGCACTGCTGTGCGCCCCTACTGGTTTTTGGAAGTATCATAATTTATCGAGTGTAATTGGTAATTTCGTAGACTTAGTGGAATTCTTTACCAAAACTAGGGTGTACGGTGGAAAAAATTTTTATATTATACACCTTGGTCTGAGATTAATAACGGTAGAAGTCCTAGAGCCTTGGGTTTGACAGGAGGCGATCGCCACGCTAAAAACTTGAAATAACCGAGCCTTTATATAGAATTTGCGTGAATTTAATCAGCATGATATTAAATGTTTAGTTACGCACTACAATAAACTCGGAATCAAGTAGTAAGGTGATATCGTGAGTAAAAAAATACTTGTTGTTCTAACCAGCGTTGAAAAATATCCAAATTTAAATCGTGCTACCGGATTGTGGTTTACAGAGGCTGTCCATTTTGTCAAGAAAGTTAAAGAGGCTGGCTATGAAGTTGATTTTGTCAGTCCACAAGGTGGTTATACACCAATTGACCCCCACAGCCTGTCACTCAAAGATCCAACTGATTGGGAATGGTATCAGAACAAAGAATTTATGAATGGTCTTGGGGCGGCGCTAAAACCAAGCCAAGTCAAACCAGATGATTACGTTGCGATTTACTATGCTGGCGGTCACGGGGTAGTCTGGGATTTTCCTGACAACGAAGAATTACAGGCTATCAGCCGCAAAATTTATGAAAAAGGTGGGTTTGTCTCTTCCGTTTGTCATGGAACTGCGGGCTTGCTGAATATTAAATTGTCAGATGGAACGCTGCTGGTTAAGGACAAAGAAATTACTGGTTTTTCCAACCAAGAAGAAGAACTTGCCGAACTAGATAAAGAGCTTCCTTTCTTGACGGAAACCGAATTAGTAAATCGAGGAGCTGTTTACAAAAAAGCAGATAAACCTTGGGCTTCTTTTGCTGTTGCAGATACGAGAGTCATCACTGGACAAAATCCAGCATCTAGCGGCGCTGTTGCTGACTTACTGATTGCAGCTCTAAAAGAGAAGGCGTAAAACCAATTCGCAATGGGCTACGCCCCGCTACGCTAACGCAATTCGCAATTCGCAATTTGCAATTCACAATTTGCAATTAAGAAATTCAGATGATACCTGGATTTGAAAATTACGAATTACTAATTACGAATTGTTTTGGCTGTCTTGAAAATGGCGGTAAGAAAATTGCCATAAAAAAAGCCTCTGGTAGAAATACCAGAGGTTAACGATATAATACCATTTCACTTAATGTTTGTCTGAGATGCCCCTGCTTCTCTGCCTAAATAAGAGGCTAGAGTGTTCCTAAAATATTACAGCAAAAAGCGATTAGGTATAAATGTTAGCCAACATTGGCTAATAGCAACTCTCGTTTTGCTGATTTTTGGACTCTTACTTGAGAGTCATCATCGACATCTACCAGTGCTGTGTCTCCGTCTGTAATTTCACCAGATAAGAGCGCTTCAGCCAGAGAATCTTCTAAGAGGCGCATAATTGCCCTACGTAATGGTCTAGCACCATAGCTGGGATTATAGCCTTCTTGGACTACGCGTTCTTTGAAGCGATCGCTAACTTCTAAAGTAATTCCTTTTTCCGTCAAGCGGTTAGCAACATCACGGAGCATAATGTCAGCGATTTGCTTAACTTCATCACGAGAAAGCTGGGTGAAGACGATAATTTCATCAAGACGGTTGAGGAACTCAGGACGGAAGTAATTTTTCAGTTCTTCATTTACCAAGTTGCGAATGCGGTTGTAAGTAGCGTCGGCTTGGGTGTCAAAATCAAAGCCTAAACCACTACCACCTTTTTCAATCACCTTGGAACCGATGTTAGAGGTCAAAATAATCAGCGTGTTCTTGAAGTCCACTTTTCGACCTTTGGCATCGGTGAGTTGCCCGTCATCCAAGATTTGCAGTAGCATATTGAATACATCGGGGTGTGCTTTTTCAATTTCGTCAAAAAGCAGTACTGTGTATGGTTTGCGCCGCACTAATTCGGTTAGCTGTCCGCCTTCGTCGTATCCGACATAACCAGGAGGCGAACCAATCAATTTGGAGACGGTGTGGCTTTCCATGTATTCGGACATATCTAAGCGAATCATCGCTTCTTCCGAACCAAAGAAATAAGCTGCCAATGCTTTGGCTAATTCGGTTTTACCAACGCCAGTGGGCCCGGAAAAGATAAAGCTAGCAATGGGACGGTTGGGATTTTTTAAGCCGACGCGGGCGCGACGGATGGCGCGAGATACGGATGTAACTGCTTGCTCTTGACCGATGAGGCGCTGGTGCAGAGTGTCTTCTAAATGCAAGAGCAACTCTGATTCCGATTCAGTCAGCTTGTTGACTGGGACGCCAGTCCAAGAAGCCACGATTTGGGCGATGTCTTCTTCATCGACGATCGCAGTATTGACAGATTTTTCGTTTTCTGATACCAAAGCTTCCAGTTGAGCAGTGAGTTCCAATTCTTGGTCGCGCAGTTGTCCAGCTTTGTCAAAATCTTGGGCTTTGACTGCTGTTTCTTTAGCTTTGGTAACGGTGGCGAGTTCGCGCTTGAGTTCTTTATTGGCAGAACCTTGAGAGTTCCGCAGGCGAACGCGAGAGCCAGCTTCATCAATTAAGTCTATTGCTTTATCTGGCAGGAAGCGATCGCTAATATAGCGGTCTGACAACTTGGCTGCTGCTACTACTGCGGCGTCAGAAATTGTGACTTTGTGGTGTTGTTCGTAAGCACCGCGCAAGCCGTAAAGAATTTGTACGGTTTCTTCGACTGATGGTTCGCCGACCATAATCGGTTGGAAACGACGCTCTAAGGCAGCATCGCGTTCGATATGCTTGCGATATTCATCGAGGGTAGTAGCGCCGATGCACTGGAGTTCGCCCCGTGCTAAAGCGGGTTTGAGGATGTTAGCTGCATCCAAACCGCCTTCTGTACCGCCAGCGCCAACTAAGGTGTGAATTTCGTCAATGACCAAGATGATATTGCCTACAGAACGGACTTCTTCAACAACCTTTTTAATCCGTTCTTCAAAATCGCCGCGGAAGCGAGTTCCAGCCACCAATAAACCCATATCCAGGCTGATGACTTGCTTATCTTGTAACGATTCGGGGATATCTTGATTAACAATACGTTGAGCTAGACCTTCAGCGATCGCCGTTTTACCAACTCCTGGTTCCCCAATCAACACTGGGTTATTCTTAGTACGGCGACCGAGAATTTGGACAGCACGCTCAATTTCCTTCTCACGACCAACCACAGGATCGAGTTGTCCTGCTTGCGCTAATTTGGTCAGATTTCTGCCAAACTCTTCCATAGTTAGCGTTTGGGTGCGTTTTTGGTTACCATTACCAGCAAAAGCTGGTGCATTTTCACCCAAACGGCGAATAATCGCACTGCGGACGGTTTTAAAATCAACTCCTAGATTTTGCAATACTTTGGCAGCGACACCTTCGCCGGCATCAGTTAATCCTAAGAGTAAGTGTTCGGTATTAATGTAATTCTGTCCTAAACTATGAGCTTCTTTAAAAGCTTGCTCGAACAGGCTTTTAACCTTAGGAGTAAAAGGAATTTCTGGTGGTACAAAGCCAGAACCTCTACCAATAATTTTTTCGACCTCGCGACGTGCGTCTTTGAGAGTAACGCCTAATTCAGCCAGCACTTTAGCAGCAACCCCAGTTCCTTCTCCCATTAAACCCAGGAGAATTTGTTCAGTTCCTACGAAGTTGTGTCCCAGGCGACGTGCTTCCTCCTGAGCTAGCATGATTACTCTAATGGCTTCGGAAGTGAAGTGTTCAAACATAGCGGGTTCTTGCTCCCTTGCTGCTTCGATTTTGGGTGATATAAGATTCACCCTCATCTAAAGATTTTTGTATTTTCTTATGGACTAATGTAACTTTATTTAAATTAACCGACAGTGGTGAGAGCCGTAAGACCCCAGGTGTAGTAGCCGTCAGGGACTACTGAGGGGGCAGGGGACTAGGGGAGAGATCGGGAGATGGGGAAGTGTGGGGAGTGTGGGGGAAAGATTTCTTCCCCATCCTCCCACACCTCCTGCTTGCCCAATGCCCCATATCCAATGCCCAGTCCCTAATGCCCCTGTGTCAGATAAACTAAAAATTTAGGACTCACCACTTGAAAGTCAGGACTTACGATGAGTGAAGCAATGGGCGGTAAAGATCAACAGCACCCTCTTTATAACCGCGATCGCCCCCTTATTAATAGTTTACTCGCTCAAGAAGCGACAGACTATAATTTGGCAGAATTAGCTAGATTGCGAATTCGTTATCAAGGCTTTCCAGGGGCGAGAGATATTCAACAAGATTTAGATAAAGTTTTGCAACAGTGGGGTTTGACGGAAGCGCAACTTTTTGAGAAAACTCGCCAACTCCACGACGTAGGAGGTATTTATAAAAGTCGGGGCAAGAAAGAAGAACAGGATTGGAATTAGGAATTGGGCAAGCAAGGGGTGTGGGAGGTGTGGGAGGATGGGGAAGAAATCTTTCCCCCCACACTCCCCACACTTCCCCATCTCCTCATCTCCCCTGCCCCCTGCCTCCTTAAAGTCCAGCAGTTGGCAACGGTTTAGAATTTCCGTCCAGTTATGGCGGGGAGAGGTCAATTACATCCTAAAGACTCACGCGTATCTACACCAGTTTTAGAATTGACGCCACTTGCCTTTGTACACAGCTTTTTCACTTGCGTTCCATCTAAAACTGCATTGGTGAAATCAGCGCCAGTAATATCAACATTATCGAATGTAGAACGCAGCATCATTGCATCGCTCAAGACTGCATCACCTAAATCAGCATTTTTAAATCTTGCTAGATAGGCTATGCCATTACTAAAATCTACGCCATGCAGATTTACTCCCTCTAATACAGTACCGTTAAACACCACACCGCGTAAGTCAGCATTACGGAAGTTAGCATTTTCTAAATCGATATTGGTAAACTCAGTGCCAATTAAACTTTGACCAGAGTAGTCCTTGCTCTGAAACTCTTCTCCAGCAGAACGGGTAATGCTGGAAGAACTTGCAGCTTGCGCCGAGAGGGGAAAAACAAAAAGAGCTATGGCTAAAACAAAGCTAGCGAGTATTTGCCGATACTTCATAATGTTAAATTAACAAATCTCAACACTTCCACCATTAACTATTAAACCTTAGTAGAGAGTTGGGTGAGGTAAAGACAAGGGTTAATCGCGTCTCTACAAGATTTAGGAGGCTTGTGTTTGTTATCTGAAACTATTCTCTCAAACCCGAAAGCATCTCGTAGGATAGATAGATGTTGAGGTGCGATCGCATAAAATACCTGTGGCTAATCAAGAAGATAACGCCCAATCTTTGGCGCGGACTGTTTTATATCAATTGGGTGTTGAACTCAAAGCACGCTTTACTAGCTTTGGTGGTTGGGAAATGCCCGTACAATTTAGTGGTATTAGCCGCGAACACGAGGCTGTCAGAAATGCGGCTGGCATGTTCGATATTTCCCACATGGGTAAATTTACCTTCCAAGGTAAAAACCTCATATCCCAACTCCAGTCTTTAGTACCCTCAGACTTGAGCCGCTTGCAACCCGGTCAAGCACAATACACTGTCTTGTTAAATCCCCAAGGCGGAATTATTGACGACATCATTGTTTATTATCAAGGTGAAGACACGACTGGTATCCAAAGGGCATTTATTATAGTTAATGCAGCAACCACTGCCAAAGACAAAGCATGGCTATTGCAAAACCTCGACCAGAATGAGCTGCAATTCCAAGACCTTTCACCCGAAAAAGCCTTAATTGCCGTACAAGGGCCAAAAGCTATTAAATATCTCCAACCCCTAGTACAACAAGACTTACAACCAATTAAAGCATTCGGTCACCTCGAAGCAACGGTATTAGGTAAACCAGCTTTCATCGCCCGCACGGGCTACACCGGAGAAGATGGCTTTGAAGTCATGCTAGATCCTAATGTGGCATTAGAATTGTGGCAAAGTCTCTATAATGCTGGCGTCATTCCCTGTGGGCTTGGTGCAAGGGATACTCTGCGCCTAGAAGCAGCAATGGCACTTTACGGACAAGATATCGATGACACCACCACACCTTTAGAAGCGGGTTTGGGCTGGTTAGTTCACCTAGATACCAAAGGTGATTTTATTGGTCGGGCAGTTTTGGAACAGCAAAAAGCTGCGGGAGTGCAACGACGTTTAGTAGGTTTACAAACCCAAGGACGCAACATTGCTCGTCATGGCTACCAAATTCTCTCAGCAGGTAAAGTATTAGGTGAAGTTACTAGCGGTACTTTATCGCCTACGCTTGGCTATCCCATTGCTTTAGCCTACGTTCCCACCAAATTAGCAACTGTTGGTCAGGAATTAGAAGTTGAGATTCGGGGCAAAGCTTACCCAGCAGTTGTGGTGAAACGTCCCTTCTATCGCTCAAAAAATCGTGTCGCTAACTGATAAGTCCTGAGGTTTTTGAGGAATAATGTGTTTTCAGTAGTGCTGAGTTCCGAGTAGCAACTAAAAGAAGCGAAAGTCATATTTTTTCACCCATTACTCAGCACCGCTTGTGTGAGTTACTCAATCTACAGTAAGGTTCATTACCAGATATGGCTTGGATAACTATTAGAACAATGATTTTTTTGATAAGGGAGAGGAAGTGAAATGTCTTTATATCCTGAAGATTTCAGATATTTAGATTCTCATGAATACGTGCGGCTAGATGGCGATATTGCCACCATTGGTATTACCGAGTTTGCTGTAAATCAATTGGGTGATATCGTGTTTTTGGAACTGCCAGATGTTGGCGAAGCTCTCAACAGAGGAGAAAACTTTGGCACAATTGAATCAGTAAAAGCCGTTGAAGAACTGAATTCACCAGTCACCGGCACAGTTGTAGAACGCAATGATGTTTTGATTGACGAACCCGAACAAGTATCAGATGACCCCTACGGTGAAGGATGGTTTTTGAAAGTGCGCGTCGATGACCCCGATGAAGTGAATGAGGCTATGACTGCTGATGAATACCGCGCCCTAGTAGAAGGGGAGTAGGCAAAGGGGTAGGGGAGGTAGGGGGCAGGGAGAGAAGTTAGAGTAAGTCTTTCCCCTTTCTCCCTTACCCCTTTCCCTTTCCCCATACCCAATGCCCGATTTCTTGAAAAATTAAGTTATCAAATTTTAGATATAGCAGTAGTCAGATATGTTAGGACATAATGACAAGCTTAAATGCTAGCAATAGCAATACTTTTCCCTCCTGCCTTCTGCCTCCTGCCTCCTGCCTCCTGCTATAAATTGATAAATTACACTAACTTCTTATCAGTATTTGTTGCAAAATATGAAATAGTATTATCTGGAGAGTAATTTGTGGTATTGAATCTCCCTAATTTAAAGTCTAGCGATCGCCATCTGCTAAACGAAACGAGTCAAAAGTTAAGTAGTTTTGCCCCCAGACACATTGGCCCAAACTCCGATGACATCCAGCAAATGCTTGAAGTCTTGGGGTTTTCTAGTTTAGATGAACTCATCGACCAAACAGTACCCCAGGCAATTCGCCTCAAGCAACCCCTAAATTTACCAGAGGCAGAAAGTGAATACGCAGCGCTGGCATTGTTAAAAAAAATTGCTAGCAAAAACCAAGTTTTCCGTTCGTATATTGGTATGGGATATTACGACAGTATTACCCCTCCAGTTATTGCACGTAATATCCTAGAAAATCCCGGTTGGTATACTGCTTACACTCCTTATCAGCCAGAAATTGCCCAAGGACGATTGGAAGCACTGTTGAATTTCCAAACCATGATTATCGACCTCACAGGTTTGGAAATTGCCAACGCTTCATTACTCGATGAAGCCACAGCCGCCGCAGAAGCCATGAGCCTCAGCTATGGGGTTTCTAAAAATAAGGCCAATGGCTATTTTGTTTCTCATGATTGCCATCCCCAAACCATTGATGTGTTGCAGACTCGCGCTCAACCATTGGGGATTAAAATCATTGTCGGCGGCCATCAAACATTTGATTTTGAGGAACCGATTTTTGGTGCCGTTCTGCAATACCCAGCAAGCGATGGCACAATTTACGATTACCGCGCTTTTATCGAAAAAGCCCATGCTCAGGGTGCATTGGTGACGGTAGCAGCAGATCCTTTAAGTTTAACTTTGCTTACCCCTCCGGGTGAATTTGGTGCTGATATTGCTGTGGGTAGTACGCAACGTTTCGGTATACCCTTGGGCTTTGGCGGCCCTCATGCAGCGTATTTTGCAACTAAAGAAGAGTATAAGCGAGCAGTTCCAGGGCGAATTGTCGGAGTATCAAAAGATGCTCTTGGGAAGCCTGCATTGCGTTTAGCTTTACAAACCCGCGAACAACATATCCGCCGCGAAAAAGCTACTAGTAATATCTGCACAGCGCAGGTGCTACTGGCGGTGATGGCGAGTATGTACGCCGTTTATCACGGCCCTACTGGACTTAAGCAAATTGCCGAAAAGATCCATTCCTTGACGGTATTGCTGGCAGAAGGACTCAAGCGTTTGGGTTACAAAATCAGTTCCGAACATTTCTTTGATACGCTGCGCGTGGAGTTGGGAACGCGCAACCTGCAAGCAATTCTGGAAATTTGTCAAAGAAGGAATATTAACTTGCGCGTTTTTGATGATACTGCTGTTGGTATCTCTCTAGATGAAACAACTACAGTAGATGATTTAGTTGAACTTTGGGAGATTTTTGGAACGCCTGAGAGTCTATTTTTCGGTTTTAAAGAAATTGAAGACTTAATTGCAGCACAGCACAACTCACCTGTGCAAAATTCAACCCTCGCCCGCACTAGCAACTACCTAACTCATCCAGTATTTAACCGCTATCACTCAGAAACAGAGTTATTGCGCTATCTCCACAGGCTAGAAAGCAAGGACTTGTCGCTAACAACATCGATGATTCCTTTGGGTTCTTGCACAATGAAGTTGAATGCAACTGCTGAGATGATTCCGGTAACTTGGGAAGAATTTGGCAAGATTCATCCTTTTGCCCCACCATCCCAAACGCAAGGTTATCAAATTTTGTTTCAGCAGCTTGAAGCATGGTTAGCTGAAATTACTGGTTTTGCCGGAATTTCTCTACAACCAAATGCAGGTTCTCAAGGTGAATACGCTGGGCTTTTAGTAATTCGCCAATATCATGAAAGTCGGGGAGAAGCACACCGCAACGTCTGTTTGATTCCCACTTCAGCACACGGGACAAACCCAGCCAGTGCGGTAATGTGCGGCATGAAGGTAGTGGCAGTTGCCTGCGACTCTCAAGGTAACATTGACGTTGAGGATTTGAAAGCGAAAGCTGAAAAGCACAAGCAAGAACTCGCCGCCTTAATGGTGACATATCCCTCGACTCACGGTGTTTTTGAGGAGTCAATTAAGGAAATCTGTGCAGTTGTTCATACCCACGGCGGACAAGTTTACATGGATGGGGCAAATATGAACGCCCAAGTGGGAATTTGCCGTCCTGGGGATATTGGCGCGGATGTCTGTCATTTAAACTTGCACAAAACTTTCTGTATTCCTCACGGTGGCGGCGGCCCTGGTATGGGGCCTATTGGTGTTGCTTCTCATCTCGTGCCATTTTTGCCGGGACATCCTGTTGTCACTATCGACAAGTCAGGTGGAAAATCTCATCTTGGTGCTGTAGCGGCTGCACCTTGGGGTAGTGCGAGTATTTTGGTGATTTCTTGGATGTACATTGCCATGATGGGTACGGCTGGTTTAACCCAAGCAACAAAAGTGGCAATTCTCAATGCTAACTACATCGCCAAGAGACTTGAATCTTACTATCCCGTTTTATATCAAGGGAAAAATGGTTTAGTTGCCCATGAATGTATTTTAGATTTGCGATCGCTCAAAAAATCTGCGGCGATCGAAATCGATGATGTTGCCAAGCGTTTGATGGATTACGGTTTCCATGCGCCCACTGTTTCCTGGCCTGTGGCAGGTACAATCATGGTGGAACCAACAGAAAGCGAATCGAAACAAGAATTAGATCGTTTCTGTGATGCCTTGATTGCTATTCGTCAAGAAATTGCCGAAATCGAATCAGGCAAGGCAGATATCCAAGATAATCTTTTGAAGAACGCACCTCATACTGCTGAAAGTTTGCTCAGTGGAGAATGGGATCATCCTTATTCCCGCGAACAAGCTGCCTATCCTGCGCCTTGGACGCGCGAACATAAATTCTGGCCTGTTGTCAGCCGCATTGATGCAGCCTTTGGCGATAGGAATTTTGTTTGTTCTTGTCTGCCAATGGATGCTTATTCTTCGTAAAATCATATACTTTAGTTAAAACTTGCTCCCCCCAACTTTCGTTTCTAGAAAGTTGGGGGGATTTTTTTAGAATAAACTTTCTTTCTGCATAAGATGGAAATATTTATAGTTCAATACAGTTCAGATAAGACCAAAACCCTTGTAGAGACGGCGATTTATCGCGTCTCGAAAACCCAAAATTTTTGCCAGTAGCCCTTAACTGAAACATATTGATTTATAGTTGAGGTTCAGAAGGTTAACGTCGAGCCTCAGAAGGTCAACGTCGAGCCTCAAAAGGTCAACGTTGAGCCTCAGAAGGTCAAAGTTGAGCCTCAGAAGGTCAACGTTGAGCCTCAGAAGGTCAATGTCGAGCCTCAGAAGGTCAATGTCGAGCCTCGGAAGGTCAACGTCGAGCCTCGGAAGGTCAACGTCGAGCCTCAGAAGGTCAACGTCGAGCCTCAGAAGGTCAACGTTGAGCTTTGAAACTCGAAATAGCTAGGAAATGTCTACAAAGGCTACGTCTACGTGCTTTGGCAATGAGTGTGAGAATCGAAGCGCAGAGGCGCAGTATTTCGACTTCGCTCAATAACCGGGCGCGGAGGAAGAGTTTGAGAGGATGCGTTAGCGCAGTTTACCAAAGGTATAGCAATAAACAAGACTGTTAGGACATCAACAGATCGTAAAACTTAGACACAAAAAGACTTTTTACCCAGTCCCCAGCAATGCACTGAGCTTGCCGAAGTGTCCCCAGTCCCCAGTCGCCAGTCGCCAGTCCCCAGTCCCTTGCTATATCGCTATTATATGTGTGTATTTGCTGAATTTTGGCATCTGTCGTTAGGATAAGTTACAGGCGTAAAAATTATTTCTACTGCTAGCGAAGATGAATATTGACCCTGTAGTTAATGTACTTAAAAGTATTGCTAAACCTGCGGCTTCTCTAGTTATTAATCAAGCTCAACGCAATGAAACTGTAGTTAGAACTTTAAAACAATTCAATTTTGACCCAGTACAACCGCCTAAAGATGTTGATGGTGTTTATGTTTATTCTTTAATTGAGTATGGTGTAGATAAGCCGGAAGTACTGCTGAATCTTTTTCGAGAAAGAGAAATTAAAAATGCTTTTTGGAGTGCTTATACTTCAAACAATCCTTTGGGTTTTTATAAAGAAGTAGAAAAGTTTTTGCAGGGGAAGGATTCAGAATTTGATATCCGATTGATGAAAATTGAACTGCGATCGCAGTTGGAAGAGTTTGGAGAAATATTTATTAAGGTTGCTAAAAGAAGTAAATCAATTGAGTTTCAGCCTTTTCCTAAATGGAATTTAGACGAGTATCCAACAGAATTTAAGTCGTTAATTAGAGAAAAAATTCGCTCGTTTTGTGGTCGTCAGTTTGTTTTTGACGCATTTAAGCAATTTTGCAATAAGAATCGCAGTGGTTATTTTACAGTAGTGGGTGATGCGGGGATGGGGAAGAGTACCATTGCTGCAAAATACGTCTGGGACAATAAATCGCCATGCTATTTTAATATTCGCCAAACTAGTAGCAATCGAGCGGAGCTATTTCTTGAAAGTATTCGCCAGCAATTAACTAAGCGTTACCAGTTGCAGAATGTCGAGAAGGCTAATTTAGCTGATTTACTAGAACAAGTTAGTAAAAAAATTCCTGTTAGCGAACGTCTGGTAATTGTAGTTGATGCTTTGGATGAAGTGGAGCAAGAAGCTGGGGGAAATCTTTTAGATTTACCAACGGCGCTACCAGAACGTGTCTATTTTCTGCTGACTAGACGACCATATACTATAGATAAAAAACGCTTGTCTGCACCAGATGTCCCGATGGAGGAGCTAGATTTAAGGGCAAATGACTATGTTAATTTGAGCTGTGAAGATATTAAAAAGTATATTGGGTTATTTTTGAATGTCGATGAAGACCATAAGAAGGCACTTAGACAATGGATTCAAGACCGCAAAATTGATGAGAATGATTTTGTTGAGCAGGTAGCAACTAAGAGTGAAAATAATTTCATGTACCTGCGCTATGTCTTGCCAGGAATTGCTAAAGGTGACTATAAAGACTTGAGTTTAACGCAATTACCCGATGGTCTTCAAGACTATTATCAAGTTCATTGGGAACGTATGGGGATGGATGCAAAGCCCCAAGAAGTAAAAGTATTTATCCTGTTTATTTTAGTGGAGATTGGTACACCAATTCCTTGTGAGATGATAGCAGATATTGCTGAACAGGATGAATATGAGGTGCAATTAGTTTTAGAAGAGTGGGTTGAGTATTTGAAGCAGCAGGATATAAAAGGAGAAATCTGCTATAGCATTTATCACGCTAGTTTTTTAGACTTTTTGAAAGCAAAACGGGTTTTGGATTCTAAACGGAAGCTATTTCAAGAGGTTAATCAACGCATTGCAGACTACCTTATCGGGAAGATGGCGTGATATGGGAGAATTTGCTGACAAATTAGCGGCACAAAGTCCTGCTTTTGTTCGTGCTTACTTGGGTAGTTTAGCGCCAAGCTTGGTAAAGTCGGGAAAATTAGAAAAGTATTACCAAACTCTGACTGATTTTGATTTCATCACTGCCAAGATTAACTATCCTGAGTTTGGGGTGCAGCTACTAATTGATGATTATGATTTGATTGATGGTGAAGAGACATTAAATTACTCAGAATATAACTCTGAAAAAGTCAAAAGTCTCAAATTGATTCAAGGAGCATTGAGACTGTCAGCGCATATTTTAGCAGTAGATAAAGGGCAACTAGCAAGTCACTTGCATGGACGGTTACTAAATCAGAAAATGCCAGAGGAAATTCAGGAATTACTGGCACAAATAAAGCAAGGGAAGACTACCCCTTGGCTGTGTCCCTTGACTCCTAGCTTAACGCCACCAGGGAAAGGCTTACTCCGCACCCTCAAAGGTCATATCAACTTGGTAAATGCCGTCGCTGTCACTCCCAATGGACAGCAAGTAATTTCCGCCTCCTCTGACAACACCCTCAAAGTCTGGAATCTGGCAGATGGCAAACAAATCCTCACCCTCAAAGATCATATCAACTCGGTAAATGACGTTGCTATTATCTCCAATGGGCAGCAGGTAATTTCTGCCTCCTCTGACAACACTCTTCAAATCTGGAATCTGGCAGATGGCAAAGAACTCCTCATCCTCTATGGCCATGCAGAATCGGTAAATACCGTCGTCGTCACCCCTAATGGGCGTCAGGTAATTTCCGCCTCTTCTGATAAGACCCTCAAAGTCTGGAATCTAGCAGATGGCAAAGAGCTAATCACCCTTAAGGGTCATACCGAATCGGTAAATGCCGTCGCCGTCACCCCTAATGGGCAACAGGTAATTTCTGCCTCCTCTGACAACAAACTCATAGTCTGGAATCTGGCAGATGGTAAAGAAGGATTTTTTAATTTTATGATGAATCTAATAACTGGAAGGCAACTCCTCATCCTCTATGGTCATACCGAATCGGTAAATGCCGTCGCCGTCACCCCCAATGGACAACAGGTAATTTCCGCCTCCTCTGACAAAACCCTCAAAGTCTGGAATTTGGCAGATGGCAAAGAACTTCTCACCCTCTATGGTCATGCCAAATCAGTAAATGCCGTCGCCGTCATCTCTAATGGACAGCAAGTAATTTCCGCCTCCTCTGACAAAACCCTCAAAGTCTGGAATTTGGCAGATGGCAAAGAACTTCTTACCCTCTATGGTCATACCGAATCAGTAAATGCCGTCGCCGTCACCCCCAATGGACAACAGGTAATTTCCGCCTCCTCTGATACGACCCTCAAAGTCTGGAATCTGGCAGATGGCGAAGAAGGATTTTTTAGTTTTATGAAAAATATAATAACTGGAAGGGAACTTCTCGCTCTCCATGCTAACTTCTTTGCTCTGAATACTCATATCTTTTCAGAAAATGCCGTCGCTGTCACTCCCAATGGGCAACAGGTAATTTCCGCATCCCGCAGCAAGACACTCAAAGTTTGGAAACTGGCAGATGGCAAAGAAGGATTTTTTAGTTTTATAAGGAATCTAATAACTGGAAGGCAAATCCTCACTCTCAGAGGTCATACCAACTCGGTGAATGCCGTCGCCGTCACCCCCAATGGGCAACAGTTAATTTCCGCCTCCCGTGACAAGACCCTCAAAGTCTGGAATCTGGCAGATGGCAAAGAACTCCTTACCCTCAATGGTCATACTTCCTGGGTAAATGCTGTCACCGTTTCCCCCAATGGGCAACAGGTGATTTCTGCCTCTTGGGACAACACCCTCAAAGTCTGGAATCTGGCAACAGGGGAGGTCATTGCCACCTTCACAGGGGAAAGTTCCATTAATTGCTGTGCAGTTGCACCCGATCGCATGACAATTGTGGCAGGGGAACGATCGGGTAGGGTGCATTTTTTGCGCCTTGAAGGGATGAGAGGTAATTCGTAGTTCGTAATTCGTAATTGAGAAACTACACAATATATTACTGACAGAGGATTTCATTGACGTTAATGTTTACATCAGGGAAGGCTTTAATTGATAAACTTTGACTGCTAGCGAACTTTTGCATAAGCTGATATCCTGCGGCTGTTGGTTGTTGATAAACTTCCACAATTTCTTCGTTAATATTTACTAACCAAACTTCAATTATGTTTGCTTGTGCATATAAAGGGATTTTCTCTTCCCGGTCATACTCGATAGTTGAATCAGCTACTTCAATTAATAAAAAAATATCCTGGGGTTGGGGGTGTGCAGTGGCGTAAAAATCATCACGGGGTTTGAGTAATGCTACATCTGGCTGAGGTTGTGAGTTATCGTTCAGTTTCACAGGGTCTTGAATAGCAATGAGAACTCTATCCCGTAACTTCTGAGACAAGAGTTTATTTAACCGTTTCACACAAGCAGCGTGTTTTGTTCCAATAGGCGACATATCAATAATCTCTCCCCGAATCAGTTCCACTCGCTCATCTTCTGTGAGAATCCCCGACTCAACCATCTTATGATATTGCTCAACTGTGAATTTCCGTCTTAGCAATTGTACAGTCACGATCGCCTCCACTGTTGCCTTATCTTTTAATTATTCCTCAGAATTATGAACTCACCACCCAAACCACCCACTGCAATCAATTCCAGAGGACATCCCACAGATTTTGAGCAAATTATTCAAGCCAAAAGCCTAAACTTTGTCGATCGCAAATTTGTCTTCACGGCTATTAACAACTTTCTCCACCGCCATCGCCACGGTTACTTCACTATCATTGGCGCACCCGGTAGCGGTAAAAGTGCAATTCTCGCCAAATATGTGACAAACAATCCTCAAGTTATTTATTACAATGCCGAACTTGAGGGTAAAAATCGTGCTGACGAATTTCTCATAAATATCTGCACGCAACTCATTAATCAATACTCGCTTAATTACACCTCTCTCCCTAATAACGCCACAGAAGGAAGTTGGTTTTTCTCTAGTCTTCTCCAGCAAATCAGCGATGAGTTAGAACCTCATCAAAAACTAATAATTGCCATTGATGGGTTGAATTGCATTGACCGCAACAGCCAACCATCTGGTACAAATCTGTTTTATCTCCCCCGCTATCTCCCGGATAAGGTCTATTTCCTCGTCACTCGTAGACCTTTCTTGCGGGACAAGTCGGGTTTATTAATTGAAACGCCGTCGCAAAGTCTTGATTTAGCAGATTATCCAGAAGAAAATCGGCGGGATATTCAAGCTTATATTCAAAATTACCTAACTCCTCAAGAGATCCCCCCAACCCCCCTTGAAAAGGGGGGCAATATTTCGCCATTGTTAAGGGAAGGTAGGGGGGATCTTAAATCTTGGTTGAGTCATCACCAGATTAATGAGGAAGAATTTAGCGATCGCCTCACCACTTTGAGCGAAAATAATTTTATGTATGTTAGCCAGATTGTAGGTGCGATCTTAGAAAATTTCTACCCGGAATCTTTGGAGTGCGATCGACTCCCGCCTGGTTTAGAAGCATATTATCACCAGCATTTACACAAAATGTTTCCACCCGAAGAAGGGACGGAACACAGCACAGATGTGTTAAATGTCTTAATACAGCAAGAAAAAGCAATATCTGTAGATGCTATTGCTAATATAATCAATACAGATGAATACGAAGTTGAAGAAGTTATAGAAAATTGGCTTGAATTTTTACACCAAGAACAAATTGACGGAGCAATCTATTATAGTCTTTATCATTCCAGCTTCCGTCACTGGTTAGGTACACAACAAATACAATCTTCTTATTGACTATTGATTAATTCCTGCAATTCTTTTCGTAAAGATAAAGGCTCATAACCCAAAGAAAATGCTTTAGAACTATCCAAAGAAACATCTGCTGGTCTAGGTGCTGCCATTTTCACATCTTGTTGCCGACAGGCTTTGATTCTAGTAGCTGATAGTTCAAATACTTCTGCTAATAGCAGACCAAAATCATATCGGGACAATCGCTCTTTTCCACCCAAATGAATAATACCATTGACTTTTTCTAAGGCTAATAAAAGTCCTTTTGCCGCACTTGTGCCACTTACTGGTGTGCGGAATTCGTCAATAAATAAATTGAGTTCTTTGCCGTCTTTTAAAGTTTGAATAAATGGTTGAATAAAGCTTTTTGCTGTGGGTGTTTCTGCGCCAAACATTAAAGGCATTCGACACACTGCGGTCATGGGATATCGCTCTAACATACCTGCTTCAGCTATGGCTTTTTGTTCGCCGTAAATGCTTACAGGGCAGACCGAATCTGTTTCGCGATAAGGAGCATTTAAACCATCAAAAACTAAATCGGTTGATGTCAAAGCGCAAGGAATAGAATTATCAGCACAAAGTCCGGCAAGATTACATGATGCAGTAACATTAATTGCGTGTGATTCTTCGGGGTGGGTTTGGCAAAAGTTTGGTTGTGAATGAGCAGCTGTATGAATAACCGCTGCTGGTTTGATAGTATTAAATATCTGCTGTAATTCTTGAAAGTCTGTTAAATTAACTTTTAATATTTTAATGCCAGGAATTTCTATAGGATGCGATAAATAAGTGCCATAAATTTCCCAGTCTTGTTTTGCAAGTTGACAAAGATGCCATCCTAAAAAACCACTGACACCAGTAATTAATAATTTTTTCATGTTCCATTGAATGAGGTTATGCTACCTATGGGAACCACCAAAACCTGTTGCTTTGGAACTGAAACCGCCCATACCCAAGAAATTGACCGTGGGAATTTTCACCCACTGGAAATGCTGTCACGCCAAGTAAGTAAACACCAGAAAAACTGGGATTCTTTACAGGACGGAGGGCAATTGTAACTGTTTGTCCTGGAGTCACAGGAGGGTCAAAGTTCACGGTAATTGTGCGTGTTTTGCGTTCTCTGGTGACTGGGCCTAGCGATAATTGCGCTTCTTTGCGATCGCGCGTTCCCACAAAAGCACGAGTATCATCAAGATCGTACCGGATATTCTCCGATCCTTCACGTTGAGCAATGGTTACCTTCCCAAGAGATTCTCCAGCATTTTCCGGCAGATTGATAGTGAAATAGTAAGTTGCGCCCCAAACATTTACATCTTTATAAGTAGTTGTCGCCTCAACCAGTCTCGGTGGTTGCACAAAATAGACTAGACCATCCCTAAGTTGCACGGCTTGAGCCACTGGAACAGTAATTTCTGCAACACCAATTGCTAACGAAAGCGTTATGCCAAATAAACTTGCAGCACGCATGGCCGAATATAAATTATTTAAATAAAAGTATTCTCACTTCAATTCTAATTCTTTCGGAATCAGCGACTTAGGAATGATAGAAACTTGCTTTTCCGAATCAGAAGGTTGAGTGTACCACCAAGCCCAAGCAATTAAAACTGCTTGAAAAGGAAGCCTGAATACGTGTACCCAAGGTGAATTTGGTATATATTCCAGCTTAATATGATTAACCGCCATATTAATATTCGCGGGAAAAACAGCAATGAAAAGAGCAATAAGTCCCCAAGCCGCAGCTTGACTTACAGGCGGGACTAATAACCCAATACCACCTAAAATTTCATAAAAACCACTCAGATAAACTAATTCCAAAGGATAAGGAAGCTGTGGTGGCATAATTTTCACATAAGGTTCTGGAATCAAAAAATGTGTGATTCCAACGAAAATAATTGCTATAGAAAGGATGACACGTAAACGTTCCTTATGCTGATTCATCAGTTTTGCCTCATTATATACTTACCGCTATAACCTCAGTGTGACCGACAAATGCCCAATCCGCCTTGAGTCCATAGGATGAAAATGTTATTAGTCATTGGTCATTAGTCATTAGTCATTGATTATTTCTTGGTTATTTCTGCCTCATTTCCCCATTCCCTACTCCCTACTCCCTATAAAAATATGACCAATGCCTTTAACCGACTCGCACCCTTCATCCAAGAATACATTTACCATCACCAATGGACTGAATTACGACCAGTCCAAATTGCCGCTTGTCAAGTCATATTTGACACCGATGCTCACTTACTAGTCGCTGCTGCAACCGCTGCCGGTAAAACAGAAGCAGCCTTTCTCCCAGTTTTGACTGTATTACACAACTACCCTTCTTCTACCATAGGTGCGTTATATATTAGTCCCATCAAAGCATTAATTAACGACCAATTTGAGCGCCTCAACGACTTACTTAAAGAAGCAGATATTCCAGTTTGGCATTGGCACGGCGATGTTTCTCAAACTCGAAAAAACAAACTTTTAAAAAATCCTCAAGGCATTTTACAAATTACACCAGAATCTTTAGAAAGTTTATTAATTAATAAAAATAACGAGCTACTTCGGTTATTTGGTGATTTAAGGTTTGTGATTATCGATGAAATTCACGCCTTTATGGGTTCAGAACGCGGTTGCCAAATTATTTGCCAATTACAACGTTTAGCAAAAGCCACACAAAAACAACAGCGTCGTATTGGTTTATCCGCAACTCTCGGCGATTATTCCTTAGCTGAAGAGTGGTTGCGTTCTGGAACTGATAAGGAAGTAATTACTCCTAAAATAGATGGAATCAAGCGTCAAATCAAACTAGCTGTAGAACATTTTTATATTAATGATGAAGTTGATGAATCAGAGGCAACAGCTTACGAACAATATATTTTTAATCTCAGCAATTCTCGTAAATGTCTCATCTTTGCAAATAATCGCACCCGCACCGAATCTATAATTGCATCATTGCGAAAAATTGCCACAGAACAAAAATTACCAGATATATATCACGTGCATCACGGGAGTATAGCTACTAGTTTGCGGCAAGCAGCTGAAAATGCCATGCGCGAACCGAATAATCCTGCTGTGACTGCTGCAACTCTGACTCTGGAATTAGGCATAGATATCGGTCATTTAGAGCGAGTGATTCAGTTAGATTCACCCTTGTCTGTAGCTAGTTTTTTACAGCGTTTGGGGCGCAGTGGTAGAAGAGGTGAAGCTGCTGATATGCGCTTTATTTGCACTGAAGAACAGCCATTATCAGAAGCTTCTTTACCAGAGCAAATTCCCTGGCAACTTTTACAATGTATCGCTATTATCCAACTTTATGTAGAGGAAAAGTGGATTGAACCAATTCAACCGATTAAATATCCTTTGAGTTTGCTTTATCACCAAACCATGAGTATTCTAACAGCAACGGGGGAAATTTCACCTAATGCTTTAGCTAAACAAATTTTTAGTTTGCCGCCTTTTGCTGCGATTTCCCAAGAAGATTTTCGGCTATTGCTACGTTATTTAATTGATATTGGTCATATTCAACAGACTGAACAAGGTAAATTAATCCTGGGTTTGGCAGGAGAAAAGGTGGTAAGGAGATTTCAGTTTTATGCTGTGTTTGCTGAGCAAAAAGAATATATTGTGAAGCATGGTACAACGGAAATTGGTAGTATTGCTGCGCCGGTTCCTGTTGGGAATCAATTTGGTTTAGCTGGGAGAACTTGGGAAGTTGTAGAAGTTGACTTTAAAAAAAGAGCTATTGTTGTGAAACAAGCTGAGGGTAAAGCTAGTGTTTATTGGCGCGGTGGTGGTGGGACAATTCATACAAAAGTTTTACAACGAATGCGGCAAGTTTTATTTGAGGATGTGGAGTATAGCTATTTGCAAAAGAATGCTTTGCAAAGATTACAGACGGTTCGTAAATTCCTGCGGCGGGTGGCATTAGAGAAGCAGAATATTTTGGAATTGGAAAAAGGTAAATGTTGTATTTTTCCTTGGATGGGTACTCTTGGTTACCGAACTTTGGAAAGATTGCTTAATTCTTTCTGTTGGGAATCGTTGGAAATTAAAAGTATTGGTGGGATAAGTCCTTATTATTTGACAGTTAAATTAGGTAAGGGGAAATTTGAATATCTTTCTCGTGAAATTGCTTCGTTATGCGAGCAAAGAATTAGTGCAGAAGATTTAGTTAGTAATTCAGAAGCGCCGGAAATTCAAAAGTATGATGAATTTATTCCTCATCCACTTTTACGAAAGGCTTTTATTAATGATTATTTAGATATGGAAGAACTGCGGCAAGAAGTGGCAAAGTGGTAATCGTATTGTTAGATAATTCTGAATTCAAAAGTCAGAAATCTGTTGAGAAGTTCTCACGGATGGGGTGGTATAAAACTAGTTGGGTTCACAGGTGTGACTTCAGAAGCATAGCGGTTAAAGTCCCTAACGTTGAAAGTTAAGATATGGGTTAGTCTGTTGACTAACATTGAGGCTACAAGCCTAGCATCGTGGACATTTACCCCCACTACCCCATACTGTAAAATTAATCGCTTCCACTCTGGATAAATCTCAGGTACATCTGGCAGTACCAAGAAGAAACTTTCTAAACGCTCCAGTTCCGTCCTAGCTTCAGCTATGGTTAAGCCTAAGCCGTTCCTTTGGCTAGGTCGTGTTGCACTTCGCCAAAACTCTATGAGGTTTTGTGAGGTAATAAAAAGCTCTGACTCTGCGACTCGTAAAGTTGAGATTGCATTCAGTGTATCTGCATACATTGGGTGGTGTGGCTGTACGCTTAGTAACAATAAGTTGGTATCGACAAGATAAGTCACTTAAATATCTTCGGACTCCTCATCATCGTATATTCCCGCCCGACTTAAAGCATACTCAGATAGTAAGGGCGTATCTCGCCTATGGCTCTCTGCCCATTCCCGAAAAGCTGTTATCCACTCAAGAGCCGTCGCAGTTTTGTAAAATGGTTGCTCCTGTTTTGATTTCATCAACTGCTCAAGCAATGCATCCAAATGTGGCTTAACCACTTCAACAGGGAGCTTAGTTACGTTTGCTAACACCTGTACAACGCCTTCTAACTCTTCTGTGTTAGCGTCTGGGGGTAATGGTAGTATTTGATTGTTATTGTTGATCGCGCTATCAGTTTCCACAAATAATGCTGAAATTACTTCCTAGTTTAATTATCATGGTTTTAAGCTCCACAGGCAAAACCAGAGAAACGGAATTATTGGGGTAGCTGCTTGCTAGCAGGAATGATGATTAAAGGGAAGCCGAAAAAGTCTTCGCCTGGGCAAATGAGTTTACCTTGGGACATGTTGATTAATTCGTGAAAAAATAGGCTGTAATTAATATTTACAAATTTCTGAAAGCCTTAAATATTACACTTTACAAGTCTCGATGCGAGAGAAGAGAATAAACGAAAACGAACGAACGAACCAAAAAGGAAACGACGGCGACGACAACCAACGAACGCATTGAATTCCGAAGAACCGTAGGTGTCCCTAAACTTTTCCCAAGCTTCTTTGTCATATTTACCATCAAGTTTACCACCAACACTTAGGTAAATTTCCTTTTGAACGCTGAAGCCAAAACGCCCGTTGCTATATTTTACCCACAAGCGATCAATTGTGCGGAGGTCTTTGCAAGGAAAGTTCAAGAATTCTTTCTCTCTAATCCAATCATGTTCTTTACGACCTACAGCTTGAAGCATCACTAAGTAAGTTTCATTATCAGCTTCTTTCCAATATCCTACTGCTAGGTAGTCTCGTAGTTTTCTGTAATCTACCCCTACTTCTGAACTCAAATCATCGGATATAGTTTGGTCAAGTAATAAATATAACCATCCTTGTATAGATTTTGGACGTTCATTTGCTTCTAACCTCATTCCCTCAATAATTGCAAAATTTAATTGTTCGCTAATATTTGGATTGTGTTGCTTTGGTTCTATTAAATCAGCTTGATGATATTTGCGATCCCAGGAACTTGTAGGATATTCACCTGTAACTATATAGTAAAGTGTTGCCGCTAAACCGTAAATATCTACTGCTATATCTTTACTACCCATCATCTGCTCATAAGGAGCAAAGTTTTTATTACCAAAACTTCTAGAAAAAGAAGTTGCTGGGGCAATATCTCCTGCTAAACCAAAGTCTATTAAAATTGGTAGGTTACCGCTTCGCAACATGATATTGCCGGGGTGAATATCACGATGCACTATTAAATTTTGATGCATCGCTGTTAGTGCATCTCCAATTTGGCAAATGTATTTTATAGCTTCTGCTTCTGGTAGTGGTGTTATTAATTCACCTTCAATTAAATCAATTAAATTTTTACCAGCAATAAATTCCATTACTAAGCATGGTGTATTGCTGTCGCCTTCTTCAAAATAATCAATTACCCGCACAATGTTTGGGTGAGGTTCTTGGCAAAGTTGACCTAATAATTCAGCTTCTTGGATAAATTTCTCTACATAGCGGGGATATTGTTTATCTCTTTTGAGGCGCATATTAGGCGTTTTAATGACAACTGGTAGGTTAATTCGGCTGTGTATAGCTTTATAGGTAATGCCGAAAGCACCTTGTCCTAATTCGTCTTCAATGATGTATTTACCATTTTGTAGTTGATGACCTTTATTCCAGTACATATTTTTATTAGTTAGAAGTTTTTTATCTCACGCAGAGGCGCAGAGGTGCAGGAAAAAGAGAGATATAGGAGTTAATTTGGTGGTTTTGTTGGGGGTAGTGTTGGTGTTAATTTTTCTGTGGGTGAAGGCGATGGTTTGATGAAGATTTCTCGAATATCTTGTTGGAAAATTCCTGTGAATATTGCTATGACTGCAAGAATTAAACCTATTATTGTAAGCCATAATTCGTAATTAATTCTTCTTGATTCTGGTTCATTTGTATTGATAACAAGTATCGATTTTAATCCGAGTGAATCTAGCCAAGCTTGAATCGATTGGGGGCGTTTTTTGGGGTCTAAATCCATTGCCCAAAGAATATTACGATTGATGTTATCGCTAATTTGAGGATTTAAGTCTTTTGGTTCTGGTAATGGAGTATGATTTTGCAGGCGTTCTTTGGCGCTGGTTGGTACTTGTCCTGTCAATAAGTTGTAAAGTGTGGCTGCAAGTGAATAAACGTCGGTATATGCCCCTAGTTCAATTGTGTGTGAATATAGTTCAGGTGGCGTAAAACCTGCTTCGGCTTCTGTTTCTAAGTTGCTGACACTCAGTTTTTTACTGTCGATTCCCCGTGCTAGCCCAAAGTCAATTAACACAGCTTCTTTTGAACCAGCCCTAATCATAATGTTGGCTGGCTTGACATCTCTATGCACCAGGTTATTTTGATGTACTACCGTTAACGCTTCGCCGATTTGTTGGATGTATTGCAGGGCGTCTGCTTCTGGCAAAATATTCTGTGGGCGATGGGCTAAATCGATTCCGGCGATGTACTCCATTGCTATGCACCACAAATCCTCCTCCTGAAACGGATCTTCTAAGAGGCGCACAATATGGGGATGTTTGCATTTAGCTAGTTTGAAGGCTTCTTGGACAAATCTTTCTTGCAACCTTTTGAAGTCTGCTTGGTTCAATAATCGATCGTCCAGGGTTTTGACGACAATGCGATCGCCTTTTTCATCTTTGGCGAGATAAGTAATGCCAAAACGTCCCCGCCCTAATACACTTTCGAGGGTATATTTACCCCCTTGCAACTGCTTTGGAACTGCCCAAACCATCAGCTATGACTGTGAGACACTTGTGTTAATTTTGGCATATAGCAAGGGACTGGGGACTGGGGATTGGGGACTAGGTAAAGTGACTAAAGCCTCTTTGACTCCTGAATTCTGAATTTAGGGCAAAAACCGATCTAAAGCTGCTTTTAATTGTTCAATTTCAACTTCCATATTGCCTTCTTTTGCTGCTCTAGCAATACATTCAGTTAAATGTTCGTCTAAAACAATTCGCGCTACTCGATCTAATGCACCCCGTACTGCGGCAATTTGTAACAAAACATCAGGACAAGGGCTATTTTGTTGCACCATTGTTTTAATACCACGAATATGTCCTTCTATACGCGACAGTCGATTGACAATTCGCCGTAATGACTCTTCGCTATGGACGTGAGGATGGGTTGACTCTCCATGCTCGTGAGTATGGTCTGGATGTTCGCCATCTGTATCGTGATTATGAGAGTGTTCTGCTTGCTGGGATTTTGGCAAGGATTCTTTAGTTAATCGATTCGATCCATTCATGGTTGATCAAAGGACTTGTAGTACTAAAATCCTAGCCTAGTAATTGACCGAAAATTGGGGAGGTGGGGAGATGAGGGGATGGGGAGATACGGAGGTGGGGAGATGAGGGAGTATTTTAACTTGGTTAACGAGTCTTTCATACTCGTGAATGAGCCTTTGAACTCCATTAATGAGTCTTTGATACTCGTGAATGAGTTTTTGAACTAAATGAACATAATTCTAAAACTCTTCCTCATCTCCCCATTCCCCCACCTCCCCACTCCCCAATCTCTACTGACGATTGGCTCTTTCTTGAGGAATAATCTCTGTTATCACTCTATTGCCAGAATTACCGCCTTTGACAACAATATTTTCTGTTTGCAAATTGCCAACGGCTGTTTCACCAGTAAAATTTAGGGGGGGATCTATTTGTCGATAATTTACATTGCCTTGAGCTTCAACTAATTTATTGTCTAAATACCAAGTTAATTTATCAGATCTCAATGACTGGCTACGCTGACCAATGGCGTTGACGTTACCTGTTAAATAAACCGTTTTTTGCGGGATTTTCATTTCCCCTTGATTGGCTGTAACCGTAACTTTTTCTACGCGTTGGAACATGCGAGTGGGGGAGTTTGTGGTGACGGTTTCGGCGTTCATGTTCCAGGTCATAGAGTTACTAGCTATTTGCAATGGTGGGTCTAGTAAATCTAATTGGGCATTTTTTTGGACGATCGCTATTTTAGTCTTTAGGTTGACTTCGGCTGCATTACCCTTGCCACGATCGCTAATTTGATTATTTTTATAGCGGTCAATTTCAATGGGGCGATCGGCAATTAATCTTTCTTCTTTAATTTTCCAGTTCAACTGCTCGGTTCGCATTTGCAATTGGGGATCGACAGAATTTGCTATCACTCCCCCAGAAAACTGTATCTCCTGTTCGCGCGTTTTTACTCGTGCTTCTTGCGCCAGTGCTTGTAGTTTTTTATGAGTTCCGTTAATCTGGTTGCGGACAATCAATAAACCTTCTTGGGGACGCCATTCTAGTTCGTTACCCCGCAAAACAATTCCATTGGTCGGGTCTGTGGCAAATATTTTTCCCTTGAGAAATAGCTGTTTTCCATTTTGTTCGATGTCTGCAACATCTGCTTTGACTTGGTAAACTACTTTGCCATCTTGGTATAGTTCCCCATAAGGATTTTCCGCCTGACCAATTTGTTTTTCTTTAGTATATTTTGCCCTTTTAGCTTGGACTTTCCAAATCGGTCGTCCCACTTCATCTGCTTGTTCTAAAGTGACATCAAAGAATGTCAATTTACTATCTTGGGGAGATGAATCATCGTTATTTTGCTGAGAAGCTGTGGGAGATTTCCCCCCACAGCTAACTAATCCAATTATTAAAAAAAAGTTCAAAATTAAAATAAAGAAAGAGGAAAGTTGGAAAGTGGGTGACGAAGAAAATTTACTTCCTCTGCTCCCTGCTCGCTGCCCTTCAACCTCTCTCACTTTATGATTAAACAGATACTTCATTCTTGGATTTCCAGGTGTCCATCGCTAGTTCTTGGGTCTTCCAAAAATCCCATACTCGATAATGGTCGGTACGGATAACTTTGACGAGGGGTTTTTTGAATATCCTCTTTGATGGCTTCTAAATCAATGTAGCGATCGCTTACATTAATTAAGCTGTCACTAGTCATGGAACGCAAACTCACCACCTCTACCCTTACACCACGATAGCTCACGGAATTAACTGCATAAGCCAAATCGCCATCACCGCTAACTAAAACTGCGGTATCATAAGAATCAACTAACGCCATCATATCGACTGCTATTTCTACATCCAGGTTGGCTTTTTTAGAGCCATCTGGCAGTTGTACCAAATCCTTAGCAATTACTCGATAGCCATTGCGACGCATCCACAGCAAAAATCCCTGTTGCTTCTCGTTTGTCCGGTCTACACCAGTGTAGAAAAAAGCTCGCAGTAAGCGAGAACCTCCGGTTAATCGACACAACAATTTCGTGTAATCGATTTCAATTCCTAATTGAAGGGCAGCGTAAAATAGGTTTGAACCATCTATAAATATGGCGACTCGACCCCGGTTTTCTAAAACCTGTTCTGGGGTAAATATCGAGTCATTTTCTAAATTATTCAACATTGTTGTCATACCTCAGTTTTATCCCTGTTATTTTTGATACAAATTAACCAGTTTTAGATTCTAGTCACAGCGGTTTATGATAATGTTCCGGGGCTAATTAGGTTAAGCCACGATAAATTTTTACCAGAGAAAAGAAATCGAACAAAATTAGAGTTTGATATGGACTAATCGTTTTTTGGTGGTTCTATGCGCTTAAAAATTGGTTGGGGTGTACCCAACGGTTGTTTACTAGATAGTACTCCCCACGCTGCATGGGTAGCAAAAGGAGCATTAAGCGAACTTTGTATGCGATCGTTAAAATTTATTCCAAAACCCAACTGCCGATAAATCTCGCTACTGATGTTTGGAATAATTGGAGATAGCAGGTAAGCTGCTAGTCTAACCGATTCTAGAACTGCATACAGAACTTCTTCGACTTCCTGCTGCTTTCCCTGTTTATATAACGACCAAGGAGCTTGTTCATCAATAAACTTATTTCCGGCTTGCACCAGTAAAAGGGCCGCTTCGCAGGCTTGATTGAAAGCTAGCTGTTCGTATGCTTGTTTTACCTGTTCCCCCAGACGTAAACCAATTGTTTTTAAAGGATTTTCCTCAGAGATTGTTTCGTTGCCGATCGCTGGTACATTATTCTGGGCGCAGTATTTCTTCACCATATTCAGGGTACGATTAAGCAAGTTACCTAAGTCATTTGCTAAATCTGCATTCAGAACATTAATGAACCTAATTTCATTAAAGTCGCCATCCTTGCCAAATTCGATTTCCTTAAGGAAGTAATAACGAACGGCATCGCTACCATAGCGTTGAACGAGCTCTACAGGATCGAGTGTATTACCCAGGCTTTTGCCCATTTTTTGACCATCTTTAGTTAAAAAGCCATGTCCAAATAGCCGTTCTGGTAAGGGGAAACCAGCTGATAAAAGCATTGCTGGCCAGTAAACTGCATGAAAGCGCAGAATATCTTTACCAATTAAATGCAAATTAATCGGCCACCACTTTTCTAAGGCATTGGCTAAAGTTGGCTGTGCATCTGGTTCTAGTAATGCAGTTACATAACCGAGTAGTGCATCAAACCAAACATAAATGGTGTGCTTGGGATCGCTTGGTATGGGAAAACCCCAATCTACATTGACTCGTGAAATCGAAAAGTCTTGCAAACCTTGATTGACAAAGCTTAGGACTTCGTTGCGCCGACTTTCTGGTTGAATAAAATCCGGTTTTAACTGATAAAATTCTGTCAGTTTATTTTGATATTTAGATAAACGAAAAAAATAGTTTTGTTCGTCTCGCCACTCTACTTCTTTATTAGTATGAATTGGGCAACGGTGTCCTTCTAAAAGCTCTCGTTCTTCTTTGAATTCTTCACAGGATACGCAGTACCATCCTTGTTGTTGCCCTTGATAGATATCGCCAGATTCCCATACTCGCTCAAAGAATTCTTTAACAATCGCTGCATGACGAGGTGCTGTAGTCCGACTAAAGCGATCGTATTGAATATCGAGCAATTTCCATAAACTCTCAAAGCTAGGCACAATTTCATCACAAAAATCTTGTGGAGCTTTGCCTAAACTTTCTGCCGATCGCTGAATTTTTTGCCCATGTTCATCTGTACCTGTAATTAGTAGTACCTCATGCCCCAAAAGCCTATGAAATCTGGCTACTACATCGGCTGCGATCGTTGTATAAGCACTGCCTATATGGGGGACATCGTTTACATAATATAAGGGTGTTGTCAGGGCGAATGTATGTTCTGTTTTATTCACTAGATTCATGCAAAATAAAATTAACTTATTAAAACGTTTTACATCTTAGTTTCGGAAAGAAAACCACGCAATTATATAACATTACTAGCATTTTTTCCAATAACACCTTAATATTAGCAAATTTATCCGGTCACCAATTGTTTTATAATATGCATTAATTCAACTGCTTTTTGCTTAAAATACAGAAATTTACTATTAAAGAATTTTTCCGAATACTTTTTATTACATAATATTATTGTGTTTAGGAATACATAATACTCAGAGGAATCTATCTCTATTTCTAGATTTAGACATTTCTATCTTAAGACGGTCATGGTATTGGTAAAGAAATGTAAAACTTAAATTAAGAAAAACTGCCATATTTACCGAAATATATATTGATTAGGTATGAGTCTAAATAGTCCGACTCTGATTTCTCAAGGTTTGTTAGCGGGGCTTTCAACACAAATGTTTCGCTACAATGAAGACCGCATTCCGCGAGATGCTAGCGTCTTGGTAGTCAGCAATCACCGCAGCTTTATGGATGCACCGATTTTAATGGCGGCGCTATCAAATCCAATTCGCTTTGCTTGCCATCACTACATGGGACAAGTGCCAATCCTGCGCGAGATTGTTACCGGACAATTGGGATGTTTTCCTTTGGAAGAACCCCAAAACCGCCAACAAAGCTTTTTTGTGCAATCGCAAACGCTATTGCAATCGCGGCAAATGGTAGGAGTCTTTCCCGAAGGAACAGAACCAATGATAAAATTTACCGTGCCAAACACAGTAGGTGAATTTCAGCGGGGATTTGCTCATTTGGCATTGCGGGCTGATGTGCGGGATTTAGCAATTTTGCCAGTTGCGATCGCTTCAATTGAAGAAGTCAATACTTCTGGTTTTCCCCTCAGATTATTGAGTTTATTCGACCCTTCAGAACCTTTATTTAGACAACCAGGTTGGCATCCTTTAGTAATTTATCGTCGGGTTGCCGTGTTAATTGGTCGTCCTTATTGGATTACGCCTCAACATCAAAAAAGATATCATGGCAAACAAGCCAGAACTGTTGTGGCTGAACTAACCGAATATTGCCATAACGAAATTAGCGACTTACTGGATCGAGGTTGCTAATACTATTTTGAGTCGCACCAAAGATACGCTGACAGCACAACTGAATAATCGCCACGGGTTTGAGTTGCTTATTTTGAGGGAAATTTTTGCGTTTGGTCGCAAGCAGCAAACAATTAACAGCCCAAAAGTTTTATACCATTAACTAGTGACCAATGACCGATGACCAATGACTACTACAGAAGTTGAACTCAAGCCTTGTTTCCTGACACCGAAACGATTACAGCCAGAATATCCGCTATTTGTATATTTACCGGGGATGGATGGAACAGGTCAACTATTGCGATCGCAGACAGCCGGATTAGAAGTTGGCTTTGATGTCCGCTGTTTCGCAATCCCTCGCCAAGACCTTACCAGCTGGGATGTACTGACAAACAATGTATTAGACTTGATTCACGGCGAATTAGAAACAAGTTCCCACAGGAGACCAGTTTACTTATGTGGCGAATCCTTTGGCGGTTGCTTGGCCATGAAAGTAGCGATCGAAGCACCGCATTTATTTAAACGCATTATTTTAATTAATCCAGCTTCAGCCTTTAAACTTCGCCCTTGGTTGAATTGGGCATCGCAAATTACTTACTTAGTCCCATCAGAACTATACGATATCGGTGCGCTAGGATTATTGCCGTTTTTAGCATCTTTGCCCCGGATTTCTCGCAGCGATCGCCACGAACTGTTAAGAACTATGCGTTCTGTACCATCAGAAACAGTTCTGTGGCGATTGTCTTTGCTGCGGGAATTTGAGATTGATGAGAATAAATTAGCCCAGTTAAAGCAACCAGTTTTGTTAATTGCTGGTGGTAGCGATCGGCTTTTGCCTTCTGTGACTGAAGTCAAACGGCTAGGGAATATCATACCAGATACTGAGATTGTGGTGCTGCCCGAATGCGGACACGCTTGCTTGCTAGAACAAAATATTAATCTCTATGAAATCCTTAAGGCTAACGATTTTCTCGAAAATCAAGTTGATATCGGTAAACACCAAGAAGTGAAAGGATAGGCTAAAGGGCGATCGCATCATCGTGCAAAACGCCCATCAGCCATTAAATGCAGATTAAGCCTCTAAGCAAACTTGGTTGGTGAAATTCCCAATTTCATTAACTTGTTTTTGCTGGGTCGTCCACTAATTAAACAAACATCTTGAAATGGAAATATCCAGTAACAGTTTAAGAAAAAATCTTCTAACACTTCCAATTCTTTATGTAAACTATTTACACCTAAAACTGAGTAACAAAAGTCATAATAACAACCGTAAGCAATTGATAACTTAGGCAACCACATTCCCTCATTACCACGAATGTAATGATTTTCTAAAATTATCCCTAAATATCTGTCTATAATTTTAAAAAAGTCATATTCCTCTAGCTGATTTAGAGGAAAATATTGTTTAATTAAACTTTGTAATTGCAAACGAGACTGCTTCAATAAATCTCTAATAATTATCCTTTCTCTTTCATCCCAAATTTGCATGAAATATCCAAATATTTCCTGAAAAAGAGTTCGGTTTGAACTGGGAATATTTATATTATCAATTCTAAAATTCTTAAATTCTATCGGTTCTTTGGTGTCAAAAAAAACATCATGATGATTCCAAGATTGATAATCAGTCAAACCTTTCAAAATGTTTAATCTTTCTAAATCATCTTTATTTAACCTGAGTTCGGCAAACTTCACCCTCTCAACCTCCCTCTCCTGTTTAGCGAGGGAGGGGCAAGAAAAATCAAGGTTTTGCTCACCTCTCATGGTAGCAGATAGGCTGGGGATGAGGTCAAAAAAGTACTCGGCGAACTCATCTGTACTTGATATTTCTGTACATATTTTTTTGAATTCATTTCTATCTATTATTGTCCATATTGAGCCACCCCACAATTTACATAATATATCAAACAGTATGCCCCAAATTAAATGTTCTCCCGTGTGTTTATTTAATACTAAATTAACAAATTCTTTAATAATTATATCTAATGCTATATACAGAGTATCGACAAAAATAATTTTAGGTTTAGATAATTCAGCGGCGCGATAAAGTGAAAGAGTATTTGCTCTTGCTTTACTTCTGTCAATAATATCTGAGTTAATAAATATTTTCTGCCATTTTTCTTTATAGATTGGAATTAATGCTGATTGTTCAACAGTGAGTGTGGTTTTAGATAATGACATATTTTTATAAATTTTGATTGCAAATGGTATGTATTTTCTCGAATTAGTTTTGACCTATTTTAAAAAATAATTTTTTAAAGTTGCTCAGAAATAATACTGAATAATTATCTCGGTTTTCTCTGAGCGCGAATTAGAACTAGATTCAGTTGCTCTCTGCCAGCAATCGCAGGTAATTCACAAAATGAGATTGTAAAAAGATTGGGTGCGTTAACTCGATAAATATTTGCTATTTGAGAAGGTTAAATTTTATTAATATTGGATTCTCAGTTATAAAATAATAACTTTAGATTAATCAACAGTATTATTTAGGTCAGTTTTGGAAAATTGTACTTCTCGGGAGATGTCAAGAATTTGTACTTCGCTACAAACTGAAGAGAGAGGCTGTAGAGAATGGTGTATAGCAATGACAGAGAAATCCCCAGAAATAGAGGTGAAAAAATTAGTTAATTCACCTACACAAACTTCAGAAGTAAAAATTCAGGTTCGCCCATCGGTAGAAAATCAACCCTCTACATTAGAAGATATTGCCCAAAATATTGCTGAGACAGCTAAAGCAGTTTTAGACACAGTAATAGGTTTGGGAGAAGCTGCAACGAAACAAACACACAAATTCATTGAAGAAACAACTCTAACCAGCGGTCAATTTGTCAATAGCCTGAGTGAAAATTGGCTGATTAGAAAACTATCTGGAGTATTAAATCTCAATTGGCTATTTGGTGCTACTGATGCTGTTGATTTAGAAAAAGCAGAAGTGGCGGTAAAAAAACTCAAGGAAGAATATCCCCAGGAATCACCAAGCCAAATTGCTCACCGCATCATGGTGGACAAAGCAGCAAAAGCTGGTGGAGTTGGTTTGGCAACAAGTATTTTGCCGGGATTTGCACTAACATTTTTGGCAATTGATTTAGCAGCGACAACAAAATTGCAGTCAGAAATGGTTTATGAAATTGCATCTGTCTATGGACTAGATTTAAAAGATCCTGCCCGCAGAGGTGAAGTTTTAGCAATTTTTGGTTTGGCCTTGGGTGGAGGGCGTCTATTGAAAGCCGCGGGATTAGGCTTGTTGCGAAATGTGCCTTTTGCCGGTGCAGCGATCGCCGCTAGTTCAAATGCGACGATGATCTATTCATTGGGATATGCTGCTTGTCGATTTTATGAAGCCAAATTAGATGAATCAACTGCTCTTGATTCTCCGCAGACAATAGCGGCATTAAAACAAGAGAGTGAAGAGTATCTGCAAAGTGCGATCGCTCAACAAGCCATCATGGATCGAATTTTAGTTCATATAATCCTAGCAACTCATCCCGAAAAAACCTGGTCAGAAATTTTGCCACAATTGCAAGCTGCAAATTTAAGTCCTGCTTCCTTAAAAGCCATTGCCGAAAATATCAAATCACCCCAGCCCTTAGATACACTGCTAAATCAGCTAAATCGTGATTTTGCCATACCATTATTGGCTCAGTGTAAAAAAATTGCCAAACTTGACAATCAGAGTACACCAGTAGAGCAAGAAATAATTAATGCGATCGCTAATAAATTTCAGATTGATGTAAATGAGATTGGGGCATAGGGCAAGGAGGGAGATGGGGGGATGGGGAGTGTTTTAATTTGGTTAATGAGTCTTTGATACTCGTGAATGAGTATTTGAACTAGATCAACACAATTCTAAAACTCTTTCTCATCTCCCTACCTCCCTATCTCCTCACCTCCCCACCTCCCTATCTCCCTATCTCCCCACCTCCCCATCTCCTCATCTCCCCACCTCCCTACTTGCCCCATAAGCGATACATGAAACAAGAATTTTGAGCAATACTGGTACAAGAACGAATATTTTAGATAAAAATCCTGAAATGACAATTCAACCTAGTGATACGCCTTTGCTAGAGTGGGCAGGCGATAGTTTGGCAATTGGATTATTTGAAGATGCAGTAGAGTTAACCGGAGAACTGGCAACTTTAGATCGAAATTTTGCCGGAGTCTTGAAAGAACTGATTGCTGAAGAGGAATTTAAAGGTAAAGCTAACAGTACCATTTTCACTCGTGTCAGTGGTAATAGCCCAGTCCGTAAATTGATTGTGGTGGGTTTAGGAAAACCAGAAGCACTCAAAATAGATACACTGCGACGCGCTGCGGCTGCGGTAGCCAGAGTAGGCAAAAAGCAAAAAAGCAAAATTCTCGGTTTGAGTTTTCCATTATGGAATAACGATCCAGATGCCAGTGCCCAAGCGATCGCTGAAGGTATAGAATTAGCACTTTACCAAGATGTTCGCTTTAAATCAGAACCAGAAGATAAAGGGCAACA
Organism: Nostoc sp. DedSLP01; assembly: GCA_034530875.2. GTDB lineage: Bacteria > Cyanobacteriota > Cyanobacteriia > Cyanobacteriales > Nostocaceae > Nostoc. Next base: position 51,824 of record JAVRCJ020000010.1, read on the forward strand.
AATAGAAACAGTAGAATTACTAGGTTTTGCCGGCCAAGAAGCAGCCATCAACCGCGCCCATCAAATAGTTTCTGGGGTAATTTTGGCACGGGAGTTAGTAGCAGCCCCAGCGAACGCAGTAACACCGATTACCTTAGCAGAAACAGCTCAAGCGATCGCTAACGAACACGGTTTGCAACTGCAAATTCTGGAAAAAGAAGACTGTGAAAAGTTGGGTATGGGTGCTTTTTTGGGAGTAGCCCAAGCTTCTGATTTGCCACCAAAATTCATTCACCTCACTTACAAGCCAGAAGGTACGCCGAAAAAGAAACTGGCAATTATTGGTAAAGGCTTAACCTTCGACTCCGGCGGACTGAACATTAAAGGTGCAGGTAGTGGCATCGAAACCATGAAAATTGATATGGGCGGTGCAGCAGCAACCTTGGGTGCGGCAAAAGCGATCGGCCAAATCAAACCAGATGCCGAAGTTCACTTTATTTCAGCCGCAACCGAAAACATGATTAGCGGTCGCGCCATGCACCCCGGAGACATTCTGACAGCATCAAACGGTAAAACAATCGAAGTCAACAATACCGACGCAGAAGGACGTTTGACGCTGGCAGATGCTTTAGTTTATACCGACAAATTGGGATTAGACGCGATCGTTGATTTAGCGACCCTCACAGGTGCCAACGTTATTGCCTTGGGCGACGATATTGCTGGCTTATATACTCCCGATGATGCAGTAGCTTCCCAATTGGAAAAAGCCGCCCAAACATCAGGAGAAAAGATTTGGCGGATGCCAATGGAAGAAAAATATTTTGAAGGGCTAAAATCTGGCATTGCCGACATGAAAAACACCGGCCCCCGTCCAGGTGGTGCCATCACTGCCGCCCTTTTCCTCAAAGAATTCGTTAAACAAACCCCTTGGGCGCACTTAGATATAGCCGGCCCAGTCTGGACAGATAAAGAAAACGGCTACAACAGCTCCGGAGCAACCGGGTACGGCGTTCGGACGCTGGTTAACTGGGTATTAGAAACTGGGGAGTAGGGAGTAGGGAGTAAGGGGACAAGGGAAATAAATCCCCACTCCCTATTCCCCACTCCCCATTCCCCACTCCCTACTCTTCAACATTTCGTGCTATCTTGGGCTTGCCAGAGAAAATGTTGCGATATTAACAAAAGTAATTCGGCTATTCTGAAAGTTAAGCTTTTTGGACAAAGCCATCTGGTAAAATTTGTAAGGTTTCTAGAAGCTCTAAGCAATGGGATCGACTCGTGTACGGATCGCAATTGATGCAATGGGAGGGGATCATGCACCCGCTGAAATCGTTGCTGGCGCATTGCGAGCAAGGGAAGAATTGGGTGTAGATATATTGTTGGTTGGCGATCCCCAACAAATTGAAGCTGCCTTACCGCCAAAAACAAATTTAGGGCAGGTGGAGATCGTGACTGCACAGGAAGCGATCGCAATGGATGAGGAGCCTTTAAACGCAGTTAGACGCAAACGGAACGCTTCTATTAATGTGGCGATGGATTTGGTCAAACAGCAACGGGCAGACGCGGTATTTTCAGCCGGTCACTCTGGCGCAGCTATGGCATCAGCTTTGCTCCGCTTAGGAAGATTACCAGGAGTAGACCGCCCAGCCATTGGGACTGTTTTTCCGACGATTATTGCTGGTAAGCCAGTACTAGTACTTGACGTCGGCGCCAACGTAGACTGCCGTCCCAAGTTTTTAGAGCAGTTTGCTGTCATGGGGTCGGCTTACAGTCGCTACGTCTTGGGTACAGCAGAACCTAAGGTGGGTTTGTTGAATATCGGCGAAGAAGACTCTAAGGGCAATGATGCGGCAGTCCGCGCCCATCAGTTACTTCGTGAAAACTCTCAAATTAATTTTATTGGCAACGCCGAAGGGCGTGATGTGCTTTCCGGTCGTTTTGATGTGATAGTCTGTGATGGCTTTGTCGGCAATGTCTTATTAAAATTTGCCGAAGCAGTCGGAGAAGTAATTCTGCAAATCTTACGGGAAGAATTACCCCAAGGCTTACACGGTCAAATCGGCTCAGCACTTTTAAAACCAAACCTGAAGCGTATCAAGCAGCGTATGGATCACGCAGAACACGGCGGCGCTTTACTCTTAGGCGTAGATGGAGTTTGTTTGATCGGTCACGGAAGCTCGCAAGCACCTTCAATATTTAATGCAATTCGCATGGCCAAAGAAGCTGTTGACAATGAGGTACTGCAACGAATCCAGTCCCAATATATCCTAGAGCGCGAAAGCGGTTAGTCATCGATCGTTGGTCATTAGTCATTGGTCATTGGTCATTGGTCAATTGTCATTTGTAAAGCACAAAGGACGATTGACAAAGGACAAAAAGCTGATAGCTCGGGAGATTAGGTGTGCATAATTTAGGCATAGCAATTACAGGAAGTGGCTCAGCAGTACCAGCAACTTCCCTACACAACCAAAGATTGACTGAACTGGTTGAAACTTCAGACGAATGGATTACCACAAGAACTGGAATTCGTCAACGGCGATTGGCACTGCCATCTGAGTCATTGACTGTACTCGCTACTGCCGCCAGCGAACGGGCGATCGCAGATGCCGGAATCAAAGCAGAAGACCTAGATCTGATTTTACTGGCGACTTCCACCCCTGACGATTTATTTGGTAGTGCTTGTAAGATACAGGCCCAATTAGGAGCAAGCAAAGCAGTAGCTTTTGACTTGACAGCTGCTTGTTCCGGCTTCGTATTTGGACTGGTTACAGCAGCCCAATATATTAGAACAGGTGTATATCAAAATGTACTCCTGATAGGAGGAGATATCCTCTCTCGCTGGGTAGATTGGGAAGACCGACGCACCTGTGTGTTGTTTGGTGATGGTGCAGGGGCAGTAGTATTGCAGGCGTCGAAAAGCGATCGCTTATTGGGATTTGCGCTCAAAAGCGATGGTACTCAAAACCATCAGCTCAACCTTGGCTATACAGGCTCATCTCAAGAAATACTTTCTGGGATCGATGTCACCAAAGGCGCTTACCAACCCATCACTATGAACGGCAAAGAAGTTTACCGCTTTGCCGTCAACAAAGTGCCAGAAATCATTGACAAAGCCTTATTCCAAGCCAACCTCACAGTTGAGCAAATAGATTGGCTAGTGTTACATCAAGCCAATCAACGGATTATTGATGCCGTTGCCCAACGCCTAAATATCCCAGAACATAAAGTTATTAGTAATCTTGCAAACTATGGCAATACCTCCGCTGCTTCCATTCCTCTAGCCTTAGATGAAGCAGTGCGCCAAGGCAAAATTAAACCTAATGACATCGTTGCTGCATCCGGCTTTGGTGCCGGTCTTACATGGGGTGCAGCAATTTTTCAATGGGGAAGATAGGGATTGGGGACTGGGGACTGGTGACTGGGGAAGTGTGGAGAGTGCGGGTACTAGGGAGGAAAGATTTCTTCCCCATTCTCCCACACCTCCCACACTCCCTGCTTGCCCAATGCCCAATGCCCAATCCCCAATGCCCAATCCCCAATATCCACTCGATCGCTGACTAAATGACCAATGACTAAAACTGCATGGGTGTTTCCCGGACAAGGTTCTCAAGCACTGGGAATGGGAATAGATTTATTAGATATACCTGCCGCTAAAGACAAATTTGCCCAGGCTGAGGCAATTTTAGGCTGGTCTGTGACAGAAATATGTCAAACCCAAGAAGAAAAGTTATCACAGACGCTGTATACTCAGCCAAGTCTTTATGTGGTAGAAAGCATTCTTGCTGACCTGATGCGGGAGCGAGGACACAAACCAGATTTAGTTGCTGGTCATAGTTTGGGAGAGTATGTTGCCCTTTATGTTGCTGGTGTCTTCGAGTGGGCGGCTGGTTTATATCTAGTGAAGCGTCGTGCCGAACTCATGGATAGTACCTCTGGTGGGATGATGGCAGCCTTGATGAACTTTGACCGCGAACAGTTGGAAAAAGCGATCGCCGCAACGCCTGATGTAGTAGTGGCAAATGATAACAGTCCGGCTCAAGTGGTAATTTCAGGTACAGCCGACGCTGTACAAACGGTCATGTCTCAAGTAAAAGCCAAGCGTGCTATTCCTTTAAAAGTTTCTGGGGCATTTCATTCACATTTAGTTGCCGCAGCTGCTGCGGAATTTCAAGATATTTTGCAATCTGTGGAATTTCAGCCAGCTGTTGTGCCAGTTTTATCAAACATAGAACCAACTCCGTCTAGCGATGCTGCAATTTTGAAGCAACGCCTCAACAAACAAATGACGGGTTCGGTACGCTGGCGAGAAATTTCTCTAGAATTACCAGCTAACGGTATCCAGCAAGTAATAGAAATTGGCCCTGGTAAAGTTCTAACTGGCTTGATTAAACGTACTAGTCCAGATTTAAGCCTCAAAAACATCGCTAGTGCTGCTGATTTGCCTGTTTGATAGAAGAAAGGCAGGAGGCAGAGGGCAGAAGGAAGAAAAGGTACAAACCTTGACCCTTGTGGGCAAAAAATCAAAACATTCTTTTCGAGATGCAAGGTACGAGAAAAGATACGTCCTATTCAAACCTCTTCCCTTTATGAGAGAGGTTTTCCTTCTGCCTCCAGCATAGCTACCGCCCTTGGCAGATTGATTTTTTAGAGGATGTTTTAAAAGTACATCAGATAGAAACTTTGGGCAGACAAAGGAGATGAGGTAAACAAGACTTCTTGCAGAAGTCGAGAAAAGGGGAAGGGGGAAGGGGAAAAGGTTTGGTATTTTCCCTTTCCCCTTTAACCTTTTTCCTTTGACCACAAGAGTGCAAAAAGCCTCTGTAAAAATAGTATTTACTACACCTTTTATTGTTGAATTTCAGCAAATGCCACTTGAATTACAAAATCTCACAGGCGGTTACACCACAGTACCAGTTGTCCAAAACATTAATCTCAGCCTACAAACAGGAGAATGGTTGAGTTTAGTTGGTGCTAATGGTTCAGGTAAGTCTACTTTACTTAAATTACTCAGCCGTATTCTTTCTCCACAGCAGGGAACAGTACTACTTGATGGCAAAGCAATTCATTCTCAACCGCCAAATATAGTTGCACAGAAACTAGCATTGTTACCGCAACAACAAATAGTTCCCGTTGGCTTAACAGTGCGACAGTTAGTAAGTTTAGGGCGTACACCACATCAACCTTGGTGGCAATGGGAATTAAATGCTGAAGATTGGCTAAAAGTCGAAGCTGCAATTCAAAAAACGCAATTACAAAAATTAAGCGATCGCTTAGTCGAACAACTCTCAGGTGGTGAAAAACAACGGGCTTTTTTAGCTTTAGCACTAGCCCAAGAACCAAAAGTGTTATTATTAGATGAACCTACGACTTTTTTAGATATCAATTATCAATTGCAACTGCTGGAAATACTTAAAGAACTGAATCAGCAGCAAGAATTAACTATTATTACAGTTCTACACGAACTCAATTTAGCAGTACGTTATAGTTCTCGTATTGCATTATTAAAACAAGGTCATATCTGGCAAGTTGGTACACCTGAAGAAGTTATAACACCAAATGCGATCGCTCAAGTTTTCGGTGTAGAAGCAGTGATTATTCAGACGCCCGTCGGCTTACATGTTTGTGCTATTTCTGCTATTTAACGAAGGCAGGAGGCCGTTTTTTAACGAGGATTTATACCCCATTCCAAAAACTTTTCGCCTTAAAAGGCTGTCTTCGTAGCGGGACGAAGTACGGTTTTTGACCCGATTTTTTTGATAAACTTTTAATCTGCTAACGCCAACTGGCACAACGTCTGAATATTCATGCAGGAAGTCTATTAATTATTCTCCGCGTCCCCCATCTCCCCATTTTCCATACCTTCCTTGAATTTATACAGCAGGTTGCGACTAAATGAGGTACACAACTGGAGAATTAAATATAGAAATTCTTCTTCTACCTCCTGCCTCATAACCAGTTAATTTGTACCTCATGCAAATCAAAACTGCTGTAAATTAATCCTCTTCGATAAGATTGATTTGGGTAACATTCCATGTACGCCTTTTTGAGGACTATTTACAACTTGAGTGATGCGAAAATTTACAGCTAAACTACACAATACATAAGCATCTTCTCGGGATAAATTTACGAAGCGTTCTAAGAAATCGATCGTATTTTTTAAAGCGAGTTCTAAGGCTTCATCTAAAGTTTGAGCAAAGCCCATTGTGATGATATGAGTCGGAGTTTCTGCGATTGGTGTTGTTAGTTGTAAATCCTTGCGAAGTTTGAGTGTAATTCTACCATTCATAGAAGTTTCAATGGCAGTTACATTAACTTCGCCATCTCCTTGTGCAGCATGTCCATCACCAATGGAAAATAATGCACCTGGAACAAAAATCGGCAAAAATAAGCGAGAACCTGCTTGGAGTTCTTGATTGTCGATATTACCGCCGTAAGAACCTGGCGGAATAGAAATTCGAGAAGTTTCTGGAGTAGCAACGCCAAGAATTCCAAAAAACGGTTTGAGGGGAATCTCGATCCCCGCACCTGGTGGAAATTCAGCAATATTGTTTGCTAAATCCAAAGGAATAAATCTTAAAGCAGGTTGAGAAAATTGATGTGGTAAGGCTCCCCAACCTGTACGAATTGCATTGAAACCCACAGGTAAACGAGGTGCGATCGCTTCTAATTTTACTTCTAAAACATCACCCGGTTCTGCATCCCGCACGTAAATTGGTCCTGTAAGTAAATGCGGCCCTCCACCAATTTTGCGTTCTGGTAAAAGATTTTGGCAAATGTCGAGAAATTCTGGTGTGAGAAACTCTGCTGGTGCTTTTTCATAAACGTAGTAACCAGTATAAGTTTCGACGTCAACTGTATCCCCAGAATCAATAGTCAGTGCTGGCTTTAGCAGATGGGAAAAACCGCCCAAATGTACGGTTTCTTTGGTAGCTTTTAAAATGTAGTGAGCGATCGCTCTACCTCCTCTTTGTGTAATTCGTAATTCGTAATTTGTAATTCGTAATTCGTAATACTCGCCAAGGCGTGAGAAGCAAGCTACGTAATGGGCTACACCCCGCTACGCTAACGTAATTACTGTTGCGTAAGGGTTTTAGGCATTTCAAATGGTATATTTATTTCCACGCCAGCTGGACTAGGTTTGTTGGCGTATCCTTTGCCAGACAGTAAAGCCTAAAAGAATAATAATGCTAACAGCGGTAGCCAACATCACAGCCAAAGTCATACCTTGTATTCTCATTGCCAACAAATTGCAAACTAAGGTAATTCCCCACAATGTAAACGCTGCATGGCGCTGGGAAAGTCCCCAAGCCAGCAAGCGGTGATGTAGGTGGTCTTTGCCAGGAGTACTTAGAGGATTATTTCCTGCTAAGAGCCGCCGCACAAATACTTGAGTAGTATCTAACACCGGCAATAACAAAAATAAAACTGTGGGTATCAGGGCATAGACTGTGTTTTGTTGCAGTTTGCCTAAAATACTAGTTGCTGCCAGCACATAGCCAAAAAAGTATGCTCCAGCATCGCCCATAATAATCCTTGACGGATGGAAGTTATGGCGCAAAAAGCCAAGCGCCGCGCCCCCCAAGGCTGCCAATACCAATATTGCTGCTGCACGATTGTTAAATTGGGCTGCAACCGCTAACAAACTCATGGCGGTAATAAAGCTAATTCCTCCCGCCAAACCATCCATACCATCCATCAAGTTAATGGCGTTGGTAATCCCTACTACCCATAGTACCGTCAGGCACATAGACAAAAGGGAGTCGATGGGAGTGCCAAACAAAACTCTAACACTGATGCCGTTAGCTACCAGTAAGAGCGCTGTGACAATTTGCGCCCATAAACGAACAGAGGGCGGTAAGCCGAACTGATCGTCAATAAAGCCCACAAGGACTAATATTGAACCTCCCAAGAGAATAGTCAGCACCTGAGCCAATACATTTTGCAGTTCGATGGGTCGTAAAAGACTGGCTAATACCAGCGCGGCAATTACGCCTGCGTAGATAGCTAGACCCCCTGCATTCGGTAAAGGTTCTCGATTGAGCCGTCGTGCGTTTGGTTGGTCAGCCCAACCCACCCGCAAGGCGAATTTGCGTACTGTCGGAATTAAACGCCAGGTTACAACCCAAGCTAAGAGGAACGTAAACACTACTGCCAACCAGCCGCTGCCGCTAGGTTCGGCAATACCAAGGAACTTAAGGGAGTTGTATAGGTTCATCTCCCAATTCAAGCATTAATGCCAGTATCTAGTATGAGCATCATCATCTGTATATTAATAAATTTTTTATTTCCATTTGTAACTTGACTTGTGGGAGACATTAGCACTCTTGGCCTGTGAGTGCTAAATTGTCTAATGGAAGCGCTTGAGAAATAAAACATGGCGAAAATTATTGCATTTGACGAGGAATCGCGGCGAGCTCTAGAAAGGGGTGTTAACGCCCTTGCCGATGCCGTAAAAATCACCTTGGGGCCCAAAGGCCGCAACGTCCTTTTAGAGAAAAAATTTGGCGCACCTCAAATTGTCAACGATGGTATCACTGTTGCCAAGGAAATTGAATTAGAAGATCCATTGGAAAATACAGGTGCAAGACTCATTCAGGAAGTAGCCTCAAAAACTAAAGATGTTGCTGGAGATGGTACTACAACTGCTACCGTTCTGGCACAGGCTTTGATTCGGGAAGGTCTCAAGAACGTTGCCGCTGGTAGTAACCCTGTAAGTTTAAAGCGCGGGATCGATAAAACAGTCGAGGCGTTGGTAGAAGAAATTGCCAAGATAGCCAAGCCAGTAGAAGGAAGTGCGATCGCTCAAGTTGCCACTGTCTCTGCTGGTAACGACGAAGAAGTTGGCAATATGCTAGCCCAAGCAATGGAAAAAGTCACCAAAGATGGTGTCATTACCGTTGAAGAATCTAAATCCCTGACAACTGAACTAGAAGTGGTGGAAGGGATGCAAATCGACAGGGGTTACATTTCTCCCTACTTCGTCACCAACAACGAACGGCAAATCGTCGAATTTGAAAACGCCCGCATCCTGATTACTGATAAAAAAATCAGCAGCATCCAGGATTTAGTGCCAGTGTTGGAAAAAGTCGCTCGTTCCGGTCAGCCTTTGTTGATTATCGCTGAAGATGTGGAAGGAGACGCCTTAGCAACTTTGGTAGTGAACAAAGCGCGGGGCGTACTTACCGTTGCTGCCATCAAAGCGCCGGGATTTGGCGATCGCCGCAAGGCTTTACTCCAAGATATTGCCATTCTCACCGACGGACAATTGATTTCTGAAGAAATCGGCTTGAGCCTAGATACCGCTTCTTTGGAAACCCTGGGAACTGCTCGCAAAATCACCATCGACAAAGAAAACACCACAATTGTCGCTGGTAGTTCCACCAAACCAGAAGTGCAAAAACGGATCGGTCAAATTCGCCGCCAGTTAGAAGAAACCGATTCTGACTACGATAAAGAAAAACTTCAAGAACGCATCGCTAAATTAGCTGGCGGTGTGGCAGTGATTAAAGTGGGTGCGGCTACAGAAACCGAACTCAAAGACCGCAAATTGCGGATTGAAGACGCACTTAACGCCACAAAAGCTGCCGTGGAAGAAGGCATTGTTCCTGGCGGTGGAACCACCCTCATTCACTTAGCCAAGGCAGTAGAAGCAATTAAAAACAGCCTGCAAGCAGAAGAAAAAATTGGGGCTGAGATTGTTCAAAAAGCATTAGAAGCTCCTTTGCGTCAAATAGCAGACAACGCTGGTGCAGAAGGTTCTGTGGTTGTCTCTAGAGTCCGGGATACCGAATTTAACATTGGCTACAACGCCGCTACCGGGGAATTTGAAGACTTGATCGCTGCTGGTATTATTGACCCTGCTAAAGTCGTGCGTTCGGCTATACAAAACGCCGGTTCTATTGCTGGTTTAGTCTTAACCACCGAAGCGATCGTTGTTGAAAAGCCTGAAAAGAAAGCTGCTGCTGCCCCTGACATGGGCGGTATGGGCGGTATGGGCGGTATGGGCGGCATGTTCTAAGCTGCGATCGCCTGCCTATGTAAGAATTCACAAGTACAGCCAGAAATATCTCTAGCTTTACTCCTGGATCTCAAGATAAATATTTTTGCAGCAGTTTGTCTTGTCAAGGCAAACTGTTTTTTTATACCATTGCTGATTTAGAAGCAATATGTTATTTCTATTGCTGATAACTTACTGAATCTAAATAAACTCAATTATTCAAATTTTTATTAGTTAGTTGTAAATACTACTGACTACTAAAAAAATGTTGATGACCAAATAAGCCACGTAAATAACTGCGAAATTTAGAAATGACCCTCTTTCTATTAATTTTTGTAAAATAACGTGTATCTCATTAGCCCTTTCTCAAATGACTAATGACTAATGACTAATGACCAATGACTATTAGGTAATATTTCATGCCACCAAAACTGCGCCGCGCTATAAAAGTAGTAACTAAGGCATTTCAAGAAGAGTTCCATCACCAACCGGGAACTATACCAGGAACAATTTTTATTGATGCGGACGCTCCACCGCCAATAATTTTCTTAATAGACTATAGCCAGACGAATGTTATTCGCGAACAAATAGCAACTCCAGAAGAATGTATTCCATATCTAGAGATGGAAACTGTTTCTTGGGTAGACGTACAAGGTTTAGGTTCTCAAGATATATTACAAAGATTGGGTCGAGTTTTTGATTTACATCCTCTGGTTTTAGAAGATGTGGTCAACGTACCAGAACGTCCGAAAACAGAGGATTATGAAGACCAATTACTTTTTATTGCTCGCATGGTAGTACCAAAGGAAACAACATGTGGTTTTTACAGCGAACAAGTAAGTTTAATTTTGGGGAAAAATTATTTGCTCACAGTCCAAGAAGAACCAGACCATGATTGCTTTGAACCAGTGCGATCGCGGATTGAAAAAGGCAAAGGGATCGTTCGGTCTCAAAGAGCCGATTATTTAGCTTATGCTTTATTAGATGCTATTATTGATGGTTATTTTCCAGTACTGGAACTTTATGGCGAAAAAATTGAAGAATTAGAAGAAGAAGTAATAGTTAAACCTACTCCGCAAACACTACAAAATATTTATCAAATTAGGCGAGAATTACTACAACTACGTCGCGCTATCTGGCCGCAGCGAGATGCAATTAATTCCTTGATTCGAGATGGCAGCGATTTGATTAGTGAAGACGTGCGAATCTACCTGCGAGATTGTTACGACCATACCGTGCAAGTAATGGATATGGTAGAAACTTACCGAGAGCTAGCATCCGGATTAATGGATGTATATCTTTCAGCAGTGAGCAACAAAATGAATGAAATCATGAAATTTTTAACAGTGGTTTCGTCAATTTTTATTCCATTGACTTTTGTTGCTGGAATATATGGTATGAATTTCAATACTGAGAAATCACCATATAATATGCCTGAATTGAATTCGTATTGGGGTTACCTAATATGTTGGGCGGTGATGGTGGCGATCGCAGCTGGTTTACTATTGTTCTTTTGGCGACGAGGCTGGCTGCAAAACTCTGTCCCAACTAAACGGAGTTAAATATTCCAGGCGATCTATGAGTCTCATATACATTCATTAGTACCGGGAGTTAATATTTTTCAATATGAGGAGTAGCGACCAAAATTTAATAGTTTTGACTATTTATATTATTGGTGTCATCTATGTTTTTAACCGCATGGTTGAATCTATTGACGACCAAATTAAGTTTGAATTTAAAAAAGGAATTGTCGATGACCAACTAAGAGAACAAAATCTCGATGACAAAATAGGCATTTCCTTTAGATTAAAATCTTCATATCCCATTGACGAACTGAAAGATTTATCGATGAGTATCGAAAATAAATCTGAGAATATTGCTGTATACGTCGATTGGGATAATACCTCCTTGGTAGTCGAACATAGCAAACAATCGCGCCGAGTAATTCGCAAATCACCAGACTTAACCCGCGACTTAGCTGTACCTCAAAGCCCCAGCTTGATTGTTCCCAAGAAAACACTTTCTGAAACAGTGACAGCAGAAGATGTTTTACAACGCCAAGAAAATGGAACTTACTCAGCCCAAAAACCACTAATTGATATTAACGGACTGCAAAAAGGGCAAAAAAAATTGTACAACGACTTTATTAATAGAAGAAAGGAGTTAGAATTTTCCCTACAATTAGTATTAAGAATATCTGAGATGCGTGTAGGTGTAGCTCCTGGCGTAAATTTTCCTCCCATTAGTATTATCAATTGTCCTTTTACAGTCAGAAAATTACCTTGGACTTACGCTCTACCTTGGAATAAAAAGAAGTAATAAGCTGTCAGGAGCATCTAACGTCAGACATCTTTTCGTGCTGGCTAATGTGAAATTAAGAGTGGAACGAGCTGACCAACTTAACAGAGTATGCGATCGAAGATTACACTGGATCTTGGGAGAGAGTAGGCGCAGGCGGTTGCAGACCAGTCAATTGCTACTGGTTTGAGGAAAGTCCGGACTCCCGAAAGACCAAACTTGCTGGATAACGTCCAGTGCGAGCGATCGTGAGGATAGTGCCACAGAAAGATACCGCCAGGATTAGGGACTAGGAAATAGGGACTGGGGACTGGGTAAGAATTTTCCTAATCCCCAATCCCCAATCCCCAATTTGGTAAGGGTGCAAAGGTGCGGTAAGAGCGCACCAGCAGCATCGAGAGGTGCTGGCTCGGTAAACCCCGGTTGGGAGCAAGGCCACAGGAACTACGGTTGGTCTTTTACCAGTTCCGTTCAACAAGAGCCGCTAGAGGCGTCTGGTAACAGGCGTCCCAGATAGATAACTGCCCTCGCAAGAGAACAGAACCCGGCTTATGACCTACTCTTTCCTTTCAAAATGGAGTATTAAACTTTTTAGGTTTGTACTCCATTATTTTTTGTCTGTCATATTTTGGTAATTTTCACTACAGCCCTGTAGAGACGTTGCACTGCAACGTCTCTACAACGATAAATCAAGGGTTTTAGCGTCTAATCCACATAATGCGTAGTTTTGAATTTTGTTAGCGCAGCGTTCGCGAGTCTACGAGCCTCATTTTGAATTTTGAATTGGTATGACGAAGTTCCATCTTTTCAAGCGTGACATTCTTCACTGGCTCCTTGAGACAACATCAAGGGAGATATGTATTCGGGTAGAGTGATTTTGAGTAAACTAAATTAATAGCCTATTTGTACCAAAAATGTAATACACATATTACTCGTACCACTAGTCAATAGCCAAAGATTACGATTAATTTGAAAAATAGTAATCTGAAATGCCTGTAATATCATTAATCTGGACGTTACTAGACTTAGTATCGACCTCTGTTTATTTCTGAATGATTGATAACTAACTAAGTAGGTAGACATAATTAAATGTAAAATGCCAATCTTTAAAATCCTCTGGTCAACTGGTTTTTACCTTCTGGCTTCTGCCTCCTGCCTTCTACTTATTAATAACTCTTGACTAAGAACTGATGAACCTAGTTTATCCACGCCGTCAACGCCAACTCGAAAGCTTAGTCAAAAAGTTTGGTTTGCCAGCACAGGCACCAATCAAATGGCAACTATTAGACTTAGCGCTAACTCATCCCACTGTTTCTGAATCGGCAAATTATGAGCAGTTGGAGTTTGTTGGCGACGCAGTGGTAAGGCTGGTGTCAGCTGTTGTGTTATGGGAAAATTACCCAGATTGCCCAGTAGGGGATTTTGCGGCAATTCGTTCGGTTTTGGTGAGCGATCGCATTCTCGCCCAATTAGCCAGAGAATATGGTTTAGAGCTATATTTACTAGTTGCTGGTAGTGCTACAGCTGATAAAGTTGGTCAAGAGTCACGACTAGCAGATGCTTTTGAAGCAGTTCTGGGTGCGCTTTACCTAAGTACTCAGAATCTAGAATTAATTCGTCCTTGGCTAGATCCCCACTTTCAACAACTAGCAACAGAAATTCGCCTCGATCCAGCAAGACTTAATTATAAAGCTGCTCTACAAGAATGGACGCAGGCACAATTCAAAATTTTACCAGAGTATCGCGTTGTGGAAGTTAATCAACCGCACCGCAATCAAGAACGTTTCGTTGCTGAAGTCTGGTTACACGGAAATATGCTCGGACAAGGTAAGGGACGCTCAATCAAAACTGCCGAACAAGCAGCAGCTAAAGTAGCTTTTTTAGCAATCGCAAATCAGGAAAAACCCTGAACTCAAAGGATTGTAATTAAATTAATAATTCAGTTGATTGTCATTAGTCATTAGTCATTAGTTATTTGTTATTAGTTATTAGCCTTTTGTGAGGTTATCTAAAACTAATTGCCAATACTCAATGCCCACTGACCAATGACCAATGACCAATGACCAATGACTAATAACTAATAAAAAATGACAAACCAAATTAAAATCGCTGTGGTCGGAGTTGGGCGCTGGGGAGTGCATTTACTGCGGAACTTTTTAGCACACCCACAGGTAAGTGTTATTGCTGTAGTAGACCCCCATCCAGAACGACTAGCGGCGGTAAAACAGCAGTTTAATTTAGAGAGTAATGTCGTATTAACAACTCAGTGGCAAGATTTAAAGCAAGTGCCTGGGCTGACAGCAGTAGCGATCGCCACTCCCGCTACTACGCATTATGCTTTAATCAAAGACGCTCTCCAAGAGGGTTACCATGTTTTGGCGGAAAAACCTCTAACTCTTAACCCCGCAGAATGCCGGGAACTTTGCCAGCTAGCAGAGCAGCATCAGTTAATACTGATGGTTGACCACACTTATTTATTTCACCCAGCAGTTGAGCGCGGACAAGCTGTAGTTCAAGACGGCAAATTAGGGGATCTCCGCTACGGCTATGCCACCCGTACCCATCTAGGCCCCGTGCGGCAAGATGTTGATGCGCTGTGGGACTTAGCCATTCACGATATTGCTATTTTTAATACATGGCTGGGTCAATTCCCTGTAAAAGTACAGGCAACAGGTACGGTGTGGCTACAAGGGGAGGGAAGTAGGGAATGGGGAGTAGGGAATAGGGGAATTAACGATTCCCTACTCCCCACTCCCAACTCCCCATCTCAAGGTTTGGCTGACCTAGTATGGCTAACACTGACATACCCAAATAACTTTCAAGCTTATATTCACTTGTGTTGGCTGAATCCCGATAAGCAACGACGGTTGGGAATTGTAGGCAGCCTTGGCAGCTTAATTTTTGATGAAATGTCGCGATCGTCACCTTTAACCCTACTGCATGGGGAGTTTGAACGGCAGGGCAATCAATTTATTCCTGTAAATCAAAGTCAGGTGATGCTGGAATTAGAGCCAAGAGAACCATTGCAGCAAGTTTGCGATCGCTTTGTTGTCTCTATCCTTAACAATACTCCCTCAGAAGTTTCCTCTGGCTGGGTCGGCACACAGTTAGTAGAAATTCTTACTGCTCTGACAGTATCTCTTCAAGAAGGCGGCAAACCTATTTTTCTCAATCGAGAATTAAAATCCTAACAAACGCAAGCAAATACAAAAATCAATATTAGCAGGAGTCAAATTCAAAGAAAGTGGGGAGCAGGGACAATATGCTTAAAAGCATAGGATTAAAGCAAGCAAGGATGCAGTATTTCTTGCGCTGCACGGTCTCGAAATACATCTTCTTTTTTAGGGGGCTTATATCCCCCAACTAAAGTTACTTAGTTTCGCTACTCCCTACTCCCTCTTTTTGGTCACATTTAATTTACAGCAGTTTGCAAATAAATGAAGTATACAACTGGAGAATTCAATATAGAAATTCTTCTTTTCCCTCCTGACTTGAAAGAGCAGGGGGAGCAGGGGAGGCAGGGGGAGAAAGACACAGCTAAACCATCGAAAACTTTATGATTATCTTATCATTCTTGCTTTTTGGTGATTTTATTCCTTAGAAGTCCCTGCATTCATCATTTTGTTTTTTGCTATGGCTTTCCCAATGGTATTGCTAGTAGCTAACCTGGCTGCTTAATAATATTAAGAGCGAAAAATTTGAGTCTTTGATGTAGCAGACGTGAGCTATGCAAGCGTTAATGGGAATACTAGCAGAGTGTAGACGCACTCTGCACGGCTTTTTAAAGAGAAGCAAAAAGCAACTTTTCTCAGAATATATATAAATGGCTACTCAAAACCCCAGTCCAATTATTCCCGGATACCAAATTAGCTCTCAACTTTATGCAGGCTCCAGAACCAGAGTATATCGAGCTATTCGAGAACAAGATAGACTCGCAGTGGTCATCAAACTTTTGACTTCAGCATATCCCAACTTCAACGAATTACTACAATTTCGCAACCAATATACCATTAGCAAAAATCTCAACATTCCCGGAATCATTCATCCTTTATCATTAGAACCCTATGGTAATGGTTATATTTTGGTAATGGAAGATACGGGAGGAGTGGCTTTACAAGAATACATTCAAACCACTACTCTTTCTCTGGTAGAACTTTTAACAATCGCCATTCAATTAACTGATATTTTCCACGATTTACATCACAACCGTGTTATCCATAAAGATATCAAACCTGCCAATATTCTGATTCATCCCCAAACAAAACAAGTCCAACTGATTGATTTTAGTATTGCCTCTCTCTTACCTAAAGAAACCCAAGAAATTACAAATCCCAATGTCTTAGAAGGTACACTTACTTATATTTCTCCCGAACAAACCGGAAGAATGAACCGAGGCATAGACTACCGTAGCGATTTTTATGCGCTGGGTGTGACATTTTATGAATTATTAACTGGAGAGTTACCATTTATCTCAGATGACCCAATGAAGTTGGTGCATTGTCATATTGCACAACAACCGCCAAAGCTAGAAGGCAGGAGGGAAGAAATACCAACAGTCTTAGGCAAGATAATCAACAAGTTGATGGCGAAAAATGCCGAAGATAGATATCAAAGTGCGTTGGGGTTAAAGCATGATTTAGCAACTTGTTTGGCGCAACTTCAAGATACAGGAGAAATTACAGATTTTGTCATTGGCAAGCGGGATATTTGCGATCGCTTTTTAATTCCCGAAAAACTCTATGGACGAGAATCAGAAGTTGCTACCTTGTTACAAGCTTTTGAGCGTGTTGCCAATGGAACAGCAGAAATGATGCTGGTGGCGGGATTCTCTGGAATTGGTAAAACTGCCGTCGTCAATGAAGTCCACAAGCCCATTACGCGGCAGCAGGGGTACTTTATTAAAGGTAAATTCGATCAATTCAATCGCAATATTCCCTTCTCTGCGTTTGTGCAAGCTTTGCGCGATTTGATGGGGCAGTTGTTGTCAGAATCCGATGCACAATTAGCCCAGTGGCGAAGCAAGATCCTCTCAGTTGTGGCAGACAATGGTCAAGTTATTATTGAGGTGATTCCAGAACTAGAGCGAGTAATTGGCAAACAACTGCCTGCGCCAGAACTGTCGGGAAATGCGGCACAGAATCGGTTTAACTTATTATTCCAAAAGTTTATTGCTGTATTTACCAAAGCAGAACACCCTTTAGTGATGTTTTTGGATGACTTGCAGTGGGCAGATTTAGCTTCCCTGCAATTAATTAAACTGCTGATGGAGGATCGGCGTTATCTGCTGTTGTTAGGGGCTTATCGAGATAATGAAGTACAACCTGCCCACCCGTTTATCTTGACGGTGGAGGAACTAAAGAAAGCTGGCAAGACTGTCAATACAATTACCCTCGCTCCCCTGACTTTGAGCGATACGAATCAGTTAGTTGCTGATACCTTGCATTGTACGGTTGAGCGAACGCTTCCTTTGACAGAATTAATCGATCGCAAAACTCAAGGTAATCCCTTTTTTATCACCCAGTTTCTCAAAAGCTTACACGAAGACGGGCAGATTACATTTAATCGCCATCAAGGCTATTGGGAATGCGATATTGCTCAAATCAAGGCACTATCTCTTACCGATGATGTGGTGGAATTTCTTACCAATCAGTTGTATAAATTACCTAAGGAGACGCAAAATGTACTGAAGCTAGCCGCTTGCATTGGCAACTGTTTTGATTTAAAAACCTTGGCAATCGTTTCACAGCAGTCTGCAACCAATGCTGCAACAGCTTTATGGAAAGCGTTGCAAGAGGGCTTAATTTTGCCAACCAGCCAGAGTTACAAGTTCTTTCAGGCAGACAGTAGCGAACTTGATTCCCAAACAACGGTTGACGATCGCTGTGTCAATTTAACTTATCGCTTCCTGCACGATCGCATCCAACAAGCTGCTTACAAGCTAATTGCGGAAGATGACAAACAAGCAACTCATCTGGCGATCGGTCAATTATTACACGCTAGTACACCTGAAACTGAACTAGAAGCAAATATCTTTGAAATTGTCAATCACCTGAATATAGGCATTGACTTACTCGTTCAGCCTGATCGAAAACTTGAGTTAGCCCAACTGAATTTAATTGCAGGGCGCAAAGCAAAAGCGGCGATCGCTTATAATGCTGCCGTCAACTACTTCACCCAAGGCATTGATTTACTACCTTCTAATACCTGGACAGAACATTACAAATTAACCCTGAATCTGCATGACGAGCGTCTGGAAGCTGCCTGCTTGAATACAGACTTTGACAAGCTAGCAGTGTGGGGTGACATTGTGTTGCAATCTGCTACTTCTTTACTGGACACCATCAAAGTCTATGAAACCCGAATGATGGCATTCCGGTCTCAAGGTCAATTTGCCAAAGTAGTTGAGACTGGGTTGCAAGTTTTGAAATTACTCGGCGTGGAATTTCCAGTACAGGTAAATATAGCAGATATTAGTGCAGCTGCCGAACAGACAAGGCAACTGTGGATGGGACGCGCACCCTTAACCTTGCTGGATTTAGCTATAATGAGCGATCCGCATCAACTGGCAGCCATGCAAATCCTGACAAAACTAGTGCCTTCTGCACATATTGCAGCTCCTCTACTTTTACCACTACTTATCTTCAAGCAAGTGGAGGTGTCTATTCAGTATGGAAATTCACCTATTGCCATTTTTTCATACGCAGACTACGGATTGATTCTCTGTGGTGTTATAGAAGATATTGATGCTGGGTATGAGTTTGGACAACTTTCATTAAAATTACTAGAACAACAGCAGATTAACGCTTTTAAAAGCAGGGCTTACTTTATTGTCAACAGCTTTATTCGGCACTGGAAAGAACCATTAAATCGCAGTATCCCATGTTTGCTAGAAGCGTATCACAGCGGCTTAGAAAGTGGAGATTGGGAATCCGTAGCGTTGAGCTTAGTGGCATATAGTCAGTATAGTTATTGGAGTGGTCGAGAATTAAATGATTTGGCTGAGGAAATGGAGACTTATCAGCAAGTCATCAGTCAAGTCAAACAAGAAGCAACGTTAAAATATCTAGAGTGTTACCAGCAAGCGATTCTCAATTTATTAGGACAAGCGGAAGTTCCTTATTATTTACAGGGCAAAGTCTTCGATGCCGCCGAAATCTTGCCCAGCTTGCAATCTGCCAGCAATCGCACGGGGTTATTTTATCTTCATCTCAATCAACTTGTTCTGTGTTATTTGTTCGGAGAATACGAAGTAGCCTCACAACAAGCAGCCTTAGCACAGCAGTATAGTGATGCTGTGATTGCCTATTTCATGGTAGTTGTCCGGGTTTTTTATGATGCTTTAATTCATCTAGCACGCTACACCGATGCTAACGCCCAAGAAAAATCAGTTATTTTAGAGCAAATCAATGCCCATCAAGAAAAACTACAAACTTGGGCTACTTATGCTCCATTCAATCATCAACATCGCTGTTCGCTTGTGGCAGCAGAACGCTATCGAGTACTTGGTCAATTTGCTGAGGCGATGGAACATTACGATTTAGCTATTGCCCAAGCCAAAACGCATGGTTACGTGCAAGAAGAAGCACTCAGCAATGAACTGGCTGCTAAATTTTACCTCAGTTGGGGCAAACAGAAGGTGGCCGTAAGCTATATGCAGGAAGCATACTACTGTTACGCTCGTTGGGGCGCGAAAGCCAAAACCGACGATCTAGAAAACCGCTACCCCAATTTACTGCACCTGATTCTTCAGCAGGGAGTACAACCTCTGAATCTACTGGAAACACTATCACAGAATGCTACTCAACTTTCGGTTTATAGCTCCGCTGATTTGAGCCGTGACTCTAGCATCAGCATTAATACTCTCGATTTTGCTGCTATCCTCAAAGCCTCTCAAAGCCTCTCTGGCACGATTCAATTGGATGAACTGTTGCACCAACTGACTCAGATTATTCTGCAACATTCTGGGGGCGATCGCTGTGCCTTAATCCTACCTAATAATCAAGGAGAATGGGAGGTGAGAGCCATTGCCACACCCGAAACTACAAAACTGTATTCCCAACCCCTAGAAAACAATCCCGATTTACCTCTCAAGTTGATACAGTACGTCAAAAACACCCAAGAAGTTGTGGTGATTGACGAGCTAAAAACCAATTTACCTGTAATTGATGAATATTTACGTCAACGACAACCAAAAAGTTTGCTGTGCTTGCCGATTCTCAATCAAGGGCATTTAATTGGGATTTTGTATTTGAAGAATAGCTCCACCAGTGCAGTGTTTACGAGTAATCGCATCCTCATTCTCAACTTTCTTTGTACCCAAGCGGCGATTTCTCTGGAAAATGCCCGTCTGTATCAAAATTCACAAATTTATGCTCAACAATTAGAAGAATCTCTAGAAAAGCTACGGCTCAGTGAAGCCCGCTTTCAAAAACTAGCAGATAATGTTCCTGGTTTGATTTATCAAATTCGGATTAAAGCCGATGGTTCATCTTCAGTACCCTACGTCAGTTCTGGGTGTCAAACTCTTTACGAAGTAGCACCAGAAGATGTGAAGTTAGGGAAATACAGTCTGCGTGATTTTGAACATCCCGAAGATAAAGCAGAGGCTTTTCGGGCAACTATCGAGTCAGCCAAAAATCTTACCCCATTTCGACATGAGTGGCGTATTGTTACGCCCAATGGGAATATCAAATGGGTAAAAGCCGCTGCCCAGCCAGAACTCAGGGAGGATGGTGAAATGGTATGGGATGGAATGCTAATTGATATTAGCGATCGCAAACGTGCTGAACAAGAGCAGCAGAGACTTTTGGAGATTTTGGCTGCTACCCCAGATATTATCGGCATTGCAGATACTAATGGTAATAGTCTCTACATTAATCCAGCTGGACAGAGATTTTGGCAGATGGAAGATAGTACGGCTGAATTTCACATTTCTACTGTCACCCCACCTACAGCAATGGAATATCTGCAATCCGTCGCTATTCCCACCGCTATCCGCCAAGGAACTTGGAGTGGTGAGTCAGCCATTTTCGACTCCCAAGGCAATGAAATTCCTGTTTCTCAGGTAATCATTGCTCAAAAAAATGCCGTTGACGAAATTGAATATCTGGCAACCATTATTCGAGATATTAGCGATCGCAAACAAGCTGAAACTGCAATTGAGCAAAAATCCCAGGAACTTAAAAAAGCTCTACAAGAACTACAACAAGCCCAACTACAAATGGTGCAAAATGAAAAAATGTCTGCACTAGGTAACTTAGTTGCTGGGGTAGCCCATGAAATGAACAATCCGCTTGGCTTTATCTCTGCAAGTCTTCTACAAGCTAAACCCACTGTGGCTGATATCACCGAACACCTGAAACTATATCAAAAAACTCTACCCAATCCCCAAGAGGAAATCAAAGACCATGCCCAAGAAATTGACTTGGATTATAGCTTAGAAGACTTGCCGAAGATAATCGATGCAATGGTAATAGCTTGTGAAAGATTGAAAAATATTAGCACCAGCTTAAGAACCTTCTCCCGTGCAGATAAAGATTATAAAGTGCCATTTAACATCAATGAAGGTATTGACAGTACAATTTTAATTCTCAAACATCGCCTCAAAGCTAACGAACGACGTCCAGAAATTGAAGTGGTCACTGAGTACGCTAATTTCTCACCAATTCCATGTTTTCCTGGACAACTAAATCAGGTATTTATGAATATCCTGGCTAATGCTATTGATGCTTTGGATGAGTCAAATGCCGAGCGTAGTTTTAAGGAAATTCAAGCAAATCCTCACAAAATTATTATTAAAACTTCAATTGAAAATCACAACGTAAAAATATCAATTGCTGATAATGGCAAAGGAATGAGTGAAGATGTAAAAACACAGATATTCGACGATTTATTTACCACGAAACCAGTTGGTAAAGGTACAGGATTAGGACTAGCTATTGCTCGGCAAATTGTGGAAGAAAAGCATGGTGGAAGAATTGAAGTTAATTCTGCTTTAGGATCGGGAACGGAATTTATAATTTCCATTCCAGTTACAGATGAATTTACTAAAATTCATTAGCGAAACAATTTTCATAAATAAATTTAGGGGCTTGTGACCCGGACGCAGGGCAAAATATAGTTTCTCCCTTCTAGCTTGCAAATCCTTCTTCGATGAGTATCTATATAGGTCAGCTTCACATTGCATTTTCATGCAAGGCTTGTGAAACTTGTGTCATCCCGACTGCCTTCTGCCTTTCTTCGGCCATCAGCCTAAGAGGCCTACCCTTCAGATGGAGTGGCTTTTTTCTCAAAGAGCTTAACCCGAACTCAGGTTACGTATCACAAAAAAAACTCATAATTTATAGAAAAAATTAGTTCTAGATTCTGGAATTGGAATTTGATTGTGCGTATCTACCCTATGAACAAAATCAATTCCATCACTTACTTATATGAAATCTTCCACCCCAGAATTAATTCGAGCTATAACGCCAATGTTTATAGCGACTATTGGAGCAGTCATTGCTGTTGCTGTTATATTCTCGCCAAATGCAAAAGACCAATCCCAAATGTCTGCTGGGTTTGGACTTGCAGGAACAGCAATAGCTGGTGCTGCTGGTCTTGCTCAAAGCAGCAAAAATGAGCCTGACTTTTCAGTGAGCAAGCAGGGAGAAAATTTGAAAGTTGAAACCCCAAACTCTGAGTCAGCGGATGAAAGGTAAGTTTCTCTAATAGAATCTGGCAGTAATTGTATTTATCTTTTGAGCCATTTCTTCTAATAATAAATGGCTCAAAAAATTGATTACATTTGAGCAAATTTTAGTAAAAACATTATTGATAAAGCACCTTATTGAGGTGTGATAATAATCGTTTGTCTCAACAATCTTAGCAAATCGATATCAAATCAATATGACTACTACTCAAGAACAAGCCACAACTTCTTGTTATGAGAGATTAGAACCTTCTCAACCTATAGAGAAGCCAGACTCATCCAGTAAAGTTAATAAATGGAATCAGAAATGGATCTTGAGCAATATCGTTGATAGGAGGCAAGAACATTTCATCTTAGATGATATGAAATTGACAATAATCAAGTCTAATAATCAGTTTCAAGCCACCTTATCTTATTACATAACTTCCAAAGGTTGGAGAACAGGAACAACTGAAATGCCAGGAATCCGGATAGGCTTAAATAGCAATAAAGGAATGTTTTTGGCCAACTGGTCTATTGATAATATTCAGGTAAGTTGTGGAGAAACTCATCAGTATCGAGAACATAAGACAACTTTCAATGCTTATGTTTTTGAAAATATTTTTAAAGCTGAAAGAGATATTAATAATGGTCGCGTTTATAAATGTTAGGAATTTTATCAAAAACTCTCTTGATGCTAGCAATATAGAGCAGTTTTGATTTGCATGAGTTACAGAGTTAATAGTTTTAAGGCAGGATAGCGCAGCGTAAAGCCTTCTCTACGAGAGGCTTTGCCAACGGCATGGCTTCTCTACGAGACGCTACGCGTAGCTTGCTTCCCCGTAGGGGTACGCTTAGAGCGAGTCCACGAGCGTCGGCAGAGGGCAGAAGGAAAAAGAAGAATTTCTATATTGAATTCTCCATCTGTCTACCTCATTTATTTGCAAACTGCTGTATGTATAAAACCAGAAAGTATACCCCCAACTAAAAATTCAGTTAACTTTCGGAAAACCAGGAAAGATAATTTCAAATTCACCTAAACTTAACTCTAATATTTCAAGTACAAATAACAGAAGGAATTTTGGCATGAAAAATTTCAAAATTATGACATTAGGAGCATCAGGTGCAGGAAAAACTGTATTCCTTGCCAGTATGTTCAAGGCATTATCAATTCAGAAAAACTCTAGTTTTAAGCTTAATGTTGAAGATTCACAAAAACGAAAATTACTAAACTCTACCTATACACAGATACTGACTGGAGATACTTGGCCTGCTGGAACAAAAGATATTTCTGAATGGACGTTTACTTGTCAAGTTCAAACAGAAGATCTTGATAATTACAATGCTTGTCAATTCACTTACTTTGACTATGCTGGAGGTCGCCTAACTGATGTAGAGAAAGATCCTGACTTGGAAAAAGTTATACAAGAAGCTGATACGGTTTTAGGGTTACTAGATGGTCATAAAATATATGCTTGGCTGAATGATAGCGATCGACTACGAGCCAATACTTTTTTAAACACGGATTTACCTAGTATTCTCAACCGGATGCAGAACCTTAAAGTTCCAGTTCACTTTGTTATTACTAAATGGGATGTTCTCGATCGCAAGTTTACCCTATCTCAAATACGCGAAAAACTTCTCACTATTCCTGCTTTTGCACAATTAATCAAAACTCAAGGTGAAGCAGGTTCTATTGTCCGAATTATTCCAGTTAGTGCTATCGGTTTAGAATTTGCTACTCTCCAACAAGATGGAAGTATGAAAAAGAATCCCGGTAAAATTCCCATTCCTTTTTTACTGGAAGTGCCTATATCCTGCGTTCTCCCAGATAAACTACAACAATTGCACAATGAAAAACAAGCACAAGAAAAACAACTAGAGCAACAAATTCAGAAAATGGAGGGTGGCAATATTCTGGTTAGTGCTTTGGTTGGTGGCTTAGATATTTTAGGTGTTGGGTTAGATGGAATCGGATTGATATTTGAGATAGATGAAAGTTTCCAAGTATACAGACTAATTGCTAAAACAGCATCAATGTTTAATTCTTTGTTAAAGGGGGGGATAAAAGGAATTAATGAAAAAATCAGTAAAGCAGATCGAAAAAAGAAAGAGACTACTCTCAAATCCGTTCAAGACGAACAGTCTGCACTAATGCACGCAATCAATGTTTTTTATGAATTTGAGAAAGAGTTAATTGATAGTTTTCCAGAGTCGCAATTGGTTTAGGCATATATTAATAAATCCTCTAGAGTTGCAATGAATAATTACAGTATTATTACTCTCGGCTCGTCTGGTTCTGGCAAAACCATCTTCTTAGCCAGCCTTTTCAAGGTATTTTCAATACAAGGAAAATTTGGCTTTTCCTTAGATACTCAAGACAGAACTAAAAGAATAACTTTGAATAAAATTTATCACGATTTGACTACAGGAGAAGAATGGCCTTCAGGTACGAAAAATATTTCTGAATGGGTATTTACTGGCTATGTAAACAACTCAGAAATATCTAAAATCCCAGCTTTCAAGATTACCTATATTGATTATAAAGGAGGTCTAATCACAGACCAAGAATCATCAGAAAGTGAAAAAGAGTATGGTGGTTATAATGATTTGGAAACATACGTTAAAGAAGCTGATGCAGTTTTAGGAATTTTAGATGGGCAAAAGCTACTTTATTTTATGCAGGATCTAACTAGTAACGTTGTTTTAAGATGGCTAAATCAAGACCTACCAGCTCTCATGCAAATAGTCGATAAATGCAATAAATATATTCCCGTTCATTTTATTATTACCAAGTGGGATTTACTTGAAGGCAGTTACTCTCTAGCAGATGTAAAAAACCGTTTGTTAGATAAAGTTCCTGAATTTCATAACGTAGTTGAAAATCGGATAAAAGTAGGTTGTCCGGTACGTTTGATTCCTGTCAGTTCTCTAGGTAAGGGTTTTGCAGTCTTACAATCTAACGGACAGATGAAGAAGGTTTCAGCTAATCCACCACATCCAATCAATGTAGAGTTTCCCCTTGCTTTTGCTTTGACAGATAAGTTACAAAATCAACCTGGCGCTTCCAAACAAAAGCCTTTCAAATTAATAGTGTGGGATTGGGTTATTATTGGAATTTGTCTTTTTCTCCTTATACCTACTGCCGGATCTGTATTATTTATTGCTCTGGTTTATTTTGGGTTCCGCCTATTAAAAAATCGTAGCAAAAATACCCAAAAATCAAGTCAAATTTTACAGAGCGAAGATGCATTTGAACAAATTCTGAGCAAATGTCAGGAAATACAGAGACAATTCAACGCTGATTTCCCTGACTCCGATCTTACTAAAAAGCCCTCTTTGAAATTTAGGTAATAGGTATTATGAGAATTCAAGCTTGGACTTTTCTCATTAGCCGAAATCAGTCAATTGACTACAAAACTATAGTCGCACCTGATTTCATTTCCGAAGCTAAAATTCGCAGTTCGCTTACTAAAGCTACAGAAGAAGATTTTCTTGAAAGTGGGCGAATAAGTATTCGTGAGGTAAAGGGATCTGAAGTTGGCAACTTTACTGTTGTTTTTCGTTCGGTTAAAGCCAGAAGCAAGGACATAGGAGAGGAAGGAAATGAAGTCCTAAGAGATCCATTTGGAAGAGAAATTTATTGGGTGGAGGGGCTAGTTTTTCGGAAAAATTTGCCGGAAATTCAGTATAAAGTCGGAGAAACTCATCTCAATCAAGCGCATCAAGAGCTACAAGACAAGTATCGTGAATTTTGGTATGAAGATAAGCTTAGTATTTCTGATGTTGATTGGATAGAACTTACATCTGAGCCAGGCAATAAGTCTAGAGTACTAGAACCATTGACGATTAGGCTAAAACCTCAATTACCAGAACATCGATCATCAGAAGAACAAAAAATTAAAAATTCTAAATATGTTCTCAGCAAATTTGGGAGAAACACAACAAGTTTATTTAAATTTGTTTTGATTACAATTACAGGATTATTATTCTTGACTGGGATACTTTGGAAAGTGTGGTCGAACTCGCAATTGCCAAGTATATGCCTGTACAAGACTCAAGATGTACCAATTCAATTTAATCGGCAAAATCAAAACCCTTCATCACCAGAAGTGTTATTTGGAATTGAGAAACTTAAAAAATTGAAACAAGAACATGAAACAGCTTGGATATGGCTCAACGGTTATTTGGAGGTAGAAAATGATTTTGCTAATCGGATTCAAAATGAAGTAGACAAACACAAAAAAATTAAAGGTATCACAATAGTTCGAGATGAAAAGATCCAGTCAAGATTAAATATAAATAATCACCCGATTGGCTTGGCGATCGCTCTACTTGAAAATAAAAAAGTTGCTAACGGTAAACTTGATGCAACAATCATTGAACCGATTTCGCAAAAAGCATCGTCGTGTAATTTGTAATTGAGGCTAAAGGGAGGAGAGAGGCTGCGGTTGACAGCCTCTCTCCTCATAACGATTATCATTGTTGTTTATTGTATATTTTATTGTAAATCCGAGGGTTTAATACCCCTACGTCTACACGTAGCATATTTTCAGTCGGGGTTTAAATCCAAGGGTTGAAAATGTCTTGAATTTTGAATTTTGTTACCGAGTCTACGAGCGTCATTTTGAATTTTGAATTGTTAATTCTTGCAAGTCCCTCACCTTTGGGACGTCTCATTTGCACAAACCATTCCTTTGGGAAGACTCAGGAGAATAGTCTGCTGGGGCGAAAGATTAATTTGATAAATCTCTTTTCCAGGTAGTTGCTGAAGCTTTGGAGAGTTCTTTTTCTCTATACCTGTTTTCTCAATTTTGTTGCTTCCCACAACCGGAGTTTTTTCAGCCTCTTGTAGGTTAGGATAACGGCTGACTTTTACCCCGTCATTACCAGAGGAGAATCCACGATCCTCTGTATTTTCTTCTTTGTTAGCAATTGTTAATAAGGAGATATCAATCAAAGGTAAGGTAATCTTCACTGTTGTACCTCGATTGAGTCCTAGACTCTCAAGAGTGATGCTACCTCCCATGAGTTCGATTAGGTTGCGTGAAATTGCTAGTCCTAGTCCAGTGCCTTCATACTGGCGTGTAGTTGTACCATTCACCATCACAAAAGGACGAAATAGTTTGTGCTGTTGAGTCGGATCGATGCCTATGCCTGTATCTTTGATAGTAACTACTACCTGAGGTTTACCGCTGTACTCAATGTCTGTAGTAACGGTAATACTTCCTGCATCAGTGAACTTAGTCGCGTTACCGATAATATTAATTAATACTTGCTTGAGTTTTGCTGCGTCTGCATTAATCGGTATCGGTTTATTATCTAACTCGCATTTCAATTGCAAGCCTTTTTGTTGAACGTTAACTGATTGGATATTAATTACCTCCAGCAATAGTTTTCGGAGATCAATAGGTACTGTGACTACTGAAAGTTTACCTGCTTCGATTTTAGAAATGTCGAGTAAATCATTAATAATTCCTAGCAAATGAATTGCTGTTTCATCTGCACGTTTGAGAAAATCTGCTTCTTCTTCTCGGTCGTCACATAAGCCATCTGCAACTAAGCGAATGCAGTTAATAATAATATTTAATGGATTTCTTAATTCATGGGAAGTTGTAGCTAGAAACTGACTTTTAACTTGGTTAGCACTTTTTGCTTCTTTCCAAGCCATTTCTAGTTCTTCTGCCCCAGCTTTGAGTCGTTCCACCATTTGGTCTAGTGCTTGGGCTAGTTGATCGAATTCTCGGATTTTGAAGTTACGGGGAACTGGTTGTGCGGCGTGGTGAGAGTGAATATTTAGAGCGTAGTCTCGTAATTGTTCTACAGGGCCCGCTAGGTAAGGAGCTAGATAAAAAGATGCTAATAAACTGGCACCAATTAAACCAACTGTTAAAACGATGAGGATGAGTTTGATTTCCTCTAAACCAAAAAGCGCATTATCAACAGTTGTAACAGCTAAGATCGCCCATTTTTGGTGTTGTTGTTGGCTGAGGGGATTGGCTATTGCTGTATAGCCAGCTAGTAATTCTTGTCCTTCAAAAGATAAATTAATCGAATCGTTGCGTCCGGTAACTGCATTTTTAATTATGGTTTTGAGTTGGGAAGCATTTGGATGCTGCTCGATATTAGTTCCCACCCAACCGGTCAACGGATGTGCCAAAATTGTGCCATCTTCAGCGATCGCTACCATAGCCCCTGTAAGCGATCCCGGGCGATTTATCGTTTTTTGGTATATTGCTGACTTAATACTTAAGCTGTAAGCTAAATTTCCTTGGCGATCGTAAACCGGCGCTGTTAATACTAATTGCAGTTGATTTTGTGCGTTTTTGTTACCAGTGATTCCTGCGTTTGGCGGAAAAACTGCTTTAACATCAATTTTGTCACTAGGCAAAGGTAACCTTAATTCTCCAATTGGTTCATCGCCGCAATCGCTAGCAATTACCTTCTGATTGAGGAGATTTGTTAACTGGATGCACTCAATACTCGTTGGTAACTGTTGCCTTAGCTCTCTAAGAATTTCTTTTTCTTCTATAGGCAGATTTGAGGGAATTATTGTTGTTTTACTGACACTCAGCAAATGAGCTTTAAGCAAAGCGATCGCATCTACAGTTTTCTCAGCTTTACTAATAGCGCTTTCGGTTAAATTTTGGCGCGCAGTTAACAATAGGCTAGAACGTGCCTTATTTAAAGCCACAATTTCACCTACCAGTAAAACTGGCACAAAAAGAATCAATATTCTTGTTACTAAAATTCGACGAAAGGACGATTGATGGGAATTATTCATCGAGTGTCTCACTTTGCATCTGCAAACCATAAAAGCAAAGATATGCAACTTAGACCAGCTAAATGAGACATTTTGTTATGTTACCATCACTTGATGTTCAATGTTTAAAAATAACAAATTGTTATAGTAGAAAAAGAAATGTAGAATACCAAAATTCATATACCTTAGATTTAAAAAAGATTTGTGTTCCATATCAATAAATTGTGAAACAACAGCTTGCAGGCATGGATTTTTTGATATCTACAGACTAGCAAGCAAAACTATAAAACTCATCCAATGCTGCAACATCGTCCTCATACTACAGTTGTTTTAGCAATGAGTGCAGATGGCAAGATAGCCGATTTTAGGCGATCGGCTGCGAGATTTGGTTCCAGGGCTGACAAAGCACACTTAGAAAAACAAATCGCTGCCTCTGATGCCGTTTTATTCGGTGCTGGTACTCTCGCCGTCTACGGTACTACACTTACCGTATCAGATCCAACTTTACTGCAACAACGGGCACAAGGGGTTAAACCCTCTCAACCAGTTCATATAGTGATTACACAGTCTGGAAACCTCAATCCGGAAATTCACTTTTTTAAGCAATCAGTTGAACGCTGGTTACTCACAACAACAGCGGGAGCAGTTTCTTGGCACAAACGCCAAGAGCTACTTCCACAGCACTTACCTCAAGAGAGGCAAGTCGCAGACAGCAGTGATTCTACAAAAACGTCGCAGTTGCAACAGCTTTCCGAACCAGAGCAAAATAGCGCCTCTAAAACCTCTGCACAGGATTTGACTCCAGAATTTAAGCAGATTATGGTTTTTGAAACACCAACGGGAGAAATTGACATTCCCGCTGCATTCAAGCATCTAGCCACTCTACATATAACACGCTTAGTGGTTTTGGGTGGCGGTAAATTAGTGGCTTCCTTGCTGGAATTAGATTTAATCGATGAACTATGGTTGACTGTTTGTCCGCTGATTTTAGGTGGTAGTACCGCCCCTACACCCGTAGACGGACATGGTTTTATACCACATTTAGCTCCTAAATTGCAACTTCTAGAAGTGCAAAAAATCGAGGAAGAAGTATTTTTACACTACCGCCTGCAACGATAACCTTTCTTAGATTAGGCTAAGTAAGGGATTGGGGACTCGGGAGATGGGGAGTGTGGGGAGTGTGGGGAGTGTGGGGAGATGAGGAGATGGGGAAGTGTGGGAAGTGTGGGGGGAAAGATTTCTTCCCCATCCTCCCACACCTCCCACCCCTCCCACACCTCCCACACTCCCTGGTTGCCAATGCCCCATACCCAGTCCCCAATCCCCAGTCCCTTAACATCCGACACAATGGTGGAACAACTCAAGCCCCGCTATTCAGTCCTTTGGACGAATAAAATCGCCGAAGTACCTCCAAATGCCTGGAATGCTTTGGCAGTGCCACTTAAAACACCTTTTTTAGAGTGGGAGTGGCTGAACAATCTGGAAACTTCCCAAAGTGCGACGATTAAAAGTGGTTGGTTGCCAAATCATTTGACATTGTGGCGAGACAGAACTCTGATTGCTGCTGCCCCACTTTATCTGAAAGGAAATAGTTCTGGTGAATTTGTCTTCGATCATCAATGGGCAGAGTTAAGCGATCGCATTGGCATACGGTATTATCCTAAAATGCTTGGAATGACGCCATTTACCCCTGCTGAAGGCTATCGGTTTTTAATTGCCCCAGGAGAAGATGAGGACGAAATTACAGCAATCATGGTGCATGAAATTGATACTTTCTGTGCTAAAAATCGAATTTCTGGCTGTCATTTTCTCTTCGTCGATCCCCAATGGCGTCCCGTGTTAGAACGGCATGGTTTTACGAGTTGGCTGCACCACAGCTTCATCTGGGAAAATTCTGGTTTTAAAACTTTTGATGACTACTTACAAGTATTTAATGCCAATCAACGCCGCAACATTAAGCGGGAACGTAAAGCTGTGGAAAAGGCTGGTTTGCGATTGCAACCATTCACTGGCGATGAAATTCCTCAGTTTTGCTTTCGTTTGATGTATGACTTTTATAGTGACACTTGTGATAAATTCGGCTGGTGGGGTAGTAGGTACTTGACACAGCGGTTTTTTGAACAGCTAGAGAGTGATTATCGCCATCGAGTTTTGTTTTTTGCAGCATATAGTCAGGACGATAATTCTTATCCTTTAGGAATGTCCTTTTGTTTATTTAAAGATGACAAACTCTATGGACGGTATTGGGGTAGCTTTCAAGATATAGATTGCTTGCATTTCGATGCTTGCTATTATGCACCGATTGAGTGGGCGATCGCTAACAATATCGCAATTTTCGATCCCGGTGCTGGTGGACGCCACAAAAAACGGCGCGGTTTTCCCGCTATGCCCAATCATAGTCTGCACCGCTTTTACAATAATCGTTTGGGGCAAATTTTGCGCTCTTATATTAAAGAAGTAAATCAACTTGAACAAAAAGAAATTGAGGCAATTAATGCAGAGTTACCATTTAATTCAAACCGCGATTTATAGCCCAATACGCTTGGGTTAACGAAATTTGGCATTGC
Source organism: Nostoc sp. DedSLP01 (assembly GCA_034530875.2). Lineage (GTDB taxonomy): Bacteria > Cyanobacteriota > Cyanobacteriia > Cyanobacteriales > Nostocaceae > Nostoc. The sequence goes on from JAVRCJ020000010.1 coordinate 84,097, forward strand.
TGAATTGAAGTATGAAATTTAATAACTCAATATCTCAAACTCTTGCTCTCTGCGTCTGTGCGTCTGTGCGTGAATTAAATTCATACCTGGATTCAGCAACGCCCGAAATTTATCTGTTTAAGCAGGCAGGGGAGGCAGGGGGAGAAAGACACTTTCATTCAAGGCTTGTGTAAACTTGTTTCATTGGGACTGCCTGATTCTGAGTTTTATTCTATCTTCTACCTTTTTGTAAAAACCTGCCCTTGAAAGTTGCCCCCTACCTCCACAGCGATGGGATATTTTTTTAGTTGGAAGCCCCAGAAGCTTGCGTTAGTTAGATTTTATCGAAACAATATTCAGATGTTCCCTAAATCACCATAAGATAATTAGCGCGGTATTCATTGAGGAACATTAAATGACACTATTAAAAGATAAAGTCGCAATTGTTACAGGTGCTTCCCGAGGAATTGGGCGAGCGATCGCACTTGAATTAGCCACACAAGGAGCGAGCGTAGTTGTCAATTATGCTAGTTCCAGTGCAGCCGCTGACGCAGTTGTTGCAGAAATTACAGCGGCGGGAGGTCAGGCGATCGCCCTCCAAGCAGACGTTTCTAAAATCGAGCAAGTAGAAGTGCTAATTAACGCCGTCACCGAAAAGTTCAACCGCGTAGATATTTTAGTCAATAACGCAGGTATTACCCGCGACACCCTGCTTTTGCGCTTGAAGCCAGAAGATTGGCAAGCTGTTATAGACCTAAATCTAACTGGTGTATTTTTATGTACGCGTGCTGTCAGTAAAATCATGCTGAAGCAGCGATCGGGGCGGATTATCAACATTACCTCAGTTGCCGGACAAATGGGCAACCCAGGTCAGGCAAACTACAGTGCAGCCAAAGCAGGTGTAATCGGCTTTACTAAAACCGTTGCCAAAGAATTTGCTTCTCGTGGAATCACCGTTAACGCCGTCGCCCCAGGATTCATCGCCACCGACATGACCAGTAATCTCAACAACGCCGAAGATATTCTTAAATTCATCCCACTCGGTCGCTTCGGCCAAGCAGAAGAAGTCGCTGGTATGGTGCGCTTCCTTGCCGCTGACCCCGCCGCCGCATATATCACCGGACAAGTGTTTAATGTTGATGGTGGTATGGTAATGGCGTAAAGAGTACTCAAGGGAACGGGAAACAGAAGGCAGAAAAACAAGCTTATCTGAACTCAAACCCTTGTCATATCTAGTTTTCTGAATGTGTAAATTTTGAATTGGTATTAGGTGGGTAGGGTACGGCAACGTTCCCTACGCAAAGTCTCTAGATATAACAGTTTTGGCTTGGTATCATCTTTGGTGCGATCGCCTAAACCTCTAGCTTGCTCTGGAAAGCTGTTTGTGTCATACTTACTTAAAAGTACATATTCCGACCAACTTTTAGTATTATTCCTCGCGATCGCTAGGAAGTTGGAGTTCGAGGTTAGGAACTGACGAACCGAGGAAAGCAAGATTTAAAGTAGAAATAGTTGCGATCGCTTAATTTTTGATAGAAGCACCTCAAGGAAAGCAGGACGAGTGTCTGGTCGTCTTTAAAGTATTTAAGTTTACCTTGAAAAGGAGTACATTATGTCACAGTTGGAACAAGCACTGCCAGACACCTTTAGAGCCAAAGATTTAGCAACTATCCCTAATATTTTCCAACGGGTTGAGGCTTTGGCCAAAGACTTTGCTACCCGTGCAGCAGCACACGACAAAGACGGTTCGTTTCCTTTTGAGAATTTTACAGCTTTGTATGAGGCAGATCTGTTGAGCCTTAGCATACCGCGGGAATTTGGCGGTCAAGATTTGGGGTTAGAAACCATCTGCGGAGCGATTGAAGGTATAGCGCATGGCGATGCTTCCACCGCATTAGTACTGACAATGCACTATCTCCAACATGCCCATGCAGCTCGGAGTCGTCGCTGGCATCCAGAAGTCTACAAACGGGTGTGTCGTGAATCAGTCGAAGGCATTGCGCTGCTCAATGCTGCCCGTGTGGAACCAGAGTTAGGCACGCCAGCCAGAGGCGGATTGCCTGCTACTATTGCTCAACGGACAACAGAGGGCTGGCGTTTAACAGGCCACAAACAGTACACCACAGGTAGTCCCATCCTGAGCTACTTTGTGGTTTGGGCGCGGACAACTGAAGATGAACCGCAAGTTGGGAATTTTCTAGTTCCGCGGGATCTTCCCGGCCTGCGAATTGTCGAAACTTGGGATCATTTGGGGATGAGAGCCACCGGCAGCCACGACCTAATTTTAGAGAATGTATTAATTCCTCTCGAATACGCCGTTGATATCCGCCCCATCTCTGCAATGCCTGCTTTCGATCCATTGATTTCCAGTTGGGGCAGTTTAACAGTGAGTGCTTTATATCTGGGTGTTGCTACTGCTGCGCGAGACTGGCTGACTAAATATCTTTGGGAGCGATCGCCATCTAATTTAGGTGAGCCACTAGCAACTTTACCACGTTTTCAAACTGCCCTCGGAGAAATGGAAGCACTGCTATTTGCTAACCGCAAACTAATTTATAGCTTGGCTCAAGATATCGACAAGGGCGAGTACGAACCTAACGTAGGATTACAGGCACAAACTGTTAAATATCTCACCACAACTAACTCGATTCGTGCTGTCGAGATTGCCTTGGAACTAACTGGCAATCCTGGTCTGTTAAAAAAGAATCCTTTAGAACGACACTACCGCGACGTTTTGTGCAGCCGTATCCATACACCACAAAATGACGTTATTTTACAATCTTTAGGAAAATCGGCTCTGAAAGTTAAGTGATATCAAGTCCGGTTAATCACTTATGATTAACGCATCTGTGCAAAAACCTCAAAAGTCTCTTTCCCCCAATCCCCAGGTCACCAGTCACCAGTCCCTTGCTATAATTACCAATTTAAAAACCCTAAAACTGGCGAACCAGTTCTAGGGTGTTAGGCGTTTATAGGTTTTTTAATTCCTACTTGGCTACCTCAACGAGCCGCACGCAATTTTTTCATTTTTGACTCAATTGTTTGATATTGTTGTGAAAAATTAAAGTTAAATTGCGTGGATTGCCTGTTCTAAACAGCAGAGAAATCCCACACGCTGATGGTGGTGGATTGAACATTAACCAATGTAGCTAATAGCTCTTTAGTCTGACTGATACCGATTAAAGTATTGCTAGAACTTTGGGTAATGCTCAGTTGTCCAAAGGTCAGACCGTCGCGTAATCCGATAAAGTCCTGACCTTTAACAAAGTTGTAAATAATGTCACTACCAGCGCCAGGATAAAGAACGAATTGGTCGATTCCTGCACCACCATAGACAGTATCATTACCAAATCCACCATCTAGAACTGAGTTCCCGCTACCCGCAACTAGTAGGTCAGCACCATTGCCACCTAAGAGAATGTCTCTGTAAGCGATATTCTGCAACTGGGGCTTGCCGCTAGCATCTACAGGAATCTTGGCTACAGAATCTGTAGAAACTTTTTGATCTAAAATGTTTTCGCCGTATAGTTGGTCGTTACCATTACCACCAACTAAGTAATCATCGCCCTGACCGCCTACTAGGGTATCATCGCCATCATTGCCATTGAGATAGTCATTGCCAGCACCGGCATCAAGATAGTCGTTGCCACTGCCGTAGAAATCATAACCATTATCAACGATATTAAAGCGATTATCGTTATAACCGTAGCCATCACTGAAATCACCGTAGAGGAAATCATTGCCCTCTCCACCTAAGAGTAAGTCGTCGTCAAAACCGCCCTCTAAATAGTCATGACCGCTGCCGCCATTGAGTGTATCGTCATGATAGCGATAACTTTCATCCAAGTTGCGACGATTTTCGCTTTGACCTGCAAAAAATGGAAAATCGCCAAAGAGGAAATCATTTCCTCCATCGCCTAACAAAGAATCTCTACCCAGACTACCTTCTAGATAATCATCACCAGCACCAGCAATTAGGGTATCGTTACCAATGTATAAAGTGGAAACGTTGCCCTCGTAGGTATCGCCCTCAGAAGTAGTTAATTGGTCATCGCCAATCAGCAAATCGCTACCGTCACCGCCGAGAAGCGAATCGTTACCCAAACCACCATAAAGGTTGTCATTGCCAATGCCGCCATCTAGGGTATCGTTGTTGCCTGATAAGCTGTCACCATAGACATAATCGTAACCGTAGGCATGAGTATCATCATCGCCATAAAGGAAATCATCGCCGTCATTACCTAAGAGTGAGTCAGTGCCGAGTCCACCTACTAACAGGTCATTACCCGAACCACCATCGAGGGAGTCTATACCATTGCGACCGTAGAGTTGGTCATCGCCATTGCCACCATAAAGGACATCATTACCGATATCGCCATCGAGTAAGTCGTTTCCTAGTTGTCCGTAGAGGCGGTCATCGCTGCCTTGACCGTAGAGGAAGTCATCACCTTCACCACCATCTAAAAAGTCGCTGCCTGTTTCACCGTAGATGAAATCATTTCCTTGCTGGCCATAAAGTTGGTCGTTGCCATCACCGCCAGAAATTGAGTCGTTACCTTGACCGCCATCTAAAAAATCCTCTCCAAATTGACCGTAGATTTGGTCGTCGCCCTCTTCGCCGTAGGCAACATCATTGCCATCATTACCATATAGTTCGTCGTTTTCTTGGCCGCCATTTAATTGGTCATCACCAGCTTCACCAAATAGGATATCTTTACCCGAACCGCCGAAGAGTCCATCATTACCATCGCCGCCTTCTAGATTGTCGTCTCCATTTTGACCGTAGAGGATGTCATTATTGGCATCACCATAAAGCCAGTCATTACCCTCGCCACCTTCTAGATAATCATTGCCGGAACCACCATTCAAACTATCTGCACCTGCTTGACCAAAAAGGCGATCGCTATCTTCGTTACCAAATAAGATGTCATTACCGTCGCCACCTTCTAACAAGTCATCGCCAGAGTCGCCATATAATTGGTCGTCTCCTTGGCGACCATAAAGTTGGTCGTCATCATTGCCACCAAAGAGAGTGTCGGTTCCTTGACCGCCATCTAGCAAATCGTCGCCCTTATCTCCGAATAGTTGGTCGTTGTCATTTTCACCATAGAGTTGGTCGTTGCCATCATCTCCAGAAATGATGTCGATGCCATTACCACCATAAAGGCGATCGTTATTTTCGTTGCCATGTAGGATATCATCTCCGGCTTCACCGTAGATTAGATCGTTACCGCCCAATCCACAAATTTCGTTATTGCCAGCATCGCCTTGGAGATAGTCGTCGTATTCAGAACCTTCTAGGTTTTCAACGCCTATCAACACATCTCCCTTAGCGTCTCCTGCCCAGCCTGTTCCTGTTGTCAGGCTGACTCCAACGCCAATTTCTGATGTGAAATAGGAAGCTGTATCAACGCCAATAAATCCTAATACGGTTGTGCCGAAGAAACCGCCATCGATGGTATCAGCACCTTTACCGCCAACTAAGAAGTCGTCACCATCATCGCCTCTGATAATGTCGTCCCCATCTTCACCAAAGAGGATGTCATCACCACCGCCTCCAGATACCGTATCCTTACCTCCACCCGCATAGATGGAGTTTTTGTTGGTGTCACCTGTGAGTTGGTCGTTAAAGTTAGAACCGATGATATTTTCAATGCTATTGAGAGCATCAATACCACCAAATCCATCAGTGGCGATACCCAATCCGGGAGTGAAGAGAAATCCTAAAGTGACTGTGACTCCTTTGGGGTCGCGGCGGTAGCTAACTGTATCGATGCCGTCACTACCATCGAGGAAATCGAAGCCAGCATTACCAATTAACAGGTCATTACCGCTTAAACCTTCGATCGCGTTGGTTTCGGAGTTACCAATTAAAATGTCATCAAAGCTCGAGCCAACGATGTTTTCTAGGTTTTTGAGGGTATCGACATTTCCATATCCATCGTAGGCAGTGCCTGCATTAATTCCAAATTCTGGCTCTAAGTCGGTTGTTATGGTTCTTTCATCAACACAATCTATATGGATGGAACCACCAGCATTGCTGTAGCCGCTTTGTTCGTCGATATTAACTGTTACGCCATTAGGTGAGGTGACATAGAGGACTGTATCAAAATCTGCGCTATTATCTCTCTCTTCACCGCCATCTATCGTGTCATTGCCAGCATCACCGGAGATGATATCGGTACCAGCGCCACCAAGTATGAAGTCGTTTCCTGGGTTGTCAAACTTACTAATACCAGGGACTGTTGCCAGTAAATCTGCAAACTGAGCTAATTGCTGTGGGGTTAAAAGTTTGGATAAATCCTCTTGGTTCAGGGATATTAGGTAGTCGCCAATAATGAAGTCATCACCTGCACTACCATTGAGGAAGTCGCTGCCAGCACCTCCTAGAACAAAGTCACCACCATCGCCACCGTCAATGTTGTCATTACCAGCATCGCCGGAGATGATGTCATTGCCCGCACCACCAGATATGGTGTCATTTCCTTCTACACCTAAATCGAAGGCACTACTTACACCATTGTTAATAGTATTAAATCCTTGGGGCAAGAAATAATCGCCGAGAATAATATCGTTCTCTGTCCCAGCGTTGATGTTATCGCTGCCAGCACCACCGAGAATGGTATCGCTGCCTTCGTTGCCGTTGAGGAAGTCGTTACCGCCATCACCAGAAATCAGGTCGTTACCCAAACCCCCGGAGATGTTATCGTTGCCGACTGCACCTAAATCAATGCCAAATTGTCCTTGGGATAAAATATAGTCGCCAGCAAGTACGTCGTCACCATCACCACCATTGATGATGTCGCTGTCTGCACCGCCGAGTATGATGTCGTTTCCTTGGTCGCCATTGAGGGTGTCGTTAGCACCATCACCAGAAATGATGTCATTACCTACACCACCGGAGATGTTATCGTTTCCTACATCTCCTAAATTAAACTGGCTGGGGGTGGCTACATAGTCGCCAATGAGGATATCATCATCAGTTCCGCCGTTGATGATATCGCTACCCGCACCGCCGAGAATGATGTCACTGCCTTCGTCACCGTTGAGAGTGTCGTTACCACCATCACCAGAAATCAGGTCGTTACCCAAGCCGCCAGAGACTCTATCATTCCCAGGTGCGCCTAAGTCAACACCAAATTGTCCGGGGGCTACTAAATAGTCGCCGGCAATGACGTCGTTACCAGTGCCGCCATTGATGGTATCATCGTTAGCTCCGCCCAAGATTAAATCGTTACCTGCGTCGCCGTTGAGGGAATCATTGCCGCGATCGCCAAAGATGATATCATCACCATTGCCTCCAGAAACCAAGTCGTTGCCTTCGTTACCAGAACCGATAGGAATTATAAAATCCCCAAATTTGAGTTTGATATTGTCAATACTTCCCGAACCACCAAAACCCAAAAAAGTACCGCCACCACCATAACTTCCTGGGATATCAAACTCACCCAAGTTCAAAGGAACATCTTGTGCAACCAGATTTGTCAGGTAGTCCCCAAAGAGGATATCGTTACCCTCACCACCATTTATGGTGTCACTACCACCGCCACCGAGAACAACATCTGCTCCCCCATTCCCATTGAGCAAGTCGTTACCGTCTGCACCTGCATCGTTGGGGCCAAGGGCATCTCCTAAAATCAGATCGAAATCGTTACCGCCGTTAACTGTATCGCTACCACCAAAACCTGCAAAAAAGTTGCTTGGCCCATCAGGAAGAGGTAGAGAAAAGCTGATTGTATCTGTCCTGTTTTCTTCATCAAGCAGTGTTGGGATTGTATATGTTACTGAAAAGTTAATAGGTAAATCTATAGCTGGTTCATTTTGCAGAAAATTAGCTCCAGCATTCCCCACAATAATATCGGGAAGGCTACTCAAGCTAACGGGAATAGGTACATCGATATTAGTTCTTCTGGTTTTAGAACCAACCAAAAATTCAATCGTAGCTGTAATTCTGGCAGCAATACGCGGTTGTGTTGTTAAAAAACTAAATAGAGACATGCTCGAATTTCCTCAATTTGTTATTCAGATATTTGCCTGACGGCACTCACGGCAAACTAATCTCGATGCGGATTAAAAACCGACGAAAAATCAGGATTTATGGTTTGATTTACTTTCTAAGACTCAATGCGATGCCTGCACTGTTTGCTAGACAACGCTAAAATTTTTATCAATAAGCAAGGGATAAACGGATTATTTTCAGCTTATTGATAGACGAGTCTTATAAAAATGATGCAGCTGCCCTGTGATGACTCTTGTCAAATACAAACAGCCATAATTGACCATTCTCGGTCGGTAAATTTAATCGGATAAAACCTCCTTTTAAAGGATAAAACTCCTAACAACTGGAACTAAATTAGCCGAGTTAATTAACTATTTTTTATTAGTTAATCAGTCCAAAAGTGTTAGAGGTATGCTGAGATACTGGAGTTTATCCAATTATCAGACGCAGCAGTAAATATTTTATGATTAAAGACGCACCCATCTACAAATTAGACTGATTGCAGAAGTTGGTAAAAAGGTAAGGGTAAGAAAAAACCTTTTCCAATTTCTGCCTCTTACAAAAATAGTTTTGCAAAAGGTCTATTGTAGATATTATTGTTTAACCCTACTTGGGGTTAAAGACTCTGTTTTGAACGTTTGGACGAGATAATCAGGGTTTCACACTGTCAAAAATAACCAGAGAATCAAGGTTTAAGCATATACCGAACTCAGGTTCTTTAGGAAGAAATATTACAACCTCCTAATAACCGCTTACTCTACTAGCGCTAGCTTCCGGCGACCTGAACTTTCTTATGAGTCATGGGTGGAAATTACCCACTGATAGCGTAGCGGTAGCGAGTCCCCGAGCGTCTTGATTCTGAATTATGCATTCTTATTCAATCTTTAATTCTTCGTAATTACACGGAAAGAAACTACTGTTAATTTGCCCTTATACTAAACTCATTCTCAATAGAATCACGTATTTCATTAAAAATCAATAATTGTGAGGTTGTCTTTACAGAAAGTTCATATCTTCTTTTTAATTAGCAGGAATTAAATTAAAGTTTCTTTAAAGTATTAAGCAATAATCAAGTTTTTTATTTAGCTGTATAATAAATGGGTAAAAAATGAATTTACGGTTGAATAAAAATAGAATATAGCAGCTTTTTGCCTATTAAAATGTAACAACTTAATTAAATCCTATATGCTACTTAAATAGATATATAGTATAGTCTCTCAGGTTAGAGAAGAAGGTTATTGATAGATATTTGAAGATGGTATGTCGCAAACCAGATTTTTATCGATAAATCTGGAGCCAGCTTAAGTGCGATCGCACTTACTATCGAATTGGAAACTGCTATATATTACTCCTACTTAATTTTTACAAAGCTAGGTGCGCTTGTTTTCTGTCTCTACTAGCAATTCAGGAATCAAATCGGATTCATATAGCATTAATGTCCTAAAGTAACGTCTGAGAAATAACTTGTAATATTTCTTGCTGATTGCTTTTGAGAAAGAAATGGTTACCAGAAAATGTATGGAGTTGAAATTTGCTAGAAGTTTGTTCGCGCCAACCGTCAAGGGAAGCAGTCAGAACCACCTCGTCTTGTAAACCACCAAAAACAGAAATAGGGCAATCAAGTGGAGCTTCTTCTATATATGAATAAGTCTCAGCTATTGCTAAATCTGCTCGCAAGATACTTAAAAACAATTTCATTAATCGAGCGTTTTGCAAGATAACACTTGGAGTACCGTTAAAACGACATACTTGTTGAAAAAACTCAGCTTCCGGTAGTTGATGAATTGGTGGGTGTAAGTCAGGAGAATTAGGAGCTTGACGGGCAGAAATAAAAAGATGAAAGGGTTGGCGATGTTTTAATCGACGCAACTGGCGTACTAACTCAAAGCAAATCAAAGCTCCTAAACTGTGGCCAAAAAGAGCAAAGGGGCGGTCAAATTCGGGTAAAAGGGCAGGTATCATCTCCTGAAGTAGAGGTACTAACTGGGTGAACAAAAGCTCTTTTATTCTGTTTTCTCGTCCAGGGAGTTGTACTGCACATACTTCTATTTGTGGAAGTAATTGGTCAGCCCAAGGTTTAAAAAAAGAAGCACTCGCACCAGCAAAAGGAAAGCAAAACAGCCGTAAATTGGCTTGAGGGTTGGGTTTAGGATATACGAGCCAAGGATTTATCATCGCAACCAAAAGTCAATTGTATCGATCGCAAATATTTCTATCTTGTGCTGTCTTTAAATAGCAAAATAAAGTAGTGAAAGTACTTCAGGTAAAAATTAATCCTGAAGTACTCGATAAACCGAAATGAAAAACCTTATTTCCCTAGATGAAAGCCTTAAACACTAAACGATACGAAAATCGCTGGCATTAAGAGTAGGATGATTGACAAGGTTAGCAAATACACCGCCACTGCCAAGTCCAGAGCCAGAGCCGTTTTGATTGTAATATAAATCGCCACGAACTGAATCGTACACAATAAAGGCTTGACTGCTTCTAGCTGCGTTACCATTAGTCACTACAGCAAAATCTTTCAAGTTGTTAAAGCCGTCTCCTACTGAACTTTTCAAAGCGGTGAAAGTATCTTTACTCAGCACAATCTTGTCACCGAGTTCAAAGTCAGTAATTTTATCTACACCAAATTCGCTACTGGCAAATTTTTTGTCTGTGTCGAAGATAAAACGATCTCTACCAGAACCACCAGTCAGGATATCGTTTCCGGCACCACCAACTAGTTGGTCGTTCCCTGCGCCCCCGATGAGTGTATCGTTACCGGCATCACCATAAAGGGAATCATTACCTCCTTGGCCATTTATAGTGTCATTTCCTGCTTTACCGAAAATTTCGTCGTTACCATTAGCTGAATTTGCGATCGCACTTTTCGCACTTAATGATGTCAGATTTTGTGTCGTCGGGTCAGTACCAATCAGGCTGTCTTTTTGATTGCTACCAAGAATTTTATTGGTGATTGGTGAGGTGGACGGATTAAAAGATAGTAGAGAACCAGTGTTCGCATCAAGTTTGGCTATCCACGTATCAACGGTACCAGCATTGACACCTCCAAGAGAACCCTCGGTAAATCCTGTAACGAAGAGATTACCTAAATTATCAACGGTGATACCTGTAGCATAATCTAATTCAACCGTGCCAAATTGTTTAATCCATTTTTGATTGCCTGCGGTATCATAGCTAGCTACCCAAGCATCAAAAGACCCGGCGTTAGTTCCGCCTAAACTACCTTGGGTATATCCAGTCATAAAAATATTGTCTTTGGCATCAATTTTTACGCCACCAAAGAACAAACCATCAGCACCACTAGTACCAAATTGGCGAATCCATTCTTGAGTACCATCTGGTTTAGATTTAGCTATCCAGACATCTTCTGCACCGGCATTTGTCCCTCCTAAGTCGCCTCTAGTCCATCCAACTGTGTAGAGATTACCCTGGCTGTCATGGTCGATATCCCAGGAAAAATCAAAATTTGCACTGCCAAATTGATCGACATTTTGGAGTTGTCCGTTAGTAGCGTTCAATTTGAGGATAATGGGATCGTAGAAATTAAAAGCTCCTTGACCAGAGTAATCACCATAAGTCCATCCTGTAACGTACACAGAACCATCTTTGCCGAGGGTAATACCGTATGCTTCATCAAATAAAGCCACAGAGTTAATAGGAGATGCAACTTCTGTGTACCATTTCTGATTACCATTGGTATCGTATTGTGCTACCCAGATATCATCTTGAGCAGGAAATACTCTGTAAATGTTACTAGTTGGTCTGGGATCTTCCCTAACCGTCAGTCCAGATACGTAAATGTTGCCATTATTATCAACAGCAATATCGGTAGCAGCATTTAAATAATCAGCTCCTAACTGGCGAATCCATAACTGGTTACCATTGCTGTCATACTTAGCGAACCAAGAATCTTGAGTGCCGGAATTCAACGAACCCGCTAAATTACCTTGAGTACCTCCAACTACATAAAGATTACCGAATTTATCTGTAGTAATCTCAAAGACTAAATCGTACTTAGAAGTACCAAACTGTTTAACCCACAGCTGCTGCCCATCGTTGTTGTATTTGGTAATCCAATTATCAAAAGACCCAATATTAGCACCTTGTAAAGCACCATTTGTCAATCCCGCCGTATAAACATTACCCCAGTTATCTACAGTAATAGCTGCACTGAGATCGATACCAGCAGTTCCAAATTGTTTAATTAGTGGTTGGGCTGGTTGGAGAGATGGCGTAGTACCTACGTACTTGAAGTTAGAACTGGTGAGATTGAGATTGTAGTTAGCAAATACAATGCCTACTAAATCATCTTCAAAAACAGATGTACTTCCGGTTTTCTTTTGAAAGATTGCAGTTCCCAAAAATGGAACATTTACCAGTTCGTAATCTGCCGCAGAACCACGTAACTGAATAGTATCCTGATTAGGATTAAAATCGAAAATAAAGCCAAAGTCATTGTAACCAGATTGATTGTAGTATGACTGTATCCAATCCCCAAGCACAAATCTATCGCTACCTCCAGAAGGAGGATTGCCTCCCAAGATATTGAAAAAATCTTGGCTTAAATATAGTTTAATTACTTCGGAATCACCAAAGAAAATATCTATATGAGTTGGTACTTGTGCGGACTGATTCAAACTGTGGTCAATAGGATAAAAAGTATCATCACCTATCCGACCAAAAATTAGTTGAAAGTCAGAAAATCCACCAAATACTAAGTCGCTAGCAGGTGTTAGTGTTGTAAATAGGGCATCGTATTCGGTCGGAGGTAATTCACCATCTGTGTTGGAGAATAAAGTCTCGAATAAAATGTTATAGAATGCACCTATAGCGTTATAAGCTTGTTCAATTGGGTCAATATTAGCCATAGAATTAACTGTCACAGTTAGAGGTTGTTCCAAGGAAAGTCCACCATTATCAGTAGTGCGAACGCGCAGATTGTAGGTAGATTTAGTTTGAAAGTTGGGAGAATTTTTAATTTTTAAAGTGTTGCCATCAATAATGAAAGCATCATTATCAGCATCATTAGTTCCTGATACTAATTTGTAAGTAAAAGTGTTTCCAGTATCAGGGTCGGTAGTAATAAATTTGCCAACGTTCGTGCCTGCTGGCACATTCTCATTCACACTTGTGGCAGTTAATGTTAAACCTGTGGGAGCTTCGTTAACATCTTTGATTGCGATCGTTAGAGGTTGTTCAAAAGAAAGTCCACCATTATCAGTAGTGCGAACGCGCAGATTGTAGATAGATTTGGTTTCAAAGTTGGGAGAATTTTTGATTTTTAAAGTGTTGCCATCAATAATGAAAGCATCATTATCAGTATCACCAGTTCCTGATATTAATTTGTAAGTAAATGTGTTCCCAGTATCAGGGTCAATGGTAGTAAAATCACCAATAATTGTGCCTGCCGCCACATTTTCATTCACAATGGTGGCACTCAATGTTAAATTTACGGGGGCTTCATTAACATTTTTGATTGCGATCGTTAGAGATTTTTCTAAGGAAAGTCCGTCGCTATCAATAGTGCGGACACGCAGATTGTAAGTAGATTTAGTTTCAAAATCTGGAGAATTTTTGATTTTTAAACTATTGCCGTCAATAATGAAAGCATCATTATCAGTATCACCAGTTCCTGTTACTAAGCTATAAGTAAACGTGTTACTAGTATCGGGGTCAATGGTAGTAAGGTTGGCAATAATTGTACCTGCTGCCACATTTTCATTCACAATGTTGGTGCTTAATATTAAATCTGTAGGAGATTTTGCAGGATTAAAAGATTTGAGAATACCAGTATTAGCATCTAACTTAACTATCCAAGAATCTATAGCACCAGCATTTGTTCTTCCTAAAGAACCGTCAGTAAATCCTGAAACGTAGATATTGCCATTGTTATCGACAGAAATATCTGTGGAATTATCAAGGTTGGGACTACCAAATTGTTGAATCCAATTTTGGTTACCATTAGTATCAAAACTAGCTACAAAAACATCAAAAGATCCAGCATTGGAACCTGTGAAGCTACCATTGGTATAACCTGTGATGAAAATGCGATCGCTAGAGTCAATTGTCAGACCTCCCAAAAAGGCAGTATCAATGCCGGTAGTGCCAAACTGTTTTATCCAAGCTTTGGTACCATCAGCAAGATACTTAGCTAGCCAAAGGTCGTCAGCACCTGCATTTTCTCCACCCAAGTCACCTTTTGTCCAGCCGTAAGCATATATATTGCCTTGGCTATCCACATCGACATCCCAGGAAAATTCAAAACTGGGAGTGCCGAACTGTTTAATCCATTGTTGCTGTCCGGTATTTTGGTCGAATTTGGATATCCAAGTATCGTAAAAATTGAATTGCCCGGAGTTAGTATAATCGCCATAAGTCCATCCTGTAGCATATACAGAACCATCTTTGGCGACTTTAATTCCATAAGCTTCATCCCATAAGGCGATGGAAGATTCTGGAGTTCCGACTTCTGTAAACCACTTCTGGTTACCATCGCCATCGTATTTAGCTACCCAGAAATCATCCTGAACGGCAATTACTTTATATGGATTATCATCTGGTCTGGGGTCTGGCTTAAGTGTAAACCCTGATACGTAAACATTGCCAGATTCATCAACATCAATATCAGATATGGCATTGAGAACTTCTGTGCCAAACTGCCGAACCCATAGCTGTTTGCCAGTATTATCAAACTTAGCTAACCAAGCATCTTGATCGGTAGCTTGTCTTGGTGTTGCTAAGTTACCTTGCGTGCCTCCTGCTACATAGATATTACCCCATTTATCTGTAGCGATCGCTGCCCCCAAATCAGAGTTGGAACTACCAAACTGCACTAGGAATAACTGATTACCATTGCTGTCATATTTAGCCAGCCAGTTATCATAAGACCCACTATTACTTCCTTGTAACGAACCATTGGTATTGCCAATCGCATAAACATTGCCTTGGCTATCAACTGCACTATCAAGGAGAATATCAACACCAACTGTTCCTATTTGCTTAATTTGCGGTAGTATAGGCCCTGCTGGTGGGGCGTAACCTACATACTTAATACTAGAATTTTTGCTATCTAAATTATAATTCGAGAAGACAACAGCTACTAAATCTCCATCCCAGAAAAAGGGACTAGACTTTGATTTTTGATATATTACTGTTCCTACAAAGGGAACAGTAATAAAATCGTAATCTGCCGCAGAACCGTGTAATTGAATTGTGTCTTCTGCTGAGTTGAAATCTACAATAAATGCAAAGTCTTTATCGCCAGATTGCGTGTAGTTAGAATGCCTCCAATCACCAAGAACAAATGTGTCCGCACCTAAAGATGGTGGATTGCCTGCTAAGATTTTGAGAAACTCTTGGAAAAAAAGCAGGTTTACTGGTTCTAAATCCCCAATTAATATATCAATATTTGTTTGTGTTGGCTTCGGTTGAGGAAGGCTATTATCAAAACCATAAATTGTATCGTTGCCTGCCCTAGCAAAAATTAGTTGAATATCAGCATAGTTTCCCCAAACTAAGTCACTAGAAGGAGTTAATGTCACCAACAAACTATCTAATTGATTGTCACCAGTAGCGCTGCCATTTAGCCCTATGGTCTTTGCTAAAATTTGGGATAAACTATCGCTCGTCATTTTCTAGAGCCTCTATTAAGGAGTTAATAACTTAGATTTATTAGATTAGTTTTTAGATATATATCTTAAGGATAATATTTAAAAGTTACTCAAAATATTATTCTTAAATAAACCGTTAATAATGCTTTTATAAAGCTCAAATTTTCCCAGACAAACGCATCTAAATTGCTCTTCAGAGCAAACAAGATTACGAACTAACACAAAAGTCAGTACAGATACATCTACTTACCTTGACTCAAAGCGATGCCTACGATGGGCTACACCTACAGTCAAATGTTTGTGAATAAGTAGAAATTAATTAAATTATTTTTGAAAGCATTGAAAATAGTCCAGCCTTATCGAAATTAGGCGGTTGCCATGCACTTTTCCTATTTTTGAAAAAGATAGGGTAATAATGTTCGGTTAAGGCTAAAAACTAAAACTGATGTAGGTTTGGTTGAGGAGCAAAAGCCATCATCCTCAGGGTTTTGTTGAGTTTTGCTGTAACTCAACAAAATCTAATTTTCTACTGAACTAAACCGTATTGATAATTAGGGAATATGTAATAATTTTGGTATGAAGCGAGACTTTGCAAATATCTTCTAAACTCGACTTTATGCAAAATTAAGAACTCATTTTTATTGAAGTCGAGCTAAGAAATTAGATAAAAATGAAGAGTCTGCCCAGAGATAAATCCTGCTTTTCTTCTCAGTAACGTACTTATTAACCTAAGTTTTTTTTACGAAACATAACGGCCATATTAGTCTTAAAACTCAGCCAATAGCCAAAAATCATGTAGAAGATGAATTTCAATGAAGTCAGTGCTTTTACAGGTTGGCTGGGTTCATAAATGACATCTAATGAGCCGTCGAATAAACGCACATACTGATTCCACATCCGACTATTCATACCAAATAGAAGGTCATGAAATGGGCGTTCAAAGAAAGATACAACTTCCCAATTTTGCTGTTTACCTAGCAATTCCAAAGTTTGTTGAGTATACATGTGAAGGTGATAAGGAACATGCACCTCGTTATAGTACTCAGCTAAATTAGGTTGGGATAGGTCAATATTGTCTGCGTTTGGTGTGGCAACGAGAATATAACCACCAGGCGCAAGCAGATTGTCTAACTCAGATAATAGGGTATGAGGATCTTCAACGTGTTCGATAATATCCTGGAGTAGGATGTAATCAAATTTCCCAGGCTCAAGAATTTTGGCATTGTTGAATTCTGGGTGGGGTGAGTAAGGATCGTACCCACGAACATTTGCAAAGCCAAGTTCTTGCAAATATTTGACAAATAGACCGTTACCACCGCAACCATAATCAAGAAAGGTGTGATTTTTGTCAAAGCCATGCTTTTTCAGGCGTTTGAGGATATTTTTATAGCAGGCGCGTGCTGAATCATGAGCAACAGCTTGGGCAATGGGATATTTTGCGTAGTAGCGATCGAGGTCTACAATATCTAGACAATGAATTGTTCGGCAATTTGGACACCGCCAAACTTTGAATTTCTCATCCCTAAAGGCTCTAACGTTACAGGGAAAAGTAACAAATAGAGATTCGTCACGAGGATCGATACGATAGTTACAAATCAAACACTCAAGGCGTTGTTTGCTTGCTGTCCCGTTTTGGTTTTGCTGCAAAAGCAAATCATCTGAAAGGCTAAGATTGGACGGGTATTTGTTTGTCATTATCTTCGATCTCACAAAATAGATTTGATAAAAGGTTGGGTTTAACAGTTTGTGTATTTTTACCTTTTTCTAGTATTAGGTATGGCATTCCCGCCCTTCTCGCACACTCGCCATCGCGGTCGTCGCGATCGCCAATAAATAAACAGTTCTCTACTGCAATCCCTAGAGTTTCAGCGACAAGCAATAAGCCTTTCGGATCTGGCTTGAGCCGTCCTACATTTTTATCGGTTGAACTGACAATGCAATTAGGAGATAATCCAAGCTGAGATAACTTATCTCGAGCAGGGTAATCAGAAAATACAGCAGTAGCTAGACCGCGATTTGCAACATTTTTAAATAGCTCTAATACTTCAGGATGTCGGCAAGAGTATATGTGTTTTAGCGGTTCTTGAAAAATCCATTTCTGGACTAATTTACGTACTTGCTCGATAGAAACTCCCGATACTTCAGCAGCCCATTCATATTGAGCATTTTCTAAATCATCAACAATATTTAATACATTTTTTTCTCTCTCGTTGATGAAGTTTGTAACTATTTTAACTTCCGGCAGATGTAGAGGATGCTTTAAATAATATTTCAACATTTCTAAACGCATAATCCTATACATTTTCTTCAAGCTGTATAAAGTGCCATCAACATCAAATATTACAGCTTTTATATCTTGATACTTGAAATTCAGTGTTGACTGCTCAGATTCAGTTAGTAAATCCATCGTTTCAAAAATGTGGTTATTTCTCATCGGTAAGAACTTGAGGCATATTTTCGGAAGATGGTGTTTTAGCAGCAACTTACTCGATTAACTTCCATACACATTGCGCCAATATTGCCTAATTGGCTGTGATACATGAGTTCCTAAGCAGAAAACCACGTAATATGTCGTCATAATCGAATATGCAATAAAGTCTTGTCCGATTAAAGGATCGAACTTAAATGCCAGCAACAGACCGATAAAGAATATAATTTGCAACCACAGCATGATATTGCCCTGGTAGGCTTTTAAAGCAGGACGGCCTTCTTTCCAACCATCTATGTCTTTCTCAACTATGCGTCTCACAGCAAGAAAGCCAATTCCCGTGCAGAAAGCTGCAAACATCAAAAAATAAGGAACTATTGTATCCGTAACTAAGAGAGTCCCCATAAATAATCTCAGGGGCATAGTTATAGCATTGACAAATAACTCTAGATAAGGAATATTTCTCGCTACCAAAGAATAGAAAAGGTTGACAGCTATAAATGCACAATAGATGAGTGCTATTTTGATGCCAAAGTAAAATAAACCAAAGATGATGCCAAGAGAAATTAAAGATACTGCCAAAATAGTTGCTGTACTTTTACTAATTCTTCCAGAAGGCAGCGGTCGATTTTTCTTTTGGGGATGTTTGGCATCTTTTTCTAAATCGGTAATAGCATTTATCGTGTAAATTCCCCCATATATGCAGATATTAAATGACAAATACAGTAAAATTAAAGAAAGTATCAAATTGCCGTCAATTTTTCCAGCAAAAGAAAGTGCGCCCAAAAGAACAAAGGAAAAATTTGTATGAAACTTAAACCTAATCAAAGAAATAAAATCTTTGAAGGTAGCTTGAGAGTTAATAGATAACTCTCCTCTATTTTTGGTATTCATATTTGCGGGAATTACTGTTATAGATTGATTACTTTCTATGTCTATTTTATGGGTTCCGACATTTTTTATACTTAGATTGTCATGAAGATTTGATAAAATCGTTTTGCAAATATTTGAATTTTTGAGGTATTTGCTGACAACGCTTTTTATTCAACTCAGTAACACCGATCTGGCGATAAATTAGATCGCCTAATTGCGGATAAAATTGCCAAATAGCAAATAACAGTTTTGTTAGCCACACTGTGAGAAAGTCTTTATTCACTATCACTTCTACGCGATCGCTTTCGATCGCTTGAATTACTGCTTTGGCGACTGCTTCAGGTTTGGAGGTTCCTGATAAACTTGGTGCTGGTATGCCAGTATCAGCTAGCATTCCTTGTTCTGCAATATATCCCGGACAAATTGTGGATATTTGCACGCCAGTACCCACTAATTCTTGTCTGAGGGCATCACCCCACATAAATAAACCTGCTTTACTAGCAGAATATATGCTGTCATAAGGATGGCCTTTCTTAGCAGCTAAGGAAGCGATATTGACAATATGTCCGCTTTTTTGGGCTAACATGTTTGGCAGCAGTAGTCTGGATAGTTCCATTGCGGCCAGTAAGTTAGTAGAGATGACTGATTGAATATCTGCGGTTGAATAATCTGTGAAAGCTTTATAAATTTCAATACCAGCGTTATTAATTAATATGTCAATAGCAGGAACAAGCTGATGAATTTTTTCTATTAAGATGGGGAGTTCTTGTAAATTACTAATGTCACAAGTAATGGGAATAAAGTTACATCCTAAAGCTTTAATTTCTGCTGCAACAGCTTCAAGTTGCTGGTGCGATCGCCCCACTCCGATAATAGTAGCTTGTTCTTTGGCTAAAGCACGAGCGATAAAAACGCCGATGCCGCGAGAAGCCCCTGTTAAAAGTACTGTTTTTCCTGTTATGGTGGTCATAATACCTGGTTAAATGTTGGTTTTTATGGGTACAGATTGACTATTTATTAGACGTCTTTTTTATCTCACGCAGAGGCGCGGAGGCGCAGAGAAGAGAACGCAAAGGAGGACTTTTGCAAGAAGTCTATTGATAGTCAATCTGGATTGATTTAGTTAACGTTTTGTTTTAAAGAGGGGAAATATTTTCCTCCTAGTTCAATCTCCCCTTGTTCGATTCCAGTTTTGATTCTGGAGAGTAGGTAGTCACAATTGCGGGCAATAAGATTTGTGCCGTGGTCTGGTTCAATTAAACCGGCTAAGGCAATATCGCTGCCGTATTGCTGGACTAAATCGTATATGCCCAGGAAGTTGAAGACTCCTGATTCATAGGTTCCGCAGGGAACTGAGGGATTGTTGACGCCTGTGTAATATTCTTTGTCGGATTTAAACCAGTTGAGAGATGGATATCCGTGGAAATGAACCATTGGCGCACCATTTTCGATGAGTTCTGGTGCGTATAGGGCAGCAGAAAGAGCGATCGCCACCATCACGTACAAGTCATAAGATGGTTTAATATCTCCGGCGCTGGCGTTAATTGCTTGTGGTAGTTGCAACAACAGCTTGTCTTGCAAGCCAATTCTGAGAATATCAGTTTCTAAATTTAAGTCTGTTTTCTTGGAACCCGAACGAGAACTGATAACCCAAATATCTGGTATTTGTTTGTATCGATATTCATTACCAATTTTGGTTTTTAAATATCTCCTTCCCATTTGATTTAGTCGCAGTTCATCGCTGCTAAATCCAGGGATGGGCGATAAGTTTTCCCATTCGCTAGCTGAAATTTCTACAGCACCGATATATTGTGGCGGTTCTGCATAAGCAACAAACCCATAAGATACGCCTGTTCTGCCATTGGCCATCCAATCTACAATATCTCGATGGGATTTTCTTTTAATTACATCGTCAATTTTGAACCCAGAAGGTAGTAATTCTGTTGATGCTAATTCTTGACCGAATTTTACTAATTGTGCTGCATAAGGAGATTGATTTGGATTATATTCGCCAAGGATAAATCTGCTCAGTGGTAATGGAAGAATTGGGACGTATATTTTCGGGGTTAAAGACTTTAAAACAAAATCATTTATTGATTCCACAGCGAACATGGAATCGGAAAGATTCATATTCAAAATAGAAATGCGATCGTCAGACACCCCAATGACAATTTCTGAAAATGTCCTGACTAGAGTATTTACACCAATAGGAATTTTTTGTTGATAGGGAAGATTGGGACTAATAAATTGTTCGTCTAAATCTGTGAGAACAATAATTTGGGTATTGGTAGGGTCTTCTACTGGTTGAATATTCTCTTCAGCCCAACTGATGAATTGAGCAATTTTTGATACAGACTGCTTTTGATTTTTCCAAATAAACTGAGAATAGAAATTATAGAGATTTTCTGCAATACAGATTTTTAGCTTGCTGAGGGCATTCGGTTTTCTTTCAACATCGATAATAGCGCTGACATCAGCTTTGACTACTTTAGTTTTGATTGTTTTTCGCAGATTAGTTAAGGGAATAGTTATTTCATAGTTCATTTCTTTGGTGGCCGATTCCCAATCTACAATCTGCACGCCACAATCTTGGAGTTTTTGAACTAATTGTTCTCGAAATTTAATAATTGCTGCTTCTTTATATCCCTTGGGTAAAGGTCGAAAAGTGATTCTCAACTTTTGCGCCATAGCGTTAGGGTTGGTAACAGGCGGCTTAAACTCTGTATCGGTTTTTTGAGAAAATCCGCCAATTAAGCGGCCGATGGTTTGTAAGCTGAGATATCGATCGTTATCTGTAGAACATGCAGCATCGTTATTTTTTCCTTGCAGTAAGCTGAGAATTTCGGCTTTGCGTTCTGCTAGTTCTGTTTGAATTTCTGGTGTTAATATTCCTTTGGGTGATTGAATGCGGAGTTTATCATTATCAACCCATAATTTCACGCCTTTTTGCGTTAATTCGTCTACAAGTTCAGTAACGTTCATGATTTTTACAACCCTTAATTATCTAATCTTTTAAAACTATGACTGCCAATTAAATTTCAAAAACTTCTGTTTCAGATGCCGCTAATTCTGTAGCTAAATGCTGAGAAAGTGCGGCAATTGTGGGATAATGCACTAACATTAAAGGAGAAACTTGGACTCCTAAATATTTTTGTCCGGCGCTGGCAATACCAATTGCTAACATCGAATCCAATCCGTAGCTATCAAAAGGCGATCGAATATCTATTTCATCGGGTTTGACTCCCAGTTCTTTGGCAATTTGGGAAACTAGCCAGTTTTGAATATCTGTAACTGTTAGCGATTGCGGTTGCAATTGCTGTATGGATGGGGGTTCTGTTAATTTTGCTAAGAGTTGCGATAATAATTGCCATTCATCAGCAGATAGTTTTTCTGCTGCTGGTAGCTGTTGGATATTTCCTTGCTTAATTAACTCGATAATAGACAAGTCTGCATTGGACTGTTTTGTAGACTCAACCCAATAGCGTTGCCGTTGCCAAGGATAATTTGGTAATTGGACGCGATGGCACAAATCATCTGGGTACAATGCCGCCCAGTCTATTGTCACGCCTTTGATGTACGATCGAGCAACCGTTTCTAGAATGAATTGCCAATCTATTGGTTCTAAGTTGAGATTGGGTAGTTGCAGTTCGTCGGGGAAATTACTAGTCGCTTTACCTTGACTTAATCCTTCTACTTCCTTACCATCCCTAAAAGCCCCTAGTTTGCCTGCTAGTTCTAAGTTGGAACCGGCAATTACAGCGAGACGGTAGGGAAAATGCGATCGCTTAGTATTAGCTGTAAAACAAATATCTGCCAAATTCAACTCCGAATTGGCAATTAAGTACTTCTCATAAGCTGCTGTTAACTGTACCAACGACTCTTGTGTTTTCGCAGATAGTGCTAATACATGCAGAGGACGCGATAAGCGTTGTGGATTTTCTGTAGCCGTGTATTCTTCCAAGACTACATGAGCATTTGTCCCACTAAAGCTAAAAGCACTAACTCCAGCTATGCGTTGTTGACTTCCTTGATGCCAAGGCGTGTTTTGTGTCGGTACTTTAACTGGTAATTTCTCCCACTCAATATAAGAATTAGGCTTATTTAAATGTAGGTGGGGTGGAATTTCCCCATGCTGCATAGCTAGTACTATTTTCATTAAACTCGCCATACCAGAAGCAGCTTCCAAATGACCGATATTAGTTTTCACCGAGCCAATCAGTAAGGGATTGTCTTGGGGACGATCTTTGCCATATACTGCTGCCAAAGCTTCCACTTCAATTGGTTGTCCTACGGATGTGCTAGTACCTTGCACTTCTATGTAATTCATCGCATTTGGTGCAACACCAGCATTTTCCAACGCTTGGCGAATCAATGCTTGCTGAGACGGGCCGTTAGGAGCAATTAAACTGCTGCTGCGTCCGTTGTGGTTGACTGCGGAACCGCGAATTACAGCCAGAATTTTATCTTTATCGGCGACAGCATCAGACAAGCGTTTGAGGACAATGACGCCACAGCCCTCACCGCGTACATAGCCATTGGCGTCAGCATCAAAGGTTTTGCAGGAACCATCGGCATCTAACATTCTGGTTCTGGCAAAAGCGACGCTGGTTTCTGGGGATAGCAGTAAGTGAACGCCGCCTACTAGCGCCAAATGACACTCTTGATTGCGTAAGTGCTGACACGCTAAATGTAATGCCACCAATGAGGAAGAACAAGCGGTATCAACAGCTAAACTCGGCCCTTTTAATCCTAAAAAATAAGATAAGCGTCCAGCCGCTACACTTAAAGCATTGCCTGTAGCACAAAAAGCATCTACAGCAGTAGCGCCGCCAGTCTGCCAAATCATATTGTTATAGTCGTTGCTACAGATGCCTAAAAATACACCTGTGAGGCTGTTAAACAACTGTTCTGGTGGCTGATTGGCATTTTCTAGGGCTTCCCAAGCAACTTCTAATAATAAGCGTTGCTGGGGGTCGAGGCTTTTAGCTTCTGTGGCAGAAATCCCAAAAAATTGGGGGTCAAAGCTATCGAGTTGATGAGTTAAACAGCCTCCCTTACGGGTGTAAATTTTTCCTGGCGTATCTGGGTTGGGGTCGTAGTAAGCTGCTGTATCCCAGCGTTCTGGAGGAATATCGGTAATTGCATCAACACCATCACGCAACAACTGCCAAAATGCCTCTGGGTTATCAGCACCACCAGGGAATCGGCAACCCATGCCTACAATAGCGATCGGTTCTTTTTTCGCATATTCTACAGCATCAAGCTGGGACTGCATCTTCTCTAGCGCCATCAGCGCCCGTTTGATTGGAGATAGGGAATTAGCTTGTTCAGAACTCATGGTTGATGTTTGGGTGTAGTGGCAATTTTGGATTTTAGATTTGGGATTTTGGATTGAAAATGCGGATTTATCAGCGATTCCAGAATGGCAGTTAATATTTCAAGTTGTCTAATTTGCTCAACAACAATGCTTCAGCTTCGCTGTCTGATAATTCCTCTAGTTCTGACTCAGCCATCCCCTGTGCTGGTACGGGAGAATTATCTGTTGATGGTTCAGGCGCTTGTGCCCATAATTCCTGAATGAAATAACTTACCAGAGCATCCACAGTGGGATAATCAAAAATTAAGGATGCAGGGACAGAACAGCCTAAACTGCTTTGCAGACGGTTTCTTAATTCCACTGCCATCAGCGAGTCCATGCCCAATTCTAGAAAACCTTGTTTGGGGTCAATTTCCTCTGGCGATGCTAAATTAAGCACTTTGGCAATTTGCGATCGCACATAATTCATTAATAAAATTGGGCGTTGTTTCGGCTCGGCTGAGTCTAGTTGTTGGCGCAGTTCTGATGCCTGGGGTGTATTTTTTGTGCCTACTTCCTTAGTAAATTCTGCTAAGAATGGTAGTTCGACATCGCTGGGGAATTGGGCTGTAAATTTAGACCAGTCTACTGGTAACACGCCTACTTGAGGTAGATTTTGCTCGATGGCTTTTGCTAATATCTGCAATCCAGCCTTTAGAGGAATCGGCTGTACGCCCTGAGTTGCCCAACGAGCTTGTTCGCGGCTGCTTAAAGCAGCTGCCATCCCTGCATCCGCCCAAGGCCCCCAGTTGATACTTAACCCTGGCAAACCTAATGCTTGACGATGATGCGCCAGTGCATCCATGAAGGCATTAGCGGCTGCATAGTTACCTTGTCCGGGGGAACCTAATAAAGCCGAGACTGAGGAGAAACAAACAAAGAAGTCTAAGTCTAGTTCCTGAGTTAAAGTATGCAAATTCCACGCACCTGCAACTTTGGGAGCCATGACTCGTTCAAAATTTTCCCAAGTCTGTCTGAGTAACATCCCATCAGACAACAAGCCAGCTGCATGGATGATGCCACGCAAAGGCGGCATGGATGCCTTCAATGTGGCTAACATCTGGCTTACGTCTGCTTGCTGAGACACATCTGCGGTCACAACTAACACCCGCGCTCCAGCTTGCTCTAAGCGCTCAATTGCTGGTTGAATTTGTGGAGATACCCCGCGCCTTCCCGTTAACACAAGATTTTGTGCGCCTTGTTCAACCAACCATTGAGCAACTTGTAAACCCAATGCTCCCAAACCGCCGGTAATTAGGTAAGTGCTATTAGCTTGAATCGTTGTTTTCTCGGACTTCTGAATTGGGGGAATGCTGACAACTACCTTACCAATGTGCTTGGATTGTGCCATGTAACGGAAAGCGTTGGCGACATCCTGAATCGAGAAAACGCTAGCTGGCAGGGGTTTGAGCGAACCCTGTTGAAATTCTGCCATCAGTTCCCCTAACATTTGCCCGATTAAACTAGGGTTTTCTAGGGAAATATCCAGCAAATCAAAGGGGATATAAGCTACATCAGGTCTGCTATCTTTAACTTGGTCGGCATCCCAGATACCAATTTTACCGATTTCCACAAACCGACCGCGATCGCTTAACACTTGCAAACTCTTGGGAATATACTCCCCATTGAGGCTGTTAAGTACTACATCAACGCCTTGTCCAGAGGTAATTTCTGGAATTTGCTCGGCAAACTCTAAGCTACGCGAGTTCATCACCTGCTGTACCCCCGTAGCTCGTAGATGCTCCCATTTACTAGGACTAGCTGTAGCTAGTATTTCTGCTCCTACGCGCTGGGCTAACTGTACGGCAGCTTGTCCTACACCCCCAGCAGCCGCATGAATTAATACTCGCTCTCCCGATTTAAGCTTGGCTTGCTGGTATAAGCCGTAGTAGGCGGTTAAAAAGGCAGTGGGAATTGTCGCGGCTTCCTCAAAACTCAAGTTTTCCGGCTTGCGAACTACAAATTCTGACTTGACAATTACAAAGCTTGCAAAACTGCCTATAGTCTGAGCCGCAATCACCGCATCGCCTACTTGGACGTGGGAGACATTCTCGCCAACTGCCACGACTACACCAGAACATTCCCCACCAAAAGGTAACTGCGCGGCATCTGTAATACCCATTTGCTCAGTATATTCCTTGAGCATCCCCAAAGCATTCAGAACATCGCGGAAGTTCAAACCCACAGCGCGGACAGCAATTTCTACTTCTCCCGGCCCCGGTTGACGGCGTTGCATCGATGCCAAGGTTAAATTCTCAAATACTCCGTACTCAGAAATTTGCAGTTGGAAAGGTTGACTGGCAACTGCTGCCTTGCCATTCGTGTCAGACCGTACTAACCTAGCGACATAACGCAATCCTTGGCGGTAGGCAATTTGGTCTTCTCGGCTTGGTACTAACAATTCCTGAGCAAGGGAGGGGATGCTATCTTCGGGAGCGTTAGGGTCTATATCCAAGCGAACGCATTGCAATTCTGGGTGTTCTGCGGCAATTACGCGCCCCAATCCCCACAAGGTTGCTGGTTCGACTTGTAGTGGAGTTGGTTGTTCGCCTACAGGTTGCGTACCTTTAGTTACTAAATAGAGGCGGGGCAATGCTGGTAATTTGGCATTGTAAATTGCCTGTAGTAAAAACAACACGCTGCCGCAGCTGGCGAGTTGCGTATCGGTAGTTGTATCGCTACTCCATAAATGGATGATTCCCTGACATGGGTTGTCTTGGATGAGGCGCTCAAAATCTTGGGGACGAGTCAGGTTAATTTGATAGCGGTCTGCTTGTAACTGCTCGTAAGCTGCTCCCGCAGAAACCATGATGCAGCGATCGCCTGCTGCTGTCAACAACTGCGCTAGTTTCTGCCCCAAACCCGCTTGGTCGGCAAATATCAGCCAGTTGCTAGTCTGTTTGTTAGTAGATACTGGCTCCAAGTTTTGTTTCTGCCAAGCGATTTGATACAACCAGTTATCTGTAGTTTCTTGTGCTGGTAATACTTTTGCCAAGATACGTTCAAAGGCTTTCTTGCTAATGCGACGAAAAGATAAGCCTGTGATTTTGGCGACTACTTCACCAGCGACATTCACCAGCGACAAATCAGCTTGCAGATTTTGTTGCTTGGTATCTTGAAATTCTATCTTTTCTACCCGGCTCCACAGAGAATTACCCGCACGTTGGTAGATTTGTAATTGTTCTACACCCACAGGTAAGTAGACATCTTGCTGTCCGCGTTCGGGGAAGTTTGTACCGAGTATTTGGAAGCAAGCATCTAATAATACTGGGTGTAGTATATATTTGCTAACATCTTCTGTTAGAGGTGATGGCAGGCGAATTTCCCCTAAAGCTTGGGTTTGACCTTTCCATAAGCGGGCGATCGCTTGGAATTTTTCGCCGTAATCAAAACCGCGATCGTGTAAGCTTTGGTAGTATTCTTTAACAGATATCTCAGTAGAATACTCACCCAGCAACCCAGCCAAATCTACTGGGGTAGAATGAGTTTCTGTATTGTCTAACCCTACCTTACCAGATGCATGGAGTGTCCAGCGATCGCCATTACTCTCATCCTCTGAGTAGCTCAACACCTGCCAGGAATATAGCGTGCTGTTTTCCGGAGTCAGCACCACCTGTACAGTTTTGGGTTCGTCTCCAGAAAATACCAAAGCTTGCTGAATAGATACCGCTTCTAACTGCACGCGATCTGTTTTGAAGATAATTGCCCCTGCTGACAAAGCCATTTCCATGTATGCAGTGGCAGGTAAGATAGCGGCATTATAGATGCAATGGTCTTGGAGAAAACTAGGCGATGCAGCACTAATTTCAGACTCAAAATGAATTGACTGGCTGCTTGCTAGGGGCAAACGTTGTCCCAATAGAGGATGCAGAATTTTTCTAGCTTTGCCATTTTTGGACATTAGCGCAGGTTGATTTTGCCGCACACCAAAGTTTTCTATCCAAAAACGCTGACGTTGAAAAGGATAAGTTGGCAAATGCAAACGCACACGGCAATAATCAGCATCAAAAGCTTGCCAATCCAGAGCCACACCATGACAATGTAACTGCGCCAAGGACGATAACATCACCTGCCAATCATCTTGTCCTGGTCTTATTGAAGGTAACCACAATCCCTCGGCTTTTGTAACGCACTGGCGACCCATACCCAACAATATCGGTTTGGGGCCGATTTCTAGATATGCCGCCACCTTCTGTTGTTCTAATGTCGCCATACTCATGGCGAATTCTACCGGGCTGAGAATGTGACGACACCAATATTGAGGTGTGGCGATTTCTTGTGTGGCTAATTCTCCAGTCAGATTGGAAATTAGTTTGAGCTTAGGTTGAGCAAACTTAATAGAGTTGGCAACTTCTACAAACTCTGCCAACATCGGCTGCATCAAGGGAGAGTGGAAAGCATGGGATACTTGCAGGGGTTTGGTTTTTATCCCCATACTTGCGAGTTCGCTGCAAATCTCACTAATGGCTGATTTCTCCCCAGAGATTACCAAGCTTGTAGGGCCGTTTACCGCAGCGATGGCAATTTTCTCTGGGTATGCTGCTAGTAGTGGCTCTACTTGTTCAACTGTTGCCATGACTGCTACCATTGACCCGTTTTCTGGTAGGGCTTGCATCAATCTGCCACGGGCGGCTATTAGTTTTAACCCGTCTTCGAGACTAAATACTCCAGCAACACAGGCGGCGACGTATTCACCGACGCTATGACCTAGCACTATATCTGGTTTAATTCCCCAGGATTGCCATAGTTGATAGAGGGCATATTCCAAGGCAAATAAAGCTGCTTGGGTGTAGTTTGTATTATCAATGGGGCTTGTGATGCCTGGTTGGGGATATAAAACTTCTAATAATGGTTTATCGAGATATGGTTTGAGGATTTGGTCGCATTGGTCGATGGTTTGGCGGAATTTGGCTTGGGTTTGGTACAATTTTTGTCCCATGCCTGCGTACTGCGACCCTTGTCCTGTAAATAAAAAGGCAATTTTTTTACTAGATGCCTCTGCCTCACTTAAAATCACTCCCGGAACATCTTCCCCCGACACCCAACTAGTTAGCTGTGTCAATGCTGACATTGTGGAGTCAGCCAAAATGCTGAGACGATATTTCCAATGCGATCGCCCAGTATTAGCAGTAAAGCAAATATCTGCTAAAGATGCTTCGGGATGAGACTGTAAATAATTAATATAACGCTGCGCCAATTCCCGCAAAGCCTTCTCAGACTTCGCTGAGAGTGCAAGCAGGTGATAAGGACGCTCCCCTGCCCCCTGCTCCCTGCCCCCTGCTCCCTGCCCAAATACAGGCGCTTCTGCCAAAATTACATGAGCATTAGTACCACTCGCACCAAAGGAACTGACTCCGGCCAAGCGTTGTTTTGCTCCCACCGGCCAAGGTGTAGCTTGGGTGGTTACCGATACAGGTAATTCTTCCCAGTTAATATGGGCGTTTAGTTGCTTTAAATGCAAGTGTGGCGGAATTTGCTGATGTTGCAGGGAGAGTATCACCTTAATCATCCCAGCAATACCTGCGGCTGATTCCAAATGCCCGATATTTGTTTTCACCGCCCCAATTTTCAGAGGATTTTCTGCTGTGCGTCCTGCACCCAAAACAGCAGCTAAAGCTCTGACTTCAATGGGGTCGCCCAGGGAAGTACCGGTACCGTGAGCTTCTACATAATCTACCTCTTCCGGTTTGACTTTAGCCCTGGTTAAAGCCTGACGAATCAAGCTTTCCTGGGCGGCACGATTGGGGACTGTAAACCCACTACTAGCACCGTCTTGATTGACTGCCGAACCACGAATCAAGGCTAAAATGCGATCGCCATCAGCCACCGCATCTGAAAGGCGTTTGAGTACCAAAACCCCACAACCTTCTCCTCTAGTAATGCCATCAGCTTCATTGTCAAAGGTTTTGCAGCGTCCATCAGCAGACAAGACCTTGGCTTTTGATAAGCCGACATTATTTTCTGGAGTTAATATTAAGTTGACACCAGCAGCTAAAGCGCGATCGCATTCTTGGTTCCGCAAGCTTTGACAAGCTAGATGCACGGCTACCAAGGAGGATGAGCAAGCTGTATCCACAGCCATACAAGGGCCGTGCAATCCCAAAGTGTAAGACAGGCGACCCGCTACGGCATTGAGGGGATTACCTGTAAGGTAATAAGGATCGATTTGGCTCAAGTCTCCACCGGGAGTAATCAATCTGGCGTAGTCGTTGGTTGTAATCCCAATAAATACGCCTGTTTGCCCGTTAACTTTCTCTTGAGGAAGTATCCCCGCATTTTCTAAAGCTTCCCAAGTCACTTCTAACAATATCCGTTGTTGCGGGTCTAACTTCACAGCTTCCCGTGGAGAAATGCCGAAAAATTGCGCGTCGAATTGGTCTACCTGCTGCAAAAATCCCCCGTAGCGGGAATACATCTTACCTGGTGTATCTGGATTGGCGTCATAGTAATCTGCCAAAGACCACCTTTCGGTGGGAATTTCTGTAATTGCGTCTACACCATTGATTAACAATTGCCAATATTCTTCCGGATTGGTGACACCACCGGGAAAGCGACAGCTTAAACCTACAATAGCGATCGCTTCTGTTTTAGCACGCTCGACAGCTTCTAATTTTTTGACAGCTTCATCTAAAGCTAACAAAATGCGTTGTGATGAATTCAGCTGTTCTAATTTATCTTTATCTATTTTTTTTGGTATATTATTCATGCTAAATATAGTGCCTTTTATCCAATTAAGCTTTCTAGTTGTGCCAATCTTTCAGCAATTGAGGCTTCTAGTTCGTCGTCAGATAGGTGTGTAATTTCTAATACATCCGTAGTTGGCTCGGTTTCTACTTCCTGTTGCTCGTCTTGCCAATGTAGAACTTCCTTACCCAAATATGTAGCTAAGTCTTGAATGTTGGGCGCTTCAAACAGCAGAGTTCCAGGCAAAGAACAGTTGAGAGCAGTTTCCAGACGGGTTTTTAAATCAACAGCCATCAAAGAATCTATACCCATCTCAAAGAAACCCCGATGTGTTTCTGGTAGTTCGGACATTCCTAACACTTGAGAGATTTGGGTTTGCAAGTATGCAATTAAGATAATTTGACGTTCGTTTACCGTTGCTGTTGCTAATTTTTGTAATATTTCTGACTTCTTTTCTACAGCTTTTCCTGTATTTTCCTGTACCTGCCTACCTAACTTCTCTAACAGCAGGCGTTGCCCTCTAGCTTCATAAATCCCTTTAAACACAGTCCAATCAATATTAGCGATGGTGACTTGGGATGCATCTGCTTTCAAAGCCACTCCCAAAGCGTTTAATGCTAGCTGTGGTTGCAAAGCCTGGACTCCCATCCTGGCTAAAAACTGCTCGGCTTCTCCTACAGCCATGCCTACTTCTGCCCAAGGCCCCCAATTGACGCTCAATGCAGGTAATCCTTTGCTGCGTCGGTAATTTGCTAAGGTATCGAGGAAATGGTTGGCGGCTGCGTAATGGGCTTGTCCTTTAGATCCCCACACAGAGGCGATGGAAGAAAAACTAACAAACAAGTCTAATTCCAGATTTTCGGTGAGTTGGTGCAGAATCCATCCGCCCAGGACTTTCGGACGCAGAATAGATTCCCAAGTAGTCAAATCCATCCCGGTGATGGTATCATAACCGACTACACCTGCTGCATGAATTACACCTTTCAGGGGCGGCATTGATTCTGCTACCGTTTCTAGCACGCGCAACATATCTGTTTTATTAGATACATCTGCTTGTGCTATCAAAATCTTAATTCCAGCCGCCTGCATCTTGCTAATAGTCGCCTGTGCCTCTGATGATGCACCTCTGCGTCCCAGTAACACTAAGGATTTGACGCCTTGGTTAACAAGCCACTCAGCTAATTTGAGTCCTAAAGCACCCAGCCCACCAGTAATTAAATAAGTACCGTCGTAGTTGAAATTTGTTTGTGATGATGCTGTTGGCTGCATCGGTACTAACCGCGCCACATAACGCTGTCCTGAACGAAAAGCTAAATGGTCTTCTTTTTGAGCGTCGTTAATTTCTGCCAACAGCGTTAAAGCTTCATTAGCTGTAGGTTGTGGGTCTAAATCTATCATTCCTCCCCATAACTCTGGGTGTTCCAGTGCTACTACCTTACCTACCCCCCACACAGGTGATTGCTGTACGGCTGGTAGTGAGGAATTGACAGACATTGCTCCCCGCGTCACTAACCATAAGGTCGGAGTTACAGGTTGTTGATATTCTGCGATCGCCCCAATCAGATGTAATACACTGATACACTCCCCAGACAAAGAGAAATCTGTCGTCTGAGTTGTTTCTAAATTCCACAGATGTATTACTCCCCGCCAAGGCAATTCACCAGATGGCAAGGCTTCTTGCAATAACCTCGAAAAATCTTCCCGGTGGGCTGGATTTACCGACCAAGTGGTTGTTTCTTGCTGCTGATAGACATCACCAGGATAGACGAGAATACAGCGATGACCTTGATTTTCGAGTAATTGGGCGATCGCTTGTCCTAAACCACCGCGATCGCCTAATATTAACCAACTACCAAGTTGTTGAGGCACTTGTGCCTCCGACTGGCGGCGGGATTGGGGTTGCCATGCAATCTGATAAAACCAATCGGGAATTGTTGGGGAAGCGATTTCTAAATGGTGCTGCTTCACCAACACCTCCAGCAGTTTTGGTAAATATATCTGCTCGTCTGCCGACAGTTGACTAGCTAACTGCTGAGTTAATTGTTCTACATTTCCCTGATGTAGCAGTTTCACTATTGAGCTTTGAACTAAGTCATCAGTTTTTTGCTCACTTTTACTCTCTACCCAAAAACGCTGACGTTGAAAAGGATAAGTTGGCAAATGCAAACGCATACGCTCATAAACAGCGTCAAAGCCTTGCCAATCAACAGCCACACCATGACAATGTAACTGCGCCAACGACGATAACATCACCTGCCAATCATCTTGTCCTGGTCTGAGTGAAGGTAACCACAATCCCTCGGCTTTTGTAACGCACTCACGACCCATACCCAACAATATTGGTTTAGGGCCAATTTCAACATACGCCGCTACCTTCTGTTGTTCTAATGTCGCTATACTCGCAGCAAATTCTACTGGACTGAGAATGTGACGACACCAATATTCAGGTGTGGCGATTTCTTGTGTGGCTAATTCTCCAGTCAGATTAGAAATTAGCTTGAGCTTAGGAGCAGCGAATTTAATAGAGTTGGCAACTTGCATAAAGTCTGCCAACATCGGCTGCATCAAGGGAGAATGGAAAGCATGAGATACTTGCAGTGGTTTGGTTTTTATCCCCATACTTGCCAGTTGGCTGCAAATTTCACTAATGGCTGATTTCTCCCCAGAGATTACCAAGCTTCTAGCGCCGTTAACTGCGGCGATGGCTATTTTCTCTGAGTATGCTGCTAGCAGTGGCTGTAGTTGTTCAACTGTTGCCATGACTGCTACCATTGACCCATTTTCTGGTAGCGCTTGCATCAATCTGCCACGGGCAGCTATTAGTTTTAACCCGTCTTCGAGGCTAAATACTCCCGCGACGCAGGCGGCGACGTATTCACCGACGCTATGACCCAGGACTATATCTGGTTTGATTCCCCAGGATTGCCATAGTTGATAGAGGGCATATTCAAGGGCAAATAGGGCTGCTTGGGTGTAGTTTGTATTATCAATGGGACTTGTGATGCCTGGTTGGGGATATAAAACTTCTAATAATGGTTTGTCGAGATATGGTTTGAGGATTTGGTCGCATTGGTCGATGGTTTGGCGGAATTTGGCTTGGGTTTGGTATAATTTTTGCCCCATGCCTGCGTACTGCGACCCTTGCCCTGTAAATAAAAAGGCGATTTTACGGCGCTTGTTGCCTTGTGCCTGACCTGTTACTACTCCAGTTGCTTGAGTTCCGGCAGCGAACAGTTGCAACTGCTGCTGTAATTCAGAGTTAGATTTTGCTAGAACTGCTAAACGGTGTTCAAATTGCGATCGCTTTGTATTAGCCGTATAGCAAATATCTGCCAAAGCTAATTCTGGATTTTCATCTAAAAAGTTTGTATAACGTTGTGCTAATTCAGATAAAGCTGCAGGAGTTTTTGCTGAGAGAGTCAGTAGATGCAAAGGACGTTCCAGGGTATCTACTTCCTGGCTGCGATTTCCTTGTTGCTGCGGTCTACCTTCTTCTAAAATCACATGGGCATTAGTACCGCCAAAACCAAAGGAACTGATACCTGCAAAGCGAGGTGTATTGACCTGCCAAGGTTGCAGTTGGCAAGGAATAGCAAAGGGAGTGCCAGCAAAGGAAATTAACGGATTTAGCTCCTGAAGGTTTAAATGAGGCGGAATTTGTTGATGTTTCAGTGCCAAAACTACTTTCAGCAACCCAGCCATTCCGGCCGCGGCTTCCAAATGACCGATATTGGTTTTCACCGAACCAATCCAGCATGGTTGCTCGGAACTACGTCCTTGTATGAGAACGGTTTTCAGAGCTTTGATTTCGATGGGATCTCCCAGTGATGTCCCGGTGCCATGAGCCTCAATATAGCTAATTTGGGAAGGTTCAACACCAGCATTTTGTAGTGCTTGGCGAATCACAGCTTGTTGAGCAGAGCCGTTGGGTGCCGTCATCCCATTGCTCAGACCATCTTGGTTAACTGCTGAACCTCTGATAATTGCCTGAATATTATCTCCATCCCTAATTGCATCCGCCAGACGTTTGAGTACTATCACCCCACATCCTTCACCACGGACATAACCATTGGCTTTAGCGTCAAAGGTTTTACAACGTCCATCCCCTGCCATCATGTGAGCGTTAGAGTACGTGATGGTCTGTTGCGGAGACAACATCAAGCTGACGGCTCCGACTACAAATAAATCAGTTTCTTGATTTCGCAAACTCTGACAGGCTTGGTGCAGCGCCACTAAGGAGGACGAGCAAGCCGTTTCAATTGTAAAACTCGGCCCCTTGAGATTTAATAGGTACGATAGGCGAGTAGCAGCAATACTAATGGTATTTCCAGTACCATGATATGCACTGATGCGGTCTAAGTCTTTGGATGACAAGATGCCGTAGTCATAATTACCGATGCCAACGACAACCCCCGTTTGGCTGCCAGATATTTCAGCAGGTACAATCCCAGCATTTTCTAAGGCTTCCCAAGCAACTTCTAAAACTAGGCGTTGCTGAGGATCCATTGCTTTCGCTTCCCGAGGAGAAATGCCAAACAAGTCCGGATCGAACTTATCTACTTGTTCAATAAATCCACCGAAACGAGTGTTCATTTTTCCTGGCGTCCCAGGTTGGGGATGGTAAAATTTTTCAATGTCCCATCGATCCACCGGCACTTCTGAAATAGCATCAATGCCATTGCGTAAAAGATGCCAAAAAGCTTCTGGATTGTTAGCACCAGGAAAACGACAGCCAATACCAATAATTGCTACGGGTTCCACAACAAAGACCTCAAATCCTTAGTATCGCTACTGATACATCAAATGATGTTGATACTCGCCATCGTTTTTACCTAGATATTGCTGATTTATTGATGTTGAGAAAAATCATCACTTTTCAGCCACACCTAGGCTAAACAACAGCACCAGCAAACTTAACAAATGCTGATTTATTTCGTTGAATAGCTTGTTCGATTGAGCCACCAGCAGCCATTAACCGCATTTCACGGTTTACAGGCCATAGATAGTCAAGACGACCAAAGAATTTCTGCATATCGAATAACAGATCTTGGTGATACTTGAGATTCAGATGAAATCCTTCATGCTCTTGACACAAGCATTTTTCTAGCCAGTGGATAGCATCACGACTAGACATCCCAAATAAGGGAGATGTTAACAACCGATAATATGCAGTCATAAAAGACGCATCATCTCGGAATGTAACAGGTAACACAGCTGACAATCCGTTCAACAAACCGCCTTGCAGGCGATAGATAATCATGTTCGACAACAGTTTTTCATAAGCTGTCGGTTTGGGGAAGTCTTTATAGACCTCCTGAGAAATCACATTGGACATTGTTGTATGAAAGGCTTCATCCAACAAGTGATAGTAAGAAACTTGTAAAGGAGCAGGAATGAATTGGTTTTTTCTCTCTAGTTCTCTAAACTGGCGGAAGAAGCGATGCTCGTAAGCCTTGAGGGACATATTAGCAATCATACGAGCCGAGTAATACTGAGCTGCCATGAAAGGCGAACTACCCCAGTTCAAAGTCAAGAATTTAAAGGCAGATATAGAAGCTGTTACGCCTGCTAACCCATCAGTTGTTGTTGGAATACGATCGACACCACGTTCTTCTAAAAACTGGGAATAATAATCTGCATTCTGGCGATGCATCAGTTTAGTAATCGCTCTAAATGTAGATTCTTGGAGGGATGACCAATATTCCTTGTTTTGCGACAGCTTGAACTTACCCAACAAGCTAGTGTTGGATTTGGCTAACTTTTTATGCAGAGTATTACCTAAGGACTGCTTACCTAACAAAGCTACCTTAGTTTTATACCCAATTCTTTGAAAGGTAGTAATGTGAGATTTTTCTTGATTGGTTTCTAAATCTAGCTCTTGACACAGAGTTTGGTAGCCACCAAGCTTCGTAAATACACCTGATGTTACTTGGTTGTAAAGCATGGTGTTGGATTCAGAAGCAGCTGTGTGCTGATACTGTCCAACCCAATATAAATGATTCAAAGCCAGCTTTTGAGAAGTTGAAGCCTGTTCGTAAAGAGGTGTGCCATATAAAGTTGAAAGTTCAGGTTCGCCCCAGAAATAATTGCTGTTACTGCTATAGTCAAAATTTTTCCCTAGAGCTTCTATTTTTTCAGTGTAATCCGAGTCAGTGTTATTGTTGTATGTTTTTTCAATTATTTGAAAATGCTTTTTTTGCTTTTTCTTTGATGTATTTAACGATCGTTGATTGTTAGATACCGTGTTGGATGCTATGGATACCATTTATACCCTCAATGACGAATGCAAAACAAAGAAAATCAGCTTTTACCCAATGACATCAAAAGTTGGCTTTTTGGCAAACAAGCCAGTTTTTGATGACTGACAAACTAGAAAAACGCTGCTACAACCTTGAGTTATAGCGATTAATACAATTGAGAACTTAAATGCTCGACAAGACTTTCAATAGTAGGGTAGTCGTAGAGCAGTGTAGGATCTAAGTCCAATCCCAGCCAATCTGCTAAATCACCGGTCAAACCAACTGCTACAGAAGAATCTAATCCATAAGTACTAAAGGGTACAGTAGTATCAATGTCTTCTGTTCCTACTTCTAGCAAATTAGCTATATATGAAAGAATCCAATTTTGAACTTCTTCAGCAGATGGAAGTTGCTTTAATTCCTGTTCTTTGGTATCTTTCTCAATTTGAGAAACTTGCATTAAATCAAGATTTTGAGTTGTCATTGTTGCTATTTAACTCGATTATTTAGATATTTTTTAAGTTCGCCTGGGAAAGAATTACTAAAATAAAATTTCCTCGAAGGATCGGAAAAATAGCTGATATATTTATCAGGCTATTAAATTGACACCACTGATATATTTTCTGTAATTCTTCTGATAATACTATTACAGAAATGATTTTTTTGAAATACGTATCCGAATATTTTACCAATCTATTAAAATTCACTTTATATTAAATGTATTAAAACAGTATATTTCTGGATGCGTGTCTATTTTACCCATTAGAAACACAGCAGATTGCAATTTGGTAAATTACAGGATAAGCAGTAAAAAAACCAGCTTTTAAAATGCTTTTTAATTGACTATAAACTACAGTATTTGGCTTTATAATATCCTCACAACCCCCCTTTTACAGGGGGTTTAGTTTTCTACTTTTTCAGGAGGATTAAATTCTATCCTTGTTTTTCAACTTGCAATTTCTGCAAAATAGTTTCAATCTCTGCTTGTAAATTCATATACTTTTTGGTGCTTTCTGGACTTTCACTCCAGTCTTGTACAATATCTAAACTGCCTGATAAAAACGCAGCCCGACAAGCATAACGGCGAATTTTACCGCTAGAAGTTTTAGGAATACTTCCAGTTTTCACCAGTACCACAGCAAAGACATCTAGACCATGTTCTGTGATTACTGCTTGTCTAACCTTATTAACGACTTCTTGAACGTTTAATTTCTTCAAGTAAGTTCTTTCGACTTCAGCAACAACAACCAATCTTTCAGAGCCTTTGAATTCTACTGCGAAGGCAGCTAAACAACCTATCCTCAAAGCAGGATGGCTCTTCTCTACAGTGAGTTCAATGTCTTGAGGATAATGGTTTTGCCCGCGAATAATGATGATATCTTTAATCCGACCTGTGACAAACAGTTCGTTATTTTGTAAAAATCCTAAATCTCCTGTACGTAGAAACGGGCCTGACGCTTCGCGATCGCTAATTTCCGTATCAGCAAGATAAGCATAAAAGCTTTTTTCTGTCAGTTCAGCTTGGTTCCAGTAGCCTTGAGCCACACTTGGGCCTGATATCCAGATTTCGCCAACTTCTTTCTCAGAACAAACGCTTAAAGATTCGGGATTGACAATGACAATCTTCATATCTTCACAGCTTTGTCCGCACCCGATGAGGGTTCTGGCATCTATCTGTTCGTTTGTAACTTTGACTACTCGATTTTGCTCTAGTGCAGCAGGATCGACTTTACAAACGATTGGTAATTGCGTTTTCGCTCCTCCAGAAACAATCAGAGTTGTTTCCGCCATCCCGTAGCATGGGTAGAATGCTTTTTGACGAAAACCGCAGGCTGCAAAAGTTTTGGCGAATTCCTCTAATGTGTGAGCGCGAATCGGTTCGGCTCCTGTAAAAGCAACATCCCAACTACTTAAGTCTAGGCTTTCTAAGTGTTCGGGCGTGACCTTACGTAAGCATAGCTCGTATGCAAAGTTGGGACCGCCACTAGTAGTAGCTTGGTAGCGAGAAATTGCTTGTAACCAACGCATGGGTTTTTGCAAAAAGTCTACCGGTGACATCAATACCACGGGAAACCCAACGTAAAGGGGTTGTAAAATACCGCCTATCAATCCCATGTCATGATAAGGAGGTAACCAAATCAAACCTTTGCTGTTGGATGAATGGCCGAAAGATTGGGCAATGAGGTGAGAATTATGTAAAAGGTTGTTATGGCTGACCATTACACCTTTGGGATTGCCAGTAGAACCAGAGGTGTACTGTAAAAAAGCTAAGGAATTCTCTTCAAGTTGTACTTGCTGCCACGATCGCGTGAGTTCGCTATCCAATGCATCGGTAGTTAACCATTGCAATTTAGCTAGTTCTAAACCTTGTTCGGCAAAAAGCTCGCGGTTATTCACTAATGTTGTTGTAGTGAGTACTATTTGAGCTTCAGCATCGGCTGTAATTGCTTGCAGTCTATTAAGATTTTGATTTTTTCTCGGTGGATATGCAGGAACGGCTACAACTCCAGCATATAAACATCCAAAGAAGGCAGCAATAAAATCTAATCCGGGCTGATAAAGCAGCAGGGCGCGTTGTCCAACAAGATTAAGAGCTTGCAAAGCAGAAGCGATCGCTCTAGACTTCAGATGCAGTTGTTCGTAAGTCAAACTATCAGCTTCTTGTTCTCCATTTTTGAGAAATGTATAAGCTTTTTGGTCTGGCTGATGCTTGGCTCGGTAAAGAAGTATATCGACTAACGATGAGGCGCTATCTATTGAATGGCTTAAATTTATGGTCATTTTATAGACACCTGATTTTGAATATTTTTCAGTACATTTTCTCTAAGCATAGTTTTTGTAAAAGCGCAATTTAGCGCCAACAACAAACCCTTAGATGGCGGAACATGATTGACTATATAGGTGCGAAAATTGATTGCTCTGATAAGGCAGCAACTAGATAATAAGGGAGTTACAGCCTATTTGATTTTTATCTAGGTATTTTTATTTTTTCCAAGCTGTTTTAACCTAAATTTAATTGCTCAATAACAATTTCAACATTTCATACCTGTTGATTTTACATATACTTGATAAAGCGCATGTAAAAAAAGCTATAGCCTGCTTAATAGTATACGGATATCATATTTTTAGGCTTAAATCAACGTGCGTAAATTATCTTTTACTTAATCTTTATATATGGCTTGATTGCCTCAATGAGAGCAAGAGAAACTCTTTCACAAAAGAAGCAGTAATTACAGCAGATAATAAGGTTAAAAGTCTGTTGTTACATGGCTTCTTTCTGAAAATTTGTACCTCATTTACCTGGATTTTGCTATATTATTTGACTTTGTAGCTATCAGGCTTACTCAACATATTCGCGCAGTTAATAACTGTATATTGCACAAACAAATCGACAGCCAAATTTTTATAAAAAGTCGCTGTAACTTAACGCCAAAAATAGTTTTGAATTGATTTATTGATGGTTTTAAATTGATTGATTTTCTGTTATATAGGAATCTGACTTGATTCATGAAATTATTTGCGTGGTGCGCAAAGCGCAGCGCAAGCGCGATAGACAGGGAGTAGGGAATGGGGAGTAGGGAGTGGGAAAGAAGCCTTGTTTGGGTGTACTGATTTTTTTCACCAAATCAAATATGAGTCCTATACTATTTCACTCAATTATTGATACAAATCATTTTTCTTTCTTCCTCTGCTCAAGAACTGCTTGCCTAAATGTATCAACCTTAAAGTGAAACGGTTTTAGTCCCTTAAATTACTAAAACTCAGATTTTGAAACTGGTTCAAGAATCTGAGTTTAGCAAAGCGAGTATACTTACGCGATCGATTGCTAGCCTTTATCCTGCCAGATGGGAATTTTATCTGGTTTGACAGAATTTCCTAATTTCTCAAAATCTGCTTTGCTCATATAGTGTACTCTCGGTAAATATTCCCCTAAAGCACCATCGTGAGAGTTATTTCCGATCAGAGAACGGTCGTATCGTTTGCTAGCCCAATCACTTGCCCATCCCATTCTGCGATCGTCTGGGGTTAAAGCAAAGTCCCAATCGGGGTAAACACTTATCCACCGTAAAGTCCAGGTGACGTTTGCAGTCGGCCCCCAATTTACCCAGGTGACACCATTGCTGGCTGTTGCATTTTTAGGGCGGTCTTCCGGTCGAGAGAGAACGATCGCATATCGCCGTTGATTATCTGTGATGATTTCATCATCCATGACTGAATGTAAGGCTGCACCAACAAACCCATCAGGTTCTGGTAACGCTGTATCGGTAGCAGTAATTGACCAGTAACGAGCTTGGGCTTTTTTTATGGTGTCTTCACCTTTGCGGGTTCGTGGGGTAGTCGGCAGTTTACCGGTTAAGACCGCAACCTTACCCCATCCCAAAGACATGCCACGTACTAAATAATTAATGTAATTACATTCAGTTGCTCCCACTGAATAGTTACCAGGTGGAGGCATATCTTCTCCGCGGCCTGTGACACCAAGATCGAGATCGCGCACATACTTCTGGTCTAGTTTCAACCAGGGAACTTCCTGCGCCATTCCTGTAACAATTGCTCGAAAAATCCCAAATTTTTTGAACCACCCCGTTTTTGCATCTTTATATTGAGTTGGTTCTGCGGGAAGTGTCGATTTGGCAGCAATCCGCCGATTAACTCGCTTTGTCCAACGTTCAAAATCACTTTGGATATAGTATTTTCTACCATCCGGAAGCTGATAATAGATTTTGGGAAGTGGTACACCTCCTAAGGAATCTTTGTTTTTATCTATTGCGTAATAGCGAATCCATATCTGACCCATATCCCATACACCCAGTCCATGACCCCAAGGTTTAGTCTCTCCCCAAGGCCCTTGATACATAATTGCGCCACCCACGCGATTGTTGCCGGGTGCGCGATAGTAAGGAGGACGAAATGCTCGATTCAAATCAACAGGATTACCGATTGCTAAATCGAATGTGACTCGATATTTACGTTTGGCAGCGTTACGATCTGCCCCGACTCGGAAGGGATTGACATTTCCCGGTAGCGGATTGATATCAACATCTACAATCGGCACTTCACCAACACCAAAGCCCCCATATCGATAGGCTTCAGGATGAAAAGAAGGTGTGATTTGAATATCAAAGAACCGCGCATAAGGAAATTCTCCTTCAATGATTACCTTACTGCCAAAGGGAGCAAGCAAATTAGGTATCACTAGGTAGGTTGCATTGGGGTCTGGGAAAAACCCACGAGTTGCTTTGAGATTAATTTTCTCGGCAGGTCGAATTGCCCATTGTTGCTTAGGTGTAATATTTTCAGGCTTAACTACGCGAAAATTACGAAATTGTTTAGTATCAACTCCTTTTGGAATCAATTTACTAGGAATTTGAGCAGGAGCCTTATCTGCAAACCATGCTTTAACGTGGGCTTCGAGATTATCGGAGATTTCTTGTGCTTTGGCAATTACTACTTTTCTATCCCGGAAATGAGGGAATTTAGGTGGAGATGGTGCCAGCCAAGAAGGACGATTTGCTTGTGCCATTACTTGAGGTTGAGAATTGGCTTTCACAAGATTGGCACGATGGTTAAAATTGGCTGCTAGTAAGTACAATCCTAGAGAAAGCACAGCAGTCAGAGCAATCTTCAAAAACCGATTGCGGAGACAATTCATAGCTCTAATAGCTCCGATTGGTTGACAAAACTTTGCTATTTGCTTATTGAATAAGCGTTAAACCTAGAAAGGTTTTTGTAAATAAATATTAAGCTGTTGAGCTTTCTTACCTCAATATCAAATCAGTTATCACCACATATAACATTCCTACATGATTTCGGGTAGGATTTTTAATTTTGGATAAAGTCTTACCTAGTTGTATAGTCCTTTTGATAAGAGGTTATGTGATGTTTGAACGAATATTTACGATCGCAGATAAAGCAGGAAATTTTAATTTATAAGTACTTAAGCAAAGTATCCATTACAATCTAGAACAATTTGTCAATAGTAGTGTTACTTAAAATAATCTTATAAATTAATGTTTTTAATACAAATTATAACAGCTATAATACTTGCAGCAGGTTACACTGACAGCTAATTTCCATCGGCATTATTCATTATTGGCGCATAAATTCAGTATAGTAGGAAACTTTAAATCTTGATTTTTTCTAAATTTTTAACATAAATAGTAATTAATAAATATTCAATTCTCATAGATGAGGTTTAACTGCTAAACAATGCTAAAGTTAAGCAGAAAGTAATATGTTTTGCAAAAAGCACAATCGTTTTGTGGGATGGCGATCGCGTTGTTAAAAAGCTAGTTCAAGTTATCAAAATCAGGAACTTTTGACAAATGCTAATCTATATTTAAAAATGTCTATCGAAATCATAGAAGTTAATAACTCACGCAAAAAACGATTGTTTTTTGAATACAATTATCAACTTTATAAAAACGATCCATATTGGGTTTCCTGGCCTGCTACCGATCTTGTCAAGATGTTCGAGCCAGAGCAATGCCCATTTTACCAGCATGGGATTGTAGAAGCATGGCTGGCTTACCAAAACGGAAAAATAGTTGGTCGGATTGCAGGTTCCATCGATCGCACTTATAACCAAACCTACGATACACAAACCGCCTTTTTTGGATTTTATGAATGCATTGATGACCTAGATGTATCAAAGAAATTATTTGAACAGGTTGAGAATTGGGCCAAGTTTCATGGAATGACACAGCTATTAGGGCCTTTTTCTCTGTCTCCGATTTATGGGGCTGGAATGCTCGTTGCCGGATTTGATGATATCCCATACGTAGCCATGCCCTACAATCAATCATACTATCCAAACCAATTAGAATCCTTGGGCTTCAAAAAAGCTAAAGACTATAGGGCCTTCAGAATTCAAGGAGAACTGACTATCCCTGAGTTCTTGACAAAAAATGCCCAAAGGTGGAGGAATAAACGAATCACCTATCGCCAGTTGAATTTGTATAAGCTTGCGCAAGAATCTAACCTGCTTTGCGACCTCTACAATGATGCTTTTGCGGGTGAATGGGGGTATATCTGCATTGAACCCTTGGAATTTTATCAATTGGTGTTGGATTGGGTGAAGGTAATTGACCCTCGACTATTTCTGTTTGTGCTTGTAGAC
Source organism: Nostoc sp. DedSLP01 (assembly GCA_034530875.2). GTDB lineage: Bacteria > Cyanobacteriota > Cyanobacteriia > Cyanobacteriales > Nostocaceae > Nostoc. Next base: position 128,391 of record JAVRCJ020000010.1, read on the forward strand.
GGTAATCCTGTTGGTTTTGGTATGCTCATACCAGATGTTTTTCAAACTATGCATGAGAGCAAAACTTTAGTGGGATTACTACGGTATTTAGGGCGACGTATCTTCACTTTAGGGCGTGAAAATGGAATTACGCGTTACCGTTTAGATAACTTGTGCATTCGCAAAAAATATCAATCTTTGGGTTTAGGAGTTCTCCTTTGGTGGCAGATAATGCAACAGTATTTGGCTTCTAACTATAGCGAAATTGAGTTTTCACCAATTTTAGAAGATAACATCATGGCTCAAACACTATTACTCAAACTTGAGGCTAAACGTTCCAAAGTTTATCGAGTTTTTGAAAAATCTTGGTGTAATTAATTATCAGAATTTAGGAGTCATAATTACAATCAATACTACTCACTTTGTGCATTTTGAACTCAGAATTTGGTTTGGGGAAAATGTTACTGGGGTTGGGTTAAAGGTTTTTTCTTTCCCTTTTCCCCTTCCCCTTTTTCCTTTAACCTTTCCAAGAGCTTTAAAATATATCCGCAGGGTCAGCTTTGCTTAATTTATTAACCGCAATTCCTCCAGAAATAAAACACATGATAACTGTCAACAACAGCACAACAATAGCGCGGCTAGTTGTCATCATAATTGGTAATCTGGTAGCTAATTGGGCAAAATGATACATTCCCAAAGAGAGAGCACAACCTGGGATGAAGCCGATGAATGCTAAAATCAATGATTCTTGAAAAATGACAAGTATTAAGTAGCGATCGCTATATCCCATTGCTTTTAATGTCGCGTATTCTGGTAAATGATCCGAGACATCAGCATATAGAATTTGGTAAACAATCACTGTACCAACGATAAAAGCCACTATCGAACCTAATCCAAATATAAATCCGATAGGAGTAGCATTTGCCCAATATTCTTTCTCTCGCGCAGCTAATTCGTGTTGTGTCAACACCAGAACATCTGATGGCAAAACTCTTTGTATATTTGCTTTTACCTGTTCGATATCTGCATCTGATTTCAGCCTGATTAGACCTATATCAATTTGATCTGGCCGACGGTTAGGAAATAACTTCATAAAAGTTGATTCGCTAGTAATCAGGTTACCATCAGCGGCAAAAGATGCCCCTAAGCTAAATATTCCAGCTGCTTGAATCAAAACATTGTTAACTTCTGTTTCTATAGAGCCTGACCTTTGTACAAGTTCGGGGATTGGGCCGTATTCTGCTCGTCCTATTCGGTCAAATAAGACACGATTGAGCATTTTTAAGTCATCCAAATGTTGATTCACCTCTGGTAACTTAAAAGCAGAATTCGCTGGATCTATGCCAAAAATTAGAATGCGGCGATCCTTATGCGTAATAGGATTGCGCCACTGTCCAGAATCAATATATAGGTAGCTAACAGATGTCACACCCTCAAATCCCGCAGCTTGATATAACCGTTGTGCGGAAAAACTCTTGACAGAAAAGACTGTTTCAAACTGGGGACTAATTAAGAAAAGATCGCCTTGTAGAGAATATTGGGGTCTAACAGCAGCATTGTAGAGCGCACTTCTAAACCCAAATTGTACAAACATCAAAATATCTGCAAATGCGATTCCCACAATCGCAACTGTCAAGCGAGTTTTTTCCCTCGACATTTGCAACCAAGCTAAGGGGGTTTTATAAAATAATTTACGCAACATAAATGTAAATTTTTTGGCAAAAATAAGGGATGGAGAATTAATTTGTAAAACAGGGACTATATTTTTTTGGTTTCACTTTTCCACAGAAGTGAAAATTCGGTATAAAAATTCATTATGTAAATTTTACCTATCGTTGTACAGTTATATTGTTTTAATTGGAAAAAATAAAATTGTTTTTGGTGAATCTTTGATGAAGCAGCAGTGAATACTCTGAGATAATACTTAAAAATTTTTACACAGGTAATTTCCACTATGTAAGTTGGTTTAACATTCGATGAATGCATCGTGCATTAGGGTAGCGATCGCTATAAATTTGTACAAAGCCAAGGGTATTCAATTATGGTTACCAAATGCGGACTAACACTAGGTAAATATGCACCTCTGCACAAAGGACACCAATTTGTGATTGAGACGGCTTTAGCAGAGATGGATGAAGTAGTAGCGATAATTTATGATTGTCCGGAGGTGACTCCCATTCCTTTAACGGTTCGCGCTAACTGGCTGCGAAAACTTTATCCTACGGTTCGGGCGATCGAGGCGTGGGATGGGCCAACAGAGGTTGGCGATACGCCTGAAATTAAGAAAAAGCATGAAGAATATATCTTGAAAAAATTAGAATCAAAAAGGATTACACATTTTTACTGTAGTGAATTTTATGGCGAACACGTAAGCCAAGCATTGGGAGCAGTTAACCGAATTGTAGATAGCGATCGCAAAATTTTTCCAATTTCTGGAACACAAATCAGACAAAATCCTTATGCTTTTAAGGAATATTTACATCCTGATATTTATTGCGACCTAATTACTAACGTTGTTTTTCTAGGCGCTCCCTCGACTGGTAAAACGACTATTGCATCAGAATTAGCAAAAGAGTACAAAACTGTATGGATGCCAGAATACGGGCGCGAATATTGGGAAAAATATCAAATAGAAAGACGCCTTTCGCTCTTGCAACTTGTAGAAATTGCTCAAGGGCATTTAGAACGTGAAAAAACTTTATTATTACAAGCAAACCAATACTTGTTTACAGATACTAACGCACTAACAACCTATCAATTTTCTTTGTACTATCACAAAACTGTTGCTCCAGAGTTAATAAAACTAGCACATCAAGCTGTATCCCGCTATGATTTAGTATTCCTTTGTGATACGGATATACCTTACGATGATACTTGCGATCGCTCTGGAGAAGCAAACCGCAATATATTCCAAAAACAAATTAAGAGCGATTTAATTACTAGAAAAATTCCTTTCTTTACTTTGTCTGGGAATCTAAATACACGCATTAATTTTGTGAAAAAAATATTGTCTTCTTATCAAAAGTATCATAGTTTATTAGATTTATTGGTGAAATTCAATTAATATGTTTGATTTTTGGAGTATTAATAATATTGCCTTCCAAGTTTTAGAGTATCCCATGAGTTATGTTGAACTTTTGGGAACTATTTTCTATTTGTGGTCAGTATGGCTAATTTCTAAAAAGAAAATTTTGACTTGGCCTGTTGGGATAGTCAGTGTATTGCTGTACATGGTACTTTTCTATCAAATCCGCTTGTATTCGGACATGATAGAGCAAGTTTATTATTTAGGTGTTAGTGTTTATGGCTGGTGGCAATGGAATAGACCAGAATCAGCTAGTGGCGAAATTTTCCATGTTAGATATAGTTATCCACGTACAATGATTTTGGCTGTTTCAGTAACAGTAGCAATTTCCTTGGCAATGGGAGCATTAATGAGTCAAATTCATACAATACTGCCAGCACTATTTCCAGAGAAAGCTTCTTTTCCTTACTTAGATGCCCTCACAACAATTATGAGTTTTACTGCAATGTGGCTAATGGCACAAAAGCGGATTGAAAGTTGGTATTACTGGATAGTAGTTGATATTATTGGCATTTGGTTGTATTACATGAAAGGAATTAAATTCGTTGCTTTACTTTATGTAATTTTGCTGTTTATGGCGATTAACGGTTTAATATCTTGGCTCAAGACAGCTAAAATTAGAAATATTTGAATTGATTTATAAAATTCGATTCCAATCAGCTATCATATTTGGCAAATTTCTGAGGAATTTGGGTAATACCGTTTCTTTGTGATTACCTAGTTTCAAAACAGATGAAATATTTATTTGCAACTCCCTAAACTGACGGTGGTTTGTATGTTAACTCGCTTTTTGGCTCCAACTTTCGTAACACTATTAAACAATCGTAGTAAAATTGAAAGTCAGCTTTAATTGCTTCTAAATCTTCATTAAAAATGCGATCGCTACAAAAATGCATACCAAAAGCATCACGGGTATAGAGGATTTGGGTTTTGCGATCGCAAAAGCACCATACTCATAATTTGCCCGTTGCCCTTGCATCTAATGCAGCACATCTTTTCGCATTGGCTGTTGACAGTTAACAATTAACATTTATACCAATTCCAAAAATCTTTACAACACATCAAAAATCTGTAGGGGCACAAAGCTTTGCGCCCTTACGATACTTCTGCCTCATTCTCGTTTCAAATTGATATTAACAGTCAGCAATCAACAGCTTAGTTACTGTTCAAATCTTGTTATCTGCGTAATCTCATTCAGAGAAAAAACTTTTTACTAAAATTTTTGATAAAGTCAACGTTTAATTACATAGTTGAATTGACTTTCCCAACCAAGTTGGTATAATAATCCCAATCAAAAAAGTAAATGCGTATAAAAAAATACGCATTCAATACTAATGAATAATTCATAAAGTTTAAATGCTCATACCGTTTCTTTGTGAAGTTGCATACATTTACTCTCCGGCTACGCCCCTTAGCAAGGGGTGACTATAGGGGGGTCTTGATTGTGTAGATCTTCATACAGAATTGGTATCAAATCAAATACTGTTTGAGCGTTGGTTAAGCTAATAGACATTTTTGAAAGTACATATATGCTTCTGTTGACTATTGAGTATTAACTGTTGATAGTCAACTATCAGCAGTCAGCAAACCTGACGAGTGACTATGCAATAAATACACCAGAGTTCAGACTTAGCTTGTAGTTTACCAATTTGAAATCTGCTCTATGTGTTTTAGCTTACCAAAAACAAAATAAGTAATTTTTTCCTTACTCATGGATGATTAAAAAATCATGAAAAAGCATTTGCTTGCCGCTTCACTAACTATATTTGCTGTTCATATTACCCTAATGAAACAGACTTTAGCAGCTACACTAGCTACACCCCCTGAGGTGACTTTATATGCTGCTGGCAGTTTGAGGGGTGCGCTAACAGAGGTTGCTAGTGCTTTTACCCAGGAATTTGGTATTCCAGTCAGAACAGAATTTGCCTCTTCTGGTTCGTTGAAAGATCGTTTGTTGGCAGGGGAAAAGGCAGATATCTTCGCTAGTGCCGATTTAGGTAATGCCATTACACTGAATCAAAATAACTTAAGTGGAGAAGTCAAAACATTTGCCAAAAATCCTATCTATGCGATCGCCACACCTAGAGTGTCGCTGACAACAGAGAATCTGCTCGATAAGTTTCTCGATCCCAATATTAAATTAGGTATTTCTAAACCTGTAAGCGATCCGTTGGGAGATTATGGGATCGAAGTATTTCGCAAAGCTGACCAAATTCGTCCAGGCAGCTTTGCCCAACTCAATGGTAAAGCCGTAATCTTATCAGGAACATTGCCTCCACAGAGGAATAGTCCGGGGGGTAGTATAGTCTACTATCTGCAAGATATCAACAAGGCAGACATCTATTTGGTGTACTACACCAGTGCTTTATCTGCTCAACAAATTTCACCAAGTTTACAGATAGTAGAATTGCCAGATAGCTTAAAAACCCAAGCTGACTATGGTTTGACAGTATTCAAGGATGCGAATCCTGGAGGTTCAAAACTAGCTGATTATATCCTTTCACCAACTGGACAAAAAATACTAGCAAAGTATGGATTTAATAGTCCTAAGTCAGTTCCCGAACCTCAAGGAGTTGGTGGAGTTTTACTTGGTCTGAGTGTAGCTTTTGCCTTGCAGAGAAAATTGGCTGCCAAACAGAAAAAAGTTTAAGTGAGCGATGTCTATCTACAAGTAGCTTTGCTTCTATATACTCTCGCAAAGTAATCAATATAGGTAAAAATTTTTATGATTTTTACCTAAGATTCATCAGATTTACAATTAAACCATGCAAATTTTGATTTATTCCTATAATTATTATCCAGAGCCGATAGGAATAGCGCCTTTAATGACTGAACTAGCAGAAGGGTTGGTAAAGCAAGGTCATGAGGTACGGGTGGTCACTGGAATGCCTAATTATCCACAACGTCAAATTTACGAAGCTTATAAAGGAAAGTGGTATCTTACAGAAAAAATTAATGGTGTCACAGTTCAACGCAGTTATTTGCGAATTAAATCAAAACCTAATTTAATTGATAGGTTATTGTTAGAGTTAAGTTTCATTTTTACTAGTTTACCCCAAGCTATTAAAGGCAAACGACCAGATGTCATTCTCCTAACAATACCACCATTATTAGTTACCTTGCCAGCAGCTTTACTAGGAAAAATATATAAATGTCCTGTAGTTTTGAATGTACAAGATATTTTACCAGAAGCAGCTGTACGTGTTGGGTTAATAACAAATAAATGTATGATTTATTTTTGCCAAATTTTAGAAAAATTTGGCTATCATCATGCCCAAAGTATTACTGCGATCGCTGATAGCTTTTTAGAGAATTTAGTCAACAAGCAAGTACCTCCAAACAAAATTGTTTGTATTCCTAACTGGGTAAATATTAATTTTATTCACCCTTTACCAAAAGCGAATAACCCTTGGAAAATTTCCCATCAGTTAGATGGAAAATTTGTGGTTATGTACTCCGGCAATATTGCCCTGACGCAAGGTTTAGAAACAGTAGTAGCTGCGGCAGCACGTTTGCATCATATTACCGATATCACCTTTGTAATTGCTGGAGAAGCCCTCGCTCTTTGCAGATTACAAGAGTATTGTTTGTCTTGTAGAGCAAATAATGTTTTACTCTTACCATTACAACCGCGAGAACAACTACCACAAATGCTAGCCGCAGCTGATGTGGGGTTGATTGTCCAAAAGCGAAATGTGATTTCCTTTAATATGCCTTCTAAAATTCCCCTACTGCTAGCGAGTGGCCGTCCAATAATTGGTTCTGTACCTGCAAACGGCACAGCTGCTAAAGCAATTCGAGAAAGCGGTGGAGGTATAATTGTCGAGCCAGAGTCAGCAGATGCTCTAGCTGATGCAGTGTTGAAGTTATATTACGATCGGCAGCTAACAGAGCAGTTAGGCAACAAAGGCAGACAGTTTGCTGTTGAACATTATGCTTTTGAAGAGGCAATTGCAAGGTATGAAACTGTATTTATGGATGCGATCGCCAAACGCACATCTATAGATAGTGCTTTAAAAATAAATTCCCCAGAATCAGTTGCTGATAATCTTTTGATTTAAAATTTTCTCCTGCTTACAACAAGGGTGTAGTCGGAATTCCAAATTACTAGCTAAATCCGGGAGCAATTTTTATCTCCATAAAGTTTATTTATGCAAACGACTTCACCCAACTAAGAACTCATACTTGATTTGTCATCAAAGTTTTACCAATTTATTTGGTAAATACCTACTTTACTGGTATAATCTCATCATTCTATCCTTTTTACTCTCTGTTTAGGTAAACCTACTGGAAAATATCAGTTTGTATTGTCGGAAATGCTTTGGGCGATTCCGACTCACTTATCTATTTCCAGGTATCGAAGTATGGGAGTAATAGGGTTTTATTTCAAAATATGACTTTCATGAACAGAAGAAAATTTGTTACTTGGATGGCTACGGCAGCTGCCAGCATGATGCTGGTAATAGGTTTGCAATTTGTCAATTTATCACCAGCAAAGTCTGCAACCACAGTTAATGTATATGCAGCTGTCAGCTTAACAAACGCGCTGAATGCTATTAAGACTCAGTACCAAAATGCTAATCCAGGTGTGACCATTAATTACACATTTGGAGCTTCTGGTACTTTGCTCAGTCAAATACAAGGAGGCGCAACGGCAGATATTTTTATCTCTGCTGCAACCGAACAAATAGATGTTTTGCAGAATGCAAGTAAATTGGTTGCAAATAGTCGTAAAAACATTGCCAAAAATCGTCTAGTTTTGATTGTTCCAACGACATCTCCCAGCCCTGGTAGTACTGCTCTTGCTAGCTTTAATGGCCTGACCAACGCCAACATTCGTGGCATTGCGATCGGTGACTACAAAGGTACTCCGCCACTTGTACCAGCAGGAAATTATGCCAAAGAAGTTCTCACTAGTCGGGGTATTTTTAATACTGTCAGTCCTAAACTATACCTGGCTAGCAATGTGCGTAACGTTTTAACTGCCGTTGAAAATAAAACTCTTGTTGTTGGAGGCGTCAATAAAACTATTGACGCAGGTATCGTTTATAAAACTGATGCTCTCACTTCTAACAAAGTAAGGGTCGTAAATACTTCTTTAACAACAGAGAGCGATCCGATTATTTACCCACTAGGTATACTCACTAGAACCACAGTTTTATCAACAGCACAGAGTTTTTCTAACTACTTAAGCAGTACTACCGCCCAGAGTATCCTCAGAAATAACTATGGATTCCTTGCACCTTAATGACTACAAAGTAAACCAATTAAGTTGTTGTCTTGAATTTTGAAGTATTTGGAGTTATGTCTTGTGAAGTTCACTAAAAAACTCTCAGTTATTTTTTGTAGTCTAACTACCGCCTTGTTTTATACTGCTACGCTCACCAATACTTATAACTCAACTGCACAAGCAGAAGGACAAGAGTTAATTATCAATGGAAGCTTTGAAAATGACGATCTTGTAAATCCCAATGAACCCGATACTCCAAATCCTAATATTACGGGATGGACTAAATCTGGCGATTTGTTAGCTGCATCAGGTGTTAGAATCAGCAACTTTGCTAATACTGGTAAGCAAGGTTTATCGCTTGGTGCATTCTCAGACATTAGCTACGTATCACAAACTATACCTACAGTTCGCGGTCAACACTATCAACTTACATACTATTTAGCATCCATAGAAGAGGCACCCGAACTGAAGAATAAATTTCAGGTTTTTGTAGGTGGAAAGAAAGTTGACGTGAAAAATAATACTTCTTTCCAATCCTATACCCAATACAAGCTGAATTTTAAAGCAAAAGGAACTTCCACTGAAATCAAGTTTGGTTCCAAAGCCAAGTATGCATTTTTATATTTGGATGATGTGAGTGTAAAAGCTACGCTTGAACGTCCAGGAGAAAAGTATGGAGATGAAGTCATAGATGATAAAGATGAATAAACCATAAGTCTAAATCTCAGCAATGCCTGGCTCCACAGTGTCGAGAAAGAATGCCACTAAAATTTATCTGATTGAAATTCTTTATCATTGGTTGATTAAGAAAAATTGCTTTGGATGTCTGAATCATTCTCCACATCTATAGCTAAGTCATATATACCAGAATAAAGTGCCGAGTTTTATTGACACTGCTGAGAGCCAACATCAATGTAACTATCTACTTTTTTAACTGTTGCAATTTGGAATTATTCGGAGTCAAGTTTGATGAAGTTAGATAAAAACCTCTCAATTATTGTTTTTAGTGCGATCGCTACGTTAGCTAGCACTGCTGTAATTACTGGTACTTATATTCCAGTAGCACAAGCACAATACAATCCCAACTATATTTTAGATCCGAGAGATATTGTTCTTAATGGAGGGTTTGAACTCGACCCACTGGTAGATCCGAATAATCCAAATACCACAAATCCTAATATCACAGGATGGACTAAATCTGGCGATCCGATAAATACATCGGGGATTAGAATTAGCAATTTTCCTCAAAGTGGTAATCAGGGTCTATCGCTTGGTGGATTTGTAGACCTCAGCTACATATCGCAGACGCTTTCTACACAGCCCGGTCAGCAATACGAGCTTAGTTACTATCTAGCATCTATAGCTGAAGCTCCCGATCTTGATAATCAGTTTCAGGCTTTTTTAGGTGGAAATAAGATTTTCGACCAAAATAATATTTCTTTTCAACCATACACGCCATATAAGTTCAATTTCACAGCAGATTCATCATCTACAGAGTTAAAGTTTGGCTCTGTAGATAAATATGCTTTCTTATATTTAGATAATGTAAGTGTCAAACCTGTACCTGAGCCATCAATGATTGGAGGGATAGCAATTGCAGGAATAGTAGGAATTTGGTTGAAGAAAAAGCGATCGCTATCACCTGTTAACGAAGGCAGGAGGCCGTTTTTGTAAGAGGATTTATACTCCATTCCAAAAACTTTTCGCCTTAAAAACGGAGGTTTTAGACCCGATTGTTTCGATAAACTGTCTAATTAACTGCGACTGCAAAACTTGTACTCAAGAGGCGAACTAGCACATCACGAACTATATTAATTCTGCACGCCGCCATTACCCAACTTACTCAACAAGTGCTGATTGCTAGTGCCAGCCAAATGGAACAACAAATAGATGTGAATACAGGATAGGGTTTAGCAGTGCTAAACCCCAAGGCGCACAGCTAGCTGTGCGCCCTTACAACGTGGTCTATTTACGTGAAAGTTGCTGTAAACCTACTTTTTGCTTATGGAGTAGTAAAGTTATACCACCCACAATTAATATCGCAGGTATTGAATCTGATTCAGGAATTGGTGTAACTTGGCCTAAACCGCTTATTGTGTTGCTAAAACGGCCAAAATCATTCTCTCGACGGCCAGTAGTAACTAAAAAGTATTTCGTACAGCAACTGAATCAAATTCAAAGTTTAAAAAGCATCCCTAAAATTGGTGTACCTCACTTACCTCAAAAGCGCTGTAGTTTGTGTAATTAGCTTACTTAAAGTGTCTCTATATTTATAGAAAGAGGAGATATATAGCTAATTTTTTAGCAAACAACAGCAATCATAGTTAGTATTTAAGTTAGATTGATTTGTAGTAAATAACCCTCCAATAGTAGCTTTTTTAATTTAAAAGTCTTATTAAAAGTCTTATTTATCTAAGCTTATAGTTATTTCTACTGACAAAAATACTATACCAGCTATTTTGGTATAAATCAATTTATTTATGCCATAAATATGTAAAAATTTGATGAATCAAGCTGAAGCATCGGTAATCTGAGGTTTATATTTTTTGGATAAAATGTAGCTTGGAATTCACTTTTTAAACAGCCAAAATCCTCCGGAAGATATTAGTAACAACGGCGTCAACCAATCACCCCAACGCACATATAAAGTCTTTGTTTGTCGGCGATAAATTGTTTCGGCATGAGTTTCGTAAGTGTTATATCCAGATATCCACAAAGTTCTGCCGTGAGGATCTACAAAAGCTGAATATCCTGTATTCGTTGCTCGTGCCGACCATCTATCGGTTTCAATTGCTCGCATGATATCGTGTGCGTGATGCTGGAATGGCATCCACCAAGTGTAATGAGCATCGTTAGAAGAACTGAGAATAAATTCTCCACCTCCCGCAGCTTGATAGCGGAATTGTTCGGGAAAAGCAGATTCATAACATATACTAGCGATCGCTCTCCCAAAAGGAGTGTTAAATACTTGATGTGCTGCACCCGCAACTTGATGTGCATCCAAAGGCGATAACCGCTGAACTATTGCGCCTAAAATTTCTTCAAAGGGAATATATTCTCCCAAAGGTACTAATTTCGCTTTGTCGTAGCGGCTGACAATTTCGCCTCGATTGTTAAAAGTAAACAAGCTAATTGTATAACTGCGCCCTGTTTCCCCAAAAGCTCCAATCCAAGCAACTACACCTTTTTCCTTCACTGCTGCGACTAAAGCAGTTGCCATCAAGTGACGCTCGAAAACAGGTAATGCTCCCTCTGCGGTGAGAACTGCATCTACACCTTGATTTGCTAAATTTATATATCCCTTAGTGTAGTTTTCTTCGGCGCGACGAAACCCTTCGGAACTCCGCAAAAGTCGGTTAGGAATATTACCTTGAACAATCCCGATTTTCAACGCCGCTTCTGGTGCTTGAACGATGGGACGGCTGTATAATATAAAACCTATTAAATGTAAAGTAATTAATATTCCGGCGGCAGTAGCAAAGTATTTATTAATGTACCGCCCAGGCGCAGACGGAACTTCCTTTGTATCTACTGCACTTGTGTATTTTATCCATCCTTCAGCAATCAAACCATTGACAGCAACTATTGCCGCTGTCACAGTATTAGGCCCGGAGAGTTGACCAAGGTGTACAATTACGAGATTATGCGGACTTTGCGTGTAAGCCAGAGAACTCCACCACAAAGGGCCAGCACTCCACAGACTCTCTAAACCACACCATACGGCTGTACCAATTAGTATACGCAGCCAAGATTTGCGATCGCTCAGGCGAACCATAACAGCCGCCCAAATACTCACAAATATGCCGCCTAAGGTACTGATAAATCCCCAACAAAAAAGCGTAATTGCCAAACTCGGTAACCACGGTACGCCCAACCAAGTCATGGGATGAATCCCTGTAATCCACGAGAGGGCGATACCGTGATAAGCGATGCCCCAAGCTAAGGCAATTAAAAATTGAGAATTAAAAATTAAAAATGAAAATTTTTCTCCTGAATTTTTAATTTTTAATTTTTCATTTTTAATTATGAGAACCCAGAGGGGGGCTAGGGCAATCCAAGCGAGGAACCATGCGCCGACGGGGGCGACGGTCACCCCCATCAAAACACCGCTGGCTAAGGCAATCAACCAAGGAAGTAGGGAGGTTAATTTCTCCCCCTGCTTCCTTTGCTCCCCCTGCTTTTTACTCAGCTTCTTCTGCATCGCCACTATCAGGTGGAACTACTGCCACTCCGGTAATGGCGTCGTCTTCATCTAAACGTTGCACTCTTACCCCAGTTGCCGATCGCGATTGTACGGAAATTGCATTCACAGCTTGCCGAATGATAATACCGCGATTGGTGACCATCATGATTTCGTCGTCATCGTTGTTCACAATGCGTAGAGTTGCTAACTGGTCTTTGGTTTTGCGGTTTTTGAATTTGGTCGCCATTAAACCTTGTCCGGCACGGTTTTGCAAGCGGAATTGACCGACTGGTACGCGCTTTCCATATCCTCCCATCGTAATTACCAATACCCAAGGGCCGACACTGCCGTTGCTTGGTACTTCTGCGGATTCTTCATTGATTTCGATTTCTTCGGTTTCAATTTCTTCAACTTCGGCTTCTGTACTAGTATCCAAAGTCTCAAGAATTGCCGCAGGCAGAATATCCATACCTACCAATTCATCTTTATTTTTCAACTTCATGGCTTTCACCCCACGAGTCGCCCTACCTAAAGGACGCAGTTGTTCGTGGTTACACCGGAAGTGAATCGCCATTCCATGACGAGAACCAATAATTACGCTGTCTTCGACTCTGGCGCGTCGTACCCAGCGGAGTTGGTCGCCTTCTTCTAAGGAAATAGCAATTAAGCCATTGGCGCGAATGCTGCTAAAGGCTGCCAATTCAGTTTTCTTGATATTACCGCCCTTGGTGAGCATCACCAAATATTCTTCGTTGCTGAATTCGTCAACGGGTACGATGGAGGTAATTTTCTCTTCCTTGGGAATGGGTAACATTTGGACGATGGGCGTACCGCGACTGGTACGGGAACCCACAGGAATTTGATAAGCTTTCAGGCAGTAAACTACGCCGCGTTCGCTAAAGAATAGAACGCTGTCGTGGTCGCAGCAAGTTAAGAAATGCTCAACGGTGTCATCATCTTTCACCTTGGCTGCGGCTTTACCTCTGGTAGCACGGCTTTGGGCTTCAAAGGTGTTAACGGGCATCCGTTTAATGTAGCCTTGCTCTGTCAGTAAAATTACGGCTTTTTCGTTGGCAATTAAGTCGCGTTCGTCGATTTCGCCTTCCCCTGGTAGAATTACCGTGCGTCGGGGCGTGGCGAACTTAGTTTTCAGTTCGGTGACTTCGGTTTCAATGATTTCTAATACCCTCTGCCGCCGTGCCAAAATATCCTGCAAGTCGGCAATTTTGGCTTGTAAATCTTCGTGTTCCAGACGAATTTTGTCTGCTTCTAAGGCAGTCAACCGCCGTAATTGCATTTGCAAAATCGCATCTGCTTGCACTTCAGAAAGCCCGTAAGTTGCGATCAACTCGCCTTTGGCTGTGGGTGCATCCGGTGCATGGCGAATCAAATTAATAATTGCATCTAAGTGCGATAGGGCAATCAATAACCCTTGTAAAATGTGGTCGCGTTCCTCAGCTTTTCGCAGTTCGTAGCGGGTGCGTCTGGCAATGGATTCGATGCGGAAATCTAGGAAGACGCTTAAGAACTGTTTGAGGGTGAGTACTTGGGGTTCGCTATTCACCAACGCCAGCATGTTGGCGCCGAAGTTGGCTTGCAGCGGTGTTTGTTTGTAGAGGTTGTTCAAAACGACGCGGGGATAAGCATCGCGCTTGAGTTCGATGACAATCCGCATTCCGTCGCGATCGCTTTCATCTCGGATATCTGCGATGCCCTCTAGCCGCTTTTCATTGACCATTTCGGCGATTTTTTCAATTAGCGCCGCTTTGTTGGTTTGATAGGGCAATTCGGTGATGATGATTGCTTCTCGATCTGGGCGTCCCCGTTGTTCGACGGTTTCAATGGTGGCGACGCCGCGCATGGTAATCGAACCGCGCCCGGTGGTGAAAGCTTCCCGAATGGCAGATGTCCCCAAAATTTGGGCCCCTGTGGGAAAGTCGGGGCCGTGGACATAGTGCATTAATTCAAGATCCGTAATTTCTGGATTGTGAATTAGTGCTACCAAGCCGTCAATTAATTCCCCCAAGTTGTGCGGTGGAATGTTGGTTGCCATGCCCACGGCAATCCCAGAAGAACCGTTAAGCAGTAATTGGGGAACTCGGGCTGGTAGGACTGTCGGTTCTTGCTGGGAACCGTCGAAGTTATCAGCAAAGTCTACGGTTTCTGATTCAATATCGTGCAATAAGCCAGCAGAAGTTAAAGCCTGCAAGCGGCATTCTGTGTATCGCATCGCGGCTGGGGGATCGTTATCCACCGAACCGAAGTTACCATGCCCGTCAACTAAAGGCGATCGCATGGAAAAATCCTGCGCCATCCGCACCAAGGCATCATACACAGCCGTGTCGCCGTGGGGGTGATATTTACCCAATACTTCCCCCACCACACGGGCACATTTTTTAAACGGGCGATCGTGCAGCAAACCTAGCTCGTGCATTGCGTAGAGAATGCGACGATGCACAGGTTTTAGACCATCCCTCGCATCTGGCAGCGCCCGACCCACTATCACGCTCATGGCGTATTCCAGATAAGACTGCGACATTTCGTTTCGCAAGTCTGTCGGGATAATCCTCTCCTGTGAGGTTGTCATAACCTAAAAATCTCCAAAAATCGTAGATTTTAGCTTTTTTACTCGACACAGCACAAAATTATTCTAAATTGCTCTTGAATAATTGCCATAATCTGATATAATTCTAGCATGTATTGCCTTGTCCTGCCTGGATAACTAATTCAAGGATCTAAGCAAAATTTAGTACAAAAATATACTTAGATAAAATACAATGCCTGAGCTACAAGGTATTCTAATTAAGAATTTAATTAAGTAAATTAGTTGCATTAAGATTTAATTAGGTAAAATAACTTACCCAGATTAATTAGTTGAATTATTTACAGAAACTACTTAATATCTAATGTGGTGAATTAGACTTTCTTATTTAAAACATTCTCATTAATTACTCTCTTCATAGCAGAGCGTAGCCCATTTTAACGAAGGCAGCGGGCAGTTCTTGCTGGAGGCCGTTTTTGTAACGAGGATTTATACCCCGTTCCAAAAACTTTGGACGAAGTAAGGTTTTAGAGCCGATTGTTTCGATAAATTGCGAATTACAAATTGATTTAAGCCCCGAGATAGTGTATACCTTGGAACTAAAAAATTTAAGCTTGGCGTATGACTTCGGGGAAATAAATTTATGAATAAGGAAACAGTTCCTAGTCAAGCTGAAAAGATGAATCCAGAAAGCGATCCATCACAATTAAGTCCAGAAGTACTTGACAAAATTAAACATCCTCCGAAAATGGACGATGTGATTCGCGAGCAATCACCGGACGAACGCAAAGCTAACCCAGCTTTAGTACCGGAAATGCTAGACCAACCAATTGAGGAATTGACTTAATTTGCCAAAAATAGCGATGCACATCAAAGTTTAACTTGCGATCGCCAAAGTTTTAAATTTGGGGCATCTTTTCCGTCCATAATCAAGGGCGGAAAAGATGTCGAACCCAACAAAAAAAATCGCACTATTTTGCTAGTACAACTTCATCAAACGCAGTATTTACAGACACATCCTTCCAAGCATCTAGTTCCGTCTTCACCGATTCTAGTTTGGCGTTAATAGCATTCATTGCATCTTCTCCTAACGCCAATCTGAGTGGTGGCTTATCGCTATTAACTGCTTTAATCATTGCCAAAGCTGCTTTTTTGGGATCGCCTGGTTCCTGAAATTCCAATTTTCCATCTAAGATAGCCTGGGCACCTTGACGCATCTCACCAATTACTGTTTCATAGTCCTGAATTTCATTATCAGATATAACAAGAGAACGCGTCACAAAATCTGTACGAAATGCACCAGGTTCAACTATTGTGATTTTAATACCTAGAGGTGCAACTTCCTGAGCTAATGCTTCAGAAATTCCTTCAATGGCAAATTTGGAACCATTATAAATTCCCGTACCAGCATAGCCCACAAAGCCACCCACTGATGAAATATTAATGATGTGTCCGCCGCGTTGCTTTCGCATATAAGGTAGTACTGTCCGTAGCACTTCCAAGACACCAAAAAAGTTTGTTTCAAACTGATGGCGAACTCCTTCATTGCTGACTTCTTCGATTGCTCCTAAAATGCCATATCCAGCATTATTAACAAGTACATCAATGCGTCCAAATTTGGTAATTGCTTGTTTTACCGCTTCTTGCACTTCTTCAGGTTTTGTGACATCAAGTTGCACCGTTAATGTATGTTCTGGAAAGCGTTTTGCTAAATCTTCTATTAACTTTGGATTTCTAGCAGTTAGCACTACAATTTCACCCTGCTCAAGCACTGTTTCTGCTAATGCTCGGCCAAAGCCTTTTGAAGTACCAGTAATAAACCATACTCGCGTATCTGGAACTGAAGATTTTACCATCAAAATTTCCCCTTACTTTTTTGTTCTGACTTGTGAATTTTTCTTCAAACACACATCTACTAGATGTTGTCAGATGTTTCCTGCATCTTTTTGCGAAGGCTAAGGGGTCTCATGTCAGTCCAGACTTCTTTGATGTAATCCAGACATTCTTGCTTCAAACCATTTTTACCAACATCTTTCCAACCAATAGGGTTTTCGCGGTCAGATGGCCAAATGGAATATTGTTCTTCGTGATTAACTACAACTTTGTAGATTGTCGTGTCTTCTTTGTCGTCTTGATACATAATTGACCTGTTGATTTGAATTAATTAAACTTTTAATTTTGGACAAACTTTAGTTGATTAAACTGAATAAATACTCAACAAAATATCATTTTTTAATAATTCTTGAATATATCTATTTAGTAACTTCAATTGTTAGAGAATTTAAAGATTGAAACTCTAAAACTGTTAATATGAATACAATTAACATAAACACAACATCTGCAAACAGCATACCATAATATATGCCTCGGACTGCTGCAAGTTTTGAAAAAAATAGTACCATCGGTACAGTTAAAATTATACTCCTTAATAAGATTACTATTAACACAGTTTTACCTTTGCCTATAGATAAAAAAAGAGTATTACTGAAGTATGCTAAAGGCCATATTGGTATTAAAATAATAAGAATTATAAAATTAATGACATCATTTTCTGTAAAAATAACATCTGGGAGAATTATACTCAAAAATGTTTTTGGAAAAATTAGTAAAGGTAACCAAATAAATATTGATAAAATGGTTCCAATGATTGCAAAAGTTAAGTATGCTTTTTTGAGTCTTGCATAATTTTGTGCGCCATAGTTCATGCCAATTATAGGTTGTAATGCTTGGGCAAACCCAATGATAGGAATAAATACAAATGAAGATACTTTTACAGTTGCACCAAAGAAAGCAATATCAGTACTTTTTCCGTAGTTAGAAATTAAATTAAAAACGACGAAATCTTGTAGCAATATAGTCAATGGATAAAATAATTCTGATATTCCAACAGATAAGATTCTACCAATTATGTGCGTGGCGATCGCTGGTTTTTTTAGATTAACTGAAATAGTACTCTTACCCAAAATAAAATAAGTTAAATTTGCAAAGCTATAAACAATCATTGCTATAACTGTGGCTATAGCAATACCTTGAGTTCCCCAATGAAATAGATTCGTAAATATATAATTGAGTAAAATATTAACAATAACAAACAGCCAGTCAAATACTGTAGTTAATTTAATTTTTCCTTCTGATTTGATGACACGACTGCAAGCTTCCGCGAGGATTAAAAATATTGAACCTAGTACATAAGTACGAAAATATGTTGTGCCTTCTAAAGCAACTTCACCACTTCCTCCCATCAATACAATTAATTCTTCAGCAAAGCTGTAACCAATAATTGTGATGAGAAATGAAACTATAACACTCATCACTATTAAATTACTAAATATTTTCGACTGAGTTTTAATATCCCCAGAACCAATCGCACGACTGAGAACAGAAGCAGAACCCACCCCAATAGATAAAGCAAATCCATTTATTATGCCTGTAAGTGGCAGTGCAATTGAGATACCAGCCAAAGCATTTTCACCAATGAACCTCCCTGCAAATAAAGCATCAATAAAAGTGTTTAAACTTAGCATCAATACTCCCAGAGTACTTGGTATTGATAACTTGAACATCAATTTAATCAGATTACCTTCAAGGATTTCATTTGTGATTTGAGATTGTTGTGAAGTCATTTTTTAGTTTTCAGTTCGTTACTATTTACTCAACCTTCGCCAAACGGCTAACGCGATACTGCTTCACTGTTTCTAACTCCATCTCTGTTGCTGAACTAAATGCACTCATCACCTCACCACAAACTTCTACTCTGGCTTCATAAGCACCTGATATACTGTTATCTGGAAGTGCAAAATCAATCCGAACTTCTGCCCAATTTGCATCGTTTTCCATCGCTAATACTTGGCCAGCTTTCCAATAATTTAGCCAATTCCAACCAGACTGCATCCAAATTTCTCGCTCAGCAATTTGCTCAAATTTGTCGAGACCAGTCCATCCTCGATAATATTGGCGCAAACCAGAAACTGAGCTATTTCGCTTCACTAATAAATCCAATACATCTACTTCTAAATGTCCCCACAAGCGTCCTTCAGGTAAATCAACTAAAGTAGGGGCAAATTGATGCCCTCCAAAGTGAGTTGTTCGCCACACTCGTAATTTTCCTTTAGAAGCAGGAGCATAAACTTTACGTAATTGCCAATATATAGGAGTCCCAAATCTCCCACAAGCAAGGTCAACTTGAGCATGGGTGCAAACCATTAGTTCGCGAATGTGACTTGTTTGTTGTTGATATTGCTGAAATTCTGATAAATCGTTGGGTTGTTGCATTAACTTCTGAAATATTGCTGTGACTAAAGCAGCAGCTTTATTTACTGGAACAACAAACTCTTGTTTTTGAAATTCAGCAAACAGTTTTGCAGGTCGATAATAGTAGAAAATGCGGGTCAAGCTGGGATGAGAATACTCTCGGTCAGGAGCAATTAGCATCGGTTTTAACTTGATTCCATGCTGAAAAATTAACTCTTGAAATAAACCCATCAATGGCTTGGTAATCGGATTTTCTGCAAATATTTCTGGCGACCAAGGTTGTGGAACTTCCATAATCAACCAATACTCCCAAGTATCTGCTGTCCCAATTGGATCTTCTTCATTAGCTTTAGAAACTAACGAACAAAATCGGCAGTTAATAGGGTTAATTTGGTCAATATTTTTAGTTAGCATTTTTCTATTTATATTATAGTTCTATTAAAAAATCAAATACTAATCAAGTTCCATTCCTTTTCGTATATCCCGATAAAAATTGTCATAAAAGTATTGGTGCGGCACTAATCTTTTATACAAAGCATATAGAGTAAGGCGCAATGATGATTGCACGACAAAATATTGTCTTTTGGGTTTGCGAGCTTCCAAAGCCTGCAAAATTGTATTTGCCACTTTTTCCGCTGGTAACCCTGCACTGCGATTATCTTCTACCGAACCTTGCATATATATTTTGTAATTCTTGCCATATATCGCTTTAATTTCTGGTGACATATCCGCTAATGTTTGTTGATAACTAGCTTCTATTTTGTCAGCCTGTTCTGGTGTTATTATTCCTGCTGGCAATATGGAAATAACTTCAACTCCAGTAGAAAATAATTCCATTCGTAAAGAATCAGTAATGGCTTCGATCGCAAATTTTGAAGCAGATAACATACTTCTATAAGGTAGAGCTAATCTACCACAAATTGCACTGATATTAAGGATGCGACCTTTGGCTTGTCTAATCAATGGTAAGAATGCTTGCGTCACAGCAATTTGCCCAACAACATTAACTTCAAAATTAAATCTAACGTCATCTATTGGAATACATTCCAAAGGCCCATCTACGGCTACAACTGCGTTATTAATTAAGGCGAATAATCCTTCTTCACCAACTGCAAGCGAAACAAACTCTGTAGCAGATTTAATTTCTTCCGCTTTTGTGATGTCCATAATAATTGGTGTCAAATTACCAGATGCAGCTTGCTTTAGTGAGTGTGCATCTTTCTCGCTGCGGACTCCAGCAAAAACGCGATATCCTTGTTTGGCTAATAAAAGTGCAGTTGCTCGACCTAAACCTGTGGATGTTCCTGTGATAACGACTGCACCTTTATGACTCTGATTCATACCTATTTACTCCCAGAATAAATGTATTTTTATACTCGAAAAGCTATATTTAGAACTAGTCTATGCTCTCGAAGAAACTGGAGAGTCTTCTTTGTTCCCTGCTCCCCATTCCCTCTGCTCTTCTGCCTCTTTTTGACGCCGACCGTGCATAAACATCTTCACACCACTCTTGGCGTAACATTGATCGTTAGAATGCTTTTGTCGTTCTGGTCGCTTGTTAACCAGTTCTAATTTATAGTTTGAAAGAACTGTTGCTAACACAAGCTTCATTTGAAAGATAGAAAAAGACCCTGCAATACAACTACGAGCGCCGCCACCAAAGGGGATAAATTCATAAGGAGAGAATTTTTTTTCTAGAAAGCGCTCTGGCTTAAATTGTTTCGGCTCTGGGTACACATCTTCACGTTGATGTGTTGAGTAAATATTGGTAAACAGTACTGTACCAGGAATTAACTCATATCCCATAAGTTCCACTGGTGACACTACTACTCTTGCTAGCGAGAACATTGAACTTGGGTAAATTCGTAAAGTTTCGTGGCAAACAGCATTAAGATAGGGCAATGCCACAATCTTCATCGGATCTGGGTTTTTACCAAGGCTATCGAGTTCCTCAAGCAATTGCTCGCGAACATCTGTTAAATAATGAACCCAATATAATAACCAGGTAAGCGAATCTGTTGCACCATTATTACTTGCTGATATAGGCAAAAATAGGAGATCGCGCACTTCTTCATCGCTTAATGGTTTACCTGTTTCATCACTAGCAAATATCAGGTCGGAGAGCATATCAATCCGTGAAGGATCTGCTTGCTTGCGGCGTTGTTTCACTTCATCGTATAAAAATTGAAAAATTTCTTTCAGCAGATACTTATGGTATCCCCACGGACTTAGACGACCTAAATCCACTTGTGTAAAAGGCAATTTTTTTAATATCTCAAACAGAGCAGATTTTTCATATTTCATGCAAGAGCTATATAGACGTTTTATTTTTTCGTAGCGCTCTCCTTCTTGTAATCCAATCACAACCTCTATAGCTACTTGCAAGGTGATTTTTGATAACACTTCATTGGCAATGAAAGTTTTTGCTATCGCCTGTTGACTAATAATTTTTTCTGTGATTTCACAAATACTTTTTCCAGTAGCGTTCATTCGCTCTCCGTGGTAAGCCTTCATCAAGAGAGGACGACGATGTTTGTGAACTAAACCATCAATATGAAGGATTCCTTGCTGTCCTATCTGTCCGACTGTAATGGGGGAATCTCCTGGAGGAACAGTAGAAATTGTAATTTCTTTAGTATTAGTTAAATACTGCTTTATTGCTGAGGGATTGCTAACATAAACTATCGGTCTCGAACCAGACATTATAGTTACAATATCGCCATAGCGTTTGTAAATAGCATCTAAACAGCCAAGCGGATTATTATCGAGCTGCTGACGTAGCAGCCATAAAGGTGTTTTCGGCCCTGGTGGTAGTGTCATAAATCTTGTTTATTTCTATGATTTTTCAGAAGTCAAAATTGAAAAGTAAAACAGGTTTTAGTCACGGTTTTTAAATTTATCATGTGTAATTGAGGAAGTTGAAATCGACTGTATATATCAATAGAATAAACTGAAAACTAAAATCCAAAAGCTAAACTAAACCAGCAGCTAATGGTTGCAACTTTCCTCGGTCTTGTCGGCGACTACGCATCACCATTTTCACGCCGCTTGCAGGAGAACAAATCAAACCGGCAAATTTGGGACGTTCTGGCCGCTGACTAACTAGCTCTAATTGATAGCGTGAAAGAATCGTTGCTAATATAAGTTTCATTTCAAATAAAGCAAAATTTGCACCAATGCACACGCGAGAACCGCCACCAAATGGCAGAAATTCGTAAGGAGAAAATTGTTTTTCTAAAAAGCGTTCTGGCTGAAATTCTTTTGGATTTGGATACAAATCATCTCGCTGATGGGTTGAATAAATATTGCCAATAACTATTGTTCCGGGATGTAGTTCGTACCCCATTATTTGAATGGGAGATTCTACTAATCTGGGAAATGTAAATAATTGAGTTGGATAAACCCGTAAAACTTCATTACATACAGCATTTAAATACGGTAGTGTAACAATACTCATTGGATCTGGATTTTCACCCAGACTATCAATTTCTTTGAGTAATTTTTCTCTAACATCTTTTAAACGATGAATCCAATACAAAGCCCAACTAATAGCAGTTCCAGAAGCATCACCAGATGCAAATATAGGTGATATTAAAAGGTCGCGTACTTCTTCATTACTTAATGCTTGACCTGCTTCATCACGAGCCAATAACAAATCGCTAAGTATATCGGTATGTGAAAAATTTGGTTGCTGGCGACGTTCTTCAACCTCAGTCAATAATAATTGAAAAAGTTCTCCCCGCAGGTGCAGGAAATATCCTTGTGGACTCCAGCTCCCTAAATCTTTTTCTCCAAAAAGATTGCTAATAATTTTAAGTATAAGAGATTGGCGATCGCGTTTAAGCAAAGATGCAAATAAATCTTTAATTTTATTGTAACGCTCTCCTTCTGCCAAACCTATTACACGCTCTATACCCACTTTAAAAGTAATATCTTCAATAACCGGGTATGCAACAAAAGGCTTGCCAATTAGTTGTTTACTCATCATCTTTTCTGTGAGTTCGCAGATACCTTGTCCGCAAGCTTGCATCCGCGCTCCATGAAAAGCTTGCATTAAAAGTTTACGCCGATTTTTGTGAATTAAACCATCAAGTTGCAGAACTCCTTGGTTTCCTGTAATAAAAGCAAAGTCTTCGTTTAATGCACCCCTAGCTATAATTTCTTTAGTATTTGTGAAAATTTCTTTTATGCCTAAAGGATTGCTAATATAAACAATTGGTGTATAACCAGACATGATAGTGACGATATCACCATAACGCTTGTCAATAGCATCCAAATAGCTAAAAGGATTAGACTCAAATTGTAGACCTAACAGCCAAAATGGTGTTTTTGGCCCTGGGGGTAGTTTTATCATTTTCTTTTACTCCCATTATTTAGATTGCACGCAACATTATCAATACAAACTCTCAAAGTTTTAGCTAATTCTTGAATATGAGGTTCCACAAAAATTGAGAAATGATCTCCAGGAACTTCGATAACTTTAATAGGTTGACTAGAATATTTACCCCAACCTAATAAGAGGTCATCAGTATGAAATTCTGAGCTTTCAAAATCATGAATAATCTCTTCTTTAGCTCGAAATAAAGTCATGGAATGAGGATAAACGAGTGGGAAATAATCTCGCATTGCTTGGACATGAACTTTGAAGAGTTTGTAATAACGGATAAAATCTTTAATTTCTGTATCAGTAAAGATGAAATTTGCTTTTTGATTAATCAAAGCAAGTTGTTCGTTGAGTGATAAATCTCGCAGTTCTTCAAAAGAAACTGAAAAATCTATATTACTATCGGTTTTGATTGATTCAGCCATACGGAGTAAAAATTTAGCATCATCATCTTTTGTAGATTCGATGCGTGTTTCTGAAAGTATGGCATCAATTACAACTAACAAATCTACTCTTTCACCCTGTCTTTGTAATTGCTGCGCCATTTCAAAAGCAAGTACGCCACCGTAACAATGACCGCCTAAAAGATAAGGGCCGTTTGGCTGTATTTTACGAATTTCTTGCAGGTAGTAACTTGCAGTTTCTTCTACTGAAGTAATTTCAGGTTCCTCTGTATCGGGGTTATGTTCCAAAGCGTAAAATGGATAATCTTCACCAAGCCTTCGAGATAAATTAATATAGTGATTAATGCCTCCACCAGCGCCATGTATACAAAAGAAAGGTAGCTTGTAATCAGAAGAGTTAATTGCTACTACAGGAGAATTAGAACTCTCGCGGAATGGCTGACTAACAATTGCAGCTAATTTTTCAATTGTGGGATTTTCAAAAAGAGTAGATAAGCTCAGGTTATGGCCAAATCTGTCTTGAATTTGAGCCATTAACCGTACAGCTAAAAATGAGTGACCGCCCAAGTTAAAGAAGTTATCTGTTACTCCAATAGGACTAGTATTTAGGAGATTTTCCCAAAGTTTTACTAATGATAACTCTGTAAAATTCCGGGGAGCAATTAAAGTTTTAGTAGTATTTGCTTTGGTAACTTCATCTATAGGAAGAGAACGCTTATCTACTTTGCCGTTAGGTGTAAGTGGTAGTGCACCTAAGACCACAAAGGCAGAGGGGAGCATATAATTAGGCAATTTTTGTTGCAAATATGGCAACAATTGTGTGGTTATGTCCTGTTTGTCTGTGACAATATATGCAATTAAACGTTGATTTTCTTCAGCATCACTAACCGCAATTACAACAGAATCTCGCACGTCTGTATGTTGTGTAATAACACTAGCGATTTCACCTAATTCTACTCGAAAGCCTCTAATTTTTACTTGTTCGTCATAACGACCCAAGTATTCGAGATTCCCATCAGATAGGTAACGCGCTAAATCGCCTGTTTTGTAAAGCTTTGTTCCCGAAATAAATGGGTTATTAATAAATCTTTCTTGGGTTAATTCCGGACGATGTAAATATCCCCTCGCTAAACCATCACCACCAATATAAAGTTCGCCTACAACTCCTAAAGGTGTTGGCTGTAAATTGCGATTTAACACATAAGCTTGAGTATTATCGATAGGACGACCGATAGGGACGGTGTTTGCTTGGTCTTGTAATAAACTGGTGTCGTAGTAAGTGGCGTTAGCAGAAACTTCCGACGAACCGTAAAGGTTGATTAGTTTCGCAAATGGCATGACTTCTCGGAAAGTTTTAGCTAAGTTAATAGATAGTGCTTCGCCGCTAGTTATCCAGAGTTTTAGTTGTGATAATTTCTCGATTTGATAATGATAATTATCTAAAAGTAAACGTAGTAATGAAGGTACAACTATAATCCGAGTAACTTGGTAATGCGCTAA
Source organism: Nostoc sp. DedSLP01 (assembly GCA_034530875.2). Taxonomy (GTDB): domain Bacteria; phylum Cyanobacteriota; class Cyanobacteriia; order Cyanobacteriales; family Nostocaceae; genus Nostoc. Next base: position 153,949 of record JAVRCJ020000010.1, read on the forward strand.
AGCCTCTATAAATAACTGCGGGTCTAGTAGAGTTACATTGCTAATAATTACTGTAGGAATTCCCTGAAGTAAAGGAGCAAAAATTTCCCAAACAGAATCTACGAAACTAATTGCTGTTTTCTGACAACAAACTTCTTCTGAGGTGAAAGGATAAGTTTTCCATAGCCAGTGTAAGCCATTTACTGTTCCGCGATGAGTGCCAAGAACACCTTTTGGCTTTCCAGTTGAGCCAGAAGTGTATATGATATAAGCGAGATGTTCGGGTTTAGAAATATTGATGGGGTTTTCTAGACTTTGTTGAGCAATTTCGTCTTTGTGGATATCAAGGCAAACAATTTTAGGCGAAGATAATGATAGTTTCTCTAATATTTCTTGATTGCTAATTAATATCGATGCTTGAGAATCCGAGAGCATAAAATTTAAACGCTCAACTGGATAACTTGGATCTAGAGGAATGTATGCACCGCCAGCTTTGAGAATAGCTAAAATTGCCACTACCATGTCTATTGAGCGTTCTAGACATATAGCAACTAAAGTTTCTTTGGTTACACCCTGCTTTTGTAAATAATTTACCAGCTGATTAACTTGATAATTAAGTTGACAATAAGTTATTTGTTCAGACTGATGAATTAACGCTATAGAATTAGGTGTTAGTTCAACTTGTTGTTCAAATAGTTGGTTGAGAGATAAATCTTTATATTCTGTACTAGTTTGATTGAATTTAAATAATAATTGTTCTTGCTCAGTATTCGTTAGTAATGATAACTCACAGACACACTGCTCTGGATTTTCAACGATGTTTTCTAATAAAGTTTGGTAGTTATTTATAAATTGATTAATAGTTGTTGCATTAAAAATATCTGTATTGTATTCCAAACAACCTGTTAATCCCTCTTGGGATTCAAACATCGACAGGAAAATATCTAGTTGAGATGTACCGCTATCAAAGTCTAAAGTACGTAAAGTTAATCCAGATACTTCTTGCACGTTTGTTGGAGTATTTTGCAGAACGAACATGACTTCATAAAGTGGATTTCGGCTTAAGTCACGTTCGGGCTGCAATTCTTCTACAAGCATCTCAAAAGGCAAGTCTTGATGTGCATAAGCATCGAGAGTTACCTGACGGACTTGGTGTAGAAGTTCGCGGAAGGTGGGATTACCACTGAGGTTATTACACAATACTAAAGTATTAACAAATAAACCCAACATTCCTTCTAATTCGGCTCGGTTGCGGTTGGCAATTGGAGAGCCAATTATGATATCTTCTTGGTCTGTATAGCGATATAATAATATATTAAAAGCTGCCAGCAAGGTCATAAATAATGTGGCATCTTCTCGCTGGCTTAATTGTTTCACCGCATTAGTTAAGGTTGTGGAGAATGTGAAATATTGCTTGGCACCTGCAAAAGTTGTGATGCTAGGTCGCGGACGGTCTGTGGGTAGTTGGAGTGTAGGAAGTTCGCCGCTTAGTTGTTGCTTCCAGTATTTTAACTTGGTGGCGAGGAATTCTCCTTGAATGCGATCGCGCTGCCAAATTGCGAAATCTGCATACTGAATTGGCAATTCGGGTAAGGGAGAAGGTTGATTTCTGGAAAAAGCTGTATATAGCGTTGACAACTCGCGCAAAAACACGCCACAAGACCATCCATCGGTGATAATGTGATGCATGGTCACAAGCAAAACGTGTTCTTGTTCATTTAAGCGTAATAAAATTGCTCTTACTAAAAGTCCTTTAGTTAAATTAAAGGGTTTTGTTGCTTCTTTGGCTACAATTTGTTTAACCTCAGATTCCCAATCCCGATCTGATAAATATTCTAGATTAATAATGGGAAAATCCCAAGTGAAATCAAATGCAATTTCTTGCACTGGTTGTCCATTTACAAGTCTAAATGTTGTGCGCCAAATTTCGTGACGTTTGAGGATTTCATTTAGGCTTTGGTGAAGTGCGGTAATATTTAATTTTCCTTTTATATGAAAAGCGATGGGAATATTGTAGAAGGAACTTCCGTGGTAAAGTTGGTCAATAAACCATAGTCTTTGTTGGGAGAATGATAAAGGAATGTTGTGAGATGTTTGCCGTTTGGGAATAGTATCAGCTTGGAATTTGCCTCCTTTCCATTTTTCTAAGAGGGCTTTTTTGGCTGGGGATAAATTAGTGTTATTTTTATTCATTGATAGTATTTAATGAGAAGTTAAAGATATTTTGCACGCAGAGACGCGGAGGCGCAGAGAGGAGGGAGAGGAAAGATTTTCTTTTCCCACTCCTTACTCCCTACTCCCCACTCCCTACATTTAGAGAGGCTTTTTGACAAACAAAGCAAGCTATGTCTTCGCTTTCTCCAAAGTCTCTGGTGTTATAGTAATTAAATTGGTTGAAGCCGGCATCTTTTAAAGCTGATTCAACTTCTGCTAAAAAGTGATCTTTTCTTAACCAAACGGTGTCCGAACGCTGCCAGTTTTTATCTATTAGTTCAAATCCTGTGACTTTAATTTCCCAAAGCCTGTCTTCGGGTTTGTAGTAGAATAACTCTATTAATGAACCGCGATCGCTAATATTGACAATATTAAAATTGTTGTTCTGAGCAGCTTCATGTAGCCAGTCTGTTATAGGGATATTGAACACAAATACACCGCCATCCTTAAGTGCGGTATATACGTTTTTGAATGCTGCTTTCAAATCTTCTTTGTTATGAATGAAATGAAAAACATCATTGGCTAAAGCAGCATCAAAGATAGGTGGTAAATGAAACTGACGTATATCGCTAAGGATAAATTCACTTTCAGGCGCGTTTTTTCTAGCGTAGTTTAGCATACCTTCAGAAGCATCTATTCCAGTAACTTTATATTTTCTGATGTTAAGCTGTTGCGCTAAATATCCCGAACCGCAACCAAGTTCAAGAATATGGCTTTCTGGAAAAAGTTGTGATAACAATATTTGGTCTAAAGCAGGTAATATACCTTGTACTAAAACTTCAGGTGTATTCTTGAATTCGTTCTGTAATCTAGCGATGGGTTCATAGTTGGGCAAGGTATTTAGTAAAGACATAGACTATTTTTCCTGTTGTTGGCTAAAGTTTTGAATGAAATACTTTATGCTTGAAACTTTATTAGTTACCTAAAAAAGCTTCTACTTCTTCATCGGATAATTCTTCTATTTTTTCTAGTAGAAGTTGCTCTATTATTTCTGCTTGTTTGGCTGGTATCATAGCTTGCGATAAAAGGTCGCGCAAAGCTAAATCTATAGGGAATTTCGCTCTCAATCTAGAAACTAATTGAGTAGCAATGAGAGAGTCTCCTCCTAATTCATAAAAGTTGTCGTAAATACCAACTTCTGTAATTCCAAGTACCTCTTGCCAGATTTCTGTAATTTGTTTCTCTAACTCATTTGTAGGAGCAATATATGAATTAGTCAGTTGCGGTCTAGAATAGCGTGGCGATGAATCTAATTGATTAACTGATTTTGGATTTGCTAAATAATCAAGATAAAATACATAATTTTGCTCAGCTTTATTATCCCCCGTAGAAACAACAATTTTGGTTGGTTGTTCTAAAGATAATATTTTTTTTAAAGCTTCTATAGCTTCTACTGGAGTAATGCCTAATTCTACGTTGCCTACTTGTTCTAAGGTTTTTGACTCTGGCGTGAAATCTGATGTTGCTAATTTAGTATTTAAAGAAACCGATGAAGATTTAGGATCGATCCAGTATCTTTGTCGTTCAAAAGGATAGGTAGGTAACGGTAAACGATGACGCTGTTCGTGGCTATAAAATCCTGACCAATCTATATTTACACCAAAAAGCCACAACTTACCTAATGTTTCTAGCAAAAAGCTCACATCGGATTTTTGTTCTTGCACGTGAGGTAAAGAAGTCAATACATTTTGTTTAGCATTGATATCTAAATGTTGTTTGGTTAATGTGCTTAAAGTTCGTCCCGGCCCTACTTCTAAAAAAACACCTTCAAACTGCTTTAATAGTTGAGCTATGCCATCGGAAAATTTCACAGTTTGTCGTAAATGTTGGCTCCAATAATTAGGATTTGTGGCTTGCGTGTCTGTAATCCAATTACCAGTTACGTTGGAAATAAAGGGTATGCGTGGTGAATTCAGTTTCATTTTTTGCAAAAATCGCTCAAATTCCTCTAAGATTGGCGACATCATTTGAGAATGGAATGCATGGGATGTATGCAACAAACGACATTCAATTCCTTGAGAGGATAATTGGTTTTCTAGCGTGGCGATCGCTTCTTTTGTTCCTGAGACTACGCATGAAGTTGGGCTGTTAATTGCAGTGATTTCTACAGAGTTGGAAATTAGCGATCGCACTTCTTTTTCTGGAAGCCTAATTGCTAGCATATTCCCTGGCGGTAACTGTTGCATCAACTGTCCCCTTTTTGCCACTATAAATAGGGCATCTTCAATGGAAAATACACCTGCGATCGCCGCTGCAACATATTCTCCGATGCTGTGACCAATCATCGCCGCAGGTAGCACACCCCATGACATCAATAACTTAGCCAAGGCGTACTCAATTACAAATAATGCTGGCTGAGTGAAGGCTGTTTGTTGGAGTTTTTCGTTAGCTGCAGTAATTTCTTGTGATTTTGGAAACAGTAAATCGCGGATATCAAGACCAAGGTGAGGTTGTAAAATATCGGCGCAAGTATCGACATGTTTGCGAAATGTTGCTTCGACTTCGTAGAGTTCCCGACCCATGTTTGTATATTGCGATCCTTGCCCGGAAAACATGAAAACGACAGGCTGTTCTCTATACTCCTGGTATATAGTAAAAGTCCGTTCTTGCTGCTGTGTTTCTAATATATTGACAGCATCTCCAACATTTTGGCACACAAACATCCGGCGATGGTTGAAAGCTCTACGACCAACTTGTAAAGTATGAGCAACATTAGCTAAATTTACTTCTAACTTTTGTTTAAAAAACTCCAACAAATTTGCAGTTGCGCTTTCTAAGGCTGTGCTAGTTTTTGCTGACAATAATATTAATTGCCAAGGTCTAGATTTATTGGAATATGTAACTTCAGGTGCTTCTTCCAGAATTACATGGGCGTTAGTTCCACCAAATCCTAAGGAACTAATTCCTGCTCTCCGGGGAGTATTGTTAGTTTTCCAATCAGTAAGTTTGGTATTAACGTAAAAAGGACTATTTTCAAAATCAATTTCCGGATTGGGAACTTCAAAATTGATGCTAGGAGGTAGTTTTTTATATTTTAATGCTTGTACAGTTTTGATTAGACTTGCTATGCCAGCAGCTATGTCTAAATGTCCGATATTTGGTTTGACTGAACCGATAGCGCAGAAGCCATTTCTTGATGTAAAAGCACGAAAAGCCTTAGTCAACGCTGCAATTTCCACCGGATCTCCGGCAGCGGTTCCCGTTCCATGAGTTTCTATATAAGAAATATCGTCAGCATCTATTCCAGAATTTGCTAAAGCTTCTACAATAACTTCAGCCTGACCATTTACACTAGGTGCGGTATAGCTAACTTTTAAAGAGCCATCATTATTAATTGCTGAACCTTTAACAACTGCATGAATATAATCTCTATCTGCTATGGCATCTTCTAATCTTTTTAATACAACTATTCCCAGTCCGCTGCCAAAAAGAGTACCCTGTGCTTTAGCATCGAAGGCTCTACAATGACCATCAGGAGATAAAATTCCATCCTGTTCGTAGTAATAACCTGACTTTTGTGGAACGATAATTGTAACTCCACCAGCTAATGCAATATCACACTCTTCATCAAGTAAACTTTTGCAAGCTAAGTGTAAGGCAACTAATGAAGTAGAACAGTAAGTCTGAACTCCTATACTTGGCCCTTTTAAATTTAATTTATATGAAACATTTGTGGTTAAAAAATCTTTATTAAAAGTATAGTTGTTAGAAATAACCCTAGAATTAACGTTATTATATATATTATTAAAAAAGTAAGTATTAGTGCTGACACCACCATAAACACCAATCAACCCATTGTATGTTTCTGGGTCATATCCAGCGTTCTCTAGAGCTTCCCAAGCACATTCTATAAATAGACGATGTTGGGGGTCAATTAATTCAGCTTCTTTTGGGCTGTAGCCAAAGAATCTAGCATCAAAATGTTCAATATCTGGTAGTATAGGCGCAGCTTTAACATAGTTTTGGTCGTTTAAAACTTCCGTTTCTAAATTTAAATCTGCTAAGTCATCATTCGATAAAAATGAAATAGACTCAACTTTATTTTGGATATTTTGCCAAAATTCCTCGATATTGTTCGCACCAGGGAAACGACCGGACATTCCCACTATTGCTATATCTAGATTTACTGTTGATTCTTCCATGACTTGATTAACCAGATAAATTAAATTTGTGTTTTAGTAAGTTTGCATTTTTATCTGCCTTCTCCTTTGTCCTCTACTTAGCCTTTGTTCAAAACTACTTTTATCGGATTCTTCAGCAGGACTAAAAATATTTGCCATAGAGCTTATATTCGGGCATTCATAGAGCTTGGCAACAGAAAGATTTGAATCAAATTGTTTATTTAAGATAGCGATAAGCTGAATACCTATAAGAGAATCACCGCCAAGCTCAAAGAAGTTATCATAAATTCCTATTCTTTCAATTCCAATAACTTCTTGCCAAATATCGACCAGCTTTTGCTCATTTTTATTGCGCGGTGCGACGTAATCATTACTTAGTTCAGGTCTAGGATATTTTACTTTGAATGAATTGACAGTTTCTAAAAAATCTAGCCCTGGTGTTTTGCTGTTAGAGTTGTAATGTTTAAATACTTCCAATAAATCAGAAGTAGATATTACAACTTGAGGCATTGTATTTTCTAAAATCCGCTGAAATACATCTACACCTTCATGGGGTAATATACCTTGCTGAAGATTTTCTAGCCGTAATTCTTGGAGTCGCTGTGGTAATTCTGTGTTTACTGCCATCCCGACTTCTTGCCAAGTATCCCAATTAATGCTTGTAATAAATCGGTTTTGTTTTCCAGCATTACAACGAGCATAAGCATCTAAAAAAGCATTTGCAGCACAATAATCTACCTGTCCAAATTCTGCTATAATTGAACTATTTGATGAGACTAAAACAAAGAAATCTAACTCAATATTTTTAATGATTGTATCAATAACTATTGTTCCCTTTACCTTGGGAGCCAGAATTTTTTCTGCTTCTTCTGGAGTTTTTCGTTGAATTGCGCCGCCTCCAGGAACTCCAGCGGCGTGAATAACACCGTTGAGTTGACCGAATTGTTCTTGAGCTTGAGCGATCGCACTTTGCATTTGTTGTATATTACTGACATCAGCAGCGATCGCCAAAACTTCTGTACCCAATTCTTCAAGTTCTTGAACTTTGCGAATTTTACAGCTAGTGCTATCAGTTTCATCGTGAGTAGATAGCCATTGAAACCACTCATTTTTGTTAGGTAAAGCAGAACGTCCTACTAATAATAATTTTGCTTGTACAGTTCTAGCTAAATATTCTGCTAAAACAAGTCCAATACCTCCAAGTCCACCTGTAATTAAATAGACTCCTTTTTCTCGTAGTCGCGGTTTTTCAATTTGAGTCTTTTCAAAACGCACTGGCTCAAAACTTTGCACCCAACGATTCAAACCTCGATAAGCGATTAACTTTTCCGCTTTATCAACCGTTAGTTCTGCCAGTAAATTTTCTATTAGTTTTTCTTCTTGCCAACTGCCATCCTGAGGAAGGATAACATCAATACTACGACAATTGATATTTGCATATTCTTGAGAAATAACTTTAACTGGACCGAGCAAAGTTGCCTTCTCTGGAGAAAGTACTTCAGTTCCCATTACTGGCTGTAGGTTGTTAGAAATAACTGTGATTTCAAAATTATTAGTAGTTTCCCATCTTCCTAAAGCTTGGGCAATAAATAATAAACTATAAAATCCCTGATTTTGGGCTAGTTCTAGTTCTGCAATATCTAATTCTCGGTCACCAACGGCTGTAATATTCCATAAATGAAGTATTTTTTGTGGCAACTTATTTTGTTTGAATAATTCTTCAAATAAAACATCATAATCATGATGGCTTTCTGGATTAATAGTATATTCAGACTTGTTTAGTATGGTATAGCTGTCACCTACTTTAACCTTAACTACATCTAGATTTTGTTTTTCTAGTTGTTTTACTAAATTAATACCGAAGCCGCACTTGTCGAGAAATACTAAAATACAAGATTTTTCATTTACTAATTCTTGGCTATCGAGTTTGGCTGGAGGTAAAGAAGGTTTCCAATAAGGAATATAAAACCAGTCAGCTATATCGGGTTGTTTAGCGAGTGAAACTGAACTATGATTATTATCTTGCCCTGGCTTTTTCGGCTCAATCCAATACCTTTGTTTTTCAAAAGGATAGGTAGGTAAAGGTAAACGATGATGCCTTTGTTCGCTATAAAATTCTGACCAATCTATATTGACACCAAAAAGCCATAACTGCCCCAATGTATGCAACAAAAAGCTGACATCGGATTGTTGATTTTGAGGTAAACAAGTTAGTACATGCTGTTTGGTATTAATATTTAAATGTTCTTTAATTGATCTAGTTAAATTTTGTCCAGACCCTACATTTAGAAAAACGCCTTCAAACTGCTCTAATAGTTGAAATATAGTCTCGGATAATTTAAAATTTTGTTGTAAATTTTGGTTCCAATAGTTAGGATTTGTGGCTTGTGCGTCTGTAATCCAACTACCAGTTACATTGGAAATAAAAGGAATACGTGGCGGGTTGAGTTTAACTTTTTTTCCTTTGTTTGTTAAAATTGCTAAGGCATCTTGTAAGGAAAATACACCTGCGATCGCAGCTGCAACATATTCACCAATACCCTCACCAATCATTGCTTCTGGCAGTACACCCCATGACATCAATAACTCAGCCAGGGCATATTCAATTACAAATAATGCTACGTCTTTAAGGTTAACTGCGGCAATTTTATCTGAGTTTAAAAACAGTAAATCGCGAATATCACAACCGATGTGAGATTGCAAAATTTCGGCACAATTATCTACATGTTTGCGGTATGTTGCTTCAACTTCGTATAATTCTTTGCTGATGATTGTATTTTGCGATTCTTGCCCAGAAAACATGAACATCACAGGGCAACGATTTGGCTGAAAGTGATACTCAAAAACACGTTCTCGGTCGTGATTTTGAAGTAAATTTACAGCATCATCCAAGTCTTGACAAACTACCATACGTCGATAGTCAAAAGCTCGGCGACCTACTTTTAGAGTGTAAGCTACATCAGCAAGATTTAAGTCTGGATGCTTTTGCAGATGATTAGCAAGGTTTTCTGTAGCAGTTTCTAGTGCTGTATTCGTCTTAGCTGAAAGTACTAGCAATTGATACTTTCTCCCCTGCTCCCTCCGAAGTTCCGATCGGAGGAAGCCTCCGCTCGGACTTCTCTCTGCTCCCCTGCTCCCCTGCTGCCTTGGAGCTTCTTCTAATATTACGTGGGCGTTAGTTCCGCCAACACCAAAAGAACTGACACCTGCTCTACGAGGTAAATCGTTAGTTTTCCACTCTGATAATTTGGTATTAACATAGAAAGGACTGTTAGCAAAATCTATTTCTGTATTTGCTTTTTCAAAGTGTAAACTAGCGGGTATTTGTTGATGTTTTAATGCCAGAACTGTTTTAATTAAACCTGTTATTCCTGCTGCTGTATCCAAATGTCCAATATTAGTTTTTACTGAACCGATAGCGCAAAAACCCTTGAGATTTGTGGTAGTACGAAAAGCTTGTGTGAGAGCCTTAATTTCAATCGGGTCTCCTAACGGAGTTGCAGTTCCATGAGCTTCAACATAAGAAATAGTATCAGCTTCAACACCAGCTAAAGCGAGTGCTTCTGCAATTACTTCTGTTTGACCGCGAACGCTAGGTGCTGTAAAACCAACTTTTAAAGAGCCATCATTATTGATAGCCGAACCTTTAATTACAGCATGAATAAAGTCTCCATCAGCAATAGCATCCTCCAGTCTTTTTAACACAACAATTCCCAAACCATCGCCAAACACGGTTCCTTTGGCGTTAGCATCAAAAGTCCTGCAATGTCCGTCAGGAGAATGGAGAACTCCCTCTTGATAGTAATAACCGGATTTTTGAGGTAACTTGGCTATGGAAACACCACCAGCCAAAGCAAGATCGCTTTCTCCGTTAAGCAAACTTTGACAGGCTAAGTGTACAGCTATTAATGATGTAGAGCAGTTATTTTGAATGTTAATACTCGGACCAGTAAGATTTAATTTATAAGAAGTTTGCGTACTTAAGTTATCTTTTTCATTCCCAATAAAAATATTTAAAGCATCTACCGACTCGATTAATTCTTTATTAGAAACTAAATTTGTAAATAAATAGCTGCTATTAGTGACGCCAGCAAAAACCCCAATTTTACCTTTATAAGATTCGGAATCATAGCCGGCAGATTCTAAAGCTTCCCAAGCAGACTCTAAAAACATCCGATGCTGGGGATCTGTGATTTCAGCTTCTCTGGGAGTATATCCAAAAAATGCAGCATCAAATAATTCAATACCTTCTATTATGCTGCCTGCTTTCACATAATTTGGGTCATTGAGTAAACTTGGTTCTACACCAGCAGCTAGTAATTCCTCATCTGTAAAACGCGAAATTGATTCTACTCCATCTCGCAAATTTTCCCAAAACCGCTCGACGTTATTTGCTCCTGGAAACCTACCATTTATCCCAATAATAGCTATCTCATCTCTATCATCAAAATTATCAAATTCTTGAGAGTTATTCATCTTTTTTCCCAATAACTACACATACTCTTGCCTTCCTCTCCGCGACTCTGCGTAAGATAAAAGCTTCTCAACAATCTAATATCTCCAAATCCAATGCAATTTGAACTTGGTCATTTAAAACTGCATCAATATCATCTTTAGTCGTCAACGGATTAGCAATTACCGCACGCAACGCAGTTACAGAAATCTCTTTCCCTAAACAACTAATTCTCTTTATTGTCCGCGAAATAAAAGTACGACCAGCTTGACGCTGACTTTTTTGCAAACGCTCATTAAATATATTAATTTCTTGATTCTCGCTTTCTGTTAATTGCTTTTTAACTGCAACTTCTCTCAAAGACTGCGGAATATAACGATAAAGAAGTAGATTTATATCAGGTTCCGATAGTAACTCAAATTCCGGCATAGCATTGATGCGATCGGCCATATATTGTGTCTTCTCAAGACCTGCATCAATTAAAAATTCATAACCTTTCAAACCTATCAGATGCAGCCCGGCATGTAAAAATAATGCCATAGCGGGACGAGAACCTTCTAAAGCGCGTTTTCCTAAATCGAATGAACCCTTACGCATGGTATAACTAGCATTTTTTTCAATCGATGCAGCTAGGTGTGGTTCGCGCATGAATACCATACCAATACCCATAGGTAAATACAGCTGCTTATGTCCATCAATTGTGACGGAATCAGCGCGTTCGATACCAGCAAGTTTTTGTCGATGTTGTTCGGAAAATATTAAAGGCCCGCCCCAAGCTGCATCTACATGAAAATGAACATTTGCACCTTGGGCGATATCTGCAATATCTGAAAGTGAGTCTATATTACCAGAATCCGTAGTACCGGCAACGCCAGCGATCGCAATAATATGCAAATTTTTGGACTGACAGTCTGCAACAGCCTGACGTAAAGCTACTAAGTCCACTTGATTGTTTTTATTAGTAGGAATTTTAATCAAACTATGCGTACCTATGCCTAATAAATCTGCTGCTTTTTCAAAAGAAAAATGCATCAATTCAGAACCAATTATTACTGCTCCTTCATAGCCATAGTAATCTAAAGCTGCTGGTAAACCTGCCTTTTCTATACCCAGAAAACTATTTTTTGCACCCAAAGATTTATTACGAGCGCACCATAATGCGATAATATTTGCTGCGGTACCTCCAGAAACTAATATGCCTAAAGTACTTTGACTATTTTGGACATGCTCGCTATAGAATTCGTCAGAAAAGTTATAAATTAATCGATGAATCATTGCCAAAGCCTGACGCTCATAAGGGCTAAAAGCTTTGGCTGTTTCTATTTTGACAACATTCTGATTCATTGCTGTCATCAGTTTTGCCAAAGGTCGTACAAAACAGGGCAGCGCAGAGGTCATGTGACCTATAAATCGGGGCGAAGATGTATGTATTGAATGATTAATAACATTATTTGCTAAATATTCAAGATAGGTATCGAAGTCAGCAGGATTAACTGGAACTTGACTATCAGCAAATATTTCTATTAACGAATTAAATTCAATATCTGAATTAGTATTAATGGCATTTAAGAAATCATCAACCAAGGCGTCAGTTTCAATAGTCATCTTAGCTTTTTTAGAGACTAAGCTATTAGATGGTGCAAATAATTGCATCACTTCATTAGCAACTGCATACTGTGGCGTTAGCTCATTCTCCAAAAATAAATTTTGCTGACTTTTTTCTTGTCTTTGCTGACTTAATGCCATTTTATACCCCACAAAGGATTTATGCTTTTGACTCTTTAATTTTGACTGACTCGGCGATGATTTTGTCTGGCTTCTTTGCGACGCTTCATTGAAGCAGACCTTACTTGAGGACGATAAGAATCTTTTTGCAAAACAACTTCTTCATCGCTAGTTAAAAACTCAGCAAGGGAACTGATAGTTGGTCTTTCATAAATACTGATTATTGGAATATGCGTATTTAATTCTTTTTGTAACTGAGAAATAACCTCAACACCAATTAAAGAATTACCTCCCAAATCAAAGAAGTTATCATAAATACCAATCTTTTCAATTCCTAGAACTTTCTGCCAAGCTTTCGCAACTATTTGTTCTACTTTATTACTAGCTGGAACGTACTCGTTTTCTAAGTTTCCTCTGGAATGGAGCGATAAAGTATCTGTATTATTTTGTAAAAATTGCCGTTTAATCCATTGCTCAATTCTGGGCTGCAATTCTCCCGCAGAAACAACTATTTGAGGAGTTTTAGTTAAACATAATACACGGCTAAATACATCTATACCTTCCTTCCATGTCATGCGTAATTTTTCTAAGGCTACTCCCACAGTTAGGTCTTCGATATCTCCTTCTTGCGATTGCCAAGTATCCCAGTTCACGCTAATACAAGGAAATAAATTTATTTGGTTCTGCTTGTGAGCGTAAGCATCCATAAAAATGTTAGCAGCAGAATAAGAAGTTAACCCCAAACCTCCTAAGACAGATGATGAAGAAGATGTGAATAAACAAAAATCTAGCTTTTGACCTTGCAAAACTTTTTCTAAAACAAATAGCCCATATACTTTAGGACTAAATTGTGCTTGACTTTGAGCTTTAGAACTTTCTTCAATAGTGTAATACGCATCGTCATTGATTCCGGCAGTATGGATGACACCATGAATTTCACCAAACCGTTCTTTAGCTAATTCTATAGCTTTTTGCATTTGTTGTTCGTTAGCTACATCAGCACTAATAGCTTTAACCTCAGCACCTAATTCCTCAAGCATCATCACTTTTTTCAGCTTTTGGCTAACTTCATTAGATTCATCATGAGTTAGTAGCCATTCAGCCCATTGATGCCTTTCTGGTAAGCCTTTTCTACCAATTAAAATTAATTTAGCCTGTACCGTTTTTGCTAAGTATTCTGACATCGCTAAACCAATGCGACCCAGACCGCCAGTAATTAGATAAACACCACCTTTTCTCAACTTAGTTTTGCTGTTAATACTCTCATCTAAACGTACAGGCTCATAAGTTTTAATCCAGCGATGATTGCCGCGATAAGCAATTAAGTTATCAGTTATTGGTGTTGTAAATTCCGTTAGCAGCGAGTCTATTAGTGTTGGTGATGGCTTAGTTTTAGAGTCTGCAATTACGATATCAAAGCAACAACAAGTTATATTGAGATATTCTTGTGGGATTACATTACACGACCCTAATATAGTCGCTTTTTCAGGGCATAAATTCTCGCTCCCAGTAACATCATGTAGATTGCTGGTAACAACCATCAATTTTATTGGGTCAATGATATTCTGCTTTGTCAAAGCTTGTGCTACAAATAACAGACTATCAAAACCAAGATTTTGACAATCTTCAAAAAATTGATATTGTGTTTGTGGGTTTAACTCTTGACTGGGTAAAATATCGTTAGGAGTTACACTCCAAAAATGCGCAATTTGCCTGCCTTCGTTTATCCAATTCTGTTCTTGCAGTGCTTGAAATAAAGTATCATAGTCATCCCTTTGTTGGGGATTAATTACATAATTCGAGTCATCAAGTTTAGCAAATTTATCTCCAACTCTAACAAAAATCACATCTTGATTTTGTTGTTTGAGTCGTTGGGCAATTTCTACTCCCACTCCATAATTATCAACAAAAATTAACCAAGATGACTTTTCTTCTAGGAGTTTATCCTCTTGAAGAAGTTCAATTGGTGTTGATTCTTTCCAACGAGGAACATAGAACCAGTCAGCAATATCTGGCTTTTTATCTGATTTTTTTGGCGACATAATTGCTAAAGTCGCATTTCGATTTACCTCAATCCAATAACGCTGACGCTCAAAGGGATAAGTAGGTAAAGGTAGGCGATGACGTTTTTCATTTGCATAAAAACTAGACAAATCAATTTGAATTCCTACTAACCAAAGTCTACCTAAGGTATTAAGTAAAAATCCTACGTCTGATTGTTGCTCTTGAGGATGTTGTATAGAAGTTAATATTATTACATCTGTTTGATGTTGTTTAGCCAAACTACTTAAAGTTCGTCCCGGCCCGACTTCCAATAATACTTGCTCTGACTGTTTTAATAACTCAGAAATTCCTAAGCTAAAGCGTACTGGCTGCCTTAAATGTTTTGCCCAATATTTAGGATCTATTGCTTCAGTAGCAGTAATCCAAGTTCCACTAACATTGGAAATAAAAGGAATTTTCGGAGGATTAAGTTTTACTTCTTGTAATGACTGAATGAAAGTCTCAATAATGGGCGACATCATTTCAGAGTGAAAGGCGTGAGATGTATGCAAACGCCTACAATTTACGCCTATTTGTTGCAGCTTTTCTTGCAATTTATCTATTCCTGTGTTTGAACCAGACACTACACAAGAAGCAGGTGCATTAATCGCAGCTAAAGAAATTCCTTTTTCTAGAAATTGTTGTATTTTTTCTTCTGGAAGCTGAACCGAAAGCATAGCACCGCCAGGTAACTCTTGCATGAGTTTTCCTCGCGTTGCTACTATCGCTAAGGCATCTTCTAAAGTGAAAACTCCGGCTATAGTTGCAGCTACATACTCTCCAATACTGTGGCCAATCATCGCCTCAGGACGCACACCCCAAGACATCCACAACTTGGTCATGGCATATTCAATTACAAACAATGCTGGTTGAGTAATTGATGTTTGTTGTAATTTTTGTGTTGCTTCTGTAACTGTTTCTTCGCTGGGATAAAGAACTGTACGTAAGTCTATTTGTAAGTGAGGTTTTAGCAGTTCGCAGCAGTAATCAACTTGTTTTTTAAATACGCTTTCATTTTCATATAATTCTCGACCCATATTTACATATTGCGAACCTTGCCCGGAAAACATAAACATAACCGAACGATTACAAGGTTCTTGATAATAAGTAAAAGTTCTTTGCGGGTCTTGTAATGCGTTAATAGCATCTTCTTGGTTTTGACAAACTACCATACGACGGTGCTTGAAAACCCAGCGACCTACTTGTAAAGTATGAGCAACGTCAGCAAGATTTAAATTTGGATGCTTTTGTAGGTGATTAACCAGATTTTCTGTAGCAGTTTCTAATGCTGTATTCGTCTTAGCTGAAAGTACCAGCAATTGATACTTTCTCCCCTGCTCCCCTGCTCCCCTGCTCCCCTGCTGCGTTGGAGCTTCTTCTAATATTACATGGGCATTTGTGCCACCAAAACCGAAGGAACTAACACCCGCGCGGCGAGGAGTGCCGTTTGTTTTCCAATCTGATAATTTATTATTTACATAAAAGGGACTGTTAGCAAAATCAATTTGGGGCGATGGTTCTTCAAAGTTTAAACTAGGAGGAATTTGTTTATGTTTTAGGGCTAAAACAGTTTTAATCAAACCTGCTACACCGGCAGTTGAATCTAAATGTCCGATATTGGTTTTTACAGAACCAATGGCACAAAATCCTTTTTTCTGAGTTTTAGTACGAAAAGCTTGCGTTAATGCAGCGATTTCAACGGGGTCGCCTAAAGAAGTTCCGGTTCCATGTGCTTCAATATAGCTAATAGTATCGGGTTCGACTTCAGCCATTACTTGGGCTGCTCGAATTACTTTTGCTTGACCATTGACACTGGGTGCAGTGTAGCTAACTTTATCGGAGCCATCATTATTAATAGCAGAGCCTTTGATAATAGCATGGATGCAATCTCCATCTGCGATCGCTTCTTCTAATCGTTTTAAAACTACAAGACCTAAACCTCTTCCTTTTACAGTTCCCGCAGCCTTAGCATCAAAAGCACGGCAATGTCCGTCAGGAGATTCAATTCCTCCTTCTTGATATAAATAACCGTCTGCTGTGGAGATTGAAACTCCTCCTGCTAAAGCAATATCGCACTCACCACTGAGTAAACTTTGGCAAGCTAAATGTACGGCAACTAATGAACTCGAACAAGTAGTTTGAACCGCATAACTCGGCCCCTGCAAATTTAATTTATAAGAAACAAGTGTAGTAACGTAATCTGGAGAAGTTCCTTTTTCTATTTGCTTATCGCCTACAGAAGCAATCAAATCGTAATTAGAATAAATATTCAGTAGATAGCTGCCAAAACTCGTACCAGCATAAACTCCAATAGGTTTTTTATATATTTGCGAACTATAACCAGCATCCTCAAGTGCTTTCCATGAATACTCTAAGAAAAAGCGCAGCGAAGGATCTAGTATTTCAGCTTCTCTAGGACTAAAGTCAAAGAAGGCAGCATCAAACAAATCTATACCTTCGACTCGACCTTCTGCTTTCACATAATTCGGGTCATTTATTAAGGCTTTATCTACACCTAAATCTTTTAATTCATGGTCGGTAAATCTATGAATTGACTCTACTTCGTTTCGGAGATTTTGCCAAAATTGCTCTATATTTGGAGCTTCTGGAAAACAGCCACTCATGCCAATAATAGCTATTTCCAGTCCAGTTGTATTATTCAAATATCCTGAATCTTCCATAATTAATCTGGCTGTCTACCGTTATACATTCTGTTGTCTTTTTTGTAAAAAGCGTTGCTTTAATCTGGCTTTTCCAGCTTCTAGCTGTTCGTTTAATTCATTACTTTGATTTTCAAAGCTATCATCTTCTTCTTGGTTTAAATATCGAGATATAGAACTGATTGTTGGATATTTAAACAGATCAGTTATTGCTAAGTCTGGTTTAAAAAGCTCTCGGAGTTTACTGTAAACCTGAAGCACATTTAGCGAATGTCCGCCAAGGTCAAAAAAGTTATCTTGAATGCCGACTTTCTCCACCTTGAGAATTTTTTGCCAAATATCGGCAATTGTACGTTCTATCTCATTCCGCGGCACTACATAAGCTGTTTCTAGTACTGGGCGAAGATTATCTGGTTTTGGTAGAGCTTTCCTATCTACCTTACCGCTAGGTGCTAGAGGCAGATTTTCTAGCATCACAAAGGCAGAAGGTAACATGTGGTCGGGTAACTTTTCTTTTAAGAAACTACGCAATTCACTAATACTAGGAATTGGTTCTATCTTAGAAACTACATAAGCAACAATTAATAAGTTACCTGGTTCATCTTCTTGAACTATGACTACATTTTCACGTACATTCGGGTGCTGATTTAAAAATGTTTCAATTTCCCCAAGTTCAACCCGGAAACCACGAATTTTTACTTGATGGTCAATGCGTCCAAGGAATTCAAGATTTCCATCAGCTAACCACCTGCCTAAATCTCCAGTTTTATAGATTAAATCCTGACGATTTGGTGGTAACTTCTTCCTTTTATCTGGAAATGGGTTAGGAACAAAACTTAAATTAGTTTTTTCTTGATTTTTCCAATACCCTGCACCGACACCAATTCCCGATACACAAATTTCTCCCGGAGCGCCAATAGGTAATAGTTGCATTTGCTCATCTAGAACGTAAATATTCAAGTTGGCTAATGGTTTACCAATTGGTACTGTGCGCTGATTTTCACCAAAAGGCTGGTTAACAATAAATTGAGTAATATCGTCAGCAGCCTCGGTAGGGCCGTAAGCGTTAACAATTTTGATTTCAGGATATATCTGGAGCCACTTATTTACCCAACTTACCGATACTGGTTCTCCTACAACCATCATCCATTTTAAATCGGGTAGTTCTCTTTCATGAGTTTCCAGTTGGGAGGTATATTCAAGTAAGCCACCAAATAATGCTGGTACTAATTCAACAACTGTAATTTTTTCTGATTTGAGTGCCTTAAATAGTTTATCAGGAATTCCAACAGTTTCTACATCTACTATTACTGTTTTGCCACCAATTAAAAGCGGTGCTAAAAATTGCCAGACGGAAATATCTGTCGATGAAGGAGCGCTTTGAAGAAAAGCAAATTCTTCTGTTAACTGCAATTCATCGAATTGGGCATAAATATGATTGATTGCCCCATCATGCCTGACAATTGCCCCTTTTGGTAATCCTGTAGACCCAGAAGTATAGAGCATATAAGCTGGGTCGGCAGCATTATTAATAGGTTCTATATTATCATTAGGCAGATGTTGAAAATCTAATTTATTATATATCTTTAATTGTGGGCGATCGCCATCCAATGTCTGACCGTTAACTAAGCTATCTAAACAAATAATAGATGATAGCTGCGAACAATCTTCTGCTAAGTCTGATAAAGCATTCAATAACGAAGCATCTGTAAATAAAAACCTCACTTCGCTATTAGCTAGCATATATTTAATTCGGTTCGGTGGATAAGTACTATCAATAGGTACATAAGCTCCACCTGCCTTATAAATAGCAAGGATAGCTATGAGGAAATTAATATCGCGGTCTTTGAAAATTCCGACAAACTCACCTTTATTAATTCCTAATTGCCGCAATAATCCAGATAACTGATTAGCTTTTTGATTTAGCTCTTGATAAGTTAATTGAATTTTTTCGTGAACTACAGCTATATTGTTTGGAGTTTGAATTACTTGCTTTTCAAATAATTCATTAATTGTCTGCTCAACTGGATAGTCTTTTGTATTGTTGTTATACTCTTCCAATAATTGGTATTTATCAGAGTCTTTTAAGAAAGCAATATCAGAAATTTTGATATTAACTTTGTTGAGACAGCTTTCTAAAACATTGACATAACATCTGCTCATTGATTTGATATTCTCATCTTGAAACAGATGTTGTGTATATTCTATATCGACGCTAATACTCTCACCGTTAACAGTAAAAAAAATTGTGATGTCATTATTGAGTTTATTTATCTGGGTTCTTTGATGAATATTTTCTAATAAAACTACTATGTCAAAAATTGGGCATCGATTAGGAGTTGTTGGGATTTCTAATAATCTAATTAATTCGTTAAAATCATAGTTTTGATGAGTATAAGCAGTTATGGTAGCATCTTTGACTTGTAAAACAAAGTCTTGGAATGAAAGCTCAGGCGTAACTTGAGTACGCAAAGGAATCACTTTGCTATTTAGGTCATCTATTCCAATTTTTTCATATACTGGTATGCCAAGCATAACATCATTGTTTCGCGTATATTTTGGCAGCAATATTTTCAATGCAGATAAAAGGATTAAATAAATTGAAAAGTAAGAGCCTTTCCCAAGTTTAACAATCGCCTGAGATAAATCATTTGATAAATCAAAGCTCAAAGATTTTTTGGTATCAGTGGGGAATAATGGCCTTACATAGTCCAACATTAAATTTGTTTCTGGTAATTCTCCTGATAATTTGTTTATCCAGTAGATTTTTTCAGAAAATGTGTCACGCGACTGTAGATGTATACCCATGATTTCCCCCGATCGTCAAATGCTTGCTAAGTTAGCTAGTATGCGAATCTACTTTGATATAGAATCATCAAAGGCTGCCTTGATAATTGAACAACCCTTTTCTAAGTTGGGCATATCAATTACTAAAGGTGGCAAAATTTTAATGACACTATCATTTCTACCTGCTCTCTCAATGATTAACCCTAGTTCAAAACAACCCGAGATGATACTTTTAGATAAAGTGCGATCGCCAAAATTTTTCACATCAATTCCCCAAATCATGCCAATTCCGCGAATTGTAATTTTTTCGCTAATTGATGCTATTTGTTGAGCGAGAAAATCTTTTAAAAATAACTCTTTGGTTTTGACATTCTGTTCAAAATCATAACTTTCTCGATACTCCAGAGCCGCTGTTGCAGCAATAAATGCTAATTGATTTCCTCTAAAAGTACCGTTATGTTCGCCCGGTTCCCAGATATCCAACTCTGGCTTAATTAGTAATAGCGACATGGGAAACCCATATCCACTAATTGATTTAGAGAGTACTACCATATCAGGAACGATACCAGCTCTTTCAAAAGAAAAGAAAGGCCCAGTTCTACCGCAGCCAACTTGAATATCATCGCAGATTAATAAAATATCATGGTCGTCACATAACTTTCTTAATCTTTGCATCCAGTCAATGGGAGCTACAATAACTCCACCTTCCGCTTGCACTGTTTCAAAGATTATTGCTGCCGGTTTTTCAACTCCAGAATTAACATCGTTTAAAACCGATTCTATATATTCTATAGTATCAAAACTCTCCATGAATCCGTAAGGATAAGGCATAAAAGTTACATTACTTGATGTACCAATTGCGCCTGCTCGAATTCCGACATTACCACTAATTGATAAGCTGCCTAAAGTCATTCCATGATATCCTCCCATAAACGAAAAAATACCTGGTCTTTGTTTGACTTTTCTGGCTAATTTTAAAGCAGCTTCTACTGCGTTAGTTCCTGTTGGCCCGCAAAATTGAAGGCGATAATCTAATTGTTTTTGACTGAGTACTACCTCATCAAACTTCGCTAAAAACTTTTCTTTAGCCGAAGTATACATATCCAAACCATGTGCAATTCCATCGGCCTCCAAATAGGAAATAACCTTTTCTTTTATATAGTCATGGTTATGTCCATAGTTTAAAGCTCCTGCTCCGGCAAAAAAATCAATATATTCTTTTCCAGATTCAGAATAAATTATAGAACCTTTAGCTCTATGAAAGATGTCTGGAAAGTTACGGCTATAGCTTCTGACATTCGATTCACGCTTTTCAAAAATATTCATAAAATTGCTGGGGCTTGAATGACAAATCGATTATGTCCTCTAAGAAACATAATTTAGGTAAGATTTATAAAAGTTAAAAATTATTTGCGGAGGGATTTTAAACGCTAAACCGAGAGTTAACAAAAAGTTATAATATAAGTTTTGAACTGGCATTCCTTTTTTAACCGCTGCTAGAGCAGTGAGTGAGCTTTTGTGAGTATGCCAATCGATATTGAAAGAAATCGACATATCTAGACTGCGCACATGATGCAGCGTTCCAGGAGGCATATATAAAATCTCTCCAGGATTGACAATAAATTTAATCGGTCTAGCCTTTTTGTATTCAGGATATTTATTGAAGTCTGGATTTTCTGGATTTACCAGAAACCATCGCCAGCCTTGGCGATAACAATATTTGGCATCTTCAGGTAGTAAAATTGTAAATTGCTTGCGTCCAACAATTTGGAAGAAAAGATTGTTCGTCAGAAGACAATCAAAATGTAGCGGTGTAATACTGTTAGAAGAACCTAAGAAAAACTGGCAGTAACGCCACCACTTGTACCAATACCATTTTGGCAAATATTCAACAGGAAATGGTTTAACGTCTTCTATTAGTGAAGGAAGTAAGCTAAATAAAGGTAGGTCATGGCAATATGGCGGTAGAGGATGATTGTCAGAATCTTTTTCATAGTCTTCTATTAATTCTATATATTTTTTCATTGTCAAACGGCATATTTGAATTTCCTTATTACTAAATTTTTTGGCATAAATATTTAGAGATGGCGATATTTTTTTGAAGTATTTTAAAGACCAATTCTCAAAACCACTCCAATTGGAAATTACTCCAGAAATGATAACTGGTTTACCTAGTTCAACATAATTATTTTTGAACTCCTCACTTGAGAGCTTATATCTTCTTTCTATTGCAGCGGAAACAATCATGTTTGAATACCTTAAAATGTTGCAGCTAATTCCCAATCAAATGATGCTTCTTGTTCTAAAGCAGTTAATATTTGCTGTTGTTGTGACGTAGAAAATGATAGTTCTTTGATTGGAATATTGGGATTATTGATAATTTTTTGTAGTAGTATTTGAAAATCTCTAATTATCCCAGTAATTGTACCAATATCAAATCTAGATGCATCATAAGAAACTGCTACTATAAGCTCAGTTTCCGGATAGATAACTAAGTTGAAAGGGTAGTTGTTTCTGTAATAAATTCCAGTCGGTTTAAATTCGACATTTCCTTTCCAATTATCTACAAATTCACTGAGTGGAAAGTTTTCAATCACAACAATAGTTTCAAACAAAGGTAAATTCCGTGCTACCTCACTCCAACCTTGAATTTGTGTTAGTGGAGTATATTCATGATGACGCGTTTCTACTAATTGAATCTGAAATTCTTGCAGCCATGACAAAACCTGTTGGTCAGTATTTATCTTTACATTGATTGGTAAAGTATTTATAAATACGCCAACTATTGATTCGACTTCGGCTAAGTCGACTGGTCTTCCTGTAACAGTACATCCATACATTACATTGTTACGACAAGTGTAACGACTCAGAAGAATAGACCAGATACCATTAATTAATGTGGCAAGGGTAAGATGATTTTGTGTAGCAAAAGATAAGAGTTCTTTTGTATCTGCTTTTGATAGTACGATTCTCTCTTCATCGTATCTTTCTTTTTGGTTAGGTAATTGGCTATTTTCTAGATAAGTTAAGGGAGTTGGTGCTTTTACTCCTTGTAATACTTGCCGCCAAAAACTTTCAGTATTAGCTATATTCTGCTGCTGTAACCAGTCGATATAATTCCTAAAAGGAGGTGGTGGTGATAATTTTGCTTGTTTACCTTGACAAATTGCTTCGTAAATTTGTAAGCATTCTCCTAATATTATTGGTCCAGACCAGCCGTCTATGATTATATGATGATTGCTCCAAATAAATTCGTAGCAATTATCAGCCAGACGGATTAAAGTTAAACGCATTAAACATGGCTGAGAAAAGTCAAAACATAATTGGCGATCGCTTTCTAAAAATAACTTCAACTTTTCTTGTTGTTTTGCTTGTTCAATACCACGCCAATCGTATTGATTTATGCTAATTTTAACTTTTTTATAGACAACTTGTAATGGATTATCAATGTCTTCCCAATAAAACCCTGTACGCAAAATAGTATGTCTATCCACTACTTGCTGCCATGCTTGTTCAAAAGCTTCTATATTTGGATGACCATGTAAAGTTAAGGTATGGTGAAAGAAATATAATGCTGACTCACTAGAGTACAAACAATGAAATAGCATTCCCTTTTGAACTGGTGTAAGTTCATAGATATCTTCTACATTTTCTGGTTTCATTATGCTTTTCTCTCACCTAATCGGTTGATTTTTGCGAACAATTTATCTAAGTCTTGTTGGCTTAAGTTCGCACTGGGAAAATCAGATGGGGTATATTTTTCTGCTGGTAATGACTGAGAGTACCGATTCCCAGCGGGTGTAGGAGCAATTTCTCCATCACTAGAATCATTTTTAGTTTGCTTGGTCTGATTTAAATTTGCTGCTATTACTAATTCAGCAATAGTTTGATGCAGAAACATTTGTTGAGAAGTTAACTTAAGACCTAATTGATTAGCTTTGGCAACAATTTGAATTGTAATAATTGAGTCTCCTGACAATTCAAAGAAGTTATCATGAATACCTACCTTGTCAATTCCCAAAAATTGTTGCCAAATATTAGCTAGAGTCTGTTCAATTTCGTTACGAGGAGCAACATAAGCATTTGCCAAGTTTGGACGTGGATGGCTGAGTTGGGCAGAATTTGTTTGCGATGTCTCTGATGACAGCCCTAAATCTTGGTCTAGATAATTGAAAGATTTATTCTGTTCGATTACTTGTTGAAAGTCTTCGGTTGAGACAACAATACAAGGCAAATTAGTTAATAAAATGCGATGAAAAGCTTCAGCACCTTCTTGAGGTAGTATTCCTTTTTTGATATCTTCTTCACGTTGCAGCTTTAAGTATTCTGGTACTGCTGTCTCTACTGCCATCCCTACTTCTTGCCAAGCATCCCAGTTAATTGCTACTGTAAATTCGTCAGACCAAGAAGCACGATAATTTGCATAAACATCCAAAAATGCATTAGCAGCACAATAATCTACCTGTCCAAATTCACCTAAGATAGAAGTTTGAGCTGAACAAAGCACTAAAAAATCTAAAGTAATATTTTTTGATTTGAAAATTTCTTCTAATACTAATGTACCCTTGACTTTTGGTGCTAAGACGCTGTTTGCTATATCCTCTGTTTTGAGTTGAATCATGCCACCGCCAGCAATACCAGCTGCATGGATGACGCCATTGATTTGACCAAATTTTTCTAAAGCTTCAGTAATAACTACCTGCATTTCTTCGTAGCTGGCAACATCAGCACATTTAATCTCAACTTCTGACCCCAATTTTTCAAGTATTAGCATTTTTTGGATCTTGCGGCTAATACTATCTTGAGGATCGTGATTTTCTAGCCATTGTTGCCACTGCGATCGCTCTGGTAGTCCCTTCCTACCAATTAAAATTAACTTAGCTTGTACTGTCTTTGCTAAATGTTCCGCCAGCACTAAACCTATACCGCCAAGTCCACCAGTAATTAAGTAAACTCCTGCTTGTTTTAACTTAGTTTTACCTGGGGTATTTTCGTCTAAACGGATTGTTTCAAAGGTTGGAATCCAGCGATAATTTCCACGATAAGCAACTATATTTTCAGTTTCTTGTGTTGTTAATTCTGTAATCAGATATTCGACAAATTTTTGTGCCAGTGGAGTTTTAGCCGTAGGAATGACCGCATCAATCAGAGATGAATTAATATTGGGATATTCTTTAGGAATTACCTTACAAACTCCTAATATTGTTGCCTTCTCTGGCCATAACTTTTCATCACCGATAATATTATATATATTATTAGTGACAATTCTCAACTTCAAATCATTGCTGATATTTTGTTTTCCTAATGCTTGTACTAAATACAATAAGCTCCAAAAGCCAAGATTTTGGCAAGTTTCAAAAGTGGGCAAAGTATCATTTGGTGTAATACTCCAAAAGTGAGCGATGATATTGGGAATTAAACTCTGTTTTTGAAGTTGTTCCAACAAAGTATTGTAGTCAGCTTTTTGCTTCGGGTTAATAGTGTATGTATGTTTTTCGGTCTGGCTAAATTTATCTGCCATCCTCACTTTAACTACATTTTGACTTTGCTGTTCGAGTCGGTTGACAACTGCATCGCCAACTCCATACTCATCGATAAAAACTAACCAGCAGGTATTTTTTTCAATTGCTTGTAATAATTCAATTGGTGTAGATTGTTTCCAAATTGGGATATAAAACCAATCGCTGATATTTGGGTTTTTACCTAATGATTTTGGCGGTATTGTTGATAACGCAGTATCAGAATTAGCCTCAATCCAATAACGTTGGCGCTCAAAAGGATAAGTAGGCAAAGAAATATGTCTGCGTTGTTCGTGGGTATAAAAACCTGCCCAATTTATTGGCAATCCTGTTAACCAAAGCCGAGAGAGAGTATTCAGCAAAAATGCCACATCAGAAATTTGCTCTTGAGGATGCCGTAAAGAAGTTAGTACTAGATTTTGCGAACTTAACTGTCGTTTGGCTAGAGTAGTTAACGTGCGTCCCGGGCCAACTTCTAAAAATATTCGCTCTGGTTGTTGCAGTAGTTCGGCAACTCCCTCGCTAAATAATACCGATTGCCGTAAATGTTGAGCATAGTAGTTAGGGTCAGTTGCTTGCTCTGCTGTAATCCAAGTCCCTGTAACATTAGAAATAAAAGGAATTTGGGGTGGTTTCAAATTGGCTTCTCTAACGTGTCGGACAAATGGTTCTAAAATCGGCTCCATCATTTGAGAATGGAAAGCATGAGATGTATGCAAGCGACGGCAATCTATACCTTTTTCAATCAAATAATTTTGTAATGTTTCTATCGCTTCTGTAGCACCGGAAACCACACACAGAGACGGTGCATTACTCGCTGCTAAAGAAAGTTCTGAACCCAACATTGGCTGTATTTCTCGAGCAGAAATCGAAACAGAAAGCATCGATCCAGATTCGAGTTTTTGCATTAATTGTCCGCGAATTGCGACTAAAGTTAGTGCTTCTTCTAAAGAAAAAATACCCGAAATACAAGCCGCTACATACTCGCCGATACTGTGACCAATCATCGCTTGTGGATGCACGCCCCACGACATCCAAAGTTTAGCCAGAGCATATTCAATTACAAATAATGCAGGTTGTGTTAAAGAAGTTTGTTGGAGCTTTTTGCCTGTAGTTTCTAATGTTGTAGTGTAAAGTATATCTCTAATATCTAACTTTAAATGCGCTTTTAAAAATTCACAACAATCATCAACTTGTTGCCGAAAGATTGCTTCTGTTTCATATAATTCCCGTCCCATATTTACATACTGCGCTCCCTGTCCGGGAAACATAAATACAATTGGATGGTTACGGGTTTCTGAGCAACTGTTAAAAATGCCTTGTTTATCTGGTGCTGTTAGTATTTTTATAGCGTCTGAAATATCTTGGCACAACAACACTCGACGGTGATTAAAACTTTGGCGACCAACTTGCAAAGTATAAGCTACATCAGCAAGATTTAAATCTGGATGCTTTTGTAGATGATTAGCGAGGTTTTCTGTAGCAGTTTCTAGTGCTGTATTCGTCTTAGCTGAAAGTATCAATTGCTGATACTTTCTTCCCTGCTCCTGTGCTTTGCTACTCCCCTGCTGCGTTGGAGCTTCTTCTAATATTACATGGGCATTAGTACCGCCAATCCCAAAAGAGCTAACTCCTGCGCGTCTAGGATATTTATCTGCTTTCCATTCCGAAAGTTTATTGTTGATATAAAAAGGACTGTTGGCAAAATCAATTTGAGGATTTGGTTGCTCAAAATGCAAGCTGGGAGGAATTTGTTTGTGTTTCAGAGCTAAGACTGTTTTAATTAAACCTGCAACGCCAGCAGCAGCATCCAAGTGTCCGATATTTGTTTTTAAAGAACCAATCGCACAGAAATTTTTCTTTTTTGTACTGCTTTGAAATGCTTGGGTTAGTGCAGCAACTTCAATCGGATCTCCTAAAGAAGTTCCTGTTCCGTGTGCTTCAATATAAGTTATTGTTTCTGGTTCCACTTCTGCAACAATTTGAGCCGTTTTGATAACTTTAGCTTGACCTTCTATGCGGGGTGCTGTGTAGCTAACTTTGTTTGAACCGTCATTATTGATAGCAGAACCTTTAATAACAGCATGAATAGAATCTCCGTCGTTTAGACTATCTTCTAATCTTTTCAAAACAACGATTCCTACACCTTCTCCACTCACAGTTCCCCGTGCTTTAGCATCAAAGGCGCGGCAATGTCCGTCAGGAGAATTAATACCTCCTTCGTTATAAAGATAGCCAGTTTTTCTGAATGCACTGATGGAAATACCGCCAACCAAAGCCATATCGCATTCACCATTGAGCAAACTTTGGCAGGCTAAATGTACGGCTACTAATGAGGTCGAGCAAGCTGTTTGAACTGTATAACTAGGCCCTGTTAAATTAAGTTTATAAGAAGTACGCGTAGCCAGGTAATCTTTATCACCTGCGATTACTATCTGACGTTCGTCTGTTGAATTTCTAATATTTTGATTCAAATAAATGTTTAGTAAATAACCGCTTAAGTTTGCACCAGCAAAAACACCTATAGTACCATTGTATGTTTCGGAATTATACCCAGCTTTTTCTAATGCTTCCCAAGCACATTCTAAAAAAATTCTGTGTTGGGGATCGGTCATTTCTGCATCTCTAGGATTGAAACCAAAAAAGGCAGCATCAAAAAGCTCTACATCTTCTAAAACAGCATTGGCTTTGACATAATTGGGATTAGTAAGAAGCGCTGCATCTACTCCTGATGCCAATAATTCTTCGTCACTGAAAAAAGAAATTGATTCTACGCCATTTTGGAGATTATGCCAAAATTCATCAAGATTTTTTGCCCCAGGAAATCTTCCTGTTAATCCAATAATTGCGATTTCTGAACCGTTATGAGGATATGTTTCGGTTGGGATATTCATGACTTATTAATTCTTTAATTATTTTCAAATAATTTTATTTTTTGCAAACGTTTTCTCTGTTGCGCTTTCCCAGATAAAATTTTCTCTGTTTCGATATCACTGTCTTGTAAAGGTACGGTTTTATTTGCAGATGAACTTAAATATTCTGCTAAAGAATTGATGGTGGGATATCTAAACAAATCAAGAGTTGATAGTTCTGCCTTTAATATTTCCTGTAACTGGCTGTGAACTGTAACTAAAAGTAATGAATGACCGCCAATTTCAAAGAAATTATCATGAATGCCTATCTTTTCAAGATTCAAAGCTTGCTGCCAAACAGAGGCTATTGTTTTTTCAATCTCAGTTTGTGGAACCGCATAAGCAACTTCTAATTCTGGGCGTAGACCATTCGGAATTGGCAATGCTCGACGATCTACTTTGCCATTGGATGTGAGTGGAAACGCTTCTAATATCATAAATGCTGTTGGCATCATGTGGTCAAGCAATTTATTTTGTAAGAAGCGTCGCAATTCAGAAATTGTTAGTGTTTTGTCTGAATGAAGAGTTATATAAGCGATTAAATTTTGATTTCCTGGCTTATCCTCCCGCACGATCGCCACACTTGCAGATACAGATGGATGCTGATTGATAACTCCTTCAATTTCTCCTAATTCAACACGGAAACCTCGGATTTTTATTTGGTTGTCAATTCTCCCGATATATTCAATATCTCCACTTGCTAGAAAGCGAACTAAATCGCCTGTTTTGTAAAGGCGATCGCCTTCTTGTTTGCTAAATGGATTGGGAATAAATTTTAAAGCTGTTAATTCAGGTTGATTCAAATAACCCCTAGCTAATCCCAGTCCACCAATGTGCAATTCACCTACTACACCTGTTGGTACTGGTTGTAAGTATTTGTCTAAAATGTACAACTGAGTATTAGCGATGGGTTTACCAATGGGTATGGAACCTAAAGTATATTTCCCGACTGGAACTTCATAAATACAGCAGCCTACCACCGTTTCTGTAGGGCCGTATTCGTTGATTAACATCGTATCTGGGGCTACATCTTGCCAGAAAGTTATACTTTCAGCTAATAAGTTTTCTCCACCAATAATAAAAGCTCTAGTTTTATTTGCTATCTCTTCTTGAGATAACTGTTGTTTCAACAAATCTAAGTGCGCGGGCGTGATTTTCACCAAGCTTAAATTCGAGCTTTTCTTTAAAGCTTGAGAAAGTGTTTCAATTCCTTGTTCTTCTGGTAATAATTCTGCTGTGCGGCCAACTAATAAAGGCGATAACAAACTGGTAATTGTTAAGTCAAAACCCAGAGGTGAATGAACTACAGTTCCTACTCCTTGTTCTACTGCATATCTTTGGGTAGCCCAAGTGAGGTAATTAACTAATCCTTGATGAGGAATCAGAGTTCCTTTCGGTTTGCCAGTAGAACCGGAAGTGTAAATAATATAAGCTAAATTTAACTCGGTTGTTGTAGTAATTAAATTCTCAATTTTTTGTTGACTTATAGCTTGCCAATCGCTATCGATACAAATGGCTTTAATTTCATTTGTAGCGAAATCTGCCATTAAACGCTGTTGAGTCAGCAGGATTGGTATTTGAGAATCATTGATAATAAAAGCTTTTCTTTCTGAAGGATAGCTTGGGTCAATTGGTATGTATGCACCGCCAGCTTTCAAGATGCCTAAAAGTGCAATTAACATTAAAGGCGATCGCTCTAGACAAATCCCCACCATAACATCTGGTTTTATGCCTAATTGCTGTAGGTAATGCGCTAGCTGGTTAGCACGAGTGTTTAATTCTTGGTAGGTTAGTTGCTGATTTTGATAAATAACAGCAATGTTATCTGAGGTGCGATCGCATTGAGCTTCAAACCAATGATGAATGCATTTATATTGTAGCTCTGATGTTTGAGTATTATTAAATGCAATTAACAGTTGTTCTCGCTCTTGTTCGCTGAGTATATCCAACCGCGAAATCTCTACAGAGGGATTGTCAATAACACTGAGTAACAAACTTTGCCACTGACTTGCTAAACGTTGAATATCTTCTTTATGGAAATGTTTGGCATCATAGTGAAATTCTACTTGAACTAAATCATTTTGTCTGCGAACACAAGAAAGCTTTAGTTTAAATCTGTCAAAGCAGACGTAAGATTGATAAATTGAAAATGCTACTTGATGAGCAGAATAATTAGTAACTGTTTCCTCAAACTCATAACAAAATGGTAAAACTAGCTCTTCTATATTATCTTTAGCTGTTTTGGCAAATACGTTCCAACTAAAGCTATCTTGCCATTTCAGTGTTTCATCTGTTAACTCTTTAACCTGCACTAAGCGATCGCTAAATGTATAATTATCTTTCAGGTCAGAAACAAGCGGTAAATATTTGCTAAATAAACCTAGTGCTGTTTTTAATTCTTCATAGCTGCGACCATCACAGCCTACACCTATAATTAACTTTGATTGACCAGTAAGACGCCAAAGTAAAATTTGCCAACAAGTAAGGAAAAAGATATCTATTGAGACTTGGGATTTTTGGATAATTTCTTCAATTTTAGTAAGTAAATTTTTGGGAATCGCTAAGCTAATAACTTGAGGTTCAAATTCTGATTCTTCAGAAAAGCAATTCTCAAAAGCAAGCTTTAAATTATCCAGAGTTGAAAAATCTACTTTCTGCCAGTATTTTGTTCTGGTTGTAGTTTCTTCTGCCTCCAGTAATTCATTTTGCCAGGTAGCAATATCAGCATATTGTAGTGGTTCTTCATCTATTTCTATTTCTATATTTTGTAAGCAGGCAGTATAATATTGGCTAATTTCAGTAACTATATTTTTGAATGTTTTAAAATCCGTACACAGAGATGGCAAATTTATAAATAAAATATACTTATTTGCTGAAAAATTTACTAAAACTATCTTTAATAAGTGATTTTCGCCTAATTTAGATGACTCTTGCCTGATTTTATCGAAAAGGGTTTCTATCTCTATATTGTGAGGAGATTGACTTTCTAAATCATACTCATTTAAAAAAACATTAGTATGATTATTTATTACCTGAATAGGGATTTTTAACCCAGGTTGGCGATAAAAACTTGTGCGAAGAACTTCGTTCCTAGCAATAATTTTATCTAACGCTTGTTTCAATATATCTACTTGTAAATTTCCCTCAATGAGAATACCACATTGATTTCGATAGAAATTACCACCTTGCTGTACTAACCAAAGGCGCTTTTGTTGAGGAGATAGTGGGAAACCCTGAATTTTTTCTTGCATTTTTTCTATCCAAGCCTATACAAAATCTTAATTTTTACTAAAACTTTTCAGTTCGCCCATCGCAACAAAAAGCTTACGTTCTCCCACATAAGGATTGCGGGCATGAGCAGTTAATACGTTATCTAGTAATAATATGTCTCCTTGTTTCCAAGGAAAACATACTTCTAATTTCTGATATACTTCACAAATTTCTTGCATTGTAGAGTCTGAAATTATAGTACCATCACCGTAATAACAATTGCGTGGTAAATCTTCTTCTTTAAAAGTTGACACTAGCGATTCGCGGATTTGTGTTTCTAAACAAGCTAAATGCCAATGTTGGGCTTGATTAAACCAAGAAAGTTCGCCTGTTTGAGGATGTTTAACTACAGCTGGGCGAATAGAAATAGTTCTTAAGCCACCATCTTTTCTCCATTCAAAATCTATGAAATTATTTCGACAAATATTTTCTACCTGTGCTTTGCTTTGAGTTTGAAAAACTGTTTGCCAGTCAAGCCCTAACCCATTTCTATAATTACGGACATACATAACTTGTTTTTCAACAAATTGTTCCCTAATTTTGGGTTTTATCAGTTGAAATACTTTACGACTATCAACTATTGGAGTTTCTCCTCCTTGCTGTGCGGGTTGACAACAGCCGAACAAAATTTTTGCAGGCCATCGATGGTTAAAAGAATTTTCGTTGTGCCACAACAACTTCTTATCAGCAGGATAAAAAACAGGAGTATAAACTTGACCGCTGAGAGTTTCGCGGGGATGTTCGCCATTTTCTTTAAATAATTCCGAGCAAACGGCTAAAGAAAATCTTTCAAATGCAGCTGCTGTAGTAATATTAAATCCTTTAAAAAGGATAGCACCATATTTAATTAAATTTGTATCTATAAATTCTCGATTTGCTTGCGCCCAATCTGCAATATCAACATCTGATACAGATGGTTTGATAACCAACGGTAGGGTTTGCTCGTCTCCAAATTTATCTATTTTGATTAATTCAGATTCTAAATTAATAGATTTTCTACTAATTTTATGGAATTTTTCCTTGAAATTAGAATTGTTGATTTTTATTTCTTTCATTTTATTATTCAACTTCAGTTACTATCTCAATTACTTTTCGCTTAACTCTACTTAATTTTTGTTGATGTTTCTCTTTTCGCTTTTCTTCTTGATTCAACTGATATTCTTTATCTGCTTTGATAATAATTTTTTCTAGTTCGTTTAAATTTATATGAGGATTAGCAACAATTTGAGACAAGATTAGCTCAAAATTATTTACTAATCGGCTTGTGCTACTAGCATCAAATAAATCTTTGTTATATTTCAATAACCCAACTATTCCTTGCTCTGTATCGTTTAATTCTAGAAGTAGATCGAATCTTGTTACCGTATTTTCTAAAACATCCAAACTAGTCAAAGTCAAATCTGAAAGTACCAAAGGATGTGTAGGAGTATTTTGGAGGATAAATTTAACCTGAAATAAAGGAGTTTGGCTGAAGTCTCTTTTAGGATTAAGAGCAGTAACTAGTTGTTCAAATGGTAAATCTTGGTGAGTATATGCTTCTAGGCAAACTTTACGTATGTGTTGCAAAAAATCGGTAAAATTAGGGTTGCCGTATAAGCTACTACGTAACACTAATTGATTAACAAAAAAACCAATTAAACTCTCTATTTCTATTTGATTTCGGTTAGCTATATCAGTACCAACAACAATATCTTTATCACCTGTATACCAAGATAATAAAACTTTAAACGTTCCAAGTAACGTCATAAATAACGTCGTACCTAGACTGTTACTTAGCTTTTTAATTTCTTGGGATAATGTGTGAGACAGTATTAAAGTTTGTCTCCCTTCCAGAAATGTTTTCGCTTCGCCAACTTGAGGAATTGTAGGTAATTGTAAAACTGGTAAATTCTCTCCTAATTGTTTTTTCCAATATGTAACTAAGGTATCCAATAACTCACCCTGTAAGTACTTTCTTTGCCAAGCGGCAAAGTCTGCATACTGGATATTTATCTCTGGAAGCGGTGAAGGCAGATCGTGAGAAAAAGCTTCATAAAGTGCTGACAGTTCTCGAATAAGTACTCCTTCTGACCAGCCATCAAAGATAATATGATGCATAGTCACTAATAAAATATGTTTCCTAGCTTCCAAGCGTAAAAGAGTTAGCCTTAACAATGGAGCTTGTGTTAAATCAAACGGTTGTTGGTAATTTGCTAGTCTTATAGCTTGTATTTGTGTTTCATGCTCGCTGTCAGGTAAATGTCCTAAATCTACTATTGTTAGGGGTATCTTTAAAGCAGAAGCAATGATTTGGGCCGGTTGACCATTTACAATCTGTAAGGATGTTCGTAAAATTTCATGTCTGCGTACTATTTCATTAATACTTTTCTCTAAAGCTTTGACATTGAGTAAGCCTTCTAACAGCACTGCACTAGAACCATTGTAAATATATGATTTTGGATCTAGTTGATGTAAAAACCACAATCTCTGCTGTGCAAAAGATAGCGGTAATTCTATCTCTCGGGAAACTCGTTCAATTGGTGGCAGTGAATTAAATATTAACTGTTTATCTTCGATATTTTTGGATAATTTTGCTATTGTCGGCGATTCAAAAATTCGGCGCAACGGTAACTCGATATCAAAATTTTTATTAATCCGAGATATAACTTGGGTTGCTAAGAGTGAGTGTCCGCCCAATTCAAAAAAGTTGTCGTTGATTCCTAACTTTTCTAAGTCAAGTACTTGCATCCAAATCATCGCCAGTTGTTTTTCGATGGCGGTTTGAGGTGCAACAAAGTTGTCTGCAAATTCTGAAAGTATTGTATCAAGCGCAGGTAGGGCTTTTCGGTCTACTTTACCATTTGGTGTAAGTGGAAGTGTTTCTAAGATGACAAAATTTGTTGGCATCATGTAGCTTGGCAACTTTGACTCCAAAAAGCTACGGACTTGTGAAATTATTAATTTTTGTTCGTTTTCAGCAACTAAATAAGCGACTATTCTTTGAGAATCTACTGCATCTTTGCGTACTATAACTACAGCTTGTTGAACTCCAGAGTGTTGGTTGAGGAGTGCTTCAATTTCTTGTAATTCAATACGAAAACCACGAACTTTGACTTGATTATCAATACGACCGATATATTCGATTTCTCCATTTGGTAAATAGCGGGCTAAATCTCCTGTTTTATACAAACGCCCAGGTTTTTGACTAAATGGATTTGGTATAAAATTCTGTGCCGTCAACTGTGGACGGTTAAAATAACCTCGTGCAAGTCCATCCCCACCAATATGCAATTGACCTGGTACACCCACAGGAACCAACCGATCGTATTCGTCTAAAATGTAAAATTGCGTATTAGCGATCGCACCACTAATCGATATAGTCCTATTGTCAGTTTCTACCTGAGATGCTGCCGACCAAATAGTAGTTTCTGTGGGGCCGTACATATTCCACAAAGACCCACACCGATGCAATAATTGATTGGCTAACTGTTCAGGTAAAGCTTCTCCACCACAAAGAATTTTTAATTCCTCGTTACCACTCCAGCCTGCTGTTAAAAGTAGTTGCCAAGTCGCCGGTGTTGCTTGCATAACTGTCGCTTTGGAATCAGTTATTTTTGCAGACAATTCAATTCCATCAGCAGCTACTTCGCGGCTCACAATTACCACACGACCACCAACTATGATTGGTAGAAAAAGTTCTAACGCTGCAATATCAAAGGAATATGTTGTAACTGCAACTAATGTATCTTCCTGAGTTAAACCTGGCGTTTCTTTCATGGAGTACAAAAAGTTGCTTAAAGCACTGTGAGGAATTTGTACGCCTTTTGGTTTGCCTGTTGAACCAGAGGTATAGATGACATAAGCTAGGTTGTCAAGAGAAAGTTTGGATAATAAATTCTCTTGATTTTCTTGGGCAATGTTGTGCCAATCTGCATCTAAACAAATGATTTTAGCTTCATTGTGTGGTATTGCTCCTAAAAGTGATGTTTGAGTTAGTAATACTGGGGCTTGAGTTTCTTCTAAAATAAATGCTAATCGCTCAATTGGATAACTCGGGTCTAGTGGAATATATGCTCCGCCTGCTTTGAGGATTCCCAACAGCCCGATTAGCATATTTAGGGAACGCTCTACACAAATCCCCACCAATACCTCTGGTTTTACTCCCAGTTGTTGTAAATAATGCCCTAGTTGATTTGTTCTATTGTTGAGTTCGCGGTAGGTTAATTGTTGGTCTTCAAACACCACCGCTACAGCATCGGGTGTTTTTTCTACTTGCGCTTCAAATAACTCATGAATGCACTGTTGAGCATATTCAACTTCTGTATCATTCCACTCCACAAGCAATAGCTGTCGCTCAATATCTGTTAACAGTGGTAACTCTGATAAAAGCTGCTTTGGATTAGTAACAATTCCTTCTAGCAAAGTCTGCAAATGTCCGAGCATTCTTTGTATAGAGCTTTCATCAAATAAATCAGTGTTGTATTCTAAATTCCCTAATAAACCATGAATAGTTTCAGTTAAATATAGAGTTAGATCTAACTTGGCAGTATCGCTATTGCTTTCTAAGAAATTTAAAGTTAAACCAGGCAACTCTAAGGCAGATATCGGCGCATTCTGAAGCACAAACATCACTTGAAATAGTGGTGTATGACTTAAGTCTCGCTGTGGTTGCAGTTCTTCAACTAACAACTCAAAAGGCAAATCTTGATGGGCGTAAGCTCCTAAAGCTACTTCCCGCACTCGTTTTAGTAACTCTTCAAAGCTGGGATTTCCTGCTAAGTTAGTCCGCAATACTAAGGTATTGACAAAAACTCCAATTAACCCTTCTATTTCTGCTCTGTTACGGTTAGCGATGGGCGAACCGACAACAATATCTTCGCTGCCTGTGTAACGCCATAATAATGTTTGGAAAGCTGCCAATAGAGTTATAAATAATGTACTTCCTTGTTGTCTGCTGAATTTATTTAAGGAAAAAGAGAGTTTATCCGATAGTTTGAATGAGTAAGTCGAACCGCGATAAGTTTGAATTGCTGGTCTTGGACGGTCAGTAGGTAATTCTAATACTTTTGGCGCATTCTTTAACTGCTCAAGCCAATAAGATAGTTGAGTTTTGAGTACTTCTGTTTGCAGCCATTGTCGTTGCCAAGCTGCGAAGTCTACATACTGTATTGGTAGCGCAGGTAATGGTGAGGGCTGTCCATTACAAAAAGCTTGATAAAGTGTTGCCAACTCCCGCGCTAGTACATCGATTGACCAACCATCAGAGACGATATGGTGCATTGTCAATAATAAGATGTGTTCTTGTTGATCGAGACGTAATAGTTTCACTCTCAGCAGTAAGTCGCTTTTGAGATTGAAAGGTTTTTGTGCTTCTTGAGTAGCTTGTTTTTTGACTTCTGCTTCTTGTCGATCTAAAGATAAATCGCTAATATCGAGTATTGGTAATATTAAAGATATCGCTTCCGAAATTACAGCGATCGCCTGTCCTTCTTTTGTTTCAAAATTTGTTCGCAGGGCTTCATGGCGGTTGATAATTTCGTTAAAACTTTGTTCTAGCGCCTTAACATTCAATTGCCCCTCTAGGCGAACAGCAGCAGGCATATTGTAAAAGGGACTATCTGGTTCTAATTGAGCGAGGAAGTATAAGCGTTCTTGAGCGAATGAGAGTTTATAAAAATCATTCTCTACGATACGAAGAATAGTTCCAATTTTTGAAGTGTTTATCCCCTTTTTTTGGAGTAGCAGCTTAAAAAGCTCTTGTTTTTCTGAGGGAAAATTACCTCTATGTGTCGATGATTCAGCCATATTTTAACCTCACTTCTACGCCAAGCTTTCAATCAATAAAGCATTCTCTGATAGAGGTTCTATTGGTCGATAATCACGGCTTACAAGAAACTCCGGTCGGGGATTTGGTACAGGTAAAGGAATATTTTCAATACTGTTGTAAGTAACAATTACAACTGCTCTGTCAAACGGAGATATGTTACTCGGTGAAGCATGAACAATATTGCTATCAAATAATAGCACTGAGCCTGCCGAAGCTTTGATAGAGCAAATTCCATACTTTAATACTAAATCAGCAACCAACTCTTTATTAAGAGAATACTTTAGTTTTGCACTAAAATTTGACATCCATGCCGGACGTTCTGTTTTAGCTATAGGCTGATTGCTTGTATTTGGGTCTACAATTTCAATCATCCCTTCCTTGTGTGAACCAGGAATCACAAATAGTGGTCCGTTAAATTCATTCATGTCATCCAATAATACAAGGGCATTCACCACTCGTGGTGTTGGCAAACCATCTTCTTTACGCCAAAAAATGTAGTCTTGATGCCATTCCCAAATGTCTCCCCTAAATGCAGCCTTCGCATTAATTTTGAACTGGTAGATATAAACTTTGCTGCCAAGAAGCTGCATTGCAGGTTTAACTAGCTGTGGATGTTGAGATAAACGTTGAAAAATCTCATCTGTGCTATGTACTCCATGCACTGCTCGCACAGTCTTTCCCTCTTCTTCAAGAATCCTTTTTGAGGTTTCTTGAGAAAAGATTAGAGGTAACTTAAGGTTCATTCTATTAACTTCTGCTTGAGAAAAACATTCGGGTAGCAAGACAAAACCATTGTCTTCATAAATTTGAATTTGCTCTTTTGTCAAATACATCATTAGTTTTTTGAACGTTATTTAGTAAGTCAATAAATTTCCATCAATTTCTTTTTAACTAAAAAGTTGATAATGCTTCAGCTGAATCTGTACAGCAAACTCTTTAGTTTGACTCATTTTTTAATTTTTCAATCTCACTTTTTTCTTGAGAAAGTATTTTTTTTACTTCGTCGGTCGGGATTTGTTCCAATTCTTTCCACGTTCGAGCAATTTCTTCGACAACTTCGTGAGTACCCCAGATTTGCGTGACTGTATTAACCAAACCTTCTATCGTAGGTGATTTAAACAAACTACGTATAGGTAGCTCTACTTGGAAGACTTGCCTAATCTGGGAAATAACTCGTGTTGTCATTAGTGAATGACCTCCTAACTCAAAGAAATTATCGTATATGCCCACTTTTTCAATACCAAGAACTTTTCCCCATATCTGTGCCATTATTTCCTCTGCCGCAGTTCGAGGTGCGGTAAAAGTTCTTTCTAGTTCAGGTTGTGTAAAGTTTGGTATTGGCAATGCTCGACGATTCACCTTGCCATTAGGTGTCAGTGGTAGTGCCTCCAAGAATATAAATGCTGATGGCACCATATAATTAGGTAATTTATCGTGCAATAAACAGCGCAATTCAGTACCTATGGAAGTTGATTCATCGTTAGACACCACATAGGCGACTAAACGCTTGTTGTCTGCTTCATCTTTGCGATCAAGGACAACTACTTCTCTTACAGCTGGATGCTGGCTTAGTACTGCTTCAATTTCTCCGAGTTCAATGCGGAAACCACGAATTTTAACTTGGTCGTCAATACGCCCTAGATATTCAATATTACCATCGGGCAGATATCGGGCTAAATCCCCCGTTTTATACAAACGGGCATCAGGTTTGTTACTAATGGGATCGGGTATAAATTTTTCTGCTGTTAAATCCGGTCGATTTAAATAGCCTTGTGCTAAAGAAACCCCACCTATATAAAGTTCTCCACTAACTCCAAGCGGTACAGGATTAAATTGTCGATCTAATATGTAGATTTGAGTATTAGCAATGGGTTTACCAATAGAAGGATAGAATGTCCACTCATCAGGATTGTTCTCTAGACTTAAAGCAGTTACTACATGAGTTTCTGATGGTCCATAGTGGTTGTGTAAGGAACAATGCTTCAAGAATTTGAATAGTTTGATGATAGGTTGAGTAATTTGTAATTGCTCGCCTGTAGTAGTAATTTCTCTAAGAGTGCCCAACAGTTGAGTATGTAAGGGAGTAATGCCTTGCTCATCTACCAATTCGGCTAGTAACTTTAGCACAACAACTGGGAGAATCATTTTTTCAATTGCTTTATATGAAAGAAATTGCCCTAAGCGAACAGCATCCATTCGTAAATTTTCTGAAAGGATGAACAAAGTACCGCCAGTACCCCAGGTAGCAAATATCTCATGAAAGCTAGCATCGAAGCTCAAAGAGGCAAACTGAAGGGTACGCGCCCCTGTGTAGAGACATGAAAAATGCCATTGGAGGAGATTCATTAAAGAACGTTGGGGTAAACAAATACCTTTAGGCCTACCTGTGGAACCAGATGTGTAAATTACATACGCTAAGTTGGCAATTGTAACACCGTTGACTAAGTTTTCTTCGCTGGTATTGGCTATATTTTCCCAGTCTTTGTCCAAGCAGATGACACGCGCTTTGTTCTCCGGAAGCTGCTCAAATAGCGACTCTTGGGTTAATAGTACAGATACCTGTGTATCCTCCAGCATGAATGCTATACGTTCTTGTGGATATGCTGGATCTATTGGGACATACGCGCCACCGGCTTTGAGAATCCCCAACACTCCGATCGCCATATCGAGCGATCGCTCTACATAAATCCCCACCAATACTTCTGGTTTTACTCCCAGTTGTTGTAAGTAATGCGCTAATTGATTCGCTTTGGCGTTCAGTTCTCGATAGGTTAATTGCTCATTTTCAAACACCACCGCCACAGCATCGGGTGTTTTTTCTACTTGCGCTTCAAATAACTCATGAATGCAATCTTGAGGATACTCAACTTGCGTATCATTCCACTCTACAAGCAACTGATGTCGCTCAATTTCTGTTAAAAGCGACAACTCACAAAGGCGCTGCTGTGGATTAGCGACTATACCCTCTAGCAAAGTCTGTAAATGCCCTAGCATTCGAGCGATACTATCAGTGTCGAAGCGATCGCCATCATCATAACTAATTTTGAGCGATAACTCTTCACCAGGAATTACAGTTAGCCTAATAGGGTAATTAGTCTTTTCAAAGCTATGAAAACCCTTAATTTCTAAATTAATATTCTGTTGCCGTAATGAAGCATCAATAGGATAGTTCTCAAAAACTACAATACTCTCAAACAAAGATAAATCTTTAGGAACTTCGCTCCATTCTTGGATTTTTACTAACGGACTATACTCGTATTGACGTGCTTCAACTAGTTGATTTTTAATTTTCTCAAGCCAAGGCAAAAGAAATTCTTCGGGTGATATTTGTACTCGAATCGGCAGTGTGTTGATTAACAGACCTACCATAGACTCAACTTTCGCTAAAGTCGGAGGACGCCCAGAAGTTACCGCCCCAAAAACTACATCCTCCTGACCGCTGTAGCGGCTCAATAGTAAAGCCCAAGCTCCCTGTACTATGGTATTTAGCGTTAGCTGATATTGCTTTGCTAGAGATTGCAGCTTTGCTGTTGTGGCTACAGAAAGCTTAACTTCTCGCTCCATAGAGGCATCGATTTGAGCCAGTAATTTTCTCGCTCCTTTATTTACTGATAGCTGTGTTGGAGTCGTAAAACCTTTAAGTGTCTGTCGCCAGAAAGTCTCAGCCTCAGATAGGTTTTCTTGCTGTAACCAGACAATATAATCCCGATATGGGCGAATGGGTTCTAAGTTGACATTTTGACCATTGCTGAAAGCTTTATAACAATCAAAAACTTCCTTCAGAACCAATGCAATAGACCACCCATCCAACAA
Organism: Nostoc sp. DedSLP01; assembly: GCA_034530875.2. Classification (GTDB taxonomy): domain Bacteria; phylum Cyanobacteriota; class Cyanobacteriia; order Cyanobacteriales; family Nostocaceae; genus Nostoc. The sequence goes on from JAVRCJ020000010.1 coordinate 195,251, forward strand.
TATATGATGATGGCTCCAAGTAAAGTTATAGGAAATATCCGAAAGTTGAATGAGTGTCAGGCGCATCAATGGCGGCTGCGTCAGTTCAAAGCCTCTAGAAAGATCGCTTTGCCAAAAAAGTTCTAATTTTTGTTGTTGTTCTTCTGATGAGAGATGCTGCCAATCATACTCTTGCCAAGGTAGTACTACCTGTCGATGCACAATTTGTACTGGTTCTTTTAAGCCTTCCCAAACAAAGCTAGTTCGTAAAATTGCATGTCGTTCTATAACATACTGCCATGCACGATGGAATTCTCTAATGTTAAGCTTTCCTTCGAGAGTCCAACTCAATTGTTCAAAATAAACGCCAGATTCCGGGGCTGCCAAACTATGAAAGAGAATGCCCTGTTGCATGGGCGATAGAGGATAAAATTCTTGAATATTTTTGTTTTTTACACTCATCTTACATATCTCCCATAGCTGCTGTAATGGCGTCGAGATCCGCTTGATCCCATTGGCTTTGCTTAAACTCAGCGAAATCCGAAGGAGTAAAACCACCTGCATCGTAAGACTGACAATGAGCAATCAGCGATCGCAATGCCTCAATAAACCTTTGAGCGAGTGCTTCAATCGTGCTTTGTCGATGGAACTGATTGCTGTAAGTCCAACTTATTTCCAGATATCCCTGATAAATACCGGCGTTAATTTCTAATAAGTGAGTTCGTTTATTTCGTAAACTGCGATTTGCATCACTTGCACCCTGGACTAAGCTAAATAAAGATGATTCTGATAAAAGGCGATCGAACTGTCCTAAATAGTTAAAAATAACTTCAGCTTTTAATGAAGAAAGTTGTTTGTTTATTTCCTGATTACGACTCAGATAGCGTAGTAATCCATAACCAATACCTTGATTGGGAATTGCTCGTAACTGTTCTTTAATCGATTTCAAAGCTTTTCCTAAATCATTGGTATTTTCCAGATTTAGATGTACCGGAAAAACACTTGTGAACCAACCTACAGTTCTCGATAAATCCACATCCTCAAAGAGTTCTTCTCGTCCATGTCCTTCTAAATCAATTAGTAGAGAAGTTTCTCCTGTCCACTGGTGAAATATTTGGATAAGTGCTGTTAATAATATATCATTAATTTGTGTCCGATAAGCTGTTGATACTTCTTGTAACAAACTTTTAGTTTCTTGTTGAGACAAGGATACTGAAACAATAGAAGCTGTTTCTTCTATATTATTTCCGTCAATAAAATCTCTTGGTATCGGCGAAACAAATTGATGTTGTGTTGCCAGCCAAAACTCTAGCTCTGAAAGTAGTGCTGAAGATTGAGCATATTTTTGGAGACGGCTAGACCATTCTTTATAAGAAGTTGTTTTTGGTAGCAAGTTTATTAATTTGCCCTGACTAATTTGCTGGTAAGCTGTTTGAAAATCTTCAATTAAAATTCGCCAAGAAACAGCATCAACAACTAAATGGTGAATAATCCAAAGCAAGCGGTTACCTTGATTTACACCCAAGTTAAAAAGAGCAACTTGGAATAAAGGCCCTTGTGACAGATTTAAGCTTGCCTGTAGTTTAGCAGTTGCTGCTGCGATCGCTACCGCTTGTTTATCTTTTTGCAGCTCTGAAAAATCAAAGCACCTCAGCGGAATCTTATCATCAGGAGTAGCATTCAGTGCTTGAATACTAAATTCATCTTCTATAAATCGCAAACGTAAAACATCATGATGCTTTTGTAGAAACTCTAAAACTTCCTCTAAAATTACAGGGTCAATGTTCTGCTTGCTTTCTAACAAAACTGACTGATTCCAATGGTGTAGTTCTGGTTGCTTTTGTTCAAAAAACCAATGCTGAATCGGTGTTAGCTCTAGCGAACCAGCCACAGCCATCTGTTCGGCTTGAATTTTTCTAGTTGTTCCAGCTACAACGGCTAATTGAGCGATGGTTTGATGTTGAAATAATTGCTTGGGAGTTAGATTTAGCCCTATTTGATTAGCTTTAGATATTACTTGCAAGCTCAGTATAGAATCGCCGCCTAATCTAAAAAAGTTGTCGTTTATACCTACTTTTTCTAACCCTAATACCTCTGCCCAAATAGCAGCCAGCTGTTTTTCAACGGTTGTATTTGCTGCAACAAACGTTTCTTCAAGTTCTGGATGTACTGTATCGGGAACGGGTAATGCTTTGCGGTCAACTTTACCATTAGGCGTGAGGGGTAGTGCTTCTAATATTACAAAAGCCCCTGGTATCATGTAGCTTGGTAACTTTGACTCTAAAAAGCTTTGTAGTTCAGAAATTGTCAGTGTTTGTTCTTTTTGAGGAACTAAATATGCAACTAAACGTTGAGAATTTCCAGAATCTTCACGTACTAAAACTACAGTTTTTTTGACTGTTGGGTATTGCTTTATGAGTGCTTCAATTTCACCCAATTCAATCCTGAAACCACGGACTTTTACTTGATAGTCAATCCGACCAAGGTATTCTATTTCTCCATTGGGTAAATAACGGGCTAAATCGCCTGTTTTGTACAATCTTTCCCCTGGCTGATTTGCGTAGGGGTTGGGAATAAATTTATCCGCAGTCAGTTCGGGTCGATTTAAATAACCACGCGCTAAACCTGCGCTGCCAATATACAACATACCAGGTACGCCAACAGGAACAGGTTGATAATTTCGGTCTAACAAATAAATTTGCGTATTATGAATCGGACGACCAATAGGTGGAGTGTTAGTACTACCTTTTTGTATCCAGGCAGAAGTTGAATAAGTTGTATCTTCAGAAGGGCCGTAGAGGTTAAAGACCTGTTTTATATTCTCCCGTTGATAAAGTTGTTGTACGAGTTGATTGTCGAGTGGTTCGCCTGCAATATTAACAGTTTGCACTGATGTGGGAATGCCATCAGTTGTGAGTAACTGTGAAATTACACTTGGAACAGTATTGATTAAAGTTACATTCTCGGCTGCTGGGAAAGTTGGTAAATATAGTGCATTCTCGATTAACAATACCTTGCCACCACAACACAGAGGAACAAATATCTCAAACACCGAAAGGTCAAAGCAAATCGAAGTTGATGCTAAAACTCCTTTTTTCGCTTCAAACTCAAAGGTTTTATTTGCCCAATCCAACATTGCAACTGTGCTGCTGTGTTGAATTGCTACACCTTTGGGTCTGCCTGTCGAACCAGAGGTATAGATGACATAAGCTAGGTTGTCAGGAGAAAGCTGAGATAATAAATTTTCTTTGCTTTGTTGGGCGATATCATACCAATCTGCATCTAAACAAACGACTTGGGCTTTGTGTTGCGGCATTGCTTCTACAAGCGAGGCTTGAGTTAGCAGTACTGATACTTGGGCATCTTCTAAAATAAATGCTAATCGCTCTTGAGGATATGCGGGGTCTAGTGGCACATAAGCTCCACTTGCTTTGAGGATGCCTAATAGCCCGATAATTATATCAAGCGATCGCTCTACACAAATCCCCACTAATACTTCTGGTTCTACTCCTAACTTTTGCAAATAATGCGCTAGTTGATTTGCTTTGGTATTTAGTTGGTGATAAGTTAATCGCTGGTCTTCAAAAACTACTGCGATCGCATCTGGTGTTTTTTCTACCTGTGCCTCAAACAATTGATGAATGCACTTGCCTTGCGGATAGTCTATTTTGGTATCATTCCATTCAACTAATAACTGCTGTACTTCCAATGGCGTCAGTAATTGTAAGTCTGCAATACGTTGTTCTGGATTGCTAACTACGCTTTCTAGCAAAGTTCGGAAGTGTCCAAGCATCCTCACAATTCTATCTGCATTGAATAACTCCGTGTTGTACTCGCAAGTTGCAACCAAACCTTGTTCGGAATCCTCCATAAACAATGTCAAATCAAATTTTGATGCTCCGTTGTAACCTTCTTCGTAAGTAATAGATACATCGGATAGATTTAAATTGGGTTTTGGAAGATTCTGGAGAACGAACATCACCTGAAACAGTGGGTTATAGCTCAAGTCTCTGGTTGGCTGTAGTTCTTCTACTAACTTTTCAAAAGGTAAGTCTTGGCGGATGTATGCTTCTGAAGCTGTTGATTTCACCCGCGCCAACAAATCCTGAAAACTAAGTTCGCCAGAAAGGTCTGTACGCAATACTAAAACATTGACAAAAAATCCGATTAATGGTTTGATTTCTGCTTGGTTCCGATTGGCAATTGGCGAACCTACTACGATATCAGTCTGACCTGTGTAACGATACAGCAAGGCTTTGAAAGCTGCAAGCAAGGTCATAAACAAAGTTACTCCCCGCTGACGGCTCAAATTTTTCAGTTCTTTTGTCAAAGTTTGGCTAAGAACTAATTTGCTTTGAGCGCCTTTGAAAGTTTGAAGAGCCGCCCGCGGTCTATCAGTTGGTAAATTCAGTACATTCAGTTCGCCACTCAACTTTTGTTTCCAATAGCTCAATAACTGTTGAAGGCGTTCCCCATCAAGCCATTGTCGTTGCCAATTGATAAAGTCTTTATACTGAATGGGTAATTCTGGAAGTAGTGAAACTTTGCCTGTAGAGAATGCTTCGTATAATGCAGCTAGTTCTTTAATCAGAATACCGATAGACCAGCCGTCTGCAATTATGTGATGGAGAGTGATAAGTAGCTGAGAATTTTTATCATTTAAAACTAAAAATTTAACCCGTAAAAGCGATCGCTCGGATAATTCAAATCGCTGCTGTGCTAACTCTGTAGCTAAACGTTGTGCTGTTTGAGCGCGTTGCCTTTCTGATAACGAACGCAAATCTTCAACCGCCAAAGTTAAGGGTACAGCTTGATTTATAACTTGCGCTGGTTGTCCGTTAACTACGACAAAGCTGGTCCTTAATACTTCATGTCGTTTAATAATTTCATTCAGACTATCTTGTAAGGCTACTAAATTAATGCAACCCTGGAAGTTAATAACTATAGGAATATTATATGTAGGGGTATCGGGCTTTATCTGATTGATGAACCACAATCCCTGCTGCGTAAAAGATAGAGGCTGAATGGATGAATCTTTTTCTAGTTGGGTGAAGGATATTGACGTTATGGCGTCGGTTGTCAGTTGAGCAAGGATTTTGGTAGCAAGCGATCGCGTACTCATTCCTTCAAAGAAGTCTGCGACAGATACTTCTAGTTCTAAGTCAACCTCAATGCGATTTTTTAACTCAAATACTTTTAAAGAATCCAATCCCAAGGTACTTATTGCTTCTTGAGAATTAATACTATTTGGTGCTATTAAAAGTACTCCCGCCAACAATTCAATCAGATATGATTCTAAAAGGAGTTGAGATTCCCTTGGGGAAAGTGCCAAAAGTTCAGAACGCTGTAATAGATGAGTTTCTTTTGAGACGATATTGCTGATTTTGAGAATGTCGCTTGCAACTACATTTAGTTCATCATTCTGAAACTGAGCGCGAGTTGTACGCCTTTGAATTTTGCCACTAGAAGTTTTGGGAATAGTACCTGGTTTAATTAAAACTACAGCATAAACTTGTACTTCATGTTCTTCAGTAACCGCTTGCCGTATTGCAGAAATTACCTGTTCTAAATTTGGCTTGGCGCGAAATTCTAATTCTTGTACGAGTACTAGTTTTTCTTCGTTATTAACTTCTATAGTAAATGCTGCATTACTGCCAGAACGTAATGATCGATGGCTGCGTTCTGCGGTTAATTCTATATCTTGCGGGTAAAGATTGCGACCGCGAATAATAATTAAATCTTTGACTCTACCTGTAATAAAAAGTTCGCCATTCTCTAAAAAACCTAAATCTCCAGTTCGTAAGAATGGCCCTTTACCTGTGTCTGATAAATAAGCGCGAAAAGTTTCTTCTGTTTCTGAAAAACGATTCCAATAACCTTGACCAACACTCGGCCCGGATACCCAAATTTCCCCGATTTCACCAGGTTGAGAACTCTTGAGAGTTTCTGGATTAGCAATTACTACTTCCTGTTGTGGTATGACTCTACCGCAACTAACTAATTGATAAATATTCTCATTTTGATCGGATGCGTCAACGACTCGATTGCATTCTAATGCAGACTTGTAAACTGTTTTGATAATTGGTGATGTTGCTTTCTCTACGCCAGAAACCATCAAAGTTGTTTCAGCCATTCCGTAACAAGGATAAAATGCCTCTTTACGGAAGCCACAATCTGCAAAAGCTGCTGCAAAACGCTCTAAAGTCTCATACCGAATCGGTTCAGCGCCGTTAAATGCCACACTCCAACTACTCAAATCAAGAGTCTGTTTTTGTTCGGGAGTAATTTTTTGGGTACATAATTCATAAGCAAAGTTAGGGCCGCCGCTGGTTGTGCCTTTGTAATCAGATATAACTTGCAACCACCGATATGGACGTTGGAGAAAGGAAGCTGGAGGTATGATGATGCAGGGAAAACCTCCATACAAAGGTTGTAATATTCCTCCAATCAGACCCATATCGTGGTACATGGGTAACCACGTTACGAACTTACTTTCTGGAGAATGCTCCATGAATTGGTAAGTTGTATGAGCATTGTGCAGTAGGTTGCCATGAGTAATCATCACACCTTTGGGCGTGCCTGTAGAACCAGAGGTGTATTGCAGAAAAGCTAAGGTATCCCTATCTATAGGGGGTTCTTGCCAAGTGTCTTCTATTCCCAGAGGTAGATTGTCGGTAGCTAACCACTGTAAAGATGTAACGTCGGTCTTTTGTGTCATTAAAGACCGGACTGTAGGTAGAAGTTGGGTAGTTGTCAGAGCGATCGCGGCTTGTGCATCTAGGGAAATTGCCTTGATTCTAGGCGTGTTGCGCTCATTTCGGGGTGGATATGCAGTTACAGCCACAACGCCGGCATATAAGCAACCGAAAAAAGCAACTAAAAAATCTAGTCCTGCGGGATAAAGTAGTAAAGCCCGTTCCCCAGTCAAACCCAATGCTTGTAATTGAGCAGCTATTTGACGCGATCGCCTATCTAATTCTTGATATGTTAGCGTTGTCTGTTCTGTTTCCCCATCTAACAAAAACGTAAAAGCATCTCGATTTGGCTGCGTAGAACTTCTGAAGCGCAGTAATTCGATAACTGTAGAAAAGTTGCCCAAAGGTTCAAACAAGCTATGAGAAAATCGATTCATTTTTATATCAACCCAACGCCACCTACAATTTATCTTTATTCCCCAGCCATCAATTAAACATTGTTTTCAAAAATCCCATAAATTTTTTGATTTTCCCAGAAAAAATTGCATAAAAAAGATAAGAAGGCGCAATATTAAAAAAAACTGATAACAAGAAATTTCCCCTTATTTACTAGCTATAGCAGTGCTATTCGTGAAAAAAATCTGTTGTCTTTTACTTGTTGCCTGCTTCTACGACTAATTTCACAACTCAAAGAGGATTGCTATACATCGTTAGTTGTTAGGCAGAATCAGAGCTTGAATGTCTACGCATCCTCATTGGCAAATTTTATGAAGTTTACAATTTTAACCCCGGTAGCCAACAAAACCGATAATTCTCAGTGGAGTTAGAGAAGTGGATTTACTTCCTTAACTGGGTTTGAGCCTTTAATAATTAATTCAGCTAAGCGCCAAGACGATCTAAACGCTAATACTAGTGGCTTACTTGGATAAATACCAAATATTATTGCAAGTAATTTTTATTTACTCTTGATTACATTAACGAGAATTAGTTGCTTTAGCAATAGAGTATCTATAGATATTTTTTATCGCTGAATAAAAAAGTAGTACCTTCACTTATGATATTAAGCGTATGATTTATATCTTTAGATAGATGATTATCCTTATATTTGCTTGGATTTCTCAGCTCGATAAATTTAGCATTGGATGAGATTAGCAGTCAATTTTGTGCTTTATTAGCCAGTTTTGTAGCTGAGGAAGCTAGTTTTGTTTTTGGTTAACACGGAAAAAATGTATATTCGGATACTGAAATGGTATCTAGTTATGGGTTAGGCAAACATCCAACTATAACAATACTTGCTGCCTAGTTTCTTTCTCAATTAAAAGAGATTATTAATTATCTTGTTTCTTGTACCAGTTCATAATAGTATTCAAATAATTTCCAAATTAAATGACAATTGTTTTCAAAGACTGACATAGTGTCTTTGCATACAGCCAAATACTGTGATTGAGTGTAAGTGGATAAATGAAGTTAGATAGATTTTTTCAAACCCTACTGCTGACAGGTGCGGTTGTGGTTTTTATCAACGCTCCTGCCAAAGGTGAGGAAGTAAGAGAGGATGTTCCAGGGGAATCTCCTACCCAGAGGGTACAGAAGTCTAGATTAGATGAGAAGCTTCCAGTTACAGATCGAGAATTTGCGATCGCTAAATCTCAGGTATTAGCTGCTAGTACTAGGAAACCCCGACTCCGCAAGTCTGACATTAGAACTTTAGTGCAAAGAATAAAGTCGGATGAGACAACTAAAAACATTCTTCAACTTAGTGAAATCGAACTTCCTGCTACTAGCGCCCAAATCCTAGTACAGTCAACACCATCTGAGGCTCCTAGTTCAGAACAAACAAGTGGGGATGCGATCGTACCGATCGCAGGAGTTAAAGCAAATCCTACACAGACAGGTGTGGAGGTAATTTTACAGACTCCTCTAGGAGAACAACTGCAAGTTATAAATAGCAGTACGAATAATAATTTTATTGCCGATATTCCTAATGCCCAGTTGCGTTTGCCTAACGGCGATGCTTTTACATTCCGTTCCGAAAAACCAATTGCAGGAATTCTGGAAATAACTGCTACGAACATTGATGCCAAGACTGTTCGGGTGACTGTGATTGGTGAGAACGCTTTACCAACGGTTGAATTATTTGATGATGATGCAGGGCTGGTTTTTGGTATAAATTCGGCTGCAACAGCGACCCAGCCATCACAGCAGCCAGAAACACCACAAGCACAAAACCCAGCAAGTGAGACACCGCAACAGCAGCCAGCGCCAGAACAACCGCCCACTCAGCAGCAGCCCACAGCCCAAGAAGATGAGCCGATTGAGTTGGTGGTGACGGGGGGAGACGATGGATATCGGGTAACAGATACCACGACTGGGACAAAAACCGATACACCTTTGCGCGATATTCCACAATCGATTCAGGTAGTACCTCAAGAAGTATTGCGCGACCAACAGGTGACTCGTATAGAAGATGCGGTTAGAAATGTCCCTGGTGTGAATCAGAGCTTTAACATTGGTCCAAGTACCTTTTATACCATTCGTGGATTTGATGCCACAGAAACAAATCTTCTCAGAGATGGACTGATTGACACATTAGCTGGACAAGTGAGCGAACTTTCCAGTATAGAGCGAGTCGAAGTTCTTAAAGGGCCTGCATCAGTACTATTTGGTTTGGGTAATCCAGGGGGAAGCATCAACCTAGTATCTAAACGTCCGTTAAGCGATCCGTTTTATGCTATTGATGCCACCGTTGGAACTTATAGTTATTATCGAGGTGCGATTGATTTATCAGGGCCGTTAGATGACTCCAAGACAGCTTTATATCGTCTGAATACGGCCTATAGAAATTCAGGTAGTTTTGTCGATTTCTTTAATGGTGAAAGCTTCAATATATCGCCTGTAATTAGTGTGGCCCTTGGTGAGAGAACTAACCTCACCTTAGATGGAGAATACATCGATACCAGAGATTCTTTGGCGTCTGGCGTACCTGTCATTGGTAGTGTATTATTTAACCCCAATGGCGAAGTGTCCCGTAACCGCAACTATAGCGAACCTTCCGATATCATCGAACAGACAATTACCAGGCTTGGATACCAACTAGAACACAAGTTTAGCGATAACTGGTCGTTACGCAACGCGTTTCGACTTGCGTTTCGGGATTACAACGACGAATTGACAATTCCCTCCAATTTAGATGCAGACAATCGAACTTTTAATCGTACATTTCGAGAATACGAGGTTGAAAACAGAAATTATAGTTTGACAACAAATCTCGTTGGTAAGTTCTCCACTGGTTCAATTCAGCATCAGCTACTATTTGGACTTGATTTTAATAGTTTTGAAAACTTGACACCAAGATATGTCGAACGGGAAGCAGCACCGATTGATATCTTTAATCCTGTTTATCGTCAACTACCGGGATCGGACGTTGTTTTTGAATTTAGCGATCGCACCCTCACCAACTCATTAGGAATTTATCTTCAAGACCAAGTTGCACTCACAGATGGCTTAAAGTTATTGCTAGGTGTCAGGTTTGATACTTTCGATCGCGAATATGACGATTTGCTCAATAACACACAAAGCAGTGCATCAGATAGTGCATTCAGTCCTCGTTTTGGGATTGTCTATCAACCCATCCCTGCCATCTCGCTCTATGCAAGCTACACAAGTTCATTTACTCCACCAGGCGGTACATTCTTTTTTGGTGTTGACTCGACCTTCGAGCCAGAACGCGGCAATCAGTATGAGGTTGGAGTCAAGGCAGATTTGAACGATCGCCTTTCGGCAACACTCGCATTCTTTGATTTGACTCGTACTAATGTATCTACAGCAGACCCCAACAATCCAGGCTTTTCAATTCAAGTAGGCGAACAAAATAGCCGAGGTATCGAACTGAATATTGCAGGTGAAATCTTGCCGGGATGGAATGTATATGCAGGCTATGCTTATATCGATGCACGTACTACCGAAGATACTAATCTTGAATTGATTGGGAACCGCTTGCCAAATAGCGCAGACCATTCTTTCAACTTATGGACGAGCTACGAAATTCAGCAAGGTAATTTACAAGGTTTTGGCGCTGGACTAGGTTTATTTTTTGTCGGCGATCGTGCTGGAGATTTGACCAATACTTACGATTTACCTAGCTATTTTCGCACTGATGCAGCTCTTTTTTATAAGCGAGATACATTCAGAGTTGCCCTCAACTTCAAAAATATATTTGATCTAGACTATTTTGAAAGCGCGCTTAATTCTAATCGTGTTTACTACGGACAGCCTTTCACAGTTCAAGGAACAATTACCTGGCAGTTTTAATAATTGAGAACAATGCGAAAACTATTCTGTTGGCTAATATTAGGTATCTTAGGATTTACTCTAGTTACAGCTTGCAATCCTCAGACATCTCAAAATATATTTTCTTCGTCCAAACTGTCAGCCGCAGAATGTCGCACAATCGAACACACAATGGGGGAAACCTGTGTTCCCGTTAACCCCCAGCGTGTTGTCACCTTATCTGTCTCTACTTTAGGTAATGCACTTGCGCTCGGTGTTAAACCCATCGCAACAAGCAACGAAATTTATCGAAAGGAAGACTCTCTAACACCTTTTCAAAGAAAAGTAGAGGAAATAAAATTAGTCGGAATTTCTCAACCAAATGTAGAAGCAATATTACTGCTTAAACCAGATTTAATCGTAGGCCCAGATTGGTACAAGTCAATTTATCCTCTACTATCTCAAATTGCTCCTACAGTATTGGGCGAAAGTGAATTTGATGCCTGGAGAGATCATTTTAGTTTTGTGGCTGAAGCCTTAGGAAAGCAAGAGACAGAAAAAGCACTTTGGGAGCGCTATAATCGGAGAATTGAACAGCTAAAACTAGCACTAGAAAATCGCTATCAAAACAAAAAAATCTCATTCATATATCTTGGAAGCTATGGAATATCAATTGACACAAAAAGTTCATTCGTTGGGTCAATTCTTAATGATGCTCTTTTGCAGCGTCCAGCTTCACAAAATATCCATTCACGCTATGGTTCAGTAGATATTTCGCTCGAAGAATTAAAAAAGGTAGATGGTGATATTTTATTTGTCACAACTTATTCAAATGTTGGCAAAAAAATACTTACAGAGACACAACAAGATCCACTTTGGAAAAGCCTGAAAGCTGTTCGAGAAAATCATGTTTATTATGTTGATTACACATCATGGGCTGCATCAAATATGCTGGGAACCGATTTAGTAATTGACGACCTCTTTAAATATCTTGTTGACACACCTTAACTTACAGCTAAATTAAGCAAAAAAACTGGTCTTTCAGACGCGATTTATCGCGTTTCTACAGGAATACTTTTAGGCTTAATCCAAGCGTATTGGATTATATCGTAGGCTAACGCACCTTAAATTATTGGTGGTGCGGCGCTTGACGACAACACACTGTACTTTTTATTTCATACCCGATTGTACGTTCCATAAACTGGCATAAATTCCATTCTTTTCTAACAATTGCTCGTGAGTTCCCGATTCTACTAGCTCACCATATTCCATAACGTAGATGCGATCGGCATTGCGGATAGTGGAAAGACGATGAGCGATCGCAATTGTAGTTCGATTAACGGTAATCCTTTCTAAAGAACGCTGAATTGCAGCTTCAGTTTCATTATCTACTGCTGATGTAGCTTCATCTAAAATCAAAATTGGTGGATTCTTTAAAACAGCTCTGGCGATCGCAATTCTTTGGCGTTGTCCGCCAGATAATTTTTGTCCTCGTTCGCCAACTATTGTTTCATAACCTTGGGGTAGCGCCATAATAAAATCATGGGCTTCGGCAATTTTACTAGCTTTAATTATTTCTTCATCCCTAGCATCAAAGGTACCATAAGCGATATTTTCAGCAACGGTGCCATGAAATAAGAAGACATCTTGACTTACCAAGCCAATACTGCGACGTAAATCGTCTAATTTCAAGTCTTGGATATCAATACCATCAATAAGGATTCTTCCGGCAGAAATTTCATACAATCGCAGCAATAATTTTACTAAAGTACTTTTACCGGAACCTGTAGAACCGACAATGGCGATCGTTTTACCTGCGGGTATATGTAAAGATAAGTTTTTAATTACTGGCTTTCGATTTGCATAAGCAAAAGTGACTTCTTTAAAATCAATTTCACCGCGTACTTTTTCAATAGGTAAAGCTTTATCTCCTGGAATAATATTAATGGGAGTATCTAATAAATTCATAATTCGATTGGTAGAAGCCATTGACATTTGATATTTGTCAAACATTTCTCCTAATGTTACTAATGGCCATAACAATCTCTGTACTAAAACTAGTAAAACACTGTAATTACCAATAGATATTTTCCCACTATATGTTGCCATCCCTCCCCCAAATAATAAGGCTGTGAAGCCAGCTAAAATTAACATTCTGATTAAAGGAGTAAATGCAGCAGAAAGTTTAATTGCTTTAGTGTTACTTTTTTTATATGCTTCACTTTCTCCAGCAAATCTAGCGCTTTCATAAGCTTCAGCAGTAAAACTTTTAATTGTAGTAATTCCACTCAGATTATTTGCCAATCTCGAGTTGAGAAAACCTACTCTTTCTCGCACTTCGGCGTAACGCTCTTCTAGCCGCTTTTGATAACTAAAGGAACCCCAAAGAATAAATGGCATAGGCAACAATGTTGCCAAGGTAATCGAGGGAGGCAAAATCCAGAAAGCACCACAGGTTAAAATAAAAACTGAAGTGGCAACTTGGATAATTTCACTTGCTACAAAATTTAGAAAATCTTCCAATTTGTTGATATCATCATTCAAAATTGACATCAAACCGCCAGTACTGCTTTCCTCAAAGTAAGCTGAATCTAATTCTTGTACGCGATTGTAAGTATCTAAACGTAAATCATGCTGAATATCTTGGGCTAAATTACGCCATAGTCTAGTGTATGCGTACTCAGAAGCTGATTCTAATATCCAAATAATAATGGTGGCAACTGAAAGTAGGAAAAATTGCCAAATTACATCTTTGACACCTAATTTGGCAATGAATGAATTTTGCTGTTCTACGAGAATATCTACAGCAACGCCAATTAACCACGGTGGTGCTAAATCGAAAATCGTATTAGCGATAGTAAAGAATGTTGCTTGCCAAATTTGTAGGCGGTATTGGATAGCATAATTGAGCAAGCGTTTTAGAGGAGAATTTAAATTTTTAGGTTTAGGAGATACTCTTTTCACGACTCTTTATTTTTTGTAATTATATGATTTTAGTAGAGATAAAATTAAGAATTTAACTCAATTTATTGCTGATTGATTTCTTTTTCTCTTGCGTCCTATTGGTACACACATAGGAGTATCCATAATAGGATCGAGAATAATAAGACACTCTAATCCAAAAACCTCTTGAACCATTTCTTGAGTCATCACTAACTTTGGTTCGCCAGCTGCAAAAATTCGCCCTTCTTTAACAGCGACTAAATAATCAGCATATCGACACGCCTGATTTAAATCGTGTAGCACCATAACAATTGTTCGTCCTTGAGTTTGGTTCAGATCGTACAATAAATCTAAAATTTCTATTTGGTGTGCTAAATCTAAAAAAGTAGTCGGTTCATCTAAAAGCAAAATATCTGTATCTTGCGCTAAGGACATAGCAATCCAAGCTCTCTGTCTTTGTCCGCCAGATAATGTATCTAAGGCTCTATCTGCTAAATTTAATAAATCTGTAATTTCTAGGGCTTGCTGTACGATTTTTTCGTCTTTTGCCGACCATTGTTGTAACCAATTTTGATAAGGATAACGTCCTTGTGCAACTAAATCTTTTACTGTTAATCCTTCCGGCGCTACTGGCCCTTGAGGCAAAATACCCAACTGCTGCGCTAGTTCTTTGGGAGAAAGATTGAAAATAGAATTTCCATCAAGATATACTATACCGCTACACGGTTTGAGCAATCTTGCTAGACCTCTTAACAAAGTTGATTTACCACAACCATTAGCACCAACTAAAGCAGTAATTTGTCCGCAAGGAATTGCCAAATTCAAGTCACGAATAATCGTAGCACCATCGTAAGCTAAAGATAGATTTTTGGCTGACAATCCTTTCATAATGAATTTTAGATTTAAGATTTTGGATTTATAAAAACCTGATTTGTTAGTCGCTCAAATATGCTTTTCGCTAGTCACCAGTCACGAGTCCCCAATCTCTCATTTCTTCCGATTGCGAATTAATAAATACAAAAAATAAGGAGCGCCAATGGCAGCAGTTACCACTCCACAAGGAAGTTCAATAGGTGCAAAGGCTGTTCTTCCTAAAAAGTCTGCCATGACAACAATTACTCCTCCTAGCAGTGCAGAAGTAGGAATCAAGCTTTCATGGGTTGTACCTACTAACTGTCGTCCTAAATGGGGTGCAATTAAACCCACAAAACCAATGTTACCGGCGGTGGCGACTGCTGCACCTGCTAAGGCTACCCCCACGAACATCAATAAACCACGCTGCCATTCCACCAAACTGCCTAGACTTTTAGCAACATCATCTCCTAAACTGAGAGCGTTTAAATGTCTTGTCAATATCAATGCCATCGGGATAAAAACAACTAACCAAGGTAATAGAGAAAATACTTGTTGTGAAGTACGTCCGTAGACACTTCCAGCTAACCAAACCAAAGCATTGCTAACATTATTAATTTCCCCAAAGGTAATCGTTAAGCTAGTTATGGCAGTGGCGATCGCAGATAAACCCACACCAATCAAAATTAATAGAATTGGGGAACTGCCATGATTCCAAGCCAGCGAGTAAATTAAAATTGCCATCACCCAAGCACCAGCAAAAGCCGATATCGGCAAAATGTATATTGGTGCTGAAGGAAATAAGACAATGACACTAACTGCTGCTAGAGTCGCCCCAGCATTAATGCCAATAATACCGGGATCGGCCAATGGATTGCGTGTCAGTCCTTGAAAGATAGTCCCAGAAATTCCTAGCGCCATGCCCACCATCAAAGCTACAAGGGTGCGTGGTAAACGCAGGCTATAAATCACAAATGTATGGTCTGGGTTTCCCGTATCTAGGCCGAATAAAGTTTTCACAATATCCCAAGGCGAAATTGGATATTCACCCCGCCCCAAATTCATTACCATTGCCACTACAATCGCTAGTGTCAAACATAGCACCACCACTGGTAAGCGTCGGTCTATACGAAAAGATATCGCCGGGGAGCGAATGACTAGCCAATCAACTTTCATTTTTTTACCTTTGACTTAGCCAGGTAGACAAAAAAGGGCGCACCAATCAGTGCTGTCATCACACCTACAGGTAATTCCTGTGGTTTAAGCAACACACGAGCGACGATATCTGCAACCAAGAGTAAAATAGCTCCCAAAACTGCACAATAAGGTAATATCCAACGGTAATCGGCTTTAATATAAAATCTCACAATATGGGGAACGACTAAACCAATAAAGCCGATTGGCCCTGCCAAAGCGACGGAACTTCCAGCCAGTAAAATTACGCTCATAGCAGTCGCAACTTTGACCCAGGCTGTTTGTTGACCCAAGCCTTTAGCTACGTCTTCACCCAAACTCATGGTAGTGATTTGTCTGCCAAGGGCAAAAGCTACAACTAATCCCATGAAGACGAAAGGTAATGCCTGAAAAAACATATTCATATCGCGGCCAGCTAGCGAACCAGCTAACCAAAATCTAATTTCTTGTAGGGTGCGTTGGCTAACAATCAGAACCGCGGTGGTAATAGAAGAGATGAGAGCAGTTAAAGCCGCGCCTGCTACAGTCAAATTTAATGGGGTGGCTCCTCCCCGTCCCAAAGAACCAAGGAAGTAAACTAATATTGCCGTGGTTCCTGCCCCTAGAAATGCCACAATTGTGTAAACATCTTGGGATACGCTACCAAATACAAAAGCGGCTAGAACTACTGCTACTGCTGCACCGGACTCAATACCCAAAATCCCTGGATCTGCTAAAGGATTGCGTGTTAAACCTTGCATTAATGCTCCGGCAACTGCTAAAGCCGATCCTACAAGAATAGCAACGAGCGATCGCGGTAATCTCACAGTCTGAATCACTAAGCGATCGTATGAACCATCAAAGACTATAAATGATGTCAAAACTCGCTCTAGAGGTATTTCTGCTGCACCCAGCATTACACTGCACACCAAACAAATTAGCAGTATACACAGCCCCAAAACCAGACCAAATAAGCCCGACATTTGTCGCTTTTTCAATCCTTTCGGTGGTGCTATGGTCGCTTTTATCATTATCCTGCTGTCAGTTGAAAATATTACGCTGCGATCGTTATGTGCTTTTTACGGTAATGAAACCGTTATGGTAGGGGCTTTACAGCTGTCATTGATGCCAACTTAAGCTAGAACTCTTGCCGCACAATCGTTTTACCCCACCCCCAACCCCTCCCCTTGGCAAGGGGAGGGGCGATTTTGGCTTTAGACAAAATCGGGGTGGGGTAACGCGGATCTTGATGGTAAGTGAGTAGAACTCGCTCATCATGTTTTCATCAGGGTTTCATGTTAACTTGACACCAATGCACAGCTAGCTGTGCGCCCCTACAGAGGATTGCCTTAGATGATAAAGTCTGTAAATTCATACTTTCAATATTTAGCAGCTTTTTAGTCATTAAATTGATAATCTTTCTTGATAAATATATAGATTACATTATCATGCAACCATTTTTCTATTTTTCTCAAGGATAAAGATACTCAAAAACTTTTGATATTATTTCTCAACAAACTGGTATTGTCTTAGATGAACGTGAATCTCAGTTGAAAAAGGGAGTAGGGAAACAAGGGGGAGAATAACCGATGCCCAATGCCCCATACCCAATGACCAATGGCTAATGACCAATGACTAAAGCTTATAGAAGAAAATCAATACGGATTTTACCCTTAATACTCAGTTTTATAGTGGTTTTGTTTATCGGCAGTCAGACGATCGCTGTACCAACAAAATCCACAGAGATATTATGGGATACATTCGGTATACCGCACATCTACGGTAAAAATGACCAAAGTGCATTTTATGCCTTTGGTTGGGCACAAATGCAAAGTCATGGAGATTTACTTTTGCGTCTCTATGGTCAAGCACGAGGACGCGCGGCCGAATACTGGGGTGAAGAATATCTAGAGTCGGATCGTTGGGTACTGAGTATGGGAGTGCCGGAACGCGCTCAAAGTTGGTACAAAGCACAAAATCCAACTTTTCGCAAGTATCTAGATGCTTTTGCTGCTGGGATCAATGCTTATGCTTCGCAAAATCCGAAATCGATCGACGATCGCGTTGAGGCAGTGCTACCAGTCAAGGGTGAAGATGCGATCGCTCATTTACATCGGGTACTCAATTTCAACTTTGTGGTCGATCCGGGGTCGGTATTGGAGTTGGGCAAACAAAAATTGCCAGCAGGTTCTAATGGTTGGGCGATCGCACCTTCTCATTCTGCAAGTGGCAAGGCTATGTTACTAGCCAATCCCCATCTACCTTGGTCGGATTTATTTTTGTGGTACGAAGCTCAAATTACTACGCCGGGAATTGATGCTTATGGAGCGACGCTTGTAGGTGTTCCTGTATTGGCGATCGCTTTTAACAATAAATTGGGTTGGACTCACACCGTTAACACCTACGATGGTTGGGATTTGTACGAACTCGCACTGGCAGATAATGGCTACCGCTTTGATGGTAAAGTTCGTCAATTCGTTTCTAAAACCCTGTCTTTGAAGGTGAAGCAGAAAGATGGCTCTTTACAAGAACAACCATTAGTAGTTAAAAGTTCCATCCACGGGCCTGTGGTAGTTGAGAAAGATGGTAAAGCCCTCGCATTAAGAGTTGCCGGTCTTGACAGACCAGGCGTACTCCAACAGTGGTGGGATATGGCACGAGCAAAAAACCTCAACCAATTTGAAACTGCCCTCAAACGCTTGCAACTATCGATGTTCACGGTGATATATGCCGATAGAGAAGGGCATATTATGCACCTATTTAACGGTCAAGTTCCGGTACGTCAACAAGGAGATTTTGCATATTGGCGAGGTGTCATTCCTGGCGATACATCTAAAACTCTATGGACAAAAATCCATCCATACCAAGAGTTACCACGGGTAGTCGATCCTAAAAGTGGTTGGTTGCAAAATACAAACGACCCACCTTGGACAACTACTTTCCCAGCCGCCATTAAAGCAGATGATTACCCATCTTATATTGCACCTCGTTTCATGGATTTTCGCTCGCAACGTTCTGTGAGAATGTTGGCTGAAGATGACAAAATCTCTTTTGATGAGATGATTGCATACAAGCATTCGACCCGTATGGAAATGGCCGATCGCCTTTTGGACGATTTAATTCCTGCCGCCCGCAAGTACGGTAAAGAATTGGGACAAAAAGCAGCCAATGTTTTGGAAACCTGGGATCGGCAAGCCAATGCAGATAGTCGAGGGGCAGTACTATTTACCTTTTGGGTTCAACAGTTGGACTTAGATAAAACATTTAGTAAACCTTGGAATGAAAATTCTCCACGCACCACACCCGATGGTTTAGCCGATCCCCAAAATGCAGTTGCAACCCTCGAAGCAGTGGCAGCAGAAATAGAAAAAACATATAGAACAATAGATGTGGCATGGGGAGATGTTGTTCGACTGCGTTATGGCAATGTAGATTTACCTGCCAATGGTGGTGCAGATCCTCTTGGGATCTTCCGCAGTATCTATCCATCACCGCAGCCTGATGGAAAATTCAAATCCGAGGGTGGCGATTCCTATGTTGCAGCAATTGAATTTTCTAACCCTGTACGAGCAATGGCACTCACCAGCTACGGCAATGCAACTCAACCAGGGTCGCCCCATGTTGGCGATCAGTTAAAGCTGTTTGCCAAAAAACAATTGCGTCCTGTGTGGCGCGATCGCTCCGATATTCTCGCCCATCTAGAAGCACGAAAAGTATTCTAAAACATAGGGCATGGCGCATGGGGCATTGGGCATGGGAGGTGTGGGAGGATGGGGAAGAAATCTTTCTCCCCACACTCCGAATACGGTTCGGTTAACGTGTTTATTCCTCGAAGATCCCCTCAACCCCCCTTGGAAAGGGGGGCTTACAACCCTCTTTTACCCCCTTAAAAAGGGGGTCGCCGTAGGCGGGGGGATCTTAACCGAACCGTATTGCCCACACTCCCCCATTTCCCCACTCCCTACTCCCCACCTCCCCATTTTCAAAGGATGAAAGATTGAGTGACTAAAAACCCTATTCTTTCGGTACAAGATTTAGGTCGAATAGTTGACCAACGCTGGATTTGGAGCCACCTCAGTTTTCAATTATTTCCAGGGGAGCGAGTAGCGGTAATAGGCGCTTCTGGCTCTGGTAAAAGTTTGCTGCTGCGAGCATTAGCTGGTCTCGACGCCGTACAAGCAGGACAAATTATTTTTCAGGAACAGTCGATAAATTCTTACTTTATGCCGGCGTATCGTTCCCAAATTATTTATCTGCAACAACGACCAGCCCTTTGGGAAGGAACTGTGGAAGAAAATCTTCAGCAAGTTTATCGATTAGCTGTTCATCGGCATCTAATTTACAACCGCAAGTTGATTTTAGATTATCTGCATCTTTTGCATAAAACGCCAGACTTTTTGCAGCGTCCGGTTAGCGCCCTTTCCGGTGGAGAAGCGCAGATAGTTGCTTTTCTGAGAGCTTTGCAACTTTCACCTGCGATACTGCTACTAGATGAACCTACTGCTTCACTAGATGCTGGAACTGCCCACAGTTTAGAGGCTTTAGTTACAGCTTGGCAAGACGAACGTCCCCAACGCGCATATCTCTGGACAAGTCACGACCCCAACCAATTGGAAAGGATTACTAATCGTCAAATTACTTTGAAGGGGAAAGATTGATGGAAACGAACTATATCCAGATTAGTTACGGACAATTGGCTTTGGCGACTTTGTTTATTTTGATTAATGTGGGGCTTTCTTTTGGTTTGCGGTTGGGGCTGGAACAAAGTTTAGGGATGGCTTCCCTACGTATGGTAGTGCAGTTATTGATGGTGGGATACATATTACAGTGGGTATTTACTCTCAGCAACCCTGTCTTAATCGTACTTTTGGCTTTAGGGATGACTGTTGTAGCTGGTATATCTAGCGTTAACCGTACACGTAGACGATTTACTAGTATTTATTGGAATAATTTTATTTCGCTTTTGAGTGGTTCGTTTTTAGTTACCGGGATAGTAGTTAGCGGCATTTTGCGCGTACAACCTTGGTACGAGCCTCAGTATCTCATTCCTTTTTTGGGTATGGTTTTGGGTAATGCACTCACGGGTACATCTTTGAGTTTAGATCGGTTTATGGAAGACTTGACCAATCGTCGAGGAGAAATAGAGGCGCTACTGACTTTAGGCGCAACCCGTTGGGAAGCTGCACATCAAACTATTAAAGAAGCCTCCAGAACAGGAATGATTCCTACTATTAATTCAATGATGGTGATGGGATTAGTTAGCTTACCGGGAATGATGACTGGTCAAATTCTCGCCGGGGCAAATCCTACTGATGCCATACGCTACCAAATTGTAATTATTTTTGCACAGGCATCAGGAACAGCGATCGCCATTATCGGCGTAATTATCCTAGCTTTCCTTGCCCTGTTTAATCCTAATCATCAGTTGACAGATTCCTTAATTAAAAAATCACAAGCCAAGAAGCCCAAACAAACCTGAGTTATGGCAATTCGTAATGGGCTACGCCCCGCTGCGCTAACGTAATTAAGAAATTCAGCTTTTATCTAGGTTTCAAGGTTTGAATCTGTTGCCGAAGTTTCGAGAATTGCTATTATTCAGTAGTTCACCAAAAGAAATCGCCAAATTAAAGGACAAGAGTTTTTAATCCCTTTCCCCTTTCACCTTTTCCCTTTCCCCCCTCCTCCTACCTCATCTAGTAAAATAACTTAGCAACTCAGCAAACAAAAGGTTCAGTATCATGTCTCAAGCTAGTATCGGAATTATCGGTGGCAGCGGTCTGTATAAAATGGATGCGCTCAAAGATGTCGAAGAGGTGCAAGTTGAGACTCCCTTTGGTTCGCCATCTGATGCTTTGATTCTAGGGACTTTGGAAGGGACACGGGTAGCTTTTTTGGCGCGGCATGGTCGCAATCACACGCTTTTACCTTCTGAGTTACCGTTTCGCGCTAATATCTATGCGATGAAGCAATTGGGTGTAGAGTATTTAATTTCGGCTAGTGCTGTGGGTTCGTTGAAAGCAGAGGCGAAACCAATGGATATGGTAGTGCCAGATCAATTTATTGACAGAACAAAAAATCGGATTTCAACGTTTTTCGGTGAGGGAATTGTGGCTCACATTGCCTTTGGCGACCCGATATGCAAGAATTTGGCTGGAGTTTTGGCAGATGCGATCGCTTCTCTTAATTTACCAGAAGTCACTCTGCATCGCGGCGGTACTTATGTATGCATGGAAGGGCCGGCTTTTTCCACAAAGGCAGAATCGCATCTTTATCGCAGTTGGGGTGCAACAATCATTGGGATGACGAATTTACCAGAGGCGAAGTTAGCCAGGGAAGCGGAAATTGCCTACGCAACTTTAGCGCTGGTGACAGATTACGATTGTTGGCATCCAGACCATGATAGCGTCACAGTGGAAATGGTAATTGGCAATTTACTGCGGAATGCGGTGAATGCTCAAAAGGTAATTCAAGAAACTGTGCGACGGTTAAGTGAAAATCCACCATCAAGTGAAGCACATTCGGCTTTGAAATATGCCATTTTGACTCAATTGGATAAAGCACCAGCGATGACAAAAGAGAAGTTGGGATTATTGTTGCAGAAATATTTGTAAGTAGGAGGCCGGAGGAGCAAGAAGAATGATTTGTATCAATAATTTGGTGAAATAGTATTAAACCCAGTTATTCAGACGCGACGCTCGAATACTCGCTAACACTGCGCTATCCGCCAGTCGGACTGCAATTCATACTGAATTCTGTTAGCGCAGCGGGGCATAGCCCATTCTGACTTCTGAATTCTTCTTCAATATGGCTGCTTTATAAAAGTGTAACTCGCTGATGCGATTGTTCTATAACTTTGATGGCGGGTTCAGGAGCTTTTTGTCGGATAGGTACTTGAATTATGAAATTAGTGCCTTGGCCAAGATTAGAAAAACATTGCAATTTTCCACCATGTTTTTCTGTAATAATTTGGTAGCTGATTGCCATACCCATACCTGTTCCTTTGCCTACAGGTTTGGTAGTAAAAAATGGGTCGAAGATTCGGTTTTGAACTGATTCTGGCATTCCTTGTGCGTTATCAGCGATCGCAATTTGTATGGATTGCGAATCAACTACTGAAGTGTGGATAGTAATTTGACTGGGATTTTCCTCTATTTGTTGAGAGGTGCGCTTGACGTCTAATTCATCAAGGGCATCCATTGCATTTACCAAAATATTCATAAATACTTGGTTGAGTTGACCAGGATAACATTCTACTTGCGGCAAGTTCCCATAATCTCGAATAATTTGAATTGCGGGACGGTCTGGTTTCTCTTTAAGTCGATGTTGCAGAATTAAGAGCGTACTTTCGATGCCTTCATGAATATCAACTGTTTTAAATTCGGCTTCATCCATGCGCGAAAAATTCCGCAGCGATCGCACAATATTACGAATTCTCTCAGTCCCCATTTTCATCGAAGATAGCATCTTCTGTAAATCTTGAATGAGAAATTCTAAATCAATTTCCTCTGCTAATGCTTGAATTTCTGGGTCATCACTACAATGGCGTTCTTGGTAAAGATAAATCATCTGCAACAAGTTTTGAGTATATTCATCCAAGTGAGTAATATTGCCGTGAATAAAGTTGACTGGGTTATTGATTTCATGGGCAATACCTGC
The DNA here is from genome assembly GCA_034530875.2 of Nostoc sp. DedSLP01. Classification (GTDB taxonomy): domain Bacteria; phylum Cyanobacteriota; class Cyanobacteriia; order Cyanobacteriales; family Nostocaceae; genus Nostoc. Next base: position 218,818 of record JAVRCJ020000010.1, read on the forward strand.
TACTAATTGACCCAGACTAGACATTTTTTCACTTTGAACTACTTGTGCTTGGGTACGCTGCAATTCACTTAAGGCTGTTTTGAGTTCAACAGTCCGTTCTTCGACTCGCGCTTCTAGTTCGGCATTACTATTTTCTAAAGCAATGAAAGATTCGTGCAATTGCCCAGCCATGTGATTAAAAGAGTGGGCTAGAGTATTGAGTTCGTGAATATTGCTTTCTTCGAGTGTCTGTTGTAAATCGCCAAATGCTATTGCTTGGGTAGTCTGATTCAAACGCAAGATAGGACGTGCAATCAAGCGCGAGGTCAAAATGCCGATCGCTGTTGCTACTATCAGCGCCCCAAAACAAAGCAGGGTACTAATTTGGGTGTTGGCATGAATTTGCGCCATGTAAGTTTTTTCTGGAATACCAACTACCACTAACCAGTCCAAACCATATTCATCGCGCCAAGGTACAACATGCACGTAGAAATTTTCTCCTTGAACGTTAACTTTCAGTTTTTGGGTATTGGTAATAGACCGGAAATTTGGAATGTGCTGCTGAAGGTGCTTGGCAATACTTTGTACCGCCTGATTCGGACTCTCCATCGCTTTGAGGCGTTTAATTTCTTTATTGGCTACAGTAAAAGGCTTTTCTTGAGCAGAATTGGCAACTAACATACCATCGCGCTCCATAATAAAAACTTGTCCGAAGCGACTGACATCTAATTTTTGTAAAAATTCGCTGAGTTTCAATAGGTGAATTTCAGCCCCCACAACACCAATCAGTTTTTTGCTGGCGTCATAAATCGGACGACCTGCCGATGCGACAATATAAGGAGGATAAGCAGGATCGTAATAAGTATAAATGCGAACCCAGATAGGTTTTCCTGCTTTCACAGGTTCAGTGTAGGCAGGTTCATTGACAGTATCCCACGTACTGGTTGTCAAAACTTTAGTTGGGTTGCCATCATTATCTGTTAAGTAAGTTTTCGTATTTATTGGCTGGCTTGGCGTTTTAATCGCGTTATCATCGATTGTCACTGTCTTGCCATCGTAACGGCCGGCTCCGGTACCTTCACCGGTTGCGAGGTTCAAGCTGATAAAAGTGAGGTCATAGGCTTGCATTTCGTGCCAGAAGTACTTGCCAACCTTGAGGCGATCGCGCACATTCAACAATCCCATACGAATTGCATCTGCATTTAACTGGGTAACTTTATGCGGAATTGACAAGTAAGCATCTAAATGTTGATTTACCTCACCACTAGTTCGCTCCATCAACCGATCCGCTAGATTGTTTACCGCTTTCTCGCCATTTTTAAATGACAGATACCCAACTAGCCCTACCATGCAAAAAACCTGCAATACAAAAGGAACGACTAGAACAAGCTGTAATGAAAATGCCCGGATTTTACTAGATAGATGTATATTCATCAGTGGTAAATCTTGGTTATTATAAGTCTTTGCTTAACCTAGATTACCCATCAGTAACTTTGGACTACCAAAATAATATTTTGTTTGATTAAGCAGGCAATAAGTATGAGAAAATATCTCTGTTTGCAACTCTTCAACTAATTGCTGTTGAATTTCAGCGGCTAATTTAACATCTTTACAAGAATTTCATTTTGGAAATTTTTTAATCAAATTAATCGTTAAACCTACTATTCTTTACAAGAATTTCATTTTTTAACTAGTTCAAATTTAGGCTATTTTTTTGGTAAAAACACTAATTTTTATCAATCTCATTATTTAGTTATTTTCAGTGCCCTCACTCAAGTTTTATCAAGTTATGGGCGTTATTCTGGCCATAGAAAATGCCAATTGCACTTAATTAATAGGAAGCTTTAAGGCAAAATTGGCATTCTGTAAATCTATAAAAAGGAATAGATTTTTATGGAATTTAATCACTTAACAAAGCAGCTGAGTCAACTGCTAGTTCAGGATTACCTAGCATTTAGTATTACAAAAAATCCTGTTGTCCAAATTCTGAGTCAAGCAAGTTTTGCTCAGATTGCTCATGTCATGCAGCAATATTCCATTTTTCCCAAGGAGTTGGTAGGTTTTACAGAGTTAGCAAGACGGAAAGCGCTGGTATCAGGATGGAACGGTGTAGCTCAGGAACTCCAAGAAAACATAGATGAAGAGATGGGTAGCACTAGTCAAGGAATCTCTCATTACAGACTTTTAGCTGACGGACTGGAAGAAGGACTGGGTATTGCTGTCAAGAACACAATGCCATCAGTTGCTACATCCAAACTGCTAAGAACTGTGCAATCGCTATTCGACGGACAAGTAGACTATGTACTTGGGGCAACCTATGCCATTGAGGCAACCTCAATTCCTGAGTTGACTCTGATTGTGCAACTTATAGAGTGGTTGCTCGAAGGAGCAATGCCCAAAGATTTGCAATATTTTTTTAGCAAGCATTTGGATGAGTGGGAACTCGAACATGAAGCGGGTTTGAGAACATCTCTAGCAGCATATATACAACCCGAACAATTTGCAGACTTTGCAGCAGGGTTTACGGCAATGATAGATGCGATGGAGATGTGGTGGCAGGAATTAGCACAAGAGGCAATCTCATCTGGGGTTGTTCTGAGTAAAGCGATCGCTTAATAGCACTGATTAAATAGAATTTAACATTATGATTTCGATCCATCCTTCATTTCTCGATCGCACTTCTAGTATCGAACCACCAAAATTCGGACTACCTGGGGATTACTACTTTAGCGATCGAATTTTTGCTTACGAACAGCAAACTATCTGGCGTAATACCTGGCAGTTTGTAGGACGCGAATCCGAACTACCTAATCCTGGCGATTATCTCACTTGCAATGTTGGCGAGCAACCCATGTTCGTGATTCGAGATAATAACGGCGAATTACGAGCGATGCACAATGTTTGTCCGCATCGGGGAGCGCAGATGTTACAAGGGCAAGGTCATTGTCAACGGGTGCGTTGTCCGTATCATGGTTGGAACTTCAATTATGAAGGCAATCTCAAAGGTTTACCCCGCGCTGATTGTTTTCCGAATTTAGATAAGTCGGGTGTCTATCTAGCCAGCGGACGAGTAGAGACATGGGGCGGCTTTGTGTTTGTTCATCCAGAAGCAGAAGGGGAATCTTTAGTAAGTTATTTAGCTGGATTTTCAGCTTACTTAGAACAATATCCACATTCTTGGCAGGAACTCCAGCAGGTTGACCGTTGGTTTTATGAAGAGCCAGCCAACTGGAAATTTCCCATAGAGAATTATTTAGAGTGTTATCACTTATCAGTTGTTCATGCCCAAAGTTTAAAGTGTTTCGATCCGAAGCATATTATTTACACTCCAACTGGACGACACTATCAGATATTTGTACCGTTTACAGATGATGAACTTGTTAAAGATCACCCCGCTTTTTCCGGAGAACCAAGCGGACAATCTTACCAGGGCTTCATTTTTCCTAATATGATGGTCAATACTGCAAGAGATAAAGTTTCAGTTTTTCGGCTGACTCCTTTATCTCCCACAAAAACTAAATTTGAGGTTTTTATTTATCAAACGAAAGCACAGATGGAAGCATTTCCTTACAAACAGGATGAATTTCGACCGGAATTTGAACGGGTGTTAAATGAAGACTTTGGCGTAGTGCGATCGCTCCAAGCAAGCGTTCATTCCAAAGCTTATGGCGTACTTCAGCTTGCAGACATCGAATATGGAATTTCTCACTTCCATCAAGTTTTGTCGAAGTATTATAGGAATCCGGTTTGATTTGGAGAATTTATTTGTGTAGACAGGGAGTAGGGAATGGGGAGTAGGGAGTAGGAAAGAGTGATTTTTGGGTGTACGGATTTTTTTCACCAAATCAAATATGAGTCCTATATTGTCTAAGAGTATCACAAATAATTTGACGATATTTCTCTAATTTATCCATTTTCAAATCACCTCAGAGTTTGGTTCAAAAACAATTAATTTAACGTGAATTCGACGAACCTCTCCCTGCCTTGAACTAGTGTTCAAGTCTGTCCCTCTCTGAATCGGAGAGGGACGGTTTTACTACGTAAAACCAGGGAGAGGTTTTTTATTTGGCTAATTAGGCGGACACTATATAAACCGTCGAATTCACGTTAATTTAATTAGTTTTTTTTGTAATAAAACTTTGCCAATCGCCCTTTCTGAAATTACAGCGAAATCGCCCTTGCTCAAATCATTCAATCACGCCAGTTTTGCCACAATCAAGCATCAAAATCTGTCTTTCCCATGCCCCATGCCCAATGCCCCATGCCCCATGCCCCATGCCCCATGCCAATATCGTCGCATATACGCTTATCGCTTTCATTCACATTGGGGTTATTTTGCAAATAATCGCGCACCCAAGCACAACCCTTAACCATTAGATCGTTTAAATTCAGATTCCACAGCTTCACCGTGTTGTCATCACTTGCAGAGGCAATAATTTGACCGTCGGGGCTAAATGCCACGCCCCTAACCGAACTGCTATGACCTTCTAATCGGTTACGTTCTTTAACTCCATAAACTACCTGCTGGAGTGTGGCTACTGCCAAAACGCGGGTATCTGGTTCTACATTTTTATCTGGAGTTTTAAGTCGTTTTCCTACCTTCAAGCCTGCTACTAAAGCCTCAAGTTCTAAATTTGATGCCATCAGGTTTTGTGATTTGAGACTATCAGCGAGAATTTCCGCATTGGTTCGGCGTTTTTCTGCGTCGGCTTTAGCGACAATTGCTTGCTGTTGTTGATTTTGAGCAATGTTTCGCTGTTTTTCGGCTTCTGCTTGTCTTTGTCTGGCTAGTTGTTCAGCCATTTTGGTTTTATCGAGTGCATTTGCTAACTTTTTTCCCCTTTCTTCAGCTAATTTTTGTGCAGATTTTGCTTGGTCTTCTCCTTTTTTAGCTCTTGCACTCTGTTTATTAGCAATGCGCTTTTGCTTTTCTGCCTCCCGGCGTTGTTCCTCTGCTTTTTTTTGCTGGTTCTCAGCATTTTTAGTTTGACGGTCTGCTTCTTGTCGCTGTGTTTGTTCTCTTTTCAGGGCATCTTGGGCAATGAGACGTTGCTCTTTTTCACTGTCGAGGGCATTCTGTACAATGAGATTTTGGTTGTAAATATACCAAGCGACTGCCGTTGATAATGTCGAAAACACTAGCATTACAATCACATAAGGCAGTGCAGGTTTGAGACGCTCCCACCTATCCCGCAAGTTAAACGGCAAATGTTTATTAATCCATTTATAATCGAACACCTGCCGATAAATTTCATTCCGCACCTGCAAAACATTATTCTCCCGCCGCACCACCCCCGACAGCTTCAAGTGAGATTTGATTATCGATTGTTCCTCATCAACAACCGCACGCTTACCGTAACGAATATCGCGGTAAATAGTTAAAACTTCTGGGTCTGGCGAGCGTTTCGTGAGCATATCGCGAACAAACTGCAAATTATTGTCTTGCTCGCTCATCGCGCCAAAAAATGTGCTGTTAACTATTCTGTCTACATCAGACGCGATGAATCGCGTCTCTACAAATTTTTGGCTCTCGGCTACTAATGCGCCACAGAGACGCTGGGTTAAATATGGATGTCCGCCTGTCCATTTCAATACCTGGTGTAATATCTGGTTGGCTTCATCACTGGGTAATCCCAATCCCTCAGCTAGGGGTAAGGCTTCCTCAAAGGTAAAATCAGTTAAATCTACACGGTGTCCAATATTAAACGGCGTGCGCTTGGCATCGCTGATTAAATCGCCGGGAGTCGCTACCCCCATTAATACAAAAGAAAGCCGATTAAATTCAGGATTTGTAGCACGGGCAACATAGAGATAACGAATGGCGATAAAAAAATCATCGGTAAAATCTAGGCTGAGGGTAGAGTCAATTTCATCGACAAAAATTACAACTTGCCCCTCAACCTCAGCCAGCAAAACTTTCTCAAAAAACTGTGTCAGCCGTTGCGATACTCCCAGATGTTCGCGTTCTTGCCACCAACTCACCACATCTGTATCAAACATCAGTTGGTCATCCAGCTTCACCAAAAAGCCAAAATACCACTGTTCGGCTGTGACACTTGCCCCCAATTCCTGGAGGTCAACAATTACCGAGCGAATGCCCTCATCCGTCAGCGTTTGCGCCGTGCGTACCATCAGGCTAGACTTCCCCATTTGGCGCGGCGTCAGCACATAAGCGAAAGTTGCCGAACGACATAAACCCAGCAATTCGTCATCAGCTTGACGGGGAATATAAATTCCACCACCAGCCTGCACAGTCCCGCCAACAGTGTAAACGGTTGGATTAGCCATGTCACAGACTCCGAGAGGAAGGGAAACGCAAAAGGCACTGACTCAATTTACAATGACATTGTGTAATACATTTTGTCTATCTACCTGAAAATTTCTGTAAAAAAATTGTAGGTCGGGTTGAGCTTTAGCGTTACCCAACAATTAACGCTTAATGTTGGGTTTCGTTCCTCAACCCAACCTTGTATATTGAGGGAAGAAGGAGTATTTGAAATCTATTAACGAGTATTTGAGCTTCATTAATGAGGCTTTGAACTTCATTAACGAGTATTTGAACTCCATTAATGAGGCTTTGAGCTTCATTAACGAGTATTTGAACTCCATTAATGAGGCTTTGAACTCCATTAATGAGTATTTGAACTCCATTAATGAGGCTTTGAACTCCATTAATGAGTATTTGAGCTTCATTAATGAGGCTTTGAACTCCATTAATGAGTATTTGAGCTTCATTAATGAGTATGTGAACTTCGCAGGCAATTTTTTTGTAATGTCTGTAATTACCTGCAACTACGCTGTAGTAAAGTGTATTTAATTGATATGCTAATGCGCTGACATATTGCACTATTTCCCATTAAGAGGTTGTTTGAAAAGTGGCTGACTGTGATTTTAATTGCGTTTTTACCCCCCTTATAAAGGCTACGGTGTACACACAAATCGGATTTTCTTTGTAGATTCGGGTTTTACCCCCCTTAATCCCCCCTTGTAAAGGGGGGAAAAAAGAAGATCTAGTTCCCTCCCCTTGTAAAGGGGAGGGTTAGGGAGGGGTAAAAAATATTTAGTACATCAATCATGACTTTTCAAACATCCTCTAAGACTTCATTAGTTGTGTAGTTATCGGTGAAAGTAAGACACCAAACATCGTTGACGGTGCGTTAGGACTTGCGTCCATAACGCACCCTACCAAACTAATGACTAATGACTAATAACTAATAACTAATGACTAAAAATATATTTATCAGCTATAAGCGTAATGTTGACCCAGACGAGCAAGTTGCATTGCAAGTTTACCAGGCGCTATCGCAGCAACACAAAGTGTTCATCGACCAAACCATGTCCGTTGGCACGCGCTGGGCTGAACGTATTGAAGCAGAAATCCGCCAAGCTGATTTTCTCATTACTTTTCTTTCAGCCTGGTCAACTCAAAGCGAGATGGTAATAGCAGAAATCGAGACAGCACACCACTTAGCAAAATCACAACAAAGACGCCCGGTAATTCTCCCAGTGCGTTTGGCATATCACGAACCCTTCGTCTATCCTTTAAGTGCCTATCTCAATGGTATTAACTGGGCATTCTGGAAAGATGCGGAAGATACGCCGCGCCTAATTAATGAATTATTACAAGCTGTCTCTGGGAGTACATTGGCTATCAACGAAGAAAAATCTAAGGCAGACTTACTCCAAATAAGTCAGCCGTCACCTCTACCCCATCCTTTTCCTTCAGCACAACCGGTTTCTTTAGAAATGCCTGAAGGAACAATGGAATCACAATCTGCTTTTTATGTGGAACGCTCATCAGATGCACTTGCTTTGCAAACTATTGAGCAGCAGGGTGTGACAATTACCATTAAAGGCCCCCGGCAAATGGGCAAAAGTTCGCTGTTAATTCGCACAATTAAAACTGCTGTGAATGCAGGTAAGCGAGTTGCTTTGCTGGATTTCCAATTGTTTGACAAAGCTGCTTTAACGAATGCTGACCTCTTCTTTCGCCAGTTCTGTAGTTGGTTAACTGATGAACTGGAAATGACTGATAAAGTAGCTGAATATTGGAATATGCCCTTGGGGAATAGTCAGCGTTGCACTCGTTATGTCGGTCGCTACCTGCTCAAAGAGTTTGGCAACCCCCTTGTTTTGGCAATGGATGAAGTTGAAAGAGTTTTTGATACTGAATTTCGCTCTGATTTCTTTGGAATGCTGCGAAGCTGGCACAACAGCCGCGCCACTACTCCCATTTGGAAGCAACTCGATTTAGCGTTAGTGACTTCCACCGAACCCTACCAACTAATTGATAATCTTAACCAATCTCCCTTTAATGTTGGGCAGGTGATTGATTTAGAAGACTTCACACCAGCGCAGGTTTCTGACCTCAACCGCCGTCACAGTTCTCCTTTCAACCCCAAGGAAGAACAGCAATTAATGGCATTGTTAGGGGGACATCCTTATTTAGTCCGCCTTGCACTCTACTTACTTGCCAGCTACCGCCTCTCTGGTACCGAACTATTTGCCACAGCCACCACAGATAACGGCCCCTTTGGCAACCATCTGCGTAACCATCTGTTCCGGTTGCATAGCAAAAAAGAGTTAGTTCAAGGAATGTTCCAAGTAATTCGCCAGAACATCTGCGAAGATGAGGGAATTTTCTTTCGCTTGCGGGGTGCAGGTTTAGTCCGCCGCGAGGGGCGTATAGTCTTACCCCGTTGTCAACTTTACGCAGAATATTTTCGGGAGCATTTGCGTGGATGATGCCCAATGCCCAATTTAGGCAACCTGAAAATTAAGGCTAAAACTTGCCCAGTTATTTACATCTAAGATATATGAGTCAGCAGTTGTAGTGCTGATTTCGGTTTTGATGGCGCTGGCGTTATGCAAGTCTAGTAGCAAAGCTTGTGCAACATATAAGGAATTCAATAATGGGGCAATTGGGCGCTGGTCGGGTGTGGGATACTTAGCGGTGTTCAAGACGGCGAGGGTTGCAGTGAAGGGGGCAGTACTGAAAATTAGTTGTTGTTCTGAAAAGAAAGCGGGGCCTGAAATTACCCATTCGGAACCAGCTTTTGTTTGAGGTAAGGTGAGGGTTTCACCTGGGGCGATCGCAACTTCTCTAAAAAGGGTTTGGGTTTCGGTAGTCTGCGGTTCTGAAGGAGTTTCCCAAGGGTAGAAGGCGAATGCTGTTTGATTATTTTTTAATCCTAGTAAGATTAAGTATACTGGGCGATCGCTTTGATTTTCCAGTCGATACTGCATTTGAGTACCAATAGGCACAATGGGAGTGGGTAGAGACGCGATAACTCTTGTCTGTGCGCCATCGGTAGAGACGCGATTAATGGCATCTGTGGAGGTTCGCTGTGTTTGGCGTTCTATTAATCTCTGGGGTGATGTACCGCTAATTATCTCTAAGGTTCCTTTAATGGCTAGGCGGGAAGAACCTTCATTTTCTGTGAGTCGCCATAGTTTAGCTGCTAGCAAGGTGGATAATTTCGGCGCTAACCGCAGTACTGCAACTTTTACAGCTTCGCCAACTTCGCCGGCGGTGTTGGGAATTAATTCGCCATCGAGAGTAAATAGTCCATAGCGACTAGGCGCTTGCTGAAGTTTACCAAATATATAATCAGCTGGTTGTTCTCCTGCTACTACGGTGGATACATGAGGGTTTGCAGCAAAGCCACTTGTAGCATCTACTCGTTCAATTCTTTCCAGTCCAGTATCCAGACCAATTATCAAATTAATATTTTTTGGTAAAACCCGGACTGCTTCTCGAACAATTTGCCCGACTTGTACCGGAGTTGTACCTTCAATTTTGGCTTTTGCTGTTAACCCGGTACGCGATCGCAATACCAATTGCTCTGTTGTTGGTAGAGTAAATCGAGAATTAACTCCATAGTGTAGCAGCACTTGGGGAGGTAATCCTGCTAACCACAGATGCACGGTTTTGCCGTCTTCATCAATGGCTTTCACCATGCCTTCTCCACCAATGTTACTGTCTGGAAGTAGAGACGTTACATGTAACGTCTCTACCTGTTGGTTTTTCTTAGTGTCTAATAACTTTGGTTCCTGTTTGCTACCCAATTTGTACAGAGAATTTTCTACACGAGAAAGAACAACTTGAATTTTTGTCGCTGGGGTAGCTTCCCATAAATACTGAGTCAAGGCGTAGGTAAATAATCCCGCACTAAAACCAGAAAATAGGCCTTCCCTAGCTGACTGCTTGGAGGTGGAGGTAGCTGTTAAGACAAGGGGAGTGCTGAGTGATTTTTGAGTTTTCAGTTGTTGGAGAAAGTCGAGTTCTTCTGCTATAAGTTTGGCTTCTACTGGTTCCGGGAGGGCGCGAGTTTTTAAGCCGATGACTGAAGTAGGTGCATCATAGCTAGTATCTAATACTGCTGTGACTAGTTTTGTGGGGAGCGATCGCAATAATAATAGTAAAGTTTCTTCTAATAAATAATTGACTATTTTTTCATTTTGTGTAATCTGGCTTTCATTAGCTGGCACTAGAGCATTTTGCATTGTCTCTGGCGATGTTTCCAATTTGACACGACTGCCATAGCCGCTAAAGTGGAATACTACCACATCACCAGCTTGAGCTTGCTTGCCCAGATGGTCTAAAAAAGCCGCTTCAATGAATTCTCTATTAGCCTGTTCTTCCGTTAAGGTGAGAATATCTGAACTTTGGAACCCAAAGCGATGAATTAAAAGTTCTTTTTGAAGTTCCACATCAGTGAGACAACCACTGAGAGCCGGGATTTTTGGGTATTGGTTAATACCGATTAATAATGCCAACTTGCGCGGACTGGGTTGTGCCAAAGCATAGTAGTAGCGATTTCCCAAACTCAACCACTCAGCTTCAGTTAGCCCCAATACGGTGAGTATTGAGCCAATTCTGTTTAAAAACGTGCGCCGCTTCATAAATTAGCTATCATTTCTCAGCCTACCAGCTAGCAGCTTAAAGGTTTGAGTCCTGTAGTGTAAAGGGGGAGATGAGGAAGTGTGGGGAGTGTGGGGAGTGTGGGGAGTGTGGGGGGAAAGATTTCTTCCCCATCCTCCCACACCTCCCACACTCTCTATTTGCCCCATTCCCTAAACCGGCACTTGTATCCGCATTGCCCGCGCCAACTCTGCGGCTACTTCGGGACGGGAAAATTCTGGTGGAGGTAACTCACCGCGTCGCAGCATTTCCCGGACTTTGGTTCCTGAGAGGTGAATGCGTTCTTCTGGCTTGCTGGGACTGGTTTTAGTCGTCGCCATTTGCTTGGTACGGGTACAGTAGAAAGCGTGTTCAAATTTCATGGGTACGATGCCTAATTCAGCTGGCTCGAATTCATCAAAGATGTATTGAGCATCGTAAGTGCCATAATAATTGCCGACGCCAGCATGATCGCGACCAACGATAAAGTGAGTACAGCCGTAGTTTTTGCGGACTAAAGCATGGAATATTGCTTCGCGGGGGCCAGCATAACGCATTGCTGCGGGATTAATTGCCAAAATTACCCGGTCGTGGGGGTAGTAGTGTTCTAGCAAAATTTCATAACAGCGCATCCGCACGTCAGCAGGAATATCATCATCTTTGGTTGCCCCGACCAATGGATGCAAAAATAAGGCATCTACTGTTTCTAAGGCGCACTTTTGGATATATTCATGGGCGCGGTGGATGGGGTTGCGAGTTTGGAAACCAACAATCGTTTTCCAGCCATTTTCGCGAAACAGTTGCCGTGAGGCAGTGGGATCGATTTGATAAGTGGGAAACTGAGGATGGGCTTCGCGTTGTAATAGCCAGATATCACCAGCCAGATGTACTGAACCTTGGTTATAGATTACTTGAACGCCAGGATGATTTGCATCATCAGTACGGTAGACATTAATTGCCTCGCGGGTTTTGTCGTAGTGATATTTTTGCGTAAGTTGCAAAACTCCAACAAACTTCCCGGCAGGGTTATCTAGGCGAATTAAGCCACCTTCTTTGAGAGGAGAAGCTACTTCTTCGGCTACTGATAGCGTAACTGGTATTGACCACGCACAACCGTTAGCGAGTCGCATTTCTGTTACAGTGCGATCGTAGTCTTCCTGGTTCATAAAACCCGTGAGTGGACTAAAAGCACCGATCGCAATCATTTCTAAATCGGAAACGGCGCGATCGTCAAGTTGCACTCGCGGCAAAAACTCAGCTTTCGAGAGAAATTCCTCTCTTTGTTCTTCTGTGGCGATACGGTTAACCAACTGTCCACCGTGGGGGGCAATGGCATCTGGATGGTGACTCAACGTAGATCCCCTCTTGCAATAATTGCTATTGTTTCAGACTATGTACTAACTTACCAAATGCTGGTACAAAAGATTCTGGACATTGGGCAAAGGGCATCGCGAGAGGATGGGGAGCAGGGGAGATAGGGAAGTGTGGGGAGTGTGGGGAGATAGGGGGGAAGATTTCTTCTCCATCTTCCCCATCCTCCCACACCTCTCACACCTCCCACACTCCCTGCTTGCCCCATGCCCAATGCCGACCAATAATAAAAACTCTCCAAACATCCGCATATTACCAGATGTAGCAAAGCATAATAACGGAATAACAGCGGTGACAGGAATGTAACTCGATGGTTGAAGAAAATGGATCGATTCGGACATTATCGGTTGATATTGGCGGTAGTGGTGTTAAGGCGATGGTTTTGAATATTACGGGAAATCCAATAACCGAAAGAGCGCGTTTAGATACACCCCAACCTGCAACCCCAGAGGTTGTAATTAATGCAATTGCTGTGTTAGCTGCTGCTCAAGGTGAGTTTCATCGCGTTTCGGTAGGTTTTCCTGGTGTGGTGCGGTGTGGAGTCACGGAAACAGCGGTAAATTTGCATCAAGATTGGATTGGCTTTGATTTAGAAACAGCATTATTCAAACGCTTAAACAAGCCTGTACGGGTGATTAATGATGCAGATATGCAAGGGCTTGGGGCGATCGCAGGTAAAGGTGTAGAATTAACGATCACTTTAGGTACGGGGTTTGGTTCGGCTTTATTTGTCGATGGAAAGCTGGTACCGAATATGGAAATGGGACATCATCCATTTCGTAAAGGAGAGACTTTTGAGGAACAATTAGGACGCGCCGAGTTAGAAAAAATTGGCGAGAAAAGATGGAACAAGCGTTTAGAAAAGGCGATCGCATCTTTGCAACATCTGTTCAATTATGATTACTTATATATTGGCGGTGGTGAAGCTGTAAGAGTAAATCTTCAGTTGCCCTTAAATGTCAAACTGATCCCCAATATCACTGGTTTATTAGGCGGTATTGCTTTGTGGCGCGATGAGAAAAAGTAAAAACTTTTGGTTTTTTCATCAATAAATTTTGGAACTTTACAGCAGTTTTCATGTATTGAGACCAAAATCTTGTTTCTTGCTTTGTTCCTTTGCGCAAGATAAAAATAATGTAATTCATTTACCTGAAAATTGCTGTAAACCCAATATTAGGGCAGGTTTTTAAAGCTGCTCCTGTTCCCTCTTTTTTGTTCCCTACCAGAAGGGTATGGTAAAACCACATCAGATTCCGGCAAGCAGCATGTATCCATCAAGATAACATTCAGCAAATAAGATTTGATAACTCACTCCCAGGGGAGACAAATTGTTCAGAATCGGGAGTTTATCCTTCTTACCAAATATTAAAGTAATTAAGGCTGAAAAAGTTTACTAAGTCAACTCAGTAAGATTTTGCCTTGCAGTAGAAAAACAAAAAACCAACATTAGTATACCAAGTAAGGGCCAAAGATAAGTAGATAAATTTGTTTCATAGTATTCCCATGCGATGTATAGTATGTTATTGTCTAAACCATTGATTTGTATCAAATCAGGCTAATTACTGGATTGTTAGAATCTCTGTGCGTCACTTCGTCAGCCTAAATGATAAGTCTTGAAGCAGACATAATATTACACAAAATGTCTGACAATTTGATAGCTCGAACGAAGATAAAAAAAGCACAAAGCCTAATGAGATTTACTCTGAATTAACCCGAATAGGAGGTAAAAAAATTAAGATTTATCTGAGAAATGACTACATAATTTTTTGATTTGAACGGTATGCGGTATCCCGGATAGCATTACTGTTATTTGTTAAAAGAAATATTGGTCTCAATCAAATGAACAACAATGACTGAAATTGGCCTGATGATGACGGGCATGTTAACAGCAAGACAAGCATCTGGGGCTAATTTGCCAGAACAGCAATTATTTCAGATGGAAAATGGCTTAAACAAGTCAACACAGAGTCAGCAAGAGATAACTGCTCAAGTCACACCACCTGAATTCATCCAGACAGATGCAACTTTGCACGCTTCTATCAAAGCGATCGCAATAGAAAAAGAACATACAATAAAAAAAATGTTTCTCGATCCTTCCGATATAGCACAGGCTAAAAAGTATTCTCAGTCTGTAGGGAAAGGCCGTACAAAAGCTAGGGGAAATTTCGAGAAATATAGTAGCCAATCTCTACCGACTCTGTATTTTGGTAGCTCTGGTATTGCTGTCAGAGCTTTACAACGGCTATTAGTATCAAATGGTTATATTGTTAAAGTTGATGGGATTTTTGGAGCGCTGACTGAGACTGCTGTCAAGGCTTTTCAAAACCAGCGAAATTTAGCAGTGGATGGAGTCGTTGGTCAACGAACCTGGCGGGCGTTAACAATTTAGTCATTGGTCATTGGTCATTAGTCATTAGTCATTGGTCATTTGTTATTAGTTAATAATAAATGAGCCAAAAAGGAGAGAAGACTATAACTAATGACTAACGACTAATGACTAATGACTAACGATACTTATGTTGCTCTAATAGCTGTTGCGCTCTGGGCTTATAAATTAAGTAGAATAAAGCCTCAATGTAGCGCAACAAATCTTCGCGATTTTCTTTGGAAGTAAAATTCCAAAAGCCATAAATTCGTGCTAAAGATAGCAACTTACTAGTGTGAATTTTCCAAGTATAGGTACTGTAAACTCGGTCAATTGCTCGCTCAGAAATTTCAGTCCAGTAGTTAGGATTCTGGTCGCATTTTGTGACAAAATCGACAATTCTTGTGGCTGTCTCTTCTAAATTTGTCGGGTTAATATAAAACCCATTCACCTTATTGTGAATAATTTCCAGCGGCCCGCCAAACTGCGTAGCAAAAGTTGGCAATCCAGAAATCATCGCCTCCAAAATTGTTAAACCGAAAGCTTCAAATAAAGCTGGTTGTACAAAAATTCCTTGGCGATCGGCAATTACTCGGTAAATTTCACCAGAATCAGTTTTAGACAAGCGCACGCCCAACCAGCGAATTTTTCCGTGGAGATTGTACTCATCAATTATGTGGTAAAGTTTGACGATTTCATCGCGTTCTTCGTTGTCGCCGGATTCTTCTACACGCAACTTACCTGCTACTAAAATTAAGTTGCAATGTTCTTGTAATTCTTTGCTTTGACCAAAGCATTCGGCTAAACCTGTGAGGTTTTTGATACGGTCGAGACGCGCCATTGAAAATAGCGGGCGTTTGTTAGGATCGTCGAGTTTGCCAAAGATTTGGCTGGGGTCTTCTAAGGTAAAGAGTGTTTCTGCAAGGCGTTGGCGATCGCTTTCTACTCTATCTTGAGTCCGGGTGTAAGGAAAGTAGTAACTTTCGTTGACTCCAGGCGGTACCACATTAAACTTAGGACTAAATAATTCAATCCCATTGGTTACGTGGTACAACTCGGGCATAGTGAAGCATTTATAAGATTCGTACTGTCCCACGCTATCGGGCGTGCCGACAATTTCTTGATAGGTGCTGCTAATAACGAAATTCGCAGCGTTCATCGCAATTAAGTCAGCTGTAAATTGCAAGGAAAAATGATATTTTTCTTCTAAATCTTGCCAGTAAAGGTTACTAAACAAGTATTTAGATTTTTCCAAAGCATGGGCAATATTACATTGCGTTACTTTCATCCGCCGCGCCAGCAAAAATGCTACTAAATTTCCATCAGTATAGTTACCAACTATTAAGTCAGGTCTACCATGAAATTCTGCTCGCAGTTCTCTTTCGGAGTCAATAGCAAAAGTTTCCAGATAAGGCCAAAACTCAAACCGGGAAATCCAGTTTTGAGTCATATTAGGATTAAATTCCCGTAAAGGCACTCGCAAAATCCAGGCGTTTTCTGTACCGTGAACTTTTTCTAGTCGCTGATTACAAAGGGTACCATCACTATTAGGAATTAAGCGGCTGAGAATAATCACTTTTGGCTGGACGTTCAATCCTTCTAAACCAGCTAGAAAAGCATCTTCTTGCAGCTGTTTTTCCAAACTTTTTGCCTGATCGAGGACGTAAACTACCTGACCGCCAGTATCGGGACGTCCCAAAACGCCTTCTTGACCGAACCATCCGTGGGCTGACACCAGGACGATTCTAAAAATCATCGGTACTCGAGAAATGAAAGCTTCTAGGGTCTGAGGATCGGGAGAATCAATCAATTCATCGAGAATATTTAGGGTTTCTCGCACGCGGGCTGCGGTATTACCCCAACCCGGTTCAAAACCCATTGCTTGCAACTGGAACCGAAATTTTTCATAGGCTTCATCATCGGGGCGATCGCTAACAAAACCAATCGCTTTCTTCACTTGGTCGGAAAGTTGCTGCTGGGATTGAATGCGATCGTTTACTAGCAATTGCATCCCATTGTATTGGTGCAGGCGCAAGAAATTCAACAAGCTTTCTAGCAACTGCTTGGAGTCTTGAAATATTTTGCTGGATAGATAGCGGTTGAGAAATTGTACTCCCTTACCAATATTTTTCGGGTCGCGGATGACTGGCGTGTAGTCATAAAACGGGCCGAAGTCCAATTCCAGTAAATCACCCTCGTTAGGATGGTATTTGTTTACCAGGCGATCGCGCAGATCCAGTAATTCCTGCACCGTCATTGGCTCAATGCTCAAGTCTGACGTCAACCAATATACTTCTTGGCTGGCAATTTTAGAACGGATGATAAAACAGAAGTTTGAGTCCTCCTGAATAATTTCCTGAGTATAGTAAATAAGTTTACCTAAGTCAGAGTTAGTGTAAAAAGCCTCAGGTTTCTGGTACTTGGAGCAATATTCAGCATATACATTGAGTATGTCGTTTCGCAGCAAGTACTTCTTTTCTTGTTGGCGTAATTCACTAATGAAGGAACGCAAATCATTTTTTTCTTCACTATCTAAGACTGCTTGGAGCAATTCAGACATGGCAACTCCACTGAATGACGATGTTTGCATTTTTAACTGTGAAGGCGAGACAAGCAAGCCTCTAGCTTTTGTTCCGCCGCGTGAAAAACAAAACAACACAGATAAATCATAATTTATCTGTGTATCTAAAAGTATCTACTTTTCAGCAGTACTGAAATCATGTTCTACTTTACATAAAGTATCTATTACTCAGTATTTTTGGCTCCCACTTAAGGAATACAATCGTTATTTCTTTTGATAGAGGTTGTTAAATAGTTGATACAATCATTAGATAATCAACTCTTACGATTGTTCGTATTTTGTCATGAATTTTCTTTAATTTATTCATTCTACGATGGCTATGATTGTATTCGCTAATTTGCTGAAACAAAAGTTATTTATTATTGTTTAAACCTTAATCATTCACTTAAACTTAAATGAACTAAAATCAAGTTTTTATCTCAGATAGCCTTAAGGTTAATTCAGCCTAGCTATAATTTCAGCATGAACTTTTTGCAATCGGGTCGATAATTATATGGCTGACGATACACATAACTTAACAACTTCTGACCACAGCATAGGCAACCTTATGCTTGTTTCTTTACTTGCCTTATGTGGGTTGACTTTTATCATTCTTTTAGGCATTTTCTAAAACTTGAGCATCCTTTACAAAACGCAACTCTTCAAGTTTAAATTCCCGATTTCCTCATAAGTCGGGAATTTTATATTTTGTAGATATAGCATTTAAAATGAGTTCTGGAATTTTTTATTGAGTGAGGGAATAGGGAATGGGGAGTAGGGAATAGGAAAGAAGGATGAAAAATATAATTTGATTTTTGATCGGTGGTTTATCTCTGCTATATTTATTGGCGATCGCTTTTATATAAAACTTTTTAATTTGAAGTAACTCAAATAATTATTTAGTTCAATAAAAGTTATATTTTAGTTTTATAAATTATTTATGAAGTAGGCTGTGTTACGGTTTTAGCCTCAGGCAAAGCTGTCAACAACCAAAAACAATGCGCAATTTAGACGCAGATTAGCTTCAAACAAGCAATTATACTTAAAATAGTAAATTTGCTTATATACATATAATTACTTATAAGCTAAATTAATGAATATCCTGGTTCGCTTTTATGGCTCTTTTAAGCCTATAAATTTAGTAAGGGCGAACGATGGGACTTGAACCCACGAATGGTGGTACCACAAACCACTGCCTTAACCACTTGGCTACGCTCGCCATTCAACAATTCCAATTATAGCAATTTTTTGGAAACTGAGCAAGAGTTTTTGGATAAGGAACGGACTAATTCCATTTAGAGTCTCTGGACTCTAACAATTATAATGAATTTCATTGGGCAAACATGAAACAGCTAACCATCATCGCATATACTGGAGCAGCAGTAGGACTCGCCGCCTTAGGTGTGACAATGGCGAAGACAAATCCTAGTCAGGTTGCGTATGAAGAATATGCAGTGCAACGGCTAGCAGGCTATTTAAAAACCGATGTATGTAAAAAAACCACAAATTTTATAGAAAATATAGTCCGTTTTAATTGTGAAAAGTTAGTAGATCGAGCTAACCCACAAATCCAGCAAATTATTAACAGAACCACAGAAAGGCAAAATTACATTATTTTTAGCGTTTACCGTACAGATTTACAAATAAGTTCTTGGATGCCTTCTTACAGATTTGAAACGGTGGGAGCTTTCGATCGCTTTTATACTTATACTGCCGAACAGCAATGAGGTAAGAGGAAGAGGAAGCAGGGGGAGCAGGGGGAGCAGGGGAGGTAGGGGGAGAATAATTCTTAACTCCTAGCTCTTGTAAGGACTTGGGTTAACCCTTATCTTTACTCAGCACTTCTCACTTAACATGGGGTAAACCCCGCGCTTCGGGTAACAACACTTCCAATATCTAGTTGCTTTTACGTAAAATATGAAAACTAGTTACTGAAAATTTAAGTTTGCCCATGTCATCTGCATATCTATTGGTGTATCACGGAAGTAGCGATTCGCGGCCAGAAATTGCTATGCAGGAACTGGCAAGGTTGTTGCGTAATAAATTTGACAAAAATTCTGCTGGAGCAAATACAGAAGAACTGCTTGGTATAGCTGCTTTAGAAATGAGCCAAAAGCCTCTGCACGAGGAAATTAAACAATTTACTGAGACTGCTTTTAGCCGCAACAAAGCGTCTCATGATGAGAAACGCCTGAAAATCTTTCCTTTGTTTATGCTCCCTGGAGTGCATGTAATGACGGATATTCCTGCTGAAGTAGCTCTGGCACAACAGGCAACTGGTGAAGATATCATTATTGAATTGCAACCATACTTAGGTTCTCACCCAGGTTTGAAAAAATTGCTGGCAAAGCAAATTGCTAAAATAGAAGCGCAAGCATGGATTCTGTTAACTCATGGTAGCCGTCGCCCTGATTCTCAAAAACCAGTCGAAGCACTAGCTGCAAGTTTGTCAGCGGTAGTTGCTTATTGGTCTGTACCTGATAGTTTAGAATTACGGGTGAAAGAGTTGGTTGCTGCTGGCTATAAAAAAATTGGAATTTTGCAATATTTTTTATTCGCTGGTGGAATAACTGATGCGATCGCAGCTTCAGTAGAAAAGCTCAAATTACAATTTCCGGCAGTGACTTTCCATTTGACAGAACCTCTAGGAATAAGTGCAGAATTAGCTGATTTAATTTGGGATTTAATACAAGAATGAACCGCACAGTCACACAGAGGAGCAAATATTTGGCAAAGGTTTATTTAGTAGGTGCGGGGCCAGGAGATCCAGGACTAATAACTCTCAAGGCGAAAGGTTTATTGGAATGTGCGGATGTAGTCATCTATGATGCTTTGGTAAGTCCAGCAATTCTGGCTATGATTAATCCCCAAGCAGAGCAAATTAACGCTGGGAAGCGCAGGGGAAAACATTCGCTCCTGCAAGAAGAAACAACTCAACTCCTGATTGAGAAAGCCCAGGATAATGCCATAGTAGTGCGGCTAAAAGGCGGCGATCCGTTTATTTTTGGTCGTGGTGGCGAAGAAATGGCAGAATTAGTCGATGCCGGAATTCCTGTAGAAGTTGTTCCTGGTATCACTTCGGGAATTGCTGCCGCTGCTTATGCAGGCATACCATTAACGCATCGACTGTATAGCTCTTCAGTCACATTTGTTACTGGACACGAGTCAGCAGGAAAGTATAAACCCTTAGTTAATTGGAGTGCGATCGCCCACGGCTCGGAAACCATTGTGATCTATATGGGAATTCACAATTTGCCATATATTGTAGAACAATTAACTACAGCTGGATTGAGTTTAGAAACGCCCATTGGTTTAGTGCGCTGGGGTACGCGTCCCGAACAAGAAGAATTGATTGGCACATTGGAGACAATTGTCGAGCAAGTTGAGAAAACTGGATTTGGTGCACCAGCGATCGCAATTATCGGACAAGTAGTGAAGATGCACGAAATCTTATCTGGTTGTCGTCCAGTTTGATGCTTGCT
Organism: Nostoc sp. DedSLP01; assembly: GCA_034530875.2. Lineage (GTDB taxonomy): Bacteria > Cyanobacteriota > Cyanobacteriia > Cyanobacteriales > Nostocaceae > Nostoc. The sequence goes on from JAVRCJ020000010.1 coordinate 239,478, forward strand.
GCCTATCCGAGAGCAATTTTCGCATCTTTCACCGCGACCATCAACGTCAGTGGCGCAAGGGCGATCGCCTTTATCAAACTTTACGATTTTAAGTATAAAAATATACTTAAAAAGTCTGAATAACAAAATTTTTATTAAGAATTTTCTAGTTTTAGCGGGAATAAGTTATGCGTAATTTCAGTAATCTTAGCAACAGTATTTAACAAAATCATGCTAAAAATCAAGCTGTTATTTAACCGCATACTCGCCCAAATTAGATGATGGGGTAGACTCTGGCACAAGGGTAGGCTAGCAAAAACTCTAGGTATCGCTAACATTTACTTCTTGTAGAATGAGTATATTGTCTGTTCCCCGACAAAGTGTAATTTAAGTTAGCAATAATTGGGCGATCGCTGTTATTTTTGTAGTAATTGCGATTCTAGCGGCAATTTGCTAGATATCAGCGTATTTTGGTATCGATTTGTCCACCCAAAGACAGTAGATGAACTTTTGTCTGAGTATCTATAAGGGATGAAATAGCTCTGCTTTCCAAAAAATTGAAAAGGAACAGATTATTATGACATTTGATTACAACCTGTTTGTCATTGGTGCTGGGCCTGGGGGATTGGCAGCAGCTAAAAAAGCAGCTAGTTATGGCGTGCGTGTTGCCATTGCCGAACAAGAAGCCTTTGGGGGAACTTGTGTCAATCGTGGCTGCGTTCCCAAAAAACTGATTGTCTATGCTGCTGACTTTGCCCTGCAAAATAAAATGGCGCACACTTATGGGTGGAGCGATTGTCCAACATACTTTGACTGGACACTATTTATTAAATCCGTACACAAGCATCTTGACAGCATCAACGAATTCTATTCTCAGCAATTGCATAAAGCTGGAGTTGAAATAATTTCCCAACGTGCCAGTTTTATCGATGCTCATACTATTAGTGTTGGCGATCGCAAAGTTACAGCAGACAAAATTTTAATTGCTGTGGGTGGAAAACCCCTCAAGCCCAATATCCCAGGTGTAGAATACGCCATCACATCCCGCGAAATGTTTCAGCTACCCTATCTACCAAAACGCCTGACAATAATTGGTGGCGGCTACATTGGTATAGAATTTGCCAGTATGATGCACGCTTTTGGCTGCCAGGTGACGGTCATCGAAAAAGAAAAGATGATTTTATCGGGGTTTGATAATGACATTCGCTCTAACGTGCAAAAAGCTTTGAGTAAACGCGGAATTCGGTTATTCACTAACACTAGCGTTCAAAAAATCAAATATTCAGAAGAGTGTTTGTTGTTGAGTATTAACAGTGAGAGCAGAGAAATAGTTGCAGCAGATACCATCTTAGTTGCTACAGGTTACGCCCCAAATACTAAAAATCTGGGCTTGGAAAATGCTGGTGTTGAAGCTAGCGAACATGGTGCAATTAAAGTAGACGAACAAAGCCGCACCAATCAAGAAAATATCTTTGCTGTCGGTGACTGTACCAGCCGCATCCAATTATCTCCAGTGGCGAAGGCAGAAGGTATTGCCTTTGCCAATACAGTTTTTGGCAATCAGCCGCAAAAACTGAATTACGATTATGTGCCTACCGCTGTTTTTTGTCGTCCAGAAGTAGCTAGTATCGGTCTGACAGAAGCTAAGGCACGGGAAAAATTTGGTGAATCTGTAAAATCCTACTACACCCAATTCCAACCACTGTTTTATCAGCTAACCGAACAGGATAAGCAAGGGACAATTAAGTTAGTCGTCAATGGCGATTCTGAGGAAGTTTTGGGCGCTCACATGGTGGGTGAAAATGCAGCAGATATCATTCAAAGTCTTGGAATTGCAATTCGCAAGGGCATTACTAAGCAGGAACTCGATGAAACAATAGGCATTCATCCCACCGTAGGAGAAGAATTCCTGTCGTTAAATTGAAATCAATACAGGATTTATTGATATAGCCCAGGGTGTACACACAAGTCAGATCGAGTTTAGCCCAATACGCTTGAGATCGGCCAGAAAGACCTCATGTAGAGACGCGATAAATCGCCGTCTCTACAGAGAATTTACTCGTCAATTATTCCTTGACAGAATACTATTTGCGACTTGTGTGTACACCGTAGAGAGGGGCTGGGGTGAGGTCAAAATCCTATAGATCGAATTCAGGTTAATTCAAGTTTTGACAAAATTAATATTCAGTATATATACTGCTATTATTTCAAATAAAAGTCATTAGTATAACGTCAGTAAATAAAATAAGACCTACGAGTAGAAGATTATAAAAACAACCAAGATCGAAATATCTACAAAGTTTATAAAGTGAGGCTTGATGGCAGTATGACCTGTTATCAGCGGGCGATTCCTTTGGGTATTGTTCCTGGTACAGGTTTGTTTATTGGTGACCAATTTGCTTTAGACAAAAGTGACCGCTACTACTTCTGAATTTAGTTTTGTGTAACCTTTTTTATGCAACTAAGTCTAAAATATGACATTCTATCGCCCAAAAAATTTGAAATTTGATTTATGCTAGCCACCTCCAGCACTACTGCCCCACAAGAGAACAACTTAATTGAGTGTAATGCCGACGAGGGATTTATCTCTTGGCTGAATCAAGCCGGAGGTTCAGTTGCCATCACCACTTACCAAACCGGAAAACTAGCACTAGTGGGCTGGAATGGGGAACAGATTACCATGCTGTTACGCCAATTTTCCAAACCAATGGGGTTAGCAGTTCATGGTTCGCGTTTAGCACTAGCTAGCCATCACGAAGTCTATTTATTAGCTAACGCCCCCACATTAGCTTATGAGTATTTAGAAGACCAACCCGGACGCTACGACGCCCTTTACCTACCACGGATGACATACTTCACAGGCGACCTGAACATTCACGACCTGGAATTTGGTAGGGAAGGGCTGTGGATTGTCAACACCCGCTTTTCGTGTCTTTCTGCCTTGAGTCCAGACTTTAGTTTTGTACCGCGCTGGCATCCCAAATTTATTTCCCAAGTAGTACCAGAAGATCGTTGCCACCTGAATGGCTTAGCGATGGTGGATGGCAAACCCAAATATGTGACTGCCTTGGGTGCGACAGATACCGTCGGAGGATGGCGTTTGGGTAAAGCCAACGGTGGAGTCGTGGTGGAAGTGGAGAGCAATGAAATTATTGTAGATGGACTATCAATGCCCCATTCTCCAATTTGGCATGACGGGTTTTTATGGTTACTCAACTCTGGTGCTGGGGAAGTATGGCGCATTCATCCAGAATCAGGGGACAAACAGGTAGTCTGCGTACTGCCAGGATTTCTGCGGGGGTTGTGCTGCGTGGGATATTACGCCCTAGTTGGACTATGCCAGATTCGGGAACGGCATATTTTTGGTGGGTTGCCCATTACTCAACGGTTTGAGCAGTTGTTGTGTGGTGTGGCAGTTGTAGATTTGCGAAATGGGCAGCATGTAGGGATGCTGAAGTTCACCGCAGGTACTCAAGAACTATATGATGTGCAGTTTCTTCCTGGCGTGCAGCGTCCGATGGTTTTGAATTCAGAACGCAAAGAAATCCGCCAAGCATTTACCGCACCAGAGTTGAACTACTGGCTGCGACCGAGTGCAGTGATTCCTAACGACTAATTGTTGAAATCAAATAGAACTTATACCAATTCTCCAAAATAGGGCAACAGATTCAAACCACCAAACCCAGATACAAACTGAGTTTCTTAATTGCGAACTTGTACTGAGCGTACCCCTACAGAGAAGCAAGCTACGCGTAGCGTCTCGTAGAGAAGCCGAAATATTGGGAATTGGTATAAGTTTTATCAAAGTTGACGACATTAAATTTTTAGTTTTTAAGAGAGGTTTTTTATGGCTCTATTCAAAGTCAATACCTACACCACGGGCAATCAAAATAACTCCGCAGTAGCAATGGATGCCGATGGGGATTTTGTCATTTGCTGGCAAAGCGATGGTCAGGACGGTTCTGGCTATGGCATATATGCCCAACGCTACAACAGTGCTGGGGTAGCTCAAGGCAGCGAATTCAGAGTCAATACCTACACCACGAGC
>JAVRCJ020000011.1:0-217054 GCA_034530875.2 Nostoc sp. DedSLP01
GAGTGATTAGCGATGGCCTGTTTTTTTTAGCTTTTCTCAATACATTATTTGTCTAATTTGTCAATGCGTAAGTCCTACAATTCTTTAAAATCAGGCAACAAAAATTAGCCTCAAAACCTAATTCATATACGACGCATCTTATTCAAACAATTCAACATAAAATGCTTGGAAAACAACTTCTAATCTAATTTACTCCGACAACATTTGTTCAAGAAGATCTTCTAAGAATTCTCACTCCGAAGGATACAAAGAAACTGGATCTGCAAGAAATTTTTGGATAGTCATTAGGAAAAATTTGGCGACGTATTGGTATTCCCTGTGATTCTAATCTCTATGATTTAACCAGTATCTTGATTCTTCATTAGGACAAGGCAGGCGGACGAAAGTCTGTGTAGTAGCGAATTATATTCGCCCAAAACTTTTCAAACAACCTCTTACAGTGGTAACAATACGCAGGTCAGCAAACAAAGTCAAATTGACAATGGAAAGGCAGATGCTAATACCCAACCAAAAAATAAAGTACTACCAAGAGCATAACCCCAAGGATTATTCAGCAACCCAGAACAAAATGAGAAAATCACCATAAATACAGGAAATAGTGGCAGTAAGAGGTAAATAAAGCTTAGTTGTGGCAGATAAGAAACCACTAGAATAAAACCACCCACTAAGACTGTGCTTTGTCCGAGCCACCACAAAAATCGCTGACCAAAATTCAGATTTTGCTGTGCCACTCCAGAAGCTAAAAACCAAGGAAAACAAGCTACTGCCAGAATAGGAAAAACTTGCAAACGTGATGGAATTAACCACCACTGCAACCATACGATCTGCGCCATTGCCCCAAAACCAATCCACAAGATGATAAACAAAGCTATGGCAATTACCAAAGCTCTAGGTGATGGCATCTGTAGCCGTCTCATAGCAATCAGCCAACTTAAACCTGCGACTCCAAACCAAATACTAATTGCTCCGCCTACTAATACTCCACCCAAACTGTCGAGGGAGCCTAATCGATTGATTAATATCAGTGTACCAGTGGCGACAAAAGGTGCTATTAATAAACCCATCCAGCTTTTTAACTGTCCTGTTTTGTGAATGCTAGAAGAAGTAGCCAAAACGGGTGCGATAACTTCTCTACCAGACGCTACGCGAACGTTAAGCAACGCTAACGCTGCAAGCATTGTTAGCCATCCTAACAAGTGTAAAAAATACCACAGCATTCGGTAATCAACATAGTTACTCTGGCTGTTTATCCCAAATGCACTATTCAGCCAATCTTTAGCAGCCTGATGACTCGAATGGCGAAACAAAATTGTAATATGTTCGGCATTGGGGATAATAAGGAGCTTTCTTGCTTTACCCTGAGTAAAATTGTGATTTTCTCCACCACCAGACACGAGTAAACGCTCTGCATTGGCAACAAATCTATTTTCCCAACTCCCTGCTTGTAATAAAAGGTTCCGGGGTACGTTTGGTGTAATTGAAGCGCCTGTAGGTGAAACTGCTACAGTTGCAGCATAGCGATCTACTTGATTGATGGCAGCAGACATGACAGCTGCACTACCCATTGAGTGTCCTAATGTAGCCAAACGCGATTTATCTACCTCTGGTTGCTCTAGTAGTACTGTATAGGCAACATTTAAATTCTCTCTTAGTGAATTGTTTTTTAGTGGCTTGGCGTTAGCACCATGACTATCAAAATCCCAGAGCATAACAGCATAACCCGCATGAGCCAAAGTGTAGGCATAACCAAGCATTAATTGTTTCGAGCCTGCATAACCATGCGCGATTAAAACACCAGGAACATTTTGAACCTTCTGCGGTGCTACATATAACAAAGGCACTCCCAGACGTTCCATTTGACGGCTCACAAGAGAAGTTTGCGCTCTTAGCACACCCCACCATGAAAGAGCAATTAACACTACTCCTACAATTGCTAATACTAAACTGTGGCTTTTTTTCATAAAGAATATGTAAGAATTCAGTACTCAGGAGGAGGCAGTGCTCGACTAGGGTTTCCCAGCATAAAGGAGACAGTTGCGTGGGCGGGGAATGCCCGACTTGAGCAAACTTTCGTCAACTGCCGTTCAGAAGTCAGAATTTATAAGGATTTTAGTAGAATTAGGATATTTATTTATCAAAGCTTGGCACGATTCTTTAATTATTCTGATACCAATTCACTAAAATTTTGATATGGATGCAAACCTTGAAGGCTTTGCAAATCCTAGTTTTTTAATTGCGTCAGCGACGTACTCCTACGGAGAACCAAGCTACGCGTAGCGTCTCGCACAGAAGGAGCGTCATTGCAAATTGGTATGATACCATTTCACTCAATTCTTGATACAAATCATTTTTCTTTCTTCCTCTGCTTCCTCTGCTCCCCCTGCTTGCCTAAATGTATCAACCTGAAAGTGAAACGGTATGACGCCTTGGCGGAGCTTCTTTGGCTGTGCTCGTGAATTCAGAAGGGCTGAATCCTTACATTGATATGCTCCCCTTTCAATCTCTGACATTTTGCTCTAGATACTGGCGCACTCCCGCACTCATTGCTAGTAGATTAGGTTGTATAGTTTTACCCAAAAAATCTTCAACAACATGAGCAATTGTATTTGCAAGAAAGAATGGTACTCCTTTGATTTGTTTTGGATCGATGGTCAGTTCACCGCGGCTTTCAATTACTGTACTATTGCCGTCTGACAGAAAGCGATTCTTGCCATAACACTTGACTGCTTCCGTAAAAGCGTGAGTTTCAATACGCCATTCAACTGTAAACAGATCCTGATTCCAGGTATTGTATTCTGTCCACGAGAGCATATCTTCACTGAGTAGAACTCTTGCTGCTGCTGGAATTTCACTACCACCATGCCAGTCATTGATAGTATAAACATTGCTGCTTACTTCAGTGCGCGATCTAACTTCGATATAGCGCACGTTTGGTATATAGGGAACTAGCTCTAAGAGTTTGTCTCGATAGCTAGCATAAACCAGGGAGCGTGGAAAATAAATTTTGGTATCAGCACAGATGAGCATTAATTAATACCATATCAAAATAGAGACACAATGAGGAATGACCAAGAGTTTAGCGATGGCGTAAGCGCCCACCGGAGGCGATCGCAATATACTTAACCTGAGTTCGGGATAAGCTCAAACCCTGATTCTATCGTTGGCTAAAAACTCTATTATCTCGTAGAATGAACAGCAAAATAGTCTTAACCCGAACTGACGTTAAGTAAGAACCTCGCTTATTGAGGTATACATACTGTAAAGGTCAAGCCCGTAAAAGCCTACTGGCGTGGCAAGCTTAAAATGGTGCATTAATAAAAAAGTGGAAAACATTGATTTATCTCAATTTAATCCAAAATCTATTGCAATATTTAAGGCTTGCCACGCCACTACTTTGTTTCCATTGTGCGGTAATGCATCATTATACTGACGTAGCCAACCGATGAAGTTCGCCACATCAGTGTTGCGCCACATCCAACTTGGAAAATTCTCAAAGCCTGCGATCGCTTCAGCAAGAGTAGGGATGTCATTAATTCCCCGTACATAACGATTAACATGGTAGGCATCCGGCCAGTCTGCCTCTACTGCTATAGCCGTAAAGCCTTTTTCTTGAATCAGCCGCTTGGTAATAATAGCTCGTTGTTCATAAAATTCATGGGTGCCGTGAGACGCTTCGCCAATCAGCACAAAGCGGGCATTACCAATTAAATCCATGAGTGGGTCGTAGTCTTGGGGGCCACCTGTCAATGGATGGGCTGCTTGATGTAATGCATCGGTTAACTCGGTTGTTGTTGCATCTGACATGATAATTAATTATCAAAAATTTGTAAGTCTAATAACCCGCGACTTGAGTTATAAAAACACTCGTTAAAAACTCTTGAGTAACAGGCGCATAGCTCCGTATTAGGTACTTTAGGCAAGGGATGAGAACGGTTCCTTGGTATTTACGCCCTGCTGCGGATTCCAGCCAAAAATCCAAGCGTTGCGATCGGCATCATTGTAACCTGGGGCGACAGTAGGAACTCGATCGGTGCTAATTGCTGTAGTTTTCATAATTGTTAGTCCTTAATAATCTTGTTTTGCTCTCATGCTATCCTTATAAGTCTGCGATGCTGGTCTGCCATTAGAAGCGTCTTGTATCTATATCTCAGGATTAGATTGGTGTAACACTCAATTATTAAGCTTGATACAAGAAAAAGTATTCTTAAGCTAATCGGCACTTAAGTTGCGTAATCAGAAAATGAAGCCGTTTAAAAGCAACAATGCCGCCCCCAGCCAAGAACTTTTTAACACAACACAGTTTTGCCCCAAAGAGTTGAACAGTCTGGCGCGAGGAGTTTTCGGACAAGTCTAATTTAACTTAAAACTGTCTGAGTCATTTTTGGTTACATACTTGTGAATTTTCCTGCCCACTTACTTAATCCCACTTTCAAGAAACAGAAATGTTTGTTTACATTCGGTGGGAAGTAGAGTCCAAGCGGCTTGCCGTCAGACGATTAATGACTAATAACTAATGGCTCGTCTACCCTAGTTTTCCCCTATTGTTTTTTAATCTAAAAACATCGACTTATGGAAATCACTTATAAATTAAACCTTAAGTAGGGTGGTGACGGCTTTAGCCTAACGCACCCTACAAAAATTATAAAAAGGTATGGGCAAAACTCATTACTTTTAACGTTAACAGTCAACAATCAATAATTCATCTATCCTATGAATGGAGATACAAAGTTCTTTCTTATATTTGGTTCAATATTCGGTGGTGTTGGCAGCATAATTGCTGTCACGGGCATCATTATTGGAATAAATACTCGTTCTTTTGTGTCTGCGGCAATTCCAGCACAAGGAACAGTTATAGAATTGCAGCAACGTCTTTCATCACCTGATAGCAAAGGGTATCGGTCTTATGTCTACTATCCAGTCGTGCAATTTACTACACGTTCTGGCGAATCAACGGTTTTTGAATCAAATTCAGCTAGCAGTCCACCACAATTTACTAAAGGTCAGCAGGTAGAAGTTCTATACAATCCTGATAACCCAGGTTCTGCACAGATCGATTCTTGGCTAAGTTTATGGTTTTTACCTCTAATGTTGGGCAGCTTAGGATCGAGTTTCGCTTTGGTTGGAGGAATTGTAATATTTAAGTCGCTTCTAGGTTTAATGAGTTTTAAGAACATGGTTTAAAAGAGAATTCAGAATATACAGCAGTTTTGATTTGCATGAGGTACAGAGTTAATGGTTTTGAGGCAGGATAGAGCAGCGATTCGCCGTGTCCGCGAGCGTCGGCAGAAGGAAGAAGTTAGAAAGAAACTCTTTATGTTTGATGAATCACTCCTGGTTGTACCTCACTTACTTGCAATCTGCTGTAAAAAACCTCTTGTTGGTTTTACTACGCAAAACGTCCCTCTTTGATATTAAAGAGGGACAGATTTGAACGGGAGCAATGCGATTTTGTTAGATAAGCGCGATCGCTAATCACCTTTTTCAGTACAGCTTGTTGCCCCTTGAAGAAGTTTTCCGTATATTTAGGCAGGAATTCGTTGTAATGCTTGATATATTAAGATTTAGAAAAAGATTATACGGAAACTTTCCGTATAATAAATAGTTAGCCATCTTCCGCCACAAAGAGTTGTTGGTAGCGAAAGGTTCTTAGTCAGTGGCACAAGTTGGGTATGCAGAAGTTGAACAAGGAAGTAGATGAATAACTCTAGCATTCAGGGTAGTTGCCTTTGTGGAACGGTGAAATTTGAAGTGAACCCGCCGTTCCAAAAAATGGTTCATTGCCACTGCTCGCGGTGTCGCAAAGGCACAGGCACAGGCCATGCCACAAATCTAACCGTTGAACCGAGCCAGTTCCGATGGCTTTCCGGAGAGGAAGTTGTCACACGTTATGACCTTCCCACGGCAAAGAGCTTCGGCAAATGGTTTTGCAGGCATTGTGGATGCCCGGTTCCACGGCTAACGCGCAACGGCAAGATCGTGGTTATTCCAGCCGGCTCCTTGGATACAGCACCACCTATCACTCCTACGGATCGCATCTTCTGGGCATCCAGAGCAGCGTGGAGTTGTGCTAGCGGAGGACTTCCAACTCATAGCGAGTATCCAGAGTCATGGTAGATCGAGAATCTGCCTAACAAAGTGTTCTAGCCTATGTGTGTAGCGAGTAAAAATCACCTATTGATATTTAGGAGAGCAAATATTTTTAAGTTGATGACATACTCAAACAACTTTGCAGTTTATTAATCTGCCAGGTATTTCGGCAAGTTGCTCTACATCCTGAGCTATTTGTTACCTTTTTCTTTCCTCAGTCTAATAAAGCACTAAATAGCTAAGTAGATATTAGCAAATTAAATGCTTGATATTAACTACCTATTGGCAGATATTGGCGTCAGTATATTTGCTTGCATACCTGTCTTAATAATACACCTGATGATAGTGTCAAATTTACTTTTTAAAAGTGTAAATAAAAGCAAGTACTTCAGGAGATAACTAAGTATGGCAAGCTTATCTAATCCCACAGTGTCAATCGATCTGTTTACTAATTCAGAGGCTAGTGTTAGTGTAACGGTCGATGTCAGACTCACTTCGTTTGAGACTTTTCTTATTGAAAATGAAGTTGGTTTCCAACTCAGAGCTAAGTTAGTTAGAAATGATGGCGTTTTAAACGCAAAAGATAATGACTTGTTCTTGTTTCCAACTCAAAACATCACTAGTGCAGGGACTTATACCTTTCAATCAACAGTTAGCTATAGCGTGCTAAATAAGGATAGTAGTTTATTTAACAAAGGTAATGAGATATTTGCCAATCTTAGCCTCACAAGCACAGAAAAGATGTTTCCATTAAATGTATCGGTTAACAGTCCTACCATTAAGGGTAGAATCGTTTCATTCTCTAAATCGCCTGATAAATTAAAAATGCGCGGTTATTTTAGTGCTGTAATTAACAAATAGTGTAGAGCAAGTAGTAGCTAACCCAGCTAATAATTCCAAGGCATATCTTGAAGAGCCGCTAGACCAAAAGCAAATGAACGCATTAGGAAAAACCGCAACTATTGCAGGAGCGATCGCATAATGAAGCGATCGCTTGACTGTTTCTATCTGATATCCAAGCTCTTTTACTATCATGAGCAGAGGAGAGGGTTTTGCATTTTCTGCACAGATGTATCGAATCACAAGTAATTAGCCGGACATGATATTACTTACGATCAATGCATATTTGCAAAAACCCTAAAAGCCTCTTTGGCCCTGCCTCCTACCTTCGGTAAGAAAAACCTGCTCTTGAAAGGGTGGGGAGATGGGGAGAATAATTTTGAAATCCTCGGTCAACTCCCCAACAAAAACGCTTGGTTAGCTAACAATTACCCAATACATCCCATCTGGTGCAATTAATCCAAAAGCAGGTTCGCCAAATTCATTAGGGACAATGGGTGTAACGTTAGTAGCGTTGCTGGCGATGACGCGTTGATGAAAAGCTGCAATATCATCAACTTGATAAGTAAAAAGGCTTATGCCTAACGAGCCTGGTTGAGCGTATTCGCGGCGATCGCTAGTAGGATAAAGTGGGCTATAAACTTGAAAAACTCCGACATTAGTCTTGGGTGAAGCAAAAACCGAAAGATAAAATTCTTGCCCTTCCTCAAGCATCATAATCTGGCGAGTAGAGGGATTTTTATAGCCGGAGAGTTTGGGATTATTCTCTGATGGCACAAGTCCAAAAACGTCTGTGTAAAAAGAGACGAGGCTATGGTCAGAAGTGATGAAACTAGAGTGAGTACCCTCACTTACTAATAGCCCACAATTGCGATTAATAGTACCGTAACCAGGGCGATCGTAGTTATATCGCTGGAAAAATGCTTGTCGTGTCTCTTTGCCAATCACAAACATTTCTCGCACACCGACAAAGCGGTTATATAATCCCGTTCCTACATTACCGACATACTCGATACCGCGTACTGGTTCGGTATAAATCCAGTCTCCACCGTTGGCTTTGTCGTCAGCAAAAGCATCTGCTATGGCATAAATATCTTGAGTCAGAGAAGCAAACCAGCGACTACCCTCTACGACTGGCAAGGTATCGCCTAAGCCTTCATTGCGGGGTTGTTTCCACCACATTACCCGCACTAGTCCATGTTCTGATGAGTTGCCATTTTGCAGTCGCAGTGATACTAAATCTGATTTATGACCGTAGAGTAATTCTGCTTGTTCTGCGGAAAATTCTCCTTTCTTGACCTCTTGATAGCCGAACTCATTCCAATATTTCAGAGTAGTTTCGATATTATTTGAGCCGACACAATTTTCAAAAATACCGCTAATCATTGGGATTTACCTGATAAAGTAAGGGACTGGGGACTAGGGATTAGGGACTGGGAAGCTTGTTTATAATCCAATAAATATGATTGGGATAAGTACTTTTCATATCCTTTGTAGTTTAAGAAAAGAGTAAGGGGTAAAGGTTTGAATTCACCCTTTCCCATTTTCTCTTTAACTGAACCATATTCTTTTATAATCTTGGGAACACTTCCTCATCTCCTTACTCTCTAATTCCCAATCCCCAATCCCCAGTCCCCAGTCCCCTTAATTAATCCATCACAGCTAACACAGCTTTTGGTAATAATTTATCTTTAAACCAAACAATTCTTGCAGGAACATCATTTAATTTTACTCCTGCTTTTTCTAAATTCAGCCGTTCAGAAATTGCCAAAATTAAATCATCACGTCCAGCACGCCGTACTTGAGAAAACTTTTTTTGTAAATATTCTGGTCGCCAATAACCAACAATTTCTAATAAAAAACTACGTCCATCAGGATGGACTAAACGAAAATCAGGAATCATCACGCTACCAGGAATTGGGATTAAATCGACTTCTCGCTCTAATGCCCAGCCGCTTTTTAAAGCATCCCATTTATCAGCAAAGGATGCTTCTAGCATACTATCGTAGGGCTTTCCTGGTGGATAATGAGATACTAAACCACATTCGGAATTGAGAGTAAAACGTCCAGTTTTCCATGTATTTGTATAAGCGTCACGACTCTGGAGAATTGAGGAAAGACTCCATTTTGTAACGTGAAGTAAAGCGGGGATGAGTTTAGCGATCGCCAATCCATATCGCGTACTAGGATTAAACAAACTTGTCGGACCGTCTATGGTAATTGTAAACCCGTGGTCAGCATCACCTTCAATATAAGCCATCAATTGAAATAACTTTAAATAACGAAATAACAGCTTATATTCTCCCGGAACATTGCGATGAGCATTTAACACTAACTGACTGGCTTTATAAAAAACACCCTGCACCTGAGATAAGTTATAACGATTTAACAAATCTGAAGGAACTGGCGCATCAAAAACAGTCAAAATTTTATTTTCAGCTAAATCAGCATACAATCCATTACGAACTTGTTCGGCTAAAACTTCCCGTTCGAGTTCTTGAGTTAATTCATCAGCAATTTTTCCCAGAGTAATTTGTGTTGATTCCCGGCTAGAAACTGATTTTGCAGCCAGGGAAAACACCCGTTCTCTTAACATTTGTGGTTCCAAAGGACTAACCACTTCAAAAGTACAAAAACTGCTTTTGAGAATATAAGCTAATCCCCGCTTCACGCGATAATCTGTCGAATCTCCTTCAAAATCAGTTAGTTGTCGCTCAAGCATACCCTGAGTTTTTCCTACTGCTGATTGAAAATAATTAATTAACTCAGTCGCTAATTCCGAAGTTTTATTGTCAATCTTCAGTCTCTTCGGAATTATCTCCTCTCCGTTTTGGCGATGCATCAATAACTCTGTCGGTAACATCGGAATTTTGAATTTTAGATTTTGAATTTTCGATTGAATAATTAATTTCTAACTGTTCCGCCGCCTTTAAACTTCTTCCCTTCCCACTCCCATACACAACCTGCAAATTCCTCTTGTTTTCTTTTTCTCCCCCTGCCTTTCTTTCTCCTCTGCGCCTAGCCGAAGTTCCCTCTTCACTCGTATCCTCAGCCACTACCTCATATAAAATTGCCTGTTTATTTTCAATATTTCCCTTTCTTAAAACCCTCCCCAAACGCTGAGTATACTCTCTAGCCGAACCAGTTCCCGATAAAATAATGGCTACAGAAGCCGCAGGGACATCAACTCCTTCATTTAATACATGAGAAGCCACCAAAGTATTATATGTACCCTCCTTAAATTTTGTTAATATTTCATGGCGTTCTTTGACGGGGGTTTGATGGGTAATTGCCGGAATTAATAACTCTTGAGAAATGCGATAAACAGTAGTATTATCAGCCGTAAAAATCAAAACTCGTGCCGGATAATGTTCTGCTAATAAATCAGCTAAAATTCGTAATTTTCCATCAGTACCTAAAGCAATTTCTTTCGCTTCGCGGTGGGCTAACATAGCTCTACGCCCAGCTTGCGATCGCGCGCTCATTTGGACGAACATTTGCCAACCTTGAAGACTCCCCAAAGAAATGCGAGATTGCTTTAAAAAGTCGTTGCGAGTTTGAATTAATTGGTTGTATCTTTCCCGTTCTTGTTGCGATAACTTGACTTTAATTTGAACAATTTCGTGTTCTGCTAACGCCTTCCCCGCCAAATCTTCAGCGCGTTTGCGATATACTTCTTGCCCAATAAGAATATTTAAGTCAGCGTGTTTGCCATCGGTACGTTCTGGAGTGGCAGAAAGTCCCAAGCGATAAGGTGCGATCGCATATTCAGCAATCACCCGATTAAAATCTGTCGGTAAATGATGGCATTCATCAAAAACAATCAAACCATATTGATTTCCTATCGCTTCCGCGTGAATTGCAGCACTATCGTAAGTTGCTACAAGAATAGGGGTTTTATCCCGCGAACCACCTCCCAGCAATCCCACCTCAGCATCGGGGAAAGCCGCCTCCAAATGTGCGTACCACTGATGCATTAAATCCAAAGTAGGCACTACAATCAGCGTCGTGCGGGGGGTTGACTGCATCGCCATTTGTGCCAAATAAGTCTTTCCTGCCGCCGTGGGAAGCACAACCACACCTTGTCTACCCGCCAGTTTCCAAGCCGCTAACGCTTCACTCTGGTGGGGATATGGTTCCATTTCTAGACTAGGAACCAAATCTAGAGGATAAAATTCCTTTGCTTCATCAAGAAAGTTAACATCTTCCGCTTGCAGTGCTTCCACGAGCGATCGGTATCTAATCGCCGGAATGCGGAATTTTTCAACTCGATCGTCCCATGTAGCATAGTCCATCCAAGCTTTGCCGCGTGGTGGTGGATGCAAAATTAATGTGCCGCGATCGAAAGTTAATGTTGGGGTACGAGCCATGATTGTTGGGGAGGAGGCAGGAGGCAGGGGGCAGGGGGCAGGAGGCAGGGGGCAGGGGAGGCAGAGAAGATAATAGTAACTCCTAACTCCTCACTCCTAACTCACCACTACGATTACTAATAACGTAAAAAGTGCATGATTAATCCAAATAACTCTGACAAAACTCAACTAGATGCGCTTATTAGTCAAGGGATGTCCCATTGGCAAATAAGCAATAACCTTGGCGAATCTTACGAACAACAGCGGCAACGCTTTGTGCTGAAGCGATTGCAATTGCAGGCTCAGATTATGCTACTTTCTGGCTTGACTTTGACTGCTTTTTTCCTTTGGGTAAATTCACAGACAGAAGGCAAAATATATGCCTTTAAAATTAGTTTTGTCGTAGAATTATTCATTCTTATTTGTTGGGCTTTATGCAAAACTTCTATTGGTCGTCGCCATCCAGATTTAATTTTCTTAAGTTTATGCTGGTCTGTAACTTGTGTTATCCAAATTGATATAGCGTTGCTATTTAATAATCTCGAACCGAGAAGCAATCTCTGGAATCTAATGTTTTTAACTCAAGCAACACTTGTACCAGTAAAATGGTGGATGCATTTAGTATCCCAAATTGGGACAGTTTTATGTTATTTAAGTTTATATTATTTATATAATCCCATATTAAAAAATCCTTTACCTTATTATGTTGAAAGCAGTATATATCTTTTTTGGACTTGCATAATTTGTGTATTTTCTGTCTATTTATACGAACGCTTACAAAAAAATGAATTTAACGCACGTAAAGCAATGGAGGTAGCTCAACAAAAATCAGAACAGCTGCTATTAAATATTTTGCCAGAAATGATTGCCGAACAATTAAAACAACAGCCAACAACTATTGCCGATAACTTCATGGAAGTGACGGTGTTATTTGCCGATATTGTTGGTTTTACAGAACTTTCAACTCGGACATCGCCGGCGGAATTAGTTTATTTACTAAATAGAATATTTTCTTTGTTTGACAAGTTAGCAGAACGTCATGGAGTGGAAAAAATCAAGACGATTGGCGACGCATATATGGCCGTTGCTGGCTTGCCAAATCAGTCTGACAACCACGCGATCGCCATAGCTAACATGGCATTGGATATGCAAAATGCTGTAGCTCAGTTTAATGAAGAAAATAACCAATCTTTTCGCATTCGCATCGGCATCAGCACAGGCCCGGTAGTAGCAGGAGTGATTGGCTTGAAAAAGTTTGCCTACGACCTTTGGGGAGATACAGTCAATACAGCTAGCCGCATGGAATCACATGGTATTGCAGGTAGTATCCAAGTTTGCCAAGCAACTTATGAGCTTTTAAAAGATAAATATTTATTAGAAGAACGAGGTTTAATTAAAGTTAAAGGTAAAGGTGAAATGATGACTTATTTATTAATTAGTCATTAGTCATTGGTCATTAGTCATTGGTCATTGGGCATGGGGAAAGGGGAAAGATTAAATTTATTCCTTTTCCCTTTTCCCTTTAACCTTTTCCCCTGCCTCCCCGCCTCTTTCTTTGCGTCCCTGCGTCCCCTGCCCTCCGACCCTTTGCCCTTCGGCTCTCCACACTCACCACTCCCCACTCCCAGACTAGAATTAGAATTGACGTGACGTTCTCTAGTAGCCAAAGTGTCAGACTCTCTGCCATTGCGCGATCGCTATCTTGCCTTAATCGATGAAATTATCGACACCACCCTCAAGGGCAAAATAAGCTCTGTGGAACAGGTTTATCAAATGCTCCTTAAAAACATCACTTCTGGTACAGGGGAAGTGTTTGAGTTAGTTTTAAGCGATCGCCTTAATGCCCTCCAAAGCCAAGTTGATAATGAAAAAGACGAATTTAAAAAAGCTAAAGCTACTCGCTCTTTGAGAGCTATTAAAACCATTCAAACTCAATGGCAGCGCTGGCAAGAGCAAAACAAAGCTACAGAAGCGATCGCTTCTGCCGTTACAGAAATTACTACAGCTTCTCCTAATGAGCGTCTGGCAGCATTTGTTCGGGTTACCGATCCAAATCAGAAGTATCCCCTAAATTTGGCCCAATTGCAGCAGCTATCAAAATCCTTACAGCAATTTGCCCAGTTAGACAGCGATTTACAACAATTTTCTGAAGGTATTACTCGTGGTTTAGCTTCTTGGCAACGCCTACAAGAAAATTTGCTCAGTTGGATGTACGAGCAAAAAGAATCCTTGGGATTTGGCGGCGTACCAGGGGAACGCGGCCCTTGGGGGAGTTGGGCGAAGCAAGTTAATAGTGAATTACCCAAAGCACTGTTTCGCACTTTAGCGATGGAGGAATCTGCAATTGAATTCGCCGAAAAGCAACGCGGTATTACCCTCAGAGATTGGGTGGAACTGGCACTGATTTTACAATATTTACAACGGGGCTTAATTAATTGGTTTGACCAACAAGCTTACGACGTTAAGGCAGGGCCAAAGTTGTCTATTTCGACTTTTTTGACCTTTGCGGTGATTTGGAGTCAGTTAGCCAGTGGTTTTCAAAGCATTGGTGCAGTATATAGCGATGCTTGCTCTCAAATTGTGCTGCAAATTCTGCGAACCTTTGCCCAACGTTCCTATTTTCCTCTCTATGGCGGGATTTTCGCCTCGTTTTCTGGTAGCTATCTCCGGAATGCTTTAGATTATTTGGATGAACCGCTGCGAACTGTAGAACAAACCCAAGAAAAAGCACGAATTTTGACACTTTTGGGTTATTCTCAGCGTGCTTTAGGACAATACGATCGCTCTCTTGGCTTTCATCAGCAAGCATTGGATATAGCTAGAAGTGCGGGCGATCGCCCCTGTGAAATTGCCAATCTCAACCATCTCAGCCGTACTTACGTACAACAGCAAAATTATGCCGAAGCAATTAACTACAGCCAACGAGGATTAATACTGAGCCGACAAGCAGGCGACAGAACAGGAGAAGCAAACGCACTGGTAAATTTAGGTTACAGCGAAGTCATGCAGGCTCAGGAACTAGAAAACCTAGAACCAGAAACTTATGAATCAGCAATTAATTATTTGGAACAAGGTTTAAAGTTGTCAGAAAAATTAGGCGATATTCCAAGTAAAGCCTTATGCGTCAACAGCTTAGGAATTGCCTATTTAGTAATTGGACAACATGAAACTGCAATTAAATATCTTGAAGATGGTTTTAAAATAGCGCAATTTTCCGGTGATTTATATCTCCAAGGCAGAAATTTAGCTTATTTAGCTGAAGCTTATTATCATTTGCAAAATTCCGAAAAAACCATTTACACGGGCAGCTTAGGAATGTATCTTTTAAATCAAATTGCTTCTCGTGAATGGCGTCAACCAGCAGGGTTACTAACAATTTTACAGGGACAAATAGGGGCGGAAGATTTCCAAAAATTCTTACAACAACATCGTCCTAAAATGATTGCAGTTATTGGTGTAGATGGGTACGATTATATTCCCCAATTGTTAGAAGAATACAAACAAGATATGTATTAAGCTCATCACACCCTTGATGAGGATGTTTGAAAAGTTGTTTTTTTGGTAAGCAAAAAGTTTTATATCCCCCTAAATCCACCTTGAAAGGGGGACTTTGATTCTAATTACGCCCTTAAAAACTTCTAACCTGGCAATAGTGCTATTGAGAAATCAAACTAACTAAAATCCCAAGGATTTGCTCAACTGGAGGAAGAATATATTCCAACAATCCAATGTTAACTATTTGATTTTCTAGTTTTAAGAATTTCCAGCGATCGCCTGTAGTAACTGTGCCATAAATTATAGGAATAGATTTATTATTTTGTTCGTTGAAACGTTGGACAGCAATCATTTCTGCAACACATTGGCCCAACCCAGCATTTAAATCCTCTCGCTTTGCCTCAACGACTATGAGAGCAGGTGCTTCAATAAATAACTGCTCAGAAGAACGGCTAATTAAAAAGTCACATACACCGTTGAGTCCAACTGATGGATCTACAGTAAAATCGTTTCCTGAAAAGAGGCTAATCTGCTGTTTAAAAATATCCTTAACTTCAAGTAGGATGGGACAAATAAGTATTTCTGACCTAGCTTTTTCTGTGTTCAGTGCTAGGGCTAAAGGTAAATATTTATCCAGAAATGCTGCTAAAAAAGGACTAGGTTGAATAGGTTCAGTAGGACTTAAAAAAGTTGGTTGTTCTACAATTGTTAGGTTAAAATCTTGTCTCACACGTCTGAGTGTGAAGTCACTGTAAGGCATAAAAACCTCTCTTGCAATGCTCCATGTACTATGGGGCTTCCAATTAAAAAAATATCAGGCAGGGGAGGCTAGGGGAGAGAAAAAAGTTTAACTCAACGCTAGTGAACTATGCCCCAGTTTAATTAATCCTTTTTCTTACTAATTCTGGAATTTCAGAAGGGCGTTCAGCTACGGGAACTTGTACTTTTTTCAAAGCTGCTAATTTACTTTGAGCTGTACCAAAATTCGCATCACGTCCGATAACTGTTGCTAAAGTCCCAGTTTGACGCCAGCTTTTTCCTGGTGGTGCCATTCTCCCTGCAATGTAGGCAATTACCGGTTTATCAATGGCCTCAGCAATATACCGTGCTGCTGCTTCTTCACTACCGCCACCTGGTTGACCGACTAAAACGATCGCTTCTGTAGTATCATCTTCATCGAGAATTTGCAGCCATTGCAAAAACGAGGAACCAACGATCGCATCACTACCAATACTGACACTAATCGATTGCCCCAAACCAGCTTGGGTTAATTCGTAGGCGACTTCGTAAGTAAGAGTACTGCTACGACTAACGATCCCCACTGGCCCCGGTGTATAAAATTCACTAGGTTGAGTTCCTAAGAGAATTTTTCCTGGGACAATGATTCCGGGACTATTTGGCCCGACTACCAAAGTTTCACAAGCCTCGGCTGTGCGGAGTAATTGCACCATATCTAAAGGTGGCACTCCAGCACTAATAATAATAATTTGGCGGATCTGGGATGCGATCGCTTCTAATGCTGCATCCAAAGCATCGTAAGGATCTACGCAGATAATTGTGGTATCAATTGGCCCAAATTCTTTTACTACCTCTTCGACTAAATCAAATACTGGCAGTCCGTGTAGTACCTGTCCGCCACATCCAGGATTGACACCAGCTACCAAATTCGTGCCATAAGCTTGCATTTGAGCAACATGAGTGCCTGATATAAATTCACAAAAGCCTTGAATTAAAACTTTACTCTCTGGGGTTAGATTCATAAGAAATTACCATAAATTTAGCAAGCCAGCGAGCTGAGCCACTGGACACACAGCAGAATTAAGAATTGATGAGTTTAGAGAGAAGTTCCAGCGCCAATTTCCGGGGAATGGAACTTCACCAGAGTAAAACACGCTTTCTACCTGGCTTTGAAATTTAGTTTCTGTAGTTTATTTTCCTGATAATCTGCTCTAATAACAATGTACTATATTCTATTAATTTACTTTTTACTGACTTTTTTATTTTTAATAATACATCCTCAGTTCATCTCCTGTCGCAACTAATAGCAATTGAGCTAAACAAAAATATTCTAATTTCTTAATTCTGACTTCGGAATTCTTACCGAATTAAGAATTATTCGTCAAACTAATTCGTAATTGTTACCCCACAGATAAATCTGGGGGCTTGAAATAAAGATGCTCCGCATTGTTTGGTAGCCATAAATGAATAATGGTGCTTTTACCCTTAATTACGAATTACGAATTATTCGGTCACTACTTCTTATTAGCAGTTGGTTTAGCAAGACGAACTGCAACTTCGACTGCTTCATCTAAATTTTCTACCACAACAATGCTATTTTTTTTGGTTTTAAGTGTTGCTAAATATTTTTTAGCTGCATTCAACTCCGAACCGGCAAGGCGGACAACTAAAGATGGAAAATCCCGATCTGGGGGAATTTTACTACCATTAGAGCGTACAACTTGTAATTTGAGTGCCTCATTATCTTGCTGTACAAATTCGGCTAGAACTTCAGTTACTTCCTCAGTCTGAGGAATGCTACCCAGGAAGTTAATTAGTATAACTTGAATGCTTGTGTCAGCAGTTAAAATTTTTAAACCTGTTTTGAGGCGATCGCAAAAGGTAGTTGGTGTTGTATCCGTGAGGAAAGCATGGCGTAAATTCAAACAAACACCCGGCTTACCGCCAGTATTAGCCACTAAATCCAAAGTTGCCATTACCGAACCAGTACCATTACCTAAAATCCCGATTTTCCCGTGCATTTGCACGCCATCCCAGTCACCCAAAGTACTGTTGATTTCACTACCCGGTTGACGATTCATAATTTTTGCTGCCATTTGCGCCAAGTCTGGATGACGCTTAATCGCTCGTTCGTTCACCCTGACTTTACCATTGAGAGCCATAACTTCACCGTTGGCATTAACTGCCAAAGGATTAATTTCGACTAAATCCAGGTCTTTTTGCACAAATAACTGATACATTTTCTGGAGAACGCTGCTAATCGACTGCATTAACGTTCCTTGTAAACCCATTTTCAAAGCCAGTCGTCGGGCATAAAATGGCGAGAATTCCTGTTCTACGACCACATGGTGCATTTTTTCACCAGCAGATTCCCAATCGATGTTTGCTTCTTTGCAGCCTAAAAGTACTGGTCGGCAAACAGCGGTATCTAAAACCACCGCCAAATAAAATTCCTGGTTGGCGTCGTATTGGCATTCTGCCAGCACAACTTCTGGCAGCTCTCCCCAAATCGGTAAACTAAAGATATTTTGAGCCGCAGCGATCGCATCGATAGTCGTTTCGGCAAACCTGACTCCACCTGCTTTTGCTCGTTCGGCTCCATGTACTTGAGATTTCAGGACAATTGGAAAGCCAATTTTTAAACGTTTCAAATCTGTGGGATGGTCAATTCGTTGCGACGGCAATACAGGAATGCCTATCTTCCCAAACCACTCTTTAACTTGGTACTCTAATAAATCCATTGATACACCTTCTTGTGATAGCTTTCACCCTTTTGGTTAGTGCTGTCTAAATATTTGACAGCATCCTTTATTACATAATTCAGCTTTTGGCAGCTATAAAAATTTATTTTTCACGTATCAATTTTATCGAATTCAGCAGATGAGGCAAATTAAATTCTCTGGCTATAAAAGTAATTAATCTCCTCAGTAGACTTCCCAGCATAGAAGATAACTCGCATTCCTGTCAAAAATCTGTAACAACCCAACATTTCCTTAACCTGTAGATAATTTTGTCAGATTTCTTCTGCAACTAAAGCCAAATAGTAGCTGTTGTGAATTTAATTTTCACAAAATTATGCAATAAAAATCCTCAAAAATTCTATTATTCCCATTTTTTAAGAAGAATATATACCTGCGGATAGATTATCCACCTTTATATTTAGTAGTCCAAAAATGTAGCCGTGCAAACGATCCCTACTATTTGAATTTTTGCTTAAAAGCCAGAATTTGTGTTAGAAAGTTGGTCGATTAGATTTTCAGGCTGTGGTTGGTTAAATTGTGCATCTTAATTCAACAAACCCAAACTGTTCATCTCATCTCCTTAAAGATAATCAAAACAATATAGAAGTTAAAGACGAAATTTATATGAAAGTAGCAGCCCAGCAGGAAGACTTACAGCTTTTAGCCAAAACTTTACAGGAACAATTGCTTGTAGAAGTCCCATCGGCTGGAGCCTTTCAAGTTAAATGTGCTGTCAATAAAGACGAGCTCATGATTTTAACCCAACATCCATCAGGTGTAATAGTCGATCCTCAGGTCATCTTTGCAGTGATTGAGGAGGTACTCCAGTCCTTAGCGCCATACAAAGAGCAACAAGTGCAATGTTTTCTCAGAGTTGTTGGCGAACAACTTCCTTATGCCAAACGTTCTCTCGCTCTCAAGCAAAGGGCAGGATGGGAAAATGAGGAGATGGGAATCTGGGCAGCTGGGGATTTGGGGGATGCTCTGACGCCGGAACGTGGGGACGGTCTGATGGAGGAATACGAGGACACAGGGATCGTTTTAGACGACGAGGATATAGAGATCCCCATGTTGGAGCGTCTCCCCCTCTCTGCGTCCTCCTCATCAGCTCTAGCCTATTTGCCTGCGTCGGATGAAGTTGAAGAAGAGGAAGTATTCGACCCATTTGCAGATGCGCCGAATTTGTCGGCTTCTAAGTCAACACGCCGAACCAAACCTATCTTTATAGGTATTGGCTTGGTGGGAATTGTCGTTTTAGGTGTTGGCGGTTATTTGTTGACTCGTCCTTGTGTGATGTCTGAGTGCAAAGAAATCCAAGTTGCCGAGCAATTGAAAACAGAATCGCCACAATTGATGCGCCGCGCCAAGTCCGAACAAGAATTACTAACAGTGCAGCAGCGACTGACGGCAGCTAGTACAGCCTTGGATGTAATTCCTAGTTGGTCGCCTCGTTACCAAGCATCAGAAGAACTCAAAGCCAATTTGTCTGGACGGTCAGAAAAAATCAACCAGGTGGTCAAGGCTTTGCAGACGGCATCTGTGGCGGCAGAAAAAATTAAAGCTCCCGCAGGGAGTTTAGCAGAAATAGAAGCTAGACAACATTTATGGCGACAAGCGATCGCACCACTAGAAGCTATAACTCCTAACAGCGAACTCTATCCTTTAGTACAAGCAAAATTATTTAGCTATCGTATCAGCCTCCACGCTGTGAATCAGCAGATGGTGACTGAAGAAAAATGGCTGAAAAAACTAGCAGCAGCTAAAAATGTAGCTAAAATAGCCGAAAATCGCCAAAATACTGCTAAATCCTTGAAGGATTGGCAAAAGGTCTATTCTAACTGGCAGGTAGTTGTTAATGCCTTGAGAATAATTCCCCAGACTAGCCCTGCATATCAAGAAGCCCAAAACCTGTTAACAGATTATAAACCTAAGCTTGTAGCAGCACGCGATCGCGCTACCAAAGAACAATTAGCTGCTAGAGCCTACCAACAAGCTGTTAGCAGCGCTAACCAAGCCAAAGCCTATCAGCAACAAAATCAATGGCAAGCAGCGGTGACATACTGGGAGCAGGCTGTAGAAACTGCCAAAAAAGTTTCCCAAGATAGCTTGTACTACACTCAGGCTCAATCTCTAATCGAACCCTACTCAACATCTCTCAAACAAGCACAAGAAAAACTACAAGTTGTTAATGCTTTGCAGCAAACCCGCGCTGACTTAGATAAAACCTGTATTAATGGCATTCGGATCTGCACCTTTAGCATCGAGAATGCAGGAATTATTGTCCGGTTAACTCCTGAGTATGACCAATTAAGGCAAAACAGTTTGCCTAATCCCAATGCGGAGAATACGGATACTGCTGTTGAGCTTGCCAATCACTTGCAAATTTTACGGGAAGCCCTAGCTGTAATTAGTGACAACGCCAGTTTGTCCCTCTTCCTTTATGATTCCCAAGGTCAGGTAATTTATACGCGAACACTGGAAGGCTAGAAAAGTTCGGAGAGATTGAAGGAGGCAGGAGGCAGAAGGCAGAAGGCAGGAGGCAGGAGGTTTTTACCTCAGTTGGGGATTGGTGACCCCACAATCGGGAGAGCCACCAAATTTTTAATTTGGTGCGGTGTTTCACGTTGTCCTGATGGTACGAGCAGGAGTTATGGGTCAGTTTTCCTCCTGCCTTCTACTTAATTCCCTCACCTCACCAACTGCGCGGCAGAATTAAAAAACTGACGACACAATCCCCTAGTCAGCAAAACTGTTGTCAGTAAGTTACCGAAAGCAACCATAAATGTAATTAAAATTTCGTAGGATATTGCATCCAAAGGTTTGACACCAGCTATTAACTGTCCGGTAGTCATTCCTGGTATTGCTACCATACCTATAAGTATCATTTGATTCACAGTTGGAATCAATGCGGCTCTAATGGCGTCTTTGCGGTAATGGCTAACTGCTTGCTCTGGAGTTGCGCCTAAGCTCAAGTGGGTTTCTATTTCCAGATGGCTGGAATTAATCGTACTTACAAGGCGTTCCCCGGCGATCGCGGCTGCGTTCATCGCATTACCTATGACTATCCCTGCTAAGGGAATTACATACTGTGGCTCGTACCACCTATCTGGTTGAAGAATTAAAAAGTTAGTATAAAGCACTGTCAAGATAGTACTGAGGAAAATTGCACCCCACACAAAAGGTAATACATAAGGAACTTTTGGAGTAATGCGATTTCGTGCGACAATCGCCGTAATCGTCAGCATAATTGCTAATATTGCCAAAACTGCCCAACCGTTGTTCCAAGCAAAGATGAAATCTAAAATGTATCCCAATACCAGTAGTTGTAAAATGGTTCTTCCAGTGGCAAGGGCTAAGTTCAACTCTAGTCCTAGTTTTTCCCAGAGAGATACACCAATGGCGATCGCCATTAATCCTAAAGCAATAGCTAAATCCACGAAATCTAATTCGATGAGATCCTGCACGGGTTTTCTATCTCCTGGTATTTTGTTGTTAAAGCAGCACGCACAAGAGGAACTTTGATTCGATGTGTTGGCTCTTGGTTGATATATATTACCTTCATCAATTCAAAATGGTACAACCTTAACATGGCAACCACTTAGTAAGATTACTAACCGCAAATTAAATATGCGGTTATTGAATACACCACAATTTAAGTAAAATCCCTAATAGATGCGTCATCTGGGCGATAGTCTTTTAACAGCTGTTTGATTAACAATTCAATTAGCAAAAAGTGACTCTCGAAGTGCATCCTTTGTATCTTCCGATAAAATAACAACTCATGATCCAAAGCGTAAATCCTGTCCCTGCTTTTGATATTAAGCAACAATACACCAGCATCGAAGCAGAAGTTAGTGCAGCGGTCTTAGAAGTTCTGGCTTCTGGCCGTTATATCGGCGGCCCCTTAGTAGAAAGCTTTGAGCAACAGTTTGCCGCTTATCATAATGTTAGTGAATGTATAGCTTGTAATTCTGGTACTGATGCGCTGTACTTAGCTTTACGAGTGTTGGGAATTGGTGCAGGTGATGAAGTGATTACAACGCCTTTCACCTTTATCGCTACTGCTGAAACGATTAGCGCCGTGGGTGCCAAGCCTGTTTTCGTTGATATTGATGCTACTACCTTTAACTTAGACGTAGAGCAAATAACAGCAGCGATTACGCCAAAAACAAAAGCAATTATCCCGGTTCACCTATTTGGTCAACCAGTGGATATGACATCGCTGATGGCGATCGCTGTTGCTCACAATTTATCAGTAATTGAAGATTGCGCTCAATCTACAGGCGCAATTTGGGGCGATCGCAAAGTCGGAAGCATTGGACATATTGGTTGCTTTAGTTTTTACCCTACCAAAAATCTTGGTGGTTGTGGCGATGGCGGAGCAATTACGACAAACGATCCAGCGATCGCCAGCAAACTGCGAATTCTCAGGGAGCATGGAAGTAAAATTCGATATTTACACGAAGAAATAGGTGTAAATAGCCGCTTGGATGCTCTACAAGCGGCTATTTTGCAAATTAAATTGCGTTATTTAGATATTTGGAACGAACGGCGGCGAGAGATTGCCAATTATTACTATCAATTCCTCAGCCAGATTCCGGCGATCGTCCCACCCCAAGAACTTCCAGAGGGTATTGGGGTATGGAATCAATACACTATTCGCATCTCAGGCGAAGGACGAAATGGTGCCAGCGCCAAATATCGAGACTGGGTACGCAGCCAATTGCAAGAAAAAGGCGTGAATTCAATGGTTTACTACCCCCTGCCTTTACACTTGCAGCCAGTTTATCAAAATCTCGGCTATCAAATTGGTGACTTTCCAGTAGCAGAGCAAGCCTGTCATGAAGTCATATCTTTGCCTATGTTCCCAGAACTGACAGAACAACAGCAACAGCAGGTGGTTTATACCCTCAAAGAAGTTATCAGTTAAAAGTTACAGACGCGATAAATCGCGTCTGTACAAGAGTTAAGAGTAGAGACGCGATTCACCCTTGTCTGTACAAAAATTAGGACTACTCCTAACTCCTAACTCCTAACTGTATTTGCAGTTGCTAAAGCTTCCACCAAACTACGTACAGCAGCAATCATAGCGACTTCGCTATTGAGTTGGTTGATGGCAGAACCAACACCAACACCAGCAGCACCAGCAGCGATCGCTAATGGTGCGGTAACGCTAGAAATCCCTGAAGCACACAATACTGGTACTGTGACTGCACGAGAAATTTCACGAGCTGCTGCCAAAGTGGGAGCAGCTTTTTCAATTAATCCTAGAGTTCCAGCGTGAACTGGATTGCTGCTAGTACCACCTTCGGTTTGGATAATATCAGCTCCGGCTTTCACCAGTTCCTCTGCTAGTTGTACCTGTTGGTCTAGTTCCAGAATGTGGGGAACGGTGACAGACAAGGTAATTTCTGGGAGCAGAGCGCGAGTTTCCTTAGTCAAAGCGAGTACTTCTGGAGCCTCGAAGCGGCGTCCTTGAGCATAGAAAGAATCGAAATTCCCGATTTCAATTAAATCGGCACCAGACGCCACAGCTTGAACAAATTTCTCTGGTTCTACTGCTGAAACACAAATTGGTAATTTTGTCAAACTTTTAGCTAGCTGGACTAAAGCAGGATCGGCGGCGATATCGACAAAAGTAGCGCCGCCAAATTCAGCAGCTTTGACAACAGCGGCGACGCTAGTGGCGTCGAAGTTATTCAAGCCGCTAATTACTTTCAGAACGCGGCGGCTAGTAAATGCACGTTGTAGTGTGGAATGCATCGTCATGGTTCGGCTTTAAAGCTACGAAAATTAGGTATATTCTACCCTTCTTGACGATAGAGAGCCTAAATTCATATAACAATTGGTGAATTTTGAGAGTGCGATCGGCTAAATAACCGCCGAAAGCACAATTTCAATCTATATCTAAAAAATTGAATTTCTTAGATAAATCAGACGGTACAAGGGTAAATGATGGAATATTTTTTTGAATTACTAGAGAAACATCATCATATTCATTGCTTTCTTGAAAAAACCTAACTACTTCCTTTTTCTTCCAGCCTTGAATATAAAATATAAAATTATTGTTTTCATTTTTCACTTCGAGTAAGTCTATAGTTTTTGTTGGCTTAACTTTTAATATTTTGTCTAAGTTTTGGTATTTGAGTTGAGTATCTGTAAACAACGATGTTGTTAAAGGCTTAACGATAACTTGACGAGACAAAAGTTGCATTTCTAGCACTACCGGAATTGAATCGGCAATTACAAAAATTCTTTGACCTTGAGACGGTAAATTATATAGATTTTTTGCCAGCCTTCTGTTATCTTCAGTTTGATTTTGCCAATAGGGGTAAGGAGGTGAATAAGAATTTTTATAACTTACAAAGACGAGCAAAATTGAAATTAACGACAAACCAAAGGCAATAATTGTTTTATTTTTACGAAAACTAAGCACTGTACTGATAGCAGCCTGTAACCATATTGCATTTCCAATTGCTAAAACTGGAGCCATATAAATAAAGTGACGGGCTGGATAATGGTTTGGCATCCAAAAAATATAATTGAGAATTAGCGTCGGAAAAACAAATAATAGAGCTAGATAATCGCGTTGGAAGCACAAATAAATAAAACTAATAAAAGAAATGAAAATATATAATGGATTGCAACCTTTAATAAAGCTTACAGTTCCTGTTTTGAAATTCTGAAGCATTCTATCAGGGCCATGATAAAAGATTAAATCTTCAACTATACCATCGCTACCTGTAGCTATCTCTGGAAGTTGTGACTTAATAGCAAAGAATATAATGATGGGGAAAATAATATAAACACTAGAATGATAAACAGCTTTGGTGAAAGAATATCCTTCAATAAGAAGACAGGCAGGAATCAGTAAAAACATTAGCGCTGCATCCAGCCTAAACATTAGGCATAAAGAAAAGGCAAAAATAATCGATATATCTAATAATATTAATTTCTGTATACTTCCACCTGAAAACTTTACTTCCGAACGATATCCAATTAATGCTAAACCTACAAACATGAACAATACAGCTTGAATCATTGGATGCCCGTAAAGGCTTGTACTCCACCAAACTGGGATAAAAATCAGTAGTAAATTGGCTAGTAGAGCCGTCGTTACTCCCCAGTATCTTTTGACAATATAAAAAACAGGAATAACTATTAAAATTGAACTAAAGGAACTTATATAATTAGTAATTGGGATAATTATATTAAAGTTTTTTTGAAATATCGGTCTAAAAATATCTATCAGCACATAATAACCATAGGATATACTGCGACCATAAAGCAAGGGACTACCTAATGGTTTTCCAGATATAACTGAGTCAATTATTCCCATTACCATTCTGAACCCATCTCTCTCACCTGGGGTATCTTTGTAAGTAAAAGGTAGATAACATAAACTGGCTATAATTAACAAAAAAAGTACTATTAGGAAAGGAGTTCGTTTGAGTTGCATAAAGGTAATCTCAGTTTCGGGCAAGTCTATTGAGTTTAGTTAAGAAGAATTCTCGTTTGAGTTAGGCTTCAGTAAATAGGTTGCTTAGGAAAACGATCGGCGATCGCGCATTTTAATTCTATATATCGCGCTGAGGTTGTCAAGAGTCCAAAGTTCAAGTTAGCCTTTGGACTTCTGAAACAGGACAGCCTGCAAAGGATAATATTTGATACTGGCGTGCATCATATAATTATTTACGCAAATTTACATTATGTATTTTTTCGTTTATCAGCAATTTTATCTACATAAAAAATAAATCATATAATAGCAGCGATGAATAAATTGAAAAAATCAGAATTCAATCAGTTAAAGTTATACAAATTTGCCCCAGCTTCGGAGAACGAAGAAGTAGTTTTTGGAGCAGCGCGGCCTGGATATAGTAATAAGAGGGTTGAAGAGTGGATAGAATTTATGAAACGACAAGGTATCAAGCGAGTTTGTTGTCTTCTTCCCGACGAACAACTAGCTTCTTATTCCGATCTTCTGGGTACATATAAACAAGAATTTGGTAGTCAACTAGTTTGCTGGGCACCGATCGGAGATTTTCATTTATCCGATCTAGAAACCCTCACACAGAAAATACTTCCTTTTTTAATGGAAGCAGATCGACAAAATGAAAAAGTTGTCGTACACTGTGCTGGTGGAATTGGGCGTACTGGACATGTATTAGCAGCATGGTTAGTTAGCGTCCGAGGATTATCAAATAAAGCAGCGTTAGCGAAGCTTACCGAAGGTATCGCTGCTGTCAAAAAAACAGGCAGAAATCCTTACGAAGCTGCGATCGCTGCTGTATTCCAAGGTAAAAATCCTTGGAAAGTTGTTAAAGAACTTGACTTACTTTTAAATAATTGCCGTCTAGCAGTGCGTGGCGAGTAGTAAAGATCGTATTCTAATTCAGCAACTGTAATACCAATTTTATATATTATCTGAATAGGAGTGTTTAGGAGATAAATTTTATGACAATGGTTTTAGAGAAAGTAGTACCTTTTGGGAGGTCAATGGATGAATATATAAAAATGTTCAATTTAACAAATGCAGATTTAAATAAAAGAATTATTGGGGTTGGAGACGGGCCAGCAAGCTTTAATGCGGAAATGACACTTCAGGGTAAAAGTGTAATTTCTGTCGATCCACTCTACCAATTTTCTGGCGAAGAAATCTTCCAAAGATTTAATGAAGTGGTAGATAATATCATCGCTCAAGTTAAGGCTACACCAAATGATTGGGTATGGAGCTATCATAAATCTCCAGATGACTTGCAGCACAACAGAGTAAAAGTTATCGAAAAATTTTTATCTGATTATACTAATGCTAAAAATAGTAATAGATACATAGTTGGTGAATTGCCAAAATTGAAATTTGAAAATCAAGAATTCGATATAGCCCTTTGTTCGCATTTATTGTTTTTATATTCAGACCATCTAAATTATGATTTTCACTTAAATTCAGTGGGTGAAATGTTGCGGGTTGCGAAAGAAATCCGAATATTTCCGCTGATAAATTTAATGTTAAAGCCTTCGCCACATTTAGAAGGAATAGTGAGATACTACTCTGCCAAAGGTTACAGTATAAGTATCGAAAAAGTTGAATATGAACTCCAACCTGGCGGAAATCAGATGTTGAAGATAACTAAAGATGTGAATAAAATTTAGAATTCTCAATAAATCTTGTAACAAGATTTCTATTTGATTGCCTGAAAAAGCTCGATTTCTTATTCCTACCCAGACAATTACAGCAGTTTTCATCTATTTAGACCATATACTCATATTCCTCTCTGCGACTCTGCATTTCTGCGTGATAAAAAAAGCCGTGGTTCATTTACCTGAAAATAGCTGTAAGTTGAAAAATTCAAGCTGATTGCTATAGACAACTAAGGATACAATTACATTCAGTGTTGGTATTCTTTTTCATCCTATGCTACCAGTCATCTATTCCGACGAATTTTTAGATCATAAGACTGGAAAATACCATCCGGAAACACCAGAACGGTTGATAGCGATCGCTAACGCCTTAAAAGCAGCTACCTTTGCAGATAAAATTGCATGGCGATCGCCCACACCAGCACCAGAACAGCCTTCTTTGATGTCTTTGTTAGTTAAGGCTCATAGTCCAGCCTACATCAAAAAAGTCTGGGCAATTGCTTCTAGTGGCGGCGGGCCTTTGGATGGAGATACGCCAATTTCCCCCCGCAGTTATGATGTGGCACTGTTGGCGGTGAGTGCTTGGTTAGATGGAGTTGAGGCTGTATTAGAGTTGGGTAATCCGGCTTTCGTACTGGCGCGCCCGCCAGGACACCATGCCGAAAGCGATGCTGGTATGGGCTTTTGCCTATTTTCTAACGCCGCGATCGCCGCTTTTTTTGCCTTAGAACAACCCGGAATTAACCGCGTCGCCATCCTCGATTGGGATGTGCATCACGGAAATGGTACTCAAGCGATCGTCGAAACCGATCCGCGAATTGCTTACTGTTCCCTACATCAGTATCCATGCTATCCCGGCACTGGGAGAGGAACAGAACGCGGCTTTCACAATAATGTGTTGAATTTACCAGTACCTCCCGGTAGCAATCTTGCAGTCTATCAGCCATTGTTTGAAAACAAAGTACTACCGTTTTTAGCTAACTTTGGGCCAGATTTACTGATTGTTAGCGCTGGCTATGATGCTAATGCCGCAGATCCTTTAGCAAGTATCAACTTGGAATCAGAAGATTACGGCTTGTTTACTGATTATTGTCTGGGGCTAACTCGTAAAATTCTCTTTGGTTTGGAAGGCGGTTACGATTTTGATGCACTTTCTCAATCGGTTGTAGCTACCATTGAACGTTGTTTAGTTTAACCTGCCTCGATCGCAACGTTTCTTTACATTCATCAACGGCGATCGCCTTCTTCTAACACTCTCAAAAGTCGCAACATTTCTTTACATTTAGCAAGCGCGATCGCCCATTAACAGCTTCCATTAGTCTTAGGAAAAATAACGTCTTTTTATTTGAAAAAATTTTATGCTTTCTTTGCTCTCAGTGTAACCGCGGAATTATTCATTGGCTTGTTTTTGCGTATCCACTGACATAGATGCAGGCGACTAGTAATTTTCTCAGTAAATTTTCTAAAATAGATTTTTGTCATTTCCCAATATAGCTGTGATAAATAGGCTTTTTGTGAAGATTTAGTTTTATAGCTATTTTTCAGTTAATTTACGAATTTAACAACAATATTTACGTAATTTTTAGGTGTAACAACTTTTGTTAGGACTTCTGTCTCAGTAATTTCTTTTACAAATACTTTCTACGATTCATCAAATCTTCAGAAAGAAAAATTTTGGCCAGTCTCCTGAAACAGCTAAAGTTTTGTTAAGATGCAATTGCTAGCACTTTTTGAGCGAAATTCACCTATCACTGTGTGGAGAAATAAGAAGTACTAGCGGCACAAAGTTTAGAAGGTGAAGCAATGACCACCTACATTTTTTTCGACGAAGCCTTACGAATGCTGACCAACGCTTTTTTAATATCAGCAGTACTGTTAATAGCAGCTTCTGGTATAGGTTTGGCAGTAATTGAAACAATAGAAAAGACAGGACAACGTTAAGTTGAAAGATGGCAGCGTAATTATTAGTAAAACCATTGGGTGCAAGTGTTCGCCGTGAAGTAATTTTGGGAACACTAAACTATAAAAGTCTCACAGCGTTGCAGTCTCACCTGTAAGTACAGCAAATAAACAGGTAACTGTATCGCTATTGAGACCTTAACCAAGGAGCTACTACAATGGGTCTACTTGATACTGTGTTGGTTGCAGGAAGTCAAAGCCAACCAGTACTAAATTCGGCAGAAGCTTTTGCTGTTATAGTTTTGATGGCAACAGCGCCAAACGGTTACCTTTCCGTTGAACAAGCCAACTCTGTCACTTTTGTACTATCTGGGATAAAACTTTTAAAAAGTTATCCCCAAGAGACAATTAAGAGTTTGGTAGATAAAATATTATCTATTTTCCAAGGCGATAATCTTAATACTTTATTTAATGCTGCTAGAGATGCTTTATCTCAAGAGTTGCGCCAGGCAGCTTTTGCAGTAGTTACTGATTTAGTCTTTGCTGAAGATGTAGTAGGTGAAGAAGACAAAAACTTTTTAAAAGACTTACATCAAGCTTTAGGCGTCCCCACCGAGATAGCAATGCAAATTATGCAAGTAATGTTGATAAAAAATCGGGTATAGGGCAATAGGAATATCTCCAATTTCAACAATATAAATAGCCTAATAAATAAAGTGTGGCAAATTTTATTGCCTAAAAAATATCGTATAAGGCAAGGGGGAAGATGCAAAACGCAATTCATCTTTCCCCTATTGCCTATTACCGATTAACTCTCGTCTATACTCTTAAAAACTGCCACATTCACAAATTTAGTTGTTCGTTTATCGACTATTATTCAATAACCGATCGCGAATCATTTGGAGTTGTTCTTGAGTCTCAATTGGAGAGCGTGGCGTGGGTAATTCAGTATTAGGCCAGGTCAATAAATCATGACAGGGACATACCAAAGCCGGCATTCCAAGGTCTTTGGCAGCTAATGGCATTTTGCAGCGAGAGCAAGGCAGTATATCCCATGTCAATGTCAACAAGTCGGCAATTGTTTCATGGGTACCTTCTAAATAACAGTCGGCAGATTCGACCGAGAGAATTTTTGCCCAGGATTCTTCAAACTCTTTGCTATAGCGATCGCCTTCTAGCACGCTTTTAGGCAAAAAGCTTACCTCACCGTTCTTTGAGATTACTTTCTTACCCAGTTGAAACCAGTAGGCAAGATATCTTTTAACTTCTTCTTTGGTTGCCATGATGTAATTTTATACTTTAATGAAGCTATTTCGGAGGCGAAATGTTTAATTTAGAATTAAGACTTTAGCTCTGGTAATGGTGAACCAAGAACGCTGAGATTGAGAACGTAACCCCCAGTAATGAGATAAACAGGATTGCACAAGCTTGCTAACCGACGCACTAAAGAACCAAGGCGATCGCGGAAAGTTCTACCAATGGGATAAGCTGGCACTACACCCCAACCCACTTCTTCTGCTACAAACACCATATCAGCAGCCACCATATCCACTGTTTCTAAGAACTCCGCAACAATATCTTCCCAGATTTGATTATCTTCTTCTAGTAGATTAGCTACCCAAGTTCCTAAAGAATCAACTAAAACACAGGTATTGGGTTTGACATCAGCAAGTGTGGCAGACAGTTGCACAGGTACAGATAGAGTCATCCAGTCTTGGGGACGACGTTTTTGGTGTTCTAAAATGCGTTTGTGCCATTCTTCATCGTTTGGGTTATCAGTAGCTGTTGCCACGTAAATAACTGCTTTCCCCGACTGTATGGCAAGGGTTTCTGCCCATTCACTTTTACCACATCGGGCTGGGCCTGTTACTAGGATGACTTTACCCAAAGTTTTTTCCTGAGTATCTTCACAATATGGCTATGCTTGAAGTTTATCATCACACCAGTGCTGAGTGGGGATGAGGATTGAAGTTTAAAAATCAAATTAGATTGCTATAGTTCTTGATTTCATAAGTAAGATTTTTGATTCTAAATAACTTTTAAGAGATAAAATTAGCACCAGCATCATTGAAAATTCATAATTACAGCAGGTTTCAAGTTGGTGCACTAGACAAACTCACTCTGGGAGCCAGGGATAGAGTGTCTTTTACTCTCGGAAGTTCCGATGCTGACGGCAGGCTGCGACAACGCTGCAAGCCTGAGCTACAACTTCTGTGTTGAATTGTGTATTCTGAATCCACCAATTCTGCTGTATGTTTCAAGTCGGGATTGAAACCCCACGGATAACCGGACAGCAAACTATAGGGTATGTTTATGAAACCAGGTTTAAAGCGTATTGAAGCAACTCTACATGATTTAGGAACTCGCGGCAGTGCATCTGCCGAGGAAGCACGAGATTCAAGCAAACGGCCTTTCTCCTTTAGAATCAGCGTTACAGCTAACGAACCCACAGGAAGTACACAAAGTGCATCTTCTGGGGATGCTGAAGTCAAGACACAAGAACAAACAGTCGCTCTTGGCGTCGATACCGAACAAAATTTATTTCGCCACCACGACTCTGTGCAAACCTTTCAAGCAGAAGAAAACGGTAGCAAAACACCTAGTTTACCTAAGTTAAAAACTCCCAGCATCAGCAGCCATCGCCACGGAGCAAATCCGGGCTTGGCGATGAATCTGCTGCTAGAAATTCAGGAAAATGTCGCTGCTTGGCAAACAGAACTACAAAATATTTTGCAGCAAATTCAGGATATTTACTTAGAAGGGCCGATTGTCAATGGCTGGTTAGAATCAAATGCTCGCGAACCAGAGCCAGGGGGAACTGCAACACTCCGTCATGCAGAAATCGATCGCCTCATGAACTATGTGGAAGAAATTTGTACCAATGGTGGGAAAGTATCCTTTCAATCATCTGCGACTAGCTATCGTCTGTGTGGTGTGGATGATTCTGGTAAAGTTTGGTCGCGGCCATGCCCGGCGGATCAGCTTCCTACTGTTAGTATAGCGATCGCTCGTTATCAAAAGCTACGTCTACTATTAGGGCGTAAGCAATCATTAGAAACGCGTCTGGCTCAACTTGCTCAAAATCTTGTAGTTTTACATAGCCAGATGCAACAAATATAAAGCTTTAGAGATTATTTCCGAAGAAACTCGGTTGGTGGGTAGATAAATTTTGGTTTAGATTAACGAACAGCAAATTTGCTTTAGATTTAAGATTTTAATCAAAAATCCAAATCTAAAATCCTAAATTAAATTTATGCCAGATATTCAAATCTCTGCCATTATCTGTACCCACAATCGAGATGCCTATTTAGGGGCTGCAATTGATAGCCTTTTAGCGCAGGATTTTGCTGCTAATTTTGAAGTTGTAGTAGTTGATAATGGGTCTAGCGATCGCACTCGTGAAGTAGTAGAACAAAGGGCTAACGATCCTCGCCTGAAGTATGTCTTTGAACCCACTATCGGTTTATCTGTCGCCCGCAACACGGGTGCAAGAGTGGCTAGTGGCGATATTTTAGCTTATCTTGATGATGATGCTGTTGCGAGCAAGGGCTGGCTACAAGTTTTATATTTTGCCTATTACAATAACTCTAAACTAGCGATCGCAGGTGGCAAAGTCACTCTCATCTGGCCTGAAGGAATCCAACAACCACGCTGGCTATCTCCAGGACTAGCTGGAAATCTGGGTGCATACGACTTGGGTGACAATATTATCTACATTGAGCAACCTGGCTCAACACCGAGAGGCTTAAATTACTCCATTCGTCGCAGTTTTTTAGAAGAAATTGGAGGTTTCGACCCTCATCTTGGTCGAGTCGGGAAAAATTTATTATCTAATGAAGAACTACAAATGACCGAATTTGCCTTACAACGAGGTTGGCAAGTCGCTTATATTCCCGAAGCACTAGTCGCTCATAATGTTGCGCCAGAACGCCTGCAACGCTCTTGGTTTTTAAACCGAGGCTGGTGGCAAGGTATTAGTGAATGCTATCGAGAGCAACTCGCTGGTAAAGCTGGTATCGCTCAGTTGCGGCGAGGTGGCGAACGATTTTTGCGTGGCTTGTATAAGGCATTACAATATTTTTCAGATCCAGCAGAACGGTTTGACAAACTTGTGTATGCTTACGGTCAGATTGGCTACTTAAATGCCGCCATTCAAGGTCTTTTATCCATATCCAAGAAATAAATAGGAGTCAGAATTGAGAAGTCAGAATTCAGAATTCAGAATACTTTGGACGTTCGACATTCAAGCATCACCTGATTGTGGACTTCAAAATTTACAATTTCAATAAAGTTTTCAACTTTTATATTTGTTTGCCATTAGTGACTCCAATCAATTCTGAATTCTAATTTTTCAATTTTTACTCCTTAATTCTGAATTCTTACTCCTGACTCCTGAATTCTTTTTCCAATAACATAAACTATACTCATTATGTCATCTAAAATACCAGTTTCTGTTTTAATTCCAGCGAAAAACGAACAAGCTAACTTACCGGCTTGTCTCACTAGCCTCAGCAAAGCAGATGAAATATTTGTAGTCGATTCTCAAAGTAGCGATAAGAGTATTGAAATCGCTGAAAGTTATGGTGCAAATGTCGTTCAATTTAAATTCAATGGACATTGGCCGAAAAAGAAAAATTGGTCTTTAGAGAATCTACCTTTTCGTAACGAATGGGTACTAATTGTAGATTGCGATGAACGCATCACCCCGGAACTTTGGGAAGAAATTGATCAAGCAATTCAGGACGATGAGTATACAGGTTATTATCTCAATCGCCGGGTATTTTTCTTAGGAAAATGGATTCGCTACGGTGGTAAATATCCTGATTGGAATCTGCGTTTATTTAAGCACAAAAAAGGGCGGTACGAAAATCTACATACCGAAGATATTCCCAACACTGGTGACAACGAAGTTCACGAACATGTGATTTTGGATGGGAAAGTTGGCTATCTGAAAAATGATATGCTCCACGAAGACTTCCGCGACCTTTACCACTGGTTAGAACGTCATAACCGCTATTCAAATTGGGAAGCCCGCGTTTATTATAATATTCTGACAGGTCAAGATGATAGCGGTACTATCGGTGCAAATTTATTTGGTGATGCAGTACAACGCAAAAGATTTTTGAAAAAAGTATGGGTACGTTTGCCATTTAAACCACTCTTACGGTTTATTTTATTTTATATAATCCAACGCGGTTTTTTGGATGGCAAAGCGGGATATATATATGGACGTTTGCTGAGTCAATATGAATATCAAATTGGCGTTAAACTTTACGAATTGCGAAACTGTGGCGGTCATCTAAATACTGCTAGTGCGCCAAAGCAGGGAGATGGGGCGATTAGGGAAATGAGACAGATGAGTGAGATAGGGTGATGAGGGGGACGCGGGGACGCAAAGAAAGAGGCGGGGAGGCAGGGGAAAAGGTTAAAGGGAAAAGGAATAAATTTAATCTTTCCCCCTTACCCCTTTCCCTTTCCCCATTCCTATGCCCAATGCCCAATGACTAATGACTAATAACTAATGACTAATGACAAACCTTTCGTAGATTTGAGTAAATACGACCAATCTTGGTTCGATCGCGGGCGTCCGGGTTGGTATATTTTATTATGGTGGTTTGTACAAGCGATCGCCTTTCCTTTGACACCTCAACCGTTAAATATTCTACGTTGCACCATACTACGATTATTTGGCGCTCGTGTCGGCAAAGGCGTATTTATTCGACCCACTGCCCGCTTTACTTACCCTTGGAAAGTTACCATTGGCGACTACAGTTGGATTGGAGATAACGTAGTTTTATACAGCCTCGATCGCATTAACATCGGGGAACATTGCGTAATTTCCCAGAAAAGTTACCTTTGTACTGGCAGTCATGATATCCAAGACCCTACCTTTGGCTTGAAAACAGCAACTATTAATATTGAGAATGGTGTATGGGTGGCGGCAGATTGTTTCGTTGGCCCGGGAGTACAAATTGGAGCTAATGCTGTGATTGGCGCTCGTAGTAGTGTTTTTACTAGTATGCCCTCCGGACAAATTTGTTGGGGAAGTCCCTGTCGCCCGCATAAAGCTCGGCTAAAACTCGAGTCCGCTATAACTTCGTAATTTTATCGCTAGAGATTGTAGGGTAGCACAGCTAGCTGTGCTACCCTACATTTTTCATATCTATAATTCTAGTCCTCAGTCCAGCCCTAAATAGAAACCCTGTTGATTCATTGCTCTGAACAATCAATATTTTCATCACATATCTGACTACGGCTCTAATATAGGACTCATATTTGATTTGGTGAAAAAAAATCCGTACACCCAAAAATCACTCTTTTCTACTCCCCACTCCTTACTCCCTGCCTACACAGATAATTTCAAAAATCAAACCGGATTCTTATACTATATTTTTATTCTTTTATAGTTTTTAATTAAATTTAGATGTAGAGACGTTGCATTGCAACGTCTCTATCAGGGTTTTAATATTATGCATAATTGTTTTCATACATCAAATCAACAATGCCAGATTTTAAATTCGTAGAGTACACCAACTAGGCTTTAAAACTAGGCAGGTTATGGAGATAGTTTACTTTTAATTAAATATTTTTACTTTCAAGTACATAATTCGTGCATATCTTAAAAATTTGGCAGAAGATGTGATATCCCAAATCAACTAGCCAGGAGATAGTGCCGTGATTATTGAAACAACTACTAAATTATCTAGCGATCGCCAATTACTTCCAGGACATGGAGAATTAATTTTAGTTGCTGATGATGATGATTCAATTCGAGAAACTACTAAATTTTGCTTGGAAGAAAATGGCTACAAGGTATTAGAGGCTAATGATGGTATGGATGCGATCGCATTATATACAAAACATCAACCAGAAATTAGTGCCCTGTTAATTGATATGATGATGCCATCCATAGATGGGCCGACAACTATCAATATTTTGCAAAAAATTAATCCAGACATCAAAATTATTGGCGTTAGTGGGCTACCCTCAAATCATCAAATGATTAAAATCCTTGGTAACAGCATCAAAACCTTTTTGTCTAAGCCCTACACTTCATCCGATTTGTTAGCAAATTTACAGATAGTTCTTAATACAAAGTAGGTTTGTTATTGGTCATTAGTTTTTCTCACGTCCCCGCATCTTCCCCAGTCACCAGTCACCGATCCCCAATCCCTAAACCCCAATCCCCACGCCCAATGAGTGATAATATATTTTCATGGCTGCTCTAATCCCTGCTATTGATGAACAAAATATTGGATGAAACGTTGTCAATTGAAATTGCTCAACGCATAAAAAGCAGAGCTAGTACCCCGTTTGATAATGCTTACAAAGCAGCATTGTCCACCGAAGGAGCAAGGTATGTTCAGGGATTTTTAACTTTTCCTGGAAAGCCATACAGACCAATCGAACACAGTTGGATTGAACTAGGCAATACTTCCAGCGATGACTCCCCTATACGCATTGTCGATCCGACATTGCCGCATTTGAAAAAAAATCCTCAAGAACTCTGGTATTTTGCTGCACAAAAACTAGCAGTAAAAAAACTGAAAGCCATCATTGAAGAATCAAAAGAAGATTATCCAGAAGACGATCCGTTACCTATCTATGGTGACCCACCTTATGAATATTACGGTGATGTAATGTTGGGCGGTCAAGACTATTTGACAGCATTTCAAGCAGCAGAAGCCAAGTGTAAAGAAATCAATCAACTTAACCCTGATAGAAATTAATACAATTTTGAATTTTAGATTTTAGATTTTGGATTGGGAATCTAGTTGAAGGGTTACTTTTACTTGTTTAGTCAGTCGTCAAAAAAAAGAAATTCAATTCTGATACTAAGTTGCCCTCTAAAGATAATATTCCTACTCCCTATTCCCTACTCGCCACTCCCACCGTATTTTAATACGATTTTCCATCGCTACCAAAATATTCCCGATAGCCGCAAATTTTGTCTTTGCGCACATCAAAGGAAACTGCTACTCTATTTTTGTATGGCTGTCCGAATAAAAGTCCTTCATCGCGAAATTCAAAGACAACCGTTGTTTCATTGCTAGTAACACGGTCTAGACCAGTCAGCTTTAAACCAGGACTAAAGGATTCAGAAACATACTCGAAAAATTCTTTAGCTCGGTCTTTTCCCACATTTAAACCGTGGAATTTTCCCATAGGAAACCAAAAGGTAAAATCTTCTGTAAACATATCTAACAATGCTTCCCATTCCCCTGTTGCCGTACCGTGGATCAGATTCTCAAATGCTTGCCGACCAACTTTTAAAGTATTTTCTGAATCTTGTGTCATTCTCACCCTCGACTGAATATAAAGTAATATCGTATTACTTAAAACCTCACCACTACTTTGCCACAATTGTGACCGCCCAAGAGATATTCTACAGCGTTGGGAATTGATTCTATGCCTTGAAATTGTGCTGGGTCAACGG
The DNA here is from genome assembly GCA_034530875.2 of Nostoc sp. DedSLP01. Taxonomy (GTDB): domain Bacteria; phylum Cyanobacteriota; class Cyanobacteriia; order Cyanobacteriales; family Nostocaceae; genus Nostoc. Next base: position 37,725 of record JAVRCJ020000011.1, read on the forward strand.
CGACTTTGATTTTGTCAGTGTAGAACAAGTTTAAGAGGCGATCGCGTGCTTCTGCTATATATTCTTTGTAATGAGGCATGAGAAAGGCTCTCACAGAAGCTGCTTTCCAAAATAGCTGGTGATAAAGGCGTGGCTGTGTAATTTCTTCTATATTTTTTGCGTATTCGGAGATAAAACCAACGACTATTAAGCGTCCCCGTACTGCTAAGTTTTCAACGCAGGTATCAAAAACTTGTTTGCCTACACAGTCGAAAATTAAATTAATACCATTAGGGTATTCTTGCTTGAGGACGCGATCGAGGTTTTCTGTGCGATAGTTGATAATGCGATCGCACCCTAATTCTCTTAGTAAATTTGCCTTCGCCTCAGAACTGCAAGTACCAATAACATTATTACCAGCTAGCTTTGCCAATTGCACCGCAATATGACCAGTTCCCCCTGCTGCTGCTGTTACTAAAACCACTTCATTACTTTTCATTTCTCCTACTTGTTCCAATGCAACCAAAGCTGATACACCTGTAGGTATTAGTGTTAATACCTCTGGCGTTGCTTCACGCACCTTTACTGCTAAGTTTGCATTGATAACCTGATATTCTCGATAACCCCCACCACGCGCTGTAGTTATGACAGCATCACCTACTTGAAAATCTTTAATATTTTCACCTATGGCAACAACTATTCCCACAGCTTCTACACCTAAATCAAAGGGGGGAATTAAGTTAACATAAGGAACTTCTCCACGACAAAGTAATGTGTCAAAGCCACCGTTCACGCCAGCAAATTTGTTTTGAATTAGAAGTTCATTAGTAGCAGGTGTGGGAAGAGGAATTTCGACAATTTCAACGGCAGATTTAAAATTTGGGTTAAGTTGCTTAGCTATTAACTTTTTGTAAGTTTTTACGTTCATTCTAAATCTTAAGTTTACCTAACTCATCAATTATTATTTTTAATGTCAGTTGAGATATGGGGATAATAAAAGGAAAGAGCAAGAACTTCAGCCCTTACTACAATCCTTCGTTATCAAGCCTTCTAACAGTTAAAATTAAGCTTATAAAGCTTTATCCCACTCTAATTGATGAGCTAAACCATATTTGATAAAATCTTCTACTTCAGCTTTATCGCTTTTACCAAAAACACCTAAGCTGTAAGGGTTGTCTTGCATACGTCGTGTAACTTCCTCTTTCTCAAATTGCCTCACTTCTTCTCTAGGGCGATCTGGTTTAAAAAAGTCTATAACCAAAACGGTTCTATCATAATTAGTATAATTATGCGGACAGTGGGGATAGCTATGATCTAAAACCATAATTTCTCCTTCATGCCAATAAAGTTGTTCGTGGCATATTTTCATAGCTATATCTCCCTCTGGCACAATTAATCCTAAATAGCCCCGATTTGTATGAAGGTTATAGTTCACGTGTAGCTTGATATCTAAGCCTGGATGAAATGTCCCAAAATACGCATTTCTGATGATTTCATCATGATGAAAGTTAACTTTTTCTATTATCTTAGCCAAATTTGGGAAATATTTTTCTCTTAATGTAAGTGCTTTTTGGGATGCATCATCTGACCCAATATCGGGATATTGTATTTGATGAACTTGAATATATTTATCAATAAAAAGACCTTGAAATAAAATACCAAAAGCACTGTATTTAGAATTGCCCTTTGTTTTAATTGTTTTATTTTTAGGGCCGAGAACATCGTAAGTAAGTTTTAATTCTTCAGCAGATGCATTTTTTATAAAATTTGTAAATTCATCTCTAATTACTTGCCAGTTTTCTTGGAAGCTTTTGAGAAAAGGAAATTGCTCTGGGTCTAGATGATATTCGTTAAAACTTTCCATTGTCTTTTCTCCAGAAAATGATTTCATAAAAAACTATTACATGATGATGGTATTTGCTCTGCGTCCCGGTAGGATGTGTAAATTCCTAACTAAACTCATTTTAGTGTGAGGTCTACTGTGTCTGAAACTTCCCTATTAGATAGAGTTATCAAAAATGTGCGGGTAGTTCGTCCCCATGATGATGCGATAGCACTACTTGATTTAGGAATTAAGGATGGGAAATTTGCTCAGATTGCTTCTAATATTAGCCCAGACACAGCTAAAGAGGTATTTGATGGCAAAAATTTACTGGCATTTCCTGGGGTTGTGGATGCCCACATGCACATCGGTATTTATCAGCCACTCGACAAAGATGCTGTAACAGAAAGTAAAGCCGCAGCAATGGGAGGTGTGACTACTAGTTTAAATTACATCCGCACAGGGCAGTATTATCTCAATAAAGGTGGTTCTTATCAAGATTTTTTTCCAGAGGTATTGGCATTATCCGCAGGTAATTTTTTTGTCGATTACAGCTACCACGTTGCGCCTATAGCAAAGCAGCATATTGACGAAATACCTTTATTGTTTGAGGAACACGGTGTATCTTCGTTTAAAATATTCATGTTTTATGGTGGCTATGGATTGCATGGTTTGTCAGACCGGCAAAACCTTTTTTTGATGATTAATAAAGAGGAAAGATACGATTTTGCCCATTTTGAATTTATTATGCGCGGTCTAACTCGCTTGATGGAAAAATATCCCCAAGCGCGAGATACTATCAGCTTGAGTTTGCATTGCGAAGTTGCAGAAATTCTTAACGCTTATACCAAAATAGTCGAAAATGATTCTAGCCTTAGCGGACTGCACGCTTACAGTGCAGCGCGTCCTCCCCATTCCGAAGGTTTAGCAATTTGCATTGCTTCTTATTTAGCGCATGAAACTAACTGTGTAAATATTAATTTGTTACACCTAAGTTCGCGTAAGGCAATGGAAGCAGCTTTGACTATGCAAACTGCTTTTCCTCATATCAATTTTCGCCGCGAAGTTACTGTCGGACATTTACTATTAGATGTCGATACTCCTAATACAATTTGGGCAAAAGTAAATCCGCCTATCCGTCCTCGTGCCGATGTTGAATACTTATGGCAAGCAGTACTTAATAATCAAGTAGATTGGATAGTTAGCGACCATGCTTGTTGTTCTGCTGAACAAAAAAGAAGTGCTAAAGACCCGAATAATATTTGGTTAGCAAAATCTGGTTTTGGCGGTACAGAATATCTACTTTCTGGTGTAATTAGTGAAGGTAGCAAGCGGGGAATGTCTTACAACCATATTGCTAAGTTGCTATCTTGGAACCCATCGCGGCGTTTTGGTTTGTTAGAAAAAGGTGATATTGCTATTGGCTATGATGCTGATTTGGTATTAGTAGACCCCAACGAAACCTTTGTGGTACGTGCTGCTGAGTCGGAGTCACAACAAGGCTATACACCATTTGAAGGTGTAGAGTTAACCGGAAGGGTAAAGAGTACTTTTTTACGTGGAAATCTTATTTATAATAACGGAGAGGTTTTAGGTTCGCCTACTGGACGTTATTTAAAAAGAAATTAGAATTATCTCCACAGAAATTTGATTGCTAAAATTAAGTAGTCAGTAGAATGAATCTCAAATTATTTGCGATCGTCTAGGATGACATCAAAGTGTTTAACTGTGGTTTCTGGTTTGATAAGATATTCTTTATCTCTAGGAAGAGGTCTGACTTTTTCAATATCATTACCAGCAAACTTACGAATGGCATCGAGTGATTCCCAATAAGAGATAACAGTAAATTCTGTATTATTGTTATCAGTACGACGAAGTACTTGCACTCCTAAATTCCCAGGAATTGATTCAATTTTTTTAATTCCAGCTTCTACCAAATAAGCATAGTATTCATCTGATTTTGATGCTAGTGTCGTACCATGCCAAATGCGTGCAACTATTTTCTTAGATTGGTTGCTAGCAGGATTATTTGGTACAGTTTGTGCTGAAACTGTAAACGTTTCAAGCTGCACAAATGAAGCCAGTGGCAAAATCAAAACTGAAATAGCTAATCCACAAAGAGTACTAAAAAAATTACTTTGTCTAATCATGAGGCATCTCCAGTTTCGTATTTTATTTCGTTCTCAGTATTTATTAATTAAGAAAACTACATAATTTTTTGTAAATTCAACACAAATCCAGGTAAAACATTTTCCCCTGATAAACTACTAGGATTGTTTAATATCTCTACATCTTTGCCTGGACGATAAATTTCTACTCGCTTGTTTTTACGGTCAATTAACCAACCTAATTGAGCACAATTTTCGATATACTCTTGCATTTTTTCTTGCAAATCTTTTAGAGAATCGCTAGGAGAACGTAACTCTACTACAAAATCAGGACAAATCGGAGCAAATTTTTCTTGTTGTTCTGCGGTTAAAGCATTCCATCGCTCAATTTTTACCCAAGAAGCATCGGGAGAACGTTCTGCACCATTGGGAAGTTTGAAGCCAGCAGATGGGCCAAATACCTCACCTAAATTATTTTGCTCGTTCCAAATATCTAACTGTGTAGTGATTTTGACGTTGCGTCTATCTGTATCACTGCCTGATGGCGTCATTATTACTATTTCACCTGATGCTGTGCGCTCAAATCTATAATTACTATTTTTTTGGCACATTTGGAAGAACTGTTCATCACTCAAATCAATTTTTAATTTGAGGGTAGAAGGTAAGGTGACTGTAGTAGCGTTCATAGACTTATCCCGACATCTTACTTTCTAGTTTAGTAATATGAATTTTATTTCTTTCTAACTTATTTAGAACGATGTTTTTCAGCTTGCAGGACGCACAACCCTAATCAACTTACTTTGTAGGGATTCTTGAGATGCTACGATCGCTTCATTAATTCGAGTTGCCATACGAATTCTATCGCTGTCGTTGGTGCAGACAATAATACCAAGATGCTCACAACTGGAACGATGTAAGCGAATAAAATCTTGGCGATTGAGGGTCACAACTGCACGATTGTCTTTCATAGCAAAAGCTAATACATCCTCATCGGGGACACCCAAGTTATCATTGCCAGCTTCCTGCACCGTCAAAACATCATGTCCCATTTGCCGAAGTAGTTCGCTAACTAACCGTGGAAACTGCTCATCAGCATACAGACGTGCCATCGGCTAGCCAACCTCGTTATTACCCCGAATTGCGGCCGCAATTTCTTCAGGATAGGCATCGGCATAAGCCCAAGCATTGACGAGATCGGCAGCAGTGATATGAGGATAGTCCTGCAAAAGTTGGGCTTCAGGGATGCCTAATTGTTGTGCTTCAACTAAAAGCCAAACGGCAATTCTGGTTCCGGCAATACATGCTTCTCCACCGCATACACCAGGGGTTTTAGTGATTCCCTTGCCGCTAGTGCTAAGATTTTTGGTTAGGCTTTGAATAATCTCTGCTTTGTCAGCAAGCGATAAATTGAGAAGTTGACGTTCGAGTTCTTGAAGAGTCATGCAGAACGGGGATGCTTAGGAATTAAATTGATTGTAGCGAACTGGTTCATAGACCTATCCTGACATCTTAACTGTCTAATTTAGTGGTGTGTGGGGTGCGATCGCTGCCAGGAGATGATGGAGAGCGATCGCACCTAGCTAGTATTCTGCTGAAAAATTTTTCAGCTATGGCTATATAGAAAACCCGCCCTCAACGTTAAAGGGGTGCAGATATCTTTCACCCTGCAAGTAGCCTAAAGTTTACCGCCACTTTCGATGAACCTACTGTCTCATGGGAGTTCAGGATTACCTTAGCAGCTATGAGTAAGGTTACATTTATGATTATCATTTAAATTTTTGTGTACTTTGATTAAGTTTTGTGATATTTTCGGATATGTGAAGTGCTGCTTCATCACCTAAAAACTTTTGGTTGAACTTTTTTCAGTTAGCAATCTAGTAAGGTAGAACTGCAATATGCCATTTACCATTGATTCCGCTCGTGGTATCTTTCCCAACACATTAGCGGCTGATGTTGTACCTGCAACAATAGCCAGGTTCAATCAGCTCAGTGCTGAAGATCAACTTGCACTAATTTGGTTTGCTTACCTGGAAATGGGCAAGACAATCACTATTGCGGCTCCTGGAGCTGCAAGTATGCAATTTGCTGAGCCGACATTGAATCAAATTCGGCAAATGTCTTTTACCGAGCAATCACAAGTGATGTGCGATCTGGCAAACCGAGCAGATACACCAATTACCCGCACATACGCCGTTTGGTCTGTAAACATCAAACTAGGTTTCTGGTATCAGTTAGGGAAATGGATGGATCAAGGGATTGTTGCACCAATTCCCCCAGGGTATAAGCTTTCTGCTAATGCTGGTGCTGTTCTGCAAGCAATTAGAGAACTTGATGCAGGTCAGCAAATTACAGTCTTGCGTAATTCTGTAGTTGATATGGGATTTGACCCAAATAAATTGGATGGTAAAAAAAGAGTTTCTGAGCCTGTTGTTGTTCCTAAAGAGATATCACAGCGAACTCAAGTCACTATTGAAGGCGTTGATAACCCAATAGTGTTAAGTTATATGAATAACCTTAACGCTAACGATTTTGATGCGCTGATTGAGTTATTCACATCTGATGGTGCCCTGCAACCTCCCTTCCAAAGACCGATAGTTGGTAAAGATGCTGTCCTACGGTTTTTTAGAGAAGATTGTCAAAACCTCAAGTTAATTCCAGAAAGAGGAGTAGTTGAACCTGCTGAAGACGGTTTTACTCAAATTAAAGTCACCGGCAAAGTCCAAACTCCCTGGTTTGGTGCTAGCGTGGGTATGAATATGGCTTGGAGATTCTTGGTAACTCCTGAGAATAAAATTTTCTTTGTAGCTATTGATTTGCTGGCATCTCCCAAAGAACTATTAAACTTAGTTCGTTAGAAAGATACTCAGTTTGAGTAAATTCCGAAAAATTGGTGCGAACGCTCTGTTATTCAGGGCGTTCCCCATTGTGGAGTAAAACGTGCAACTCAATATAAAATGACTCGAACGATGATATTTTAGGTTTGATAATGCAAGTGAGCGATACACAGTGGTCTACAGCAGAGAAACAGCTGGCTGAAGCAGTTTTTAAAAGAGCCTATGAAAGAGAAATCAATGCTTTGATTGAAGAAGTTCGCGTCAGAGCAAGTGCGATCGTAGAACTTGATGATATGTGGCGCTTACATGACTTCTTAAGTGCAAGAAGACATGATATAGATGGCAAGTACGACTACAGATATTCTGTACTCATCTTTGTATTTGCTCGGTTAGTCAAAGAGGGCTGGTTAGCTCTTGATGAATTAAACGAACTCGACAAAGATAAGCTTACCAAAGTAGCAGCTCTTGCAAGAATGTAAAATAAAACATTCAAAGCTTACGCCCTATCTAAAAATTTCTCTTGATTGAGTGTTCTTTGTGCTTCTGTGATTAAAACATCATTGATTTAACTATAGAAGCGCAGAGAACACAAATATTATTAAGTAGCGAATTATATTCGCCCAATTATTTCTTTTTTCAACGCAAAGGTACGCGGAGGTTAGCGCAGAGGTACGCAGAGGTTTTCTTATATGTAATTTTGATATGTCCCAAAATAATTAGGCGCATCTTGATAGAGAATTGGTATCACGAATGATTGAGGATTGTTAGCCTGGGAATTGATTCCCAGGTGGGTGACTACCAACAAGGTTAACGCAGTTGCATCAAGCTTAGTTCTGGCAATGTGGTTCCGTTGAGGAAGCAGTTCTCCAAATGTACTTGAGTCAGGTCTATTTCTGTTAGGTCAACGTAGCTGAGATCGGTTTTAAAGAAAATGGCCTTGGCAAGATTGGTATGGCTGAGGTCTGCTTTGCTCAAGTTTGCCCCAGTCAGGTTTGCACGACTCAGATCTGCCCTACCCAAGTTTGCGCCACTGAGGTTGGCGTAGCGTAAATCTGCCCCAGCCAAGTTTGCACTGCTGAGGTCTGCGTCACGCAAATCTGCTAAGCGTAAGTCCGCTTTGGCAAGGTTTCCTTTGTGCAGATCTGCCTTGGTGAGATTTGCCCGAATCATGTTAGCAGCTTTGAGGTTTGCCCAGATTAAATGAGCTCGGCTGAGGTTGGTTCTCCACAAGGATGCCGCTGTCAAATTTGCTTGAGTCAAATTAGCTCCAGAGAGGTTGGCATGGGATAAAGTCGCATTCGCCAAGTTTGCTCTATCTAAACTGATTCCAGCTAGGCACGCCTCGCTGAGGTTAACCAAGTGCAGGCTTACCTGGGTGAAATTTCTCTCTCCTGCACAATAGCGTTTGAGAAGTTCATCAGCATCCATACAGCCCGCCTTTTAAATCTCCATTTATTACCCGAAAATCAGACTATCCAATCAATAATTATTGGAAATATTTTGATGTCACTTTTCACTGTTAGCAAAGATACTCAGGAACATAAACACATTTGCGATCGCTTCACCAAGGCTAAAGGAATTTTTTGCTGTAGCTTTGGATACTGAGCAATGGAAAGTTGCCTTGGATATATTGCTTAACAGTGATTTTAGGCATTTTTTAATTTTATTTAATTATATAAAGAAATATAACAAATTTGTTACAAATAAGCAATGCTTTCTGCACTATGTGTTGATAATTTTTGTTTATTCTAAAAAATAAATTTTACTTATCAATCACTTTTTGCGGTGTCTTTTTGCTTATTGGGCTATAAGACAATACCGTTCAGTTAAGCTTTTTTCTCCTCCCCCTGCCTCCTCTGCCTGCCTTAACAGATAAATTCCTTAACCCAACCGTATTGGGCTATGAGAGCGATCGCAATTCAAATTTCATTAGTGCATGATATTCTTTGACCAATCCCAAATTACGCCAGAAAAAGAATCCGATAGATACACCTATTCAAACCCTTGTAATATCTAGTTCTCTGAATGCGTAAATTTTGAATTGGTATTACCTACTTGCTTAGTTTGGTTTTTACTAGTTTTATTACAATGTAAAATTATTGCAAAAAATATTTATATTAGTTTATATCTTTTGACAGATTTGGAAAAACAATGTCAAATTTATCTTTCTGGCTTAATCCAAGTATATTCCTTAAAATTTACGAACTTTCCCCAATTGACGAACAGAATTACTTAGAGGCATAACTATAAAAACTAATTTTGATGACCCAAAAAAGATTTAATCGATCGATTATTTTTAGATATACTTTCAACAACTATGAAACTATTAATGTCCATCAAGGTAAGTAATTTTTTTCACTGGCGATCGAGATACAGGAGAGTGCAGGTAAATGAGTTACAAAGTTTCAGAATAAAGCTATAAATGAAGAGACTTAATAACTCTGTTTACTATTGCCTATCTCGAAGAATGAATTTAATTTTGCGCGAATAGTTAGTAACTTCAATCAAAATTTTTGGTTTCTATAGTCAGGCTTATTATAATGTTTAAATCTATCTAAAATTGTAAGCATTTAGGAGTCAGAATGTTTAAAGAATTAAGAGAAATATTTGATGAACCAATTTACTATTCTACTAGATACCTGTAAATTCTGACTTCTGAACGGCAGTTGACGCCAGTCGCCTCAAGTCGGGAAACTCTAGTAGAGTACTGCCTCCTCCTGGGTGCTGAATTCTTACGTAAAATTTATGTTAACTTGGTAAGAAACTTAATGTTTATTGGATTTATAAATCTTCCAAATTTATCACGTTATTGTGGATATGTCGGTTTAGAAGTAGCAGAAATTGTTGCTAAATACCTTGCAGTTCAAAGCAAAACTTACGTCATTCAAAATCGGAAAATATTAATATATCAGCTTTTAAAGTCTGGTCTCGATTCTCATACAGCTCATCGAACAATTAACGTACTGATATCGAGTTCAATTTTACAATCAACTAACAAAAATCAGTGTGCAATTCAAGAGTGTTGAGTTGGGAAGATGGCTCGGGTAAAATCTCCAATTTTTTTTCTCTACCTGCATGACCTCAACGCGAGCTTGAATCATCAGCCACACTGCTAAGGTAAAGCGATCGCCGTTATAGCCAAAATCAACCCACTTTCTCTTCCAAATGGCTACAAACTCCATGCAGCCTGAAAAAACTCATACTCACACAACATCGCATAACGATAAGTTGAATGCACAACAGTATTATTCGTGGCATAATTCTCAACTAAACTTTCTAACTGCTGTGTCAACGGCTGAAAATCCGCACTACTGTAAGTCCGAATCCAGCCTCCATACTGATGATTCGGAATGCCATTTCTAGCTAACTCTTCTCCCAAAAAAGCATACAAACGCATACAAGGGGACATCGCCGCGGCCGTTAAACCGACATCTTGTCCCCAAGCAGTTGCTAACAAAAAATCAGTATAGCGACGCGTAGCAGCTCCAAGTTCCACAGAATGCAAATTAACTCCCCACTGGGAAGCATAGCCACTATGGAATTCCAGTTCTGCTAAAACTCCACTAGCTAGGTGATGAAATCTAGTGAAACCCACCCAATCTGGTGCTTTAGCTGCGGCAATACTATACGCACGGGCAAAAGCTTCTAAGAAAAAAGCATCTTGCCCTACATAGTAAGCAAACTTCGCGGCCTCAAGAGTACCATCACCAATGCCTCGAACAAAAGGATGCTCTAAACACGCTTTGGCTAAATCTTGATTCGTCTTCCATAATTCATTAGGTAAAGTCATTGGTCATTGGTCATTGGTCATTAGTCATTAGCTATTAAATATTTTCCCCTGTGCCCCTGTGCCTCCCCATCTCCCCATCTTCCCAATCCCTAGTCCCTAAAAAGGTAAAAACTGAAGCAACAGTGAGCCAACACTTCCGAAAAGCTCAACGAAATTGGGCTTACCAGAGCTTACCTTTTCAGTATAGGGTGTTTGCAGTTCTTTCATAAAAGCTTGTGCTGTTTGCATTCCAGAGCTGTTATTTTGGGAGGTAAACAATTTGTCTGCAACTTGGGCATCTACAAATGCACCTTGTCTATCTAATATTTGGTAGCGGGAGACACCACGAGCTAGATAAGCACCTGCATAGTCTGGTTTAATGGCGATCGCTTGACTAAAATAACTAATTGCTTGCTGTTGGTTGCCTTTTTCTGCTTGTGCTACACCCAAAGCATAAAAATCTTCCGGTGAAGCGATTTGTGATGGTATTCCGATTGCGCCTTGGAAGTTAGTACCATTCAGGTAAGCGCCATTTAATTCTGCATTTGTTAAATAGCTATTTCTCAAATCAGTACCCGCTAAATTTGCGCCACTAAATCTCGCTTCGCTCAGGTTAGCGCCAAATAAACTAGCACCAGCCAAATTTGCACCCCGTAAATCAGCACCGGCCAAGTTTGTGCGGCTGAGGTTTGCACCTGCAAGATTAGCACCGCTTAAATTCGCTCCAGATAAATCAGCCATCACTAAACCTGCATTAGCCAAATCGCAATTTTGGCATTGTTTGGTTGCTAATAACTGTTTCACGTGTTCAGAATTCGCCGCTTGTACGGTTGTTGTCAGGCTAACCAAAGTTAAAAATGTGGCTGTGGCAAGAATTTGATTTTTCATATTTGCGTAATATTTATTACTCAACAATCAATATTAACCGAGATATATTTATACCTCAGCCTATGATATTAGCAATCTCAACACTTTGCCCTCTGTAGTTGTCCATATCACTTAGAATGAACCGCCAAGCACGCATAAACAGGTTCTACTTGTGAATCCGCAAGGTAGTACAAAAACAAATGTTAATCGTCAACATCAAATCCCATCCGCTAAAAGTTGTGGAACGCTTAGTGTTAAAGCACACTTATAGTAATTCTCATTTGAATGGGGTACATGGGTAGGGGCTTTACAGCTGTCATTGGTGTCAACTTAAGCAAAAAGGAGGCATAAGATGTAATCTAAGAACAAATTGTGTATTGATGTGGCATAGACGCGAAGCGGCTTGCCTTTGGCATCGCTGTCAACCAACCTTTAGACCGAATTTCTACAAAATGGTGTTTCGCGGTTTATACCATTTTTCTCAAGCTGTTCTCTGTGGTGATGCCACTGACGCTGTTCTTACCTTATGGAATATCAAAAGCTGTTTGGATTAGTTAAAACTAGGCGTAAGGGTCACCCTTGAGATTGACGCTTACACCGAACAAATTTGGCCAAAATCTTCTTAAGTTGACACCAATGATAGTTTTAAAGCGCCTACGCCGTGCTCGTCAATACTTGATATAAAATCAACAAACCCCAACCATGACTCAGCAACCAACCAATCTAGACAATAAAACTGTATTTGAGCAGTTGTGGAATCTTACAAAAGAACTCCGGCAAAAATTAGAGTCTCGTTTTGAGTTAAACCCAGATCCTTCTGTAGAAGATTTACAAGAATACAGCAGTCTTGACGGTAATATCAAAGGTTCTCTTAGCGCATTTTCGGGAAAAGAAATTGATTGGCTAGTGCATTCGTGGTTAGGAAACCCCGAAAAATCAAACTTTAGCACCATGCGCCTCACCACTTGGTTAGCGCCGCATATCGAAGTTCCCCATTTAGCATTTGAGTTTGGCACGCTTCCCAATGCAGATATTTTATTTTATATAGATTACGTTGCTCGCACTGACCTTTTAACCGATTTAGCATATCTCGATCGCTATTACGAACCAGTCAACCAAACATTTTTAAAGTTGCAAGACGAGACGCGCCTCAAGGCATTTACTAGCAAAAGCGTTTACGTTCGCCTATTTCAATCCCCCGTTAGTCTTTGCTACACTGGCGCACCTACTTCTGATACCCTCGAAATCACTCGCACAGTTGCACTCGAAACACTAGAACGCTGGCTAACTTGGGCAGACGCAGCCGAACCTGTATCAGAAGATGCACGGAATACTTTAGCAACTCGCGATTTATTACTACGCCGAACCGCCGCCGAACGCGACCCTGGTAATAAATTTGCCGCCCAACTTTTTGGTACTCAATTAACAGATAAACTAGTACGATCGCTTTGGGGTGGCGATCGTAAAATTAGTCATTAGTCAAACAATTTTGGATTTTAGATTTTAGATTTTAGATTTTTTCTTGAATCCAAAATCCAAAATCCAAAATCTAAAATTTTTCTGCCCTATGCCCAATAATCCAGAATCCTACCGTGCCTTAGCGCTGCAAGTTACCTGTCATGCAGTCAACCAAGCAAGCGATCGCCAGGAAGCGCGATCGCTGATGCTAAACTCGATCCATCGCCTAGCGCCACAAATTGCAGCTAGTATTGCTTTCATTGGCTTTGATTGTCGTTTAATTGTGCTGCCGGAATATTTTCTTACAGGTTTTCCAATGGGAGATACTCTCGCAGGATGGGCAGAAAAAGCTTGTATAGAAATGGCTGGTGCTGAGTATGAAGCACTGGGAAAAATTGCTCAAAAGCATAAAATCTTTTTGGCTGGTAACGCCTACGAAGTCGATCCCAACTTTCCCGGATTATACTTTCAAACCTGCTTTATAATTGACCCTTCTGGCTCGATTATCTTACGCTATCGGCGGTTAAATTCTTTATTTGCTCCTACTCCCCATGACGTTTGGGATAAATATCTCGATTGCTATGGTTTAGAAGGAGTCTTCCCCGTAGCCAAAACTGAGATTGGTAATTTAGCAGCTATAGCATCAGAAGAAATTTTGTATCCCGAAGTAGCGCGGTGTCTAGCCATGCGAGGAGCAGAGATTTTTGTGCATTCCACTTCCGAAGTGTATAACAAAAACCTTACACCTAAAGATGCTGCCAAAATTACTCGCGCTGTAGAAAATATGGCATATATCGTATCAGCTAATACCGCAGGCATCGCTAATATTGCTATCCCCATTGCTTCCGCTGATGGTGGTTCAAAAATCATCGATTATCGCGGAATAGTCATAGCTGAAACAGGCGCAGGCGAAAGTATGGCAGCATTCGCTGAGATTGATTTAGCAGCATTACGTCGCGATCGCCGCAGACCAGGGTTAAATAATTTACTCTCACGCCAACGATTTGAACTCTACGCCGAAAGTTATCGGATGTCACACTTTTACCCCGCTAATACTATGCTGGAAAAAGAAGTAGACCGCAAACACTTCTTACAAACCCAGCAAGCCACCATTGAACGGTTAGCACAACTAGGAATAATTTGAATTGGGTATTGGGCATTGGGCATTGGGCATGGGGCATTGGCAGTCATAACTTAACTAATGACTAATGACTAATAACTAATGACAAATGACTAATGACAAATGACTAATAACAAATGACTAATACAAAACCAATAGAAGTCCGTAACCCTCGAACTGGCAAATATGACTATGTAATTATACCGCCGCCTCCCAGGTTGCTGGTACAGCAATGTAGGCGTATGCGTCGGGCGCAGGTTCATTGGCAAAAAATAGGTATAGAGGGGAGAATCGAAGCTTTACAACAGTGGAAGGAAGCGATACTATCTACACGCGATCGCTTAACGGAAGCTTTGGTAAATGATACCGGCAGATTATCAACTTCAGTATTAGAAATCGATTCTTTTCTTTCTAGCATCGACCGTTGGTGTAGGTTAGCGCCAGAATTGCTGCAAGAATCTGCAAAAAACACAGCAATTCCCTTCATTGCTTTGCAACAAGCATCAGTACCTTATCCTCTAGTAGGTGTCATTAGCCCGTGGAACTTTCCACTGTTACTGTCTACCATTGATACCATTCCCGCATTGTTAGCGGGTTGTGCTGCGATTGTCAAACCGAGCGAAATTGCTCCCCGCTTCGTAGCACCGTTAGTTACAGCACTCAACGCCGTACCCAAATTGCGCGATGTCTTAACTTTTGTTGAAGGAGCAGGGGAAACCGGAGCTAATTTAATTGAAAATGTAGATTTGATATGCTTTACAGGTAGCGTTGCCACAGGAAGAAAAGTAGCGCAAGCCGCTGCTAAACAATTTATTCCAGCTTTTTTGGAATTAGGTGGAAAAGATCCGGCGATCGTTTTAGAATCAGCCAACTTAGACTTAGCAACCTCAGCTATATTATGGGGTTCCGTCGTCAATACCGGACAGTCATGCTTATCAATTGAGCGAATTTACGTTGCCGAATCTATATTTGAAAAATTTTACCATCTACTAATAGCCAAAGCTTCTCGCCTTGAATTAGCTTATCCCACCCTTGAAAGTGGAGAAATTGGCCCCATCATTGCCGAAAGACAAGCAGCACTTATTAGCGACCATCTCTTAGACGCACTGGAAAAAGGAGCAGTAATTCATTGCGGCGGCGTCATTGAAGACTTAGGCGGAGGTTGGTGGTGTCGTCCCACAGTGCTTACTCAGGTCAATCATTCCATGAAAGTCATGACCGAAGAAACTTTCGGTCCTCTGATGCCAATTGTGCCTTTTAGTACAGTTGAGGAAGCAGTATCTTTAGCAAACGACTCCATTTATGGACTTAGTGCGGCGGTATTTGCTGAGTCAGAAGCAGAAGCCTTAGAAGTTGCCCAGCATATAGAAGCAGGTGCTATCAGTATCAACGATGCCGGACTCACCGCCATCATGCACGAAGGAGAGAAAAACGCTTTCAAATTCTCTGGACTGGGAGGTTCGCGTATGGGTGCAGCAGCAATAAAGCGGTTCACGCGGAAAAAAGCTTTTTTGATTAAAACCAATCCGATTAATGACCCTTGGTGGTTTGGGAATGGGGAGTGATACCA
Source organism: Nostoc sp. DedSLP01 (assembly GCA_034530875.2). Classification (GTDB taxonomy): domain Bacteria; phylum Cyanobacteriota; class Cyanobacteriia; order Cyanobacteriales; family Nostocaceae; genus Nostoc. The sequence goes on from JAVRCJ020000011.1 coordinate 53,252, forward strand.
ATTCAAAATTCAAAATTCAAAATTCACATAATTGCCATTATTGTGACATTTTGCACAAGTATAAATCGTATCAAACTAGTTAACGACATCAAAAATTTGTTCGGCTGTTATTTGTAGTTGAATACCTAAGCGTTCCAGTTCTGGAGATTCGATCTGCGTGTTTCCGGTAAACCTGCCAACTTCGCGATAACTGCCTTCTGACAATTGTAGAATAGCGATCGCCAACTCCTGTGGGTCAATCAGCCAGTATTCAACAATACCGCGTGCTGCGTATTGTTTCCGCTTCCGCACATAGTCTCTGTCCCGATTAATCTCACCTGGAGACACCACTTCCATCACCAAATGTGGTGGAAGAACATCAAAAGTAATAGTCAACCGCTTCCGGGTTAGCTCTAAGTGTTCTTCCCGAAGCAGCACCAAATCCGGGTAGCGATTTGCAGGATCGCCAGCCTCAAGGACTGGTACTTGAAGTTCGCAAGCATGAGGCTGTACCCGTCGAAAAGGCATTCCCGCATTAACTAATAGCAAGAACAGGTAATTTGCAAGGGACGTATTTGGTTCTGACTCTGGCGGCAATTCTACTAAGCTCCCATCAACAAGTTCATAACGCTTTTCCGTCCCATCATCTATTTCTAGGTATTGCTCAAACGTCAATCGTTGGGCTGTAGTCATAATACTTCTGCCTGACTTTTATGATTTTGGCATTTATTGTTTGGAAATGGGGAATAGGGCATTGGGCATGGGGAATATAATTTTTTGCTGAGATTGCTCTGCAATTGAGTTGCATCGACTTGCAATTGAGTTGCATCGACTTGCAATTGAGTTGCATCGACTCGCAATTGAGTTGCATTGACTCGCAAAAATTAACTTATCTTATTTCCTAATCCCCATTCCCCAGTCCCCAGTCCCCAATCCCCAATAATATGCGAACATAATTAAGTTGTAGCCGATCGCCTGCACTGAGGTTTAAAGTGGATACCATTGAAATCCCTGCTCTGAATCGCCCAATAGACGCCACGGTAGAGATTCCTGGTTCTAAAAGTATTACTAATCGGGCATTACTTGTCGCAGCCTTGGCGCAAGGTGACTCGATTTTAGAAAATGCTTTATTTAGTGAAGACAGCAATTATTTTGCCAAATGTTTAGAGCAATTAGGCATCCCTATAACCCTAAATTCTGACCAAGCTCAAATTCAAATAGCAGGAAAGGGAGGCGAAATTCCCGCCAAGCAGGCAGATTTATTTGTGGGTTTAGCAGGTACAGCAGCAAGGTTTATTTCGGCGCTGGTAGCACTGGGTAATGGCGAATATCGCCTAGATGGCGTTCCCAGAATGCGAGAACGACCGATGGGCGACTTGCTAAAGGTGCTGCAAAGTAGCGGAGTAACCGTTAACTTCCAGGGAAATCCTGATTTTATGCCCTACACCATCTACGGTGGGCAGTTTTCTGGGGGACATTTTCGTTTAAAAGCTAACCAAACAAGTCAGCAACTTTCGGCATTATTAATGATTGCCCCTTACGCTCAACAAGACACAATTATTGAAGTTGAGGGGACGTTGGTTTCTCAATCTTACGTAAAAATGACTTGTAAATTGATGGCAGATTTTGGCGTAGAAGTCAATCAAATTGCCGAAAATCAATTCCAAATTCAAGCAGGTCAGCCTTACCAGCCTCGACATTACACAATAGAACCAGATGCGTCGAATGCTTCTTACTTTTTTGCCGCCGCCGCCGTCACTGGTGGACGAGTGCGGGTTAAACATTTGACCAAACAATCTTGTCAAGGCGATATTCTTTGGCTCAACGTTTTAGAACAGATGGGTTGCCAGGTACGTGAAAGTGATGATTACACGGAAGTTACAGGGCCAGAGCAGTTGCAGGGTATCGATATTGACATGAATGATATCTCAGATTTGGTGCAAACTTTAGGAGCGATCGCTCCCTTTGCCACCTCACCTGTTACCATTCGCAATGTCGAACATATTCGCTACAAAGAAACCGACCGCATTCACGCCGTAGTTACTGAATTGCGCCGCTTGGGAGTTCAAGTTGAGGAATTTCCCGATAGACTAAAGATTGAACCCGGCCCCATTACCCCAGCAGCAATTGAAACCTATCACGATCATCGCATGGCAATGGCATTTGCTGTTACGGGCTTAAAAGTTCCAGGGATTGTGATTAAAGATCCAGGTTGTACGGCAAAAACTTTTCCAGATTACTTTACCCGATTTTTCAAAATGTTAGAACAATAAAAGGTGAATAGCCATGTCTAATATCAAAGAAGAAATGCCCGTGCTTGCCCGTCATGAAGGAGATTGGGTAGGCACTTATACATTAGTTGATACAACCGGAAAAATCATTGACAGCTACGAATCTCACTTAACTTGTCAATTTCCAGAAAACGGCCCTCATCCTTACTACCAAATCAACCGCTACAAATGGGCTGACGGGAAAAAAGAAGAATACGAATTTCCCGGAATTTATAAAGATAATAAACTTTGGTTTGACACTGAGCGCATTGATGGCAAAGCCTGGGAAGCTGACGAGTCAATTGTGATTTTGTGGTTTGCTTATAAAACAAACCCAGACATGAGCTTATATGAAATGATTTATATTAGTCCTGATAATAACAACCGTGCCCGTACTTGGCATTGGTTTAAAAACGGTCAAATATTTCAACGCACCCTCATTCAAGAACAACGGCTAAAATAAAGCGATCGAGTAGAATTAAAAATTTAGTAGGGTGCGTTATGGACGTAAGTCCTAACGCACCGAAAATCTCGAATGGTGCGTTAGCCTACGGCATAACACACCCTACTAAAAACTAAAATCTAAAAGTGTATCAAGTATGGCAAAATGTGACAAAATAAACTTTTCTACTCCTAGCGGTTTCCCAGAATTTCTGCCTAGCGAAAAGCGCCTAGAATTATATTTATTAGATACCATCCGTAGAGTTTTTGAAAGCTATGGATTTACCCCCATTGAAACCCCAGCAGTAGAACGTTTAGAAGTCCTACAAGCTAAAGGAAACCAAGGCGACAATATTATTTATGGAATTGACCCCATTTTGCCACCAAATCGCCAAGCCGAAAAAGATAAATCTGGCGAAACTGGTTCGGAAGCAAGGGCATTAAAGTTTGACCAAACAGTGCCATTAGCAGCTTACATTGCCCGTCACCTTAATGAGTTAACTTTTCCATTTGCCCGCTACCAAATGGATGTAGTCTTTCGCGGAGAACGGGCAAAAGATGGACGTTTTCGCCAGTTTCGCCAATGCGATATTGATGTAGTTGCGCGTCGCGAACTGAGCTTACTTTATGATGCTCAAATGCCTGCAATTATTAGTGAAATATTTGAAGCAATTAATATCGGTGATTTTCTCATCCGCATCAATAACCGCAAAGTTCTGACAGGTTTCTTTAAATCAGTAGGAATTGCTGAAAACCAAATTAAATCTTGCATCAGTGTTGTTGATACCCTAGAAAAAGTTGGACAAAATAAAGTTAAACAAGATTTAGAAAAAGAGGGAATTTCCGCAGAACAAGCTGAAAAAATAATTGAATTTATTAAAATAGATGGCTCAGTTGATGAAGTATTAGATAAACTCAAACACCTGGCAAACAATCTTCCAGAAACCGAACAATTAAGCTTGGGCGTTACCGAACTAGAAACGATAATTACAGGCGTGCGTAATCTTGGCGTTGCCGAAAATCGTTTCTGTATTGATTTATCTATTGCTCGTGGACTTGATTACTATACTGGTACAGTTTACGAAACAACTTTATTAGGACATGAAGCCTTAGGTAGTATTTGTTCTGGCGGCAGATATGAAGAATTAGTCGGAGTATTTTTAGGCGAAAAAATGCCTGGTGTTGGCATTTCTATTGGCTTAACTCGCTTAATTAGTAGATTGTTGAAAGCAGGTATTTTGACTACCTTAGCTGCTACCCCCGCACAAGTGATGGTGGTGAATATGCAAGATGATTTAATGCCGACTTATTTAAAAGTTTCTCAACAACTGCGTCAAGCGGGAATTAATGTTGTCACTAACTTTGATAAACGTCCTTTAGGGAAACAATTTCAGTTAGCAGACAAACAAGGAATTCAATTTTGCGTCATTATTGGTTCTGAGGAAGCAGCAGCAAATAAATCTTCTCTTAAAGATTTGAAAACAGGCGAACAAGTAGAAGTTTTATTGGAAAATTTGGCAGAGGAGGTTAAACGCAGACTGGCTTAAAACTGTGGTTAAAGCAAGAGACGCGATAAATCGCGTCTTTACTCCTATATTAATAAGTCGATTTAGCTAAAGTATAAAAATCAAATTTTTTCAACATATCTAAAAATGTAAAAACCGCAGGTACTTGCAAGCCATTAGATAAAATTGCTGTTGCAATTACTCTTTCAAGAGGCGCAGGTAAACTGTATACCTGCACCTTTGGCGGAATGGGTACGGCTGCTAAAAGAGGCATGATAGCAGCCCTGAGTCCTTGATTTACCATACTCACAACTGTGGAATCTTCTTGAATGTCGGTAGAAGTAGTTATGGGAATTGCTAAATTCTTGAGGTGGTTGTGAAGGATGCGTCCACAGGGCGTACAAGGAAGCATAACTGGTGGATAGGCTGCTAAGTCTTCCCAAGTAATTGCTTTGCTGTGAATTTTGGCTTGTGGTGGTAGTAAAGCTAGATATTCATCGCGAAAAATTTCCCAAGTCTCAAACTCATCGCTAGTTGGTAGACAGGTAATACCAATATCAGCACGTCCGTCACGCAAACATTGTTCGACATCGGTGAAAGCACTACACTCTATAATGGTGACAGCAACTTCTGGGAATCGATCGTGAAACTGAGCGATCGCTTTTGGTAATAAATGAGTAGCCACACTGCGAAAAGCCGCAATTCTCACATGACCGCCATGTAAACCTTTGTGTAGATTTGCTTCGTGTTGCATCATTTGTAGATGCTGCATTGCCTGACGCGCGTGATATAGTATACGCTCACCAGCAGGTGTTAATACTGCACCGTGACGACCTCTAGCAAATAAAGGTACACCTAATTCTTCTTCTAAAGTGGCGATCGCATGACTGATTGCAGGCTGAGAAAGCTGCAATTCTGAGGCTGCTTCACTAAAGTTACCACTTTCTGCTACTGCAACTATGGCTCGAAGTTGGGAGAGTTTCATGGTCAATTAATAAGAACAAGGTTATACGCATCCTCACTTAATTGTGGCAAAAAGCTTGTATTAATGATTTCTCGTATCTATAAATCATATTTATAGAAGCTATGCAAGCCATGATTTGATTCCTCACTGCGACGTTGTTACTGTTTTATTTATAGAGCAACTGCCAGGAATCATCTTATGAATAATCAGATTAAATGTCTAGAACCGGAAAAAATAGACATAACTTCTAGCTCGTCATTCCATAAAAAATTTAACTTTAATTTTAGGGAATCTCTGCATAATATTTGGGAAAAATTTGTCCAGCAACTTCTAGCAGATCCTAACGAATTACAAGTTACGCAAAAAGTTGACCGCTACGGTAATATTTATTGGCAAGCTTACGACCCTGTAACTGGCAAATCTTTTGCTTCTGGTTCAGAATCTGACGTATCTATGTGGATTGAACAGCTTTACAGATACTAAAAACATGGCACAATTAACTTTGGTAATTGGTAATAAAAATTATTCATCTTGGTCGCTGCGTCCTTGGCTAGCGATGAAACAATTTGGCTTAGAATTTGATGAAATTAGAATTCCGCTTTACGGTTCGGATTCTGCATCAAAAACTCGCCAATACTCGCCATCAGGAAAAGTACCTGTACTCTTACACGATACGCTAACTATCTGGGATTCTCTTGCTATTTGTGAATATCTAGCTGAAACATTTCCGACTCTGCAATGGTGGCCGGAAGATAAAGCAGCAAGAGCTTATGCTCGTTCTATTACTGCCGAAATGCACTCAGGTTTTCAAAATTTGCGTCAAAATATGCCGATGAACTGCCGGACTAAATACCCTGGCAAAGGTTTAGCATCTGGCGTACAACAAGATATTGACCGCATTACAAACATCTGGAAAGAATCGCGCCAAAAATTTGGCTCTGCTGGCAATTTCTTATTTGGCGATTTTACAATTGCTGATGCTTTTTTTGCTCCAGTTGTTTTGCGCTTCGTAGCTTATGAAGTGCAATTAGATACTGTTTCTCAAGATTATGTAGAAGCAATTTTGACACTAAATACAATTCAAGAATGGATAAATGCAGCAAAGAATGAAACAGAAATTCTTCCTCAATTTGAATATTCAGAAAATAGCAGGTAAAAATATTTTAATTCGATATGCAACTCAGGAAGATATTCCCACGATTATGGAATTGATTTATTTAAAAGCCGAATTTGATGGTTGTCCTGAATCTGTAGAAGCAACTCCTCAAAAGCTAGAAGTTGATTTATTTGGAGAAAATCCCCTTGCTTTTGTACTTTTGGCTGAGGTTGAAGGCGAAGCAATTGGGTTGGCAACTTATCATTTTATTTATTCAACTTTTTTAGCCAAACCTGGAATTTGGCTTGATGATTTATATGTGAAAGCCGAACATCGAAATCACAAAATTGGTGAGGCGCTGATACTACGCTTGCGTCAGATAGCCCAAGAAAAAGGTTGTGGCAGAATTGATTGGACTGTAGCGTTATCGAACGATCGCGGAATTAAATTTTATGAAAGAATAGGTGCAAAAATTAGGAATAAAGTAAGATTGTGTCGCTTGGATTGTTAACAGATTTACACCTCAAAACCTAAATACAATCAGAATTTCTTAATTACGAATTACGAATTGAACTAGCCGTCTCCCTAGCAGCTTCTCGCAGTCGCTCCACATCGCGCATCGGTGGCGCACCAAACAGCCGTTTGTACTCCCGGTTGAAGTGCGATGCATCGTCATACCCCACACGGTAAGCAGCACTAGTGGCGTCAAGGTTTTCCCCCAGCATCAGACGGCGGGCTTCCTGGAGCCGCAGTTGCTTTTGGAACTGCAAGGGACTCATTGCCGTGACAGACTTGAAGTGATGGTGGAAGCCTGAGACACTCATTCCCAGCTCTCGTGCGATGCTTTCAATGTGAAGCGGCTCCTTAAAATCTTTATGAAGTCGCGCGACGGCTCTGGCGATGTGGTGGGTGTTGCCACCCAGAACTACAATATGACGGAGGCGACTACCTTGCTCTCCCATCAGAAGTCGGTAAATGATTTCCCGCTTAATAAGTGGTGCAAGAACGTGAGCTTCAGCAGGAGAATCTAAAAGCCTGACGAGCCGCACCAAAGCATCCAAGAGATTTGCATCCAACGGACTGACGTCAATCGCTTTCACATCAGTACGGCTGTGCGATGAGGGATGCCCTGCCTCGACCATCAGCGAACCAACGAGGGTGGGGTCGAGATCGAGGCGGAGGCTAAGGTACGGTTGCGCTTGGGATGCTTGGAGAATCTGGCTGACAATCGGCAGTTCGACGGTAGCAAGCAGATAATGCATCGGGTCGTACTGATAGCGGTTGTTGCCCAGGAGAACTTCTTTGCTGCCTTGAGCGATCGCACAAAAGGCAGGCACAGAGACACCATGAACGCATTCCGATGGCGACGAGGAACGGTTGAGGTGCAATCCTTTTAGTGGCTCAATTGTCCCATCATTAGGGATAGCCCGTGCAATAGCAAGAGTCAGTTCGTCTCTGTTGGCTTGCGCTCTTTGAGCCTCGTGTTTTGCCTGCTGGTCATTCATTAAATCCATATCGGACTTTTCACTCGTTTTAGCAGCGTTCATTTCTAAGTTTGCAGGATTGTACAACGATTTTAGAGAATTGTCATATTGCTTGCCCTTAAGGATTCCTAGAATGAAACTAAAGCAATGAAAAATGATTCGACCTTATTGTAAGCATTCTGGATTTTTATCCAAGAGAAAACTCAGTTTGAATTGGGCAAGAGATTTACCTACTAACAACCAAAACACCATCCCTACTGATAGATTAGGCGCTAAGTGCCGAATCTCTACAATTGCGACAACCGCCCAAATGGCCGATTTGGTTGCCGCCAGGTGAGAAGCATTGGCACGGTGTCACTCCAACTACGGCTATGACCCACATTGCCATTCAGGAACAGCTCGATGGCAAGACCGTGGACTTGATGGAAAAAGTCAGTGACGAACAATACCAAGCGTCAAAACTAAACAAATAGATCGTCAATATTATGTACAAAACGCAAGCTTATTCCGCGGCCAGTGCAACATCACTGCTGTCCTCTACCAAAATCGAGCGTCGCGATCCTACAGAAAACGACGTGCAGATTGAGATCCTCTTCTGCGGTATCTGCCACTCCGACCTCCATTCAGTACGTAACGAGTGGAGCAGTTTCATGTCAACTGTTTACCCGATTGTCCCCGGTCATGAGATCGTGGGTCGTGTCACCGAGGTCGGCTCGGCAGTTACCAAGTATAAGCCCGGGGATCTCGTGGGGGTCGGCTGTATGGTCGATTCGGATGGAACCTGCCCGCAGTGTAAAGCTGGCTTTGAGCAGTTCTGCCCTTCCATGACCCTCACCTACAACTCCCCGGATAAGCACCTTGGAGGCGTTACCTATGGTGGATACTCCAATAGCATTGTCGTTGATGAACGCTTCGTTTTGCGCGTTCCCTCTAACCTCGATCTTGCTGGGGTTGCGCCACTCCTTTGTGCTGGAATCACAACATACTCGCCCATGCGCCACTGGGGTGTTACTAAGGATAAGAAGGTTGGCGTAGTTGGTCTCGGTGGGCTGGGTCACATGGGTGTGAAGTTCGCCCGTGCCTTCGGAGCCTACGTTGTCGTCTTTACCACCTCACCCGACAAAAAGGAAGACGCGCTGCGTTTGGGTGCCGATGAAGTGGTCGTCTCCCGTAATGCTGACGAGATGGACAAGCACGCTGGCAGTTTCGACTTCATCCTCGACACCGTATCCGCCAATCACGACATCAATGCCTATCTCAACCTGCTGAAACGCGACGGCAACATCACCCTTGTTGGCGCGCCTCCAAAGCCGCTGGACATTGCGGCATTCAGCCTCATCGTAGCCCGCCGCAGTCTCTCCGGCTCTACCATTGGCGGTATTGCCGAAACCCAGGAGATGCTCGACTTTTGCGGCAAGCACAACATCACCGCTGATGTCGAAGTCATCCCCATTCAGCAGGTCAACGAAGCTTACGAGCGACTGCTCAACTCCGATGTGAAGTACCGCTTTTGTATCGATATGGCATCACTTAAATCTGAATAATCGAGGTGGAACCTCCAAGGATTAACAATGCAAAAACGCAAACTTGGAAATAGTAATCTAGAAGTTTCGGCGATCGGGCTGGGCTGCATGGGAATGAGCTTTTCTTATGGCCCGCCCAAAGACACGCAGGAGATGACCGATCTTCTTAAGTCCGCCGTCGATCGCGGCATCACATTCTTTGACACCGCCGAGGTCTACGGCCCGTTTTTGAACGAAGAGCTTGTGGGTGAAGCCCTCGCTCCTTTCCGCAACCAAGTGGCGATCGCCACCAAATTCGGGTTCGACATCAGCCCGAATTCCGATCCCCGTGGTATGAAGGGTTCGCCCGGATTAAATAGCCGACCGAAACACATTAAGGAAGTTGTGGAAGGCTCGCTCAAGCGGCTCAAGGTCGAGACAATCGATTTGCTATATCAGCACCGGGTTGACCCAGATGTGCCGATCGAAGACGTGGCGGGAGCAGTGAAGGAACTGATTGAGTCAGGTAAGGTGAAGCACTTTGGACTCTCGGAAGCAGGAGTGCAAACAATCCGTCGCGCCCACGCTGTCCAACCGGTGACTGCTCTCCAAAGCGAATATTCGCTATGGTGGAGAAAGCCTGAAAAGGAAGTGATACCGACCCTTGAAGAACTCGGAATCGGCTTTGTCCCCTACAGCCCGCTGGGTAAGGGCTTTCTCACTGGTCAGATCGACGAAAATGCGACCTTCGACAGCTCTGACTTCCGCAGTACCCTGCCTCGCTTCACGCCGGAGGCTCTCAAGGCGAATCAGGCGCTAATTAATCTGCTCGGTAGCATCGCACAACGGAAGCAGGCAACACCTGCTCAAATCGCGATCGCCTGGCTGCTTGCCCAGAAGCCTTGGATCGTACCGATTCCGGGTACCACGAAGCTGAATCGCTTAGATGAAAACATCGGTGCAGTCTCACTCGAACTCACAGCCGACGATTTACATGACATCAATGATGCCGCCTCTAAAATCGCTGTGCAAGGGGCTAGGTATCCCGAAAAGCTGGAGCAAATGACCGGTCGCTGAGGGTCGATTGCAGTTTCTGGGCTTGGCATAACCGCCCCTTAGGCCAGGCCCAGCTAAGGCCACTACATCCCAGACTGGATATAAAATTTCAGCAACATCCACAATAATAGTTGAGGCGGTTTTCCAATCGTCTCATTAAAAATACCCATGCTTGAAAGTCAGCGTCTATCATTAATAAAAAAATTATTGATATGAATGCTGAAGATTTTTTCAACCAAGGATTAAACAAATATTTGCAAGGGCAATATCAAGCAGCTATTACAGCTTATACCCAAGCAATCAACCTCAATCCTAATTACGCCGAGGCCTACCATAATCGAGGAATTATTTCAAGTTTTCAACACAAAGATTATCATAGCGCGATCGCCAATTTCAATCGCGCCGTAGAAATCAACCCCAATTTTGCCACAGCCTACTATCACCGCGCTAATGCACGCTACTTTTTAGAAGATTACGAACAAGCGATCGCCGACCATAACCAAGCATTAGCAATCGACTCCAATCTCGCCCAATCTTACCACAGCCGCGGCAATGCCTATTTTGCTTTAGGAGACTACGACAAAGCGATCGCCGATTATATTCAAACCATCGAAATCAGCGCCCAATTAGCTGATAACATCAATATTGATATCGCCAATGCCTATCATAATCGCGGTGTCGCTCGTTTCGATCGCGGCGATTCTCAAGGAGCGATCGCAGATTTTCAGGAAGCTTTACAGTGGTATCCTCGTTTTGCCGCAGCTTATAGCAATCGCGGTAACATTCACCAACTCTTAGGAAATTATCACGAAGCGATCGCCGATCACGACCGGGCATTAGAATTAGATCCTAACTTGGCAGAGGCTTATCATAACCGGGGTAATGCCTACTACGCTCTGGCAGACTATGAAAGTGCGATCGCAGATTATAACCACGCTTTAAAAATTAACCCCAACTTTGCCAGCGCTTATTACAATCGGGGTTTGGTTCTGTCTCACCTCAAAAATTATCCCGCCGCAATTGAGGATTTTAACCAAGCACTCAAACTCAACCCTGATGATGTGCAAGCTTATTGCGAACGCGGCCTTGTACGTAGCGCTCTTGAAGATTATAAAGGTGCAATTGAAGATTACGACCGAGCCTTGCAAGAAAATCCGACTCTAGCTTTAGTATACGGCTTTCGGGCTAATGCTTTGCGGCGACTGGGAGATTATCAAAGTGCAATTGAAGATGGCAATCGCTTATTACAACTCAATCCTAATTTAGCTGAAGGATATTGCGATCGCGCTGCGGCTCGTCGTTCCATTGGAGATAATAAAGGAGCGATTAAAGATTATGACCGGGCATTGCAAATTAATCCTAACTTAGCCTCAGCTTATTATGGTCGCGGTATTGCCCGCGAAGCTTTGCAAGATTTCCCAGGAGCAATTGAGGATCACACAATAGCTATAAAGTTGATGCCTGACTTTTCCCAAGCTTACTGCAATCGAGGCAATGCTCGTCGTCTGTTAGGAGATGAGGGCAAAGCCATTGCAGACTATAACAAAGCATTAGAAATCAATCCCGATTTAATCGAAGCCTATTATAATCGCGCTTCTACTCACTATGCCTTAGAAGAATATGAAAGTGCGATCGCAGATTACACCCAAGCTTTGCAAATCAATCCTCAATCGGCTGCATTTTACAGCGATCGGGCTAATGCTCGCTACGCCATAGAAGACTATCGTGGTGCGATAAAAGATTACACTCAGGCAATTGCCATCGACTCTAGCTTTGCTGAAGACTGGTACAATCGCGGGCGTAGCTATTCTTTATTACAAGATTTCAACTTAGCCTTAGCAGACTTAAATGAAGCCCTAAAGCGTCAACCTCATTGGGCTTCAGCTTACATTCTGCGAGCAGATGTGTATCGAAATTTGGGCGATTATAAAAAAGCGATCGCTGATTTTAAAAAATCCGCAGACTTATATTATCAAGAAGGAAATATCGAGTATTATCAACAAATTGTTCAGCTCGTTGAAGAACTTCAACAACAATAGTGATTTGGGGTTAATTGTATTTTACGGCGTTGCTGAATTGCAGGATGAATACATGAGACGTTGCAATGCAACGTCTCTACAAGGATTTGGATATCATACACAATCGTTTTTATACATCAAATCAGCAACGCCTTAAATTTTTATTACCGATTTACTGATTTATATCAAGTTCGGATGATTAGTTATGATTGCAGTCCTCGCATTACCCCTCCCCAACCCTCCCCTTGCTAAGGTGTTTCAGGATTTACAAGTAATTAAGCGAACTTGATATTATAGTGCTTTTCATCTATTTGAAGCACAATTTTCGATGGGGGCTTTACAGCTGTAAAGCCCCTACAACGCGGTCTATTTATCTGAAAATTGCTGTAAAATTTATACCGTTTAAAAAAATCTTTGCAATACATCAATAATCTCTAGGGGCACAAAGTTTTGCGCCCCTACGATAGGTCTGTCACATTCTTTTTGCAAATTGGTATTACTTTATCAATAGTCTATTCAATTAGTTATGTGAAGTTGCTAGTCATTCCAAGTATTAAATTTAACTAAATATAATTATTTTGATTTTTCAATTCTGGCTGCTGAATTCTTACAAAATTATCAGGATATCGGTTACTTTCCAGTGAAGAATTAAAAATCGTAAGTGTCACTGATGAGTATTAGCGGCAGACAGTATGTATGTCATTTACTACTTAATAAACAGTTATATTAGCGATTTTTTCGATTGCGTTAGCATATTTAAATATCAATTGTATATCAAACAAGACTTTAGACAAGTAAATTGCTAAAACAACTACGAGTATTTTGTATTTTAACAGGATTTATTAATGCTTTTCATACTATGAGAAATATCTTACAAAGAAACAATAGCCAGTTATCAAAAATCTTCCTCAAGATATATGATTTGTCAGAACAAGTTAAACAAATCCATTATTTTTTGCCAAAACAGCGTTTACAAATAGCAATTGAACAGTTAGGTAATAACACAATAGAAGGCACTATAGCTATAATTAACGAATTAGAGGAAATTGCCCATAATCATCCAGAGTACCACTGGGCGATCGCGAACATTCTGACTGATTTTATCCGCAGAAATGCTTCATACATACCCCAAGAAGTAATTAGCAACCCCTCAATCAAAGTTCGTGGAGACATCCAAGCAGCTCTCAACGTTATTGCTAGAAGAGATGTCAGCAAAGATCCAGAACACGAGCAGCTTGATTTGAGCCACACAAATATTAGTGGAGCCAACCTGAATAAAGCAAATCTACAACAGGCAAATCTTTATCAAGCTAATCTGACTGGAGCTAACCTCCAAGAAGCCAATTTAGAGGGAGCAATCCTCAGTGCAGCTAATTTAGAAGGAGCTAATTTATATTCGGCTAACCTGAAAGGTGCAATTCTTAGTGCCAGCAACCTCCAAGGAGCAAATCTCCAAGGAGCGAACCTGCATCGAGCTAGCTTATATCTAGCTAACTTACAGGGAGTAATTCTCAATAATGCCATACTTGACGGCGCAAATTTTAGGGAAGCTAAGTTTTCTGAGTAATTAGTAATTTATAATTCCTAATACTGGAAGCGGTTTGCTGATTTAGGGTGCATAGTTTATTGATGTCACAATGTACTAGTATATCCAATGTCATTCTTTACCTAAATGATTCTAGCGACCATATTATGATTTTTTGCTAAATGCTATACTATTTTGTCCAAATAACTAAGTAATAATTCTCGGTTGTAAGGAAAATTTTTACCATGTCTTCAAAAAAGACAGATGCTTTGTTGAATTGGTTGATAACTATAACAGTTATATTTGCTGGTTCTTTGATTGTAATTTTCATCGGATTGTCGAGTATTAAAGAATTGTCAGTTCAAGAGAAAATTCAGTATAGAAACCAAGCATTAACAACCACTGCAATAGTTTTTCTGGCATCGGCAGCAATTTTTAATGCTTATTATGCAGCAAAGCGCGCCCAAGCTTTGCACAAAAATGCGATCGCAGCTGAGAAAAACTTAGAAATAGACATGCAGAATACAAAACTCAATCAAGACAGATTGATTGCAGAACGCTTTATGGGAGCGATTGCTCAGTTGGGACATGAAAAAATTGAAACTCGCACTGGTGCAATTTATGCATTAGAAAGAGTCGCTCAAGATTTCCCAAAAGAACACTGGACAATCATGGAAATCCTCACTGCTTTTGTGCGAGAAAATACACCAATCCAGCAAGTAAGAGGAGAGCAAAAAAATCTCGAATACTCACCAGCAATTTATTCAAGTAGGCGCAAAGGAGGGTCGCGTTCCCCACAACAGCCGCATCCAACTTTTCATGAAGAAACAATAAAAATCCGTACTGACATTCAAGCAGCTTTAACTGTTATTGCTAGACGTAATTCACTCGAAGATCCCAAAAATCAAAAACTGGATTTACGTAATACTGACATCAGACGAGCAGACCTAGTAGGAGCTAACCTGCAACAAGCTGACTTCCGCGGAGCTGATTTGAGTGGCGCTGATTTGCGAGGAGCAGATTTATCCGAGGCTGATTTAAGTGGTGCTAGGCTGCTGCGATCTATTCTCTATGAAACCAAATTGCTCAAAGCTAGCTTGTGCGGAACCGATTTCGGTTGGGCTAACCTCAACCGCGCCAATCTCTCTGGTGCAAATCTGCGTTCAGCTAATCTCTCTGGCGCAAGTCTGCGTGCAGCAAATCTGCAAGGAACAAACCTTTATAAAGCTAACTTGCAACAAGCAACCTTAAAAATTGCCAACCTCTCAGGAGCGAAGTTGTTTTTAGCTAACTTGCAAGGAGCGAAACTCGGTAAAGCTAACCTGCATCTGACTGGTTTAATTGGTGCTAATCTTTCTGGGGCTAACTTGAATGGTGCTAACCTTTCTGGGGCTAATTTAAATGCAGCCAAACTCCAGCAAACAGAAGTTTATTTTGCCAATCTTTCAGAAGCCAGCTTAACTGAAGCAGACTTGTATCAAGCAAATCTCATCGGAGCCAACCTCCAAAGAGCTACCTTTTATCAAGCTAACTTAACTCAGGCTAATCTTATGGGAGCTAACTTTTCCCAAGCTAACCTGAGTGATGTGAAACTGGAAGGAACAATTTTGACAGGAGCGAAAAATTTAGAGTTGCAGCAGATTAAAAAAGCAGTTGGCGATCGCACTACTCGCCTACCCGATTATATGGAAGCACCGACCCATTGGCGACAATCCGGCTAATACAATGCCTGGATTTTAAATTGGGAATCCCTTGTGCATCTTTTTTTGAGTCTATCTGTTGCGATCGTTTATCAAATTGGGATTACCTCAGCATCAATTAGTTATCAAGGCGCATTCTACCCATTCGCAATACTTTAAAATAAATAACTTTTTTCAACCAGTTAAAATATTAAAAATCTTCTGCATATTTATTCCTCACAGGCTATTTATAAAGTAAAAAGAAAATTATTGTAGTGGACTGTTTCAGCTAAAATAGTGCATAAAATTTAGTATTAGTGTAGGTTGGGTTGAACGGAGTGAAACCCAACGTGGATCTTGGTGTTGGGTTTCGTTCCTCAACCCAACCTACAAATTTATTCCAACATTTTAGGTGTGTCAGTCCACTACTTAACATTTACTTTATAAATGGTCTCTAAAGACGAACTAATCAAGTTTAGAAAAAATGCGATCGCATACTCTCACTTTTGCTGGTAAATATCTGGGTAATGGATAAGTAATGAATACAGGGCTAATATGATGTTCCAGTTTGAGTTTTAGGTCATCCGTAATGGGTAATTCTTTAATTTCTTTAAGAAGAAAGCTCTCAGATTCGGTTTTGCTACGCTCTGTATAGATAAGCTTGAGAACAGTTTCAATCCCAAATGCTGCTATGTATTCGCCTAGAATACCTACCAAGCCAAGCATTCCTAAACCTCCTAACAAGCCCAACGGCCCCCCCAACGATGAGAGAAAAGCAACAACGGCGGCGACATTACCCGCTGATGCAGAAGTTGCAATTACAAAAAGTATGCCAGGAAGGCCTAAACCAGCAATTTTTTTGACGAGTTCATCCATTGTACTTACTTACAATCCTGCGTGCGAAGAATGGCAATACTTGGATATCTGATACTTTGACTGTACTTTTAAATGGTGCGTTACATTGAGTGAACGCACCCTAAGTATTCGGGCACTTACTCGTCAATTTGACCAACGCGACGGATATTCAAAATATCGCTCATTTTCTTAATTTGGATAAATACTTGCTCTAGTTGAGAGCGATCGCGTATATCTATTCCCAAATCCATTAATGCAGGTTGGCCGGTAGCAGTTTTGACTTGGGCATGGCGGACATTGATCCCCTGGTCGCTCAATCTCGATAAAATATCTTTTAATACTCCTACGCGATCGAGTGCTTCAATTTGAATCTCTACGGGGTACGTCTGCGGACAACTATTTTCGCTTCCTGGGTTCCACTTAACTGGTACTAAGCGCTCATACTCGACATTTTCCAGATTATGGCAGCCTTGGCGATGAATTGAAATCCCCCTACCTCGCGTCACTACGCCAATAATTGCTTCGCCAGGAATCGGGGTACAACACCCAGCTAAATGATAAACCAAACCTTCTACCCCAATAATCGGCGAATCTGTGGAGCGACAATTTGGAGGCGCATCTCGCAACGCTTTTGCTGTAGATGTTGATTCTTTGGGAAGAAATGGCAGTACAGTTGTCACTGGTTGTTGTGCCTTCACCACTTCTCGCCAACGATTCAGAACTAAATTCAACGTCACTTCACCGTAACCCAAACCAGCGAGTAAATCTTCGACGCTGTGATAGTTACACTTTTCGGTGACAATCTGCATCGCTTCTGACTTTAGCAAGCTATCAAAACCAGTTTTACCAAGTTCTTTTTCTAACAATTCTCGTCCGCGGGCGACATTTTCTTCCCGCCGCGATCGCTTGTACCATTGTTTAATTCGATATTTCGCTGCCGAAGTCCTGACAAAATTCAACCAATCTAAACTTGGGTGGCAGTGCTTTTGGGTGAGAATCTCCACAATATCGCCATTATGCAGCCGCGTTGACAGAGGCATCATGCGCCCATTCACTCGCGCCCCCGAACAGTGGTTACCTACTTCTGTGTGGATGCGATAAGCAAAGTCTATAGTAGTAGAGCCAGGACTTAACGGTACAACATCCCCCTTGGGGGTGAAGACATAAACATCATCTTCAAATAGATTATCTTTGACGCTATCAAGATATTCTTGGGCATCCTTAAGATCTGACTGCCATTCCAGCAGTTGCCGCAGCCAAGTAAACTTTTCATCCGTCGCTGTCAAATGGCTATTGCTAGAGCCTCCTGTTTCTTTATACTTCCAATGAGCAGCAATCCCATACTCAGCGACATGGTGCATTTGTATCGTCCGAATTTGCACTTCCAAAGGACGACCAGTCAAACCAATGACTCCTGTATGCAAAGACTGATAACGGTTAGGTTTTGGCAGTCCAATATAATCTTTAAATCTGCCAGGAATTGGGCGAAAAGCATCATGAACCACTGCCAAGGCCCGATAACACTCTTCATTAGTTTGAACAATAATTCGCAGGGCTGCCAAATCGTAAATTTCGTGAAATTCCTTTTGCTGCCGCTGCATTTTTTGGTAAATACTATAAAGATGCTTGGGACGACCGCTGATCTCTTGGCAGTGAATTCCAGCTTGCTGCAAACGATCCCGCAAAATTTCTGTAGCTTTGGCCAATTTCTCTTCTCGCGCCGTCCGTTTTTCGGAAACATGCTGCTGCATTTCCCGAAAAGCGTCCGGTTCCAAATATTTAAAAGCTAAATCCTCTAATTCCCACTTAATTCGCCAGATCCCCAGACGATTGGCCAAAGGTGCAAATATATCTCGCGTTTCCTGGGCGCTGCGGCGGCGGCTGGCTTCGGACATGTATTGTAGAGTCTGCATATTATGCAAACGGTCTGCCAACTTCACCACAATCACTCGAATATCTTGCGCCATTGCCAAAAACATCCTGCGGAAATTTTCCGCTTGGCTTTCGGTTTTGCTGGTGAAATTAATTTTAGAAAGCTTGGTGACACCTTCCACCAATAGGCGCACTTCCGGGCCAAAGCGTTCTTCGATTTCTTCAATTGTGACTTCTGTATCCTCAACTACATCATGAAGAAATCCAGCTGCTATCATAGCAGGACTACCTCCCAAGTCCCGCAGCAATCCGGCTACAGCAATGGGATGGGCAATGTATGGCTCTCCTGATTTGCGATATTGGCCGTGATGTAGTTGGTAAGCAAATTCAAACGCTCGACCAATTAAAACTGCATCATTATGCTTTCGGTCATCTTCCGCTTGGCTGCTAGTTGTCGATGACTCCTTCAAACATTTCTTTAACCATTCCGGGATGGCAAGATCAACTGATGAATTAATAGCTATGCTGCTCATACAATTGGCTCTTAAGGGGATCGGTAGATAAGTGTGAAATAGACTAAACAGGCAGCATCACCCTGCGAAGATGCTGTTGCCACTAGATAGGTGGAGATAAATGTGTCAGGATGATTTTCCAATTGACAATAGCGTAGCGTTAGCGACGCAGGAGCGTCTGGTAGTCATCCAGTGTGAGTTTCAAGAATCATAAACTTGAAAATCGGTTGAGTGCAAACAAAGCCTCAAATACCGATTTGAGGCTTTTAGTGCTGATAAGTGGTTAAGAAAGTTTATTGTAGAAGAAAAATTACTTGCCATTAATACTATCTTAACTAGCAGTCGATGTCTTTAAACTCTGAAAAATATCAGGCACTCGTAACTTTACTAGAGCAATTACGTGCCGATGTCATAACTACCCAAATAGGTGCACCCGAACTGCGGCGGCGTGTAGCCTCGTTGCTGCAACTGTTTGGGAAGGAAATTGTGCCTTTGGCTGATGAACACTGGCGAGTCCAGTCTTATCAAACTGAGATGAGCAAGCAACTGCGCTTGTTGGAAATAGATGTCATGTTTTTCCAAGGAGCGCGGCAGGTATCTACGGTACAAACGAGACTGCAAACGATTGGCGATCGCTTGACAACTCTCATCCAATACTGTAACGCGATTTTGCAACCAGAAGCGGAGGGAGAAAAATAACAATTGTTCACCTTTTTCTCTAATTAATACATCATCTCATTTACAACGCTTTGTGAAAAGCTATTTTGGCAACAAGTTAGTTATTAGTCATTAGTCATTGGGCATTGTGCATTGGTCATTGGTCATTGGTCATTAGTTATTAATTATTCTCCTCTGCTTCCCCTGCCCCCTGCCCTATGCCCCATTCCCCATTCCCTTCATGAGAAGATTCATCGTGCGGCGCATGTATGCTTCTACCGGCTCGCTTGTGGGTTTGAAAATTAGCGCATAATACAGGGATCCACTCACAAGGTCGATAATTAGGTCGATATCAGCGTCGTTGTGAATTTCTGCTCTACATTTGGCACGTTCAAGGATTTGAGCAAAGGCTTCACGGCGGAGTTTTGTATATTTTGTCCAGTAAACTTTGGCAAACTGAGGATTGCTAGATGCTGTGCTGATAATCAACGCTAGTGTCTGACGTCCCAAGGGACTATCTATTTTTTTAGCTGCATTCTTGATGACGATATCCATGTCTCCCCAAAAGCTGCCTGTATCGGGGATCGCTAAATCGTCTCTCAGACTTTCGATCGCATCTGCAACTAATTCTTCTTTGGAAGTGTAACGCCGATAGATGGTGGTTTTACCAACTCCAGCACGAGCAGCGATCGCTTCTATACTCATGCTTTCATATCCCACCTCTGCAAGCAAGTCGAGGGTAGCTTGCAAAATAGCTCGATCGGCGTGAATGCTGCGCGGACGTCCAGAAGAAGTTGACATGGGGATCGGGAATAGGAACTAAGATGACTGGTGCTTTCCTTGACCTTTTCTATACGATACGTTAGCGTATCGTATAGATGTTGTGTCTAATTTGAGCTTTAGCAATAGCTAAGAAAGAAAGCTATATAACATTTGACGAATCTTAATTACGTAGCTTGCTTCTCGCGCCTTGGCGAGTATTACGAATTAGTATGACATCTTCCAAAGACTACTCGTACCGATGATGGCTAGCAATATTAAACGTTCCAGTTTTGACGAATTTGGTTATGTCTACGGGCCTTTGAAGTGGGCGATCGCTTTTACGGCTGCACTTGGTGCAATTCTAGAAGTGATTGACACCAGTATTGTCAACGTTGCTTTAACTGATATCCAAGCGAGTCTTGGTGCAACTGTTACTGAAGTAGGTTGGGTAGTGACTGGATATGCAATCGCTAACGTTGTTTTAATTCCCTTATCTGCATGGCTGGGGGATTACTTTGGGCGCAAAACCTACTTTATCTTTTCCTTGATTGGCTTTACTGTTGCCTCAGTGTTGTGCGGTTTAGCGTTCAATTTACCGATGCTGGTGGTTTCTCGAATTATTCAAGGTTTATGCGGTGGCGGGTTGCTAGCTAAAGCACAAGCGATTTTGTTCGAGACTTTTCCACCAGCACAACAAGGTTTAGCCCAGGCAGTTTTTGGAGTCGGCGTAATTGCTGGCCCAGCCATCGGCCCGACTTTAGGCGGATTTTTGGTAGATGGTTTGGGCTGGCGCTGGATTTTCTTTGTTAATATTCCCTTTGGGATCGTTGCAGTGGCGATGTCGTTAGCATTTTTGCCCAAAGACAAAGACAAAAGCCAGGCACAAAACCAAGCGGTAGATTGGTTCGGGATTGGGTTTTTGGTAATTGCGGTTGGCTGTTTGCAAACTTTGTTAGAGGAAGGAGAGAAAGACGATTGGTTTTCCTCTGGTTTTATTAGTACGTTAGCTATTGCTAGTGCGATGGGATTGGGACTATTTATTTGGCAGGAATTGAGAATAGCCCATCCAGCAGTTGATTTGAGAGTTTTACGTCACCGTTCTTTATCGGCTGGGAGTTTTTTATCAGCAGTGGTGGGGATGGGGCTTTATGGCGCTTTATTTGCCGTACCGATATTTGCTCAGAGTGTGCTGCACTTTACGGCAACCCAGACAGGACTATTGTTAGCGCCTGGTGCTTTAGCATCTGCGATCGTCATGGTTTTATTAGGTAAGTTGTCCACCAAAATTGATGCCAGAATTTTAATTGCGATCGGTGCTGTTGGAACATCGGGAGTTATGTTTCAATTGGCAGCAATTACCCCGCAAAGCGGTACAGATGATTTGTTTTGGCCGTTGGTATGGCGTGGGGCTTTTACTGTATTGATGTTTCTCCCTTTGAGTTTGGCAACTTTAGGAGGGTTACCCAAACAAGATATTTCTGCCGGTTCTGGGTTCTACAACCTCACCCGACAACTAGGTGGTAGCATCGGCATTGCTCTACTTACCACTCTCCTCGATAGACGAGAAGCTTTTCATAGAGCCATGCTGTTGGCAAAACTTACTCCTTACGACCCAGAAACAAATCAACGCCTCGATGCACTCAACGGCGCACTCCAAAGCCAAGGCATCGATGCAACAACGGCACAACAACAAGCACTAGCTTTATTGAGTCAAACAGTAGACACCCAAGCTGCTGTTTTGTCTTATGCAGATTGCTTTCGAGTGGTAGGTGTAGCGTTCCTTTGCTCGTTACCTTTATTACTATTCCTCGGTAAAGGTGGTGCAGGAGCAAAAGCGCCGATAGGTCACTAGCCCTAACAAGCTAATTTGTAAACAAAATTTAAAAACCCCACTCAGTTTTGAGCAGGGTTATGTAAACTTTTGTTACTAAAAATTAGAATTTTTTATTTTAAAAAGCGTTCATGATGGTGATGATACTAACGCTGGTCAGCGCGATTAAAGCGCCCATAACTATAGATTCACTTAATGGATTGGGAAACTTTGAATTCTTCATTTAAGTAAAATCCTGTTTTTTAATTGTTTCTTAACCATATCAAAATCAGTATATATATCCATAAAAAACTCTTAAAACTTAAACAAGTGTAAAGTTTCTTAGTAAAGGCTGTAGTATTTACTTACACAATGATT
The DNA here is from genome assembly GCA_034530875.2 of Nostoc sp. DedSLP01. Lineage (GTDB taxonomy): Bacteria > Cyanobacteriota > Cyanobacteriia > Cyanobacteriales > Nostocaceae > Nostoc. The sequence continues at coordinate 75,617 of JAVRCJ020000011.1, forward strand.
TTTATGGGCATTGGGTATGGGGAAAGGGAAAGGGGTAAAGGGAAAAGATTAAATTTATATCCCTTTTCCTTTACCCTTTAACCTTTTCCCCTATCTCCCCATCTTTCCATGCCCAATGCCCCATGCCCGATGCCCAATTAATAATTACCTCATCTCCTAGCGGAATATGCGCCTTTATGCAGTAAAATAAAACTTAATCAAGGTAGAAATTATTTGAACAGAAAATTACCATGACAGCCTCCACAGCAGCTAAAAACGAAACGATCGCTTTTGACTTAGAGAAATTAAACCAGGAGTTTGAAACTGCCACTCCGAAAGAAATCTTGGCATGGTCTGTAGAAAACATCCCAACCGGACTGGTACAAACCAGCGCCTTTAACGTGGATGACATGGTAATTACCCATATTCTTTACAGCGAGCTCAAGTTTCCTGTTCCTGTAATATTTCTCGATACCCTCTACCACTTTGATGAAACCCTAGAACTAGTTGCTAAAGCCAAAGAAATATACAACTTGGATCTGCAAACTTACAAAACTCTAGAAGCTGATAGCCCCGCAGCTTTTGAAGCCAAATTTGGCGATGCACTCTGGCACAAAGATATTCTCAAATTCCACGACATTACCAAAATTGAACCACTACAACGCGGTTTAGACGAACTCAACAGCGTTGCTTGGATTACCGGACGCCGCCGCGACCAAGCGGTAACCCGCGCTAATATGCCCATATTTGAATTAGACGGTAAAGGTCGTTTGAAGGTAAATCCCATAGCCACCTGGACGCGCAAAGACAGCTGGCTTTACGTAGCTGAACACGGAGTTATCTACAATCCCCTACACGACCAAGGTTATCCCAGCATCGGCGACAAACCCATCACCACCAAAGTCAAAGAAGGCGAAGACGAACGCGCCGGACGCTGGCGGGGAAGCGATAAAACAGAATGCGGAATTCATATTTAGTAGAGAGGCGATTAATCGCGTCTGTACAATAGTCATTTGTCATTAGTATTAGACAAAGAGATAAGTCTGATATTAGAACTTCAAAGACAAATGACTAAGGACAAAAAACAAATGGCTATTAAAATCCTCCACCTTTCGGACATCCACATGGGAAGCAGCTTTTCCCACGGACGAATTAATCCAGCAACGGGATTAAATACACGATTGGAGGATTTTGTCAACACATTATCTATATGTATTGACCGAGCGCTGGCAGAACCCGTAGATTTGGTGATATTTGGTGGCGATGCTTTCCCGGATGCGACACCACCACCCTACGTACAACAAGCTTTTGCTAGTCAGTTTCGCCGCTTGGTAGATGCCAATATTCCCACAGTGTTGTTAGTGGGGAATCATGACCAACATTCCCAAGGACTAGGAGGTGCGAGTTTATGTATTTACCGCACCTTGGGAGTGCCTGGTTTTGTTGTTGGCGATACATTGACTACTCATCGCATCGAAACTCGCAATGGCAAAGTGCAAGTAATTACTCTTCCTTGGCTGACTCGTTCTGCACTGATGACTCGCCAAGAAACTGAGGGTTTATCTTTGGCGGAAGTCAATCAACTGTTAACAGAACGCCTGCAAGTTGTTTTGGAAGGGGAAATCCGCCGTCTTGATCCCGATGTGCCAACTGTGCTTTTGGCTCATTTGATGGCTGACAATGCTACCTTAGGAGCAGAACGCTACTTAGCAGTAGGTAAAGGCTTTACTTTACCTTTATCTTTGTTGACGCGACCTTGTTTTGATTACGTAGCATTGGGACACGTCCATCGTCATCAAAATTTAAATAAATCCAACAACCCGCCGATAATTTATCCAGGGAGTATCGAACGGGTAGATTTTAGTGAAGAAAAAGAAGATAAAGGCTATGTGATGATAGAACTGGAACCGGGTAAGGCAGAGTGGGAATTTTGCCCGTTACCAGTTCGGGATTTTTGCACAATTGAAGTGGATATCTCGAAAGCAGACGATCCCCAAGCGGCATTAATCAAAGCGATCGCCAAGTATGATATTGAAGATGCTGTAGTGCGGTTAATTTACAAACTGCGATCGGAACAGATGGATTTAATTGAAAGTGCTTCTATACATACTGCTTTAAGTGCAGCTCACACCTACACTATACAAGCAGAATTAGTGAGTCAATTGGCTCGACCGCGAATTCCTGAATTAAGTGCGAGTAGTAGCATTGACCCAATGGAAGCCTTGAAAACTTACTTGAATAACCGCGAAGACCTCAAAGATATCGCAGCATCAATGCTAGAAGCTGCACAAAAGTTGCTAGCAGATGATGTGGAAGTCTGGCTAGAAGCAACAACTAGTGAATAGGATAAAGCTAATTAATTTACTATAGCAATCCTAAATGAGTCGTGAAAAATATGTATAGGGAAACGAACGGCGAATAACGCTAAGAACGCAAAGATAAGCAAGAAGAAAGAGATATATAATTTTCACAATGATTTAGGACTGCTATATACTCCACTCCCCAAAATTTATTTATGACGCAAATCCAAGCAAAGGTCATCGACTTAAGCTACTTAATCGATACCTTTGGTATTCAGTTAGTTTTGGATGATTCATTCTTCAGTGAATGGCAACAAGATTTACCAGAAATAAATGATTTAGATAAACAACTTTTAGATAAGGTTAAAACGGGTTATTTAAATCTTCTAAATTACCCGCCCTTACTAGAAGATGTAGTTAGAATGGCAGTTGTAGACCCATTACTTTTTATTGGGAATTTCTATCTAGCTCCGTTTTATGTAAAATCAGAAGAATCTATAGAAATTGCTGTGCCAGATGAAGATGTAATCATCAAAGGAAGAATAGATACCTTAGTTTTGAAAGAGCAATTCTGGGTAATGATTATTGAGTCCAAAAGAGCTTCGTTCTCAGTGGAACAAGGAATCGCACAAATTCTTGCTTATCTGTTAGGAAATCCGTATACCGATCGACCCAGTTTTGGCATGATTGCAACGGGAAGCGAGTTTATTTTCGTCAAATTAGTGAAAGGAAATCCACCCCGTTATGCTTTATCAAAGGGTTTTTTGATGCGAAACCCTGGAAATGAATTGTACGAAGTGCTAGGTATATTGAAACGCCTAACTCAGTTGGTGAGTGCTTAAATCTTATCGCTTGATTAAGTCTTCTGATAGAAAAGGCGATCGCTGCATCTCAAGACAAATTTTTTAGAAGTAATTTAACAAAGTTAAAATATAACAACTAGTGAATGAGGTAATAGTAGCTATCTATGTCCAAGCACGGAAAAACGTACTATCTTCCCAAATACTAGCAGTTTGCTCGGCGATCGCAGCCAATTCTTCCTCCTTGAGGGGTACAAAAGCACGCGCTAGATTGACATTATTCTCTAGTTGTGTAACTGTCTCTGCTGCAATTACACAACAATGCACCCCAAGCTGAGACATTGTATATCCCATAGCTTGTTGCATACCCGTCAACCCGCGTGATTGAAACAGCCGACCATAAGCCGGGACTTTCATGGCAATTACACCCACATTTTTTTCTCGCGCAACTGGTAAAACAACCGGGATAAATGGACGTGGATGGTGTTTGTCAGCGGCATTCACAGGAATCAGTGTAGTGTGGAAGGGATAGCGACGCAACCCTTCGGCAATTACTTGGGGATCGTGATGTCCGGTAATACCTGCGAAGCGGACGAGTTTTTGTTGTATGGCTTCTTCTAAAGCTTGAACTGCACCAGATGGACTAAAGATGGTGTCGAGTTCTTCAACAAAAGAGACGTGATGTAACTGCCACAAATCGAGGTAATCTGTATTGAGACGTTTAAGCGATCGCTCTAATTCTCGCCATGCACCATCGCGATCTCTTTTATCGGTCTTAGTTGCTAAAAACAGCTTTGAACGATGGGGTGGTAGCACTTTGCCTAAATAATCCTCACTCGGCCCGTAATTTGCAGCAGTATCAAAGTAGCGAATACCAAGTTCCAGCGCTTTTTGAATAATTTCAGATGCATCGCGTTCTCTTCCTTCCCAGGATAGCGGCGTTTGTCCTGCTCCTCCCAAGCCGAAGATTGGCAGATTTACTTGGCTGCGTCCCAACACTCTTTCTGGCATCGTTGCTGGGGGTGTAGGAGTGTTGGTAGTATTTTGTTGTAATGCATTAGCTATCATAATACCGCCAGTAACAGCAACACTAGTGATTAGGAAATTACGCCGCGTTTTTCCTTCTGTCATAGTTGGCTTTGGGGGCGAAATTACCTTTATTTTAAGATGTTAGCCAGGAAGAATTAATTTCAGCCAATAAATCTATCCTGAGGCTAGTGTTGTAAATAATGGTAATTAATGTTTTGCTTTTGATAGTGAAATAGCGATGGCTACGCCAATGCCAAAGGCGAACGTACTGTTTTTTCTAGTTTAGCTTTGAGGAGCGATCGCCTTACTTCTTGCTAACAGTATTTTTTTGTGCGTAGTTGAGATTTTTCTGATATTCTATAATTTTTTTCTGGGCTATTGCATAATTTTGACTAGAAGATGGGACACTTTTCATAAGTGCGATCGCTCCTTCCCATTCACCCACAACTGCTTTCCATTCTTCTGGAGATTTTGCTGATTGAGTAAGGTTAGCTGCATTGATTGCTTTATTTACTGCCTCTCGAAATGTATCAGTTTGGAGTAATACAGTAGGTGATTGTGAAGTTACTGGTGAGGGTGAAACTAATGTATTTTTTGATGGAGTTTATGTTTTGATTTTAGGCAATATAGTAATATTTTCTAATAATTGTAAAGACACATATATTACTAGAGGAATTAATAACGCCACAAAAATTAATAGCCTGTTTTTACTTGAAATATGATATCTTCGCTGATTATTGGTAGCTTTTTCTTCTTCATTAGATAAAACATTAGATTTTATTCGATTTGCAACCATCTCTACAGACAATTTATTAAATTCTTTGTCTGTTTCTATATTAGTGGTTAATTTATCTGTATTTATCTCTTTTTTGCCAGAATAAGCAGATATTATTTGACGCCTTACCAAATACTCTATTTGATAAGTTAATGCAGCGCCAAAAATATAAAAGCAACTAAACATTAATATTAAATTATGTTGATTTTGTATGTATGCTTCAAGTGATTGAGTGAAGCTAAGATTCAGAAATGGTAAAAATAATGTCGAAAAGAAAATTGCTATCAGTGTAGAAATTACAATGACAAGCCAAGCGTATAACCCCTCCTACCAACTCATAATTCCTGGTAATAATCCTTCAGTTTTACCTACTTCTGGTGCTTGAATTTCTGATATAAACTTACTCACAAACCAATGTAAGCAGTGGTGAGTAAAAGAAACTATTGGAATTGGAGATAGGAATAACAAAATTGTAAACATCACAAATAATTCTGGGCTGTTTACAAAATATGCAATGCGGTAGCCTACGTTTCCAGTTCTATTGATTACAAACATAATAACTTTCAAAAAAAAGAAAGCTAAAATAAATGCTTTTAACCAAGAACTAGGATAAGGAAACCACAAAGGCCAGTATATTTTTTGTAATTTTTGCTTAGTAGGCTCTAAAAAATTAGGTTGCGGCATAACCAAGAAACACGAATCAATAATAAAACATCGTGTATCTTAGGATTCCCGATTTAGAGATAAAAGCAACAGACAAATTTTCCAAATATATCTTTAAAATCTATATAGGTTTATTAAATTTATTTATGTGTTGGTGTCTAAAAACTAGTTAAAATTAATACTACCGTTCTTTAGTAATAACGCAATTATCATTGCTAATACTTACTTTGTTAATCCAAAAATCTGTAGTTTTTGATAAAATATCATTGATTATTTGATTAGCAATATTTTCAAAATCTTGGTTTTTTAATTTGCGGACGCTATCACCGTTTAAATTAATAGAAACAGTTAGCAATTGAGAATTATTAGAAAATTCTTCATGCTCTAATTCTGCTTCTGCTAAATCTAGTTCAAATTCTTGACTCCAAGCTGGAAAGTCCTTATCTATCTGCTGTCCGTAAATCTTGACTTGTTGAATAGATGCAGACCCTAAATTAGTGAATCCTTTACGGAAAAATGGAACCCAAGTTTCCCGATCTGGTACTTCCGTAGATTCTAGTATTACCTCCAAGCAAGCATCATTGAAAGCAACTTTTCCAGCGATCCCTTTGGGTTGTAGATGGCGGTTTATCAGAGATGCGATCGCTTCTACATCTCCCTGTTTTGCAAGTTCCACAATATTTCGTTGCGTCATAACCAGTAAAAGAGAAAATCAAAAGAAAATAACCTTATATTCTTAGGATTCCCTCTAAACAGACTTAAGTAACATTATGATGCAACGTCTCAACAGTCTAAAGATTTAATGTCTAATATAAAAAAGGAGTCAGAATTCAGAATTCAGAATTTCTCCGACTCCGAGACCATAGTTTTGATAATTGCTAGAAAATCAAGCAGGCGTAACACTCTTAATTTTGCAGCTATTCTGATTCTCCGAATTTATCAACGGCAAAAGCCGTATAAGAGAGTTATCTGTCAATTCTGAATTCTGACTCCTGAATTCTGATTCAAAACCTATTGTTTTCTGTGCTAGCCAAATTACTCCGATTAATATTAATTTCATTCAAATCTGAAATATGAAGATTTATCAACATCATGCTTGGCCTGCAACTGTAGAAGAAGCCATAGTTATTCAAGAACAGTTGCGAAATCAGGTAATTACGTCGGATAAATTTCAAGAACCCGTGCAGTACGTCGCCGGGGTGGATATGGGTTTTGAAGCCGACGGTACTATTAGCCGTGCAGCTGTGGCAGTACTGAGTTTTCCTGACTTGCAAGTAATTGAGACGAGCCTAGCACACCGCCCGACAACCTTTCCTTATATTCCTGGTTTCCTATCATTTCGGGAAATTCCTGCTGTTCTTGATGCTTTAGAGAAAATTAAAACAACACCAGATTTAATTCTGTGCGATGGTCAGGGAATTGCCCATCCGCGAAGATTCGGTATAGCTAGCCATTTGGGAGTACTAGTGGATATGCCGACAATTGGTGTAGCTAAATCATTGTTGATCGGTAAGCATGAAGAATTACCAGAAGCTAGAGGTAACTGGCGATCGCTCGTACATAAAGGTGAAATAATTGGAGCAGTTTTGCGATCGCGTACAGGAGTAAAACCACTGTACGTATCCAGCGGCCATCGCATTAGTTTACCGACAGCAATTGACTACGTATTACGCTGCACTCCGAAATATCGCTTACCAGAAACTACACGTATTGCTGATAAATTAGCATCTGCAAGATAAAGGTTATTGAAGTTTTTTTTAAACACTTGCTTGTGCCTGGTTAATCGTGTTAGGAATCGCACAGAAAGAAGTTGAAGTAGCTAAAATACGAGTTAAAAAGTTAGAACAATGAACGCACTAACTTTACAGTGGCACGATGCAGGTGCAGATAAAACTCAGAACATTTACGAACAACAGCCAAGTAAAAATCCTGGTACCGTTCGCATCGGCCGCGATCCTCTCCGGTGCGATATTGTTCTGAGTAATCCTACTGTATCTGGTTTGCATATTGAAATATTTTTTCATCCCCAGCAACAGCAGTTTTATGTTAGGAACTTGCGATCGCAAAATCCCCCACTAATCGATGGACGCCAACTAGTCCAAGGTGAACTAGCTTTAGCTGAAGGCACTAGTATCTCTTTGGGGCAAATACAACTCAAAGTTACTAGTGTTTCCACAGGCAATATTCCCGCAACAATTTTGATGCCACCGCAACCGCCAGCGGTAAACTCCCATCCACCAGTCAATATCGGAAATCATCATCACCATCATCCAGTAATACCCCCCGCACCACCACAAGGAGTTTATGGTTTAAAATGTCCCAAATGTTACAAAGTTTCCCCACCAGAGAATCTGCAAATTGGCTGTCCTTGGTGCGGTACATCTTTGGCAGCCGCAGTGAGTGTGTTAGTAGCACCTGGGAGTTAGGGAGATGGGGAGATGGGGAGGTGGGGAGATGGGGAGGTGCGGGAGGTGTGGGAGGAGAGGGGAGTGTGTGAGCAAGGAGAAGAGGGACAAGCATAAATTCTCTTTCCCCCACACTTCCCACACTCCCCACACTCGCAATGCCCAATGCCCCATACCCAATGCCCCATACCAAATGCCCCATACCAAATGACCAATGACTAATGACCAATGACTAATCAACTAAAAATCCAATTAAGTTGGGAAGATCCGGCAACGGGAGAACGGCGAGAACCTATGTTGAATGTACCGATCGCCTTTGGTCGGGAATTTGCCCGGTTGCCTGCGGAACTTGGAGGGCAGCGAGTTTCGAGGATGCTGTTGAATAGTAATGAAGTTTCTCGCTACCATGCCCTAATCGACTGGGAACAAAATCATTTGGTGGTCATTGACCAAGGTAGCGTTAACGGCGTCTATGTCAACGGTCAAGAACAAAAGCGCAGTATTTTGTCTAATGGCGATACGTTACAAATTGGCCCGTATTTAATTGCGGTCAAGTTTGTTGGTAACACTGCTGAACCAGATACCGCGCCACCTTCAACGATTGGCTTTAACCCAAATACCAATATCCCAGACCCCAGTTTGCCTGTAGCCCAGCCTGCGAATGCTGCTGGTACTAATTTTCCGCCACCAATTTTTCAAGCAGAAAAAGTCCCCATACTCGCGCTTTATGCTACTGGGCTACCAGTGGATGAATTTGATTACCTGGCGATCGGGGCGGGAATCGGTAGCTTTGTTTGGGTTGATTTACTGCGAATTAGTGGCGTCCGTCCCGAGAAAATTGTAGCTGTGGGATTGGAGGCAGAACCTTATGCCCGTTATAAGCGCCTGTGTATGAATTCCCAAATTCCCCTATATGAAAGACTGCGGTCTAATTCAGATTCTTGCCCTGATAATATTTGGGGCTGGCCTAGTTATGCGTTGCGGGAAGCTTGGGGTGACTTTGGCAAGGGACAAATTAACTCAGCATTGAAATATTTATGGCAGGTGTTTGCCGAACCAACATTTGCCGAAACTTATACACCGCGTGCTGGTAATGTTTTTAATTCCATTGACAGGGAGGCCAAGCGCATTGGTTGGAACCAAATTTATCGTTATGGGCGAGTCCGGGCAGTTCGCAAAACCGATGATGGTAGGTATTGCATAGCCTATTCTCGCGCCCCAGGAAATTATGCTTTTTTAGTTAGTCGTTATTTACATTTAGCTACTGGATATCCAGCAATTCAGTTTCTCCCAGATTTGCAAGCTTATAGAGAAAAATATCAAGATTTTCAAACTGTTGTTAATGCTTACGAAGCACACGATCGCGTTTATCAGCAATTAGAGCAAAATGGCGGTACAGTATTGATTCGGGGACGAGGAATTGTGGCTTCGCGGATTGTGCAGCGGATTTATGAAGCCAGAAAGCGAAATCGCAATATTTCAGTTTTACATTTAATGCGATCGCCTAAACCCCAAGGCAACAAATTTCAAAATGCCCAACGCCTAGTTAAAAATCATTATGAATTCCAACCCTTTAACTGGCCGAAAGCTTGTTGGGGCGGCGAACTCCGGGTCATGTTAGAAAAAGCCAGCCCCGACGAACGCAAAAGCTTACTAGCAGACTGGGGCGGTACCACCACCGCCGACCGCCACGACTGGCAGCGAATTACTGCCCAAGGGATAAGCGAAGGCTGGTATCAAATTACCTTCGGTGAAGTGCTGGATGTCGAACGAGATCCCCAAAACCGGACTATTACCCGTATCAGAGAAAAAAGCTTTGGCGAAATGAAATTGCTAGCTGACTTTATTGTTGATGCTACCGGACTGGATGCCAAAGTAAATGCTAGCCCTTTACTAGAAGATTTTGTCAAACATTACAACTTGCCACTCAATCACTTGGGGCGATTAACTGTTGCTAACAACTTTGAATTAGTAGAAATGCGTAACGATAGGGGACAGATGTATGCAGCAGGGGCGATTACCCTTGGTGGGCCTTATGCCGCAGTTGATAGTTTTTTAGGCTTGCAATACGCCGCATTAGTTGCCGTTGACGGACTCGCCGCCGCCCGTGCGCCTGGAGTTCATAGGTTGAATGCTGTAAGTTCCTTGAGGCAATGGTTGAAGTGGGCGTTAAATCAGTCACCTTAGTACTCTGCCAACCCAAAAATGTTAGGTGGAGGTTGGGTAAAGGGTAAAGGGTAAAGGGAAAAGGGTAAGGGATAAAAAACATGAGTCCCTTTCCCCCTTCGCCTTTACCCCGCTTGCGTTGCCTTGGCGTAATATTAGGAATACAGGAGAATATTTTCCAATGAAGACTCAGTATTACACTGCCACCAGCTTAGATGGCTTCATTGCTGATTCAGAGAATTCTTTGGATTGGCTTTTTCAGTTCGGCGAAGTTGAAAATGGCAGCTATCCTAACTTCATCCGCGAAGTTGGCGCCATAGCAATGGGTTCGACGACTTACGAATGGATTTTAAACCATCAGAAGGATGAAACAGGGGAGTGTCCGCAAGTATGGAGTTACGAGCAACCAACTTGGGTCTTTACCTCTCGCATTTTGCCTATCATCGAAGGAGCTGATGTCAGATTTGTGAAAGGAGATGTCCGCCCCGTACATCAACAGATGATTGAGGTTGCAGGTAATAAGAATATTTGGGTTGTGGGCGGTGGGGACTTGGTAGGTCAATTTTACGATCGAGGGCTGCTTGATGAGGTCATTGTTCAGATTGCTTCGGTGACCCTTGGTAGCGGGGCACCATTGCTACCGCGCAAGATCGTAACACCTCCATTAAACCTTTTATCTGCAACGGTGTATGGTAATGCTTTTGCAGAGCTTCATTATGAAGTTGTCCGCCCGCGCTGATAATATAGAGAAGGCAGGAGGCAGAAGGCAGAAGGTAAAACTATTGCTATTCCTAGCATTCACGCTTGTCATTATGTCCTAACATATCTGACTACGGCTATATGTGATGAAATCTGCGATCGCAATTGACGCAGACCGCAACACCATTTTTTCTAAACAAAATCTGCATCTGCAAATAATATCGTGTCCGGCTAATCCTAGCTATGATAAAAAGATCTGTAAAATGGGAACAATTTTTAGAGACCGAGAATTAGCCATATAATCTCTAAAGATATGAAGCTTGTGTTGTATAAAAAGTTGTCTCTGCGATTTATTTTAGTTGTTCCTTTTGCTCTACAAGCTTTGATTTTAGTGGGATTAGTGGGCTATATATCTTTTAGAAACGGTCAAAAGGCAGTGAATCAGTTAGCCTTAAGGTTGGAGCAAAAGGTCAACCAACAAGTCGAACAACACTTGAATTCTTATCTAGCAGTTCCTCGGCAACTTCATCAAATTAATGCAGATGCGATCGCTAAGGAAGTAATTGATATTCATAATTTTCATAAAGCCGGTAATTATTTCTGGAAACAAGTTCAAGTTTATAAAGATATTAATTTTTTAGGATGTGTTTTATCTAATGGTGAGATGATAGGTGCAGGTCGATGGTTGAAAGATAAAGGAGTGACAATTGAGGAGATTTCCACCAAAACGAACTATAAAGCCTACAGCTATGCTACAGACGTTCGAGGCAGTCGGATGCAAGTTGCTTTTATTGATAACTATAAACCCTTAGAAGATGACTGGTATACTCAAACTGTAAAGGCAGGTAAACCGATTTGGAGTTCAGTATATCCAGCCCAGAGTGATATTGCAGACTACGTTGCTATTTCTGCTAATCACCCAATCTACGATAAAAAACACCAATTGCTCGGCGTATTAAATATTGATTTGCTTTTATCAAGCATCACAAATTTTGTAAATCAGTTAAATGTCAGTCCTTCTGGTGAAGTTTTAATCATTGAACGTAATGGACTTACGATCGCTAGTTCTGCTGATGAAAAACCGTTCCATGTAGCCAAGGGTCAACTTAAACGACTTCATATTTCTAATAGTCAAGATCCTAAAATTCGAGCTATAGCTCAACAACTGCAAAAAACATTTAGAGATTTTCAGACCATTCAATTTAGCCAAAACTTAGAGTTCCAATTCAATGGCGAACGTCAATTTGTTCAGATTACCCCTTGGCAGGATGAGCTTGGCCTGAATTGGCTAATTATTGTTGTCCTTCCCGAACGTGACTTTATGGGTGAAATTAATGCTAACAAACAGACTACAATCTTACTTTGTATAGCCGCCCTAATAATAGCGATCGCACTGGGATTGCTCGCCTCAAAGTGGATTATTCAGCCAATTTTAAACTTAGATAAAGCAAGTGCAGCAATTGCTGCTGGAGACTTAGAGCAAGTTGTTGAGCCTAACACTCTTAAAGAACTTAGTGGTTTAGCTGACTCATTCAATCACATGGCTCAACAGTTACGAGAATCTTTCGCAGTACAAGCTCGAATCTATATTGAACTAGAAAAAACCAATGAAGAACTAGAATTGCGAGTAGAACAGCGCACCCAGGATTTGCAACAAACTCTCAAAAATCTCCGCAAGGCACAAGTGCAACTTATACAAATAGAAAAAATGTCTAGCCTTGGACAATTAGTTGCTGGTATTGCTCACGAAATTAATAATCCTGTTAACTTTATTTATGCTAATCTTCAATATGCCTCTGAATATAGTCAGGGTTTACTCAAGCTGATTGATTTGTATCAGAAAGAATACCCTCAAGCAACTGCGGAAATTCAAAAACAAATCAAAACTCTGGATTTAGAATATGTGCGTCAAGATTTACCGCAAATATTTAACTCCATGAGTACTGGCTCTGAGCGGATTCAAAATATTGTTTTGTCATTACGAAACTTTTCTCGTTTGGATGAAGCCGAATTTAAAATTGTAGATATTCACGAAGGAATTGATAGTACTTTGATGCTCCTGAAGAGCCATTTAAGTTCTACTTCGCTACATCCAAATATTAAAGTTATGAAGAATTATGGCAGACTGCCTAAAATTGGCTGTTATCCAGGACAGTTAAATCAGGTGTTTATAGCTTTAATTATGAATGCTATTCATGCCATTGAGGAGGAGACTAGGAATGGTAAATGGCTTAAAAAAAAGGAAGAGGATTTTAAAGCTAATTTAGAAAATAAAAGCCCAAATCTCAAACCGAGAATTAAGTCCTCTCCTTGTATACAGATTAATACAGATATCATCGATCCCAATTACATTAAGATTAGTATTATTGATAATGGAATTGGGATTCCACTAGAAATTCAATCAAAATTATTTGACCCATTCTTTACAACTAAAGAAGTTGGGAAAGGAACAGGGCTGGGATTATCTATTAGTTATCAAATTGTAGTACAACAACATGAAGGAAGTTTAGAAGTTAATTCAACTCCAGGGGAAGGAGCAGAATTTATTGTCACACTACCTGTTAAACTCAATGCAAAAAAAGGTGAATTATTAATTAGCACTTAACTATAGCAATCCTATTTAATTTACAAACCATTCGTGGAGGCAGGGAATAGGGAATGGGGAATGGGGAATAGATGTGTTTGCAACTCTTTTAGGACTGCTATAAATAAAATTATCTGTATGTAGCGTTTATGTTTGATTTGACTCAACTCACATTCTTTTCTGTTTCCTAACCCAAGAATAGAGCTTTTTAACGGGATTTTACGCCACAAGCAAAAATTACATAAAAGAAACCTGCTTCGCATTCTGGCAGTTGCCTAACTCTGATATCTACATCAAAAAAACCATTATCCCAAAAACAATTGAGTACATCTTGCGGTTCTAGCTTAGTTGAAGGAAAATATAAGTCGGCTACTCGATAAAATGTTCCAGAACCACAAGCTGATGTAATTAATGTTCCTCCTGGCTTCACCATACTCATAATATTGCTCATATAAATACGCCAGGAATCTCGATTGGGACTGATACCTTCAGCGCAGTAGTGAGCTGTTACTAATGGATAAAATTCTCGCTTTTCTAAACCTAATGGATTTGTTTCTCGAACATCGCCAGGTAATAATTGCGTAATCTGCTGTCGAATTTTTTGCTCTCTATTTTCTATATCTGTTTGTGTAGGATTCAGATTACCTTCTAAACGCAGAACTTCTGAAGTAAATTGTCGCCAATTAAAAGCATCTGATTGATTTTTTACCCATTTTTGTAACTCAGATAAATTCGATTCTAAATACTCTGATACATGAATTTCTGCCGCTTTAGTTGCTAGTGGTAATATATGAGAAACTATGGGGCCGCTACCAAAATCTAAAGCAACTGGAACGGAAGAAACTCGCCGCAGCGATTCGACCAAAAATTCTAGACAAAATTTTTCATCATCCATAATACTTGCATAATATTCTCCAAGGTAATCTTTGGGGTTCCAAGCAGTATATTCAGCGTATTGCAGATTAGATGTTTGCATTTAATGCACCTTTTGATTTACTAGTGTTGACTGGCCCCTTTGGGGCGGGTGTAGTGAAAATTTCCCTACACCCCACACCCTTTTCATCTGTATGCTTTTGCTACTATAGTTCCTAATTAAATTGAATGGGAAAAACAGTTAGATTGGGGAGCTTCTAAAAAGCTACTTTCGATAAAATAATTTAAGTAAGTCTCGAGCAGGTTTTTGTCGGCAGCTGGACACTCGATCGCAGCACCATGCAATCCCTCAATTGTATTGCTACAGTCAAATACCTGAGTTCCAGCTAACCACAGTTCTAAGCGAGTGCATTTATCATCTGCGATCGCCTCGGTAATTACTGAAGCTAAGGGAGCAAGGGCATTTTGTCTTTGTTTAATCGCAGTTTGCCATTGCTGGTAAGGTACTTTTTGAATAGAGTATCCAAAAGTGTTGAGCGCCTGAATCAAGTCGTCCATAGCCAAAGGTTGGGGATTGACTAAATGGAAAGCTTGGCCTATGGATTGTGGCTGTCGAGATAAATGCACGATCGCTTTACTGACATAATCCACGGGAGTCATATCGATGGTCAAATCGAGATTGGGAGCTTGTTGCAGTCTAACCATCGCCTCAATCAAACAACTAATTAAATCAGTTGTGTTACAGCTTCCCGTCTGGCTATGTCCGGTTACCATTCCGGGTCGATAAATGCAAACGGGTAAGCCTCTAGCAGCAGCCGAGGTAACTAACTGTTCTGCAACCCATTTACTTTGGGCGTAGCCGCCAGAAATTCCATTTCTGTGAACAATACTGTCGTTTTCATAGATAACTGGAACGCCTTTAGCTGCTAAAGATTCAAATACATCTAGAGTCGAAATGTAGTGTAGAGGTTTAGATTTACCGCTATTTGCTAGTTTTATAATTTCGTGGGTACCCATGACGTTTGCAGCGTGCAAAGTCGCGTAGGGATAAAGTAAATTGACGTTTGCACCACTGTGATAAATCGCATCGATGGAGTCGGCTAGTGTCTGAAACTGTTGTTCCGTCAAACCTAATTTTGGTTGTGCTAAGTCACCTATGACTGGAATTATCCGCGTGTAAAATGCTTCAAATCCAGAAGAAAAATGTTGCTTGAGGCTATGGCGGAGTTTCTGATTTGCTTGGGATATGTCTTCGGCACGTACCAGACAATAAATTTTCGCTTGCGTTTGCTGCAATAGTTCGTAGAGTAAAAATCTACCGATAAATCCAGTTGCGCCAGTTAAGAAAATTGCTTCTGGTTCGGTTGATTGTGTAACCTGAGAAAAACGATATTGAATAGCGTTGTCAAGGATAGCTTCGGCTTGGAGTTGTTGTAAAGTCATCCTTTCGGTAGCAGCTTGGACATCTGTACAGCTACGTTGAATCAAGCTTGCTAATGCAGCAATAGTTGGGACGTTCAAAAATTCTATTAGCGGTACTATTACTTGGTAAGCTTTTTCAACTTGAAAGATTAATTGTGTAGTTCGTAGGGAATCACCGCCTAAATCAAAAAAGTTGTCGTTGATTCCAATACCGGTAATTCCCAAAACCCCAGACCAGAGGTTAGCTAACTCTTGTTCTAAATCTGTACGCGGTGCCACGAATGCTGCTTCTAATGCTGGCCGATCGCAACTTGGAGCAGGTAGAGCCTGGCGATCGATTTTACCATTTACAGTCAGGGGCAGGGAATTGAGCAGCACGATTGCCGAAGGAATTATGTAACTTGGTAATTTACCTTTGAGATCCGAACGCAGTTGAGATACCAAGTTATGGGATATTTTGCTTTGTAAGGGATTGTTGGCGTACAGATGCCAGGGTTTGGATGCGAGGGGTTGAGCTAATGGGATGGCTGGCGTTGTGTAATGTTCGTTAGTGGAGTTATCTTGAAGCAACACATCATAATAGCCTTGTGAATTAGCTCCTGAATAACTAATGGCGATCGCATAGCCTGTTTCTTGGCTCAGTTTGCATAATGCTTCTGGATCTACACCTATCTGTTGGTTTATCCCATTGACAGCTTGTCGCAACTCACCGACTGTTTTCGGACATTCAGAACTAGATAACAATTCGACTGTTTTGACATCAGCAATAACCTTGGCATGGGGAATAGCTCGAATACCTAAAATTGGCGGTTTGGTATCTTGCAAAAGCTGCTGTACAGATGACACAGATAAGTTTTGCTCCTGCCAGTTTAACCAAACAGAATTAATCGGTGTAGAAGCCTTTTGCCCAATTTCCAAAATTACATCGTAGCGAAAGCGATTGAGTTCATTGTCTGATTCACCATGTTTGATGCAAATACGGACTTGATGAATTTCTGGGTATTCTTGCCCAAGTGCGTAGAAGAAATCTGGATCGATAGTCAGTTCTTCCTCTTGCTGCAACCGTTGCTCTACTTTGTGTCGTAGTACCTCGATTGGTTCCTCATCTTCAGTTTGATAAAGTTCTATTGAGGCTGCAAAGGCTGTTAATAGTCCGTAACTCCGTATATCCCCGAGAAAAATGCATCCACCCGGCTCAACGACCTTTATGGCTTCTGCCAAGACTTCCATCAGATAAGCCACACTGGGGAAATATTGGATCACAGAATTGATAATTACTGTATCGAAGGAGCAAGAACCGATTGCTTGAAAATCATGGGCAGGGCTTTGGTAAAGGCTGACTTGCGGTAAACTCAGTTCTGGTTTGGCAAGTTGTTGTTGTACGTAGTTGAGTGCGGTTTGTGAAAAATCAGTACCCAAATATTTTTGGCAGTGGGGAGCGACTCTAAACAACATTAACCCCGTACCGCAACCAATTTCTAAGACGTTTCGGGGTTGCAGCGACAAAATGCGATCGACAGTTCGATCCACCCATTCTTGCATTTGGACATCGGGAATCATTTGGCCTGTATAGCTGTCGAACCAACCACTAATGTTAAATGTAGATTGCCAGCGATCGCCAACTCCATTGAATTCATCGGAGTCGTGAATCATCCGCCATTGGTCGATTTGTTCGTTTTCTAGAGTGGACGAGTTAAAAACATCGGTAGTTTCAGCAGCCAAGTTTGGTACTACATAAGCAACCAATCTGCGATCGCCAGGTACATCTTCTCTGACAATTGCGATCGCTTCTTGCACGTTGGGATGTTGTTCTAAAGCCGTCTCTATTTCATTTAGCTCAATCCGGAAACCTCGAATTTTCTGCTGTTCGTCAACTCGATGTAAGTATTCCAGATTCCCATCTTCACGATATCTTACCCAATCGCCCGTTTTATAAAGACGAGTATTGCCTGAATGTTGGTGAGGATTGTTAATAAATTGAATAGCTGTGAGGTCTGGACGATTTAGGTAACTCCGTGCTAAACCTGCGCCAGCAATGTACAACTCCCCTGCGCATCCGACTCCCACCGACTGCAATTGCGCATCTAAAACGTAAGTACGAACGTTATCTATTGGTTTACCAATAGGTAAAAACTCGCTGTCTATTGCTACTGCATAAGGGCCAGCCAAATCGCAAACTGTTGTCACTACTGTTGCTTCAGTCGGGCCGTAGGTATTTACCAATCGGACATGAGGCTGAGTATGTTTTCGCCAAACTTCTAGCCAGCTAGGTAAGGCGCGTTCGCCGCCAATTATGACTATGCGTACAGATTTTGGTAATTGTGTGTGCGGTAACTCTGCACAGATTTGATGCCAAAAAGCAGTAGGCAAATCCAGTACTGTCAAATCCAACTCTTGACAAGCTTCTAGAAATGCCGGAATCGAACGCAGCATCTCTTGAGAGCGCAGTACTAGCGTTGCTCCTTGGGTTAGAGTCGTAAAGATTTCTTCTATAGATGCATCGAAATTAATTGAAGAAAATTGTAAAATGCGATCGCCTTTGTTAATTCCATATTCTCGACTCACGGATTGGATAAAATTACTCAGCGCTCCATGTTCGATGCTTACACCCTTGGGTTTGCCAGTGGAACCAGAGGTGTAAATGATATAGGCTAAATTATCTAAATTTGTTACAGATTCGGGGTTTTGTGTACTTTCTCGAGCAATAGTTTCCCAATCTGCATCTAAACAGATGGTAGTTGCATTGTGGTTCGGCAACTCTGAAAGGTATTTTTGCTGAGTTAATATAATCGGAACTTGAGAATCCTCAAGTATGAAAGCAATTCGTTCTTGGGGATAAGTTGGATCGAGGGGAACGTAAGCTCCACCCGCCTTGAGGATTGCTAACAAACCAACAATTGTTAAGAGCGATCGCTCCATAAATATACCGACCAACGTTTCAGGTCTAACCCCAAGTTTGCGTAGGTAATGAGCTAGTTGGTTTACCTGTTCGTTAAGTTCTCGGTAAGTATATTCTTGGGTTGCATACTTAATTGCGATCGCATCTGGAGCTTTGGCTACCTGAGCTTCAAACCAACTATGAATAGATGAATTGGTAACAATGCTTTCTACTGATAACATTAATTTTTTCCCAGCTAGTTTGATTGTTTAATTTGTAATCGTTGCAGTTTTACTCAGGATATTTAAGTCAGCTTTTATTTTTGGTAATTAATACAAAAGCTAAAAAAACGAATTTATCAAAATCGAATCAACACGCCATTCTATAAGGCTCTATTTGAGCCTAGCTAGTAGATAAATCTATCTTGAAATATTGCGTAAATATTCTTTAATATTTACTGTACAAACATTTGAGCTTCTTCAATAAGTAGCCCATTTAAATATTCCACTAATTAGTTTTACTTTTATTAGTGCAGTAAAGTTTAGTCTATTCTGATTTTTGAATTATTCTTAATCTTGGCTCTAAATATGACCTGATTTATACTTAAATTTTATATTTTTTACCTCGATTAAAAATGTTTATGATTTTAACTTGTTACTGAAGTGTGGGAAAAAATAAGTAGTACACGCAGATTTATCATTTATCTATGACTTACTTAAGTATTTTTTAATAAAATTAGAAAAAAAATAACTGTAATTCCCCTGAACTTAATAAGCAATTTTGCAATAAATTATACAACGTATTAATTAATACAGTAAAACATAAAGAGTGTGAATTATTACTTGCTGTTTGTTAAAATTTAAGTAAAAAGACTAAAAAGTTTATATTTAATTACCCAAATAATTTATAAATTAAAGTACTAAAAAACACTCAGTGATTAAGTACTTGCATGACAAATGTTATGAAACTATGACATTAATAGTATTAACAGCAATCTGATTTGTTAGTTTAAAAAAAATCATTGCGGCAGTTACAGTATTTTATGGGTCATGCTAAGTGGAAAAACTGATGCAATTTTTGTTGTAACAATTATTACTTTAAGCAAACCATAAAAATAATATCATTTTTTGTTACTTAAGATCGATGCTAAATAATAAAATTTATGCATTAGGTTCCGATAAATCAAATTATAACTTCCATTCCAAACCAAACACAGTTAGAAAGCATTTTTTAGATGGGGAGTTTGAGGATTTCATGAAGCCAGTTTTCGATATCTTGATGCTTACCATAATCAAGGCGTCGATCGCAAGAGCAATCGTAATTTTACTGAAACAATTGGAGTAAAATTACTTAGATAAAGAATTTCAAGCCTTGTAGAGGCGTTGTAGTGCAACGTCTCTACAACGATAAATCAAGAGTTTTAGCGTTTAATCCACATAATGCGTAATTTTGAATTTTGAATTGGAGCAAAGCAACTTGACACTTTCTTTAGCTATCGTCCAACGGCAGCTTGATATAAAGATTGGATAGTTAGTCCATCGGTGGGATATTCAGCTACAGCAAAATTACATGTTACCTGAAAGCGATCGCCATCAAAAGCGGTAAAGATTTGCTGGCGTAAAGTAGTTAAAATTTCACTCAGGCGATGGTTGATTTCTGTTTTTGTTAACCCAGAAATTCCCACTACAAAATCTCCGTTACCCCAATAACCTAGCACTTCACCGCTACAAAATGTCGATTGAAATAAACGACTCCATCTTTGTAATACTTGATTGCCAGCTTCATGACCATATTTAATATTAATTTGGCGTAAATCATTTACGCTTAAAATCGCCAAACAAACAGATTGCTGATTTTTCTCGGCTTGAGTAATTAAATGTTCTAAATTGCGACGAGAATGGAACTGATTCGCTACTCCAGTTAAAGGATCTTTAGTAGAAAGCGACTGAAGTAAACGGCTGCGTTCTAGGCGATGGGTAATGCGTGCTAATAATTCTGCCCCAACAACAGGTTTAATCACATAATCATCTCCCCCAACAGCAAACACCTGCTGTACAATTTTGATTTCTCGATGAGCAGTGAGAAACACAATCGGTAATTCTTGCCATTGAGGATCGGTACGAACTGCTTGACAAAGTTCAATACCGTTGATTTGGGGCATATCTACATCTAAAATCAACAAATCCGGCGTAGTAGATTGCAGTACTTCCCAGAAACGTAACGGATTGTCCAATGCTGTCATCCGCATCCCCCAAGGTTCTAACATTGGGCGCAGTGCTGCTAAAATCAGGGGGTCGTCATCTACTACCAATACATTTATTCGTAAGGAACGAGTACGTTGTAGTAGTTGAGACGAAACATCCCACACCTGAGCCGCTGTCACAGGTTTTACTAGAAAGCCACGCGCCCCGCACTGAGCAAGAGTGACGCGTTCTACTAACTCATCATTTCCAGCTAGCACCAACACGGGTACGGGTGGAGTACGTGTTGCTAATTCTGATACTAATACTAAACTTTCTTGGCGCTGCCCTACTTCATCGACATTTAGTACTACTAAATCTGGGGATGTAGTTTGCAAAAAGTTTTTAGCATCCTCTAAATTTATAATTTGCTGCCAACACATTCCCGTGCATTCAACGAGTTTTTGCAACTGAGAACCTAGTTGTGGATTGGGGTCAATTAATATTAATTGGCTACAAATTTCTTGGGCGATCGCTGTAGTTTGATTATCTACCTTTTGCCCCATTTGATGAATTAATTTACCCAAATCTTGAATCAGCGTCAGCAATTGCCGCTTTTCACGTGAAGGCAAATCCCCATCTTTTCCTAAAATCTGTTCGATTTCCCGCGCTATCTGAGTGCCATTGTCTTGTTCAAACATCCCCAAGACACCAGCTAATTTGTGCGCCTCCCGTTCTGCGGATTTGCGTAATTCCTGAGTTAAGGTTTTGTTAGAAAGTCCAGCTGCCAATTGTTCCAGCACACCCAGCCGTTGCAACATCAACCCTTCATATTGTTTCCACAAGCCACCCATTGCTTGTTGAAACTGCTCCTCAACAGGAGGACTTACAACTTGCGCTTTTTCTTTCTCCCCCTGCTTCCTCTGCTCTCCTTTTCCGGGATTCAGCCGATATCCCAAACCATATACGTTTTCAATCCAGTCTACGGCTCCAGCTGCTTTTAACTTTTGTCGTAAGTATTTGATGTGTGATTTTATAGTTTCTTCTTGGGGCGGATCGTCAAAAGTCCACAAATGCTCAATGATATCGCCGCGACTAAAAACACGCGATGGATTGCGGAGAAATAACTCCATTAAGCTGTATTCTTTGGCTGTTAATTCTAGTAGTTTGTTGTTATAGGTGACTTGGCAACTACTCGGATCTAGTCTGAGTGCGCCTACTTCTAGTATCGAGGTAATGGGGCGATCGCTTCGACGTAATAGCGCCCGTATCCTTGCTTGTAGTTCTCCCAAATCCAAAGGTTTAATCAGATAATCATCTGCACCTGCATCAAGTCCCTGAATCCGTTCTTGAGTACCATCTTTCGCCGTCATCAACAGAATCGGAGTAAAACACCCGCCAGAACGTAAGCGCTGACACAATGTAATTCCGTCCATTTTCGGCAATCCTACATCTATGAGCAACAGATCGTAGTTGGCATTTTGGGTGTATTCCCAACCAATTTGTCCGTCTTGTGCTATATCGACAACATAGTGTTGTTTAGTCAGAGACTTCAACAAGACACTTGCTAAAATTTCTTCGTCTTCGATTAGCAAGATTCTCATCGCACCCGTCCAATATATAACTTGCTACCTTACCCACAAAAGATAGTAGACTAAATGGTTAATTTTCTACAACAAGAAAATATAAATAATCTCTTTAACACATATATAGGACTCATATTTGATTCGGTGAAAAAAACTCAGTACCCTTTTATTCCTTTTTACGGCGTTGCATAATTACGGGATGACTTATCACGCAGAGGCGCTCTAGATGCGTAGAGAATAAGGAGTTCAAAATTTCAATACATCAAAATTCATCCCCTGATTCAGCAATGCCCTTTTTACCTGTTCCCTGTTAAGAGTCTCTACGAGTAGTCCAGATTTGAAGATTGAACATTAGCCATTAGGTATTAGCAAATGACTAATGACCAATGACTAACGACTAAATAACTAATGACCAAATGTCAATTCGGTACGAACAACTCCAGCCCTTTCGTGGCGGGCTAACAGTTTAACTGTACTACCTTGGGTTGCACGTACTAACCATTCTACCTTGGCGCGATCGCTGGTAGGGTCGCTTTGTCGCCTGCCGGGTGCTGAAGGTTTGTAGGCACGTCCTTCTAATTGACCTAACTCTTCACGCAGCTTACCTGTTACTAATGTTGCGCCATCAGGCAATTCAATTTCACAGATACAACCTCGTACCAGCTTTTTATCCAAGGCTTTTTGAGTGATGTATGTGGGTAACCAGCCTGTATTATGTATAACTAGTTGTACCTTATAAGTATCATTACCCAAGTTTTTAACACTAGCTTCATAAATTTCTAAACGAGGCGAAATCAATAAATGCCATACCAGCCACTCAGGGAACAGGGCTATTTCTTTCTCTAGAAATTCTGGAGGTGGATTTGTCCAAGCGTACATTGTATCCCAACCGCCCAATTCAATTTTTCCGAGTTGGGGATGCTCGAAAGGATACCAATCTATATAGCCTTTCCCTGCGAGTTTTTCATCGCTCCAGCGCAGCAGTTTCAGGTCATCTTCTAGAGGGTGTTCTCGCCGCCAATCAATGTATTTATATTCAGCGATTCCGGCTTGGCGCTGGGGACTCCAAACTTCTACTGTCCAGGCAAATAAACCTTGATATTCATAAGCCCAGTCATCGAATGTACCTGTAATTACGTCTTTGGGGTCATAGCGAAACTCATGAAAAGCAGAAATCGCTGGGTATTGGGTGAGTTCGGTTCCTTTTTCGCCAATGCGTTGGTAGGTGCGGAGATCGTTAACTGGGAATTCATCATCGGCTAGGTGGGTGTAGGGACGGATGAGGACACCGCTAAAGGTATGAAAAGCGATCGCTCCGGTAATATTTGGATGTGTGGTGATAAACTGAACGAGCGATCGGACTTCTGTTTCCGATGTCGGATAGGAACCAGCCCCCGGTTGTTCAAATTCTTGCCGCCACAAAGATGGAAAATTGCGGTTTAAGTCTAATCCTTCTTTGGTAGGCTGAATCTGAATCTGAACTCCGTCATAATTTTCTATTAATCCTTCTGGCAATAAGCGATAATACTGACCGCCGATTTCTGTTGGTTCCCTTCGCACCAATAAGCGTGGTTCGCTGGGGCAAACTTTCCAAGCACCGTTAGCATCAGGGATTCGCATCAGCAAAATCCGACCATCGCCATCGATGTCTGATATCGCTAAACCCTCGTTGGGTTCTTCATTATATGGATACGGACGGGTACTTGAGCGAATAAATTTCGGCTTGTCAGCTAATGCCAACTCTGCACCATCGGGGTTAACGCGGGGACAAATGTAGAAAGTGCGCGTATCCAAACAACGGGTAATTTCTGGGTCAGTGCCGTAGGCTGTAACTAATGTTTGCAAAAAGTACAGACAAACACTCGACGGCGCTAGTTCGGTGGCGTGGATGTTACCATCAATCCAAAGGGCAGGTTTTTCTACATCTAAACCGGTAGCGAAGTTCGTAACTGTCAATAGCCAGATGTCGCGTTCTTCGTAACTCTTGCCGATGCTTTCGATGCGTATTAATTGCGGAAATTCCTCAGCATAAGCGTGCAGAATGCCTGTTAAGTCTTCGTAACGGTAGTATTTATCAAACCGAACGTTTGGCATAAGTAAACCTCAGTATGCACCCTCAGATCGTAATCTACAATATCACCGACGGAAAACAGGGTGTGAGGTATAGGGAAAGAACGCAAAGTAGGGGCGCAAAGCTTTGCGCCCCTAAAAATTTCTGTACCTTATTTGATTGGAAAGCGCTATCAGGGAATTTATTAAATAATTATTAACAATATATATAATTCTGAATTTTATGCCTGAAACTCATTAATAAGGAGGCTAAATAATCAAATATAATTTAGCAATCTCAGCCTGGAAGTGCTAACTTCTAATCAAAATTTAACAATCAATAATTCAGGAGTCATTCGGCAGAATTCTCTAATTTAATTTTGTGGGAATTGTGAATTTAGCTTGCTTTAGTCTTGGAGCAAAAACCGATTTAATTTCTGTGTTGGCTGCGTTCTAAATGCATAATTTTTGAATTCTGTTTTGATACTTATGGCATAGACATGGATTAGTCTTTTTCTAGATGCCTGAGATATTTGTCACACATTACTTTAAAAATAAAAACTTTTTACCGCGAGTAATGAAAAACTGGGAGGATTGCAATGAAATACACTTTTGATATTGTAGGAGTATCTCCACTTTTGCAGTTTTTTAACCACCAACAACAGATTTGGCAACAGCCATCCCGTCACGGCGTAGAATATTTGGGAATGCATACTTGTACGCTAGATACATTCCTGCAATCTCTAGAATCAGTTCCAGTACAGGGGGGTTGGAATATGGATCGAGTTGTAGATACAGTGATTCAGTTTTGGGTGAATAACTCAGACAGTATTCATTATTGGAAACAATGTTTGAGTAATGCAGGTAAAGATAATTTGTTGGTAACAAGGTTGGCGGATATAACTGCTTTACAAGCTGAATTTGAATCCTTACTAGAAAAAGATATATAGCAGTTCTAAATCCTTGTTAAAAGGGAACAGAAAACGGGCAATAGACAAGGAAAAAATCTTCATAATTAAAATTGCATTGGTGTCAAAACGTATAACCGATGTCCCACAAGTAACTGAAGTTCCTTGCTCATAGCAAAAGTCATCTTTAGATGACTGAATTCTTCAATAATCTTTAGTCTACTTCAGTAGACTTGAGCTATTAGCCAGATAATTTATTCTCTGACGGGTGAGGAAGCCAACACTTCTCAGACATCCTCTGAGAGGTTGAACTCATTCAACGCCTATTAAAAGAACGATCGCTCGTTCTGGTTTTCTAAAATTACCGTGGGATTGAAAGCTATTAGTCATTAATACCAATGACCAATGACTAATGGCTACTGACTACTGACTACTGATACAGACTTTACTTACGTGTATCGATCCAATTCCCAGACTTAGTACTTGCGTGTCGTTTCAGGTTAAGCATTGTTCTATTCTGGAAACTGTTGTAAATTGAAGCTTTGAAGCTGAAAAATGCTTAGAGTTTATAACTTAGTCGTGTCAAATATTGCTCTAAGTATTGACAATTTAAAAATAATCGAATAACAAGGTGGCAGCAGCTTTAAAAAAAAAGCGTTAGTGCATTCCTACCTAGAAACTAATTAACGCCCTTCAAGAAAATTCATACGGAAAAGATAATTATGCCAGAAAATACTGAATACAAAGCTTCCAAATCAGGTAATCAGTCTATTGCCTACAAAGAGCGCCTGAATTCTTGGGCAATAGCTCGTTTACTTCCTGATACGCAACGGGAAATTGTTGCTCGTTTCCGCAGTCGTTCTGATGCAGATGGTTATATACAGCACTTACGTCAAGAAATTCCCAATGCTTGTTTTATGGTTGTCTTTGATTGTCAACGTGAAGAAGCTGTGAATTAATCGCGGGTTATTTTGAAGGTTTGGATGGAGGAAACTCCATCCGATAAAAAAATTCTTGTTTTTCTCTTGTTTTTCTATATGCGCTCTTGAGCTGGAAAATAGAGACTAGCTATAAAGAGCGATCGCTGACAAAAATGCTGGCTAAAATTTCATAGGTCTCAATTGACATCCACGCTTCACTTCAAAACCTGAAATCGATTGAGAAAGAGCGCAAAAAGACAAGCACAGCACAAAGACATTTATCGCGGGGAACAAGGAATAGGGTTAACTCTGAATATTTAGCTTTTTCCTCAACATTTGTACCTCATTTATCTGGAATTTGCCGTATTTTCAGTCCTGTGAAAATTTCTGGTTTTCTCGACAGCGTGCAAAAGTTATAGGTCTTGATAGTTAATTTTTATTAAAAAGACAAATTTTTTCTTCAAAGAAATTCCGTAATTATACCCTTGCCATTAATAATTTAGATTACTTAAAAGTGAAAGTTAGTATAATAAAACCCTAAAAGTGCTGGAGGGTTAATAAGTGGTGAAACAGCACCGCCGTGATTGGTTAAAAGCTGTGAAATTTTGCCGCCAACTTGAATTCCTAGCACTATTACTAGGGATTTTATGTGCTATTTCCGTAATTTTACTATGGCAGAAACTCTCATTATCAATTGTGTTCTCAACGCAATTGATAATAATTGCTGGCTTACTTTTTACCAGCACAGTAATAGTATCAATTTTTTTTGCCCTCTTGGTGAAAACAAGTAATCAGCGGATAACAGCAATAAATCAAAAATTAATTCAGAGGATTTACGAACAAGAAAAGATAGAAATTGACCTCCGCGCCAGTGAAAATCGCCTGCGGCAGCTGTTGGAAACTGTTAAGGTGATTCCTTGGGAATTAGATTTGAAAACTGGGCGATTTATCTATGTCGGACCGCAAGCAGTAGATTTACTAAATTATCCCATTGCCCAGTGGTATGAAGAAAATTTTTGGATCGATCGCTTACATCCATACGACCGAGAAAAATCTGTGCGTTTTTGTCAACAAGCAACTGCTAGGTGCGAAAACCATCAATTAGAATACCGGATGTTAGCAGCTGACGGACGAGTTGTTTGGCTGCGAAATATTGTGACGGTAGTTCCCGAAGCAGGAACTCCTACGCTGCTGAGGGGTTTTATGTTTGACATTACTGATTTGAAGTTGCTTGAAGAAACCCTGAGGCTCAGAGAGAGGGCGCTTGCTGCTACCAGTAATGGAATTATTATTGCCGATGCCAGACTTGCGTATACTCCCGTTATTTATGCCAATCCTGCCTTTGAGCGAATCACAGGTTATAGTACCACTGATGCGATCGGGCAAAACTGTCGATTTTTGCAAGGCTTAGATACTGAGCAACCAGCACTCAATGAACTAAGGTCAGCTATTAAAGCGGGGACAAGTTGCAAAGTGATTCTCCGCAATTATCGCAAAAATGGCACCTTATTCTGGAATGAATTGAGTATTTCTCCCATATATGATGAAAATCACAAGTTAAGTCACTTCATCGGCATTCAGAGAGATGTGAGCGATATGTACGACGAGCTTCGCTTACGCAAACTTGCCGAAGCCCAATTGCGTCACCAAGCCCTCACTTTTGAAAACATGCATGATGGCGTAATTATCACAGATCTAAGAGGAAGTATTATTGATTGGAATCCTGCGGCGGAAAGTATGTTTGGCTACACCAAAGCCGAGGTTTTGGGTAAATCTCCAAGTATTTTACATAAATCAGAACAAGCCCCAGAACTGACGAACAAAGTACTTGAAGAACTAAACCAAAAAGGACGCTGGTCAGGAGAAATAAATTTTGTCAGAAAAGACGGCAGTCAGGGTATTTGTGAAACAACTGTAGTCTGTTTGCACAACGAACAGGGAGAACTTGTTGCTACTGTTGGTGTCAATCACGACATTACCGAAAACAAACGAGCTAAAGAAGCACTGCAAAGGCAATTGCATCGCACCTTACTACTCGAACAAATTACTCAAGAAATTCGTCAATGTCTGGATACAAGCAAAATTTTTCAGACGGCTGCAACTCAAATTGGCAAGGCTTTTCAAGTCGATCGCTGTCTAATTCATTCTTACATTCAAGACTCAATACCGCGAATTCCCTTAGTTGCAGAGTATAATCTTCTTCCCGGCTACTGCTCGATATTGAACTTAGAGGTTTTGATAACTAATTCATATACCGAGCAGATGATGGCACAAGAGGGTGCGATCGCTTGCCCAGATGTCTATGTTGATGCTTTACTCCAGGACGCTGAACCTACCTGCCGGGAAATCGGACTCAAATCTATGCTCTGCGTGCGCACTTCTTATCAGGGAGAACCAAATGGCGGTATAATTTTGCACCAATGTAGCAATTTTCGCCAGTGGACACAAGAGGAAATTGAATTATTAGAAGCAGTGGCAGCTCAGTTGGGTATTGCTTTAGCGCAAGCTCAGTTACTAGAACAAGAAACCAAGCAACGCGAAGAGCTAACTTTGAAAAACTTTGCCCTGGAGCGAGCAAAACGCGATGCAGAAACCGCAAATCGCGCTAAAAGTGAGTTTTTGGCGATGATGAGCCACGAAATTCGCACTCCTATGAATGCCGTTATTGCAATGACAGGTCTTTTGCTAGATACTAACCTTACACTCCAACAGCGAGACTTTGTGGAAACAGTGCGTAGCAGTGGAGATGCTTTGCTCACCATCATCAATGACATTTTAGATTTCTCTAAAATTGAGTCGGGTAAGTTGGAATTAGAAGCACAGCCTTTTAATTTAAGGGCTTGTGTAGAACAAGCTATCTACCTTTTAGCTCCAAAAGCTGCCCAAAAAGATATCGAATTAGCTTACTTGATTCAACCGGAAGTTCCCATTCACATCATTGGCGATTTAACTCGTCTTCGCCAAGTCTTGATGAACCTGCTCAACAATGCGATCAAATTTACTGAAAGCGGAGAAGTAGTACTTTCCGTGGAATTGGGGACTGGCGATAAGGAGATAAGAAGATGGGGAGATGGGGAGAAGAACGAAACTACACTCAGCGCCTCAAGACCCCAACTAGCACATTCCCAGTCCCCAGTCCAAATTCAATTTGCCATTAAAGACACAGGTATTGGCATTGCGCCAGAAAAAATAGAACGGCTATTTCAACCCTTCACTCAGGCTGATGTTTCCATGACTCGACGATATGGCGGTACAGGACTCGGGCTAGTAATCAGCAAGCGGCTGAGTCAGATGATGGGGGGTACTCTTTGGGTAGAAAGTCAGGGATTTGTTGGTGGCAATCCTGGTTCTAGATGGAAAAGTAGCAAACTTTCATCTTTGCATTCTTCCCAAGGTTCAACATTCTACTTCACTATTAAAGTCGAAGTGGCTGATGTGGCAGAACAAGCTGAATTTAACACTTTGTTAGTGGATTTGGCTGGAAAGCGGCTGTTGATTGTGGACGATAATCTCACCAACCGCACAATTCTCAGCTGGCAAGCAGAGTCTTGGAAGATGCAAACTTATGCTGCCAAATCTGGCAAAGAAGCTTTAGCCCAACTTGCTCAAGGAGCATTTGATATTGCAATTTTAGATATGGAGATGCCAGAAATGGATGGTTTAACCCTGGCTCGTCAAATCCGCAAGCAATTCGGCTGTGAAAATCTGCCTTTGGTAATGTTGACTTCTTTGGGTAGAGTTGAAACTTCTCTCGAGTTTGGCGATGTGCAGTTTGCTGCCTCTTTAAGCAAACCGATTAAACAGTCCCAATTGTACGATGTTATTACCCGTGTTTTGGGTAATCAACCGATTTTTGCCAGTATTTCTCATTCCTATTCTCCCTCCATCGATCGGTTTTTGGGACATCGATTTCCACTGCGAATTTTGCTGGCAGAGGACACCGATGTTAATCAGAAAGTTGCTCTATTAATGCTAGAAAAAATGAGCTATCAGGCAGATGTGGTCAGCAATGGGCTAGAAGTGCTAAAAGCCTTGCGAGAAAAGCCTTATGACGTAGTTTTGATGGACGTCCACATGCCCGAAATGGATGGGTTAGAAGCAACTGTGAGAATTTGTCAAGAATGGGAAGTTGGTTTTCGTCCTTATATCATTGCGATTACTGCCAATGCTATGCGGGGCGATCGCGAAGTTTGTCTGGCTGCTGGTATGGATGACTACATTAGTAAACCCGTGCAGTTGGAAGATTTAGCGCAAGCACTCAGTAAATGCCCGCCTCAAAGAAGTTCTCGATTCAATTCTATTGCCAAACAAGATGCAGGATTCCTAAAAGAATTGTCACCTCCGGCAAAGATCCTCCCAGAGAAAGACAGCCAAGCATTGAATGACGTCAAACTTGATGCCAAAATTATCAAATCCTTACGCAATATCCTCAGAGGCGATCGCTTGGCATTTGCAGAATTGATAGAGTGTTATCTCGCAGAGACTCCTAGATTGGTGGAAAATATCAGTACAGCGATCGTAACTGAGGATATCCAGACTCTATGGAAGGCAGCACACCAACTCAAATCAAGCAGTGCTTGTGTAGGAGCGATCGCCCTGGCACAACTCTGTAAACAATTAGAAGCACAAGGAAGGAGCAATAACTTCCAAGGCAGCCTAGAAATTATATCACAACTACACCAAGAATATGAATATGTTAAAACCGCTTTACAAAAGGAACTTGTCAAGGAAGGACAATGAAAGCTACCCCTCAAGAAAGCCGATCGTTAGTTTTAATCGTTGATGATGAGCCATTTATCCGCACCATTTTACGAAGTTTCTTGGAGAGGGAAGAGTATCAAATAGCGGAAGCTCGAAATGGCATAGAAGCTTTAATAAAATTTAACGAACTTCAACCAGATATAGTACTTCTTGATGCCATCATGCCCGATATGGATGGGTTTGAGTGTTGCACTCAATTGCACACTTTAGAATCTAGCAAGCACACTCCAGTATTAATGATTACAGGGCTTGATGATGAAGAGTCAGTTGACCGGGCATTTGAAGTCGGGGCAATGGACTATATTACCAAACCGATTCATTGGCCCGTTTTACGCCAACGGGTAAAACGCTTAATTCAACAATCTCAGTTACAACAAAAACTCGAAGCTGTGAATCTGGAATTGCAGCGATTAGTTACTATCGATGGATTAACTGAAGTCGCAAACCGTCGGGGATTTGAAGAGTATTTATCCCAAGAGTGGCAGCGGATGAAACGAGACCAGCGCCCACTATCTCTGATTCTTTGCGATGTTGATTTTTTTAAATTATATAACGATACTTACGGTCATCGAGCAGGCGATCGCTGTCTGATCGAAATTGCTCAAGCCATTAAAGATATTGTTAAACGTCCTGGAGATTTGGTTGCTCGTTATGGCGGTGAGGAATTTGCCATAATTTTACCAAACACAGACACCAAAGGGGCGACTCATGTTGCTGAAAAAATCTGCGATGCTGTCCGGACATTGGCAATTCCTCATCGGAATTCACAAGTTAGTCCTTATGTAACCATCAGTGCCGGATTTACCACAGAAATTCCTCAACTAAATTCTGACATAGAAGAAATTATTGCCGCAGCAGATCGGGCATTATATCAAGCAAAAACAGCAGGACGCGATCGCTTTGTGCAAAATATCCTAGCTACCCAAAAATAAAATTTTTCGTAGTGAGGAGGCAGGGAGCAGGGGGCAGGAGGCAGGAGGCAGGAGGCAGGGGGCAGGAGGTAAAAGTATTTCTATTCCTAGCATTTTAGCTTTCAAAATGTCCTAACATATCTGGCTACCGCAATAACATAAATTAATAATATTTTTTCCCACAGAAATAGACTAAAGTTTTGTTATTAAATTGTTTCTAGATTTATTTATATTGCATATAATCAATATTCCAACTCAGT
Source organism: Nostoc sp. DedSLP01 (assembly GCA_034530875.2). Lineage (GTDB taxonomy): Bacteria > Cyanobacteriota > Cyanobacteriia > Cyanobacteriales > Nostocaceae > Nostoc. The sequence goes on from JAVRCJ020000011.1 coordinate 107,765, forward strand.
TAAATGAAATGTAAATCTTAAACTTATTTATGGTTCATATCTTTGATTTAACAGGAATAGCTTCATCTGATGCTCTCAAATTAAAACTAGAAAATATAGATGTCGTTACGCCAAATCCAGGGATTTACTTAGACCTTGACCATGATTTGCACTTAAATTTAGATAAACTTTTTAATATTCATAGTTCAGTTCCATATATTAATGTGGCGATCGCTAATATTATTACTACAATATTTGGCAAATCTGAAATTAAAATATCTGCACCAAAATATAGAATTTTTCAAAGCGATCGAGTAGTTGAGCTTAGTTTTAAAGGGCTATTCAATAAACAAGATATTGAACTAATATTTGGTAATTCCCGAATATTAAAATATAAATTGCCTAAAAAGGTTAATTTTGCCAGTTTAATGAATCAAATTCCTATCATCAAGGATTTAAGCTTAAGCAACACAGAATTAATTATAACTAATATTGATTATCCTTTCGTTCATCCAAAGTTAGGCACTATTAACTTAAATAGAGGATTTAACTTTATCGGAGACGTTGATTTAAAAAAATTGCAGATAAATTATAGTAATTTTATTTATCAAAACTTAAAAATTAGTAGTTTAGGAGTGCTAATTAGTCTCAATCCCGTGGGAAAGGTTAATTTAATAGGTAATATTCCAGGCAATGTTGAGCTAATTTCCCAACAAGAACTTAAGGCTACTTTTAATAATTTGCTCATAGGATTAGATATTGGATCTGATTTAGAGCCAAACTTAGGATTAACAGGAAATCTAATTCTTCAAGGCTACGATCCCACCCAAAAAAACGAACCTAAATTATTTCTTTCCGGTAATGTCTCTCTAGAACCTGAATCCTTAACAGCATTCTTTTCTCAACAAAGTGAAAAATCCTGGCTTAATCCCTATGGGTTAGCGGGAACTGAACTTCGGAATGTTAGGTTCCAAGGAGGTGGAACGTATTTACCTCCGTACTTCGATAACTTTGGTTTTATTGGTGATTTGAAATGGCAAAAAATAGACCTGGAAGTTGCATTCCTCATGGATACTAACGATCCGGAGAAATTAGCTTTAGTTTTAAATCCTAATCAAGCAGTTAGCTTAATAGATTTGTGGCGGGGGCCAGTCGCTTCTTTCATTGCCAAAGATGTAGGTTATTCAATTGATTTGGTTACCAAAACGCTAGAATTTTTAGAAAGCTTAGTAAACTTAAATATCGAACCAATTGATGGGGATAAAGACGGAAAACTCAATTCTTTAATTAAATATGTTCCTTTTCCCACAACAATTGCAGGTCAACCGATATCAGAAGGCTTAGAAATTAATGGCAAAATTAATGCTTGGGGACATGAAGCAATATTAATTTTTGAAAGCGACAAAACTCTCAAAAATATTGGAGGTTCATTAAAAGTTGTTGAAATCGATTTAGGATTTTTAAAAGTTAAAGGAACGGATGATAATAGTTTAGATTTAGCTCTCAAGGTAACGCCCAACGAACAGTATCTTCAAGGAGATGGTTATGTAGAAATTTTTGGAAATGAAATTGCAAACGTTGAATTTACTATTACCTCTAATACTGCTAATTTTAAAAACTTTGACCTGAATTTAGCTAATTTGTTGAGTATTGATGTTGACGCCTTGAGTATAGATACTAAATCTGGTAATGGTAGTGGCTCAGGAACGATTTCAATTTTAGGGAATACGCTAGCAGGTATTACGTTTGATGTTACTCAAAATAGTATTGATCTGAAAGACGTCCAGCTGAGTTTAATAGGTTTCTTAACTATTACTATTCCGACTCTCGCAGTTGACTTGGTAAATATAAGTGCAACAGGAACAGCAAATATTATTGCTTTCAATCAATCTTTGGGCAGCGGCACTTTATCATTTAATAGTCAAAACATTGCCATTAATAACGTTACTCTTAATTTAGTCAATGTTCTGAAACTGAATGTTCCTAATTTCAAGCTCGATTTAAGGAATAAAAAGATTTTTGGTTTGGGCGATATTACAATTCTTGGCAAACAATTTACTGCCTTAGGTATCAGCCTTAATGAAAGTGGGTTTCAAGCTACAAGTAATTTAAATTTTGGAATTTTAGCCTTCAATAGTGCTACAGTAACTCTGAACAAAGGTAATAATGGTAATATCAATAATTTTGCTTGTATTGCAGGAAATCTCAAGTTTCTGGGCTATACTTTTGCCAACATAACAGCTAGTTTGAATAGCAATCAATTAACTGCATCAGGTAGCTTCAATTTTGCTCGTATTTTAATCCTTAAAGGAGCCGGAAATCAAAGAAAAGCGACAATAACGCTTAACAAAGCAAAAAATGGATTGTATTCTGTCAGTATTATTGGTAGCTTTTACCTGTTAAATAAAGAGTTAACGTCAGTTACTATCCGCCATAACAATGGAACGTTGAAAATTTTAGGAATAAAAATTATCAGCAACCCCAGGCGTACAAAGTAATTCTGGGATGTTGAGACTGAGGTTTGCACCTCTTCAATTCTTACTGTACTAATGAATTCGTGACATACTCCCTGCGCCGCCCTTTCTGTCGGAATGCTCTGCGAACGGGACGAAGTTGACAGATTCTTTCCCAGTTCAAAGCTTTGTTCTTGTTGTGGATATAAGAATGATTTGCTGAATTTAAGTATCCGTGCGTGGATTTGTCCAGGTTGCCAAACAACTCATGATAGGGATGAAAACGCCTCATGGAACTTGAGAGCAGAAGGGATAAGAATACTAACAACCAATACTGCTGGACAAGTAGAAATTCAAGCTTGTGGAGAAACATTAAGACTCGTTGGTACAAGTACCAAAAAGAGGCAGTGCGGTTTTGGGGTTTCCCCAAGTGGAGCAACTGCTGTGCGTGTTTCAACAGAAGCAAGAATCTCCCGCTACACCGCTTTGCGGTTAGCGGTGATGTCAACCGATTCCCAAACGTCCAGCCAAGCCAGGAGTCAGAGGTAACAGTGTAGTAATCATTAAGAAGAGAGCCAAAAGACCCAAAGCAGCCCTAGCATCGTCTGGTTCAGTGATTTCGTTCAAGCTAGGGCGTTCTAAATCTCGTTGTAAGAAGAAAATCACGAAGGCCCAGTACATCGCCAGGGTATTACCGAGAGAGACTAGCACCAGTAAAATTAAAGTGGCAACAGTTGCGCGTCCTGCGGTCTTGCGTCCATAAATGGCCTGGACAATGCGACCACCATCTAACTGTCCTGCGGGCATTAAGTTCAAAGCGGTAATTACCAACCCCAACCAACCAATCACTACTAAGGGATGAATGCTGACCAAAGATGACTGCAAGGCAGAACCAAGAACAACTCGCGCCAAGCTTCCCACCAAAATCGATCCTTGGAAAAACTGATTTGGCAATTGAAATAAGCTACCTGGATGGGAAAGCAGCAAGCCAACAATCAGCATTACCAAAGAAACGATACCACCTGCGGCTGGTCCTGCCAAGGCAATATCAAATAATACCTTACGGTTGGGCAATAGAGATTCAAAGCGGGTAATTGCACCAAAGGAGCCTATTTGCACGGCTGGTAGAAAGAACGGCCAGCTAAGGCGGATTTGGTGACGGCGAGCAACTAACCAATGACCGATTTCGTGAGCTGCTAAAATCGCAAAGATGCCAGCACCTATGGGCAAAGCTTCTGTAAATCGTCCGGGATTGGTAAATAAATCAAAATTCAGCAGTAATCCGGCAGCTTCTAAATTTGTCGCTATGGTGGCTACTAATAGAATACCTGCAAAAACTTTTTGGGATAACTGCATCGGGCGGGGATCGTTGCGGCTGGGCAGAACAATTACAACTGGTCTGCCATCTGTATTTTCAACTAAAAACAAGCGATAGCGATCGCCAAGCCGTTCTCGCAAACTTGCACTTAAGCGGTTGTGAATTTCTTCTGGTTCCCCCCGCAGATTGCCTTTAAAAATCGCTCCATCCTGGTAGGGGATGGTTTCTGTGGCAAAAAATGTATCAATACCGAAAATACCTTTAATTGCAGTCAAATCATCTTCTGGTATCGGTGGAATCTGGGGTTTGAGTTCTATTACTGTCGGTTGTGGCGAATTTTCTTCAGGTGAGGATTCAGCGGCCAATCTTTGAGTTGCCCGTTGCCTGAGTATGGCATCTTGCCCCGCTGCACGTAACTGACTGCCCAAGTAGATGTACAATCCAGCAGAAGCTACAACTAAGAACAATATACCTGCTATGTTGATGTAAATTCCGGCGGCAAACAATCCAAAAAACAATAGCCACGGAGTCATCAACACCACCGACTGTAACCAGGCGAAGATTCCTAGCTTGCCAAAAGGTCTAGCGCGATAAAAGCCCCAACCCAAAATGCCTAAAGCTATCACCAGGATTGCTGCCAGGATAGAAGTTTCTGATAAAGTAGACATTTTCAAACCTACGCTATTGAGACTAAGCCAGAACAAGTCCGGTATTGCAGACACACTATTAATGTATAACGTCCCCCGCCCTCTGCCCAAATTATCAATGAAGGCAGGAGTTAGGGGGCAGAAGGCAGGAGGAAAACTGACCCCTAACTCCTGCTCGTACCGTCAGGACAAGGTGAAACACCGCACCAAATTGAAAATTTGGTGGCTCTCCCAATTGTGGGGTTCTACTCCGATCTGAATAATAACCTCCTGCCTTCTGCCTCCTGCCTCCTGCCTTCTGCCTCCTGCCTTCTGCCTTCTGCCTCCTGCCTTCTGCCTTCTGCCTCCTGCCTCCTGCCTCCTGCCTCCTGCCTCCTTTCTCCTGCCTCCTTCAACCGATTTGACGTTTTGCAACACAAATTAATGAGTACTGCGCTACTACGCTACATTATGCAGGTAACTGTATCTTGATTTGTGGAGGAGATAAATTATGGCTCTGCAAGTATGTTCTGGCGCAACCCTCAAGTGTAGTTTTGGGCTGACACCAAGTTCGTTGGTAGTTCTGCCCGTCAATCGCGTGTTGACCGGTACGCCAGATGCGAACATTTTGGATAATAAACCAATGGTCAATATCATGCCTTTTGGTATGTGTTCGTCTTTAGCCAATCCAGCAGTTGCATCTGCCACAGCAGCAGCTTCCGGCGTATTGACGCCTATGCCTTGCGTGCCTGTTATTCCCGCACCTTGGGCACCCGGTTCGCCCACTGTGTTGATTGCTAACAGCCCAGCACTGAATAATACATCTAAATTGATGTGTGCGTGGGCGGGTGTGATTGAGGTAGTTTATCCCGGTCAATCAACTGTATTCATTCCCTAAAAGAATTTTAGATCGTCTAAAGTTTTGGAATCGGTGATAGCTACGGTGAGCTACGCTAACGCACTTCATAAAGCGATCGCAATTTCAGAATATCTTGCCATTCTTGCTCTGTGAATGGTTGGGTGATTAACTCTATACCAAAATACTGTTTTGCTGTCTGTGTTAATGTATCCACAATCTTGACAATCAAGCTATCCTGTTCTTGTGTGCTACAAAAACAGGTATTCCAGGGAGCTGATTGTTCAAAGATTTCCTCAAATAAACCTTTGTCTGTAGACAAAATCATCGAACCGTGTTGAAGAATACTATTTCTTCCTTTGCGTTGGGCGCTGCCAATAAATTTACTTCCGTCGGCAGTAACTAAGTCTGCCGCTGTTGCTGTGTTGAAGCAACTAGGATTATGAATGTAACCCCGTCCAGCACAACCATAATGTAATTCAATACCTAACTCTTGCCAACCTTGGATGAGAAAGTTACAGATGTTTTCATAAATACCCCAGCTTTTTGCACTACTCGCTGAAGTAATCAGAGCGTAGGTTAAGTCTCCTTGATGGAGAACAGCTCTACCTCCTGTTGGTCGGCGAACTAGATCGAGTTTCTGTCCCTGGTAAGTAAGATTATGCCACTGGGCAGGCCATTGTTTTTGCAGATATCCCAAGGAAAGCGCATAGGGAGACCAAGTATAAAAACGCAAGCTAGGCCGATGCTGACCGTTTTCGCATTGCTTGAACAACCAAGCATCGATCGCCATTTGTACTCCTCCTGATGCTTGAAGCATTGGAATCAAACGCCAGGTGGGTGGTGAGTTAGTCCCTAATTTTATCATAGGTTTCGGACTCTTTATCTTTGATGAATCAGTCCTGCTGTACCTGACTTACTTTCAATCTGCTGTAATTTGTGAATGTACAAATGTACAGTGACTTTTTATTTGTCGCTGTGCCAAATTAATGTAATTGAGGGTCTAATATCAAGTTTGCATGATTAGTTATCATTGTATTTCTCGCATTACCCCTCCCTAACCCTCCCCAAGGCATCGGGGAAAGTGCGCGGTAGCGCGGGTGGGGTGTTTCGGGATTTATAAGTGATTAAGCGAACTTGATATAAAGCCTGAATTTTCTAGCATTCAACTTAGAAGCACCACGGGTAAATTACAGGCTGTACCAATACAAATTGTTGCAGGTCTAAGTGGGTAAGCCTTAGCTTGATGACAGAAATTTGTCTCAACGCCATTTAATTTGTCACTGTACAGCTTTTCACTCTCGAAGATTTCTCCAGAACTGCGATTTCCAGCACCTCTGTTCTAAATAGATTGCCTGAGATGTAATTTCTGTCTTTGAGTAGAAGATTTGTCATTATTTCCTGATTAAACTCTACACAAAGATAGATTATTTGATACTAGCGAACAATTTATTTATTCAGGCGTGCAACTATAAGAATAATAGATGCCAAAAGCTATTTGGTAAATTTTCTGGAATAAATTTTAACTTAATTTATAAGTGCGGGGGTACAAATACCGTGTCTTCGTCTAACACTATTGTCGAGCGCCACTCAGAAACTCGGGAAGCATCTAATTTCGAGTTTTTAAAAGAAGCAAGTCATGTAGCTGGTGTGACTTTGTTATCAATTACGATGCTGGCAAGTTCTGTTCTTGCTGGAGGACTGGTTGGTTTAGCGATTAGTTTTCGTAATTTACCAGATGTCAGACAACTAAAGAATTTCTTCCCAGAAGAAACAACTTATATCTATGACATGAAAGGTAAACTTTTAGCAGGTATACATGGAGAAGCCAATAGAAAGCTTGTACCGCTAGACCAAATTTCCCCTTCTTTAAAACGAGCAGTATTAGCAAGTGAAGATAGTCACTTCTACAACCACCACGGTATTAATCCCACTGCTGTTGGACGTGCTGCGTTAGTCAACTGGACAGCAGGTGGTGTCCGGGAAGGGGGTTCTACAATCACCATGCAGTTGGTGAAAAATATATTTCTATCTAAGAAGCGTGCTTTTACTCGAAAAATCGCAGAAGCGGTACTAGCAATTCGGTTAGAGCAAATTCTTAATAAAGACCAAATTTTAGAAATGTACCTCAATCAAGTGTACTGGGGTCACAATAACTATGGCGTACAAACCGCAGCCAGAACTTACTTTGACAAATCAGCAGCAAATTTAACTCTGGGCGAATCTGCAATGATGGCGGGTTTAATCCAAGCGCCGGAAGAATTTAGCCCGTTTGTCAATATGAACTTGGCAAAACAAAAACAAAAAGAAGTGCTGGGACGGATGCTAGAACTGAAATGGATTAGCCAGCAAGAATATAATGATGCTCTCAAACAAAAAATCAAACTTGGCAAAATCAGGTCATTTCAAGGTAGCGCCCTTCCTTATGTCACCAATACCGTAGCCCACGAAATAATTAAAAAGTTTGGGCGTGATGCTTTGCTCAAAGGAGGAATGCGGGTACAAACTTCAGTAGATGCCAACTTCCAACTCATGGCAGAAGAAACTATTAAAAAGTGGCATAAACTTCTTGAAGGGCAAGGATTGCGCCAAAATCAAATGGCTTTAGTAGCTATAGATCCCCGCACGCACTTTATCAAAGCCTTAGTCGGTGGCATAGATTCAAAATCTAGCGAATTTAACCGGGCAACTCAAGCGCAGCGTCAACCTGGATCTTCTTTTAAGCCATTTGTGTACTACACTGCCTTTGCTACTGGTAAGTTTACACCAAATACAACGGTAGTCGATGCTCCAGTTAGCTATAGAGATGGTGATGGTTGGTACTATCCACGGAACTACGATGGTGGTTTTATGGGAGCAATGCCGATTCGTACTGCTTTAGCATTGTCTCGGAATGTGCCTGCGGTTAAGATTGGCAAAGCTGTTGGTATGAATAGAGTCATCGACACCTGCCATACTTTGGGAATTAACAGTCCAATGGTTGCTGTCAGTTCTTTACCATTAGGCGCAATTGGTGTGACACCACTGGAAATGGCTAGTGCCTATGCCACCTTTGCTAATTATGGTTGGCAATCACCGCCAACAGCTATTGTTCGTATTACTGATAGTAGTGGGAATATTTTATTAGACAATACTCCTAGACCTCAGCTAGTTCTTGACCCTTGGGCATCAGCCGCATTGTTAGATGTGATGCAATCGGTAGTTAAAGAAGGAACTGGTAAAGGCGCCGCACTAGATAGGCCAGTTGCTGGGAAAACCGGTACAACTTCTTCCGAAAAGGATATTTGGTTTATTGGTTCTGTGCCGCAGTTAACAACTGCTATTTGGGTAGGAAGAGATGATAACAAACAATTAGCCAGTGGTGCCACAGGTGGAGGTATGGTTACTCCCGTCTGGCGCGATTTTATGCAGAAGGCGCTTAAGGATGTACCAGTGATGAAATTTAAACCGCCTTCTGAATTTCCTCGACCTAAGCCAGGTTAAAATATTGGGGTTCCCTACACCCCACACCCTACCCCCTACACCCTTGTTGCTGGCATGGATTGCAGGAGTTCTTCTAAACGGTTGAGAGTCTGGCGCAGCCCTACCTCCATACCCGAATTGAGATGACCATCCCGATGCTCTTTAGATTGGTGTTGGATATGGATATGTAGCTTTGTTTTCCCATCTTGTTCGGTCAGCGTTAGCGTGTTCAGGTGGTCGCTGTTAGGAACTGGTTCGTAGCGTTCGGTGGACACCAATCGTTCTGGTGGCACAATCTCACGATACTCTCCTGAGAATCCGTAGTCATTGCCGTTGCTGGAGTCATGCAAGACATAGCGCCAAATGCCGCCAACACGCAGGTCGATTTCGCAAACGGTCATCGTCATGCTGGTACAACCCCCAAACCACTGCTTTACGTGTTCGGGCTGAGTCCATGCCTCAAAGACGAGTCGGCGCGGGGCATTGAAGACGCGAGTAATAACGATTTCCCGGTCTGATGGCAACGTCAATGTAAAACCATTGTGCTGCTGTTCGATTTGCCGGGCCAGGAATTCGTCGAGACAATCGAAACTGGAGTTCCACCCTGCAACAACCCCCATCTCTTCGTGCTTGCGGCGATCTTCAGCAGATGCGTGAACAATCTCAAGAGTAAGTTTAGTCTTACCGTTGAGATCCTCAAATATTGCTGTCACTACAATTCCCTGTGGCAAATCTGCGTTGATGACTTTCTCAAAGCCTTCGTCAAATTCATCGGTGGTGACAATTCGTTCTGGTGGCACGATTTCGCGGAAAACGCCTTTAGCGGGGTACTCTGTACCATCTGGACTAATCATAACGTAACGCCATCGCCCACCCAGACGGAAATCTAGTTCTGTCACACGAGTTGTAAAGCCTTTTGGCCCCCACCATTGGGCGATGTGGTTTGGCTGTGTCCATGCCTCAAACACTAGTTCTCGCGGTGCGTTGAAGATACGGGTAATGACGATCTGGCGTTCGGACTGAGTGGAAGTGGAGTCATTTTGTTCCAACATCTTGATTTCTCCTGAAGAATGGAACGATCGCAAGTTATGAATCGCGATCGCGTTTCTTTTCCTCTGCTTGCAATTGCTGTAGATACTCGTCCAGACGATCTAAATTCTGTTCCCAGAACTGGCGATATTGCTCGATCCAGTCTGCTGCGTTTTTAAGTGGTTCTGCTTCTAGCCGACAAGGCCGCCACTGAGCCTCTCGACCCCGTGCGATCAATCCAGCACGCTCTAGCACCTTGAGATGTTTGGAAATGGCAGGCAAGCTCATCTTAAAAGGTTGGGCTAGCTCGGTTACTGATGCTTCGCCTTTAGCAAGATGAGCCAAGATTGCCCGCCGAGTAGGATCGGCAAGGGCGGCAAAGGTGATGCTCAATCGATCGGTGGACATTAAGATTGGACGTATTTAACCGCGCAGTTAATTAACTACTAGGTTAAATGTACTAGTCAAGAATGTCAAGGGTGAATTAGTCATTGGTCATTGGTCATTAGTCATTAGTCATTGGTCATTGGTCATTGGTCATTAGTCATTAGTCATTAATTATTCTCCCCTGCCCCCTCTGCTCCCTCTGCTCCCTCTGCCCCTCTGCCTCCCCTACGGGTTCGCAAGGCTTACTTACACAGCGCCATCGTCAGCAATGCAGCTGACCCAAAGGCTGCTATTGTGCGGACATGGTTCCAGAACGTCCATTGTGTGAGATATCTAGTCCATAGATTTGCGCCCTCAGGACTATCTGGTTTGGCGATCGCTAGGGCATCATTCAGCGGCACATTGAAGGCGATGGTTACAAGAACGGTGCCAACGAGATAGAGCAAGCTACCAAAGAGCAAGTAGGCTGCACTAGGTTGATGCCACTTTGATAGCGAGGCGATAGCTATAAACAGGCAAGCTAAAGCCGTTCCAAACAGCGCTACCATAAACAACGGATTAATCGCTGTGATATTAATTGATTGCATAGCGACAATGCCTTCTCTCGGCTCAATTCGAGCAAGAGCGCTCATTACAAAAGTCGAGAAAGCGAAGAAGACTCCCGCCACTAGTCCGCAGCCCAAGGCAGCGAAAAGTTTTAATGCAAAAGGCAAGTGGTCAAAAGTTGCCATAAACCCTCCTACAAATGCATTCCCTTTAGCTTAAGACAACTATTGATTGCGAGCTATCTAAAATTTTGGGCGTTGCTCAATTAAGGAATGATTTAGCAATTGATAAAATTCTTCCCCTGCCTCCTGACTTGAAAAAGGGTGTAGGGTATGGGGTGTAGGGTGTAGTGAATATTCCTTTTTCATGTATGGCTATGAAATTTTTTCATTGGGACTGCCTCCTAGCTTGAAAAAGCAGGGGAAGAAAGACACTTTCATTCAAGGCTTGTGAAACTTGTTTCATTGGGACTGCCTCCTACCTCCTACCCTGTGCCTTTTTCTGTAATTTTGATAACTATTGCAACTGAGTACTCATGATTTTTGTGAATAACACTCCGATGGATAGAAGAGACAGTTAATAGAGTATGCAACATTACAATCAGCACGGGACAAAGAACAAAATTTAGAGATTAGGGCATTTAAAACTTGAAAGACAACTAATTTCATGTGAGCAAGAGTATGCAGCAGGATAATAATGACCAATGAGCAAAAGAGTAATTGTAGTTGGGGCTGGGTTGGCAGGGCTGACGGCTGCTTATGAACTGACTCGCGCTGGTTTTGATGTGCAAGTGTTTGAAGCGCGCGAGCGAGTTGGAGGGCGAGTCCAAACGGTCTTGTTTGGCGAACAACAGTATGGCGAATTGGGTGCAGAGTTTGTTGATGATAATCATACAGCGTTGCTATCTTATGCTGCTCAATTCAACCTCACGCTTGAGCCTGCCTTCAAGTTTCCAGACGACCTCTGTTATTACATTGATGGTAATTTCTCTACTCAAAAAACCCTGACTACTCAACAGCAAGCTGCCTTAGGGGATGCGTATGAGCAGTTAGACCAATTATTAGAGCAGCTTGCCGATCCTCCCCAAACATTAGCTCAGTGGCTGAGCGCACATTCCATTGCTCCCTTTGCCTGCAAAGTTGTTCGTCAGCAATCCTATGGACTGTATGCAGCAGATCCAGAGGCGATTGGAGTTGGCTTTTTTGCTTACAGTGGTACTTCTAGCGATCGCAATTTGCGAATTCGTGGTGGTAGTAGTCAACTTGCAACCGCATTTGCTCGTTGTTTAGGCGATCGCATCCATACAAACACCCCAGTTGTGCGAATTCAGCAGCAAGAAGAAACTATTGCCGTGAGTCTAAAAACTCTTGACGGACAAGTTGAAGTATTTAGCGACTGGATTGTTGTCACAATTCCCTGGAGTGTCTTGCGCCATTTGTCTGTTGAAGTTCCACTGACACAAGTACAACGAAAAGCGATCGCTAACTTGCCTTATGGAGTATCCATTAAGACCTTACTCCAATACTCCAACCGTTTTTGGCAGCAACCCAGTTTCAGGCTGCTTGTCACAGACAGACCTTATCAAACTGTTTGGGAATCTACTTTAACTCAACCAGGTGAAGCCGGAATTCTTGCTTTTACCAGTAGCGGAACGCCTAGCCGCAACTTAGTTGGACAATGTGTTGAGTTAGCACAACAAACAGTATCCGATCTGTATGTAAATGCTCCCAAAGCGATCGCACAAAACGCAGCACCAAAGGCGATCGCAACTGCAACTCATGACTGGAGTACCGATCCCTGGTCGCAAGGATCTTACTGCTACTTTGCTCCTGCTGATTTGAAAACCTGGCGTTCTGACTTCTCGTACTCTACTGGAAGATTCATTTTGGCAGGAGAACATACTGCTCCCCTTGAATATTGTGGCTATATGGAGGGAGCCATTCGCAGTGGACAACGAGCAGCACAGCAAATTTTAGCTTTTGCTATTAGATGAAATGCAAATTTTCCTACTTTTTTACTACTCATTAAAGTCATTTTAACCAGATATTATTTAACGAAAAAACAGTAAATTATCATATTGCGGGTATTAGTAAGACAGGTTCGGTTAGATAGTAATTTTATTTTTGTAACTCTTCTTGATAGCAATTTGAAAAAAGAATGCAAAAAATACAGCGCTGACATCGGTTTTACGTTAAGTTGACACCAATGCACGTACAGGCGATCGATGTGTTGCAAAAATTCTTATAATTTACAAATTCTAACGCCCAGAACAAGGTTCTGGGCGTTAGAAGTTGATGTTATCGAAACGATCGAGTCAAAAACCGTACTTTGTCCAAAGTTTTTGGAATGGGGTATAAATCCTCGTTACAAAAACGGCCTCCTGCCTCCTGCCCTCTGCCTCCTGCCTTCGTTAAGTCAAGTCTTTCCCAGAATTTTGAATTAATTCACTTACTAAACCCGTCCAACCTGTTTGATGGCTAGCACCAATACCTGCACCAATATCGCCATGAAAATATTCATAGAACAGAATAAAATCGCGCCAATGTGGGTCGTTTTGAAATTTGTCTGAGCCGCCATAAACAGGGCGCTTGCCAGTTCTTGGGTCTTTTTGGAAAATTTTGATTAGCCTGCGGCTTAATTCGTGTGCTACTTCTTTAAGATTCATCAGTTTCTTTTCACCCGAAGAAGTAGGGCACTCAACTTTGAAATTATCTCCCCAAAACTCATGATACTTGAACAAAGATTCAATCAGAAGATAATTCACAGGGAACCAAATCGGGCCGCGCCAATTAGAATTACCACCAAACATTCCATATTTTGATTCTGCTGGTTCGTATTCCACCCGATACTCTTGTCCGTTTGCCCGTAACACATAAGGACGATCCTTATGATATTTTGACAAAGCTCGGATACCATAATCGCTCAAAAATTCTGCTTCATTCAGCAGACGGCTCAAAATCGCTTTGAGTCGGTCTTGATTTACCAACGACAAATAAAGTCCTTTATCGTTAGGGATTAGGGAAATATTATTGTGTTTGGTAAGTTGGGGGCGATTGTTAACAAACCAAAGAACTCGTTTTTTGAAATCAGAAGATAAATATTTATTGACAAGTTCTTGCTCGATTGTTTCTATAGCAAAAAGCGGAATTAACCCTACCATTGACCGCACTTTCATTAACAGTACGCCTTCATTATTTGCACCTTCAACTACACCAGGAGGAGCTTTGAGAATATCATAGTAAAATTGGTCTTGGTCATCCCAGATATCTACACCCGTACCGCCTACTTTATTCATTGCGTCAGCGATGAGTAGGAAATGTTGGAAATATTTAGATGCCATATCTTCATACTTCTTATCGTCATCTCCTTTTGCAAGTTCTGTAGCTATTCTGAGCAAATTGAGACAATACATTCCCATCCAACTAGTACCATCAGATTGCTCTATGATGGCGTTGGGAATCTGAATGTTACTTCTATCTAAAACCCCAATATTGTCTAATCCTAAAAATCCACCTTGGAAAAGGTTGTTGCCTTCAAAGTCTTTACGATTTACCCACCAGGTAAAATAAAGAGATAACTTTTGGAAGATTTCTTCCAAAAAGTCTCTATCAGCCTTGCCATACAATTGCTTTTCTATGTTGTAAACGCGCCATGCAGCCCAAGCATGAACGGGTGGATTTACATCGCCAAATGCCCACTCATAAGCCGGTATTTGACCGTTGGGGTGCATATACCATTCGCGGGTAAATAGATACAATTGCTTTTTAGCAAATTCTGGATCGATTAGTGCCAAGGTAACGGTATGAAAGGCTAAATCCCAAGCAGCAAACCAAGGATATTCCCACTTATCAGGCATGGAAATAATATCTTCATTAAATAAATGATCCCACTCACGGTTTCTGCCATATTTGCGTTGTTCTGGCGGCTTTGGCGGATTGGGATCGCCATTAAGCCAATCGTATACTACGTAGTGATAATATTGTTTGCTCCACAACATACCGGCAAAGCTTTGTCTTTGGATATTTCGCAAATCGTCAGAAATATCAAGAGGACAAACAGCTTTATAAAATTCATCAGCTTCCTGCTGGCGAGTTTGAAATACAGTTTCAAAATCATTACCAAAGGGAGAATCTAAATTTGTATCGCTCAACCTGAGTTTAATGACTTTGGTTTCTCCGGGATTAATTGTCAAGTCGTAATGAGCTGCGGCTTTTGTGCCTTTTTGAGTGGGATTTACTGTTTTTTTAGTTCCGTAAGAAATGATGTAATCATTGATGCCATCTTTAACGTAGTCAGTATTCTGACCCCATCCAAATCGTTGCTTGTTTGTTTCGTTTTCTGTAAACAGAAGTTCTTTTGCAGCTTCGCTATAAAGCCATCCTGTGCGTGCATTTTTAACTTCATCATTGTCTTGATAACCAACTTCTATGATGCTTAGATTGGGGTCAGATTTAATAGCTTGCAGGTATTTACCTTCTTTTGTTTGACCTTCATAACCCCAAGACCAAGTATTGCGAAACCAAATTGTTGGTAAAAGATGTAGTTTAGCTGTTTCTGGGCCTCGGTTAGCAACACTAATTTTGATGTGAATATCTTCTGGAGAATTTTTAGCGTACTCTACAAAAACATCAAAGTAACGATTATCATCAAAGACTCCTGTATCTATGAGTTCGTATTCAAAAGCTCCAGAATTGGTTGATTTCCGATTTGCATTTTCCTGAATTAACTGGCTGTAGGGGAAAGGTCTTTGCGGATATTTGTAAAGAAATTTCATGTAGGAATGCGTGGGGGTGTTGTCAAGATAAAAATAATATTCTTTGACATCTTCCCCGTGATTACCTTCACTGTTGGTTAAACCAAATAGCCTTTCTTTGAGAATTGGATCTTTTTCATTCCAAAGGGCGATCGCAAAACAAATATGTTGGTGAGTATCGCTAATTCCAGCAATTCCATCTTCACCCCAACGATAGGTACGGGAACGAGCTTGGTCGTGGGAAAAATATTCCCAAGCATTACCACCAGTACTGTAGTCTTCTCGTACTGTTCCCCACTGGCGATCGCTCACATAAGAACCCCACCGCTTCCAATATTCCTTTTTGGCAGTGTCTGCTACTAATCTTTTTCCTTCTGCTGTGTCTAGAATATTTGCCATTTTTCCTTTCCTTTGATGATGTTTGCGATGATTAATTGGCAATAGTTAATCAACTAACCTAATACCAATTCAATAAATTATTGCAACATATACTTGGTTAAAGACGCGATGAATCGCGTCTCTACAAATGGTCTATTTGTCGCATTGTTTTTGAAATTGGTATCATATTACTTCTGCCGTTAATAAAATTTCTCCCTCTGCTCCCCTGCCTTCTTCACCTCTCCGTAGCTAACCAAGCCCGGAGTACTTCGCCAACTGACCAAGCTTGAGCAATACAACCTTTAGGTTCCATTGGTGCATTGCCATTAGATATTTCACTAATAGTTCCAACTCCAGCTGTATAGAGGTGATGTTGCATTGGTTCTAGATATTGGCGAGCAACGGATGGGTTGTTAAACACGCGCAAATGAGCTAAGACAAATGGGCCGATTAACCATTCCCAAACTGTTCCTTGGTGATAGGCAGAGTCACGATGAAATTGATCTCCACTGTAGTTACCGATATACTGCGGATCGTCTGGTGCAAGACTACGCAATCCGTGAGAAGTTAAAAGCGATCGCTCGCAGGCTTCTACTACTTGGCGTTGTTGTTCGGCTGTCAGCGGACTTTCTGGCAAGGATACGGCAAAGATTTGATTTGGTCGCATAGAGGCATCGTTACCACTTGGACTGTCTAAAACATCAAAACAGTATCCCTTGGCATTATTCCAGAAACGACTAAAACCTTTTTGGGCGGTATCAGCCATTGCATCGTAGTCTTGGTAAGGTTTTCCTAACTTGTGGGCGAACTTGGACATTGTTCGCAAAGCGTTATACCACAGGGCATTTACTTCTACAGGCTTGCCAATGCGAGGAGTAACTACCCAATCACCAACTTTGGCATCCATCCAGGTAAGCTGCACTCCTGCTTGTCCGGCATAAAGCAATCCATCATTGGGATCGAGGCGGATATTGTAGCGCGTTCCTTGACGGTGAAATTCGATAATGTCTGCAAGTTTGGGAAATAAATCTGCTAATAGCTTCTCATCGCCAGTTGTAGCCAAGTAAATGCGGATGGCTTCAAAATACCACAATGTTGCATCAACTGTATTGTAGTCAGCGTCCACGAGTGGCTGATTATTGTCAGGAAAATGATTGGGCAACATTCCTTTGCTGATATATTCGCCAAAGGTGCGAAGTATCAAGTCTGCAATTTGAGGACGATTAGTCGAAAGCGTCAGACCTGGTAGACTAATCATGGTGTCGCGTCCCCAATCAGTAAACCAGTGGTAACCGGCAATGATGGTTTTTCCACCTTGGCGATCGACAATAAACTGATCGGCAGCGAGTACGAGTTGCTGCACCCAGTCAGGAGGGGGAGGCGCTTGTGGCGATCGCTTTGCTTGCCAGTCTGCTATTAGCTTTTGTTCATACTGATGACGCAAATCTAAGGCTGCTGCACCGTTTAAATCAGGATTTTGCTGCGTACTGGCGACAAAAGTAAACGAGCTTCCAGGCTCCAATGTGACTGTAAAAGTTGCTGGGTAAAGATGATCGTCTATATCGTTGAGTCCCCGTTCCTTTTCAGCTGCGAGTTCAAATCCGAAGTACCACTCGTTATTGAGCGAAGCATTACCGCTATCTGTTAATAAGTACAAAGTTTGCGCTCCCGGATACACTGTGACAGCGACTCCACGCTCAATTGCTGCCACATTCATCCGCCAATCTTTCGCAGGCCATTCATTAGCATGGGTTCTGCTGTGATAATCGCGGTAATTAACAAATGCTTTGATGGATAACTTTAGCGATCGCTTTGCCCGTCGCAAATAATAATGAATGTATGTGGTATCTGCTCCAGGCTGCATCCAAATGCGCTTCTCTAATAAAGCACCCCCACAAGCAAAGTTCCAGACAGGTACCGTTCCCTCTAAATAAAAGCTTTCGATATTACGGTAACCTTGAGGAGCAACTGTGCCATTTGACCAGCGATTAGCAAACAGTGGATAAGAACTACCTTCATACTCTGCTGTTTCGTCTAGCTTTGCTAGTAATAAAGTTCGCTGCAAAGGTGGTTGCAGTGCAGCCACAAGTAAACCGTGATAACCCCGCGTTGATAAACCTGCTACTGTACCTGAAGCATAGCTGCCACGGCCATTGGTTACTAACCACTCCCGCGATTCTGCTGCATCAAGATTTCCACAAATTTCACGTCCAAAGTTGATGCTCATAAATATAGTTAATTATGTTTCAAATATTTTCAATTTTGATTTTCACATCAATACTTTTTCTTTAATCAGAGTCTATTTATTTGGTAACAATTTTTGAATATATAGCAATCCTAAATCATTCTTTGAAAATCTGTTCCTTATTGCCTTTTACATGTTTACACAACTGAAATTAGGATTGCTAAGTAAGTTTAAGTAAACTCATTCAAAAACTACTAAGTAGAAGGCAGTTGTGACTGGAGGCACAAGGTAAAATCCTTAACAGTAAAAGGTTTTGCTGCTTTGGATTTTCCATTTAATTATGTCCGTCTACTTATTTAGTTTTTGCCAAATTTTTGAGAAAACTTACACTAGGTGCAAAAAAATATTCACCACCTTGCATTTTTACCCATACTTTCATGCCAGCTTCTTGAGTTTCCGATTCCCCCCATTGTTTTGGCCATTTCTGAATTCCGTCTGGTTGACCAATTAGCGGATCTGGGCCAACATTGACTTGAACAAAGTTTTTCGGATTTGCCCATCTAGATTGGATCAAATTAAACTGATTTTCAATATCTGCTTGAAAACAAAGAAATAACAATCCCGAGCCTGCTGTCGGTTCTTTAGTGGGATCTTGCTCGCCAAAACTAACAGAACGACGAGCAATACGATGCCTTCTTTCCACCTTTAAAGCTTCGTCAAAACCTGGGGAAGATTCCACTCTTCCTGTATCGCCTCTGGGATTAACTTTGCGGATGTGAGCGTGGAAAGGACACTTTGTTGCTTGGGTATCTAAATCGTAATTAAAATTATTAAAGTATTCGTAATTAATTGATGTCGTATCTTGACTCGGTATATCTGAGAGAGTTAGGGGAGTTCCATCTTCAAACCGTCCCACAACCAAAGCTCCGGCTAAAGTTTCACTAATACCTAACTTTTTAGCCAAATTCCGCACATCTTCGCGGAATTTTTGGACATTTTGTTCCAGTTTGCGGCAAACCAAATAACTGCCATAGCTATCTTCAGTTTTACCGTTAGGATCTTTAACTAAAATCAGACTTAGCGGAGCGCGAGGATCCCATTTACTGAAGTCAGAATTCTTAGCCTTGGCGCTCTCAATATTTCGTTTTAGAAATAGAGGTTGACTAACACCATCAACATAACCGAAGTGTTCTACAATTTGTTTTTGAGAATTTCTGAGAATGAAACCATCTTCTCTATGAATTACTTTGCAAAGCCCCGATAATTCTGAGCAAATTTCGTTGACTACTTTGAGTAAGTCTGTTAAATTATCATCCGCTATCAGTAATAAAGCATCTAATTTTTGTTGAAATCCTGGTTCCCAATATTTTGGTTCTGGATCTCCCAAGAAACCTTTGATATCAACATTTTGCATACCTAATCGAAATGGTTGATCTCCGGGTATTTTCCAAGGTTGTATTTCCAGATATTCATAACCTTGAGAAGATAAATACAAATTACCGAAGATACCACCTGATATCTTTTTAGTTCGGTATTCGCGTGCTTCATCTGACTGCTGTTTAGCAGATTTAACATATTTTTGGGCAAAGTTTTGAATCCATCGTTTGACTGCATTTACTTGACCAGCTTGAAATTGTATAAACAGATGCACGATATGGTCTCGTCCATGCCCATTCAAAATGTTGCCTTGTAAATCTTGGAGCAAAGTCTCGTATTTCCCAGAATTTTCTGGATCGATGCCATCTTCTGGTATGGTTTTTAAATCTTCTTCTGTTAGTGCCATTGCTTAAACTCTTTTTGTCAAGTTAGGATTTAACCGTTGCCAGATTGAGAAGAAAAAATTCAGGAGTCAGAATTCAGTAATCAATAATTAGGTTTCAGTCACGTACTAATTTGATTGAATCTTCTTAAGCTTCAAGTTTTATCATCTTGGCGTGGGAAGGTTTACCTACTTCATTGAGGTAGAACATCATGTAGTAACCCGGTGGGTAAAGATTGGCATTTTTCGGTACTCTAAATTTGATTGCGGACTCGTTCCCTAAAGCAACACTTTCAACAGTCAAATCTGCTAGTCGTTGCCCATAATCTAAAGAATGAGTAACCGCACCTAACTTAACGAGAACTACCGAACCTTTTTCCGTGGCATCCTTAACTGAAATACTGTTAGATTTGCCATAGTTGAGTATTTCCGGAGCTTTGACGATTTCCGGACGAGCACCAGGCTTAAACAAATAGGTGGGACTGAAGATTTCTGCTTGCCAAATTTCAGAAGGAACGAAGGGTTCTTTGTCTCCCTTTTCCAAATCTTCTTTAATAAAATAACTTTGGGGAGATTGGTAATACTCCTCAAGATTGAATTGTTTCGGGTTACCTGATTTATCTACTAAATTGGGTAACTTATAAAAATATTTCAGGGGTTCTCGTTGGATATTAACGTAAAGAGTGCCATCTTTTTCCCGTCCGGTTCGATTGGCATTTCCCCCAATAATCAAAACACGAGCATCCGGTAATAAAACTGCCCCATTATGATAAAGTCTGGGCAATTTAGCAGGATTCATCGGTTTAGTAATGTAACCCCCTATAGCTCTGGAATCGGGAGTCATTAACAAAGGTTCATAGACTGGCTTGTATTCTGGAAATTGACCGCCATTGACTACCAAAAGTTCTTTAGTTGGCAGAATTACTGCTTGCAAGTTAGCTCTTGGCTTATCAAGAAAGTTATTCACAATTTCCCACTTGCCATTCTTTTCTCCACTCTTACGCGGGGATGTCCAATGCTGTAGGCTAGTAGAAACTCTCGACCAGTTGGGAAAACCTGCTGTATTACCTCCTCGTCCATAATTGATGTCGTTGGTGCCGATGATACCTCCGAGTAATAATACATCTTCAGAATTAGGAACTTGCACGGCAGTTCCATAAGCTTTAGATGGCTCTCCCCGGTCAGCTACTACTTCAAAACTGACGGATAATTCACCTTCTGCGCTCTCACGAACAGACATTAAATAGCTTTTTTTACTGGACTGTGTGACTAAGACGCCACCGATTCCTGCGTCATCTCCAGTTATCAAAAGTTTGCCATCAGCAGTAGGAAAAACGCGAGGATAGAGGTCTATAGTATCGTAGGCATTAACATCTGTGAGTTTGGTATTGAAAGGACTGTTCTCTACAGTTGTCAGGTCAATATAGTGGATTTTTTTGGTTTTAGGATCGTAGATTTCTAGACTGGGATTAACTTGGTTGGGAGACTCGTATTTTAGACCAGAAAATATAACTATTTTCCCATCGGCTAGTGAAACTAAAGTGGGATACCAACGTCCTTCTTTGAGTTGTCCGACAGCTGACCATTTACCTGTTTTCCAATCATAAAGGTTGACCTGTCTAGAACCTGTAAAAGCTCCTCCAGGGTAGTATCTTCCAGTACCACCAACAAAAAGAACATTGCCATCGGCTAGTTGTAAATGACCGGAGCAAAATAAATCGTTGATTTCTCCATATTGCTGGACTGGTGGTGAAGCAATGCGTTCAAATTTTCCAGTTTCAGGATCTAAAAGACCGCTATTGTTGATGACATTATAATCTGTGACATTGACTCCTTCTATAAAACTGGTTTCTTTATCGTTAAAAACTATGGTATTGCGAAAACTACTACCATTGACGCTCAAAATTTTGCCATTGGGAAGGACTACAGTATGAACAGACTGCATCACATTTTCTTTAGGTGGAAGAGGGATAGTTTCCCATGCGCCCATTTCTTCTTCAGGACCGACTATTGTCTGGGCGATCGCCTGTTCCCAACCACATATACTAATAGCTAGAGCCAAAATAAAAGCCAAAAAAACTGATAGCAGCCGATGTTTATTAACTAGCATCATAATCGAAAAATTTGAAGCGCCTCTGGAAAATGAATTACACAAAATAGAAAAAGAGGTAAAGATAAAAAAATATTTTATTTTACCTCTTATGTTCCATGTACATGCCAAGGAGAGAGGAAAAGCGATCGCAGTTATTAGACTTCTTGCAGAAGTAGGGAAAAGGGTAAGGGGGAAAGGGGAAAGGGATAAGAAAAAACCTTTTAATTTTTACCTTTGCCCCAAGAGTGCGAAAAGAGTTTTGCAAGAGGTCTACTGTCTAAATACTTGATAATTGCTCAATCGAGATAATTTTCTGCGATAATTAGATTAATTACTTAACAGTAATATTTGATTTTTTCAATTTCTGTTTGAGTAATTTTGATGGCTTTGTCAGCAATATCGTAGGCACTCGGATATTGATTTGGAGTATCTTCGCCAGGAATCCAAAACTTACGCCGAGTCAAACGCAGCGAGTTAATAAAAGCAGGAATGGCATTAAAAATTTCTACTGCGATCGGGCCATTATAGACCTGTAAAATGGGTTCTAAAAATGATTGCCAATTAATCCAACTAGTATGAAGTGCGCCGCGATCGGGAGGAGAGACTTGTACGTAATGAAGCCTTTGCTGTTTGGCGAGAGATGACACTTGTCCTTTAAAAATCTCAGGGCCATCACCATCGAGATGTTCGTGAGCGCTATCAATTACTACTCCTACTTGTCTGCTCTCAACTCCATCCAAAAACTCAATTAATTGTGATAACTTATTAGGGCCAGGAGTTTCCCAATGAGTAATTGGTTCAATTGCTAATTTGACATTTTGTTGTTCTGCGTATTGCCCTACCTCATTAAATATTTTTTGAGCATCACAATAACGAATTGCTAAATGTTCCTGAAGTTTATCGCTCCAAATTGGCTCATTAAAGTCAGTAGTAGGAAATACACTATAAGGAATGACAATCGGCCCCATGAGAATTTCACCCCTGAGTGCAGCTGTGATGTCAATCCGTGATTTGAGGTACTCTAGTGCTTCTTGTCTTTGTTCGGGATAGGGAGAACTTAAATCGAAGGTACGGGTAGTCCCAACATTAGTAGCAATTTTTACGTTTTCTAAGCCTTCAGAGTCTAGAAAATATCGTAAACTCGCATAATCTTCAACGTGTTTTTCGTAATTTTTGTCAAAATTAGCTGCGATCGGAAATTCAAAGCCCGTGTAACCAAACTTTTGCAGTTCTTTTATATGTGTTAGAACTGTTTGCCGAGATTCTGAATCAGTAGGGTTCAGATTAGTGGTAAACAAAAAGAAGCTAATGTATATATCAGGCACAGATGATGAGTTGCTCATATTAAAATTTGTTTTGATTGCTGGTTAAATTCAAAAAGTACGAAGTTTAATTGATATATTCAAGAATTTGTAATCATTTAGTTTTACAAGGGTTTATTATTCCAAATTTGCCGACTAATTTTCCAGTCATGGTGTTCTTTTTTCATTAACCATAATGCTCGAAACTTGACTTGCTTTGATGGACTACCATCTTTTGGGTGAACTGTGGCAACAGAAATTCCCATGACATAACCAAAATCGCCCATAACTTCGATTTCTTCAGCAGTGAAAACTGGATCTATTTTGCTATTAGCAATCTGTTCGCTAAACCCTTCAATAATGTCAGGAATCCCAACGCGATCGCTGACATTCGGTGCCATCCATAGAGCATCTTCTGTATACATCTCGCCGTAACCACACAAATCTTCAGATTTAACGTTAGCGGCATATACTTCTTCAAAGACAATTCTGATTTTTTCTTTATCGCTATCAATGTGCTTCATTGCTATTCTCCTTTAAAATAGTATTTATTTTTCTTCTTTTTCAATCACAATTACTCAGAAGAAATAAGCAGGTAGGTCAATTCAAAATTCACAATTTCTAGCAACATTTAAGGTAGTTAGGACACTAACACAATGATAAAAAATACTTTTTTTTCCAGTCCCCAGTCCCTTGCTAGATGAATTTTGAATTGACTTACTAATACTTGCTTAAATAGCTTATAAACCAGTCACATCGCGTAAATAAGTACGAGCTAAGAGCGCATTTTTCAAAGGATTGGTTTTGTTAGGATCTTGTTCTGCTTCTACCATCAGCCATCCTTCATATTTGGCATTAGCAAGCTCATTTAAAATCGGTTTAAAATCAATTGCGCCTTCTTGAAAGTCACCTGGAACAGTAAAGATACCTTTTTTGATGGAATCTAAAAAGCTCCAACCATTTTTGACGGACTCATCTAAAATAGGCTGGCGAATGTTTTTGAGGTGAACGTGCTTGATGCGATCGCTATATTTCTTGGTCACTTCCAGAGGATCGACTCCTGCGTAGTACAAATGACCAGTATCCAGCAGCAAATTGACATATTCGCGATTGGTAGTTTTCATTAAGCGATCGATATCAGCCAAGTTTTCTACTCCTGTACCAATATGGGGATGATAGGAGATTTGGAAACCTTGCTCTTTTGCTAGGGAGCCAAGTTTATTTAATCCAGCTGCTAGATCCTCCCATTGCTTATCAGTAAACTTTGGTCTGTTAGGCAAAGGAGCAACTGGCTTTTGATGAACTGCACCACCCAATTCGGCTACCACAATACTTTTGCTACCACCGATTTGTTTCATGAATTTCAACTGTTTGTTGAATTCTGCTAAAGTTTCATCATTCTTTCCTAGAGTGAATTCAGTTCCTACCCAAGGTTCCGAAATAGTCAATCTACGAAGTTTTAACTCTTTTTTCAAAACATCGATATCTTGCGGAAACTTAGGTGAGGTTTGCGAACCTTTGAAGCCAGATAGCGCCATTTCACTCATAATCTGCTCGTAACGGATAGGAGGATTGAGATCGATGCTAGTATCGTCACTATTGCTCCAACCCGTGGGTGTAATGCCCAAATAAACTTTGTCTGGATTGAATATAGGTTTTGTTGATAGAGGTGGAACCAAAGACACTAAAAATGAGTCTCGAGCCGATGAAGTTTTGTCGCTATTTGTAGCAGCAGTAGCGGGATAAATCAAGTAAGTCATCCCGAAAAATACTAATGCTACTAAGACAATGAATAAGCGACCAATAGATTTGAATTGCTGACGAATTGTAGATTTACTCATCTTACGTTTACCTTGTTGTTTTAACAGAAGCTTGCTTATGCCGAGCTATGTGAATCTGTTGGAGTTTTCTTAGGTTAATCTTGTGTTTCCAATGAGGAGTAATCAACTAAAAAAATCAAAGTTGATTCTCGCTCGTTCAAGTGAAGGAAACTATTCACTAGCGAATGATTTTGAGAAAACTTTCATTTTGCAGATTGAACTAATACTGCTGAAGTTACTAAAATTATCTAAACGTTTAGAATAACTTTAATTCCTCTTTTTGTCATCACTTAATACTTTAAGAAAAATTTCAGATCGTTTAAATCTAATTACTAATTTTCAAAATTTCAGTATTTAGTAAAAAGGAATAAATATATCTGAAAATAGTTTCTCTAACTAACCTTTTTGACCATTCAAAACATATCTTAAAATTATAATTTAGATAGAGATTTGGTTTCAATTTTTCAGAATATACGTTCTTGAGGGAAAAGTTGTAGGACAATTTTGGCGATGCCTAAACCTGCCCGATATGAATCTTTGCTAGGGCTGAGTATAGGGGTGTGGAGTGTAGGGAAAGACAGTTAATTTGTAAATATTATTTCGTTTTTATTTCTTCCCTTACACCCTTACACCCAAATATACTAACTCACCCTAAATTTATTTGAATTTTCAGCTTTTCAAGTCACACAAAAGCAACATTCAGGTCTTACTGCAAAGCACCAAATTTACTAACATCTCCATTATAGGTAGTCCCATCAGGCATCAAAGCATTAAACAAATCTGCCCCAGATAGCTGAGTTCCTTTAAGAGTGGCTTGTGATAACTTTGTATTTCTCATATAGCTATTGGAAAAATCTGCTCCGGATAGAATAGCTCGAGAGAAAATTGCTGACCTGAGCTTGGCATTTTTCCCGATCGCATTAGACAAATCTGCATCGGAGATAATGGCCTCTGTTAAATCTGCATCGCTTAAATCCGCGTTTAACAGCTTTGTATTACTCAAAAGAGCATTATATAAATCTGCACCAGCAAGTTTAGCCCCAGTTAAGTTAGCATTCGACCAGTCGGTTCCCATCGAGATAGCTCCCGATAGATTAGCTCCTGTTAGATTAGCTCCTTTGAATTTTGCGTCATTGAGCAGGGTGTTAGAGAGGTTGGCATTTGATAGATTAGCTCCATCGAGGGCGCTGCCATATAAATCCTTATTTGACAGATCGGCTCCCGAAAGATCGCAACTAACACAAGCGTTTGTTGAAAGTAACTTTTCCAGATTCGCCCCAACGAAAGCGTGAGCGGGCAAACTAAAGATCGTTAAGCTAAGGAGAATCGCGAGGACAATAGTAGAGAGCCTACGAAATAAAGAAGTAATGCTCATGTTTGGCCTTAAAACTAGGAATTTTTGCAATTTTCTCAGAATCAAAAATGGGTGTTGTTTTAGAGATTGAGTGAGGCGATACCCAACAAGAGATATTAGCCTTGAGCAAGGGTGACTAAAGGAGGTTCGCTCCAAGTTCCGTATCCTTGGCCTTTAGCACCGGGTGGGTTAACACCAATCGCAGTCCATAGAAGTCCTTCTGGATAGGCTTGCGGACTGATAATAAAGGTGCCATCTTTCTCTTTGGTTCCATAAACATCCCGCCAGGCTTGTGGCAGTGTATACCAAGTAGCTACATACCAAACCTTGATGATATTGCGGGCGATGGGGCCAAATTTTTGAGATGCTAGGATTTGTGCGATCGCGTCGCGATCGTTTTCTTTTTTTTCAACTTCCAACTGATGAAAAGCTGTTAACAGTTCTCCAAATATCTCTCCGCCAATAACGTCCCGAATGGTTTCAAAATAAAGATTAGCAAGACCTGTTCCTTGCAAGTTAAATTTGGAAAAGCCTGTCAGGACTACTGAAAGATTGAGGAAATAGTCCAAAAACTCAGGTGAATTAATATTAATAGCCATCAGTGATTTACCTCCACAAAAAGTTTAGATCCCCAAGTCAAAGTTAGCTAAGGCTAGTCCAACCGGAAAAGGGGAGCTGCATTAACCCCTGGGCTACCTGGAATGGGGTTACGCATTAAACTATTAGCCTGTTCTTTCAGGCGGAACATTCCCCCAACTGCGGGAATCAAATGCTCGGGATGTCCGTCAAAAGCATGTTGAATCTGCTTTAAGAAGTCACTATAGGCAGAGTGAAACTCTATGGCTGCTGTACGGACTTCTGAGCCTTCGGGATAATCGCTCAGTTTGGCATTTTCCTTAATTGGATAAACTGCGTTCCAATCTACCGTAAACTTTTTACCTGTAGGCTCATTGGGGCGATCGGATTTTGCCGGATCGTCCTTGTCGATCGCATAATATTGCCCTAACAGTATTTGTTGAAAACGATAGTCATGGGCTAGTTCTCGTTCTGCATCATAAATGGTTTCGGTTCTCGATCCCTCACCCTGTTCTTGAATCACTTTTAAGGCTTTTATGGCTGAACGCAGATCGGTTACTGGGATGATATCTCCACCACCGTTATAGTAGTATGCAGGTGTAATTTGTCGCTGAGGATCGCCACAAAATAGAGCATTACCCTTCTCTTTATAGAGTGCATTCAGACCGCGAATGATCTCTGCATAAAATAAGCCAATGCTGTAGAAAGCCTTGGTCGGATCGTAGCCTATAACTTCCAACAAATATTCTTCAAGGCTTCGAGATCCAACTAATGCTTGACCTTCTTCAACGTGTTCAGACCGTTCAATCTTACGAAAAGTCTCTACAGTCTCTTGGGAAAACTTGCCTAAACCTACTTTAAAATCTGTAGAGCCTGTAGGTAAATAGCTAGGATATTTAGGAACAAAATCAGGTGCCGTCAGAACAGGTGAATCAAACGTTCCTCCCACTGCGTTATAAACATTAGCCACCAGAGTTAGGTGTAGCATTTCTTCTATAGCAACCGCCCGGATTATATGGAAAGCTTCTAAATTATGTCCGGGTTTAATGGAGTACAGCGCCGTCATGTAGGGCGGAATAGTTGCATGTTCTATCCTCATAGCTTGTATGAGATAGTACTTCAAGCGATCGACCGTTGTAATCAAATTTAATCTATCGGAGACTGTAGTCATAATGTCTACTCCCAATGTTTTTTCAACTGTGTAATAGGTACTAGGACTTATCATCAAATAGCCGTATAACCCTATCTAGGGCTGAAATTCAGCCCTAATAAAGTTTTGGATTAAAACCGCGCCCAAAGCCTTTTCCTTGATGGAGCGTCATCTTAATTGATGACACGCTCTAAATGGCTTGCAAATTAGTTGTTTGCAGATTAGTTGTTTGCAAATTATAAGAATTTAATTCTCTAAGCATTTCCTCAGCAGCCCTAAAGCTCAGGGCAGCAATGGTCAATGTTGTATTTGAACTGCCTATGGTTGGCATACTTCCTGCACCAACGAGGAAAAGATTTTGATGCTCCCAACAACGTAGATAACTATCAACAACTGAAGTGGATGGGGTAGCTCCCATGATATGAGTTCCCGAAAAGTGGTTCCCACCTTTGTATACGTAACCTTCACCTTCAAACTCAAAGTAGGCGGGGTCTTGAGGATCGTAGTGGGTAAAATCTTCTGCTCCTAAACGTTGGAAGATGACACGAGAGACTTTTCTGGTGTAGGCAAGGGTTCTGCGGCTGTAGTCGGGTAGGTTGAAGTTAATGACGGGGCGATAATTATCGAGTTTATCTTTGTACCTTGGATCGATGGTTACTCGGTTACCGTATTCGGGGAGTAATTCACACATGAAAGCCAATAGCAGTTGGCGGGAAATCCGACTAATCAATGTCTGGCGGAGTTCTTGACCGTATTTGTTTTTGTTGTCGATCGCATCTTCGACTTCACCCTTGGGCGATCCTGTTGCCCATCCCCAACCATCATTGTGAATATCTACGGCGAAGGCAGATTGTTTTGCACGAAAATCGCCTTTACGGAATGTTCCGATACCTGATGTCACCAGAGGCCCCCGCATAGTACCGGTCACTTCCGGCATCAAAGCCCAAGCTAAGGTAAAAGGGTGATCCATTAAATGTCGCCCTATCATTGTGCTGGTATTAGGTAACTCAGAACCGAGCAATAGCCGAGCGTTTTCGACTGCATTAGTCCCTAAGACAAATAATGTTCCTCTAGCGATTCCTGTAGTGTACTTACTAGAATCGGGGCTTTCATAACGCTTAAAGTGAATTCCAGTGACCTGACCATTTTCGCGATTATATTCCACCCGATAAGCAACCGCTTGATAGAGTACATGAACCCGACCGGTTGCAAAGGCTTTACCTAAAGTTCTGCGCGCATCATATTTTGCTTGAACCGGACAGATAGGAACACAGTTAGCGTTTCCTTGGCAACGTTCTCCATACTGAACCGAAGGAACACTGGTTACTCCATCAGGAACGAAGCGGTTACCATCATCGTATTTAGGATTGGGTACTCCATTACGAGCTTGAGGAAAAGTAGAGAAGTTGATTGTATGGGTCTTCCCATATAGTTCAACTGTAGTCCCTTCAACTTTCTCAATCACTTTCTGGTCTAAGTAAGAGGGAGGCAGTTTTTCCATCGGGAAAACATAACCATCTGGAAATTCGATGCCTAATTTTTTTTGCTCTTCAACGTCCCCACAAACCCCCAATTCGTGTTCGGCTTTGCGGTAGTAAGGCTCAAGGTCTTTATATTCAATCGGCCAATCCAGACCTTGGCCGTAGTTACTTAATAACTTAAAATCTTCCGGTAACATCCGTGGGGTTTTTGCTTCCCAGTGCATCGTTGTGCCGCCCAGAACCCTTGTATAGGAACCGGAAAGAGGCATGGGGCCTAGCTCTATAAAATAGTCTTTAAAATCGGTAGGGCTTTGAACGTTGGGGTTAGCAGGATAGGGTGAGTTAGGATTTTTCTCTACTGCTTTGTAGAAGGTCTCGACATAACTTTGAAAGCCGGCAAGGGTAAAATCTTTTTCTACCGTAGCTTCCAGAATTAAAACCCTCTTGCCCTGTTGACTTAATTCTTTGGCAACAATGGCTCCAGCTACCCCCGTTCCTACAATGACGGCATCATACAAATTTTTAGAGGCAGTCTCAGAATCGACACTTACAATTGTGTGATTTAGGCTCATCGATTACTCCTTAAAAGTTACTCTTTGACGCGAATCTATTTGGTTAAATGTATCTCTAGATAGGGAGAGGAGTTTTGCTTGAGCAATATCATTATTTAAAGCTGGCTCGATCGCGGATCTACACTGACGAACTTCTTTTAGCGCTGCAAGCAACTTCTTGAATAAAAGTCCGTAAGTCTATACTTGTCATAAAGTTTAGTAAGACTCTCGCGTACTAACTCTAATTCCACTAAATAGGAAGATAGCAGAGCAAATTTATCTTGCCAAAATGAAGATGATTTTAGTAGTCAAGTTCTGGATTTGTAGATGAATTGTGTCTTTTGTTTACAAACTTTGTAATTTATGTCTTTGAAAACGACATTTATTATCATCACCGTAAATATCCGGTTGTCCATCAGTAATTCTACGTAAATAGGCGTGGAATATACGCATAGCTGCCGTGTCTTTCTTTGTTAATGCTTTTCAGACAAAGGTTAACGCTATTGTTAATTTTTCCTTAGGATATAAAAGTCTAAGTTTAGATAAATTCTTATAAAATTTATAACTTTTACTTGTAATCAGCCTCTAACACTGGTAGTAAACGAATTTTTACATAAGTGTTTTTTTAAATAAATTTGTCTTAGCATATCCGAGATTAGCTTTAGGTAATCTTTATATTAAGTCTGGTTAAATAGCGTTGAAGAAAAAAAGAAATGTGCATCGATCGCTATGACTTAGCAATACCGAAACTTGTAAAAGACGTGTCTGAAATATTAAATTATTACAAAAAAAATCGGTAAAAGCTTAATTATGTGTGTGGCGTTTTTCTATATATTTTGATTATTGCGATCGCTACTAGCATCCTAACTTATCTGGGGATCGCTATAAAATCTAAGTTAATTGGCTTGCCTCCATTCACGCTCAAGAATTGCATATAGCCAAGAGTCTCTCCATTCTCCTTTAATGCAATGGTGTTCTCGTAAATATCCTTCTTGTTGCATTCCAACTTTTTGCATTACTCTTGCTGAAGCAATGTTTGCTGGGTGACAAGTTGCAAAGATGCGATGTAAGCCTAATTCCTGAAACCCAAAGCATATAATCTCTCTGACGGCTTCAGTTGCATATCCTTGCCCCCAAAATTGCTTTGCCAAACAATAGCCAATGGAGGCTGTTTTGTTAACAGTGTCTAAAGTCGAAATTCGACAAATACCGATTAATTGCTTTTGAGCTTTTAAAGTCACTGCCAAAGCAAAATGCTGACGGGTTTCCTGTCTTTGTAATGAAATCTCTCTTTGCAAAAAATTCCTCGTATCTGCTTCGCTATTAGGCCCAAAAGTCAAATAACGTACAACCTCAGCATCGCCAGCGTATTCATGAACCGCCAGCCAATCTGATTCTACGAAGTCTCGCAGTATCAAACGTTCGGTTTGTAAGGGTAACTTCATTTGGCATATTCTGCACGTAAGTGATTCACAACCCGATCTAATCCTACTGAATGGGCGGCTTTGAACAGTAAGCGATCGCCTGTTTGCATAAATGTCTTTAACCTGGACGTTAATTCCTCATGAGTTGCAAAGCACTCCGATGGAATACCTGCGGCACTTTTAGCAATGGCTTCGGCGTCTTCTCCATCTACTAATACTAACAAGCCGTCTAAGTTCAACTTTCGCACTGTTTCTCCGACTCGCTGGTGCAACTGCTGCGATCGCTCTCCTAATTCTTTCATTGCACCCAACACGGCAATTTTCCGCTTTCCTGGCGTATCTGCCAATAATTGCAATGCTGCTAACATCGCTTCTGGTGCAGCATTATATGTCTCATCTAAAATTACCACATCATTGGGTAAATTAAATCGCTGCGATCGCCCTTTAGGCATATCCACTTCCACACCTGCTTGCAGGCTGGCCCAATCTATTCCCAAGACTTTTGCTACTGCTAAAGCCGCTAAGAAATTAGTCGCATTGTGACGGCCGGGTAACGGTAATGGCAGCCGCATTCCGGCAACTTCTACAGTTTCGTTATCAATCAAATTTCCTGAGATATCGCCGCCAGAAAAGCCGTAAGTCAGAACTTCTCCCGTCCAAACTTTCGCCGCCGTCGCCATTAATAGCGGATTGTCATGATTGAGAACCGCCACACTATCAGTAGGCATTTCGGCTAATAACTCACATTTTGCCTCGGCAATGGCTTCTTCGGAACCGAGTAATTCAATATGTGCGGTTCCCACATTGGTAATTACCCCGACAGTAGGACGCACTATTTGTGTCAGTTCGGCAATTTGTCCCCTACCCCGCATTGCCATTTCAATTACAGCGTAGTCATGTTCTGTACCTAGTTCGAGGAGAGTTTTCGGAACGCCGATTTCGTTATTAAAATTGCCATAAGTTTTGTGAACCGATCCTTTTGTCCGTAAAACTGCGGCAATTAATTCTTTAGTAGTAGTTTTACCTACGGAACCTGTGACGCCAATTACAGGAATATCAAAGCGATCGCGCCACCAGCGGCCAATTTGCTGATATGCTTTGAGAGTATCTTTTACTTGCAATACCGGAAATCCCGGATTTTCATACTCAAAATCTACAATTGCGGCGATCGCACCCTTAGAGATAGCTGTTGGCACAAATTCATGTCCATCAAATTTATCGCCTCGTAAAGCCACAAATACTTCACCCGGCTTGAGAATACGAGTATCTGTTTGTATACCGCTACTTACTTGTGTTAAATCAGTGTTACCTAAGTTTACGGCACGAGCCAAAAGAACTTTAATTAGTTGAGTAAGGGTGGCAGAACAAGGCATAAATACAGAGTTCAAAATTATAAAATCGAATTATGACACAATCCAGTTAATACCGCTTCTGGTTTACAGTAATTTTCAGCTAAGCTGTTGACGGTTGACAGTCAACATTTATATGTGAGGATAAAAATGGCTGAAGATATTAGTCAAACAACAGCTTTAACACAACAGTGGTTGGCAGAAATTCAGACACTCAAACAGCAGATAGTGGAACTTCAACAAGAACGCGATGCTGGTTGGGAAAGTGCCCAAAAATGGCGTCAGCTATATAATACAGAAGCAGAACAACGACGCACAGATGCTCAATTATCCCAACAAGCGATCGCATCTCTCAAGGCCGATTTGCATAAACTCCAAGGTCTAGAGACAGAAACCTTGGCTGTCGCACCAGCCACAGCCATCCAAGAAGAAATAGAACAATTACAATCTGTCGAAGAATTGCAAGCCAAATTAATCGCTGCTATCAAAGAACGCGATCGCCTTTTGCAAGCCTTAAAAACCGAACAAGACAACCACGCTCAAACCCGTAAAAGCCTTACTACTGCCTTAGGTGATGCGATCGATAGCTTAACACAGGAACGAGCAGCCAGAGCAGGGGAGACAAAGTAGCATAACTAATACATACAATAAGACTTCTATTTATTTAGACCACATACTCATATTCCTCTCTGCGACTCTGCGCCTCTGCGCGAGCAAAAACTGCCCGAATATCGGGTATTTTGGAGTCGGAAATATTTAGCTTAACTGACTGCGAAACTTATTAATACTAATAGTTAATAAAACAACAGCAAAGGCAACTAACGCCAAAACATTCATCCAAAGTACATCTAAGCCGACACCTTTGAGCAAAATACCGCGAACGATCGCAATATAGTGGCGTAGGGGATTGAGTAAGGAAAGAACTTGAAACAAAGGAGGCATAGCTTCAATGGGTGCGATCGCTCCAGAAGTTTGTACCATTGGTAAATTAATAAAGAAGGATGTCAGGACTACCTGTTGTTGCGAACTACTCACTGTCGCTAACATAATACCCAAGCTAATCCCGACAAATACATACATACTTGATAGGGTCAAAAATAGTAGAAAACTACCCCGAAATGGTACGTGAAATACTACTGTTGCTAATGTAATAGCTAGTAAGACATCTCCCATTAATAAAAATGTTAAAGGAAGAATTTTTGATAATAATATCTGCCAGTTAGCAGCCGGAGTCATTAATAATTGTTCTAAAGTACCCGTATCTTTTTCCCTAACAACGGTAATTGCTGATACTAACGTGCCAATTAATGTTAAAACTAAACCCATAACTCCCGGTACAAAAAACCAACTACTAGTTAATCCGGGGTTGTAAAGAAACACAACTTCCGGCAACACTGGCGGATTTGTTTGACCTTGGGTTAATTGCAGATTATATTTTTGGATAATTTGATTCATATAATTGCTTGCAATTCCCGCTGTATTAGCATTTACAGCATCGATAAATACTTGAATTTCTGCTGATTTTTGTGCTAATTGGCGGGGAAAATTAGGAGGAATAATCACTCCGACATCTAGCTTACCTTCTTCTACTTCACGGCTCAGTATTTCTTCACTATTTGGTACAGATTCTAAGGTAAAAATTCGATTTGATGTCATGGCTGAAACTAACTCCCGGCTTTCACTGACGTTGGCATAGTCAATCACGCCTAATCTCAAGTTATGTACATCAGGATTGAGGATAAAGCCATACAATAATAATTGAACTGTCGGCGGTACAATTAATAAAACGATTAGTTGTTTGTTACGCAAAATTTGATTAATTTCTTTCCGTACTAATGCCCAAAATGGACTGTCAAATAATCGCTGAATGAGTTTCATAAATGAAAATTGAAGATTTAATTAGGTAATTGCATTCGGCTTAAGACTCGACGCGATACATTGAAAAAGAATAATCCCAAAACTGTCAGCATAATTAAATCAAACCAAACTCCTGCAAATCCTGTACCGCGTACAAAGGCATCACGAGTAATATCAATGTAATAACGCGCTGGAACTACGTTAGGCGCTAGCGATAGGGGAAAAGGAATATTGTTAAGGGGATAAATAAAACCTGAGAGTAATAATGATGTGATAAAACCTACGAGAGAAACACCTTGTACGGCTGCATTTTGGTTACTGCTACGAACTCCTAATAATAATCCGAAGAAAATGCTGTCTGCCAAAAATAGTAAAGTACCAAGTAGTAATGTTATAGGATTGCCGGCTATACCAACTTGGAAAATAATTGAGCCTAATCCCATAACTATTAAAGTCTCGGCAATGCCAATTAATAAATATGCCAATCCTTTTCCAAGCAGTAGTTCGGTAGCACTAATACTAGAAGCATAAACTTGTAAAATTGTACCTTTTTCTTTTTCTCGCACCATTGCGATCGCCGCTAATAATGAAGGAAAAATCCACAGTACAACCCCATACACTCCCGGCACAATATACAGCGATTCTAATCTCCCAGGATTGAACCATAAACGCATTCGTGCTGTAATTATATTCGTAGTAGGTAAGAGTCCATGCTCTTGCATGAAAAAATTTGTGACTCTTTGAATACTATTTCTAATTACCCGAGCATTGTTAACATCAGTGGCATCGATTAATACTTGAACTTTTGTACTTCTACCTGCTTGAATGTCGCGGCTAAATTCTGTGGGAATAATGACGGCAGCTTTGGCAATTCCCTTATCTATGGCATCGCGTGCGGGATTGATGCCAGACCATTGTTGAGGTAAAAACTGATTTGTGGCATACAATCTTTCGATGTAGCTATAACTTAAGTTTGTGCGATTAAAATCTTGGACTACGAGGGTAATATCTTTACTCTCTAATCTAATAGCAAAACCAAAGACGATGAGAGTGATAAACGGCAAGATAAATGCTAAGGCTAAGGTGAGGCGATCGCGGCGAAATTGGGCTATTTCTTTAATACATTGGCTCAAAATTCTTTTCATATATGCTAATTTTTAAACGCAAAGTAACGCGGAGGTTGGCGCAGAGTAACGCGGAGGAGATTGGAGGATTATTAGTGATTTACAAGATTGTTATCTGTTTGCGATCGCTGTACTATACCAATAAAAGAATCTTCTAAAGAAAAGGGAATAGAACGTAGAGAATTGATGGTAATTTGATTGGCTGCTAAAATTTGAGTTAGTTGATTGATTTCTAGTTCGGGATTATCTAGAACAATGTGTAAACTATCAGCAAAAATCGAGACGCGCCACGATTCAAAGTGTTGTTTGAGTATTTTAGAAGCAGCTTGATTTTGGTTGACGATAACTTCTATTAGTTTCCCTGGTTGTGAGGCTTTGATAGAACTTGGGGAACCTTCAGCGACGGTTTCCCCTGCAACCATGAAACTCATACGGTTACACTGTTCGGCTTCTTCTAGATAGTGCGTTGTCACTAAAATAGCTGTACCGTTACGGGCGAAGTCATTAATCAGTTTCCAAAACTGGCGACGGGCTAAGGGATCTACCCCTGATGTTGGTTCATCTAAAAATAAAATATCTGGTTCGTGCATGACTGAAGCACCAAAGGCAACTCGTTGTTTCCAACCTCCGGGTAGCTGTCCGGCGACGGTATTTTCTTGTCCTTCTAAGCCACAGGTAGCAATTACCCAATTAATCTTTTCTCGTCGGAGTTTGCGAGGTACGCCGTAAACTCCGCTATAAAATTCTAAGTTTTGCAAAATGCTTAAATCGTCGTAGAGGGTGAATTTTTGACTCATGTAACCTATGCGCCGCCGTAAGTCTGCACTCCGCAAATTCCCAGTTTCACCACCCAAAGAAATTTCCCCGCCGCTTGCTTCTAACAACCCGCATAACATCTTAATTGTGGTAGTTTTTCCCGCACCGTTAGCGCCTAATAACCCAAAAATTTCGCCATAACGCACTTCGACGTTAACATTTTTCACAGCTTGAAACTTGCCAAAAATACGGCTAAGGTTACAAGCCGATATCGCTAATGAAGATGTATCTATTCCCCCTTCCCAGCGTCCCCTCTTGCGAGAACGAGGAAATGGAAAAAATTGCGGTGCGGAACCCTGTTGTCGTAGGCGCGTGACAAAGACGTTTTCTAATGTAGGTTCGCCATGCTCGATACTAGGGGAGGATAAATTATTTTGTTGCAGTAATTTGCGGACTGCGGTTTCGCCGGAGTTGAAATCTGGAACCAGAACATCCAAGCGATCGCCAAAAGTTTGCACATCTACTATATTTGTCTGGTTAACCTGGGAAAGTATTTGTTCTGTGGTTTCTAAGTTTGCCGTTCGCACTTCTAAACGATGCAAGCCTAAGTTAGTCCGTAAGTCTGCTGGCGTACCGATTTCATGAATTTGGCCGCTGTACATTAAAGCCACGCGATGACAGCGTTCGGCTTCGTCTAGGTATGGTGTGGCGACTACAATTGTCATGCCCTCGGCTGATAGTTCCGCTAGCACATCCCAAAATTCCCGCCGGGAAACAGGATCGACACCAGTGGTAGGTTCATCTAGTAACAATACTTCTGGTTGAGAAACTAACGCACAACACAGCGCCAGTTTTTGTTTCATCCCACCAGAAAGTTGTCCCGCTAAGCGATCGCCAAATCGCTCTAAATTCATTAATTTTAAATATTTCTGGCGGCGTTGCTGTAACAAATTTTCTGGTACTTGCCGTAAACCTGATGCATAACGCAAGTTTTCATCAATACTCAAATCCAAGTACAGCGAAAACTGCTGAGTGAGATATCCAGTCATTAATCGCGCATCTCGTGCGGGTCGATCGAAAATTTTCACTTCTCCCGCCGTTGCTTCCATCACACCACTCAAAATGTGAAAGGTACTAGTTTTCCCTGCACCATCAGGGCCAATTAATCCAAACAATTCGCCTTTGCGGACAGTGAAATCAATTCCCCTGACAGCAGCTAATTTCCCATAGTGCTTATGCAAACCGCGAACTTGAATTGCTGTGGTGGAAGTTGGGGATAAGTTTGCAGAGATTGTGAGTGGCTGTTTCATATCTGAAAATTCTCACGTAGAGACGCACAAAGGTAAGAGTTTGACGAATTATTTCCTTCCTACTTCCTGGACTTTGCCTTGAGCCTTCAAATGAATTTCGGCATCTGCTGGCATTCCCATTTTGGCGCAGGGTAAATCTGATTCAGTATAGGGATTTTCGGGGTTCAAGCAGCTATCAGGATTTTGAATTTGGATGCGAATTCCTACTACTTGTCTGACTCTATCTTTTTGGAAGTAAATATTTTCTGGTGTAAATGAAGCTTGAGGATCGATCGCAATTACTTTTCCTGCTAGTGGTTTGTCTGGCGCAGAGTCAATGAAGATGTTCGCTGTTTGTCCTAAACGCACTTTGCCAATATCGCCTTCGGGAACGAAACCTCTAAAATAAACTGTCTTGGGGTCAACAATTGTCAAAATATTAGTCTGGCTGTTAACTACTGCACCCGGTTCGACGCTACGGGCAGTTACTACGCCATCTAACGGACTAACTACATTTAAATCTTTTTTGGAGTCTGCAATCTGGGTGAGGAATTGTTGCTTTGTTGCTTGGGCATCTTTGACTTTGGCGCGTGCAGATTTAACTTTTGCCTGGGCGGATTTAAGTTGAGCGTAACTTTGCTGCTGCTTTGTGACTAATGCTGTTAGTTGAGCGTTACGAATGTCAGGATTGAAACCTGTGGTTTTAGCTTGAGTTAATGCCCCTTGAACTGCACTTAACTGTTGGCGTGCGGCATTCACTGCTGCTTCACGTGCTTCTAGGGTGGCTGTTGCTGTGTCAAAAGTTGTTTGTGCTTGGTCGAATTGTTGCCTATCGACCGCCCCTTCTTGGACTAATTGAGCGTAGCGATCGCGGTTGATTTTTGCTAAATTAACTTCTGCTGCTGCCTGTTTAACTTCGGCTTGTGCTTGTACTAATGTAGCTTTAGCTGCCGCTACATTTGATTTTGCTTGCTCAATTCTGCCTGCGGTATCTCCTTGGGACTGCTGCAAATTCAGTTTAGCTTCGTTAATTTGGCTATTAATTTCTTGAATTTCTTTGGCAACTCGCTCCATATCTGAAATTGCCTGTTGTTCGTCATATTCGGCAGATGTCACTCTTGCTTGAGCGCCGCGCAGTTGGTCTTGCAGTAATTGTTCGTCTATACTGTCTAACTCAATTAACTTTTGCCCTTTTTTCACTGCTGCGCCTTCTCGCACAGCAATTGACTCAATTCGGCCAGAACGCTTCACCCCAATTTCGGTTTCATAGCCTTCAATTCGACCGCTAACTTGCACTACATTCAGCGATTCTTGCGGTTGACTGCGCCACCAAGCATAACCAATACCACCTACCAACAGCAATCCTGCTATTAACAAAGGTATCGGTTTTCCGTGACGCTGCTTGGTTAGCGATCGATCCTGAAGATTTTCCGAGGATGGGGGGACAGCCTGAGTCATTGTAGCACCCTGGATTGTATATTTGTCATCATACTAGACTGTCTAGTATGATCAAACAACGTTACGTACCAAAAAATTTACTTTTCATGTCCCCTAATCTTACTTCTCAACTAGAAAATTCCTTACCTGCCATAACTCAAAAGCAGGAGCAAATCTTGGAGGGAGCGACAAGAATATTTTTGCAGGAGGGTTACGCTAGAACAAGTATGGATCGCGTAAGTGCGGAAGCTGGGGTATCAAAGCAAACAATATACAGTCACTTTCGAGATAAAGAAGGTCTGTTTAAGGCTTTGATAGAAAGGTTGACACTCGCTTGTTTGCAAAGCATTTTTTTTACAGAAGAATTGCACCAAGACAAACCAGCGATTTTGTTACGTCAAGTTGCTGAAACTTATTTAACCAAAGTCGCCGATAATCCCGATTATTTAGCCTTGTTGCGCTTGATTATTACCGAGTCAAAGAACTTTCCCGAACTAGCCAAACTTTATAGCCAAACCGTTGTGCAGCGCGGTCAGCAAATACTCGCCCAATATTTTGCATCCCATCCAGAATTAAAAATCACCGATCCAGAAGCAATGGCTCATATTTTTTTTGGTTCGCTGGTATCCTACGTAATCGTCCAAGAAATTTTACATGGAAAAGAACTAATGTTTTTATCCCGCGAACGTTTGTTAGACAGCTTAATTAACATGTTCTCATTCCAAAAGCTTTGATGGAAGAAAGGCAGGAGGCAGGAGGCAGGAGGCAGAAGGAGATGGGGAAGTGTGGGGAGTGTGGGGAGAAAGAGAATTTATACCCCTCTCTCTTCCCATACTTCCCACACCTCCCACACCTCCTAATGCCCAATGCCCCATACCCTTCCTCAGTCCTAAAATCCCATTGCTTCGGCTACTGCTTTGAGTTCCGCTGCGATGCCTTGTTTAAATTGACTGTGATTGTGCTTAATGGCTGTATCTGGATCTTTTAAACCATTGCCAGTAAGGACGCAAACTACTGTAGCTCCTGTGGGAATTTGGTCTTTCACCTGTAGCAAGCCAGCTACAGAAGCAGCACTAGCAGGTTCGCAGAAGATACCTTCTGATGATGCCAAAAGTCGATAAGCGTCCAAAATCTCGTCATCGGTAACGGCGTGAAACTTTCCTTCACTGGCAGATTGTGCTGCGATCGCCAATTGCCAACTAGCAGGGTTACCGATGCGAATTGCTGTGGCGATGGTGTCGGGATGGGGTACTGGTTCACCGCGTACTAAAGGCGCTGCACCTGCGGCTTGGAATCCCATCATCTTCGGTAAGCGATCGCATTTTCCGGCTTGATGATATTGGCAAAATCCCATCCAATATGCTGATATGTTTCCCGCATTCCCTACAGGGATACATAGCCAGTCTGGGGCATCACCCAAGGCATCGACGATTTCAAAGGCTGCTGTTTTTTGTCCTTCCAGACGATAGGGATTGACCGAATTCACCAAAGTGATGGGGTAATGTTCAGC
Organism: Nostoc sp. DedSLP01; assembly: GCA_034530875.2. Lineage (GTDB taxonomy): Bacteria > Cyanobacteriota > Cyanobacteriia > Cyanobacteriales > Nostocaceae > Nostoc. The sequence continues at coordinate 148,567 of JAVRCJ020000011.1, forward strand.
CATCTCGCGGACAATTTCGAGGGCTTGGTCAAAATTTCCTTTAATTGCTAATACTTCTGCCCCGTAAACTAACGCTTGAGCTAACTTACCCAATGCCACATAACCGTCGGGAATCAGCACAAAAGCACTCATTCCGCCACGCCTAGCATAAGCAGCCGCCGCAGCTGAAGTATTACCCGTACTGGCACAAATTACCGCTTTTGCCCCTTCTTCCTTGGCTTTGGAAATTGCCATCGTCATCCCTCGGTCTTTGAAGCTGCCGGTGGGATTGAGACCGTCGTATTTGACAAAAACACGTACTTGTCTGCCAATACGTTCTGCGATCGCTGGCACTGGTATCAGGGGTGTGTTCCCCTCCAAAAGAGTGACAACCGGGGTTATTTCGCTGACAGGCAAGAATTCGCGATAGGCTTCTATCAGTCCGGGCCAAGGTTGGCGATGAGATTTAGCAGCAGACAGGCTCAAAGTCACGGGATTTTAATTAGGGATTAGGGATTAGGGATTGGGAACTGGGGATTGGTTATTCCCTTAGTATTCATTATCTGAATTCCAAGAGAATATTATTCAGAATATTATTTTTTGTGCTGCAAGGCGTCTTAAACTTGCGATTTTTATTTATTGAGAATGTCAGTCTATCATAACGAGTGGCTATTGGGCATGGGACAAGCAGGGAGTGTGGGAGGTGTGGGAGGAGAGGGGGCATAAATTCTCTTTCTCCCCACACTTCCCCATCCCCCCAGTCCCCAGTCACCAGTCCTCAGTCCCCAGTCTCCCAGATTTGGAACAGAACCCTTCTTATCGCAGTCTCTTATAAGTGAATCTAAAACTTATTAAACTAAATGATGGAAAATACACAATAATTTAACAAACCTTAAAATAGGCTTATTATAATATTTCTATTGGTGTGAGTTTAATTTGCGGATTTAATTAAAGATGCCTACTTGTCTACCCAGTGTTTCAGATCGCCAGTCCCAAGCTAACTTGGCCGAAAAGTTAACCAAGGCTTATTATCAAGACGATCAGCAAGCTAAATTTATGCATTTACAAGCAGAGATAGATTCTCTGTTGGAGCAGTTGGAAAACCTCAAGAACCAACGTTTAGCTGCGACTAGCCAAGAAGAACTAAGCTAATTTTCTGAAATAGCGATGTCTGCGACGGGCTACGCCAACGCCACCACTTCTTTGGGGCATGTTTTGGTAAGTGCTTGCTATTCAATGCGTTGGTTTTTCTCTGACCAGCGCTCAACACTATACTTGTCAGCATTTTCTACCAGTAAAGCTAAGGATTGTACGCCTGAAAGCTTGGCGATCGCAGACAATCTCTGAGAGGAATTTTTTTCAAAATCTGTGTAAATTACTCGCTGGCTATCAGACAAAATTATCGTGCGGTCATGAGAGCGATTTGTCTTTCCTTCGGCAGTTTCAGCTTCAGTCTGATTTAAAGATGCGATCGTTGCTGCTGAAATCGTGAGTACTATTTCCGGCTTGCCATTATTTGTTAAATCGATGGTTTGAACGGGCCAATCGCCTAATTTGTCCTGCATCTGGTCAAAGCTAGGAATAGCACCAGGCGGAACCTCTCCAGATTTTTGTAAAGATTCCCACAGACTCGCGAGTATTGCCTTGACTCCTGACGGATTTTGTGTATTCAGTTCTCGGAGAGTGATGGGAAATGGTTGCACCCATTCCAGTGCTGTATTTGTCAGGGCTAAGGGTTTCGGTTGGAAATCGCTTTGATTTTGGGGAATTTTGGGCCCTGCAACTAATAAGCGCAAAACATTATCCCGTAATTGCACAGCTTTGATAGCGACTATAGAAATTCTTTGTTCTCCGTTTGGTAGCCATATCACTATCTGAATTTCTGGGTCAGAATTAATTCCCAAAGTTGCCCAGAGAAATTTTGCGGAGGAAGTTTCCGGCAGGTTCAAATTTTCAAAAGGAAAATTTAGCCAGCGTTTGCCGTCAAAAAATGCACTCACCTGCACTTGATACCAAACTTGGTTATCTGGAAGTTTTAACTCTGCTGTAGAATTTGGTTGTAGCCACTCGCTGGTAGTAACTTGCGCGATCGGTTGCACTGTCCCAACAATTTGGCTGGGGTGGGATGTTTGCAACTTTATAGTCTCACCATCGAGTTTTGCTAACAGACTTTGAATATAAGCCAAACTATCTTTTGTAATTTGTGGTTGCGTCTTTAACCAAGAATTTGCAGCCTCTTGACCTTGTTGAACTGCTAAAATCAAGGCGAACCAAGCTTGTACCTCTTGTCTATTTGGGTTTACTCGCAACGCTGCGACTGCACGATTCCACAAGCGTCTTTCATCAGCTTTCAGTAGGGTAGTAATTTCTTGGACATTATGCGGCGACGCTTCAAATACCTGTAAAGCTTTCCCCCAGCGCCCATCAATTAAATCTGCAAGTACTTGTTCGCTAGGGCTGGCCCAACTTTTGTTGGCTTGGGCTTTAGTAAGTTGGGAATGCAAACGAATGACATCCATTTGGGCTTGCGCCGGCTGTGGTAATGCCTTACGCTGTTTTTTGATAAATTTCAACCATTCCAAAGCTGGCGTCCACAGTCCGTTACGGGCAATTGACAAGGCATTTTGGTATGCAGGATCTTTGAGTGTTGCCGATTTCAGGCTTATTGCCTCTAATTGAATTGGTTTGAGAAATAATTTTAGAGGCTTGACTTGGTAAACCTCGAAGTAAGGTTCTAAACCTACTGTTCGATCTACAATTAACTCTTTTGTCGCATCGCCAGTTACCTGCTGCCATTTGGGTGATTGACCTTTGGGGCTTTTCCAGGACAACATCTGTTGTAAATTGCTGCGTTCTGGATTGTAGTATATGATGTAGCCGTAAGTTACAGTACCAGTTCCTTGTTGCCGTTCGCCGCGCAAATTAAACCAAACCCCTGGTGATGGTGGGTTGTCATCCAAGCGTTGTACCTTAGTTAAAGGTAGGGGAATACTGATATCCTGGGGTTCTAAGGCTGCATCAGCTAAGGAAGACATGACAAAGGATTCTTCTGGCCCAGTTATTGCTAATTGAGCATCTAAATAATAATAGTCTTCTGGCTCAGACTTAAACTCTAACTCTTGCGATCGCTGATAAACTCTGATTTCCACAAGTTGTTGACAATCAGATTCACAATTAGGACGCTGCTGAAAAACAGGCATTAAAAATGAGTTTTTCGTACCTTGATATAAAGGCAAAGTTTCCCCAATTATGAGCTTTTTGCTACTCAAATCGAGTTCAATCTTTTTGAGAGTTTGGGGACGTTCGTATTTACCAAGGGGAATTTGCGCCCACGCAGGTAAAATTTTATTTACCCAGCTTACTTGGTCTGGATTAAAGATGAAGAGAGCGCTAATCCAGGCAAAACCCACAATTAAAGTACCACTACCCAACAGAATTGCGATCGCTAACGTTGACAACAACCAACTTCCTCGTTTTGGTTTTTGCAGCGGTTTTTTAACAACACGTTTCATCGCACCAGCACGAGGTTGATTTAGTTTAGAAGTTTTTGGCGTCAACTTGCGCGATCGTTTTGCCATTGGTGGGTATTGGGGAGTAGGGAGTAGGGAATAGGGAGTGAGGGAAGAAATGACGATGGAGGAGCAAGGGAAGTAGGGGAAGTAGGGGAAGTAAAGGAAGAAACAGAATTTATGCTTCCCACACCTCCCACACCTCCCCATCTCCCCATCTCCCCACTCCCCACTCCCTATTGCCTAATAGTTATACTCGCCCTTTGTAGAGTTGCCCAGAAGGATGATGTCTAATTTTGTACAAAATCCGTAAATTTACTCATGTTAGTGCGAAACAATCGGGAATACACTCTTCACTTAAGTATGCGAGCAGAGTATAAAAAAATTGAAAGGTAAACTTATTAGCGGCAAACATCACACAATCTTGATGCTCGTATGGTTACTAATTGCGGGAATCAATTTAGTTGTAGAAAAAGCGATCGCTATTCCAACCAACACGGAAACTACTGAGAATTCAGAAATTAAGAGCGATATTATACCCTCACCCACTTCAGGAGATCCGATGGCACAAGTCACATCGGTTTCTCAACTTAACGACGTACAACCTAATGATTGGGCTTTCGCAGCATTGCAGTCTCTAGTAGAACGTTATGGTTGTATATCTGGTTATCCAAATAGCAGCTATCGGGGTAATCGTGCCTTAACTCGATATGAATTTGCTGCCGGTGTCAATGCTTGTTTAGATAGAATTAACGAGTTAATCGCTACAGCCACCGGTGATTTAGTTAAGCGGGAAGATTTAACAGTATTACAAAAATTGCAGGAAGAATTTGCTGCTGAATTAGCGACTTTAAAGGGTCGTGTTGATAGTTTAGAAGCTAGAAGTGCCGAACTTGAAGCCAACCAATTCTCAACAACAACTAAACTCAGCGGACTGCTGATAGTCGGGGTTCAAGGACGAACCGATAATCGTGGTGATGTTAATTTTAGAGATGGTCAAAAAGATACAGATGATGGTGGAACAAACATTAATGTTATTTCCTTGTCGCAACTGTATTTAACTAGTCAAATTACTCCCCGAAGTTACTTGTTCACAGGTTTGCTAGCTGGTAAAGGTACTACCGCACCAAGATTTACCAATAGCGTTTCTCGGAACGATGTTTTACTTGGCTACGAATTTCCTACAGATAGTTTGATTGTTAGCGACCTCAATTTCCATTGGTTGGTGACAAATAAATTAGCAGTGATGGTGGGAACAGAAGGCGTAAGTATACCAACTGCTTTCCGAGGGCCAAATCGAGTAGAAAGTGCAGCAACAGGGCCGCTGTCTTATTTTGCCCAAAGAAACCCAATTTTAAATACGGGATACGGCCATGGTGGTATAGCAATTGATTGGCAATTTGCTAAACGCGCTAGTTTGCAGGCAATTTATACTAGCTATCAACCAGGAAATCCCGGTCAAGGTAGCGGTTTATTTGATGGCAACACTACTACAGGCGTGCAGTTGTTACTGACACCAACTGATTCTGTAGATTTAAGTTTGTATTACGTAAATAATTATTCTTCGGATGGTTGTTTGCTAACCTTTGTTGGCGATGAATGCTTAACTGCTGTTAACAGCGCCACTGGAAAATCAGCCCCGTTGCAAACCAACGCCGTAGGTGCGACTGTAACTTGGCAAATTTCAAAGAGTATCAGTGCAGGTGCATGGGGCGGTTATACTAAGTCTTATATTCCTGGACAATCGGGAAATGTCCAAACAACCAATTATATGGTGTTTTTGAATTTCCCTGATTTATTTGCTAAAGGTAATTTAGGCGGTATTTATGTCGGACAACCGCCAAAAATTACCAGTAGCAATCTACCTGTAGGAAATAATGTCCCTGATTTCATTAATACTGGTTTAGGACGTGCAGGAGGTCAGCCGGGAACAACTACTCAAATTGAAGCATTTTATCGTTTTCAGATAAACAATAACATTAGCATTACACCAGGCATTATTCATATTTTAGAACCCGGCCATACACCAGATAGTGACTCAGTTACTATCGGCATACTGCGAAGTACTTTTACTTTTTAGTGTAAAAATCCGAAATCCTGAATTATTAGCCCTTTGGTAACCAAACTTAATAATTTCAGTTTATCTCTTTCGGCATGTATAAAAATTCTAGATAATTCAATTCCCATATCTCTTTCAATGACCAATGCCCTATGCCCCATTCCCCATTTTCGAGAGATATAAAAAAGGTTTGGTGGTGAGCCAAACCTTAATATAAATCCAGTGCATAACAACATCCCGCATTAATTTACTCATTATTAGATTTATAGGCCATCTTCCTATAGGAAGTGTGCAAATATCTTCAAAGCTGATAAAGGGCTTGTTTAGTATAAGTGAATACTTAAAATAAAAATTATTCTGTCATAGCTTTTATGCTAAGCAGAAAAATTTAGATACTAAAAAATATGTAAGATAGTTTGGAATAACCTATTTTTGAACAATATTCAAAAATAGCGATCGCACTTGATAAATCTGAAATTTACGAAAATATAATTGACTAATTGAAAAATAAGATACGAATAAAAATAAGCCTGCCATCACTAACAAGCCTATATGTATATATGACATTCAAGTTGATGGAGTTCACAAGGATTCGTCTGGTAGCTAAGTAGAAATTGTTTTACCTTGCTAGGGTAGACGATTGTATATTATGAATACAGTAATTATGCTGTATTCCCTAAAATTTAGGTTTTCTCAGTATTAACCACCAGCGACAGCAGGGACAATACTTACTTCATCGCCGTCGTTAAGGCGTGTATCTGCGCCTTTTAAAAAGCGAATATCTTCGTCGTTGAGGTAAAAATTCACAAACCGTCTTAGCTTTCCTTCTTCATCACACAATCGTGATTTAAAACCAGGAAAGCTTGCTTCTAATGAATCCACAAGTTCAGCAATGGTGTTGCCGCTAGATTCTACGGTAGCTTGGTTATTGGTAAATTGTTGAAGAGCTGTAGGAACTAAGACTGTTACGGACATAGAAGTAGAAAGTTAAAAATGAAAAGTGAGGAGTCAGGAGCGAGGAGTGAAAAGTTAGGAGTGAGGAGTTAGGAATAAAAAACTCATAACTCATAACTCATAACTCCTAAGCCAGGAGTGAAAAGTTAGGAGTGAGGAATTAGGAATAAAAACTCATAACTCATAACTCATAACTCCTAACTCATAACTCATAATTAAACGAGGACTTGTTGCCATTCCAAGCGATCTAGAGTACGCGATCGCTCTAGGGCACGTTCAAAACTATCGAGTTTGGCATCAATAGTCAAGGGTTCGCCAATATAGCCTTGTACTGCTTCTTGGGTTTTCAAACCATTACCAGTGATGTAAACCACGGTAGTTTCATCTGGATCTATCTTGCCAGCTTCTACCAATTTTTTCAGCACAGCTACGGTTGTACCGCCTGCTGTTTCTGTGAAGATGCCTTCGGTTTCTGCTAGCAGCTTGATGCCTTCGATAATTTCTCCATCGTTGACTGATTCAATGTTACCACCAGTCTTCTGAGCTATATCCACAGCATAAATGCCGTCTGCTGGGTTACCGATCGCAATTGATTTGGCAATTGTATTTGGTTTTACTGGTTTAATAAAGTCGCGCCCTTCTTTAAATGCTTGGGCGATGGGCGAACAACCTTCAGCTTGAGCGCCGCTGAAACGAACCTTCTTACCTGCTACCAAACCAACTTCGACAAATTCTTGGAAGCCCTTATAAATTTTGCTAAATAGAGAGCCAGAAGCTAAAGGAGCAACAATATGGTCGGGTAATTCCCAGCCTAATTGTTCTGCAACTTCAAAGCCCAGCGTTTTAGAACCTTCAGAGTAGTAGGGACGCAAATTAATATTGACAAATCCCCAACCGTATGTATTTGCAACTTCCGAACACAAACGATTGACTTGATCGTAGTTGCCCTTTACAGCCATCAGGGTGGGACTGTAAATCAAACTGCCGAGAATTTTACCAGCTTCCAAATCAGCGGGGATGAATACACAGCAATCTAAACCGGCGTGAGCTGCGATCGCCGCTGTAGAATTTGCCAAGTTACCAGTACTGGCGCAGGAAACTGTGGAAAAACCCAACTCTCTTGCCCTGGAGAGGGCGACTGATACCACCCGATCCTTAAAGCTGAGGGTGGGCATATTCACAGCATCATTTTTAATATAAAGCTTGTTTAGACCCAGGCGGCGGGCAAGACGATGGGAACGAACCAAGGGGGTCATACCAGTTCCCACATCTATAACGTTGTCAGTTGCGACAGGTAAAAAGGGACGGTAGCGCCAAATTGAATTAGGGCCGGCTTTAATTGTTTCCCGAGTGACGGTTTGACGCAGAGCGCTGTAGTCATACATGACTTCCAAAGGCCCAAAGCATAACTCACAAACATTGCTGGCTTTGGGTTCGTATTCCGCGCCACATTCCTTACACTTCAAGGCTTTAAAAAATGTAGCATTACCGACTTGGGATTGGGTTGTGATTGCCTGAGTCATAAACTAGCTTTCCCTGTCTGTCCATCAACTGTCGCCTGATAGTAACACGAGTAAAAATACCAGTCAAACATACCCGACAAATTTTGTCGGGTATTTTGGGTAGTCACAGTAATAATTTTTGTAACATTCGGTTACTAATAAATTTTTGCATTTAGTATTTACACTTAGTAATTTTTGGTTATAAAAAAATCGCAGCTTGAGTTATTCCGTCTTAATACTGTTGGTAGTTAGAATTAAATTGCATTTTGGGTACGATCGATTTGCATATATCTAAAAGATCGCCAGTTTTTAGCGATCTAAATCGCTTTTTGAATTTATTCCACGACTCGCTCGAGTAAAGTGAATATATAACAGTAAAGAATCAAAAGTATTTCCAGATATAGATTTTAGTATTTTTGCTCTGGGATTGAAGATTCAAGTTGCTATTGATATTCCAACAATGAATTTGAATTTCAATTTTTATACACTCATTCACTGCTAGAGAAGTTACTTATTTATACGGTGGACTTTTCTTGCAGCAAAAGTTACATTTCTACTTGCATAAACAATTCAGCAGTACGCAACAGTAAGTTTCCCATAGTTGTGGTTACCAGCCTTGATTATCAACGGCGATCGCAAATTTAGATCGGCGAATTATTTGCAGGTATTGCATGAATATATATTCGTGAGGAGTGTCAATAACTGATAGCAGATTTCAAGAAGAGAGAAAATATACAAATGAGGTTTCAAAGCTTGGCTTTAAACGTGCTTTACTACTGAATCTGATTCGCAGAATTCAGTAATTTTGGTTTAACTCCTCAAATCTGCATTCTCAAAAAATTAACGTTTTAGGCAAATATCATCGGTAATTCTTAAAAAATTGCCGAACTTTATCCTCTTTAAAATTCAGGACACAAGTTCAGCAAACAAACAACACCTATGGTAAAACAAAATAAATTTGTCAACAGGCAGCATCACCGCTATCAATCCTTAATAGCAACAGCATTATTAACTGGTAGCTTTTTCCAATTTGTTGCACCTGTATTAGCTGACGGAACTACTGCGGGTACGTCTATCAGTAATACAGCCACAGCAACCTACGAAGATCCCAACAGTCCAGGGACGACAATCAACGCCACTTCCAACACTGTGGTTGTCACCGTTGCAGAAGTTGCTGGTATCACCGTCAGTGCATCTGGTGTCACAGATACCACTGCTAGTCCTAGCAATACAACAGTCCAAGCTGGCGATTTACTTATCTACACCTACACCTTGACCAACGTAGGTAACGACCCAACCAAATTCCACATTCCTAACCAAGCTACAACAACCGGGCCAGGTACAGTTTCTGGTACATTACCAAATGGTGGTACAGCTAATAGCTTGCAATATAGTATCGACGGCGGTCAAAATTGGATAAACGTTCCCCAAGGCGGCATAGATACACCATCAGTTCCAGTTGGTGGCACTGTATTGGTGCGCGTACCAATTACTGTACAACCTGGTGCCCAAACCAATGATGTCATTACTGTTACCCTTGGTAATACTCCTGGTGACGCTCAAAACCAACTGCGGAGTCCTGATGGTGGCGACGTATTTACTGTAGATAATCCTGATGGTAGTCCTGGTGAGGTACCTGGCGCACCAGTTAACGGTACTCGGGAAGCTAGCGCCACCCAGCAAATTAAGGTTGGTTTAACGGTAAAGACCTACACGTTAGCCACCGTTCTCAAGATTCGCAGTGGTTATAACAATGCTGGCACGCCTGCAATTACAGACGATAAGCTGACTTACGATTTGAGTTTGCGAGTTGAGTCCAACGATCCCACAGGACAGGGAATCACACCAGCAGCTTTGACTGGCACCAATGTTCCTGGTCTTGCTGGTACTCATATTTTGGTTTCTGATGCCATTCCCGCAGGTACAGATTTGGCAGTAGCACCAACTCCGCCTCCTGGTTGGCAAACTGTTTATACCACTGACCCAGTTACAACTAATGCTAATGCAGCTACTTGGACTACAACACCACCATCAGTCTTGGCTTCAGTAACTCGCGTTGGTTTTATCAATAATCCAGCAACAATTACTTCCATCGCTCCTGGTACGACGGTGACTGGCTTTTCGATTCAAGTCGCCGTTGAATTAAGTGCCACTTCACCTTTAACTATTGCTAATATTGCCCAATTATTTGGTCAAACACCAAGCAGCAATCTACCAGTATACGACGAATCGGGCGACCAAAATCCTAGCAACTACAACGGGCCTCCAGGTAGTATGATACCTCCCGCTGGTACAGATAGCAACAGCGATGGTGTTCCCGATACTCTACCAACCGGCAGCGTTGATGATGGCTATATTAATACTCCAACAACTCCGGAAACTGGAACTGACGCAGGCAATAACAATAGTGGTGATGGTTCGCAAGGAGGTGAGGCGAACGTCATCACACTGCAAACACCTGTAGCTTCAGCAATACTCAACGGCCCGCAAAATGCACCGGATGCAACTGGGCCGTCAGGTGGAACCAACGATGACTTCACGAATAAATCTTCTCTCGTTCCTCCTAATACTGCACCTGGTAGTACGCTCGATCCTCAGTCAGTTGGCTTCACAAACACAGTTAAGAATACTGGTACTGAGTCAGGGGTTTTGAAGATAGAGCCAACGCTACCAGGAGTTGCAGGAGATTTACCGAATAATACGAAGATAACGATTACCTATAATAGCCAGTCTGCTGTTTATACTTACAATAATGGAGTATTTACAACACCTGGGGCACCAATTACAATCCCTAACTTTGCTCCTAATGCAACTATCAACTATGGTGTAGAAGTTGATTTACCCGCAGGTACGCAGTTATCTACTGATATTAATAAAGGCTTCCCAGTACCCGTAACTGCTTCTATTGATAACTACACGACGGATAGTAACGGAGATGGAATCAAGGATACTGGGAACGATAATGCCTTTGATTCATCCAACATCACCATCGATCGCGTCTACACTGGCTACCTGAAACTGTTGAAAATGTCACGAGTTCTACAAGGAACCGGGCCTGTAGTTCAAGGAAATGATGGCATCTTCAGTACTGACCCGAAAAAGCCTGCACCAGGAAACATTATTGAGTACCAAATTCAGTACAGCAATATTTCCGAGCCTCAATCTGGAACTGGTAACGTGATTTTGAATGCTAGCAAAGTTGTGATTATTGAAGATGGTACGCAAGGCTCCAACAACTGGGCAAAAGACAATGATGCCAGCGGTCAAATTGATACTAGCAACATTGTTGGTTCCGCCAAAGATTCTGGCAGTGCAACCATTCAATTCTTCAGCGGAAATCCAGCTACTAGCTCTGGTATCGACCAAACTGGAACTACGGTAAATACTGATGTCACCAAGTATGTTGATACTGTAACTGGTATCATCGCGCCGGGTGTTCAAAGAACATTTACCTTCCAACGTAAGGTCAACTAATTTGTTGGGAGTGAGGGAGACAAGAGGACAAGGTAAATAACTCTTAAGTGAGTACTCCCAATGCCTAAAACCAGTTGACTTCACTCCTACAAAGCTCAAGCCAAGTGATTATTTATTAGCAAAAGCAGGGAAAAATAAGTCAATAATCAAAATTCTGGAAGTTATTTATTATGAAGGGTGCTTATCTTAGAGGTTTCGGTGCGTTTGCACTAATAGCTACAGTTACATTTTTGGCTGAATTTCCCAGATTTACAAATATCTCGCATTCAGGAATTGCCTACGCTCAAAATACTAAAACTCAAGGGCAAATTCAATTGCGCTTAGAAGCCGAAAAGCTAGTCATAGCTCAAGATCGGCAGGGCAAACAAAGCCAGAAATGGGAACTTTTAAAAGGTCAAGCTGTAGTCCGACCGGGAGATGTATTGAGGTATACTTTGAGTGGCGAAAATCAAAGCGATCGCCCAGTCAAAAATTTGATTCTCAATCAACCCATTCCCCGGGGGATGGTCTACGTACTGAAATCTGCAAATATAACTAATAATGGAAAAATTACTTATAGCATTGATGGTGGGCGTAACTTCGTCGAAAACCCCACCGTTAAAGTTACTCTTTCTAACGGCAAAGTGGAAACTAAACCAGCGCCAGCCATTGCTTATACCCACATCCGCATACAGATTCCGTCAGTTGCAGCAAAGACGGCAGTCAAAGCGACTTATCAAACGCAAGTGCGTTGATTGAAAGAAGAATTCAGGATTCAGAATTCAGAAGCAACAGCACTGGTAACAGTTATTCAGAGTTCATAACCTCGTTCCTGCTGCGTTATTTAACAGTTGTACATAATTCATTCTGAATTCTGAATTCTGACTCCTGAATTCTGTTTTTATAATTTTTTTATTAACAACAAGCTTTGCATCCAGAGGTGATGTGTTCGGTGAGCCGTCCTCAAAAACAAAAGCGAATTAATTCTAGTAGTATCTGGCATCAAAAATTAACAGCAATTCTTTTGCTAGGTAGTTTTTTACATAGTACTTTATCTCTATCTGTAAGAGCGCAACAAAATAACAATCTAGTTGCATCTGTGCCAATTACAAATCAAGCTAATTACACTTATACAGACCCAGCCAGTAATTATCAATATCAGGGAAATTCTAGTCAGCTTGACGTTACCCCCGATCCATTAGTTGACCCATTAGGGCGGATTTTAGGTTGTGCTGGAACGCTGTTACCAGACTATACAGGATTTTCAGTAGGGGTATACGAACCTAATCCTAACGACCCCACGGGTACAGAATTAGGCAGTTTAGTTGCTTTAACTAGAACAGAGTTACCTGATATTCCTAATAACAATGTGCCTGGTGGAAAATCGCCAAATATTGAAAATAGTAATCCATATTTCATTACAAATAACCCTGCGGGCGTTTATAACTTTTTACTAGATCCAAACAAAGGGCAAACCGATCCAGGTAGAATCTACATTTTTGTAGTTAATCCACCGCCGAATTCTATCTATACACAACGGCGAGTCAAGATTGAAATCCTTAATAGCGTTGGTTCGCAAGGTAACGATGTCGTGCGGTATCTTGCTACTTCTTTAGATGGTCAACCAATAAGTCTTACAGGTGAGACTAGGGTAGAACAAACAGTTGTTTTAGTTCCCAATGCAGAAGTAGTGGGGCTGGATTTATTAGCCTTTGAATTCACGACAAATTTGTGTCAAGCCAATCAATTGCAGATTATCAAAACAGGCGATCGCGCGACTGCTGAACCTGGAGATACGGTTATCTACCGCCTATCGGTAAAAAATCTCTCTGATGCTGGTTTGAACAATGTAGTTATTACTGACAACCTACCTTTAGGATTCCAGTTCTTGCCGAAATCTGTGCGGGGAGAGATGGATGGCGCAGCGGTTGCGATCGTATCAGAACGGAATGGCAACACGGTGATATTCCGAACAAGTATGGCGGTTCCCGTAGGGAAAGTCTTGAATATTGCCTACGCTGCTCAATTAACGGGCGATGCTTTGCGTGGTACTGGCCGCAACAGTGCGATCGCTACTGCCCAACGAAGCGATAACGGTTTTAGCACTAAGGATGGCCCGGCAACTCACCAACTGAAAATTCGCCCTGGAATCGTTTCTGATTGTGGCACGATTATCGGCCGGGTGTTTGTCGATAAAAACTTTGATGGCGAACAACAGCGCGGCGAGCCTGGAATACCCAATGCAGTGGTTTTTCTAGAAGATGGTAACCGCATCACTACAGATCCCAATGGTTTGTTCTCCTTAGCTAACGTTTTACCTGGGTATCACACAGGCGTACTCGACCTCAGCAGTGTAGCTGGTTATGCGTTAGCTCCCAATAAAAAATTCCGCGAACGCAATAGCCAATCTCGCCTAGTGCATTTAGAACCGGGTGGCTTAGTACGCATGAACTTTGGTGTCACCCCATTTCAGGAGCCAGTCAAGAAATGAAACCTAGATTGCACTGTGCGACTATTTTCAACTTGAGGTCGATGGGGCTAATGCCGATAGCTCTCAGCCTCGTTTTGTATCCGGCCATAGTTAAAGCAGAAGTCAGCCATGAAAAATTGCTTTTACAGGCAGAGAAGGGTGTCGAAGATCGAGCTGTTGAAAATAAAGTGGTTGAAAAAACTATGGGTGTGAATTCTGGGGTTGGTGATGCAGGAGATCGAAAGTTCGTGCAAATAAGCAAAGGCGCAAAGATTAAGAGAAGAATTCAGCAACGGGTAAATTCTTATCGTTTGTTGGGAAGTTCTAGACAAGAGGTTAAACCTGTTGAATTGCGGCCATTTTCTTTAGCATCAGCTAGCGTTAGTTCAATTTCAGATGTCCAGGCAATACAACCATTTCAACCAGCAAGTTCTGTGGAATTGCCTAAAGGGTTACGGAAAATTGCAGGAATTGAGGATAAGAAAGACCAATCTCCAAAGGAAATACAACCATTTCAACCAGCAAGTTCTGTAGGTTTGCCCAAAGGGTTACGCAAAATTGCTAATGGGGACGTGGTGACAACGGGACAAGGGGAGGCTAAGGCAGAGGGACAAGGAGACAAGGAGACAACAGGACAAGAGGAGGCTAAGGCAGAGGGACAAGGAGACAAGGGGACAACAGGACAAGGGGAGGCTAAGGCAGAGGGACAAGGAGACAAGGAGACAACAGGACAAGGGGAGGCTAAAGCACAAGGACAAGGTTTGAATGAGAATATGCCTGTGTCTTCACCTCCAGGGATTTCTACAGGAATCAAAATTCTGACTCCGACGGCTGACAGTGTTGTAGATGTACAAGCTACTACGGTGATTGTGCAGTTTCCTGCTGGTACTCAGGTGGAATTGCGAGTAAATGGGGTTTTGGTAGATGCTTCTTTGGTGGGGCGGACGGAAAGCGATGCGAGTACTAACTTAGTAACGCAGACATGGTATGGTGTTTCGTTACAAGAAGGCCAAAATACTATCTCAGCAAATGTTGTTGGCGGCAAGGAACCGCCTGTAACAGTGCAGGTGGCAGTTCGAGGAGCGCCGCAGCAACTAACTTTAGAAACTGTTGAGTCTCGTATCCCGGCTGATGGACGTTCTACGGCTACAATCCAGGGTCAACTGCTCGATGCCAGTGGTAATCGCTCTAATTATGATGCTGTTGTGACTTTGATACCTACTGCTGGGGACTTCGTGGAGAAAGATTTTCAACCCGATGAACCTGGATTTCAAGTGCAGGCGAAAGGAGGACAATTTAGAGCAACATTGCGATCGCAATTGAAGGCGGAAACTGTCACAATCCGCGCCATCACTAATAATTTAGAAGCCTATACCCAACTGCAATTTGAAACGGCCTTACGTCCGAGTTTGCTGACTGGGGTCATAGATTTACGTTTGGGTGCAAGAGGTACAAATTATTATGGCAGTTTCCGCGATTTCATTCCTCCTGACAAAGACAATAGAACGCAATTAGATTTCCATTCAGCGATATTTGCCACCGGTACGATTGGAGAGTGGTTGTTTACGGGAGCATATAACAGTTCTCGGAATCTGAATGAAGATTGTAACTGCGATAATCGCTTGTTTAGAACTTATCAATTTAGCGAGCAAAACTATCCTGTTTACGGTGATAGCTCGAAAGTTGATGCGGTCGCTCCTTCCATTGACAGCGTATTTCTGCGTTTTGAGCGTTCAACCGGTATAGCTGGATCTGCTCCTGATTTTGCTATGTGGGGTGACTATAACACAGAAGAATTTGCGCGGCGATCGCAGCAATTTACTTCTATAACTCGTCAGCTCCACGGTTTTAAAGCTAATTACAATTTAGGAAATTTACAAATTACAGGTTTTTACGGCAATAACTTAGAAGGATTCCAACGAGACACGATTGCTCCCGATGGTACTAGTGGTTATTATTTCCTTTCTCGCAGGCTCCTACAACCAGGTAGTGAAAATGTTTTTATCGAGTTAGAAGAACTCAATCGTCCTGGGACTGTATTGGAACGCAAACAGCTAAACCGAGGCCCAGACTACGAAATTGACTACGATCGCGGTACTTTATTATTCCGCGAACCGATTCTTCGTACCGATATTGATGAAAACGGACAAGTCTTGGTACGTCGGATTGTTGTTAGCTATCAATACGAAAGTGAAGACTCTGATAGCAATATCTTTGCCGGTCGTTTGCAATATAATCTTTCCCGCGAACTGAATCGGGAAAGTTGGATTGGAGCAACTTACGTCCAAGAAAATCAAGGTGCGCGTGATTTTCAACTCTACGGCGCGGACGCACTGATAGCTTTGGGTGACAAGGGTAAGCTAATCGCAGAATACGCTCATTCGAGTAATGATTCTGATGTTCTAGGAAGGGTTAGGGGTGATGCGTATCGCTTGGAAGCTGAGGGACAAATTACTAATGGCATTCAAGGACGTGCTTATTATCGGTTTGCCGATACAGGTTTTGCTAACAATGCCACGATCAGCTTTGTACCAGGGCAAACTCGTTATGGGGCGCAGGTTATAGCTAAACTAAGTTCAACTACCACTGCCAGAGTCCAATACGATCACGAAGACAATTTTGGTATTGCTCCCCAACCGCTAGATACTTTTGAAGAATTATTTGCACCCCGTAATGATGCCATACCAGGAAGTAAGGTTGATAATTCTCTGACGACAATTAGTGCTGGGATTCAACAACGTTTAGGTAGTGCCATCTTCGATCTAGATTGGATTCATAGGGATCGCCAAGACCGTATCTCACCCAACGCCTTGAGTGGTAATTCCGATCAATTGCGATCGCGTTTTACAGTTCCTATCGCTAAAAACTTGACTTTCCAAGCCCAAAACGAACTTAGTCTATCTTCCCAAAAAGATAGTGTTTATCCAGACCGTACTATCTTCGGGTTAAATTGGGCAGCAATTCCTGGCATCAATATTAGTCTGGCGCAACAGTTTTACAGTAGCGGTCAATTTTCTGGTAACTCCATCACCAGCTTGAGTGTCAACGGCGAACACAAACTCGGAAGGGATACCACAATAACAGGTCGTTACTCAATTTTGGGTGGTGCCAATGAACTGACTACACAAGGGGCAATTGGTCTAAATAACCGTTGGACTATTGCTCGTGGATTGCGGTTGAATTTAGCTTACGAACACGTATTTGGTAACTTCTTCGGACGCACAGCAGCAGGTCAACAATATCCCCAACCTTACGCCTTCGGTCAAGCTGCATCATCAATTGGCTTTGATGGTGGCGATAGTTACAGTGTTGGTTTGGAATACAGCGATAACCCGGAATTTCAAGCCAGCGCCCGCTACGAACATCGCTCCTCTTCTGGTGGTACTAATACAGTAATTACCGCAGGTGCAGTGGGTAAAATTTCTCCATCGCTCACGGCTCTAGTACGTTATCAACAAGCAAACTCTTCCAATCAAAGACTTTCAGGATTGGCAGATACCGCTAATTTGAAAGTGGGTTTAGCTTACCGCGACCCCCACAGTGATAAATTTAATGCTTTGTTGCGTTATGAATATCGCCAAAATCCAGCGATTATTCCTGAGACTATTTTGTTAGGTAGCGGTACGGGTTCCCAAGACCATACTTTTGCTTTAGAAGCTATTTACGCCCCTAACTGGCAATGGGAATTCTACGGTAAGTATGCTTTGCGTAACAGTACTTCTTATTTGGCTAACGATTTAGTAGGTACGAGTACGGTGAATTTAGGACAATTACGGGCTACTTATCGTTTGGGATATAGCTGGGATTTAGTTGGTGAGGCTCGTTGGATTGGTCAATCTAGTTACAGTGAGACAGGCTTTGTTCTAGAAACAGGTTACTACCTGACTCCTAATTTGCGGCTTTCTGCTGGATATGTCTTCGGTAAAGTTGATGACAGGGATTTTTCCGGGACGCGATCGGCAGGAGGCCCATACTTGGGACTAACTGTCAAGCTAGATGACTTGTTTGATGGTTTTGGACAGCAAAAACCGGTGCCACGTCAGCAACAGAAGCCAAATACAACAGAGGCGCAGATGAAAACAGAGACGCATCAAGCTGCGTCTCTAGATGGGGCAAATTTGTAGTTGTAATTATGACTAAACCCAAATTTCAGGGCAAATACCGAGTAGGATCTACTAGGTTGCCAACTCGTAATTACGCCGCTAATGGGTGGTATTTCATCACAATTTGCACAAGCGATCGCACTCATTTCTTAGGAAGTGTAATTACAGGAAATGTACAATTATCAAAAATTGGAGAAATAGCCCAACAATTCTGGGCAGAAATTCCAAATCATTTTGCCTACACCTATACAGATGCTTATGTCGTCATGCCCAATCACGTACATGGGATTATTGCGATCGACCGTCCCCAAAATGTAGAGACGTTGCATTGCAACGTCTCTACACAACGTGATACCCCATGCAACATTGCACAAGAACAATTCATGTCTGACATATCTCCTAAAGCGGGTTCATTGGGAGCGATAGTGCGTTCGTACAAATCTGCTGTGACCCGTTGGTGTGGGAAAAACGGTTTTGAAAACTTTGCTTGGCAAGAGCGATTTTACGAACACATCATTCGTGCTGATGGTTCTTTAGATCGAATTCGAGAATATATCATTAATAATCCTACTAAATGGGAGAATGACAAAAACAATCCTATAAATTTATGGATGTGATGTTTATACCCCTAATTATAGAGACGTTGCATTGCAACGTCTCTACAAATCGTGTTAGACAGACAAGGGTTGTCTGGTTTCAACTGGTTCGCCAGTCAAGCTAAAAGCGCGAACTTCGGTAATTTTTACCTTTACTAATTGCCCTTTCAATTCTTTGATGTCGCCAGTAAAGAAGGTTAAACGATTACCGCCTGTGCGTCCCATGACTTGAGTTTTATCTTTCGGGTTTTGGTCTTCGACTAGAACTTCTTCAATACGTCCGAAGTAACGTTGCGATCGCTCGCTTGCTTTGATGGCTACTAGATGGTTCAATCTTTGTAGGCGATCGCTTTTAACTTCTTCACTCAGTTGATTGTCCCACAAAGCGGCTGGCGTTCCTGGGCGTGGCGAATATGCGGCTGTATTCAACATATCAAAGCCGATATCTTCCACGAGTTTTAAGGTATTTTCAAACTGTTGTTCTGTTTCCCCAGGAAATCCCACAATTGCATCGGCACTAATTGACGCATCTGGCATATATTGCCGAATGGTATCGATGATTCGGCGATATTTTTCATGAGTATAACCCCGCGACATCGCCTTTAAAACTTCATTATCCCCAGACTGAAAGGGAATGTGGAAGTGTTCGCAAACTTTGGGCAATTCAGCACAAGCCCGAATTAGTCTTTCAGTAAAATAGCGTGGATGGCTTGTAGCAAATCTTATTCTCTCAATTCCTGGCACATCATGGACGTAATATAGTAAATCTGTGAAGTTGTGCAGATGTCGTCCTTCTGGCGTGCTTCCTGGCAAATCTCTGCCGTAAGCGTCAATATTTTGTCCGAGTAAGGTAATTTCCTTGTAACCTTGTCGTCCTAATTCGGCCATTTCTTTCCGAATAGCTTCTGGCGTGCGAGATTGTTCGATACCGCGGACGTTAGGGACTACACAGTAAGTGCAGCGTTCGTTACAGCCGTAAATCACATTCACCCAAGCAGTGACTTTACTATCTCGTCGCGGCTGGGTGATATCTTCGATAATGTGAACCGGCTCAGTTGCCACAACTTGGTTACCTTCAAACACTGATTCCAATAAATCTTTGAGGCGGTTGGCGTGTTGCGGCCCCATTACCAAGTCTAATTCTGGCACCCGCCGCAACAGCGCTTCGCCTTCTTGTTGGGCAACGCAACCAGCAACAATCAAAGTTAAATCGGGCTGTTCGTGCTTGCGCTTTGCCTGCCTGCCAAGGTAGGAGTATACTTTTTGCTCGGCATTATCTCGAATTGTGCAGGTATTGTAGAGAATCACATCTGCATTGTTTGGATCTTCCGACCACTCAAAGCCCATGTCTTCCAAAACGCCAGCCATGCGTTCTGAGTCAGCTTTATTCATCTGACAACCGAAAGTAGTGATGTGATAGTGGCGTTTAGAACTGGTCATGGGAAATTATGCTTAATGAGCTTAGTGTATATAAACTTTATTTCTATTTTATAACGCTCTTAACCAAGGTTAGGTAAGTCTGCCTCTACTTACTAAAGGAGGTGTAATCTATATAATGTTTGAGAATATAGTAAAGCAGCGATCGCAATTATTTGCGCTAGCGTATAAATATAGACAAATTAGTATGCAGTATGCCTAAAATTACTGTTTGTATTCCTACTTATAATCGTATTTCTCTGCTGCCTTATGCGATCGACAGCGTACTTAACCAATCAGAGCAAGACTTTGAACTAATTGTTTGTGATGATGGTTCTACCGATGGTACGCCTGAGTTAATGTCAAACTACACAGACCAACGAATTAGATACATTCGTCATCCGCAAAATATTGGTAAAAGTAATAATATGCGCTCTGGATTTGATGCTGCCAGAGGTGAATATTTTATTAAATTTGATGATGACGACCGATTAACACCTGATTTTCTTGCGAGTACGGCAGCTATTCTTGACCAAGACTCGAGTATTGATTTTGTTGGTACAGACCATTGGATAATTGATATTAACAATATCAGGGATGAGGCAAAAACTCAGGAAAATTCTGAAGACTGGGGGAGAAATAATTTAACCGCAGGTATTGTAGATAATTTGTTAGAAGTTGTATTTATCAATCAAAGCTTTCAAATTGGTTCGACATTATTTCGCTATCAAACATTGCAAGAATTAGGATTTCTATTGCCAAATCTGCAAAATTGCGAGGATAATGATTTATTTGTACGGCTGGCTTTGGCTGGAAAAAAGGGTTATTATTTACCAGAATTACTGATGGAATATCGATACCATGTAGAACAGCAAGGTATTGATAGAGCTATTCCTTATTTATTTGATAAAATTCAGTATTTAGAAAGTTATAAGTTTGAATCTGAGAAACTAGAAAAAGTTAGGCAGGAGCGTTTGATGGAAACGCAATTATTATTAGGTTTGCGCTTAATTGAAAAAGGGGAAACGCAAAAAGGCAGAGAACTAGTTTTGGCAGGACAATCTTTTTCGACTCCTAAAGCTTGGACTGGTTTAGCATTATCGCTGTTACCAGTTGGGTTGCGAGGTAAGGCGTTTGATGCAGTGCGACAGATGCGGGGTTAAGCTGGCTTTAGCTGCGTATTCGGTTAATAATGTCTCACGTGGAGACCCAGGATGCAAAGCACATTGCGTTAATCTATTTTTGTAATTATTTCTCTGACCATCGATCTACTATTTCAAGCATTTTTTCACTACTTATAGCTTTAATCATCTTTTTTCCATGCGGTATTTTAACCCTTTCTACCACATCATTTAATGATTTAAATTGTTTTTTCATACGTTCAGCCTCTACTATTTCTGCTATCTGAGAAGCTTTCTTTTGACTAAAACCAGCATTTTGTAATTTAGAAATAATTTTAGTTAGATTAAGCGTTTTAAAAACTTCTATTGGTTCAGTTTTATCGAGTATCTGCTTTTTAAGCTCTTTGACTTCATTTTCTAATTTTGCATTAGCAGTTGCTTGTTCTAATATTTGCTTAGTTATCTTTTCAAAACGTGATTCCAAATTGGTTAAAAACTGTCCCATATCTTTAAAATTAAAAGATGTTAGCTCTGAAGAATCAGTTTTTTGCTGTCTAAATATTTCAATCTGCTTTATTAAAGTCTCTTCATTTTCAGACTCGATGATAAATACTCCAATCATTTCCCCCTTACGAGGATCTATCTCTCTAGCTCTAGCAGCAGCATAATACTCAAAGTCTCCATCGACTACTTCGTATGATTGGAGACTTGTTCGGCGAACTATTATGGGATTAATAATGCCCTCAGAGTCTAAAATTAATCGAGCAGCTTGTTCTAGTTCATCTTCAGCAAAAATTGAACGAAATTTGCTTGAAGTAATTTTCTTGACAGCAACAAGAGATGCAGCTAATTTCATTGAGTCATACCTATCTTTTGTAAAACTTCTATTGCTAATAATTCAAATTCATGTGCCGAATTTGAATCTGGTTTAAAATCTAGTACTGAAATTGGATCGACTATCTCAAGATCTCCAACAATCTGAATTCTCTCCGCGCATTTTGCCAAATCTTCTCTTTCATAAATTACAGTATCCATCACGTTGATATCATATCGAGTATAAATATTTTGTAAACGATTTTTTAAAGTTGATTGCACAAATTTTGCATTTGTTGAGATTTTACAAGCTAAGACTCCTATTATTTCAATTGGTGGCTTTCTGATTTGTTTTCTAAATCCATTAATAGCTTTTATAAATTCTTTAACATTAGTTAATCCTTGGTTAGCGAACGGTTTGAGATCGGATGGAATGATCAGAAAATCTGTAGCTATCAAAGCAATTTTTGCATATAGATTTAAAGAAGGTGGCGTGTCAATTAGCACGATATCATACT
The DNA here is from genome assembly GCA_034530875.2 of Nostoc sp. DedSLP01. Lineage (GTDB taxonomy): Bacteria > Cyanobacteriota > Cyanobacteriia > Cyanobacteriales > Nostocaceae > Nostoc. The sequence goes on from JAVRCJ020000011.1 coordinate 171,060, forward strand.
GGTTTTTGACTTCTTCAAGTTTTTCAATCAGTATTAGCCTGCTATAGTCAAGTGCATTCAGTTCTGTTTCTTGTCTTATTAAATCAATATGTGCAGGTACTACATAAATTTCTGGATTACTAAAATTAGATTTTCTGGCCACCTCTGCAATAGAGTAAAAGTCTTCTGATTGCAATACATGAAAAATATTAGAATCTTTGATATCGTCAAACTCTTCGTCATCAAATTTGATCAAACCAGTAGCAAATGTAGTGTTTGCTTGACTATCTAAATCTATAACTAAAACTCTTTTGCCCTTTTTTCTAATAGCAGCGGCTAGATTAACTACAGTAGTTGTCTTGCCTACACCGCCTTTATTATGGTAAACTGCAATTGTTTTCATTGGATTTTGCCTCTTTGTTTCAAAATTGAATTTTTGTTTGGTTATCTCTACATGTGGCTTATTTATTAACTGGCTTTTTTTCAAATTATCTCTACCAATTAAATCTTTAATTTCATCTAATTTACTCTCAACTTCTTTGCCAGAACATTGGAATACTAGTTGAACATCATATTGCAATTTTTGATAAATTCTGATTTCTTTGCCATTAGTCAGCAAACCATACCTGACATTCAAACTTGTTAAATAATGCCTGAGTCGAGGGATATGATTATTTAAGTTTTGTTTGGGATGCTTTGCCTCCATAACGACACTCAGCGGGGAGTTGGCGTCTAAGACAAAGGGAATCACTTGTGCGGCAAATGCTAAGAAATCTAAGCGAATGCTACCAACGGCAACTTCTTGATGCCAGGTGTCAGGAGTATAACCTAGCTGTGGTAGCAAATATTGCACTATGAGTTTGCTTTCAACTTCGCTTTCGTTACGGCACAGCTCGGGATTAAAGGGCAATATTTTTCTACCTCTAAAGAAATTAGAATCATGGATAAAACTTGATATTTGCTAGTTTATTTTATGGTTATTATTATCCTCAGTGATGAAAATCACCTACATCAATATAAATTTTCACTACAAAGTAGTATATTCACTGTTAAAATAAGTCTGCTTAAAGGCTAGCTATATTCAAAATTCACAACTTAAGCCTGTATTTTCCCATTGCCGCTGTAAATGGCTAAAATCAAATTGTCTACTTAGCGTATTTGCTCTGAAGGTTTTGACTACTATATCTTGTCCTCGTTGCCATCAATTGATTGATAGTCAAGCTATTAGTTGTCCTTACTGTCGGATAACACTTAAAGCTTACGGACATCCCGGTATTCCATTGCACCGTGCGACTGGGGACGGGTATCTGTGTGACACCTGCACCTATCACGTTGATGATACTTGCAATTTTCCCCAGCGTCCCCACGCTAAAGACTGCACGCTTTACCAAAATATTGAACAGACAAAGTTAGATTTAGAACAGCAGCGATACTCTAAGAGTTTTGGGGTAAGTGTAAAAACTTGGCTAAAACGGAATCAGGCTTTGCTACTACTATTGGCTTTATTGTTATTTTGTTTGCTATTCGTTATATCAACTTCTTGAATTTGTGTTTTTTGGTGAATGGGGACTGGGGACTGGGGACTGGGAAAGAATTACTTTAATCCTAATTGCTAATATCTAATTTTTAGTTTCTAATTCCTAATCCTCAATCCCCAATCCCTCACACTGTGCTGATTTTTTGGGCTTCAGGCTCAACCTGTATTGCTGGTGTTTCTTCTTCAAATACGGCTAAGTCAAACCAAAAAGTTGTACCAACGCCAACTTCGCTGACCAAATGGACTTTACTACGGTGTCTGTCCATGATGTTTCTGACTATAGATAAACCTAAACCTGTACCTTCTAGAGTGTGAACTCGGTTTTCTACGCGGAAAAAGCGTTCAAAAATTGAATGTTGATCTTCTGTGGCGATGCCAATTCCAGTATCAGAAATTTCAATTCGCACTGGTGGAGATTGGCTGTGATTAGGCTTAGAATCTAGTTGGTAAGCGCGGATTGCTACTTTACCGCCAGCTTTTGTAAATTTGAGGGCGTTACCAATCAGATTTCCAAATACTTGCACTAACAAATCATAATTACCCAGTACCAAAGGCAAATTAGGAGCAACTTCTTGAATCAGTTCGACACATTTATCCTTAGCATTGAGTTGGTAAGTACGCAATGTTTGCTCGATCGCTTGGGTAACATCCACTCCATCAAAGCTATAGTTGCGACCAGATTCGAGTTTTGACAAATCTAAAACATCGTTAACTAAGCGAGTCAGGCGATCGGTTTCATGGTTCACTGTTTGCAGAAACTCTTGCCGTTCTTTTACCCCCAAGTCTTCGCCGTAGTCGTGCAGCGTTTCAATATAGGTTTTGATGTTAAATAAGGGCGTTCGCAGTTCGTGAGAAACGTTGCTGATAAATTGGCTTTTGGCTTCGTTTAATTCCACCTCGCGGGTGATATCTTGGATGGTAATGGCAATGCCTTTGATGCTTTCTCGTTGCAGGTTGAGTACTGTAGTTAACAGAATGCGGATTGTTCTGTGGATGGGTTGGTTGAGAAAAATCCGAAATTCGGCGCTTTCGCATTCGCCGGCGGCCATTTCGTACAAAGGATGAGTGATTTGCATTTGCACTGCTGGGGGTAAGTGATGCAGCACATTGCGCCCTACTACTTCAGAGGCTTCCCAACCAAAAATTCGCTGGGCTATGGGGTTGACTAAAATCACCTGCATGTTGTTATCTATCAACACAGCGCCATCAGCGATGGTAGAAACTAAGGTTTCTAGCTTGGCTTTTTCCGCGGTGAGTTCTTCGATATTTTGTTCTTCATAGCGCTCTAATCGCTCTGCCATTTCATTAAAGCTGAAAATTAACTCCCCCAGTTCGCCGCCTAAAGGTAAATCAATGCGCTGCTTGAAATTCCCCGCAGCAATTTGTTTTACCCCCACCAGCAATTCTTTAATTGGCTTGGTGATAGTCAAAGCGTTAATTACTCCTGCCAAAATCACCATTACCCAAATTGTGATAAATACTGCAATGGTGACATCGCGGGTAAAATTGGTGGAGATGACAGCAGTGGGATTGGGATTGATACCGATCGCCAATACACCCAGGTATTTTTTATCGACGATTAAGGGAATAAATACATCCGTGACTGTACCAGATGGGGTTGTATGCTGTCGCACCATCGGCTTATCCCCTTCACCAGGATAATCCTCTGGCAGTTGTATCCGCCGTTCAATGGTAAGGGAGTTTTCCACCTCCGGTTCCCAAAAAGGAATGCCAAAAAAGATTTTCCCAGTTTCATCGGCATACAGCATATAACGCACGCTAGAGGTACTGCTGTAGAAGCGTTGCGAAAATTGGGCAACCTCAGTCAGATTATTATCAGCCACTAGTGGGGCAACGTTGGCAGCAAGCAGCAGTCCCAAATCGCGCCCGAAACGGGTGTCATTCGTCCGTGCATCCTGTTGAATGGTGTTTACAGCCCAGAAGGTCAAACCACTCATTACCAAGGAGACTACCATTGTCGCCACAGCCAACAGTTTGGTCTGGAGGGTGAACTCAGACCACCAACTAGCGATCGCATCTCGAATTGTTTTTAACAGAGCTAGCATCTTAAATAAAGTTGTTAGTAGTCCTTGTTATAAACCCCAACAACTTAAAAATTAACAGTTAATTTGACAAATATGTTAGCGATTGGGTATTGGGCATTGGGCATTAGTATAATTTCATCTCTCCTGGCTCTTGAGTCATGGCGTTTATCGGATGCCGGAGTCATAATCTTGAGCTACTGGAAAACTGACTCTATATTACCTCCCACAACAAGTTCCGCAGCATCGTATTGTCAGAGGAAGCGATCGCTAGGATGCTACTGCAAAATCTGTGTGCTGACGCATCTTCGGCTCATGGAATGCCAACACGATATCTTCTTTCGGAACGCCTGCACGAACTAGGTCATTTGCGATACCGTTTTCAGTCCAATCTTCCTCAATCCAGAATTTGCCATCTCGAATCCGGACGTAAACGGTCATACCAGTAATGCGTTCGCCATTTTGCCAACCAAGGTTCATCCAAATATTGTGACCCTTTGGCTCATCGATAATTAAGAATCTTTCGATGTCTCGGTTAGAACTACGATTAGATAGTTCCACGTACTCGTAGAGGATACGCTTAATTATTTTAGGGTACTCAGTTAATTTATCCATTGTTCATAGCTTAAGTATAAGTCAGGCTGGCTGACTAATAAAAATTAGGGCTAGCCTTAAAACTTATGGGGTTTGCTTCTCCTACTTCCTAGTCACCACTCTATGCCCGATATCTCTTCGGTAATATATCCCCTCAAATTGAATGTATTCTATCCCTGCATAAGCTTGGGCGATCGCTTGCTCAAAATCTGCTCCAATACCAGTGACATTTAACACTCGCCCCCCGTCTGTAACTATTTGATGTTGCTGGTTCAATTTCGTGCCTGCATGAAACACAATTGCTCCAGCTTTTTCAGCTTCGCCAATGCCAGTAATTACTTTATTTTTCTCGTATTCTCCCGGATAACCGCCGGATGCAGCAACGACTGTAGCAGATGCTCCTGGTTTCCAAGCAAGTGGGGGCAGTTCGCCTAAGCGCTGCTGTGCGCAAGCTAAAAGTAACTCTTCTAGGGGTGTGTCTAATAGTGGCAGGATTACTTGGGTTTCGGGATCGCCAAAGCGACAGTTAAATTCCAAAACCTTGAAGTTGCCACCAGGCGCAATCATTAATCCAGCGTACAGTACGCCACGGTAGTCAATGCCTTTGGATCTTAAAGAGGCGATCGCTTTTTCTAAAACTTCCGTTTGAATCCGTGCCATTAACTCTGGTGTCGCAATGGGTGTAGGTGCGTAGGCTCCCATACCGCCAGTATTTTCCCCCGTGTCCCCCTCACCAATCCGCTTATGATCTTGCGCTGGCAGTAAAGGTCTAATTGTTAAGCCATCGGTTAAAGCTAAAACTGATACCTCTTGCCCAATCAAACATTCTTCAATGACGACAAATTGATCGGCACTACCAAATTGCCCCTGAAAAATCGCGTCAATGGCACTATGGGCTTGTTCAACTGTTTCAGCTACGATGACGCCCTTACCAGCCGCCAAACCATCAGCTTTGACAACAATTGGCGCTCCCTCAGATTTGGCGTAAGATTTTGCTGCTGTTGCCTCCGTAAATACCGCAGCCTGTGCTGTCGGAATTCCGGCTTCTTGCATCAGCGCTTTTGCCCAAGCTTTGCTAGCTTCAATCTGCGCTCCTGCTCTGCTCGGGCCAAATACCAGCAGTCCTTTGTTTTGTAGATAGTCTGTAATTCCCTTAGCTAAGGGGACTTCTGGCCCGACTATCACCAAAGTTATACTTTGCTCTATTGCGTATCGGCTTATACCTTCAAAATCATCTACTGCTAGGGGCAAATTCTGGCAACGTTCCATGCTTGCTGTGCCGCCGTTTCCTGGTACGCAAACAACTTGCTGAATTTGCTCAGATTGCAGCAACTTCCATGCTAGAGCGTGTTCGCGCCCTCCATTCCCTACAACTAAAACTTTCACTGATTTCCTCGTGCCTTCCTTGCGAAACGAGAATGCCTTAAGGCTACTCGCGGATCAATTTTTCCATTAACTCTCACACTGTGCAAGCCCCTGCATTCAATGGGAAGATGGGGGGATGGGGAGGCAGGAGGCAGAAGGCAGGGGGCAGGAGGCAGGGGAAAACTAATGACTAATGACTAATGACTAATGACTAATTTATCAATAAATACACTTAAATATTTTCAATACAATAATTATTTTAAGTATTTGTAATGACTTTTTTACGATTAAACCAATTAGCTAATTAGTACAAAAAATCCTTCTTAGGTAATGACGATTATTGGTTACAAGTATTAACCTGTGAGTGTAGAAATTAATTAAAATATCAAAAAATAGGCAAATGAGTAAAGTTATCGTCACTGGAGTCGCTGGTTTTATTGGTTCTCATCTAACAGAAACATTGCTGCAACAAGGAAAAGAAGTCATTGGAATTGATGAATTCAATGATTATTACAATCCGATGTTAAAGCATAAAAATATTGCGCACTTAAATGGGTCACCGGGGTTTAAATTAATTGAAGGAGATATGCAGTTTTTAGATTGGCATCAACTCCTGAAAGATGTTGATGTGGTTTATCATCAAGCGGCACAAGCGGGTGTAAGGGCGAGTTGGGGTCAAGGTTTTAGAAGTTACACGGAACGAAATATTAATGCTACGCAAGTTTTGCTAGAAGCAGCCAAAGATGCTAAAAACCTCAAAAGGTTAGTGTTTGCTTCTTCATCGAGTGTATATGGTGATGCAGAAACTTTACCTACGCACGAGGGTATTTGTCCGCACCCAGTTTCTCCGTATGGAATTACGAAGCTAGCGGCTGAGTTTTTGTGTGGGCTATATTACAAAAACTTTGGCGTGCCATCTGTATCGTTGCGCTATTTCACAGTTTACGGCCCCAGACAGCGCCCAGATATGGCATTTCATAAGTTCTTTCAAGCGATTTTGCAGGATGAGGCAATTCCGATTTACGGTGATGGACAACAAACGCGGGAGTTTACGTTTGTTAGTGATATTATCGCTGCTAATTTAGCAGCAGCGATCGCACCTGAAGCAGTGGGAGAAATCTTTAATATCGGCGGCGGTAGTCGGGTAGTTTTAGCAGAAGTCTTGGAGACAATTGAACAAATCGTTGGCAAACCAATCAAAAGAAACTACAAAGAAAAAGCGATGGGAGACGCCCGTCACACTGCTGCTGATATATCTAAAGCCGACAAAATTCTTGGATATCAGCCACAAGTCTCTCTAACAGAAGGCTTGACGCAGGAATGGCAATGGATTAAGTCTTTATATTCTTAATACTATAGTAGGAGGCAGGAGGCAGGAGGCAGGAGGCAGGAAGCAAAAGTATTACTATTCCTGGCATTCAACCTTTCAAAATGTCCTAATCTATTTGGCTATCACTATATTTCACTAATTGGTTGAGGATACGGCATCATTTGAGATTTTCGGTGCGTTAGGACTAATACCGATTTACAATGAAGAAATTCAGATTCTATTTAATTCTCCAGGTTTCAATTTGTTGCCGAATTTTAGAGAATTGGTATAACATCCATAACGCACCCTAGAAAACTATTGCCACGTTCCCAATTCATCAATGGTATTACGAATTAGCGAAGTTATTTGAGCGCGACGGGTTTCAAAATTAGCGGCAATATAAATTAGCAAAATTCCAACTAACAAGCCGACAACCCATTTCAAAAAAGAGTACTGCAAGCTGAAAATTACTGATTGATAGATAGTAGTAATTAAAAAAGTAGCTGTACCAATGTACAGAAAAGCCCGCACTCGCAAAGCTAATCCAGCAAAAATGGCGATGAGGCTAAAAATACCGGGTATCCACGGTGTATCTTGATGAAATAAAATTGCCCAGCCGCAAATTAAACCGCTACCCAGCAAACGCAGGGTATGGCGAACTGTTTTAGATTCTGGTAATCTCAGCTGGGTATCTACTTGAGCAATGTAAAGTAGCGATAATCCAAATGATGTTACATACCACAAAGCATCACGCAGATATAAGCCATAAAGCCAACGGTACAACGCCCAATTAATCAGCACCACACTGATATAGGTAAAACGGATGTTGCCACCCACTTTTGCTAAAAAGATGTAATATGCAGCGGTGAGTATCAAAGCGATCGGGTAAATTTGTAGTGCAGTTTGCCATATAACGATTAGCGGTAAAACGTACGCAGCTTGTTGCCAAGGTCTTTTAGACCAACCCCAAGTTTCCCAAGGTAAGATATACAGAAAATAGGCGGCTACGCAGGCGATCGCACCATCCCAAGGAAGCAATTGTGTAGTAAATAAACTAATTATTGGGATTTCCCGCGAATAAATACTGATGGCAATCGCCTCTAACAAACCCAGGTAAACCCAAAGTTCATCTATTGATATACCCCAGGCTGTTGCCAAAGATGCTTCGGGCGATCGCTTTCCTTGAAAAATTGCATACCGCACCAAAAATATCCCAGTTCCCAATCCCAGCAAACGGTTAAATCCAATGGGAACGGCTATAGCAGCGATTAATAAGCAGCTACTCCAAGCCCAGTGAATATCAGCTATGTTTTTGAGTTCTTGGCGAGTTAAGCGTAAGTAGCCCATTAACCAAGGTAACAGGATGCGATAGGCATACATGATACTCGCACCAAGGGCAGACATGGCAATCAATCCATCGCCTAATGTTCCGCCTGAAGCTTGGGACATTTGATAGAACAAAAGTTCGTAAGCAGAAATTGATATGCCAATGATTCCTAAATACAGCAGCGGTTTAAAGTCTTCCCGGCGTCGCCCTACACCAATAATTATTAAAGCTACACCCAAGGAACACAAACCCGTCCACTCGGTAAAGGTTTCTACACGCAAGAATACGCTGAATACACCATAAATTAATGGCAAAATGTGAAGGCTACTAGGCAGCCTTTGTAATTGATGTCGTCGTCGCCACCACTCTCCTACAAGCTGAGTAATTAAACCCAAGGCGATATTTGCGATCGCAATCCTAATAATGGATCTTTCCCCAAACCCTAAAACTTGGGCTGTCAACAATTCCAAACACCAACCAATGCTATAAAATGCCCAATTTGTTGGTTGCTGCCAACTGCGATAGATAATACCTCCTAAAATAATACCAGTGGCAATTAAGTACAAAAATCCAGAATTAGCTGCCCCTCGATAAATCAAGATTGAGTGCAGCGTTAAAGCAGAGAATTCATAACCACACAAAGCGATCGCCCATTTATCGCTGGCGGCTGCATAGATAGCTGCTAATTCGTTACTACGTTGTCTGAGTGCTGTGCGTATTAACCATAAACTGAAAGTGGCGATCGCTCCGACAACAAACCAACCAGCCACCGCTAAAGGAGGTAAACCAGGCACGCCCGTCCACAGCACTACGCCGATAAAACTTAAAACAAATCCTTCCGCAATCACCGCAGCTACTTGGTTTCGCAAATAGCGCGTATTTACGAACATGATTACCGCGCCCACAGCCAAGCCAATTAATCTAATTCCTGGTAGCTGTAAAGTAAGTAACTGGGCAATTCCCACAGTTAAAATACTTAAGTAACGGGTAATAGTACGATTTTCTAGATTTGCGCCATTGGCAACACCCGTAAGAGCTATGGGCGTAACCAGCCAAATAACTCCCCAATAAGCCCTGCTATCGGCGACGCCATACCAAGATGATTCTGCATTCATCCACAACAGCAAAAAACTAACGGCGGCTAATCCTAAACCGATGTCCCATGCACTACGTCGCCATAATCCAGCCCCCATACTAAATATCCATTCTGCAACCATCACAGCCAATAAAATACTTGCCCAAACTTCTCTACTGAGTGTTGGCAAGAACCAATGAACCAGCGAACAAAACGTCAGCACGCCGATGATATGAGTCAGGTATACCAGAGGAGGAGATGAGGAGGGGCGGCGTTTGCTGACAACAGCAAGGGCGATTGTAGAAAATAGCAGATTTAGCGATCGCAACGCCGGATTGACTACAGCGATCGTTGTCAGAAAAGCTCCTAATAATAAAGCCAGTAGTTCCCCAAATTCAGCCAATTCTCGTTTTTGGGCGCGATAGAAATAATCTGTAAGCGCCACCATGAAAATTACGTAAGGAAATAAAACTACACCCAGCAATGCCCAAGGTTGATTTTGAGAATTTGTGAGTCCGGTAGCAGTAGCGATGGCCAATTCTTGTAAATTATGGGGTACTAACCGCCAAGCAAGCCAAATTGTCTGTAAACCAATAACGAAAATCGCCGCCAAGTCAATTTTTAAACTGTAGCGCTGCAAGCGATTTCCCACAAACCACAAACCCAAACCACTCACAGCTATAGCTTGCCAGGGATAATTAATTACTGAAACCAACCAACCCAGTAAGAGTAAAATCGCACCGAATCTTTCCCAAACTAAGGGAGATGACGGAGATATTACAGTTACTTCCTCATCTCCCCCTGCTCCCTGCCCCCTGCCCCCTGCCCCCCTGCCTTCCTCCTGTGCTAGCCAAGTCACCAACCAGCCGCAAATCCCAATCGCTAAACCTAGCTGTGTAACATTTACCCCAGCAATAAAAATCGCCCGTCCTAACAAGACTAGCAAAGCATAAATTATGACTGTAACGCGTAAATTAATACTGAAATTATGGCGATCGCTGGTGTTATCTGCGTAACGGCGATTGGCAACAGCAATTATAGTTGTGGCGATGGTTGCCAGATAAACAGCAATTAAAGGAAATCCTCTAAATTGCCAACCCCAATGTAGATAACTCAACCCCAGAATATTGACTATAAGTAATTTATCGCTATTTATACGGGGAAAAATAGTCCGATTTTTAAAGATTAAAGCAGTAATAGCAGTGAGGGTAGGCAAGGCGATCGCAACTACAATCCAATCCAGCGGATTTTGCCATAAGCGAAAGCTATCCATCGCCCAAAAGTTCACTGGCACTAACAAAAGAGTGGCAATCAATAATGTCTGAGCTGTCAATCTCAAGTTATTTTGCCTAGTCGCCCAAAAGCTTAACCCCCAAAAACTCAAAGTATAAGCAAATAAAACTCCATACTGCCCGGAAGCAGGAAATTTTGCCCACTGACTAGCAGCCAGTACCCCAGAGGATACCACTACTAAAAATACCCCTAAAAAAAGCAGCCAACGGACGCTCAATTCTGCTCCTAATGACTGCAACATTGTGCTGAAAAAGTTGGGTTGAGCTGGTGTTTCTGTCGCTTGTTTGCTACTAGTAGCTTGTAAAGCTCCTACAGGCAACTGTTGCACGGCATCGGAAGTTGCAAATTTTACCTGAGCTTCACTTTTAGCCTGGGGTTGTAACCTCACCGTACAAACCAGGAATTCTCGGGATATTTGCCTAACTTGGGAATCGGATATCAAACCTAAGCGCAGCCATATCTCAAGTCCCTCCAATAAATGGGGATGAGAAGATGGAAGCCTGATTTCAACTTTTAGCGGGCGCTCAAAAGGCGATGACATAAGCCGCAATAATAGATGTATATACTTAAATCATGGATTTAAAGTATATTTTGGCTTTAATTATGGAATTTATCAGGCTAATTGATATTAATTTTTTGATCTAAGTACAAGGCACGAGGTAAAATCCTCAATAGTAAAAGGTTTCCCTTTCGTTACAAAAACGGCCTCCTGCCCCCTGCCCCCTGCCTTCGTTATCTCACCTTGGTAGTGTAATTATAAATTCTGCTCCTTGATTTAGTGCAGAATTAACTTCTAGAGTACCGCCGTGTTTTTCCACAATAATTTGACGGGCGATCGCTAATCCTAAACCTGTACCTTTACCTACCATTTTCGTAGTATAAAGATGGTCAAATATTTTTTGCTTGACTTCTTGAGTCATTCCCATACCATTATCTTTGATACTAATATTCACTTGTTTGGAGTCATCACTCAATTTAGTAGTAATAACGATTATGTTTGGGTTAGCTTGGATTTCAGCAAAACTCCGTCCAATGTTTGACTCTTCTAGCGCATCAATGGCATTAGCCAATAAATTCATAAACACCTGATTTAACTGTCCGGGGAAACACTCTATTTGGGGGAAATTGCCGTAATTTTTCACGATTTCAATTGCTGGATGGCTATCATTCGCTTTCAGGCGGTGTTTGAGAATTAAGATAGTGCTGTCTAAGCCATCGTGAATATTAAAAGGAACTTTGTAGTCAGAATCGGCACGAGAGAAGGTACGCAAGCTATTACTAATTTCCCGGATACGATGAACTCCTTCTTTCATAGAAGAAATTAATTTTGGTAAATCACTGCGTAAGTATTCTAAATCAATATTCTCGATTTCTGCTTCAATTTCTTCCCCTGGTTGAGGAAATTTTTCTTGATAACAATCGAGCAAATTAAATAAATCTTGGACGCCTTCGTATGCTGGTTGAATATTACCATTAATAAAGCCCACAGGGTTATTAATTTCGTGAGCGACACCTGCAACCAAATTACCTAAAGCTGACATTTTTTCATTTTGGACAATTTGTAATTGTGCTTGTTGTAAGTTTTGCAGCGCTTGTTCTAGTTCTTGAGATTTTTGCTGTACAATTGCTTCTGCTTGTTTGCGTTCGGTAATATCTAGAAGTACGCCATCCCATACAAGAGAGCCATCCTCTTGTGCTTCTGGTTGGGATACGGCTTGAATCCATTTTAATTGGCCTGTTGGTGTAATAATGCGCCATTCATGTTGAAAAGTCGTGAGATTCTGCGCTGATTCCATTATTAGTTTCTCAACTTGAGCGCTATCTTCAGGATGTTCTAAACCACGTAAGCTTTGATAGCTATTTTCAGACAAAAATTCCTCTGCTGGTATTCCGTAGAGTTGATAGCAGCCAGAACTGATATATGGCATAGAAGCAACACCATCCTTACTGAGGCACAGTTGATAAATAACTCCAGGGATATTATTAGCAAGCTTGTGCAAGAGAGTTTTACTTGCTTGTAAATCGCAATAAAGTTGAGCGTTATCTAGAGAAATTCCGGCTTGGGTGCAGAGGAAATTTAAAATCAATCGGCGATCGCTGGTAAATACTCCTTGAGTTAATTTATTTTCCAAATAAAGAATACCCACCAAATGCCCTTGATTCAAGATTGGCATACATAAAGCACTCTTGGGTTTTACCAATTGCATATATTCGCTCATCAATCCAGAAATATCACTTTGCAAGTTGTCGATCGCTACTGTTTCTTGCGTATTTTTAACGTAATAAATTAGTTGTTTCGGGATGTCTAAGCAAGTTTCTATTGGTTGTGTTTCCAGGATAGTTTTGATTTCACACCCAGAATTTGCTTCGCGATCGATATATGTAATTGCTCTTACTTGCCAGCTATCTCCTTGTGGCAAAATTAATACAGTTTTTTTCGCACCAGAGTTTTCTAAAATGATGCGGGTAAGACTAACGATGAGGCGATCTAATTCGATGGAACTGGAAATCGCTTGAGCAGCTTTGAGGATGGAGGTAAAATCGAGAACATCAGAAATGTTGTTGGTACTGCTAGAAGTGCCGTTAGATGAAGAACTCCGAGTCAAGCCTATATTGGCAATAGTTTCTAGAGGATTTAAGCTGAGTTTTCGCTGTAGGAGGATGGGTTGCAACAATTGGGGATAAAGTTTTTCTAAGTTATCGACTTTGGCTAATGCTCCCCACCGCGCATAACAGTAGTATGCTTCCTGCATATAGCCTGCGGCGACTTTATCTTTACCCCATTCCAGGTAAAACTTAGCAGCGAGTTCGTTAGCGATCGCTTCTTCTTGCAGATATTCATTGGCTTTGGCAAGTGCAATGGCGCGATCGTATAAATCTATGGCTTCAATACCCTTGCCAGAAATTTTTACTATTTCCGCAGATAGCAACAGATATCGATGTAAAAAGTTTTCTGGACAATTATCCGCTAATTTTTCAAGGATTTGCTGATGTTTTTCCAGAAGGTTACAATACTGCTGTTTTTCCTCTGGTGTTGCAGTGGCGTAGAGTGCCGTTAAACAGAGGGGATAATAGAAATGATATTGAGTCGTGGGAAAAAATCCTAAATTTGTAGCTTGCCTTTTCTCAACTTCTAGTATGATTTGTACGGCTTCATGATAATCAGCCTGGAGATACAATAATTGCAGCTTGAGAATGCAATACCAACTAATTCCAATGGCAAAATTATTTTTTTGGAAAATATCTATATAAGAGATATTCTCGTTATTTTCATAATCGAATGATTTTTTTGTCTCTGATAAATTCTCCAAACTCGCAATGAATTTTCGCTGTAAGATAAAAGTGTACAGCATATTTGTATCATTTACCTGCTCGACATAGTTCAGGTATTTATCAGTTTCGAGATAGATGTCACTAAGGCGATCGCCTTTAATTAACATTGTCCAAATCGTAAATATAACTGCCCAAACTCCATAAAGCAAATTTCCAGTATCATAAGAAATTTGAAATGATTGCTGGTAAAGTGGCAAATTTGTTTTCAGGTGTCGAATATAAGGATTAATTGCATGGCCAAAATGATTGATATTTTTCGGTAAAATTTGCAGATTATTGAAGTGATGAGCAACTTTTAAGGACAATTCCCCAAATTCATAAGCTGTTTGATACTCTCCTCGATCGGCAAGATTAATACCATAGAGATCGTAGGCAACGCTAGAGGTTTCGCTATTACCATACTTCAAAGAAATATTCAGCATTAACAAGCTGATTAAATAAGCGAGGTCTTGATTTCCTGCCAAATAAGATGCCGACCATAAAACGGCTAAAAGCTTCATACAAGCCTTTTGAACTGGGTCTGTCATCTCAGGCAAGGCAAATAAATCTCTTGGATTCACATTTGCCAGATTTGTTTGTAGTTTCTCAAGTTCGGTGGCGGCTAATGCTTGTATTTCTTCAGGCGTATCAGGCAACTTTAATCCCAAGCTACTCAACCCTTTAATTCCAGCATCAACGCTGGCGTAAATATTTTCTCCCTGAGTCATCCGCAATGCCATCAGTAGAACATAAATATCTGCGCGATCGAACACATCACGAGCAGAATTTAAAGCCAAATCAAAGCAAGCTTCTGATTCCCCAAAATTTCCCACTAAATATTCACATTCTGCTCGTTCTCGATACAAGTTAAAGGTGAGTTTATAGTCAGTTTCCCAACTATTATCTAGTAGCAATTTCATCCCGACAGTGAAATATTTCACGGCTGCTTTATAAGCGGTAGAAGCTTTAGCTTTCTTACCAGCAATCAGATTCAATTGAGCTAGTTCGCGTTTTTCTGATTGTTCGGTAATGATATCGATTCCTTGGTTCAACTGGCTGACGATATCAAATATACTGGTTTCTAAAGCTTCAGATAATGTGTTTTTTAAAATTAGTTTTCCAGTCTTTAAATGAGTTAGCTGTTTATCAGATTCAGGAATCAAAGCGTAAGCAGCTTGTTGAACGCGATCGTGGAGAAATTTATATGCAACAATCTCAGAACTTTCTTGCCTGACTGCATGATTTACTTCACCAATATAAAATTTATAAACATCACTTTGGGGTAAAATTAATCCTTCCTGCAAAGCGTTCCACAAATAAGTAGCAGTTTCTATTTCTGATTGTTCGGAAACAATAGCTAGTGTTTTTAAATCAAATTTATTACCAATACAAGCAGCCAGTTTGAGGACATGTTGAGTTGATTGAGGCAGCTTGCGCAATTGAAATTCCATGAACTCTACGACATCATCTGTCAGCGCTTGCTGATTAATTTGTGTAATGTCACATTGCCAATATCCTTCTAATGAATTAAATTCAATTAAGCCATCTTGGTATAATGCTTTGAGAAACTGGGTAGCAAAAAATGGGTTACCTTGGGTTTTTTGATAAATTAGTTGTGAAAGAGACCATGCTAACTCTTCTACACAACCCAATGTGTCAGCTACTAACTGATTGAGTTTTAAATAACTGAGGTTTTGCAAAATAATGGTATTAATTGTGGCATTTTTTTTAGTAATCTTTTCTAAAGTTAACATCAATGGATGTGCGGGTATAACTTCATTATCTCTATATGCACCAATTAATAACAAATAACCATTATTATTATCATTCATTAATAACTCTATAAGTTTTAAAGAAGCAGAGTCAGCCCATTGTAAATCGTCTAAAAACATTACTAAGGGATGGTCTTTAGTAGTAAATATTTGGATAAATTTTTGTAGTAATAAGTTAAATCGATTTTCAGCAGCACTACCGGATAATTCTGGTACTGGCGGTTGCTGACCAATAATCATTTCTAATTCAGGAATCACCTCAACAATTACTTGGGCATTTTCGCCTAAAGCGGTAATAATTTTAGTTTTCCAATGTTGAATTACTATGTCTGCTTCCGTTAACAATTGTTCCATTAAATTGCGGAATGCTTGGACAAATGCTGAGAAAGGAATATTACGATTGAATTGGTCAAATTTTCCTTTAATAAAGTAACCGCGTTGTTTGACTATTGGTTTATGTACTTCATTAACAACTGCGGTTTTACCAATTCCCGAAAATCCTGCTATTAGCATTAATTCTGATGCACCATTAGCAACCCTTTCAAAAGCATCTAGTAATGTATGGACTTCTTGCTCCCGTCCATAGAGCTTTTCTGGAATTATAAAACGCTCTTGAATATCTCTTTTACCGATTTCAAAGACTGGGATTTCTCCTGTCTGTTGTAAGCTTTGCCAACAAGTTTCCAAATCATATTTTAATCCCAAAGCACTTTGATAGCGTTCTTCAGCATTTTTAGCCATTAGTTTGGCGATAATTTCTGAAATTATCAGTGGAATATCAGGATTGATTTGATGAGGTGGTGTTGCTTGTTTTGCTAGATGAGCGTGAACTAACTCTATTGGATCGTCTGATTGAAAGGGTAATTGTCCAGTCAAGATTTCATAAAAAGTCACACCAAGGGAGTACAAATCTGTCCGATAGTCAACTCCTCTGTTCATGCGTCCAGTTTGTTCGGGAGATAAATAAGCTAGAGTTCCTTCTAAAACATTAAAACTTTGGATTTCTTGTACTTCTCGCGGTAATAAAGAGGCGATACTAAAATCTATGAGTTTTATTTGTTTTGTTTCTGGATTAATTAAAATATTTGCTGGTTTAATATCTTTATGAATGACGCGTAGGTGTAGCCCACCGCAGGTATCGCTATGCATTTGGTTTATGATATCTGCAATCGGAATGGCAACTTGGAGAAAATTTGCGATCGCTTGCGTATTTCTCTGCTCTATTCCCCATTCTTTCAAAGAGATTCCGCCAAAATCCTCCATAATTAGAGCGTAACCGTTATGGTAGGTTTCCAAGCTGTAAGGTGCGATCGCACCAGGTAGGTTGAGATTTTTGGCAATGACGTACTGGTTACGAAATTGTAAAAGTTCGTGAAAGCTAGGGTATTCCAAACGCATCAGCTTAATTGCTACGGGTTTTTGGTCTTGCTCCCTTATCCCTCGGTAAACTAGCGTCCGCGTACCAGAATAAATTTGGTCTTTGATACTATAACCAGGGAGCTGAACCTCAAATATGCTGACCATAACCACTATCTCTTACTAACCTGGAGTTAGTGTTCCCAGTCTGCATTGCAGATTTGCAACGTCGGTGAATGCTAGATTAAAAGGGGATTAGATTTTCTGATTTCCCCCTTAAACGTAAATCAAATTCTTAGCTTTCGTTGCAAAGCTGTTGAATTACTCTGGAAAACTCTTGCGTCAGAACGTCTGAGCCACTTGCATTATAGATTTGCTGTAACTGTTGATAAAACCATAAAGTTCCTTCTTTGCCAGTTTTAAATTCTTTCCAAATACTGCTGCCATGTTGTCGGATGTCTGCCAACAATGACCTTGCATTGTGCAGTTTATCCGCCAAAGATACGCGCCGGACTGAGGCTGAGGCATGACGCAGATTCTCCAAATACCTTTTCTTGCGTTCTGACCAAGGTGGTTTCGGGTAAGTGTCGGATTCAGTACAGCCATCAACTATTGCAACGACTGTCTCACCAAAGCGCTGGCGTATTTCCTCGCGAGTGGATTTGCCTCCTTGGTCTTCGACTGCATCGTGCAATAGACCGGCGATCGCTTCTTCTTCAGTGCCGCCAGCTTCGAGTACAAGTGCTGCCACACTCAATAAGTGAGCGATGTAAGGAACGCCGCTAATCTTGCGCGTTTGATTGGTATGAAGACGAGTTGCATAGACCAAGGCTTCTTCAAATTTTGGTGTTAACTGTAGTCTATTCATAGGAAAAATCAGAAGTTTGATTGATGGTAAAGCTGAAATTCTTTGGCGACATCAGCGGCAATACTTTGTCTTAGTTCGTAAGGAAAGAGAACTTCACGAGTTATACCAAACAATCTTTTCTTTAAATTTGCTGAAGATGCTGGCGATCGCGGGTAAGTGTCCAGATTTGACCATTGATTAGACCAAGCTTTTTTAGAATTTATTTAAACGCTAAATTCTGAGCCATTTCAGGACATGAGGATCTTTGTCATAGCGGTAGGTAAAGCCGTCTCTAGCGGCAATAGTCTCTCCTTTGCTTGCTTTACTCCTAATAGTCTTAATAGTATAGGAAGTTAATTCGCTCATTTCCTTGTGAGAAAGACCTTCGATGAGAGTTTTTTCAATCGATGTTGCTGATTGATTTTGATATTCATTATTAGGTAAGCTGTCTGTAGTAACGCTAGTAGTTTCAGTTGAGTTTTGGGCACTTATTTTTTGGTTTCGATAATCTTGAATGCTCAGAAGTTGCCAACTAGAATCTTGTGAAAGTTCTAAAACCCATTGATGATAATCAAATAAGCTTTCTCTATGCCCTACACTAATAAATGTTGTTTTTGTTTCTTGTAATTGTTGATATAAATTTCCTTCATTTCTCAAATCTAAGGCACTTGTTGCTTCATCTAATATGGTGAATCTGGGATGAGTCACTAACAAGCGTGCGAAAGCTAGACGTTGTTGTTCTCCTAGCGATAGTATGTTTTCCCAAGGAACTTCTGTATCAAAACCTTCAATTCGACTTAGTAAGTTTTGCAGGTTTACTTGTTGCAAAACATTTTTCACTTCTGCGTCGGTCATTTGCCGATTTGTATTAGGATAAAGTAACTGTTCGCGCAGAGTTCCCAAAATGATGTAAGGACGTTGGGGTAAGAATAAGACTTCTTCTAAAGGAGGTCGCACTAAACGACCAGTCCCCGCATTCCATAAACCCGCGATCGCTCTTAATAATGAACTTTTACCTCGACCACTAGGCCCTACAATTAATAAACCCTCTCCCGGCTGAACAGAAAGCGACAAATCTTCGACAATTACCTGTTCATAATCAGGTGTTTGTAAAGTAACATGCTCAAAAGCCAGTTGCCTTTCTTCTATTGTTTTAATCGTACTGACATTTTCAGGTTGTTTAGTTACTGCTTCTAGAGCATTCGACAGTTCAACTAAACGCTCAACATAACTAGAAAATCGTCCTGAAGTCGCAAATTCTCTGATTATTTCCGCCAGAGCTGTAGCAAATAGACTACAAGCTAAACTAGCTTGGGAAATTTCTCCAAATTGCATTTCACCTTTAATCTGTAAAGGGCCAAATACTATATATGGAAATATTTGAATAATCGCTTGATACCCTCTGTTAAAAATATCTTGAGTTACTTCCCAATTAATCTTGCGTTTAGCACTTTTAAGAATATTATTGAATTTTTGTAGTACTATATTTAATTCTTGTTTCTCTCCTCGAAAGAAAGCTATTGATTCAGCATGATTACGAACATGATTTACGCTATAATTATAGTCGCCTTGATGTTCGAGTTCTTCTTGTTTAATTTTATTTAATTCTTGAGCTAAATAAACAGCAATGAAATTCCCTATTACTGTATAAATAACTAATACAACTGCCACAAAATGAGAAAGCGACCAAAGAATTACTAAAAAAGTAATCATTTCCAGCACTTTTTCTAAGAAAGTAGCCGAAAAAGAGAGAGCATCTCTAGTCAAAGGTTCTATTTCTTGGGTTATTCTTTGATCTGGATTATCAATATCAGATTTAAAATTAATTTTATAATAGGCACGATTACTCAAATATTTATCTACAATTCGATTGTTTAGCCATTGATACCAATTAAGAGCGATTTGTTTTCTAACAAATCTAGAAAATCCTAATAATATCGTTACGCAGACAAGAGCAACACCATAAAGTATTAATGTCTGATTAAATTTCTGCAAATCTCGATCTTCAGTAATGATATCTAGCAAATAGCGGCTAACAAAGCTATTAAACGCAGTTACACCGACGAGCATTATTATTAATAATACCAGGAGAAAAAGCATTCCCCATGTACGAATTACATCTGAAAATGGTCTGGCGTTTGCCTCAGTAGGATACAAGAAAGGCCCGATAATCGCTCTGACATTCCCCCAAAAATCCTTACCAGGTGAAGAATCATTTTTTGACGATTTACCAATAAAACTTGTAGCTTGCATATCAAAAAAAATATTGTAATATCGTGATTCAGATGGCTAGTCAATAATTAAAGAATAGGAAAAACAAGTCATAATTAATTGTTATCGTTTATGAAATGATAAAATTTTCTCCTCAGTCTTTAATTTACTTGAATAGGAAATTGTAAATTTTCCTAATTTCCTATTCAAAGATACCATCCTCCCATAATTCTAAAACTTCTTGAGCAGTAAAATAACGTTCTTTTTCAGTAGCTAGCAATTTGATAACAGAACGCATCTTTTCATAGTGCTTTCTGGGTTGAGGATTGTGCAGTTGCTTTTCAAATAGATATTGAAAATTACTAACTCCACTCCATTTGCCAAATACAACATCTATCTTGTTATAAGGAAATATTGCATAACTTTTGGGGTCACGCAACAAAGAATTGACATGAATACCTGATTCGTGGCGTTGTGCAGTTTGAGAGTAAGGAGGGGCGGGGCGAATCCCCATTTGCTCGATGTAATTAGTTACTGCTGCGATCGCATCATAGTCGATCCCCTCTACTTCAATCCCGAAACGGACTCGCAAACCATTTAAAACTTGCTCGATCGCCACATTTCCGGCTCGTTCTCCCAAACCACAAAATGTCCCCGATACTAAAGTCGCCCCAGCCATGAGAGACTGGAGAGTATTTTCTAAAGCTAAGCCCATATCGTTGTGATAATGTACTCCCAATACGACCCCTGCGGTAGATTGGAGCAAGTCGTTAATCCAGATATAACTCTTTTCTGGAGTCAGAACCCCTACCGTATCACACAGTAGAAAGTGTTCGATATAAGGACTGCATGAGCGAATACATTGCACCAAATAGTCATAATCGGCTCTAGAAGCATCCTCAGCCGCAAAATCTACTCTCAAACCTGCGACTTTTGTAGCATAGTGCAAATTTTCGACAATGACATCAAGAGCATTTTGACGAATTGTATTGATTATTTGAGATGGGATACCGTCGTCAATAGTTTTTCCTTGAAATTCGCTCATGAGGCGAACTTGGGGATCGCGCAAAAATAGCAGGCGATCGGAAACAGCATGGAATAAAATAATGCGCTTAACTCCGCACTCTATCGCTTGATCTATGTACTGCTTTCCCATCATCGTATCAGTAGTAATCACTTCATCCCATCCTTCTGAGACTAATGATTTGACTAACTCTGCTTCTTGTTCGCAAACACTTGGCATGATAGCCAATCCATCAACTCCTGTTTGAGCAATCAGACGAGCAAGTTTGTGTTTAGTTGGGTAAGAGAAGAAAATGCCTACTTGTTGTTCTCCATCCCGCAGAGTTTCATCGGAAATTTTAATAGGAAGAGGTTGCATTTTTTTATACCACTTCAAAATTAAGAAAGTTAGGTTAACGATTGAAAGCTATGGCTTTTTCGGCTTCTAGTATCGCCGTTTGTAGTTGTATTGCTAATACTTTTACATTGGGTTCATAAAGCATTCGTCCATGATTTCCAGGTACAGAAATCACTTTGACAGGCTGTTGAGTATAGGTTTGCCATCCCCAATCAGGTAAATCGTAATTAGAAGTAGCTCGGATTTCTTGCAACACAATTTCATGCACTTCTTGAGCGCGGAATAAAACAATCGGCGCAGAAATTCGATAATTAGGTTGATAATTTGCATAATTGAATGTTAGCGATCTCATCACTTTCAGACTGGTTTTGAGTAAAGCAAGGGTAGAGTTTTCGGGTAAAACATTAAATTTGTACAAATACTCTGCGGCTAAATCCCACCTGGCTTGGTCATTGGGTTGAGCGGTTAAATCTTCGTATTGCAGTCCTAAAGAAACTTTGTTCAAAATTTCCTGCCGCCGAATCATTTGCCAAATCCAATCAAGCTCTGTTGTATCTGTCAAATATTCAGGCCGAGAAACTAATCCAGAGTCCAACATAGCTAATAAACTAAGCGTTTCACCTTGCTGTTCAAGTTGAGAAGCTATTTCAAAAGCAACACCACTACCTGAAGAGTACCCTACTAATATGTATGGGCCTTGGGGTTGCTGTTGACGTAATAGCTCAATCAATTGCCTTGCATGGGTTTTTACGGATTCAGGGATTGGAGTGGAGCCATCTCGTCCTGGAGTTTCCAGACTATACAGTGGATGTTCGTTTCCTAAATTAATTGCTAAATCTCGAAAATAGAATCCGTGTCCGTTTGCACCAGGGAGAAAAAATAGAGGAGTTGCATTTCCTTGAGGTTGAAGTAACAGTAAATCTGGATGGGACTGTTGCACTCCAGTATTACAAATTTGTTCTGCTAGTTGAGCAATAGTAGGGTTCTGAAATAAACTACTCAAGGCAAATTTTTGCTCAAAAACTTGCTGCATAAGATTGAGCAATTTCACCGCCAATAAAGAATGTCCGCCTAAGTCGAAAAAGTTATCGTAAATTCCAAATTCTTGACTTTTGAGGACAGTAGACCATAATTGCGCTAGTTTCTGTTCAACTTCGTTGCGTGGGGCTACATTTGATCTTTCAATCCGAAGATGCAAAGCAGGTAAAGCTTTACGATCCAACTTACCATTTGGTGTCAGTGGCAGTTTTTCTAAAACAATAAAATGGCTAGGAATCATATAATCAGGGAGAGTTTTACTCAGAAAATCCCGCCATTCTTCTAATAAAGCTGGATCGGCTTGATTAGTGCGATATTGCAAAGGCTGGTTGGCGTATTTTTGCCAAGGTTTTAACAGCCAATTACTTTTTGTCGCAAATCTTGGTATTGTAACTTCTTCAGGGATATTCTTTTGAAAAACAACATCGTAATCAGAAAAACCTGTCGAGCTATATTGAGTAAACGTTTTATAGGGTAAATCTCGCGCTAAAGTTCGCAATGATTCGGGTTCTATTCCTGATTGGATTTGTAAAATTGCAGCTTTTAAATCTGCAAGATTACCCTCTAATTGCGGAATTTTTTCTAACAACGCCATTTCTGAAGTTAGACGTGCATTCGGAATATTTTTAATACCTAGTAAATCAGGTTGTTCGGTTGCTAAAATTCTTTCGATTGTTTCCAGATTCAAATTTTGGTTATGCCAATCTAACCATTTAGGTTGTGTTCGGGTAATATTTGCCCTATCTAAATACAAAACAACGTCATAACGAAAACGGCTCATTTCCGTATGACTGTAACCTCGTTTCAATTCAATCTGTAGGTGACTAATCCTTGGAAATTTTTGCTTGAGGGCGATAAAGAAATCAGGGTCAATTAATAATTCTTCTTCGGTGCGAATGCTGTTTTGAATTTGTTGGCGTAAATCTTGAATTGATAATTCATCGGGAGCGCGATAAAATTCGGCTGCGGTGTGGAAAGCTTCTAATAAATGGAGATTTCGCACATCTCCAATAAAGATTTTACCTTGATGATTGACAGTTTTGATAGCTCCTTCGATGACTGACAGCAGGTAATCTAAAGAGGGAAAATATTGAATTACAGAATTGATAATTACCAAGTCATAAGCATTGGTTTCAATACCATCAAACTGGTGCGCTGCACTGGTTTTTAAGGTAACTTTCTCTTGAAGAGACTGCTGTTCTAGATGCTGTGTAATATACTGCAATGCGTCAGGAGAAAAATCTGTTCCTAGATAATGCTGACAATAAGGAGCAATTTTAAACAATAACATCCCTGAGCCACAGCCAATTTCCCAAACTCTTTTCGGCGCAAGTTCGAGAATTTGCTCAACTGTTTTATCTCGCCATTCTTGCATTGCTGCTTGGGGAATAGGTTGTGCTGTGTAGCTATCATTCCAACCAACAATATTCAAGGTTGGGTCATCATTAGGATTTTGCTGCTGAGAGTAGTTATCGTTAAAAAGGTTTTCCCACAATTCTATTAATTCATCTGAGTTCGTGCCTTCTTCGGTTGCTGTGGGGACAATATAAGCTATTAAACGTTTATCTAGATCGGTTTCTTCCCTAACAATAACAACTGCTTCCTGAATTTTTGAATGTTTGACTAACGAAGCTTCAATTTCACTTAATTCAATCCGAAAACCACGTAGTTTGACCTGATTATCAATGCGACCTAAGTATTCTAAATTGCCGTCAGGTAGCCAACGGGCTAAATCGCCAGTTTTATAAATTCGCTCAGTTTTACCGAATAATTCCACTTCAAGAAATTTTTCGGAGGTTAATTCAGGACGGCTGAGATAACCTCTAGCTAAACCAACTCCTGCAACGCACAATTCTCCTGGTATTCCTGGCGGTAATGCTTGATTATGTGCATCTAAAATATAGATGTGTACATTAGATATTGGTTTGCCGATTGCTGGTTTTTTGCCATTGGGTTGACAATGAGAAATAGCCGCAGTCACAGTAGATTCTGTCGGGCCATAGCAATTATATAAAGATTGTTCATTTCCCCACTGACTAACTAATTCAGCAGTACAAGCTTCCCCACCAACGGTAATACATTGCAAATCAGGAAAACTCGCCTTTGGTAAGACTGATAAAGCTGAAGGCGACAAAAAGCTGTGCGTAATTTTGTGTTGGGTTAAAAAGTCAACTAAGCTTTTACCTGGTAATACAGTGTCTTTATTTCCTAAATATAAACAAGCACCTGCGGATAAAGCAGTCGCAATTTCACCAATAGACAAATCGAAACTAAAAGAACCAAATTGAAGCACTCGACTGTGGGATTGCACTTGAAAAGTTTCAACCCAACCCAAGGCAAGGTTAACAATTGCTTTATGCTCAATCATCACTCCCTTTGGTCTTCCTGTAGAACCAGAGGTGTAAATAACGTAAGCTAAATTATCAGGTGTACTTTGAGGAGTGGGATTATGGGTTAATTCTTCAACAAAAACTTCCTCATCTAAACAAATGAAGTGGTGTTTTAGTTCAGTTACAGTTAATTGATCTAATAGGAAACTTTGGGTTAGTAATACTGATATCCCAGAATCTTCTAACATGAACTTAATCCGTTCTTGGGGATAATTAGGGTCAATCGGTACATAAGCCCCACCCGCTTTGAGGATACCGAGTACACCAATAATCATTTCTAAAGAACGTTCGACAGAGATACCGATTAATGTATCTGGCTGAATTTGGTAATTTTGAATTAGGTAATGAGCTAGTTGATTCGCTGTTTGATTTAGCTGGTGATAAGTTAGGCTTTGGGATTCAAAAACTATTGCAATATTATCGGGGGTTTTTGCTGCTTGTTGTTCAAACAGAGTCACCAGTGTTTGGTTATGGGGGTAATCGGTGTCAGTTTGATTCCAAACTTGCAATTGCTGAATTTCTGCTGTTGTGAGTAAAGGCAGCTGACTGATAGGTTGTTGCGGATTTTGGGTAATTGCTGTCAGCAAGACTTCAAAGTGTCTTGCCATGCGCTTAATTGTATCTGCCGCAAATAAATCGGTGGCATATTCCCACACACAGTTTAGTTGGTTGTTATGCTCCCGGAGATCCAATCCCAAGTCAAACTTAGCAAATGGGAAACTTTGGTCAAAGGATTGAATCTCAAGCCCTGGTAAACTAACATTTTTCCCCATACCTTCGGTGTTTTGCAAGGCAATCATCACTTGACACAGTGGGTTACGGCTGAGGCTGCGTTCGGGTTGCAGTTTTTCTACCAAATACTCAAAGGGAATGTCTTGATGAGCATAAGCATCTAAGCAAGTTTGACGGATTTGTTGCAGTAAATCAATAAATGCTTGCTCTGGCTTGATTTTGCTCCGCAATACTAAAGTATTGACAAAAAAGCCAATTAATCGTTCTGTGTAGCTATGGGTGCGGTTAGCGATCGCACTACCAATACATAAATCGTTTTGGCGGCTATAACGCGATAGTAAAATACTAAAAGCCGCCAACAAAGTCATAAACAAACTCACCCCGTGTTTTTGACTGACGATTTTTAGTTGCTCTGTGAGTTCTTTGCTCAAATAATATTCTTCACGTTCACCTTGGTAACTTTGTTGCGCTGGACGGGGGTAATCAGTAGCTAACTCCAGTACGCGGGGCGCATCACTTAGTTGTTGTTGCCAATAATCTTCCTGACTGGATAAAATTTCCCCTTGTAACCAACTACGCTGCCAAGCTGCATAATCGCTATATTGAATCGGTAAGGGTGATAAATTCGGAGTAGAACCCGCAGCATAAGCTGTGTATGCTTGTTCCCATTCCCGCTTAAATACACCCATTGACCAACCATCGCTGATAATGTGGTGCATGTTAATCAGCAGAACATTTTTATGTTCGCTCAGTTGCAGTAGTTTAGCTCTAAACAGAGGGCCAGTATTTAAGTCAAAGGGTTCTTGTGCATGGGTATCGGCTAACTGTTGTACAGTTTTCGCTTGCGTCAGGGCATTGAGTGCTTGTAAATCTGCAATTTCTAAGACTTCTATATCTGCGATATCTTTAACTACTACTTGCGGTTCTCCCTCCAAGGCCGGGAAATAAGTGCGTAAACTGTTATGACGTTGTAGCAAATAAGTTAAACTCTGCCGTAAAGCTTCTACATTTAAGTTACCGTCAAGCTGGAGTGCGAAGGGCATATTGTAGCTGGCAGAATTTCCTTCAGCTTCTAGTTGAGCGAGAAACCAAAGTCTTGATTGAGCAAAAGATAGAGTTTTCGGCTCATTTTCTGGTTGGGGTACAATTGAAGGTAAAGCAACACTGGCTGATGCTTTGTCAATTTCTCGCGCCAATTCAGATAAAACGCTTTGCTCAAATACCTTGCGGACAGGTAACTCTACCCCAAAACTGTCACGAATGCGGGCAACTAATTGAGTTGCTAACAGTGAATGTCCACCCATTTCAAAGAAGTTATCAGAGCGACCTACAGACTGAATTTTTAACAAATCTTGCCATAAACTAGCCAGTATTTCTTCTGTAGGAGTTACTGGTATTTCTAACTCAGTGGAAGCGGATGTATTGGGTGTTGGTAAGGCGCGGCGATCTAGTTTACCGTTAGCAGTCAGAGGCAACTGTTCCAAAACCATTATCTGGCTTGGAATCATATAATTCGGCAGGAGATTTTTCAGGTATTCTTTAACTTCAACCTCTAAATTAAGGAATTTTTCTGCCGTCGTAATATAAACCACTAACCTAGGATTGCTATCAGTTTCATATAAAATTACAACAGCTTCTTTAACTGATGAATGTTGTAATAAAAGTGATTCAATTTCACCAAGTTCAACTCTAAAACCTCGTAACTTCACTTGCTCGTCAATCCGACCCAAATATTCTAAATTGCCTTCAGTATTCCATTTTGCTAAGTCACCAGTTTTATAAATTCGCTCAACTTTACCAAATAAATCAATTTCAATAAATTTTTCGGCGGTTAATTCAGGACGATTGAGATAACCTCTGGCTAATCCAACTCCCGCAATGCACAACTCACCAGGAATACCAGGAGGTAAGATTTGATTGTGTGCATCTAAAATATAGATGCGGAAATTAGATATTGGTTTACCAATAGGCGGTTTTTTGCCATTGGGTTGACAAACAGCTATACTTGCACAAACTGTAGATTCCGTCGGCCCATAGGCATTAAAAAAATGTCGTCCTTTTGCCCATTGGCTCACTAATTCTATTAGACAAGCTTCACCAGCAGTAACTAAAATTTGTAGAGCAGGTAAATTCGCTTGGGGTAACAGGGATAAGACTGAAGGAGGTAAAGTGGCATGGGAAATTTTGTGTTCGATTAAAAAGTCAACTAAGCCTTGGCTGGGTAACAAAGTTTCTTTTTTGGCAAGATATAAGCAAGCACCTGCACCCAAAGTAGTTGTAATTTCCCAAATTGAAGCATCGAAGCTAAAAGAGGCGAACTGAAGTAAACGGCTCTGGGGTTGAATCTGCAAAGCTTCATCAACCGCCACAGTCAAATTGACCAATCCTCTATGCTCAATCATTACTCCCTTGGGTCTGCCAGTAGATCCAGAGGTGTAGATGACATAAGCCAAATCATTAGGTGTACTTTGAGGAAGGGGATTTTCTATTGACTCCTCAGCCAAATTTTCTGCATCTAAACAAATTAATTGAGGAGATTTTTCTAATTCAGGCAGAGGTAATCGATCTAATAGGAAACTTTGGGTTAATAATACCGATATCCCAGAATCTTCTAACATAAACTTAATCCGTTCTTGAGGATAATTAGGGTCAATCGGTACATAAGCGCCACCAGCTTTCAGGATACCGAGTACACCAATAATCATTTCTAAAGAACGTTCGACAGAGAGACCAATTAAGGTGTCTGGCTGAATTTGGTAATTGTGAATTAAATAGTAAGCTAATTGATTAGCTTTTTGATTGAGTTCTTGATAAGTTAAAGTTTTAGACTCAAAAAATACAGCCTGATTATCAGGATTTTTTCTAACTTGTTCTTCAAATAAATCAACTAAAGTTTTATCGTGGGGATATTGGGTTTGAGTTTGATTCCAGCTTTGTAATTTATGACGCTCATACTCTGTAAGCAAAGATAAACTATTGATTGGTTGCTTCGGATTATCAATAATTTGCTTCAGCAGAACCTCAAAATGTCCCGCCATCCGTTGGATAGTTTCAGCCTCAAACAAATCGGTTGCATATTCCCACTCTCCGGTTAAACCTTGAGGCGTTTCCCGGAAAATCAGCGATAAATCAAACAGTGTCGTGGTGTTTTCCCACTCAAAACGGGAAAGAGTTAAGCCAGGAATTTCTAGTTTCTCTGGAGTTCCACTTTGCAAGCCAAAAGCGACTTGAAATAAAGGATGATGAGAAAGCGATCGCTCTAATCCCAATTCATCAACCAATTTCTCAAAGGGTAAATCTTGATGGTCATAAGCATCTAGGGTTACTTGCTTGACTCGTTCAAGTAATTCTAAGAAAGTTGGATTTCCTTGCAGCTTAGTACGCAACGCCAAAGTATTGACAAAAAAGCCAATTAGTGGTTCTATTTCTCTACGGTTACGATTGGCGATCGCAGAACCAACAACAATATCCTCTTGTCCACTGTAGCGCGACAATAACAGCGTAAATACCGCCAGCATTGTCATAAACAGAGTAGTTCCTGACTCCTGGCTTAAACGTTTCAACTGCTGCGTTAAATCTCGATTGAGTTCCAAAAACTCACTCCGCCCTCTGAAACTCTGCACTGATGGGCGTGGTTTATCTGTCGGTAATTCTAACAGTGGCGGGACATCTGCTAATTGTTTTTGCCAGTAATTGAGTTGGGTTTGCAGTACTTCTCCCTGTAACCATTGTCTTTGCCAATGGGCGAAATCGGCATATTGTAGCGATAATTCGGGTAGAGGAGACGACTCCCCAGCACAGAAAGCCGTGTAAACAGCGAACAATTCCCGGCGGAAGATGTCCATTGACCAGCCATCGCAGACAATATGATGGATAACCATTAACAGCAGATGGGATTTTTCAGCCAGTTGTAACAACTTTACTCGCAGCAAAGGCGGGTTTGATAAATCAAAAGGCTGTTGTAATTCTGAGATCGCAAACTGTCGCGTCTTGCTTAACTGGTGTTCTGTTGGGACTTGTCGCCAGTCTAGCACCTGTAACTTTAGTTGCGGATGAGCGTGAATCACCTGTATCGGTGACTCATCCACAATAGAGAAGCTAGTGCGTAAGACTTCATGACGTTGGATAATTGTGGCGATCGCTTTTTCTAAAGCACTGACATTCAAAACTCCGCTAATTTGCCAGAAAAACGGCACATTATAGACACAATTTTCGCCTTCTAATTGGTCAATAAACCACAGCCTTTGTTGAGCAAAAGACAGAGGAAGAGGTTGTTCCCTTGATACAGGAGTAAGAGGTGGCGATTTCTGTTGCTTCTTCAGTTTTTGTAAAACTAATTCTCGCTTTTCAGGTGATAGATTTTCCAGACGTTTTAGTAAATCGCTCATAATAATTATTGTTAAAAGTATGGATTTGCCTCACGCAGAGACGCAGAGGCGCGGAGAGTAGGAGAGAAGACTCTGCGTAACTTTGCGCTTACTCCCCGTACCTTTGCGTTTAAAAAATTCTCACGAAACTAACTCCTTCCTCACCTCTTCCTCCGATAACTCATCCACCTCCGCCAAAATCCTTGCTAAATCATCATTTTCTACTTGCTCATTCACTTTTTGCGCTAGTTCAGCAATAGTTGGATTTTCAAACAAATAACGTAAAGGAAAATCTAAACTAAAAGCCTCTTTTAAACGAGAAACAACTTGAGTAGCTAATAAAGAATGTCCCCCTAGCTCAAAGAAGTTATCGTGAATCCCCACTTGTTTTAACTTTAAAACCTCTTTCCAAATCGTGGCTAATTCCTCTTCAATTGGTGTGCGTGGAGCAACAAAATCAACTTCTATATTTCTTTGATAACTATCAGGAGCAGGCAAAGCGCGACGATTGAGTTTACCATTAGGTGTGAGAGGGAATTTATCAAGAAATACGAAAGCAGTAGGAATCATGTAATCAGGTAACTTTGCCTTAAGGAAGTTTCGTAAGGTGCTAGGAGTTGGTGAATTATCCTCAGCAACCAAATAGGCTACTAATAATTTATTTCCTGGTTCCTCTTCCCGTGCAATGACTACAACTTGTTTTATATCAGGATATTGAACTAAAATAGCTTCAATTTCTGCTAATTCAATGCGAAAACCGCGAATCTTTACTTGTGTATCAATTCTACCGATAAAATTCAGATTACCATCAGGTAAACGGCAGACTAAATCTCCAGTTTTGTAAAGGATATCTCCAGCAATAAAAGGATTAGGTATAAATTTTTGATTGGTTAATTTTGCTTGATTTAAGTAACCTCTAGCTACACTTGCACCACCTACATACAGTTCACCAGTAACACCAATTGTAACTCTATTTAAATTTTCATCTAGTATATAAACTGTTCTATCACCTATGGGTTTACCAATAGGAACTGAATGGACATTTTCAGTAAGTTGTTGAAGAATCGGATAACAACAGGTAAATACTGTACATTCAGAAGGCCCATAGCCATTAATTATTTGGGTTTCTGGTAATAGTTCTAAGGCACGTCGAACATGATTTACAGAAAGAGCTTCTCCCCCAATGAGCAGTTGTTTAACACCTAATAATCCTGATGGTATTGTATCAATCATTAAATTGAATAAGGCGGAAGTTAGCCACAAGATATTAACTTTTTCTTCTTGAAGAATGTGGCTTAAGCCTTCTGGCGTAGCAATTCTTTCTGCATACAGTACACAACGCCCACCATAAAGCAATGGTGTCCAAAGTTCTAGGGCTGACGCATCCCAAGAAATCGATGAATGTTGCAGCCAAATTTGGCTTGCATCAAGGTGGATATAATCAACACCAAACATAACACCAATAAAGCTACGATGGGGAACTTCTGTACCTTTTGGTGTTCCCGTTGAGCCAGAGGTATAAATGATATAAGCTAAATTGTCTGGATTAACTTCACTGGGTAAATTATCTTGTTTTTGTTGGGCAATAATTTTCCAATCTGCGTCAAGATTCACCACAGTTTGATTATTAATTGGTAGCTGATTTTGTAAATGAGTTTGTGTTAATAATATAGATGCTTCTACATCTTCCAGCATGAACGCTAATCTTTCAGCAGGATAAGCTGGATCTAGGGGAACGTAAGCCCCTCCCGCTTTGAGAATAGCGAGTATTCCGATTACCATTTCTAAGGAACGCTCAACACAAATTCCCACCCGAACTTCAGGTTTAACTCCTAGCGATCGCAAATAATGAGCTAATTGATTGGCACGATTATTTAACTCCCGATAAGTTAAATGTTGTTGTTGATATACAACTGCTATGGCATCAGGACTTTTTTCTACCTGTTCTTCAAATAAAATATGAATACATTTATAATTAATAGAATTTCCTTGTTGATGATTCTCTAGTAAAATTAACTGTTTTTCTTCTTCTGCACTGAGTAAAGATAATTGAGAAATATATTGTTGTAAGTTATCTGCCATCCCTATTAGCAAAGTTTGGAAATGTCCAATCATGCGGACAATTGTTTGCTCCTCAAAACAGCTAGTATCATAAACAATCCTGCCAGCTAATTGTGAACCGGGATTAATTACTAATGTGATAGGATAATTCGTGCGTTCCCAACAGCTAATATTACTAATCTCTAAAGTTTTTTGAATTTCTGGTTTAGCAGAATCTAAAGGATAATTTTCAAATACTAAAATACTTTCAAAAAGTGGCAATCCGGTCGGTATGTCACTTAATTGTTGAATTTCTGCAAGAGAAAAATAAGCATATTGTTCCTGCTCTAATGCTTGGGTTTGTAATTGCTTAAGCCAAGGTAATATTTCTGTCTTGGCTGTTACTTTTGCCCGAATGGGGAGGGTGTTGATAAATAGCCCCACCATCGACTCTACTTGCTCAAGCTGCGGTGGACGACCGGATACAGTTGCACCAAAGACTACATCGCTTTCTCCACTGTAACGAGAAATTAATAATGCATAAGCTCCTTGTACCAAATTATTCAAAGTTAAATGGTGCTGTCGCGCTGCAAATTGCAATTTTTCAGTTACCGTTTGAGATAATTGAAAACGTTGCTCATTATATATTCCCTTTCCCTTGTTACCTCCCAATAAAGTAGGAGTTTCAAATCCCTGAAGAGTTTTTTGCCAAAAGTTCTTTGCTTGCTCAATATTCTGTTGCTGTAACCATTCAATATATTCTCGATAAGGGCGAACTCCCTGAAGGCGTAAATTTTCGCCTCGCTGGTTTGCTTCATAAAAAGTCAAAACTTCTTTGAGGACAATCTGCATTGACCAGCCATCAAAGAGGATATGATGATGACTCCAAATAAATTGGTATTTTTGCTCTGTTAGCTGAATGATGGTGAAGCGCATTAGAGGTGCTTGAGCCAAATCGAATTTCTTTTGGCGATCGCTTGACAAAAACTCCTCTAAATGCACTTGTTGTTCATCAGGTGTTAAATGTCGCCAGTCCATTTGCACCCAAGGAAGATCCACTTGCTTGCTCACCATTTGCAAGGGCTTTTCTATCTCTTCCCAATAAAAAGAACTGCGTAACACAGAATGTCGCGCCACAACCTGTTCCCAAGCTTTTTGGAAAGCAGAAAAATTCAATTTTCCAGAGAGAATGCAAAGTAACTGCTCAAAATAAACTTCCGATTCTGGTGCATAAAGGGTATGAAACAACATCCCTTGTTGCATCGGTGAAAGTTCATAAAGGTCTTCGATATTTTGCATAGTTCCCCCTGGAAAGTTGACTGTTGACGGTTGACTGTTGACTGTTAGCTATTTGGTTTTGTTGAGTTTGGCTAGGAATTTATCAAGTTGTTTTTGATTGAGTTTCGCTGCTGAAAAATCAGATGGGGTATAGCTTTGAGAATCTTTTGATTGACAGTGAGCAATGAGGGTTTTTAGTGCTTCTATAAATCCTGAAGCTAACCGTTCAATGGTGTCTTGCTTGTGAACTTTCTCGCTATAAGCCCAAGTCATTTCGAGTTTTCCTGCACGAATAAAGCCGCTTATTCCTAACAGATGGCTACGTCTATTGAGTAAGCTTTGTTCGGATTTGAATTCCTTAGCCAAACCCAACACTTCAGATGCTTTCAGCACTTGGTCGAATTGTCCCAGGTAGTTAAAACTAACTTGTGCTACGGGTAATGACTGCAATTTTTCCCGAATTGTGGTGTTTTCGTGCAAATATCGCAATACACCATAACTAATTCCTCGGTTGGGGATGCGCCGCAGTTGTTCTTTGATTGACTTTAAAGCCTCTCCGGGATGCTCAATTTCTCCTAGCTGTAAGCCAACTGGGAATAATGTAGTAAACCAACCGACAGTCCGCGACAAATCTACATCCTCAAATAAGTCTTCGCGTCCATGTCCTTCCAAATCAATTAGTAAAGAACTTTCGCCTGTCCACTGAGTAAAACTTTGTACTAAGGCTGTCAATAACACATCATTAATTTGAGTGTTGTATGCAGATGGTACATCTTGTAAAAGTGAGCGTGTCTGTTCTTCGTTTAAAGCAAGTGACACAGAAGCAGTTGAAGCTACGGTGTTATTCTGTTTATCAGAAGGATAATCTACTGGGAAAGCTGTAACTTGAAGGCTAGATTGACTTAGCCAGTAATCCAACTCTTTGATAGCCTGTGTTTGGGCATATTCTGTCAGGCGATCGCTCCAATATTGCCAAGAAGTTGTTTTCGCTGGTAATCTAATAGCCTCACCCCGACTCATTTGTTGGTAAGCAGTCGCTAAGTCTTCTAATAGAATCCGCCAAGAAACGCCATCGACTGCTAAGTGATGAATAACGAAGAGTAAACAACTTGGTTGATTCTTGCCTAATTGAAATAGTGCTACTTTTGCGATCGCTCCTGTAGATAAATCCAAACTAGCCTGAAGTTCAGCATCTTTAGTGGCGATCGCTTTTTGCTGTTCTGCTGGCGAAAGGTGGGACAAATCAAAGACGCTCAAGAGTACAGATTCCTGAATAGCGGCATTAATTTGCAGCCAGTTTTCCCCTTCCTGCATAAACCGCAAACGCAACGCATCGTGATGTGCTAACAATTGCTGTACTACTTGCTGCAATAGTTCAGGTTGCACATCTGACGGTACTTCTAGCAGTGCTGACTGGTTAAAGTAATGGGGTTCGGGTAATTTTTGCTCGAAAAACCAATGTTGAATCGGTGTCAAAGCTACAGAACCAGTTACTAGCGCTTGTTCGGCGTTGATTTGACGAGTGATACCTGCTACAGTCCCTAACTCAGCAATTGTTTGATACTTAAATAACTGTTTAGCAGCAATTTGGATACCTGCTTGGTTCGCTTTGGAAATTAACTGAATACTGAGAATAGAATCTCCACCCAGTTCAAAGAAATTATCGTGGATGCCAACATTTTCTACTCTTAAAACTTCCGACCAAATCGCCACTAATTTCTCTTCTATCAGTGTACGAGGAGCAATAAATTTATCTTCAGCACTGCGATAAAAGTCGGGTGTAGGTAGAGCGCGGTAGTCTACCTTTTGGTTGGGAGTCATCGGTATGCTTTCCAGTAGCATGAACGCAGCTGGAATCATGTAATGAGGTAGTTTCTGCTTGAGGAAATCGCGTAATTCATTGGTGGTTGGTTGCGGTTTTTGGGGTACAACGTAAGCCACAAGCCGCTTTTGTCCGGGGGTATCTTCATGAGCAATGACAACAACTTGCAATACTTGTGGGTGTTGTCTCAATACCGCTTCAATTTCGCCCAATTCGATGCGAAAACCGCGAATCTTCACCTGATTATCAACTCTACCCAAGTATTCCAGCTTGCCATCCTTGCAGAATCTTACTAAATCCCCAGTTTTGTAAAGTTTACTGTCTCCTGCCTTCTCAATAAATTTCTCTGCTGTCAGTTCAGGACGTTGCCAATATCCTCTAGCTAATCCTGCGCCACCAATATGCAGTTCTCCCGGAACGCCTATCGGTACAGGTTGCTGATATTGGTCTAAAACACAAACTTGAGCATTGCTGATGGGTCGTCCAATACTAACAAAGGTGGCTGCTGGGGTTAAGCGTTCTAATGTGCTAACAACCGTTGCTTCTGTCGGCCCGTAAGTATTGAATAATTCGGGTACTGGGGAAAGATGAGCCACACAACTATGCCAATGCTGCACTTTTTCTAGTTGAACTGCTTCACCACCAATAATTACAGTTCTCAAACCTTCATAAATGCGAGAATCTTGGGGCTTAAGTTCTGTTACTAACTGATGCCAGTATGCTGTCGGCAAATCTAAAACAGTTAACTGCCATTTTTGGCAATACCGCCAAAAATCCTCGCTGGAGTTGAGTATTTCTTCGGTGCGTAAAACTAAGGTTGCACCAACGCACAAACAAGGAAAGATTTCTTCAATCGATGTATCAAAGCAAATAGATGCAAATTGCAGAACCTTATCGCTGGTCTTGATGCCATATTCATCAATGGCGGTATTGACAAAATTCATCAACGAGCGATGTTCGATTGTTACACCCTTGGGTTTTCCCGTAGAACCTGAGGTATAAATAATATAAGCTAGGTTATTTAGTTGAACGTCGCTAATTGGATTGGTTGTACTTTGTGGTGCGATTAATTTCCAATCTGTATCTAAACAAATTGTTTTTCCGGTATAACCTAGCAATTTTTCTTGGAATTTATCTTGCGTCAGCAAAAAGCCGAGTTGCGTATCGGCGATAATTTCAGCGATTCGCTCTTGGGGATAAGCTGGGTCAAGGGGAACATAAGCACCACCAGCTTTGAGAATGCCGAGTAAGCCAGCGATCGCGTTTAGGGAACGCTCAACGCAGATACCAACCAGGGTTTCTGGTTTGACTCCCAAACTTTGTAGATAGTGGGCGATTTTGTTGGAGCGATCGCTCAATTCGCGGTAAGTTAATTTCTGCCCATCCTGCTCTACAGCTACAGCATCCGGCGTTAACTCTACCTGAGCCTCAAACAACTTATGGATACATTCATTAGTGGAATACTTTTTGTGAGTCTGATTCCACTCCATCAATAATTGCTGTTGAGACTGGGTTAGCAGTGGTAGATCGGAAATTTGCTGCTCTGGGTTAGCAACAATCTTTTCTAGTAAATTTTGATACTGCTCTACCATTTGCTGGATTGTGGCAGCGTCGAATAAATCAGTGTTGTATTCCCAAATAGCCGTAATTCCTTTACCTTCGCCATATTGCGGAATTAAAACTACATCTAGGTCAAACTTTGTTGATTTGTTGCTGAGGGCTACATTCGTTGCGATCTTCAAGCCTGGAAGAGTTAAGTCAGGCCGGGGAGAATCATGGAAGCTAAACATCACTTGAAACAGTGGATTATAACTCAAGTTCCGGATTGGCTTCAGAACTTCCACGACCTTATCGAAGGGTAAATCTTCGTTAGCAAAGGCTTCCAACGTGACTTGGCGGACTCGACTTAACAACTCCGCAAATGTAGGATTACCAGACAAATCGGTGCGTAATACCAAATTATTGACAATCATGCCAATTAATTGTTCTGTTTCGCGCATCCGCCGATTGGCAACAGCTGTACCCACACACAGATCCTCTTGTGCGGTGTAACGGCGCAATATTATTAAAAAAGCCGCCAGCGTGGTCATGAATAAAGTAGTTCCCTGTTGACGGCTGAGAACTCTCAAAGATTCGCACAAGGGAATAGGCAACTCTACCCTGACTTGAGTACCATTGTAAGTTTGTTCTACTGGTCGGGGGCGATCGTAGGGTAATTCCAACAGAGGCGGACTGCCGGATAATTTTTGCTGCCAAAAAGCTAATTGAGCTTGGGCTTCCTCGCTTTTCACCCACTCTCGCTGCCAATGTGCATAGTCGGCAAACTGGAGTGTTAATTCTGGTAGTGGGGAAGGCTTACCCAAACAGAAGGCTTGATAAAGTGCGAGAAACTCATTTAAAAATACATTGTTGAAAGACCAACCATCATGAACCATGTGATGTTCGATGTGGATTAACAGATGTTCTTGGTCGCTCAACTTCAACAATAACCATCTAACTAACGGCAGTTTATCCAAGTAAAAAGGCTTCTGCACCTCTGCGTCAAATAAACGCTGAATTTCTGCTTCTTGCTCGGACTCAGGAACAGTCTGGACATCTACCACTTTTAAGTTCACTGGCCAAGCTGGATGGATTACTTGAAATAAGCGTCCAGAAGCGGCGGGAAAAGTCGTGCGGAAGATTTCATGTCGTCGGACAATCTCACTAAGGCACTGTTCTAATGCTGCAATATTAAGTTGTCCGGTGAATCGTAGAGTTACCTGAGCTTGATAGGCGCTACCTTCCGGTGCTACTTCTTGAATGAAATGCACTCGCTCTTGAGCAAAGGAAGCTGGTAAGTATTCTGAGCGTGGAACTGGTTGGATTGCAGGACGTTGTAATTGCTGTTGGAGGTGGTTGGGCTGTTCAATCAGCGCAGCTAAACCCGCTATGGTAGGATTGGCGAAGATGTGGTGAAAGAATAACTCGACTTGGAAACCATCGCGGATGCGGGAAAGCATTTGCGCCGCGATTAAAGAATGACCGCCTAAATTGAAAAAATTGTCATTGATTCCTATCGGCTCAATTTGCAGTAACTCAGTCCAGATACTTGCTAGTTTTTCTTCAATTGAGTTACGCGGTGCAACAAAGGTTTCTTCGAGGTCGGGGCGGGTGCGATCGCCCTTTGGCAGATTTTGCCGATCTACCTTACCATTTGGAGTAAGCGGTAAAGAATCTAAAATGACAAATACCCCAGGAACCATGTAATTAGGCAGTTTTTCTTCCAGAAAGCATTTGAGGGTAGCGATAATTGCTTCTGGTTTTTGATTAAGGACTATATAAGCAACAAGCCGTTTATCGCCAGGAATATCTTCACGGGCAATTACAGCTACTTGTTTGACATCTGGGTGTTGAATTAAAAGTTTCTCGATTTCATCCAGTTCAATGCGGAAGCCGCGAATCTTTACTTGATTGTCAACTCGTCCTAGAAACTCAATATTCCCATCTAGTAAATAACGTGCCAAATCTCCAGTTTTATATAATCTGCTTCCTGCCTCGTCAAACGGATTGGAAATAAATCTTTCTTTAGTTAACTCAGGACGGTTCAAATAGCCTCTGGCCAAGCCATCGCCACCAATATATAATTCGCCAGGAGTCCCAATAGGAACGGGTTGCAAATGGTTATCGAGGATATAAACTTGAGTATTAGCGATCGCTTTACCAATGGTTGCTTGAGTATCCCCACCAGTACATTCTGCAACTGTGGCACAAACTGTTGATTCCGTTGGCCCGTAAGCATTAAAGAAACGCCGCCCTTTTGACCATTGAGCTATCAGCTTAGCATTACAAGCTTCTCCAGCAACGATGAGAGTTTGTAAGTTTGGCAATTCTTCTAGCGGTAAAGCTGCTAGCGCTGTGGGTGGTAGTGTGACGTGAGCGATCGAATGCTCGCGCAAAAATTTTATTAAATCTGCTCCTGGGCGCAAGGAATCTTGAGTTCCCATATAAAGACTAGCTCCAGAACCCAAAGCCATCACAATTTCCCAAACTGAAGCATCAAAGCTGAAAGAAGCAAACTGAAGAACACGGCTATGCGGGTGTACATCAAACAATTGAATTTGTGCTTGGGCAAGATTGCATACACCTTGATGCTGAATCAGCACGCCTTTGGGCGTTCCAGTTGACCCAGATGTATAAATCACATAAGCGAGATTTTCCGCCGTCACATCGCTAGTAGGATTTTCGTGACTCTGGCTGTTAATTGATTCCCAGTCACTATCCAAACAAACTGTCTTCACCCCGCTTGCAGAAAATTCATCAACAAACTTCTGCTGAGTTAACAGCACTTGCACTTGTGAATCTGACAACATGAACGATAAACGTTCTTTGGGATAGGTTGGGTCTAATGGAAGATATGCGCCACCTGCCTTAAGAATCCCTAATAACCCGACAATCATTTGTAGGGAACGCTCAACACAAATCCCTATCAGAACTTCTTTCCCTACACCCAAAGATTGCAAATAATGAGCTACTTTATTAGCGCGGTGATTCAACTCTTGATAAGTAAGTTTCTGTTCGTCGAAGACAAGAGCAATATTGTCTGGAGTTTTTTCCACTTGTGCGGCAAATAATTCATGTATGCACAAATGTTTAAGATAATCTACCTTTGTATCATTCCATTCCAGCAATATTTTGTGTCGTTCTTGCTCAGTTAAAACAGACAAATTCTGAAGATCGCGAGTAGAGTTGCTCACCATAATTTTCTATATAAACTGATAAATTAGTAGCTTTATTTTTCATCAAGCGAGTGACTGATTTTGCCTTTGACAGCCGATATCGCAACCGTTCTTGGAGAGGCTAAATAGTTTTTGCCTGTGGGATCGCCACTGCGTCCTTTAAAATTGCGATTGGTTGCATAAATCCCCGTTTCTTCTTTGTCCAAAACCCCAATGCCAGAATTGATACAAGCTCCACAACCTGTCTTGAGAATTTGTGCGCCTGCTTGGACAAAAATATCGAGATAGCCTAACTTTTGGGCTTGTTCTCTAATTTCCATGCTTGCCGGGACAATAAACAAGTTTACGCCGTCTGCCAGTTGCCGACCCTGCAAAACTTCAGCAGCCTGAGCTAAATCGTAGAGTTTGCCGCCTGTACAAGAACCAATAAAAGCTTTGGTAATTGGAACTTCTTTTAACTCGCTAATCGGTACTACTCGATCTGGTTTTGGCGGCCGGGCAACTTGCGGTTCTAAATTACTGAGGTCAAATTGATACACTTTTTCGTACTCAGCATCAGAATCGGCAATAATTTCTGTAAATTCTTGGTTAGAGCGACTTTTCACATAATTTCGCGTAGTGTCATCAGGCACAATCAACCCACAGATAGCACCACACTCAACGGCCATATTCGCTAAAGTCAATCGTTCATCAAAGGGCAGCTGTGAGAGGATTGACCCGCGAAACTCCATCACCTTACTGCTAGCCCCAGCACAACCGATTTGTCCTAGAATAAACAGGATAATATCTTTAGCACTGATATGGGTAGGTAGTGTTCCAGTCAACTCGAATACTAGTGTTGAGGGAACCCGAATCCACATATCCCCCATCGCATAGATATTCGCCATATCTGTAGTGCCGACCCCGGTGGAAAAAGCTCCTAATGCCCCGTAGGTACAGGTATGGGAGTCTGTACCAGCAATTATCATTCCTGGTCTGACAAATCCTTTTTCTGGTAGTAAAACGTGACAGATGCCCGCCGCTTCGCCTGGGGAAACCATGTCAAATAAATGACAGCCTTGCTCTTGGGCAAACTGAACCATCTCCTCATACATGACATTGGCTTTGCGATCGCTACGAATGTCATTAACTTGGATAAAGTGGTCTGCTACTAGAACTACCTTTTGAGCATCCCACAGCTTGGCATTTTCTCCGTAGTGTTTGTAAAATGTCGTGGCGACAGGCCCAGCCACAGCATCATGAGATAAAGCTAAATCGACCCGAGCAAAAACTACTTCTCCAGGACGGACGTAGAGATTACCGGAGGCTTTAGCCAAGAGTTTTTCGACTAAAGTCA
Source organism: Nostoc sp. DedSLP01 (assembly GCA_034530875.2). Lineage (GTDB taxonomy): Bacteria > Cyanobacteriota > Cyanobacteriia > Cyanobacteriales > Nostocaceae > Nostoc. The sequence goes on from JAVRCJ020000011.1 coordinate 212,157, forward strand.
TGGGTCGTTTGGGAGTTACGCTCTTGGGAATGGTAATCTTTCCCTGACGACGCAATTGATTAAAGGGTATCAGTCCACCGGCAGCTGCGATCGCATCTACTACAGGATTCTCTTTTTTTTCTCCCAAAATTTCTAGAGACAGTCCAATATTGATGCTATTGCGATAAAAAATCTCTGCAAAGGATTTGGCTTGAATCTTTTCAATTCCAGCAGCTTTAAGGGCAACAGGGGCAATTTCTCGACTCGAACCGCACCCGAAATTTTCTCCCGCGATAATGACGTTGTATTTTAATAGCTCTCCTACACCAATCAAATGTTCTAAAGCATATTGTTTTAAAATTTCTGCATCGTAAGTTGTGGCTCGATTGGCAGGAATAATATCATCAGTATTAATATCATCTCCTAAGTGTAAAACTTTATTTAATTGATTCATAAAGCACCCCAAATTCTGAATGTTGCTTGCTGTCAATTTCTTCTAGTAAAAGGTCAATTAATTTTTCCGTATTGACTAATATTTCTGTTCCTTGAGGAGACAAATCAGCTGTGCGATATCCTTTAGCTAAAACTCTCTCTTGCGCTGCCATAATTCGTTGAGCAGCCCCCACTTCTCCCCACTGCTGGAGCATTAAAACACAGGCTTCTAATGTTCCTAAAGGATTAGCAATACCTAGCCCTGCAATGTCTGGGGCTGTACCGTGAACTGCTTCGTATAATCCAAATCCGTCAGCATTCAGACTAGCCGATCCTAATAAACCAAGCGAACCAACTAACGCTCCGCCAATATCGCTAAGAATATCTCCAAACAGATTGCTTGCCAAAATTACATCAAATCTTTGAGGATTTAGAACCATTTGCATAGCTAAGTTATCTACTAGCATTGGTTCGATAACAACACCTGGAAACTGTTTAGCTTCCTCTTGCACTAAACGAGTCCAAGGCAAATGAGGCAAGGCATTTTCTTTGTGAGCTACAGTCAGCAATCCTCGACGTTGTTGGGCTTTTTGCAACGCTTGACGAGCTATCCGCCGAATCTCTTCATCGTAATAGAGCATGGTATGGTAGCCATAAGTGCCCTTTTCATCACCGGATCTTCCCGTAGGGCCAAAATAAATGCCACTGACTAATTCTCGAATGATAAGTATATCGAGTCCTTGAACTTTTTCTGGTCGGAGGCTAGATTTATTTACCAAACTATTAACAATCCGAATTGGACGCAGATTGCAAAAAAAGTCGTAATGCTTTCGTAGTTCTAGCAGTCCCCCCTGAGTCACTGCACCAAATACAATTCCATCAGATCCATTGCATAGTTCAGCCGTAGCTTGGGGAAAGTAACTACCAAATTGTTCTAAGGCTGTTGCACCAAGCCAACCATAGTCTACCTGCAAGGTAAATCCTTCAAGTTTTGCAACATGTTGCAAAACTTTTAGAGAGGCTTCTACAACTTCCGGGCCAATTCCTTCTCCACCAATAGCAACAATGCGATAGGACAGATTCTGTAAAGACTTCATTTTTCCGTATTTGTTGATTAAGAAGGATTTATCGATTTTGTAATTGTCAAAGCTGAACTCCCCTTATTAAGAATATTAACAATATAATTTTTACTAAAATTTATGTAGATCTCTACTCTATAACTTCTTATCTTTTTATTAACGTCAAACTGTTTACAACTGCATCTAAAAATAATCTCAGTTTTTTTTATAAAATGCAATACCAAATAAGACAGTTAAGCAAATATTGATTGGACAGTTAAGACAGTTAAGACAGTTAAGACAGTTAAGACAGTTAATTTTTTAAATGTCTTAACTGTCCTTGTAAGCATACTTAATTAGTGGTATATCACTTTTGTCTCACTTTCCGGGTATTCTGAATAAAAGACCAAGGTTGAATAAATATTACGACTTATCATAAAAAAAGAAAATATAAATTAACTGAGCAATAGCAAAAGAGAACAAAGTTATATCTAGTAAACTTTATTCATAGAAGATTTAAGTGGATGTTTGAAAAGTCATTATTGATGTATCAAATATTTTTATCTCTCACTAACCCTGCCCTTAGAAACTATCCATTACCCATAAGTTTCTTAACATGAAGTTTGACAAAATGAGGTAGTTATCTAGTTGTTACTACTATAGGAATCCGGTTTAATTTGGAGAATTTATTTGTGTGGTGCGCGAAGCGCAGCGCAAGCGCGATAGACAGGGAGTAGGGAGTAGGAAAAAAGCCTTGTCTGGATGTACTGATTTTTTTCACGCAATCAAATTTGAGTCTTATATTCCTAAATCTATTTAGCCAATTTCTCCGATATACTCTCTTCTCACTCCGTCCGTAAAATTACCACTTTTTTTATGTCTGGAATCATCAACGATCGCCACTCAGGCTTTCCCCTTTCCCTGTTCTCTTTTAAGACAAATAACTAAACCTAAGCTACAATTCAAGCAGAGTAAGCATTTGACGCTTAGGAACACTTCATGCTTGAGACTTTAGAAACCCGACTTTACGAACTAGAACAATTTGCCAACACCCTTGTTTCTCATCAATTGACGCATATTAGCGTGTTGAGCATTGGTATCATCTTTGCAGCTGGGTTGCTCACCAGCCTTACGCCTTGTATGCTTTCCATGCTGCCAATTACTATTGGTTACATCGGTGGTTATGAAGCGAAAAGCCGTCTCCAAGGTGCCACACAATCAACTTGGTTTGCTCTAGGGTTAGCAACTACATTGGCAGGGTTAGGAATAATAGCAGCTTTTGTCGGAAAAGTCTACGGTCAAGTGGGAATTGGCTTACCAATAATTGTGAGCATAATCGCCATTCTTATGGGGCTGAACTTATTGGAAGCACTACCGCTGCAATTTCCCTCCTTGGGCGAAACAAATTGGATTTCTCCAGATTTACCGGCAGGAGTGCGTTCTTATTCGCTGGGGCTGACTTTCGGCTTAGTTGCATCTCCTTGCAGCACGCCCGTTTTAGCTAGCTTGCTTGGTTGGATTGCTAACACGCAAGACTTAATTTTAGGTGCTGTTTTATTACTTTCCTATACAGCCGGTTATGTAGCACCGTTGATTTTAGCGGGTACTTTTACCGCTTCAATTAAAAAGTTGCTGGAATTGCGTCGCTGGTCGGGTTGGATTAATCCAGTTAGCGGCGCGTTGCTGGTAGGATTTGGTGTATTTTCGCTAATTTCTCGAATTCCGCTTGGGAGTTTTTAAGGCAGGGGGCAGGGGGCAGGAGGCAAGAGGCAGGAGATTTTATACTATTAACCCGTGTGAGTAATGAGCGAAAAGGGAAAGGATACAGAACAACTAAATATATTTATGGGGATTATTGATTTTGAATTTTGAATTTTGAATTCGGAGCGAAACGACGTGACATTAGAAGATTCGACTTCCAAAAAAATTAGTTGGTGGGCTTTACCTGGAGAGTATTTGCGTCGGGAATTGTTGCCTATCTTAACAGATTTACGACTGGCGATCGCCTTATTATTAGCGATCGCAATTTTTAGTGCCACTGGTACTGTAATCGAGCAAGGTCAGTCACCTGCATTTTATCAAGCTAACTATCCAGAACATCCGGCACTATTTGGTTTTTTAACTTGGAAAGTAATTCAAGTAGTTGGCTTAGACCATGTATATCGTACTGGGTGGTTTTTGTCATTATTGATTTTATTTGGCACGAGTTTAACTGCTTGTTCTTTTACCCGTCAGTTACCAGCCTTAAAAGCAGCCCAACGTTGGAAATATTACGAAGAACCACGCCAATTTAACAAACTAGCTTTAAGTGCAGAATTAGATAATGGTTCGTTGAATTCTCTTAACCAAATATTGCAGAATTACCGCTATAAAATTTTTTCCGATCCAGAAAAAGAAAATCTTTTATATGCGCGTAAAGGAATAGTTGGACGCATTGGCCCGATTATCGTTCATATTGGGATAGTGGCTATTTTAATTGGGGGGATTTGGGGAGCATTGACTGGATTTATGGCCCAGGAAATGGTTGCTAGTGGCGATACATTTCAGATAAAAAATATTGTAGATGCTGGCCCTTTAGCAGTAGCCCAAGTACCAAAAGATTGGTCTGTGAAAGTCAATCGTTTTTGGATTGATTATACTGCAACTGGTGGTATTGACCAATTTTATTCAGATTTATCTGTTTTAAATAATCAAGGCAAAGAAGTCGATCGCAAAAAGATTTTTGTCAACGAACCTCTGCGCTATCATGGCGTAACTTTGTACCAAACTGATTGGGGAATTGCAGCTGTTCGCGTCCAATTTAATAACAGCCCAGTTTTTCAGCTACCAATGGTCAAGTTAAATACCAACGGTCAAGGTGCAGTTTGGGGAACTTGGATTCCTACTAAACCAGATTTGAGTGCAGGTGTTTCTGTTTTAGCCAAAGATTTGCAAGGAATGGTATTAATTTATGATGTCAATGGCAAATTAGTTAATACTATCCGCGCTGGTATGTCTGCCGAAGTCAATGGCGTGAAGCTGAAAATAGTAGAAGTAATTGGCAGCACGGGCTTACAAATTAAAGCCGATCCAGGCATACCAATTGTTTATGGAGGATTTGCTTTATTAATGTTGGGTGTGGTGATGAGTTACTTTTCTCACTCGCAAATTTGGGCATTACAAAAAGGCGATCGCTTGTATGTCGGCGGTAAAACTAATCGCGCCCAAGTTGCTTTTGAACAAGAGGTTCTAGATATCTTAGACCGACTAAGTTCGCAAGCCAAAAATGATGATAAAGAAATGGTAATTGAAGTTTAATTGTTATTAGTCATTGGTGCAAACTTAACGTAAAAGCCTTACCAAGCCATGAGCGTGAGTCTATTCACTAACCATCACTCTTCGCATCACCCCACCCCGGCTTTGCTGACGCAAAACCTCCCCTCCCCTTGG
>JAVRCJ020000012.1:0-216365 GCA_034530875.2 Nostoc sp. DedSLP01
TCGCGGTCTTGAGCAATTTGAGTCTACCTTTTTTGGCTGGAAACTCGCTCTGGGTCTACTTGTGTGTACACCGTAGCCTTGCCAAGGGGAGGGGAGGTTTTGCGTCAGCAAAGCCGGGGTGGGGTGATGCTCATCAGGGTTTCAGGTTAAGTTGACATCAATGCAAAGCTTTGCGCTCCTACCGAAAATTGTGGTTCAAATAGATGAAAAACGCTGTAAAAGTGCATCAGCTTACCCTATACCCAATTGATAGACTTTCCAGCAAAAACTTTATATAATAAATGACGCAACAAGAGCATAAAACCTCTTGACCCCTAAACCCCGTAGTGGTTTGGCATTGCTAAACCACTACTCCCCATTACCTATTTTGAAGCTAGTTAATAACGGCAAAATTCCCCAACCAAACATCAAAAAGGTTGCTTCCCTACTCCCCACTCCCTACTCCCTATTTTGCAGCTAGCTTTTTCAACATGTCTAAAGAATTCCCTATTGGTAGTAAAGTCCGTGTTGTAGCATTACCACCCTACGTCAAAACTGCTGAACCTATGCCCATGCTACGCCCCCCCGATGTAATTCACATCGGCGAAGAAGGTATAGTTCTTGACCGTAGACCTGGTGGATATTGGGGTATTCGCTTCGCAAAAGGGGCGTTTCTCCTAGATAGTCAATACATCGAAAGCACAGATACACCTCCACAATCTGACTCTGAGTGAGATTAGTAGCAACCAGGAATTGTAAACTTGTTTCAAGAAGCAGGAGATAGGAGGCAGTTCTTGCAGGAAGAATCCACGTTTTAAAACGTAGGACTAAGTAGGTGGACGCGACTTGACGGCAGTTGCTACCCTGCGGGAACGCCAAGGGCGAACAAGTCGGGCATTGCCCACCCAACGCACTGCCTCCTTTATGTTGCCAAACCCGTCCACCGCAGTGGCTTTGCTTTGTATCTCGCGCACTTTGGGCTGATACAATTTCTCTTTTAAACTGGGCTTTATAGCCAGAAAAGACAGTTTTAATTAATACTCTTAACCTCCTGCCTCCTGCCCTCTGCCTCCTGCCTTCTTTGGTAAAGTTGTCATTCTGGTTTGCACCATGATTTCCCGCCGCACTTTTTTAAGCATATTATTTGCCAGCTGTATTTCTATTATTAGCTGGCTGAATTTTACTCCTGCTGCCGATGCTTTAGGTGGTAAACTCCCAGCAATTAATCAACCCGCACCAGAGTTTACTTTGCCAACCAACACAGGTGATGGTAAAATCTCCCTCTCTGATTTTCGTGGCAAGTGGGTAGTTTTGTACTTTTATCCCAAAGACTTCACCTCTGGTTGTACTATAGAAGCTCGTCGCTTTCAGCAAGATTTACCGCAATATATAGAGAAAAACACCCAAATTCTGGGTGTAAGTGCTGATGACATTGACTCCCACGCTAAATTTTGTGATTCAGAAGGATTGAAATTTCCTTTGTTGGCTGACACTGATGGTTCGGTGAGTAAAGCTTACGGTTCGTGGGTGAGTTTCTTATCTATGCGCCACAGCTTTATCATCGATCCTCAAGGCATCTTGCGCGAGACTTTTGTCAAAGTCAACCCAACTATTCACAGTTCAGAAGTACTAGCACGATTAGAAAAATTGCAATCGGCAGCTTCTTAAATGATTACTGTAATTGGCATCCCACGCCTTAAACGGCGTGGGATTCTTGGGCTTAACGGACAATAAACCCATATTTTTTGAGTATATCTTTAGCTTGAGGCCCGGATAAAAACTGCACGAACTCCTTGGCCGCAGAAGGATTTTTACTGCTTTTGAGAACAGCCAACGGATAGACTATCGGTGAGTGATACTTTTCATCAGCAGTGACTACAACTTTTACCTTTTTGGAGATTTTGGCATCAGTAGCATAAACTAGACCGGCTTGGGCATTACCAGTTTCTACTGCTGCTAAGACTTGGCGCACATTATTAGCAAAAACTAATTTGGATTTGAGGCGATCGTAAAGTTTCAATTTCTTTAAGACTTGCTCTGCATATTGCCCTGCGGGTACGCTTCTGGGTTCTCCGATCGCAATTTTCTTAATTTTCTCATCTGTTAAATTATAGAAGCTAGTAACACCCACAACATCCTGAGCCACTACCAAAACCAGACGGTTATTTGCTAAATTGGCACGAGTACCTGGCAAAAGGAGTCCTTTTTGTTCTAAGGCATCCACTTGTTTTTTACCAGCCGAAATAAAAATATCTGCTGGTGCACCTTGCTCAATCTGTTGTTGCAAAGCACCAGAAGCCCCAAAATTATAAGTAATATTCACATTTGATTTACTTTGTTGGTATAGAGGCTTAATTTCTTCCAGTGCATCTTTTAAGCTAGCGGCAGCTGAAACAAGTATGTTGTTTGACTGGGCAACTGCGGGAGAAGGAGTAACTAACCGTAAACCAATTGCTAGCAATAAACCAGCAAATGCTATACCCAAAAAGCCAAGAATTTGTCTTCTTTTCATGTAAAAAGCGCTTAAGAGGTTTTTTTCATCAAATTGATGCTAGGTAGAATCCTACCAAAAATACCAATAATTCACCAACTATATAGGTAAAATAGCGCTTATATACCAAAACGGATACGACACAGAGTCTTTGTTAATCCCTCAGAACTTACCTCAAGATTGATATTTTGAAGTTACAAACAATACAGTAGCCTGTTCCAAATGGGTGCAAAGCAAAAAGGGCAAGAGGTAAAGGAGGTATCCCTCCTTTTCGGTTTAACCTTTCCTCTTTCCCTTTCTTGCAAACAAGCTACAAAAAAATTTATCCGAATACTAAATCTGGTTCTTCACAGAAGTTAAATAAGGCTGATTCGCTTTCTGAGTCATCTTCAAATACAGCAGAGATATACCATTCACAAGGTGAATCATTAGTATATTCTGCCCAAGCAATTGTTACTGCTTCCCCGATGGGAATACCTTCGTCAGAAAGGGTAAATTGAGACCATTGGTCGTCATCAGGAGATGCCCACAACTCTGTAATTGCTAAGTCGGTATTGTTAGTGACGGTAAACGTGAACTGATCTGACATGTATGTTCTGCCTTTTTTCAAGTAGATTGCATCCTGAGATTATCCAATTACTAATTGTGAGGTGGGCGTCTTGATGCCTGCAATAAAGGGCAGGTAATACCAATCCAAAATTCATGCATTAAGAAAACTAGATATCACAAGGGTTTGAGCTTATGTATAGGGAGCATTCTTTTTTCAAATTGGTATAAGATACTTACTCCACAAGATTGGACAATTTATCCCCAGGAGTCTTTAATGCTTCTTTTTCCAGTTTGGGATTAGAAGATAATGACTGTTCTAAATTATTCAAACTTAAGCTGACCGTCAATATTGGCAATATGCTCGTCAAGATTGATGTATGTTCCTAAATATGTTTCTTGGTCTGCTCTTTCACACTCAGCACGGAGTCTGTTTGTACCAGCTAGGCCAATATTGTCGCAAGTGAGAGCAAATTTATTTCCATCCCAACTTAAAGTTCCGTCCAAATTGGCGATGTATGGATTTAAGTCAATAGAACTTGCAGAAATAGTATATCCATCGGCTTTTTCGCAACTAGCAGTTAGGGTTGAACCCTCAACACTAATATCATTACAGGTTTGAGAAAATTCACCAGTTGCCCAAGCGTTAGCGATCGCTATATTAAAGCTCATCAAGATGGCACACAAAAAAGCCACGCAAATTTTCAGCATTAGTTATTTCTCCTCAAAATTGATGAAACTAACCAAGCGCAGATTTTATACTCTATTATTTTTTCAGCTCCGAAAAAATAATAGTTTTTTAATGATGGCTGATTTTAGGCTTTAGTTCGCTTTTACGGATATTTAAAGCGCTATAGCCCCCTACTGTTAACTTTGCCAAGCCCAACAATAGATGTGCTAATTATAACGTTTTGTAAATTCAAAACACTGACTATCTGATTTGTTCAAAAAATTTGTAGTATCCCCTTGACACCATGTAATTTATGTATTACAAATGTAATATGAAAACAAAAGCCTCTTCAAGAGGTCAAACCAAAACATCTCAGAACCTAGAAAACTGAATAACTAGTTAGGACTTTTTGGGGTCGCGATTGGCGTTCGCCTACTCCGAAACCAACAAACGGACGGTTGTAGGATTCGGGTTCAATTCCCGACGACTCCATTTCCAATACGGTTCGGTTAAAGGGGAAAGGGTAAGGGGAAAAGGGTAATTTCAAACCTTTTCCCAGCCCAAATCAGAGATGAAAAATGCTTATCGGAACCGTATTGACTCCACTTCCAGCAGAATTCAGAAGTAAAACAAGTTTACTAATTTTGAATTTTGAATTGATATAACTTGGGTCTGTAGCTCTAATGGTAGAGCGCCCGGATTCACTTGTGCCCTGACAGAAAAAGCTTACATACTAGCTCAATAGTAGAGCAATCGTCTATTCAACGATAAGTTGCAGGTGCGATTCCTGCGTGTGTTACCACAGCTTTTTCAACTTGCACGAGGTGTGAGTGCAACTCTCACAGGGAAGGTATCGGTTCAATCCCGATCGGATCCACTAAATAATTCGTAATGGGCTGCGCCCCGCTACGCTAACGTAATTCGTAATTAGAAAAGAGGTGATTGTGATGGTTCATATTCGATTTGAAGGACGTTCTGTTGATGTTGTAGAAACACAATTGGGAATTACTGCAAGTATGAATGATATGGCAGTGAAGGAACGGGTTGCGCGACATTTAGATGTCAATAGCGATCGCCTTTCTGCTTATGTAGTAGATCGCCGTCCCAGTGGGGATTTAATAGTCCGTCCTGAAGCTGTCTACGGTTAAAACGTTTATTTATCCGTGCCCTGACAGAAGAAGCATACATACACATTTATAACGGCCCTAAGGTAGTAAAATTCGAGCGATCGAACTAGCGACAGTATGATTTCTAAATCTCTCGCAGATTTAGCATACGTGCCCACTGCCAATAATTGGTAAGAGCGACCGTAAGCTGTAAAAAACTTCTTAAACTTGTACGGTTTAATTCAAGAATTAATTCCGCGCCCTAACTTGTAAAGCATACACACTACTATCCGGAAACGGAATACAGGTTCGACTCCTGTTGCTCCCGTTAATGGGAGCATAGCCAAAATGGTAAAGGCAAATGTGAAAACTGCTTTGCTAACTTGTGCGGAATTCCAATTATTTAAATTGTATTTATCTATTAACCCTGACTCAATTATCAATACGGAGGTGAGTTCAATGATGTTCGCAAATTTATGTTTAAGCAAAAATCAATCTTTAAAACTATATTTAAACAACTTGAGATATGAGCGAACATCGTTTGAGCGAAATTGTAATTGAGCGTCCTCGCCGTGGCAGTAGAATTAGCCTGAAAAAATTGTCAGGTTTTAAAAAGCAATTAGATAAACTCACGAAAGAAGCGAGTGAGGATGGATTGTTTAATTCCTACCTGATTAAACCAAGAAACAAATCCAAATATCTATCAGATCATCTTGGCCCCTTGCGTCGGTTTTTACGCTCGAAAGTTGGACAGCCGTGGAATGATGTTTACAGCGAACTGTCTCAACGATTAGATACCAAAACAATGGCTGGACAGCATGTTATTGGCCATTTATGGGACTACGTTGAACTGCACGTAGAAATCATTGATGGTAGTGTTTATAGCAAGCCTTACCAAGGGTATCGAAATCTGTTAGCTAGAGGCTATGGCGATGCCTTCTCTGCGAGACGCTACGCGAACGGCGGGCGTAGCCAACGCTTCTACATTCATCCTGAGACTGGAATTCTTTGTGCAGTCGAAAAAAATCCTATAAAACAGACGCAAAAGCCAAAGCAAACTGATATTCTCATTATTGATGATTATCATCAATACCACAAACTGAACGATATTTGGTATTTCATTACCTTTGAAGATTTTCCATCATCAACTAATTATGTAAGAGATGTTCTCAAAGGTTTCATTCATATTTATGCTGCTTTATGGCATAACGGTAGAAAAATTTACGCTGCTAAGAAACAGCAGTGTAGTAAGAAAGAAATTCGATTTATTTTGAATCAACTTTCTCAAAACTAAAATTTTCACTTCGTGCCCTAACCGAAAAAGCTTACATACTAGCCTAATTGGAAAAGGCACTTGACTTGAGTTCAAGCGATTGCGGGTTCAAATCCCGTGTGTGAATCAACAGCTTTTTCAACTTGCACGAGGTGATTAAAAATAAGAATTCAGAATTCAGAATTCAGGAGTCAGAATTCAGTAATAAAAAAGCTTTATATCTACAGGATTGAGGTTGTTTGTTTGATGTTACTTCAAATCTGCGGTAGTTACAAAGCTGTTTTTTGGAAATAAAAACAAAACTAATTATTGCTATTTGGTATGGGTAGAGGCTGCTATGTCTGTAAAAACTTTAGAAATTTTAGAACAAATTAAGTCTTTAAATGTTAATGAAACTGCTCAATTAGTAAAGCAGATTGAAGTAACTTTCAATGTCGATATATCCACGCCTAAATTCCTTAAGATTGACAAGCGAGAAGAGGATGAAACTCAACCGCAGATTCAAACGGAATTTGATGTCTTGTTGGTATCGGTTCCAGCAGAGAAAAAGATTGCCTTACTCAAGGTCATCCGGACGGTAACTGGCTTGGGACTCAAAGAAGCAAAAGACTTTGTAGAATCCTTGCCTCAAGTAGTTCAGACAGGACTGGATCGAGAAGCGGCTGAAACTCTCAAGCAACAGCTAGAGGAAACAGGAGCAATTGTTTCTTTGAAGTAATGGTGATTAGGGACTAGGGACTGGTGACTGGGGAATAATTTGATTAAAAATACTATTTCCCAATACCCAATCCACAGTCCCCAATTCCCACTTCCCAGTCGCCAATCCCCAACCACTTGGCAGTTGTTGCCGCGCCCCGATCGCAGAAGCTTACATAACTCTGAATAAGTTATACACAATGCTTCTACAACTTGCGCGGTGACTCGATCGCCCCGCGTGCAACATCTGCCTCCTGCAATTTTGGATTTTAGATTTTGGATTTTAGATTGCAATCCAAAATTGCAAATCCAAAATCCAAAATTCCTAAAGGAGGTTCTCATGAATACCGCAGAACGTGACCTGCGTCTAGAAATGCTCAATAGTTTGCTGACAACTCCTCACCGCAAACTTGAGCAAGTCGCAGAAATTCACAAGTTAATTGTTGAACTCGATCCTATTTTCTACGGACACTTGGCAGTCTGGTATCAGCGTCATGGTGATGTCCGCGACCACAAGGAAGTGTTTGTTGCTCATTTACTAACCAGCAATTTGGTTGAACACCGCGATGCCGGATTTATGATGCTGCAAGAGTTTCCACCTTATCAGGTGGCGCGTGTAGTGGACTTTATGAAGCAGCAGCAAAATAAACTACCTCGTTCGGCTCGAACTGCGGTGCGGCGTTACTTGCAGACACGGGAAAGTAACCCGGCTTTATTCGATCGCGCTGCGCTGCGGGGTCGTAAGGCTATGAAGCACTTATATGCTTCGCTGCACATCAAACCAAACGAACGAGCAAATGCGATTCTATTCCGCGATACTCCTCCAGAGGGTTCCTTAGCAGATATCCTCAAGCGGCTTGCTAAGGCTCAAAGTGCGGCAGAACAGGCGCGGCTGATTGTGGAGTTTAACATTCCATATACAATTGCGATCGGTGCAATTAAACAACTCACGCCGGTTGTGCTGGTGGCGTTAATTAACAGCATGACTCCCCAGGAAACGATTAATAACCTCAAGTCACTCCAAGCTAGAGGTGCAATGGATCGTCCAGAAGTCAAGAAATTAATTGACTCTAAGCTGGAAGAAGCATCTAAAAGTGGGCGCGTGGCAGCATTCAAAGCCCAGGTTGCCGCAGACACCGTAGATTTAGATGCAGACACCGTTGCACGTTTGGAAAAAGTGACCAACGAACAGGTAAAACGGCGTGGTGCGATCGCTCGTCCAACTGCCTTATTGGTAGATAAGTCTGGTTCAATGGAAAATGCGATCGCAGTTGGTAAGCAACTCAGTGCCTTAATCTCTGGGATCGCTCAAGCAGAACTGTTTGTCTACGCCTTTGACACCATTCCTTACGCTGTCACGGCAAAAGGCAAGGAGTTGACCGACTGGGAGCGTGCTTTCCAGCACATCAATGCAGGCGGTGGTACTAGTATCGGTTCTGCATTGGAAGCAATGCGGAAGAAGAAGCAGGTTGTTGACCAGATTATTCTAGTGACAGATGAAGGCGAAAATGCCGCTCCTTACTTCGGTGAAGTTTACAAGACCTATTGCCGAGAGTTTGCAGTCATGCCTAATGTGGTCATTGTCCGCGTAGGTAGTCATTACAACTGGGTGGAGACTCAACTCAAGCAGCAGCAAGCACCTGTGGATACCTTCACCTTCGAGGGTGACTACTACAGCTTGCCGAACCTTGTCCCACTTTTAACGCGTCCCTCTCGTCTTGATTTGCTGATGGAGATTTTGGATATGCCGTTGCCTGTGCGAAACGATAAGTAGAATACTTAACTTATCCCACTCCTAAAAGGGATTTAGCTTGCGAATGGAGGGTGAGATCCCTCGTTTACATACAAAATGGTTTGTAGAGACGTTGCAATGCAACGTCTCTACTTCTATTCATTGAAGTAGTTGAAAGAGATTAGTTTATGCAAATAAGGTACATCCTTACGGTTTTGACTACATTAGTTGTGTTTTTATACCGTATTGTCCATTGCTTATCACTACTAGGGTAACTAGCTATCAGAGTAATTCCATCAATTTGTGATGATATGTTAAAAGGTGGAATCAATCCACCGTTGATAACGAAACCACTAGGACAGTTGTACTTATAAATGTAAGTTCCTCCTGGAGCACCACCGAGGGATCCTACATCAGGAAAGCTATAGTACTTTATATCTGCTGTACCTGTATTCCCTCCTGTATAAAGTGTTATGGCAGATGCACCCGAAGCAAGTAAAATATTGGACGCTAATACACCAAAGAAGGTGGTTGCTATAGATAATAGATTAAATTTCATTTTCAATTCCTCAGCTTAATTTTCAAGAGATGCTGTATAGCAATCCTATTTTTAGTTGTGAAAAATATCAGTCGTGGCTGTTAACTGTTAACAGTCTGGGCAGCAAAATTTCATAAATGATTTAAGACTGCTATATAATATCTGTTTAATACAAATAATTATTTCATAAACTACTATTAAAATTTACTTCATGAAAATAAAATAAAATAAAACAACACGCATATACATATTAATAAGAACGAATTTAGTCAATGTTATTAAGTATTACTATCAAAAATTAAATATTATTTGATTTATTATTATTTTCTAAATGCTTCAGTAAATATTTAAGTAGTGGCGTGACAAGCCTAAAATGTTGCATTAGATTTTGTAGGTTGGGGAACCATTGCGTTGGACGGGTTTCCCAGCTTAAAGCAAGTGGCGTTTGAGGAACGCAACCCAACCTACGCTATTGCACTATTTTAGCTATGTCAGTCCACTACGATTTAAGGTTTACTTTATAAATAAACTCTTAGACTTTGGACTCTTGACAACCCTAGCCTTGATTTAGCGTGCCAGTTCTGTAAGTTCTAATAGTGATACATTCTGTAATGTTCATTCTTGGGAAACAGTGACTGATGTATGTAGTAATTGGTGGAGCCGGAATGATGGGGCTGGGGTTAGCTCAGCAGTTATTGCAACTGGGTCATACAGTTGCAATTATTGATTTAGACCCGCTAGCCTGTCGCTTTGCGCGCGAAAAAATTGGGGTAATGGCATTTGAGGGAAGTGCAGTCAGCACTACGGTACTTCTGGAAGCGGGAATCAAACAAGCAAATGCGGTCGTTGCTGCACTCAGAGATGATGCGTTGAATTTAGCGCTGATTGTGTTGTCCAAGAGCTATGGGATTTCCCATATTGTCGTGCGGATGCGCGATCGCGAATTTATGGAAGCCTATCGTCTTGCTGGAGCGAGTCACATTATCAGCACGATTGATTTGGCAATTGCAACTATGGCGAATGCCATTGAATACCCGGAAGTTGAGTCGATGATGCACTTTGAGCAAGGGCAAGTCGAGGTGCTGAAGTTGCCCGTTCCAGCCGATTGCTATGTCGCAGGTCGCACCGTTGCCCAAATTGCTCAAGATCCGCGCTTTCCTACAGGTTCGCTGATTATTGGCTACCAGTGTCATGCCTGCGCGAATCTAGAGATTCCCAACGGCAATACTGTTCTGGAAGCAAACTCGACTATCCTGGTCGTCACTCGCCCCGAACTAGTCCATACTATGATTGATTACCTTGGCATTCACGCTAGTCATCTTCCAACGATAGAAGTCTCTCATCCAAATCTTTGATGTAGGGCTGCACCAAATCTTCTGGAACAATTCGTTTGCGGAGGGCATCGCTAACGGCAACCTTTTCCGCTAGAAGCAATCGCCGTCGAATTCTATCTAGTCCGCTGCGATCGCCCGCTAGTTTACCTGCCCGATATTGATTGTAGAGATCCCGCAGTACCCGTTCCGACTGTGCTACCCGCGCCTGATAGGATGCCCATAGCTCCTCATACACTGCTTTCGGCAATACGCCCGATTTTAGCAAACTATCTAACTCATCCTGAGCAGCTTTAGCAGCAATTAATTGAATCTGCAACTGCCCAGTTTCCTGGATAGTTTCTGAAATACGGCTGATGTTGAGCCGTTTGATTAACCAGGGTAAGGCTAATCCCTGTACTACCAGGGAAAATAAAACGGAACCGAACACCAGCTCGATCAACAGTTCCCGTCCTGTTAGGGATAAAGGAATAGCAACTGCTAACGCCATCGAGAGAGAACCTTTAATATTGCCTAAAACCAAAACGTGTTGCCAGGGTAGAGGAATGGGGCGATCGAACCAGCGCAGTCCTGCTAATAACGAATAGACTGAGATAATCCGTCCCAGTTGATAGGCTAAAATGACGAACAAAATGGAGGGTAAAATTCTCCACAGCGTCACAGGGTTAATTTCAATCCCAATTAGCAGGAAAATAAATGTATTGACGCTAAAACCAGCGTATTCCCAGAAACTCAACAAGGTAATTCGATCCGAGGCAGACGAACTGCGAGGAAGCCCAAGATTGCCAAAAATAAGTCCGGCGATGACCACAGCCACCGCACCCGATACACCCAAAAATTGCCCAATTTGAAAGGTTCCTAATGCTAGAGCGACGGTTAGCAAAAGGCTACTCAACGGATCGTTTAAGCGAACCAATATCGGCAAGCTTAAGTAGCCTAAGATTGCTCCCACAAGTCCCCCGCCTAAGGCAACTACAAGCAGTTCCTTGATACCTTGTGCAGCAGTGAGAGAGCCTGTAGCATAAATGGCTAAAACCAAATTGAATGATATTAGAGCAGCCGCATCGTTAAACAGCGTTTCTCCTTCAACAATAGTGGTCAATCGAGAAGGCACGCGGATCTCTTTAAAAACTGCAATCATCGACACAGTATCCGTGTTTGCTAGAATGACTCCAATCAGTACAGCAGGAATCCAGTCTAGTCCCAGCCCAAATTTAATCGAAACCGCGATAATTGCCGAAGAAAAAATAGAGCCGGGACCTGCTAAAAGGGCGATCGCTTTAAAAGTGCTGCGAAGACGGCTGATATCAGTATTGATAGATGCCTCAAAAATCAGAATCGGCAGAAAAAGGTTTAATACTAAGGACGGATCTAACCCAATGCGATGCGACCAAAGTTCTGTAATGGGTAACCCTGCCAGCACTAAGCCTGTTACATAAGGAATTCGTAGTCGCTGAGTTATCAATGCAACAGCAGTTGCAATCAGTAGCAAAATAATCAAAATGATGACCAGTTCTGGAATGCTTCCTGCCGTTTGGCTAGCTACAGCAGAATTGCTGTCCAAAGGAGTTTGTTGCGCTACTATCCATCCCATTGCCGATCCTCCTTCCATAAAGTGCTTTCCTCAAAGAGAAGTTGAAGAATTGACTACTGTTTGAGTTTACAGGAGGGCATACCCTGGTGGATGCAGTGTAATTGGATGAATGTTAATGAAGCTAAAACACGATGTTGGGCTTTGTTGAGCGATTATCGCGCATCTCGGCTCAATACCTGCATTCGAGATTGCGAAATCTCTGTTTTCATCTGTTGCAATTTTTGTAGTATATTGTATTATATGAATATCCTGCGTGTCCCAACTCGTGTGAGCCTACATACTAGTACGAGAGGAAGGTAACGCTGCCAAATGCAGTGCGCGTTTGCGAACGAGGAGTGCGAAGAACCTGGAAAGTCGGCTTAGAAGTAGCCATCTTTGAAAGAGTGTGTAACAACTCACCAGCGGAGTCCCTCTAGTAACTGAGAAAACGCAATGCTCCACCAACTTGCACGCGGGAAATAATTTGTAATTCGTAATTTGTAATTCGTAATTAAGAAGGTTATACGAATTGGAAAAAATAATGCGATAAATCAGTCATTTGTAGAGACGCGATTCATCGCGTCTTCACCTAAGGATATGTTGCGATCGCTAATTGAATTTGTATTAGATTTTATCCAGATTTTAGCATTGTATTTGTAGCGTTATTTTAAATAATTCATATTAGTTATGACTAACATATTTCAGCTAATCAACCAAATTGCTAACGCAGAAGGACAGTTGTGTAATACTCAATTTCTTGCACCTTGTGTAAAAGGTGGACGAGTTCGCACGCGAGTAGCAGGGATGGTCTACACTTTCAGACCAAAGCCTAGTAAATTTGAAGGTTGGGGTATCTTTCAAGCTGTGGATGAGAAAACAGCAATGGTTGTGGAAGAGGCAGATTTACCTCAAATAGCCGAATACCTGCAACACTTTCCCCAAATACGGTTGCGGTTAGCATACCAATTGCAAGGACAAACTTGGTTAGCGTACCCTGTAAATGAAGCAGATATGCGTCAACGGTTGCACGTAGTTAAACCGATCGCCATTCATTTAGTAAGCGAAGGTATCATCTTTGACCAGATTATCGCCCGCTGGAATGGAAATTCCTGCTGGTTTGAAGAAATCGATCGCCGCACAGATCCCGCTATTGTTGAAACTCTGCAATCTGCGCTTAAGGAACTCGTTCCCGTTGAAGAATTGCAGTTCAAAGGTATGACGCCAGAAATTCGCACAGTGTATGAATTAGCAACTGCGCGGATTGAGGAATTCGATCGACCCAAACAGGATGAAAAGCGGCTAAGAAAAGCATTGCAGATGGGCGGCGGCGAATTAAAGCAATTTCAAGACCGCGGCGACTACTGGACAGTTGACTGGACAACCGCTGATGGCGTTCGCCACAGTAGTGCGATCGCTAAAACTGACTTGACTGTAATCAGTTCTGGTATTTGCCTAAGTGGATACGATCGCGACTTCGACTTGCAATCTTTAGTTGCTGTCATCGAACAACAAGAGTGGTGAATTCAGAATTCAGAACTCAGGAGTCAGAAGTAAAACAGGTTTAATACCGAGTACACAATCTAAAATCCAAAATCTAAAATCTAAAATCGAATGAGTGTCTTTTTTCACGAACAGCTTTACCGCAGCAATGCTGTGATGGCAAAATTGAAAAACTATCCTGTAACAATTTGTGGGGCGGGAGCATTAGGAGCTAATATTGCGGAAAACTTGGCTCGGTCTGGTTTTGAGAAACTTACAGTCATTGACCGCGATCGCATTGAGGAACGTAACCTTTCCACCCAACCTTACTACCGTTCTGATGTGGGAGCATTCAAAGCCAAAATCTTGGCGAACAATTTATATAGAGCAATTGGTACTAAAGTTGATGCCAAAACCAAAGAATTGACATCAGCAAATGTAAATCAATTAATTCAAGATAGTCAGCTAATTATTGATGTTTTTGACAATAGTATCGCCCGTCAAATACTAAAAGATTATGCCGATAAATTTAGCATTTCTTGTCTTCATGTTGGATTAGCGGCTGATTATGCAGAAGTGATTTGGAATGAAGTTTATCGCGTGCCTTCTGAGGTAAATGATGATGTTTGCGATTATCCCTTAGCGCGAAACTTAGTAATGTTAACCGTTGCTGTAGCATGTGAAGCGATTGTCTCATTCATTGCCACAGCAGAACAACGTAACTTCACCATTACCTTAAAGGATTTGACTGTTCAATCTCTGTTTTTTTAGATGGCGAGGAAATCAAACAAGATAGTTAATTTATTTTAAGTCGTCCAGTCAAACAAGCAACTACAAGTAATAGTCGAGATGGTTCGACGGGTTTGGCTAGATGCACTTGGAAACCTGCACTTAGAGCCTCTCCACGTTCTCGATCTCTGGCGTGGGCGGTAAGTGCTACGGCGGGAATTTGTCCTCCTGATTCAGGACTCAGCGCCCTTACCTGACGAATTAGCGTATAACCGTCTTCCTCTGGCATACTGATATCAGACAAAAGTAAGTCATATCCACCAGGGTTTGCCGTTAGGATTGATAATGCTTGCCTTGCAGATGCAACGGCTGTGACTTCAATTCCATAGACTTCAAGCATTGTAATCAATAATTCGCGTACATGCGTTTCGTCATCTACTACAAGTACGCGCAGACCATCGACCGATGGTATAGCATCTTGGGATAGCAGCTGTTCTTCTAAAATTGCTGGCTGTGTAGCATTCGGTGCAGAAGTTGCTTTGAGGTTAGTTTCCAGGGGTAATTTGATGATAAACGTTGCCCCTTGTCCTTCGCCTGGGCTGTGGGCTTCAACTGTTCCGTCGTGGAGTTCTACGATGCTACGCACAATCGAAAGCCCTAGTCCCAGTCCAGTTTTTGAGCGAGTTTTGCTGGTATCTGCCTGACTGAAGCGATCGAAAATATATGGCAGAAAGTCAGCGCTGATGCCTTGACCTGTATCGCTAACTTGAAGTTGAGCTTGTTTGTCAGTGTATTGTAGTAAAACTTCAATTCTGCCGCCGTCGGGGGTGAATTTAATGGCGTTAGTCAGTAAATTCCAAATAACTTGTTGCAAGCGATCGCCATCTCCTAAAATTCTTCTGGTGGAAGGTTGCAGTTGAGATTGAATTTGAATATTTTTCGAGTCTGCCAAGGAACGCACTAGACGTATGGTTGCCTCAACTACAGGAGCAAGTTCTATCGATGCAGTCACCAAACGTAGCTTACCTGAGGTAATGCGGGAGATATCTAACAGATCCTCAATTAGCCTGGCTTGAACCTTGATGCTTTTTTCGATCGCTTCCAACCCCTGACTAATGCTATCTTCATCGAGCTGATGCGTTCGTAGCAGTTGCGCCCACCCCAGCATAATATTGAGTGGGTTTCGCAGTTCGTGGGAAAGAATTGATAAAAACTCATCTTTGGCGCGATTGGCTGTTTGGGCGGCAGTTCGGGCTAATTGCTCTTGAGCCAACAGATGAGTGCGTTCTCTGTCCCACTCCTTGCGTTGCGTGATGTCTTCAATCATCAAGAGAATCAGTTGTTGCTCGTCTATTTTAGGTATTTTTCGAGCATTAAACCGAATGGTTTTTTGCACATTCTCAAAGTTATACTCGGCCTCAACGTCTTGAGATGGGATGTCATTGGGGAGAAAACTGTCTAAAAGCGATCGCAATGATTCCAGATTCCACTCTCCGTTGCCGATTTCAAAGATTAAGCGCCTTTCTGTTTCTAGTGGTAAAACATTGAACATTTCGTAGAAAGTTTGATTGGCACTAACTACTCGTAATTCTGTATTCAGAACTACCAAAGCTTCCCGGACGGTATTTACAATTGCTTCAGCGTAATCGCGAGACCCTCTAAGCTGCGCCG
Source organism: Nostoc sp. DedSLP01 (assembly GCA_034530875.2). Classification (GTDB taxonomy): domain Bacteria; phylum Cyanobacteriota; class Cyanobacteriia; order Cyanobacteriales; family Nostocaceae; genus Nostoc. The sequence goes on from JAVRCJ020000012.1 coordinate 15,815, forward strand.
CAGTGCGTTTCATGGCGTCAATGTCAAGCAACACGATCGTCACACCATCAATTTTGTTATCTATTGTGCGATAAGGTCGAATTCGCAGGTCGTAGAAATGACCTTCTTGGTCTTCGACTTCCTGAGCTTTCAGGTTGAGGTTGCTAATCACTTCTAAGATTTGTTTCTCTAAATCTGCGATATTGAGACTATGGTTAATATCGCTCAGGGGTCGCCCTACATCTGTGGGAATCAAATTAAAGATTGGCTGCGCTGAAGGTGTAAAACGCCGAATCCGCAAATCGCCTCCTAACATGAGGATGGGAATATTAATGCTGCTGAGTAGATTTAGTAAATCGTTAGTGACTTGAGTCGATTCGATATTCCGCCGTTGCAGTTCGTCGTTAATGGTACTCAGTTCTTCATTAGTTGCTTGAATTTCTTCTTTGGCAGTTTCCAATTCTTCATTGGTACTTTGCAACTCTTCGTTACTTGAGAGGATCTCTTCGTTGGCAGCTCTCAGGTTTTGATTGGTGGCTTGCTGTTCCTCAATAATTGATTGCAGATGTTCTTTGGTGGTTGCCAACTCCTGTTTGAGTTGAATAATTTCTTGGTCTTGTTGCGACGATCGCTTAGATTTGAGGCGGCGATCGCCAGTTGCTTGTGGTGCAGTATTTAATGGGGAGGGGATCTCTTCAAATAAAATTAAAAAGTAGGATTCTCCTGTGGAAGATTTAAACGGAATTACATTCAACTTAACCTGCTTAAATCCATCGCCATCTCTAAGTTGTAAACCTTCCTTGGTGATGGAATGTTGCTCCTTTTTGGCCTGGTGAATTGCTGTGCGTAATTCTAGCCGCAAATCTTCTTTGACCATCTTCAGCACATTAAAGCTTGGTCTTCCTGGTGCAGGTTGGAGATAGGAACTAGTCTGTCCTCTAAATTGCAGAATTTCTAAATCGCTGTTGATAATTACACCAGCCGGAGAGTATCGATTTAACACAATCCCATCGGCTTCTTTTTGGATTTCTAAATCGTTAGATACATCGTTGTTGACTGGGCGTCGAGAGTTTATAGTTTCTACAGGATAGGGGTTGGGAAGCAAATCGATATTCGGTTGAGCAAATGCTCTTTTCCGTAAATAAAGCTTGTACTTTCTGTCTATTAAAGCAAACAAGTCTGTAAACTCACCGACTGTTTCTGAAGTACCTAACATCAAATAGCCCGTTGACTGAAGAGCATAGTGGAAGATTGGTAAGAGTTTCTTTTGCGCTCTAGATCCTAAATAAATTAAAACATTTCGACAAGTAATCAAATCCATTCGCGAAAAAGGTGGATCGACGATCGGGTTTTGTCTGGCGAAGACACACAACTCGCGTACTACTTTACTAATTTGGTAACCGTTTTCTACCTGAACAAAAAAGCGCTGTAGGCGTTCTGGAGAGATATTTGCTACTTGAGAGGGTTTGTAAATGGCGTTGCGTGCTTTCTCAATCGCCACTTCATTAATGTCTGTAGCAAAAATTTGAATCGGCAGATTGATTCCTTGAGTTGTTAAATACTCCAGCAAGCAAATGGCTATGGAGTAAGCTTCCTCGCCTGTCGAACATCCTGCTACCCAAATTCGCAACGGCGATTGTGGGGTTCGATTCTTGCTAATGTTGGGAAATACGTTAGTTTTTAAAGCCTCAAAAGCTTCGCTATCCCGGAAAAAGCTGCTGACAGGGATCAGCACATCTTGATACAAAGCCTTGACTTCATCAGGTTGTTCTTGAAGATACTTGACATAATCTTCTAGTCTTTCAAGCTTGTACACAATCATCCGGCGCAAGATCCGCCGCTTCACAGTAGTTTCCTTGTAGTAGCTAAAGTCAACTCCTGTAGAAATTCGCAGCAGGCTAAAGATTTTAGACATAGCATCCGTATTTTCTGCTGGCAATACCTCGCTAGGTTTGATTGGGGTAGAGCTAGCGACATAAGGATGATTGCTAATTTTCACCAGTTCTTCGGCGATCTCTTGTGGGGGTAAGATAAAGTCTACATAACCATAAGCGATCGCGGTATTCGGCATATTAGCGACTTGTGCTGTATCTTCAGACTGGGCAAAGGTAATGCCCCCAGCTCCCTTAATTACTTCCAAGCCCCTTGCGCCATCTGCATCGCCTCCTGATAGTACCACTGCGATCGCTTTGCTTCCCCGTTCCTCTGCCAACGAAATAAAAAAAGCATCCACTGTCATACAATGGCCGCGTATCTTCTCCCGTGGTGACAGTTTCAACACCCCCTGAGAAATAGTCATCTTGGCATTGGGCGGAATCACATACACATGATTTGGCTCCACCACCATCTCATCCTCCACCTCATGTACGGGCATCTGAGTTTTTTTAGAGAGAATCTCACTCAACAAACTTTTTTGATTGGGGCTTAAGTGCTGAATCAGCACAAACGCCATGCCTGTATCAGTTGGCAAATGGTCGAGCAATTGTGTAAACGCCTCCAATCCACCCGCAGAGGCTCCAATTGCCACAATTGGAAATAATTCTTTGGCTTCGTCTTGATTTTCTCCGCTATTGCTAGCTTCCCCTGTAATGGAATTAGATTGAGACTTTTTGGAAGACCGCCGAGATGTCATGTTATGTACTATATATAGTTTGGGGTGCTTCGTTTTTAATTAAAATGAATTATATATTTCTATTGTGATTAATTTTATTAGCTTTAACTGAATGGGGCTAATGTTATACCCATAGTAGTAGAAATGTCATAATTCAAAAGTAACATTTGCGAACACTTTAGATCCAAACCAACACTTATAGTAATCCGGTTTGATTTTTGAACTGAATTGCCTAAACCGCCCCTCCCAAGGCATCCAACGGTGTACGCGCAAGTCGAATTACCCCACCCTAGCCCTCCCCTTGTAAAGGGGAGGGAACAATATCTCTTTTTCCCCCTTTGACAAGGGGGGATTAAGGGGGGTAATGTCCGGGATTTAAGAAGAAATTCGACTTGTGTGTACGCCCACATTTGATTGCGTGAAAAAAATCAGTACATCCAGACAAGGCTTCTGTACTACTCCCTGTCTACACAAATAAATTCTTCAAATCAAAGCGGATTCCTAATATATATGGAGCGATATCGTAGACATCGCTCCATCAATTCCGAGCAAATAATATTCTGAATATCACCAGAAGAATTTGATAGTTATGCCTCGCTCAGACTAGATAAACTTTCTTCTACTTCAGCACGATCTGTTGCGTTGGGATTCAGCCGAAGATAAGTCTGGAGGTCGGCTGATGCGGCATCAGACTGACCTAAACTAATTAATACGATCGCCCGATTTTGATATAAGTCTGGATTGTCTGGGGATAAAGCGATCGCAGCTGATAAATCGCTCAAAGCTTCTGGTAATTGTCCGAGTTCGTAGTGAACTGTAGCCCGATTTGCTAATAATAAAGGTTGCTGTGAATTTAAATCAAGCGCAGCATTATAATCTAATAAAGCTGCTTCTAAATTTCCCGATGCTTCCAATGCTTGAGCGCGACCAATCAATGCTGGAATTTGAGTAGGTTGTAAATCGATAGCAACTGAATAAGCCTTGATTGCTTCTTCGATTAAACCTTTTAAAGCATAGCAATGTCCGATATTCATCCAGACTTCATAGTATGGCGGACTAAGTTCAATAGCTTGGTGATAATCGTGCAAAGCATTTTCTAATTGACCCATACGTTGGTAAGCATTACCGCGATCGTTGTAGTATTCTGAGTAGTTTGGATCGGCGTTAATGGCAGCAGTAAAATAAATTATAGCTTCTTCTAATTCACCCATTGCTGCATATACTTGAGCAATGTTATAGTCCAAAACTGAGCGATGCAATCGATGTTTCCCTTCACTCAAATGAATTTTGAATTCTTCAATTGCCGACTTACAAAGTGCGATCGCTTCTTGAGGAAGACCTTGACGGTGTTTAACAAGTGCTAAACCGTTCATATCGAAAGCCGTCATAAAATGTTTATCATCAGCTGGAATATCCGCAGTCGGGTCTGCTAAGATGCTCAGACTGCGATTGAGATAATCTTCAGCTAAAGCGTGGTCGTGTTCCGGCAAAAAGCGAGTATGGAACATAGCCATTATGTAATAAGCTCGAACTAACTGCGCTGGTGCATCAAGTTTGAGCAGAGCTTCTTCTTGAACTATTTGATATGCCTTGTCAATATTTTTTGTTGTTGCGTAGCAATTAAAAAGATTGCCAACCATATTCCATCGCATGTTATTGTCTGTTCCACAAAGATGGTCAAGTTGAGTAGCAACAGATTCACAGTAAACTAATGCATCTTCATAAAAACCTTGATGGTTATAAATTCCTAAAAGTCTTGCTTGCCAAATCAATGCTTTTTCAGGTTGGTCGCTTTTTAACCAATAGGAAACCAGCCGCGGCCCGTGAATTTCCAGTTCAATAGCATCTCTACCAATTTGTTCCTCTAACTTTTGTGCCAGTTGGGACATTTTTTCTGGAGAAATTACTACTTCTGGTGCTGTTGGTAATTCCAAGCTAATCTTTTGTGCCAAAAACTTTTGATTTAAGTGAATAATGGCAGTTTCACCAGTCTTAGGAGCAGTAGCAAAGAGCAAACTTAACTTTAGTTTTTGTCCCCGACGACGAATCAGTTCGGCAAAAAAGCGGCGTACTAAAAATCCTGCTTGCTCGTAATTATTACAAGCAATTACCCAAGGAGAACCATCGGTGCGATCGTACCAGGAATCGAGTAAATCTATTACACCATGTATTATCCTATAAGCTCGATCCAAAGGATAATTGCGTACCCTTTCATCATCAATAGAACTATCTGTTAAATTCGGGTTTCTTACCGATATTTGACGCCTTAAAGCAGGCAAAATCATTGCTAATTCATAACTATGTTTAGTAATTAAATGTGGTGCTTTTGCTTGAATATCTGGTAAAATTTGATTTAGCCATTCATTTAATCCAGCCCATAATCCATCTTCTTGGGTATTAAATGATAAGAGCCAAGTTTTTGCCTTATTTTCTTCACTTACCCGTAACCATTCCTGCAAAACTTCTAACCTGGCACTACCGGATTCTGCCTCTAGTAAAATTACCTTACCAATTTCTGGCTGTTGTAAAATAGTTTGTTCGAGAGTATTGTGGCGCTTCATAATTTATCTCCTTTTAATATGACGAAAACTATTAATCCACAGGAAAATACCAATACCTTGAATTCCAAAAACCAGCAATCCCATTATTAAGGCATCGGTGAAGGCATAAGGATTAGATTCATATCCTGCACTCAACGTGCCTAAAAGTAGAGAAGCATAATTCCACATAGTTGGAATACCGATGAAGAACAGCGACCAAAATGCAGCGATGTGACCGAGAACGTAGATAACAGAGTAACAGCGAATCACTCGCATCTCGCCTTTAGGAATAGACGATTGGTCGGTGGGATGAGAAAATCTGAATAATCGCAATATTTGGTTTTGTACGAAAACCTTTGTATCCTTCATCAGACTTCTACATCTAAAAAAGTTGGCAATTACGTAATAAAAATCAGTCCGAAGAAAGAAATAACATTGCCAAAGTATAGCTAGGAGATAAGTCAAAGCGATCGCCTGCATCAACTGCAAAGCAAAAGGAGCGAAAGCTAGCCATTTTTGTTGTTCGGCAAACAAAACCAGTAGCAAGATAGAAGCTGATACAAGATCTAGTAAAGGTCCTGCAAGAAAAGGTAAATATCGCTGATTTCGAGGAACACCCCATATCCCCGTCATATCTGTTTCTGCTACAAGCATCCAAAGGCGATTGCTAAGTCTTAATTGACAAGAAACACCCACTGCTTTAGCAGCTAATAAATGAGCCATCTCATGCAGAAACACTGCAATCACATTAATCCCAGTTAAAATTAATGCCATCATCGTGACATTCTTGTTAAAGACAAGAGCTTGATAACCAGGCATAATTGTAGGCTGCAAGCAAACAGCAACTAAAGCCAGAAATATGATTAATCCACAACCAATTAATACTTGATTACTAAATAAAAGCCGGGCAAAATCTTGAGAAATCCAAGTGAAGTGATTTATTTGCTTCGGTTGCTTAGTATATGTTGGTAAAATTGTTTTTTTTGCAGATAGAATATTAACAAAATCGTTTAATTCTAAAACTTCTAACAGACCTTCAATATCTGGCACTTCATTATACTTTTGCTCGTAAAGCCATTGTGCCTGTCCGATAGTTTTGCCAGCAGCCAAATAGTCCAGTAACTCTATTGCATCAGAAGGCAATGCTAGAAAAATATTAGTATCTACTCTACCAATAATGAATTCATCTCCTTCAGGTTGGCGAGTAAATGGATAAATAGAAACCAGAGCATCGGCAGGATATCTGGTCACGTCAAATTTCCTTCCTAATTGAATGTTGTAATAATTCTGAATTCAGGAGTCACAATCAATAGACTTGTTGTTATAAAACTCCTAATTTTCAACTTTTTTCTCTACACTTACCCTATGTAAACGCCTAAAAGCAAATGCATAAGAGAAAAATTTTTATTAATTAATGGTGGATTGCAATCCACCACTAATTTCACGTGGAGCTAGCTCAATGAACTATTTACAATATCAAGTTAAAATTCAATAGTTCATTGATTGTCTTAGCTTACCAACAACTACTGCATATCCAGCAGACATAAGCAGCAGCAGCGGTAGTTTTGAGAGTTTCAACTTCACGAATCGCAAATTTCTTCAATGTTTTAGGTTGACTAGCTTGTACGGTTTTCATTATTTTTTCCAGAGTTTAATGTTTGTTTTGGGCAATGTTATCTACCCTTATGTTGATGAATATAAATAACAATCGGGTAAAACTAGGGGAGGTAATTGAATTAATTTCCAAAATTACCAACAACTACTGCATATCCAGCAGACATAAGCAGCAGCAGCAGTAGTTTTTAGAGTTTCCACTTCACGAATCGCAAATTTCTTCAATGTTTTAGGTTGCTTAGCTTCTAGAGTTTTCATTGTTTTTTCCTGATTTTGATGTGTGGACTGGGCAATGTTCTCTGCCCTTGTGTTTATGAATATAGAGAGCGATCGGGTAAAACTAGGGGAGGTAATTGAATAATTTCAGAAATTACCAACAACTACTGCATATCCAGCAGACATAAGCAGCTGCTGCGGTAGTTTTTAGAGTTTCAACTTCACGAATCGCAAATTTCTTCAATGTTTTAGCTTGACTAACTTGTACAGTTTTCATTGTTTTGTGCTGATTTTAATGTGTGTGTATTGGGCAATGTTCTCTGCCCTTGTGTTTATAAATATAGAGAGCGATCGGGTAAAACTAGGGGAGGTAATTGAATTAATTTCAGAAATTTCCAGCAGTCTTTTAATGCATTTAAAAGCACTGTGTATTTGTGGTCTTAACCAGTCAGGACTTAATTTTACCAAACGTTCTTATTCCACTAAAAAGGGGCTGTAACATTACAACCCCAGTGGCTGAGCAAGATTTTTTAACTAAAAAATCAAGTTATTCTGGCTGAAGTTACTAGCATTAAAATTATTGAGTATGACAAAAGTGCTAAAACTTGCGCTACTACCAACGCCATCAGTGTCAAATTGAACCAGGGTACTTGCCCCAGATTGTATACTTCGGATGTAACCGTCAGCAATTGGATTTGTACCCGTGTAATTCAGGTTATCGAACAGAGTTTGCACTACCAGAACATCGTCTGTACTGCTGAAGTCGGTAATCGTAGCAATCCCCGCATTGAGGCTGGAAATAACAAATCGCTCTTTACCAGTGCCACCAGTTAGGGTGTCATTGCCATAACTAGTGGTGATGATATCGTCACCCTTACCCCCATCTATCGTATCGTTGCCACTGTATGCCGAGAGCGTATCGTTGCCATTGCTTCCCACAATGAAGTCATCGTAGAATGTACCTGAGATATCCAATCGTTCAATATTCTTGTAGCTAACCCGATAATTCTCTAGTGTCATTTCTCCGGTGTTAGTAGTGGCATTGAATGTCGAAGTGATTCCGCTTCCATCATTGGGGTAACTATTGGTGTAATTGACTCTCAACAAATCATCGCCCTTGCCCCCATCTATCTTTTGAGTTCCTGAAAGAGGAAGATACCCTGTAACAGGGGAGAAGATGCTTAAGGTGGTTAAATACAACAAATCATTGCCATTACCACCAGAGAGTAAGTTGTTACCTGTTGAATTATTGGTAAGAGCCAATGTATCGTCACCAGCGCCACCGTTGAGAGTGTTATTGCCTTTTGAATCATCCGCACTTAAAGTATCGTCACCAGCATCACCGTTGAGAGTGTTATTGCCTGTTGAACCATAGGCACTCAAGCTATCGTTGCCAGAACCACCATTAAGGATTTTATTGCCGTCTGAATAAGCATTCAAGTTATCATTACCTGCACCGCCAATAATCGTATCATTGCCACCGCTATAGCTCGAAAGCGTATCGTTGCCATTGTTCCCTACGATGGAGTCATCGTAGGCTGTATCTGAGATATCTAATCTTTCGATATTCTTGTAGCTAACCCGATACGTGCCAGCTGTAATTTCTCCAGTGTTACTAGTGGCATTGAATTTGGAAACAATTCCTTTTGTAGCATTGATGTAACCGACGGACAATACATCGTCACCCTTACCCCCATCTATCGTATCTTTGCCACCGCTACCTGTGGAGAGTATATCGTTGCCATTGTTCCCTACGATGGAGTCATCGTAGACTGTACCTGATATAATTAAGGTCGCTCGTTCGATATTCTTGTAGCTAAGACTATTTGTGCCCCCTCTAATCGCTCCAATGTTAGTAGTGGCATTGAAAGTCGAAGTAATTCCTCCGGTAGTATCCGTAAAATAGAGAGATAAATAATCGTCACCTTTACCCCCATCTATCGTATCTTGACCAGTAAAGCTTTCAGATAACGTTACAGAGAAGTAATCGTCACCGTTACCCCCATTTATGGTGTCATTGCCACCCCATGTATAGAGCGTATCGTTACCATTGCTCCCTACGATGGAGTCATCGTAGACTGTACCTTGGATATTTAATCCTTCGATATTCTTGTAGCTAACCCGATACTTGCCCGCTGTAATTTCTCCAATATTAGTAGTAGCATTGAATGTCGAAGTGATTCTGCCTGTAACATATATGTAATCGAGATACAATACATCGTCTCCCTTGCCCCCATTTACTGTTTGAGTTACTAAATAAGCAGGGGCAGTATCTTGAGATGAAGGGCCTAAATATAAAGAATCATTGCCATCGCCGCCAGAGAGTACGTTATTACCTGTTGAATACTCAGCACGCAATGTATCGTTACCAGCGCCACCATTAAGGGTGTTATTGCCCGAGCTGGCATCATAAATATTGGACAAGACATAATCAGAGAGGGAAAGATAATCATTGCCATCGCCACCACAGAGTAGGTTATTGCCTGTTGAATATTGAGCACGCAATGTATCATCACCAGCGCCACCGTTGAGGGTGTTATTGCCTGAAGACCTATAACTATAGAAAGCTGTGTTTTCATCATAGCCGTAGACAAAGAGGCGATCGTCGCCATCGTCCCCAGAGAGCAAGTTATTGCCTTTGGCACCACCCATCAAAAGATCGTCACCAGCACCACCGTTAAGGGTGTTATTACCTGAGGATGGAATATTACCGGAATTTACAAAAATAGAGGCATCAAGATAATCATTGCCATTGCCACCAGAAAGTAAGTTATTACCTTGTGAACCCATAGCAGACAATCGATCGCCACCAGCACCACCAATGAGGGTGTTATCGCCATCTGAACAGATAACAGATAATTCATCGTTACCAATACCACCAACAAGAGAGTTATTGCCAGTAACATCAGTGAGGAAGTCATCCCCCACACCACCAAGGAGAGTATCATTGCCCGTACCACCGCGCAGCAAGTCGTTGCCACTTAAGCCATCGATTTTGTCATTACCACCTTGACCATTAATGACATCATCTGAGTTGTCTAAACCCCTAATGTTATTGTTTAGGTCGTTGAGGAAGGTCACTGTATTCTTGATGCTGATGCTCGTTTGAGTAGAGTTGGCGTCTAGAAAATGAAAGCTATCGTTAATGCTTGTTTCTCCATCAAACAAGATATTACCAATGGCTGGTTTTGTACCAGAAGCTTTGAGGTTATTTAAGTCTTCTAGTTTGAAGTTTTGCAGGATAATTTTTGTATCACTTACCACTCCAAAGCTAATTTCCAGATTGCTGCCATTCTGAGTCAGCACCAGATTTCGGGCAGTAAAATCAGAGACGGCATTGTTATCAGTATTGAATTTGATGGTATCGACTTCGGCAATAACTGCTGCTGTTGGGTTTATAGCCTGACCGACGCCACCGAAATCAGTAATAGTAACAGTGCCGTCACCAGAGTTGTAAACAAAGATATCGTTGCCGCCACCACCAGTCAGGGTGTCATTGCCATAAGTAGTTGTAATGATATCGTTCCCGGCTTTACCATTAATTGTATCTGTGCTATCAGTACCCACTAGGGTATCGTTACCTTGAGTTCCAATGATATTTGCCATTACTTTATTCCTACCTGAATCGATTTTTAGAGTAATTTAAGTTCTCAAGTTGCGGTTAATGTTTTGCAGCGCACAAAAATTTGCCGAAAGTTGATGTTCTCGACAGATTTCATATCACCGTTGAGGATTATGAATTTTTGATGACGATTCTCCTTTTGATTTGCTTGCAAGTATTACTTATTCAACTATCTGCGGCTGTGTACGTCTTAAGCACTCTACAAATTTCTGAGTCTGTGGATTCACAAAAACAACTAGTTTCAGGCTTGTTTTAAGTATCTTTCTTCAATAGTGCTGGTAAGCATTTAGCCTCAACCTACTGAAGAACGGTTGAAAAGCCAAGCTCGAATGTCCCAAACCAAAATTTGATAATTTGATTGGGCAAATGCTTAAGTCGTACTAGTTTGAAAATAGGGAACACTTGACAAGAATCGGAGAAATAATCTCTATACCTTTTTTGTAGGCGATGCCTTCTCTTCCAGAGACGCTACCGCGTAGCTTGCTTCTCCGTAGGAGTACGGCGGGCTTCTCCAACGCCCTTGGCTATTTGGCTTACAAATAGAAAATATCTTCAGATAACATCATACTAAATCAATCTAGAGTATTTACTTAGATTTGTAGATTTAGACAGATATCTTTGCATATTCTTTATATTAATTGCTCGTAAATCTATACATAATCACTGAACTTTGTATATGCTTTATATTTTGCGAGCCAGTAGATCGAAAACTTTTGTCAGTTGACGAAAGAATGAAGGTTTGGGCCGTCGATTTTGGGACAGCATCGCGGTAAAGCATAATCAAAAGAAAATCTCAGGCTGCGATCGCTTAAGCCAAGCCAGGAGGATAGCATGAAAAGACAGACTAAGGGAAAACTAACACTAGAAGCGATCGCCCCAATTCAAGCGAGGAAAACGCAGCAGCGATGCCTATCGCACACGGGTACGCTTTAAAGTAGACATCGCTTTTTATTCAAGCGATCGCACAACAAGATAGCTAGGCGACGAAACCAAGTGTTAGGTAGGATTTCAAGACTTGTGTGTACACCGTAGCAGTTATAGGTAAGGGTGGCATGACTAACAACCGCCCGAATTACAGCATTGAGTCCCGGACAGTCACCACCACTAGTCAAAATGCCAATTCGTTTTTGCATAGTTATCGTACCTCAACAACAAAGGCAGAGGGACAGTAGAGAGGAGGCAGAAGAGAGTATTTCTTCTGCCTCACTGTTGAACCCTGTTTTAGCTATGTCTTGAGACTAAGGCAAAAATCTGAGGAATTTGTGAAGATCTAACTTAGGTATTACTGAAATTTTGCAAAATTCCTGTTACATTCCTCAACTAGTAGTTTGCGAAGGAAACTTTGCGTTGTGGTCAGCAGAGGAGCGGAGGGGCAGAGGGGTAGCTGACAGCTGTAGGTTTATTACACAGGCGTGAGTGTTCAATCTCAAAGTCACAGAATAGAAACATAAAACTTGGGTGTAGATAAATGAGACTCAAATGCTAAAGAATGAGTATCTCAAACAATGTACATGCATTTGGCTAATCGCTTAGCGATCGCCACATCTGTGCAAAAATCCCAAAAATCCACGAAGCTCAAAAACTCATTCATGAGGTCAAACACTTGTTAACTGAGTCTCCAATACCCAGCGACGATTTCCAAAGACTCGTTAATCGGCAAAATATCCTCGTTAACGAGCAAAATATCCTCGTCAACCGGCAAAATATACTCGTCAACGAGCAAAATATACTCGTCAATCGGCAAAATATACTCGTCAACTGGCAAAATATCCTCGTCAACCGGCAAAATATACTCGTTAATGAATATCAAAGACTCATTAATGGAGTTCCGAGCCTCATTAATGAGTATCAAAGACTCATTAACGAGTCAACTTGAGTATTGGTAATGCTAAATTCTTTTTAAAATTACGTAAAAATTATTATTGCCCATGTATTGTAATACAACATGGGAGCTTGGTTTGACATCTTGGAGTATTCTCAATTAGCGCCCTCGTCCGCCTGGAACTCAAAGTTTCAGGCTGATAGCTTAAGTCCACTTCAGTGGACTAAAAATATAAATCTAGAAAGAATTTAGTCTTCTTAGGAGGACTTTCGCTATGAGTGGTATGTTTCTAACCTATAACGGTTGTTGGGATTAGTAAAAAACATCAGTGGTTGCGAGATTGTTCAGGCAATTAGGGGCATTAAATTTAATTTTCGTTAACAGGTGAACCTCAATATGGCAGATACGCCTCAACGTTACCTTGAAAAAATCCGAGAAGCAAAAGAGAAACAGCTTAAAGAATTAGATTTAAGTAATAGTTGGCGGACTGATGACAAGGAAAAATTAACAGAGATTCCTGCTGAGGTGTTTGAACTGGAATGGTTGGAGGTTTTGAATTTAAGTGGCAACCAATTAACGACGCTGCCAGAAGCCATCACCCGCCTGCAACAACTCACCACCCTGGATTTAAACGACAACCCCATTGAAAAGCCACCGCCAGAAGTTGTTGCAAAAGGTATTGAGGCAATTAAGGATTATTTCCGAGAGCTAGAACAAGGTACAGATTATCTTTATGAAGCAAAGTTATTAATTGTCGGTGAAGGAGGAGCAGGGAAAACAACACTAATCAAGAAAATCGAAAATCAAAATTATCAACTTCGAGAGGAAGATATTACAAAGGGAATTCAGGTAGTTCGGTGGAGTTTCCCAATGGAAAATGGGCGAGAATTTCGAGTCAACATTTGGGACTTTGGGGGGCAAGAGATTTACCATGCTACTCACCAGTTTTTCCTCACCAAGCGTTCACTCTATGTTTTAGTGGCAGATACCCGCAAGGAAGACACGGATTTTTATTACTGGTTGAATGTAGTAGAACTGTTGAGCGATAACAGTCCGTTGTTAATAATCAAAAATGAGAAGCAAAACCGCCACCGAGATATCAATGAACGTCAGTTACGGGGGCAGTTTACTAATTTGAAGGAGACTTTAGCAACAAACCTTGCTACCAACAGAGGTTTAGAAAAAGTTTTAGAACAAATCAAGCATTACGTTAAAAACTTGCCTCATATTGGCACTAAGCTCCCAACAACCTGGGTTAAAGTTAGGAAAGCTTTGGAGAGTGACGCACGCAATTACATCAGCTTGGATGAATACCTGAATATCTGCCAACAAAATGGCCTCACCCAAAGGTATGACAAGTTGCAATTGAGTGAGTATCTGCACGATTTGGGAGTATGCTTACACTTTCAGCAAGACCCACTTTTATACAATATCGTTATCCTCAAACCCAACTGGATCACTTATGCAGTCTACAAGGTGCTGGATAACGAAAAGGTGATTCGCAACCTGGGCAGTTTCACATGGTCTGACTTGGTAAATATCTGGTGTGAAGAAGAATATGCCGCTATGCATGGTGAAATCTTGCACCTGATGATCAAGTTCAACCTGTGCTACGAAATTCCGAGAAGCCAAGGAAAATATATTGCCCCACAATTGCTATCTGCTAATCAACCCTCTTATGACTGGGATGAAAATAAAAATCTGATTCTGCGTTACACTTACGATTTCATGCCCAAGGGCATCATCACCCAGTTCATCGTCGCTATGCATGAGCTAATTAACGAACAAAAATGTGTCTGGAAAAGCGGCGTTATTCTCAGCACAGACCAAACGAAGGCAGAGGTTATTGAATATTATGGCAAGCGAGAGATTAAGATTCGAGTTTCAGGTCGTCACACAAGAGATTTGATGACCATAGTGACACATGAACTCGATAAAATTCATGACTCATATCAGGGACTGAGGTATAACAAGTTAATTCCCTGTAGTTGCCGCACCTGCAAAGATAGCCAAGAGCCACACTTTTACTCTTTTGAAATATTACGAAAATTTCTAGCCGATAAACAAGAACATATTCAATGTCAAAAAAGCTACGATTTAGTAAGTATATTGGAACTACTTGATACTCCTTTTGATATAAAAGTTTTAACAAATATTAATAAACCAAATGAACAAACCAATTTAGTGCCTGAAATTTTAGCAATTCCAAATCAAAGTTTGAACGTCATTGCTAATTTCCTAAAACAAGGAAAAACACAAAATCTTGTACCTTTATACGAAGCTAAAATTTTAATAGTAGGTGAACCAGGTGCTGGAAAGACTTCTTTAATGAAAAAATTAATTGACCCTACTTATCAAGTACCTAATGATGAGAGATCAACTCTAGGTATTAAAGTACACTTTGGTTATACCTTTCAATACTCTAAAGATAAATCTATTAGTTTTAGAGCTAATATTTGGGATTTTGGAGGGCAGGAAATTCAATATGCGCTGCACCAATTCTTTCTAACTACTGACTCCCTATATATACTAGTAGCTGACGATCGCGAACAACGTACAGAATTTAATTATTGGTTCGATATTATTAAATTACTTGGAGGAAATAGTCCTGTTTTAGTTGTACTAAATGAAAAAAATTATAATTCTATTACTAATTTTGATTTACACACTTACCGTCAGCGATATTCTGAACTCAAAATAGAGTGTTGCAGTGTAAATTTATCATCAAATGATAACCGAATTAAAATTTTGACCAATAAAATACAAAATATGTTATCTAACTTAGAACATATTGGCCGTAAGGTTTTACCTGAAGGATGGTTATTAGTAAGAAGTGAATTAGAAAAGATTAAAGATAAAAAGAACCATATAACTATTGAAGAATATTTTCGTATATGTGAAACTTCTAAAATTAGAGAGGAAACAAATAAATTATTATTAAGTAAATATTTGCATAATTTAGGTATTATAGTACATTTTCAAAATGATAGTCATTTATATAGCTTTATAATACTAAATCCTCAATGGGCAACAGATGCAATATATGCTTTTCTATCAAATAAACTTTTGATAAAACGAGGGGGTAGATTTAATAAAGAATTGTTATTTAGCCTTTGGTCTAAAAAATATAGTTTTAATGAAAAAAATCAATTGCTAAATTTAATGAAAAAAAATAATTTTGATATTTGTTATTCAATAAATACTTCAGATAACTATGAATTTATTATTCCACAGCTACTACCAAATAAAAAAATTAATTATCAATGGAATGATAATGATAACTTGAGATTTCGTTTTAAATTTCCATTTATGCCAAAAGGCATTCTTGCTCAATTGATTGTCCAGTTATCAACTTATATTGCCCAGAATCAGCGAGGTAAACATATAGTCTGGAAAACAGGAGTTGTTTTTGTCCAAAATGATGCAGATTTACAATCAGAAAATGTTACACAAGCAGAGGTTATAGAAAATCTTGATCTTCGAGATAGAACTCAGGTAATTGATATCAGGGTATCAGGTTTAATTGACAACAAAAAAGCTCTACTTGTTATCATACGTCAAAAAATATTAGAGATATGCAGAATAAGATTTCCTGGCATCTTGTTTACAGAGCAGATTCCTTGCAATTGTTCAAGATGTAATAAAAATAGTGAACCACATTTTTATGATTACTATGAAGAATTAATAACGCGTGTTGCTAATGGCTCTAATAAAATTGAATGTCGTAAGAGCTTAAAAAAGGTAAATATTCAAAAATTAATTTATGGTGTAATTGGCAAAGAACAATATGAAAAAGAACGCAATGTATCTAGGGATACACATATTCATATTGAAAAGATAATATATGGCAACACAAAGTCAGGAGATAATATTTTGAACGTTTCAACTTTTGAACGTGGAATAGCACTTGCTATGGCTCTAGCGGTCTTAGTGACCTTTATTTTTCTTGTACTCAACCCACGCGCAATGGAAGGTAGTACTTTAGCAATAATTAGATTTTTAGCAGCTACATTTGCTGGAATATCAGCTTATTTTTTCACAGGTACTCTTGGTTTAGAAGCACACGTACCTTTGAATAAAACTAATATTAAAGCTGGAGGAGCATTTGCAGCGTTTGTCCTTGTATTACTTCTATTCTTTTATGGAGTTCCAGCATCGGAGAATCAAAATAACTCTAAACCTGTTTCAGATGCCAACACAACCAGAACAACGATCGCTAGCCTCAATCAACACAGCGATCGCCTTTGATTCAGGTGCGTTATGCTACTGCTAACGCACCTATGCAACGCCAAATTACTTATGTAAAACTTGCCGTAATGCTGCTATCAGTTGGTCAACACTTTCCTTACGACTATTAAAGCCCATCAGTCCGACGCGCCAGACTTGACCGGCGAGTTCGCCAAGACCGCCGCCAATTTCAATATTATGTTCGTTGAGTAACTGCCGAGCGATCGCTTTGCCATCTACTCCTGCGGGAATGCGGACGGTGGTAAGAGTTGGCAGTCGATATTCGCGCTCAACGTGCATACTCAATCCTATGTCTTCCAAGCTTTCCCAAAGATATTCTACGTTCTTTTGATGGCGCTGCCAGCAGCTTGCTAATCCTTCTTCGGCGACTAAACGCAGTGCTTCCCGCAATGCATAGTATAAGTTAATCGGTGCTGTGTGGTGATAAACGCGATCGCTCCCCCAATATTTACTCAGCAAAGACATATCTAAATACCAATTAGCAACTTTCGTGCGACGCTTTTGCAATTTCTCGAATGCACGCGGACTCATGGTAAAAGGCGAAGCACCAGGGGGGCAGCCCAACCCTTTTTGACTGCAACTATAAGCGAGGTCAACACCCCAAGCATCTAATAATACAGGAGTACCACCCAGACTTGTCACGGTATCTACTAATAGCAAAGTGCCAAATTCACGACACAAATCAGCAACTCCTTCCAAAGGTTGCCGCGCGCCTGTGGAAGTTTCGGCATGAACCAAAGCTAGAATCGCTGGGCGATGAGTTTTAAGTGCGGTTTCCAGTTCTTCCAAGCTGAAAACTTGTCCCCAAGGCTTAGTAATGGTTCGCACATCAGCGCCATAACGTCCAGCCATATCCACGAGGCGATTCCCGAAGTAACCTGCTACACCAATCAAAACCACATCGCCGGGTTCGACGCTATTGGCGATGGTTGCTTCCATTGCGGCCGTTCCCGTACCGCTGACTGCAATAGTCAGTGGGTTTTCTGTTTGCCATACGTAACGTAGCAAAGACTGGATTTCATCCATGAGTGCGAGAAAAGCCGGGTCAAGATGCCCGACGGGTGAAGTATTCATCGCTTGCAGCACTGTGGGATGGGCATTGGAAGGGCCTGGCCCCAACAGTAAACGAGATGGAATTTCTAAAGGTGAAAGTTGCAAGCGCCCAGAATCGTTAATTGAAATTGTTGGCGTCATAATCTGTCTTTGCTTATACGGTACTTACCGCATCATAAAGCGATCGCAGACAATGGGGAATAGGGTAAAGATTAACTGCTTATTCCTGAAGGTAATAGGTGATTTTTACCATAATCAAATAAAATTCTTTTATCGGGCATCTTAAAACAAGAGGGACAATGGTGAGAAAACCTTTATCCTTTTCCCAAAACCAAATTTTGAGTTAAAAATTATTAACAGAGTAGTCTTGCTTAACTAATTACTTTGGAATTATTCACTTAGTAAGAAACACAATTATGATTTTTGCAGGTAAACGGCCGAATAATTTAGGTGTGAGTAATGGGAAATTGGCATCTTGTCCTAACTCTCCTAACTGCGTTTCTAGTTACAGTACAGATGAAGTCCATCAAATTGCACCGCTAGCTTTTAACTCTAGTCCAGAATCAGCATTAGCGAATTTAAAAACGATTATTGAGTCTTTACCAAGAACCAAAATAATTACCGAAAGCCAAGACTATATTTATGCAGAATTTAAAAGCGCTTTAATGGGATTTGTGGATGATGTAGAATTCTTTCTAGACAGGAATGCTAATGTAATTCAAGTGCGTTCCGCTTCACGTTTGGGTTATGGCGATTTGGGCGTAAATCGCCAAAGAATAGAGACAATTAGAGCCAAACTCAAATAAAAACTCTGCCTTTCCAGTTCTGATTCGGATGATTATATTGGCAGGATAATCTAACTCAACATATTAAACTATACTACTCCCTCTTCTCAGAAAAGTCAGTCCAAAGTATGAGAATTTAGTCTCTATACTTACAGAAAGAGGAAATTGGACTTTAAGTTTTTTACCATGAACTTACGTGAAGAGAATCGGAGTAAGTTTATGCCAGATCAAACAACAAATCAATTACCTGAAGATATCAAACAACAATTGCCCGAACACGCACAGCAGATTTTTGCAGCAGCCTTCAGCGCTGCCCAAAAAGATGGTTTGAGCGAAGAAGGCGCTCGTGAAGTTGCTTGGAATAGCGTCAGAAATGAGTACGAACCAGGCAGCAATGGTCAATGGCAGAGAAAGGGTGAAGATACTGCCATACATAATAAATCTGTTACCTCTGGTGGCAATTAATTAAACATAATCCTTTCCAGTTCTAGCGTAAGACTTTAAGGGGAATTTTATTCTAACGAAGCAAGGATAAAATTCTCCTTTACTTTTTTACCAGTTCTGCAACAAAATAGAGACTTAGAGAAAGTATAATAATTCAATATTAGCGATAAAAAGTATAAATAAAAATGTTAATTCAAAAAGACGAAATTACAATTCGTCTCATGCAAGATGAAATGTATGATTATGAGTTGATGGCAAAATGGCTGACCGATAAAAAAGTATTGGAATTTTATGAAGGCAGAGATAATCCTTTTCCCTTAGAAAGAGTTATAGAAACATACAAACCGATAACTCAAGGAGATGAGCCAATAATTGGCTGTCTATTTTCATATCAAAATATTGTCATTGGTTATTTACAGTATTGTGCCCTCAATGACTTACTAGAAACAGATAGGCAATTATATCATTTAGAACAAACTGATGGCGTTTATGCCATTGACTTATTTATCGGGGAAAGCCAGTATTGGAATCAAGGAATTGGCACAAAAATCGTGTCGTTAATTGTCAACTATCTTTTTGAAGAACTAGAAGCAAAGAAAATTGTCATTGACCCCCACGTTGACAATTCCCGCGCTCTGCGCTGCTATGAAAAGTGTGGTTTTGTAAAGGTAAAGTTATTGCCTGACCACGAACTCCATGAGGGAGAATATTCTGATTGTTGGCTGATGGCAATCGAGCCAAAGAAATCATTACACTTAAGTTAGTTGCCCTGCTACCATTGACTGTCCCATAGAATCGATGACTCAACAAACTTCTAGAATCTGCATCCTTGGTGGAGGCTTCGGTGGTCTCTACACAGCCTTGCGTTTAAGCCAGTTACCTTGGGAATCTACACAAAAACCCGAAATTGTTTTGGTAGAT
Source organism: Nostoc sp. DedSLP01 (assembly GCA_034530875.2). GTDB lineage: Bacteria > Cyanobacteriota > Cyanobacteriia > Cyanobacteriales > Nostocaceae > Nostoc. The sequence continues at coordinate 35,670 of JAVRCJ020000012.1, forward strand.
CGAAGCGATCGCTTTCTATTTTCTCCTTTACTTTACGAATTACTCACTGGCGAACTGCAAACCTGGGAAATTGCCCCGCCTTTTGAAGAACTTTTACAAGGCACAGGAGTACGTTTTTATCAAGGAGCCGTATCTGGAATTGACATCGACCAGCAACGGGTAAACTTACACGAAGGGCCAGAAATTGCTTACGACCGATTAGTGCTGGCGCTAGGAGGAGAGACACCGCTAGATTTAGTACCCGGTGCAGCAGCCTACGCCTACCCATTCCGGACAATCTCCGACGCCTATCGTTTGGAAGAACGCCTGCGATTTTTGGAAGAATCTGACGCTGATAAAATTCGAGTGGCGATCGTTGGGGCTGGCTACTCTGGTGTAGAGTTAGCTTGTAAGTTAGCCGACAGACTCGGCGAGAAAGGACGCTTTCGGCTGGTTGAAATCACCGACCAAATCTTACGAACTTCCCCAGAATTTAACCGTGAAGCAGCAAAGAAAGCTTTAGAAGCCCGCGGCGTATTTCTCGATTTAGAAACCAAAGTAGAATTAATCGGGCCAGATACCATCTCCCTAGAGTATAAAAATCAGGTAGACGCAATTCCCGTGGAATTAGTCATTTGGACAGTAGGAACGCGAGTCGCACCAGTAGTAAAATCGCTTCCCCTCAAGCAAAATCAGCGCGGCCAAATTATCACCACATCGACTTTGCAAGTCTTTGAACATCCAGAAATCTTCGCCTTGGGAGATTTAGCAGAGTCTCATGATGCCGAAGGACAGCAAGTCCCCGCCACCGCCCAAGCAGCTTTCCAACAAGCTGATTACACCGCTTGGAATATCTGGGCTTCTTTAACGAATCGTCCCCTACTTCCCTTCCGCTATCAACACTTAGGAGAAATGATGGCACTGGGGAAAGACAACGCCACCCTTACCAGCTTAGGAATCAAGCTAGACGGACCTTTTGCATACATCGGTCGTCGTCTTGCTTATTTATACAGATTGCCGACTTTAGACCATCAGCTGAAAGTTGGTTTTAATTGGCTAGTCCGTCCTATTATAGATACACTTTCTAAATAGGGACTGGGGACTGGATACTGGGTATTAGGAAGAGGCAAGGGTAGAGGAAATTCGGACAAAGTAAAAACACTGACTGTAACTTCTCCATTGCTACCCATTTCCCAGTCCCTAGTCCCCAGTCCCCAGTCCCCAGTCCCCATTATGGAACAACCGAAAGTTATTTTTTTAGATGCTGTGGGCACACTGTTTGATGTTAAAGGCAGTGTGGGTGAAGTTTACAGTCAAATAGCTCAAGATTTTGGCGTTACAGTTTCTCCTGAGATCTTAAATAAAGCTTTCATCCAAAGCTTTAAAGCATCGCCGCCACCTATGTTTCCAGACGCAGAACTCCAAGATATTCCCCAACGCGAGTTTGATTGGTGGCGGATAATTGCCCTGAATACTTTTGAAAGTGCGGGCGTTCTCGACCAATTTTCTGACTTTTCGGCTTTTTTTAGTGAATTATATATCCACTTTGGTACCGGCGAACCGTGGTTTGTTTATCCTGATGTCATGCCAGCTTTAATAAATTGGCGACAGTTAGGAATTACCTTAGGAGTGCTTTCTAATTTTGATTCGCGGATTTATTCAGTATTGCAAAGTTTGGGATTGAGAGATTTTTTTAGTTCTATCACGATTTCTACCCACGTGCGTGCAGCTAAACCCGATCCTCAAATTTTTGCTATTGCCTTAAACAAACATAAATGTTCCCCAGAAGCAGCATGGCATATTGGCGATAGCATTGTTGAAGATTACCACGGAGCGAAAGCTGCTGGCTTGAAAGCTGTTTGGATTAACCGTGGGAAATGATGAGTGCTGACACGATTTGCTCGTCTGGCTTGGGTTTGAGTAATCTGCTGTCTCGTAAAGCTGGAAAATCGCTTAATCTATGAGTAAGTTTTCACCTTATCGACCTGATTACACTTTTGTAGAAAAAGTTAATCGTACACGTGTATTAGTGGGAGCAAGCAGCAAGGCAATTTGGAAATTAATCAGTCAAGGTTGTGGGTTTGCTGCTTCAGTTGAAATCACCGACCGTTGTAATGCAGGCTGTCACTACTGTTATGTGTATCCTTCCCATTGGGATCAGCAGCAACGAATGGCTGGCTATCTCCAGTTAACTCCTCAAGAACATCGCAACAATGAACTACAAGTATTTGAGGTACTAGAAAAACTCCACAAAAAAGGAGTTGTGCATTTAACTCTTGTAGGTGGCGAACCTGCTTTAGCGCCGAAAGTTATCCAACATGCCGCACAGATATTTCCTATTGTTTGGGTTGTCAGCAATGGGGCTGCTAAATTACCCCCGCTACCCAATTCAGTTAGTGTATTTATCAGCCTTGATGGTCTCAAAGAGTATCACAACCGATCGAGAGATCCCAAGGGATATTTCGATAAGAACCATTATGGCAACTTGACGGGTATGAGTGCGGCGATCGCGCGAAATATTAATGAATCAGAACGAGGTGCATTTATTCATCTAACCCTTACCCCACCTGTAATTTCTCAGTTTTCTGAAATTGTTGATTGGCTAGTAGCAGATATTAAGAAGTTAAGAGGAATTGTTGTGTCGGGTGCAACCGTACAAAATCATCTCGACCCTTTGGCTTTCAAATTAGAAGATAGGCAACGATTAAAACAATTGATTGCAAACAAAGCCCAAGAATACGGGTGGCAATTGTTTCCTTTTAACAAACCGAAAGTTAATCAATTTTTATTTGATGAGAAATACATTATTCGCAAAGCTTCAGATTGTGTAATTGCCCGCAGAATTGAGAGTTTAGATTTTAACGGCAACAGTGTTGGCAAGTGTATATTGCGAAACCAAGCAGTTTGTGAAACTTGTGTCTGCAACATGACAGGCTTACAAAGAGCGATAGAAAAGTTTGATATTTCTACTATCCGTGGGGTAATTTCTACGTTATTTAGTTGATACCAAGTTGCAATCAAAGATAGTAACTTGGGCTGGCAGTAGAGAGTGGGGAGTGGGGAATAGGAATACTATTTCTGAACGCAACTTAGTATGAACTACAAAATTCAACTTTACTATTTGCTAAAACCCTACCTTATATCTTGCATCAAGCGATTAGAAATCGCGGCTACACAGACAAAACCCGCCTGCGCGGATTGAAAAAACTTGATTTTGTGTTAGTCCGCGTAGGCTACCCGCTGTATTTGCCGCATCCTTTTTTTAAATTTATCTTAGTACTTTAGTACTACTAAAAGTAAAGTATTAAGCAAATATTAAGCATATCTACTTATACGTCTTGAGAAAGTAGTTTAGAAATAAGGAGAGGTATATTGTATAGATATTATAAATTATTTTGACAAAAGAGAAAAAATATGAATAAAAGACCAGAAATCCCCAATAAAGCTTACATTTGGGCAAATATTGATTTTGATAAAGTTAAAAATAGAATAAACGTGGTAACTTCTAAGATTGAGCATGTTATCGAGAAGTACCACTTTTCAAGTAAACCTCGTGACTCAGGCAAAAAAAACTCTTAGGTTGTCTTTAGGGCGATTGCAATTGAGATTTTTTGCTTAAGAACGCCTGACATTCAAGCAACACCATTCTTTGCGCTTCCACAAGGTAGCAACCACCCAACCATGTTTTTCTAAGGTGTCAGCGACAGCTTTAGATTGTTCGAGTAGAATACCGCTGAAAATAGCCCAAGTGTCAGGCTTAGCGATCGCACTTATTTCTGGAACCAACTCGATTATCACGTTCGCCAAAATATTGCAAACGATTCCATCGACTGGGCTTTCCAGCAGTTTTGTCAAAACGTCTACACTTCCTAGTGCGGGTATTAAACGTTCTGCACTAATCTCATTCAAGGTGCGATTGCTGATAGTTGATTGTACTGCCAATGGGTCATTATCAACCGCGTAGACTTTCTCTGCCCCTAGTAGCAATGCTCCAATAGAAAGGATACCGGAACCGCAGCCAATATCTGCAATTACCGCATGTTCTTGTTTGGTGCTATTGCCCACAAATGATTGTGCTATTCCACCCAGACGCATTTCCAGGGATTCTAGACACAGCTGAGTCGTGGCATGGTTTCCCGTACCAAATGCTACACCAGGGTCGAGACGGATTACTAGCCGTTCGGTTGTTTCTGGTAATGGTAACCAAGCGGGGTTAATGAGAAAGCGATCGCCAATTTCTTGGGGTTGCCAGTATTGCTTCCAGCTAGTCGCCCAATCTTCTTCATCAATCAATTGCCAGCGCAGGGTAGGAGTTGCAAGTCCTACACACAGCGCATCTTGACGCAGCCGCAGCGATAGTGCTGCCAAATCTAGTAGTTGTGTTTGAATTGTCGGCAAGTAACCCCTGATTAAAGAGGAATTTCCTTTACTTTCACTGGCTGTGCCACGACAGCCAAAATCTTCCAGCCGCCAAAAGATAGAATCTTCTAGGTCTGGTTCGCATAAAATTTGTAATTCCCACCAGGTGTTTGCCATATTTGAGTGCTGAGTGCAGAGTATGAGAGAGTTAGGAGTTAAGAGTTAGGAGTTAGGAGTTAAGAGTTAGGAGTTAAGAGTTTTAGTTTTTAACTTTTAACTTCTCACTACTCACTCCTAACTTTTTTCACTCAACACTCAGCACTTTACAGAGTTACTGTATACGCATCCCGAATGCCAGGGACTTTAATAATCTCATCTAAGATGCCCTCAGGTAAAGGGTCATCTATGCTCAGAGCCATGACTGCATCACCACGGACGATTTTTCGACCGACTTGCATACTGGCAATGTTCACATTAAAACTGCCGAGTAGCGAACCGAGTTTACCGATAATTCCCGGCATGTCGCGGTGGAGAGTAAACAGCATATATTTACTGGGTGGAACGTTAATCGGAAAGCCATCAACGTCGGTGAGATGGATTTCTCTCTCGCCCAACAAAGCGCCTGTGACAGAATGAGTACCTAAAGTACCTGTAGCTTCTAGATGCAGCGTACCTGCATAATCTCTAATGGAAGTATCGCGGGTTTCAATTACCCGAATTCCGCGTTCTTTGGCTTCGATGCTGGCATTGACGTAATTTACACGTTCGCGCAAAGCTTGGTAAAGCAATCCTTTGAGGGCAGCTACTACCAAAGGCTGACTTTTGTTGGTTGCAAGTTCGCCTTGGAGTCGCACATTTAGGACTTCAACTCGTCCGCCAGCTAGCTGTCCGACTAGATTACCTAGAGTTTCTGCTAGTTGCATGTAGGGTTTGAGTTCTTCCAAGACATCGGGGCCGAGTCCGGGGATGTTGACGGCTGAACGTGCGGGTAGCCCTAACAGTACATCCCGAATTTGTTCGGCGACATCAATGGCTACATTTACTTGCGCTTCCGTTGTCGATGCTCCCAAGTGGGGGGTGAGGATGACTTCCTTACCTAGCGATCGCAATTCCGATTCTCCCAGCGGTTCTGACTCGAATACATCTAAGGCTGCACCTGCGATTTTACCAGCTTTGATTGCTGCTGCCAAAGCTGTTTCCTCAATAATCCCACCACGAGCGCAGTTAACAATCCGGACTGTGGCTTTCATCTTTGCCAGAGTTACGGCATTGATTAAGTGGGTGGTTTCTGGGGTTTTTGGGATGTGTAGGGTGATATAATCTGCTTGCTGGAAGAGCAAGTCTAGTTCTACTAACTGACAGCCAATTTGTTCGGCCCGTTCTGTGGAGATAAAGGGGTCATAAGCGAGTAATTTCATCCCCATAGCCTTAGCCACAGCAGCTACATGGGAGCCAATTTTACCCAAACCGACAATACCGAGAGTTTTTTTGTAGACTTCTGCACCGATAAAGCTATTGCGATCCCATGCGCCACGTTTGACTGAAGCATTTGCATCGGGGATGTGGCGAGACAAAGCTAGAATCATGGCTATAGCATGTTCGGCAGCAGCGATGGTATTTCCTTCGGGAGAATTGACTACAACAATTCCTCGGCGTGTGGCGGCGGGAACATCCACATTATCCACACCTACCCCAGCGCGGCCGATGATTTTTAGCTGGGTACCAGCTTCAATAATTTCTTGGGTGACGCGCGTACCAGAACGAATCATTAGCGCGTCGTACTCACCAATAATTTCTATCAATTCTGCTGGTTTTAGACCTGTTTTGACATCAACAGTTGCAACTTGGGAAAGAATGTCAATTCCAGCTTGGTCAATGGAATCAGAGACAAGAACCTTAGACATGATTACTTTATTTAAAGCTACAGGTTTTGCTGCACAAGACTTTTTAGTTTAGTCTTTATCTGCCGCAATTCAGCAAAAATTATTCGTTTGAATATCAACTTAACCTTGAGTTACAGTGCGTGCTGATAGTATGCGATCGCCAGTTGCTTGGTAGTAATGGCTGCTGCCTCCTAGTCCTTAAACATGAGTGGGTGTTTACACTACCCTGTCGCTAAATATAAAGCATGAATGGCATCCCACTCTATATATTTATCAATAGTTAAGAGTTACCAAAGAATTTTGTCGGCTTCAGCAACTTTGCGGAATATGGCAGATTGGTCAGCTAAACTAGCCGAGGCTTTTGTTTGCTTGCTGGAGGTATTTTAGACGAGGCTAAGCAATACGTTTTGGTTAAAAGGGAAAGGGTTTTTTCTTATCCCTTTCCCCTTTCCCCGACTTCTGCAAGAAGTCTAATATGTGTTCCACTAAAAATCGCTATAATTCTGGTGACCCAAAAAAACCCAGTATTATTTGAGTTTTCGGGAAACCAAGCCATGTTAGAGTACAACTTGCCAAGGTACTTGCCTTCAGCCGAAGAACTACCCGACTCTGATGAAACCCCTGTGGATAATGAGCTACAAGAATTAATACCAGGTTTGCTGAAGTCGATACTGCTGATACTCTGGGCAGAACGTATGGACTGGTTTTTTGGCATAGATATGGGTATTTATTATCACCCGGATAAACCTGCGATCGTGCCAGATGGGTTTTTAAGTTTAGGAGTAGAGCGATTTTATGATGAGGAACTACGTCCCAGCTATGTGCTATGGGATGAAAACGTTCTACCAATTTTGGTACTAGAAGTTGTTTCCCAAAATTATCGCAAAGAATACACCACTAAATTGGATGAATATGCAGCATTAGGCGTACTTTACTACGTGATTTATTCTTCTCGCCGCCGCCGCAAACCTCGATTAGAAGTGCATAAATTAGTTAATGGTAAATATGAATTGCAACAAGGAAACCCCGTTTGGTTACCAGAAATTGGTTTAGGAATTGGTTGCGAAAGGGGAAACTATAGCGGCATAACACGAGAATGGATGTATTGGTACGATGAGGCTGGAAAACGCTATACCACACCAGCAGAACAAATTAAACAAGAAGCACAACGCGCCGAGCTTGCAGAACAACGCGTTCAACAGTTGGCAGAACAATTAAGAGCGCTGGGAATCGATCCAGATAATCTCGGTTAGCTAGTTTTCAATATTTTCACAAAGTTTTTGTTCTAAAAACTCTCAGAAAATAAAAACTATTACTTTTTAGGAATAACGTTTCTGATTCCACTTTTGGTAGAAACAGTATCCCCTTTGTAACGAGGAATAATATGAATACTGGCGTGCATAATATTTTGGCCTGCTTCTCGATTAATATTCATTCCTACATTAAAACCATCAGGTTCAAATTCCGCTTTGAGGATTTCTTGTACTTTATTTACCATAAACCAACAAGCGGATTGTTCTTTAAAGGGTAGTTCAAAATAATTGCTAACATGACGTTTAGGAATAACTAAAACATGTCCTTTACTGAGAGGATAGCCATCAAATATAGCGTAAGCTGTTGCCGATTCAGTTAAGAGAGTAAGATTTTTACGAGGATTACAAAATATACAATAATTGGATGAATTTTGCTGATAATTATAGTGAATATATTCATAAACTTCGCGGCTCTCATCTGAATATATTGAAGAAAAAGGAAGTTTGACAATACATTGATAGGTAGGTTTTTTGTGAACGTAATGTTCGCGAAAACCTTCTTTTTTAATGTCTCTTCTCACAGCATAATAAGCTTTACCTCCTGCTTTTAATAAATGTGATACTTGCATCAGAGTATTAGCTTGTTCTTGGGCAAATAAAACATTTAAAACATAAAAGCAAATTATTGTATCAAATTTATTTTGAGGATATTCTGGAAAATAATAAGGGTCATATCCTGTAATATCACATCCTTTCTGGCGTAAAATTTTCACATCATTACCAAAGCCACAACCAAAGTCTAGTATTTTCCCTCGCAGCAGATTTTGATTTAATAAAAACTGTGCTGGAAATGATAGATAAGTTCTTTCGATCGCAGTTAGATGGCTGTATTGATTTTTTTGCTGTTTCATAGAATTTTGGTGCAGATGTGCCAAAATTATTATTCCCAGCATTTTTTGAGGTTATGCGATGTCTACGGCAGGCTACGCCAATGCATCAGGGTCAACACCTAATTCTCGTAACTTAGCTGCTAATATATCAGCACGTTGACGTTCTTGTTCGGCACGTTGACTTTCTTGTTCTGCACGTTGGCGTTCCTGTTCGGCACGTTGGCGTTCCTGCTCAGCTTTTTCGCTACTCCACAACAGCAAATTTCCTTCTTTATCCCACCACCGCAGCCAATTTGTCGTTTGGCAAAGTCTTTCGCCATACCAAATTCCCAAGAATAAATCCAACTCAGGAATCCAAAAGCGTCCATTATTATCTGCTTGCTGCAAAGATTAAACTCAACGAAGCTGTCACCAACTCCGTTGGTCTTCAAAACCGGACGTGAGACTTTCACCTCATCCGGCTCCTCAGTGATTTGGTGTTATTGTTAAACATACCTCATTACCCATTTATCCTGAATTTTTCAGTGTTTTTGGTGGGCTTAGGCTTGGCGCTATTGCATCCAGATTGGTTGCCTGACTGCTATCGTTAGCAGTTTTTGTATCGTGGCAATGTCTGTGAAGGAGTTGCCTGTTGTCGTATGAATCCTTTCCACCTTGCGATTTTGGGATTCTATGGTCAACTTCCATCACGTCACCTTCTCGGAAAAACATTTTGCAGTGGTTACACTTCCCTTTTTGCTTTTTTAGAAGTTTTGAAACTCTAATCGGCATTTCTGGATTGTTTCCCATTCTTGTACTCCAGTAAACCAGGTTTCCGTCGTAAGGTGACGATTCGCTTTTAACCTTGATATGTCGCACTATAGGGGTGGTTGCATGGTCAAGTAACCTCAATTCTGTTACTTCTCCCTTTTTGGTTGTTGCGAATACCCAGTTATTACCGTTTATGGATTTCCAATACTTCTTGGCAATCCATTTTCCACCTTTTGTTGAGTGGCGACGTTTTGCCCAAGCTTTTAGCTTTTGGTATATGAGGTTATCAATTTCTTTGTAAGCTTCCTTACTTACAACGGTCGCATAGTAATTTGCCCATCCCCTAATAATTGGGTTAAGTCGGTTAATTAGTGCCGCTTGCGGTGCTGCCTTATGGGATTCAATAATACTGGCGATTTCGTCGTAATGTACCTTTTGCTTTTCTTTGCTTGGGGTGATGATTGTTTTAAAACCTAGTAAATTCCCTTTTGTATCTTTACTCGACTGATTTTTTCCTTTCGGAAATTGTCGGATATTATAACCGAGGAAATTAAACCCTTCCTGTTCTTGCTCGTACTTATTTAAGGTATGAGTAAGTCTTGTTTTACTTGGTTTTAGTTCAAGACCCATGCCTTCTAACCATTCAGAGATGATGCTCTGGCATCTTTGGACTACGGACACATCTTTGTGGAGAATTACAAAGTCGTCGGCATAACGAATTAAGCTTATCGATCGGATGTTGTCTCTTTTATTGCCAGGTAGGGTTTCCGCGTACTGTTTAATTCGTTCTTCCATTCCGTGGAGGGCGATATTTGCCAATAATGGAGAAATTACCCCACCTTGTGGCGTACCCTCAGATGTCGGAAACAGTTGCTTACCATCCATCACCCCCGCTTTTAACCATGCTCGAACTTGTCGGCGGATGGTGGGGGATGTATTTAATTTTCTTAGCAGTGCTTCTTGGTTGATACGGTCAAAGCATTTGGCAATGTCTGCATCAAGCACGTATTTAGCTTTCTGCTTAATTGCGTTGAATATTGCTTGAATCGCATCATGGCATGAGCGTCCGGCTCTAAACCCGTATGAGTTGGGTTCAAATCGCGCTTCCCATTCTGGCTCTAGTGCCAGTTTTACCAGCGCTTGCAAGGCTCGGTCTTTCATTGTAGGTATGCCCAAAGGTCGCTTCTCTTCCATCCCAGGCTTGGGAATCCATACCCGCCTGGTTGGGCTGACCTTTGTACCCAAGTTTAATTTTCCAGTAAGCTCTAGACGTTGCTTTGGAGTTAGCGATTTAACGCCATCTACACCAGCCGTCTTTTTCCCCTGGTTATCCTGGGTGACTCTACGAACCGCTAAAGCTCTTGCTGACCATGACTTCATCAGCGTCTTTTGGAGTCTGCGATATGCTTTTACATCACCACGGATAGAGGCTTGATAAATTCTCTTTTGGAGCTTATACACGCTACGCTCTAGCTTGCGCCAGTTAATAGAGTGCCATTCCACCATCAGTTGTTTAGACTGTGTATTAGACATATATACTCACTACTTGGTACTTTATCTTCCAAATCACCGTAAGTCTGTTTGCATATTCTGGGCATTACCCCAGTCATTCGCTTTTGACTTAATCTCTCCTACTCGCTGCATCCGGTTAGCACCTACTCAGGGATTTGACCACCTGAGAGCATACGAGAGGTTACTTCGTTCCAAATGACCATACTGTGCATCTTTAGAGTGACACTCTTCGCCGGGTTTATAGGAAGTGCATATTGGTCAAAATACAACTTGCCAACTCCTTATCCTGTGCCTTTTTGGCTCCAGCGCATTAAGCCTTTTTCGCTGGTCAACGCTAACGACGATTCTGATGTGTCTTCAAGCTTTTGCTTTACTCATGGATGCCTTGCTCGATGGATACCAGATTAGGCTACCAGTAGTACCACCTTTTCACCCCGCTTTACGGATTGATGACTAGTCGCTACCGCAGGGGTGATGCTTTCAACACTGCACTTGCGTGGTAGGATTCTCACCTACAAGGTCATTTAGTTGTCTGGCTAATGAAACCAGCTAACCGTCCCTAAGTATTTCTACTTATTTAGGCTAAACGAATCGCACTATATCGTCCATTTTGCAAGCAGCGTACTTCTAAATTTGGTTCGTAGGGGTCATAAGTTACGTAAGTTGGAACTTTGAGAATTCGTTCGTAAAAATAGAGCTTACCATAAGGTGGAGTTGAGCGAACCGAGAGTTCTCCACCTTCTGTATCTGAGAGAAATTCCATCACCACAGCAACAGCAGCACCTTCTAAATTCTGGGTATAGCTACGCCGAATTACATCAGCCGCTACAGGGTGGACTTGAGGGACGTAAAACCAGTCTGGTGCTTTGACGACGATTTTTTTATTGACTGTGGCTACCAGTCCAAAATTAGAGCCAATTAACATCTGCGGTTGGATGCGTTCTGCGGTTCCCAAAGCATCGGTAAGCGCCGCAGCAAGAACGGGTTGTTGAATATTTTCCACTGGATCGTCAGGTAAAATGAAGTCAGCTGGGAGTGCTTCCCAAGTAACAATTGGTTCTTTTTGGGTGGGTTGAATTTGCAGAACCATAAAACGACTCCTAATATTAATTTCTAAGTTATCAGTTATTAGGGCTGTCTAATTCTTGAAGTTTGAGAGTTTTGATTCAATCTAGGTATTCTCATTTGGTGTGCTACTCATGCTCAGACGCTTAGGCAGCCGTAAAATCTCTTCAGTAGTTATGCTTTGCCTTGTTATATGCTTTACTCTAATAAGCGTGCATTCATGTGGGCAAACAAATATGATATCAGCGCCTCATTTGCTGACGGATCCATTTTTGCAGCTGCCAACTGAAAATTCAGTCCGAGTAGTTTGGTTTACTGAGTTTGCTGGTACTCAACACACAGTGTCCTACGGTGAAAATCTCAAACAAACTGCTAAGGCAAATACTATCAAACTCAGTCGCACGCGTGAAGACCAGAAATCAAGAGTTGCAAACCAAACCCAAGACGGCCAAGTTTATCAAAAACCTGTTAGGCGGGACATTTGGAGACATGAAGCTGAGGTAACTGGGTTAACTCCTGGCGTGCGAGTAAACTATCGCGTCACAAGTGTGCGGGAAGATGGTGAAACCGTTAGCAGTGATGTTTTTAGCCTCGCAGCTACTCCAAAACCTGGTACACCTTTAAAAATTCTACTTACCTCAGATCATCAACTCAAGCCAATGACATCTGCAAATCTGCAAAAGGTAGTGGAGACTGTTGGACGAGTTGATGGGGTATGGTTTGCTGGCGATTTGGTCAATGTTAGCGATCGCGCCTCAGAATGGTTTGATGATAATAGTGGTGGTGCGTTGTTTCCCGGTTTGCAAGGTCGTGCTAAATATGAAATCACTCACGATGGTGTAAAGACCACCTACACTGGCGGACAAATAATTCAACATGCACCCATGTTTACTTGTATTGGCAATCATGAAGTCATGGGGCGATATGCCAGAACTGAAAATTTAAATGATGAATTTGATGATACCATTCCTCATGCAGTTGCCCAAAAATTTTATCCTGGCAAATCTCTAATAGATAATTCTTTTAATACTATTACCTACGAAGAAATTTTGACTCTGCCAACCAGCCAAGAAGGTGGCAAAAAATATTATGCAGTGACTTTTGGTGATGTGCGTCTGGTAGTACTATACATTACGAATATGTGGCGCACTCCCAAATTAGACGCACGTGCAAAAGGTAGATATAAAGAAGCAGAAAAGGATTTAAATAATCCAGAAAATTGGGGCTATGGACAGGTGATTTACGAGCCAATTGCTAAAGGTAGCAAGCAGTATAATTGGCTAAAAACAGAACTCAACAGCCCTGAATTTCAACAGGCAAAATACAAAGTTGTCATGTTTCATCATCCTCCCCATACTCTGGGTGATAATATAGTTCCTGCTTATACAGATCCAGTACAAATAATCGAACGAGATGGTGACAATATTAAAGCAGTGCGTTACGAGTACCCCAAAGACGCAGATTATATCATTTGCGATGTTTTACCTTTGCTGGAAGCAGCTAACGTGCAATTAGTATTTTATGGTCATTCCCATTTATGGAATCGCTTTGTTAGTCCCAATGGAATGCACTTTTTAGAAACATCTAATGTTGGTAATACTTATGGTGCTGCTTGGGGTAATAGAAAGCGAGAAGTACCAATTGGCTATCGAGAAAATTACGTTCAGCTTGGCGACCCCAATGGTTTAGAACCAATGCGCCCAACAATTGCCCCTTTATTAGGTGAAGATGGTAAAGCGATGCCTTATATTGCCAGTAACGACCTTACAGTTTTCAGTATCTTTGATACAGGCACAGGTATAGTAAGTAGTTATCGTTTTGATACTCGCAAGCCGAATTCAGAAGTTATGAAATTTGATGAATTCCAATTGCAATAGGTAGGCTTTATTACTAGTAATTAATAGTGAATTTATGCATAAAAAAACAGTTAATTTTTGTGCATATTTTTTCAAAATACTCGATTTTAAAGTATGTGAGTGAGGTTACGAGATGTTGCTTCACAGGAAATATGCACACAGAGGTATGGAACAACTAGTTAAAGCTCCCAAATTTCATATTACTAATTAACTTTGTAGCCTTAACTGAATCGTATTGCCTTAAAAAAGATGGCTTTGATTTCGGTTTCCCCGGTTTCTTGGGGGTTAGGGGGGACTTACAAAACCCTATTTTCAAATTAGTTTAGGAGGTGGATTTTGCCTGTATAAATGAGACTTCCAGCCGCCTTAATTATTCTTTTTATAGAGTCATTAAGTAGCATTAAAATACTTGACAAGATTATTGGCTTGTAACATACTACCATTGTTTGTAGTATTTGGAAAAAATTATCATGCCAAAAACAAATTTTTCAACAGAAAAAGAATATTTTTCTGTTAACTCTGATGGCCTTAATGAAAATTCATTATCTGAATTAAGCTCGGATGAAGCCTCTGAAATTATGGGAGGTTTTACAATTAGGAATGATTCAGGAAGTACGAGAAGGTTTTTTATTTTTGGAGCATTCTTAGACCCAGAAGTTCAACTTTTACAACCTGGAGAAACCGGTGATTATGATGGAGAATATATTTTATATAATTCTTCAAGAACCTCATTTAGCCCAACATTATCATCGAGAATCAATCCAGATGACGCACTAAGGTTTGAACGTCAGGGAAATAAAATAGCTATTGGGCCTGGATTTGCCTTCTCCCTTGCCAACGGGCCAGCCTAAAAACTAAAACTGGTGTAGGTTAAGGAGCCAGGACGAATAAAATTCGCGGCTACACAAACAAGAGCTACACCTTTGTGGGCTAAAATAAAATAAGCTTTTTGAAGCCCACATAGGCGGCTTTTGGGTGTGTAGACGCGGTTTTTTTTAACCGCAGATTTAACGTTAAGTTGATACGTATGACAGTTGTACGCCGTTACAAGGTGGTCTATCTACCTAGATAATTATCACCTCTGCGTTAGGCAATCAAGCAATCATCACAGAATAACGAATTTGAACGCACTCCAGCTATAATCTCTGATTTAGTTGGGGTGCGTTCAAGTATTTTTAGGTGGGGACTGCGCGAAAAATTTTTCGTTAAAGCCAGTAGTTTAAATTTATATACATAAAATAAAGTAAAAATATCAACTAAATCTGAAAAAATTGATAGAAATTGTGATTTTTTAAGTACTTGTGAGGCTTGAACCTATGACTCATGCTTGCTGCGGCCCTGGCTACGCTTCTCCAGAAGCAGCCATCAAAGCCGAAAGAGAAAAGGTGCTTTATGCGATCGCCCTTTATACTGGTACTGGTATCGAAGAACCAGATTATCTTGCCACGGTAGACGTTGACCCCAATTCGCCCACTTATTCCCAAGTGATTCATCGTCTGCCTATGCCTTATATTGGCGATGAGTTACATCACTTTGGCTGGAATGCTTGTAGTTCCTGCCACGGCGATACTAGTAAATCGCGGCGATTTATGGTGATACCCGGCCAACGTTCTAGCCGCATCTATATTGTTGATACCGCAGACGCCAAAGCCCCAAAATTGCATAAAGTCATCGAACCACAAGAAATTGTCGAAAAAACTAATTTAACTGCTCCCCACACAGTACACTGTCTAGCAGATGGTCATGTGATGATTTCCATGCTGGGCGACAGGAACGGAGATGGCCCTGGTGGGTTTTTGTTACTCGACGATAATTTTGATATTGCTGGACGTTGGGAACGCAATGCTAACACCATGCAGTTTAACTATGACTTTTGGTATCAGCCGCGTCATAACGTCATGGTGAGTAGTGAGTGGGGCGCACCCAAAACCTATTATCCTGGTTTTGACCTCAACGATGTAGCAGATGGTAAATACGGTCACCACGTACATTTTTGGAATTGGTCAACACGGGAAATTATCCAAAGCTTTGATTTAAAAGAAGAAGGATTAATTCCCTTAGAAGTGCGTTTTCAGCATAACCCCGATAGCACTCATGGATTTGTCGCCGCAGCACTCAGCAGTAATGTTTGGCATTGGCACAAACCTAACGGCCATTGGCATATAGAGAAAGTAATTGATATACCTTCAGTAGAACTGGATGGATGGCCGATACCAGTGCCATCATTGATTACTGATATCTTAATCTCAATGTGCGATCGCTATATTTACTTTTCCAATTGGTTGCATGGAGATATTCGCCAATATGATATCAGCGACCCAACTCATCCTCGACTCACCGGCCAAGTTTGGTGCGGTGGTTTGTTAGGTAACAGCGGTGAAGTTCAAGGTCATAAATTAGCTGGCGGCCCGCAAATGCTACAGCTGAGTTTAGATGGCAAACGGCTTTATGTGACCAATTCTCTATTTAGCACTTGGGATAATCAGTTTTATCCTGAGTTATCTAAAACCGGCTCATATTTATTACAAATTGATTGCGACACTGAAAATGGCGGATTAAAAATCAACGAAGACTTCTACGTTGACTTTGGTAAAGAACCAAGAGGCCCCTCTCGCGCCCATGAGATGCGCTATCCTGGTGGTGATTGCACTTCAGATATCTGGATTTAATTTCAAAGCGAATATTGCGCTTGAAAAGATGGAAACTTGTCAAGGCAGGGTGTAGGGTGGAGTGTTTTAAGACAATTGAATTTGAGTTCGCTATACAAAACAAAATTTTCTTAATTCCCCACACCCTAGACCCTTTTTAACTGAAAATTGCTGTAATTTCTATGAAAAGTTACCGAATAGAACTCGTTAATCGCAATAACTTGGTTGTAGAGGTGGCAGAAAGCCAATACATATTAGATGCTGTAGAAGCCACGGGTTTGCGTTTACCTGTGGGTTGCCGATACGGTGCTTGCATTACTTGTGCAGCGCGTCTAATTGAGGGTAAAGTCGAGCAATCGGAAGCGATCGCACTCAAATCTGCACAACAAGCAATGGGTTTTGTTTTACTTTGTATTGCCTATCCCCGTTCGGATTGCAAGTTTGAGGTGGGTGTAGAGTGCCAAGAGCAACTTTATATCAATCCGTTCAAAGGTCGTCGCTGATATTAATTTTAGAATTTACGCATTGACAAAAAACTAAATACATGTACATATAATTTCGGATTATACTATTTCACCAAATTATTGATACAAATCATTCTTCTTGCTCCCCCTGCCTTCGTTAACTCAATTAAGCTGTAAAGCCCTTACAACGCGGTCTATTTACCTGAAAATTGCTGTAACACTAGGCTTGGTAACCTAGTTTGCATACTTCATTAACTTGAAAAATGCTGTGATTTTAGATATTAATAGATTAAATTTTTTACCTTCAAATTTATTGAATATTTATATTATAAATATTGCTACTATCTAAAGATATAGTGCATAAAATTTTATTTCCTCCTCATGGATGAATTTTGAGAATAAATAACATTCTATTTGGGTTAGAGAATATTAATTTCAGCCATATAATACCTGAAAATCGCCCGTCAAGAAATATCGATGGATGAATTGATGAAACGTTTCATTACAAGCTGATACAGAGTCTGCGCAATTTCAAATACATCTATTTAAATTAAATGTAGTATACAAACTAGGCTCAAAACCTTTGCACAAAGCCTACTTCACTACTGATTTCTGAATTCAGACTCCTGACTTCTGACTTCTGAATTCAGACTCCTGACTCCTAAATTCCACTTCTTTAACAGACTGATAATTTGTGCCATAATAACTTTTAAATATTATTGGCAATTTTTGCCACCGTCAGGAAAAAAGTAAGGAGAAAAGTGACGTGAACCGCCAACGTACAACCCTTAACGTATCACTGACTCCTGATTTTAACGATTTTATAACCTCGCTTTTAGGGTCAGGAAAGTATAAATCATCAAGCGAAGTTGTTCGCCAAGCATTGCGGCTACTTCAAGAAGAGATATCAACCTCAAAGCCCGAACAACAAATCAGTTCCCACCAGGAATATGTAATAGAAGATAAACAATTAGATCCGTTTCCTGGTTCTGGCGAAATGAGGGAACGCATACGCAATTTTGACTGGGCAAATACATCTGTTGGCTGTATAGAAACATGGCCGCAAAGCTTGAAATCAACGATACGCACTTTGTTGGGTTCGCGTTATCCGATGATTTTGTTATGGGGACAGGATTTAATCCAAATTTATAATGACGCATACACCAGCCTGATTGGGGCGAAACATCCTCTGGCACTGGGTCGCTCGATTCGAGAAACGCAATCGGAATCATGGAATGTCATCGGGCCAATGATTACCGAAGTGATGACAACTGGCGTTCCCAACTGGGTAGAAGACCAGATGTTAATGGTGAACCGAGCTAATTATAACGAGGAAGCGCACTTTAGTTTGTCTTACAGCGCTGTAGAAGATGATGAAGGCGTAATTAAAGGGATGCTTTGCGTGTGTAGCGAAGTGACACAGCAGGTATTAGGAGAGCGTCGCTTGCGCTTGCAACGCGATTTGGCAGCAAAGGCCAGCGATACCCGTAGCGTAGACATTACTTGTAAAGATATTCTCTCTGCCATAGCCGAATATCCCCTAGATGTGCCGTTTGCGTTACTCTACTTGGGCGAATCAGATTGTAAGACAGTGCGATTATTTGGTAGTGTGGGTGTGAAGGAAAGCGATCGCATTGCACCAAATACTGTCCTGGTTGAAGAATTCACGGATATATGGCCATTTGCACAAGCGATGGCAGGCCAAACAGTTCTAGTTGAAAATCTCAACGAGTATATCAACATTGGTGGCGGCCCTTGGGGCGAAATTGTCCATCGCGCCTTAGTCCTGCCCATTCCCTCATCAAATATTACCGCACCGCTTGGGGTATTAATTGCCGGAATCAGCCCCAACCGTGCCTTAGATGAAGCTTATAAATCGTTTTACGAGCTGTTAGCCGGACAGGTTTCGGTTTCGCTGCGCAATGCTGGAGCTTATGAAGAAGAACGCAAAAAAGCCGAAGCCCTAGCCGAACTCGATCGGGCGAAGACAGCATTTTTTAACAATGTTTCCCATGAATTCCGCACGCCTTTGACGTTGATGCTGGGGCCTTTGGAGGATTTTTTAAGTAAGGAAAACGGGTCATTAACAACAGAGGAACGGAGACAATTGCAACTAGTCCACCGCAATAGTCTGCGATTGCTCAAGTTAGTCAATACATTATTAGACTTTTCGCGGATTGAAGCAAGTCGGATACAAGCGGTTTACGAGCCAACAGACTTGGCTGTATTTACCAGCGAACTGGCCAGTGTGTTTCGTTCCGCAATTGAAAAAGCAGGTTTGCGTCTGGTTGTAGATTGTCCGCCTTTGCCACAACCAGTCTACGTAGACCGCGAAATGTGGGAAAAGATTGTCTTGAATTTGTTGAGCAATGCCTTTAAGTTCACCTTTGCCGGAGAAATTACCGTTACCTTGCGCTGGTATGCACAACGCGTAGAAATGGAAGTCCGAGATACAGGTACCGGAATTCCCGCAGCAGAGTTACCGCGCTTATTCGATCGCTTTTACCGCGTACAAGGCTCCCGCGGTCGGACTTACGAAGGCTCTGGTATTGGGCTATCCCTGGTACAGGATCTCGTTCGACTCCACGGTGGCGAGGTTCGCGTCAGTAGCCAAGTAAACCAAGGAAGTTCATTCATAGTTGTACTACCCACTGGCACTGCTCATTTACCCGCAGACCGTATTGGCGCTAGCCGGAATTTGCCTTCGACAGCTTCCGGAGCAGCTGCTTTTGTTGAAGAAGCATGGCGCTGGCTACCGGAAGAAAGTGTGGGGAGTGTGGGGGGAGAGGGGAGTGTGGGGGGAAAGATTTCTTCCCCATCCTCCCACACCCCCCACACCTCCCACACCTCCCACCCCTCCCACACCCTCCACACCCCCCACTCCTCCCCCGCCCGCATCCTCCTGGCTGATGACAATGCAGATATGCGCGATTATCTCAAGCACCTACTCCAGCCGTATTATGAAATAGAAGCGGTGACGGATGGATTAGCGGCCTTAGCAGCAGTCCGCAGGCAAATACCGGATTTAGTACTTAGCGATATCATGATGCCGGGGATGGATGGCCTGCAATTGCTGCATGAGTTGAGAGCTGATTCAACTACAAAAGAGATACCGATTATTTTGCTGTCTGCTCGTGCAGGTGAGGAGTCTCGCGTTGAAGGGCTAGAAATGGGTGCAGACGATTACCTGATTAAACCTTTCTCGGCGCGAGAACTGCTGGCACGAGTACGAGCAAACTTAGAATTGTCTCAACTGCGTAAAGATGCCTTAGCTCAACGAGCCGAATGGATTAGAGAACAGGCGGCACGGGTTGAGGCTGAGGCCGCAAACCGGATGAAAGATGAATTCCTGCAAGTGCTTTCCCATGAAATTCGCACGCCCCTCAATGGTATGTTGGGCTGGGTGAAGTTGCTCAGTCAAGGCAAACTCGACTCGGCTACGACTGTTCGCGCCCTACAAACTATCGAGCGTAATGCCAAAGCTCAAGCGAAATTAGTCGATGATTTGTTGGACGTGTCACGTATTATTCGGGGACAACTGCGCCTAGAGAAGCGTCCGGTTTCTCTAATCTCGGTGATTGCAGAAGCTATTGAAACTGTAAGACCGCAAGCTGAGGCTAAAGATATTACCATCGAGTCTGTGCTTGACCAAAACGCCAGTTGTGTTTCTGGAGATGATAGCCGTTTACAACAAGTAGTGTGGAATCTGCTGACTAATGCAGTGAAGTTCACACCATCGGGAGGACAGGTTAAAGTCTGTCTGCAAGTCGCAGGTACAGATGCGCTGCTCCTGGTTAAAGATACGGGTATTGGGATTAAGGCTGAGGTATTACCGTACATCTTTGACCGCTTCCGTCAAGCCGATGCAAGTACGACTCGAACTTATGGAGGGCTGGGTTTGGGGCTGGCAATTGTTCGGCATTTAGTAGAAATGCATCATGGAACGGTACAGGCCGAAAGTGCAGGGCTGGGGCAAGGCTCGACCTTTAGCGTGCGGTTGCCTTTGATAAATCGCCCAAACATTTCTCCTGGTACAGAATCAATGTCTGCAAAGGCTAACGAGGGAGTTTTACTCAACGGTTTACAAGTTTTAGTAGTCGATGATGAAGCTGATGGGCGCGACCTTGTGAGTTTTATCTTGCAGCAACATGGTGCTTTAGTAACGGAGGCAGTATCGGCAGCCCAAGCATGGAGAGTGTTAGAAAAAGGAATACCACACATACTGATTTCAGATTTGGGAATGCCAGACGAAGACGGTTACAGCCTGATTCGTCAAATTAGGGCATTACCACAAGATAAAGGAGGAAGAATTCCAGCGATCGCTCTTTCTGCTTATGCTAAGGAAGAAGACCGCAGGCGAGCGCTACTTACCGGCTTTCAAATGTACTTAACCAAACCATTCGATCCAGATGAATTATTAATTATGGTTGCAAGTTTGGCTGGTATATTTCAGCAGAGTTAATCTGTTAATTCCTCATACCTAAGTTAGATTTTCAATAGAAAGACTAAAAGGTTCAAGTGCGATAAATAAACTCCTAACCTCCTGCCTCCTGCCCTCTGCCTCCTACCTTCTTTGGTAAGTAAAGGCTTTACAATATTAGCTACGACGTAGGAGCGTAAAGTAGTGAACCTAAAATTACCTGGATTTACCATTACTAGCTGGCTGCAAGAAGGTACAAAAACATTTACATGCCGTGCTATTAGAGATGTTGATGGTTGTCCTGTAATTGTTAAAGGGCTACGCTCAGAGCAATGTACTATTGGCAATATCGAGCAACTTAAGCATGAATATGCGATCGCCCAAAAGCTAAATCTGCCGGGAACTGTCCGTGTGCTTTCCTTAGAATTATATAGAGGAATGCCTTTTTTAATTTTGGAAGACTTTGGCGGGCAATCTTTAGATCGGGTTTTAGACCGGTTTCAAGAAATTAGGCAGTTTCTCAAATTGGCGCTGCAAATTGTGGCAGCAATAGCTCAAATTCATCAAAATCATATTGTTCATAAAGATATTAAACCGCAAAACATTATTATTAATCTGGAAACAGAACAGGTAAAAATTGGTGATTTTGGGTTAGCAGCATTTATTCCCTATAACAGCCAGCTTGTCATTAGTTCTAATCGAATTGAAGGTAGTTTGCCTTATATTTCACCGGAACAAACCGGACGGATGAATCGCGGGATCGATGGCCGCAGCGATTTATATTCTCTGGGAGTAACTTTTTATGAAATACTAACTGGGCAATTGCCTTTTGCTGGTAACGATCCTTTAGAGTGGATTCACTGTCATATTGCTAAAGAAGCGATCGCACCGAAAGAAATTAATCCTTATATTCCTCAGGCAGTCTCTGATATCATCATGAAGCTACTAGCAAAAGTGGCAGAAGCTAGATATCAAAGTGCGGCAGGTTTGCAGTTTGACTTAGAGCGATGCTGGCAATCTTTGGAAACAACAAGGCAAATTCAAGCATTTAATCTTGGCGAACAAGATATCTCAGACAGGCTACAAATTCCCCAAAAACTCTACGGACGAGAGCAAGAAATCAATCAACTTCTGGGAGCATTTACTCGCGTTGTCACTCAAGGAACCCCAGAATTAATTCTTGTTTCTGGCTATTCTGGTATTGGTAAATCTTCTTTAGTCAATGAATTGCACAAACTAATTGTGCAAACACGCAGCATTTTTCTTTCTGGTAAATTCGATCGATACAAGCGCGATATTCCTTACGCCACCATTATCCAAGGATTTCAACAATTAGTGCGGCAATTACTCACCGAACCAGAAGATAAATTAGCAATTTGGCGACACCGCATCCAAGCATGTATCGGCAAAAATGGCAAGTTAATTACAGATGTAATCCCAGAAGTTGAGCTAATTATCGGCCAGCAAGCGCCTGTACCGGAATTAGGCCCCGCAGAATCACAAAACCGCTTCAATTTAGTTTTTCAAAATTTTATCAGTGCCTTTGCTCAAAGCGAACATCCCCTAGCGATTTTTTTGGATGATATGCAATGGGCAGATAGTGCTACTTTAAATTTAATCGAAGCGATCGCCACTGGCTCAAATATTCAATATTTGTGCTTTTTGCTTGCCTATCGGGATAACGAAGTCGATGCTTTCCATCCCTTCGGTCTGATGTTACAAAAACTGCATCAGCAAGGCATTCAAGCAACAGAAATTGTTTTGTCGCCACTGGCTCTAAGATATGTGAATGAATTGATTTCAGATACCCTCAGGTGTTCGTTATTCAAATCACAACCATTAGCACAGCTTGTTTTTGACAAAACTGCTGGAAATCCTTTTTTTGTCAATGAATTTCTCAAAACTTTGTATCAAGAAAATCTATTAAGTTTTGACTATTCCCAGAGAGCTTGGCAATGGGATTTAAAGCAAATAGAAGCGCAAGATATCACTGATAATGTAGTGAACCTGACGATTAAATGCTTGCAAAAACTACCATCAGTCACTCAAAAAGTACTCCAATTAGCATCTTGTATAGGCAATCACTTTGATTTAGAAAATTTAGCGATCGTTGCCGAAGAATCAGAAGCAAGTATTATAGATACTCTCAAAGAAGCAGTTTTGAGAGGTTTAATTGTCGCAATTGAGCAACCTCCAGAAACTCCAAAACATTATTACTTTGTTCACGATCGCATTCAACAAGCAGCCTACGCTTTGATTCCAAACGAGCAAAAACAAATTGTTCATTTGCAAATTGGTAGATTGCTGTTAAAAAATTTCAGTTCCCAGCAACTGCAAGAAGAACTATTTGATGTTTTAAATCAATTGAATTTGGGGCGCGATGAAATTACAGAACAAAGCGAAAAAGACGAACTGGTACGATTAAATTTATTGGCAGGGAAACGAGCAAAAGCATCTACAGCTTACGCTCCTGCTTTAAAATATTTTCAGACAGCAGCTATTTTGTTATCATCGGATGCGTGGCATAAACAATATTGTCAAACTTTTGATTTGTTTATAGAACTCGCTGAATGCCAATATTTAACAGGAAATTTAGACTCAGCCGAAGTTTTATTTAAATTGTTACTTAATAAAGCTAGATCCAATTTGGATAAAGCAAATATTTACATGCTGCAAGTCAGACTCTACCAAGTTGCAAGTAGATTTGCTCAGGCTTTTGAGGTGGGTTTAGAAGCGTTGAAATTATTTAACATCGTGCTTCCTAAATCCGATGAAGAGGTAGAAGCAGCCATTGCGACTGAACGCAATCGGACAAAGATAAATTTAGGCGATCGCCAAATTGCCGATATAATAAATGCGCCAATAATTCAAGACCCGTTCCTCAAGGTTCCCATTAGCTTGCTGACATCATTGGGGCCGCCGGCTTATTTAAGCAAGCCGAATCTTTTTCCCCTAATTGTCCTCAAAGCCCTCAATCATTCCCTACAGTTTGGTAATACAGAAGAATCCTGTTTTGCCTACAGTATGTATTCCATGCTGTTAGTGTCTATTTTTCGGGATATTCCAGGCGGTTATGCCTTTTCTGAGATGACAATTCGCTTGAATCAAAAATTAAACGATCCTAAATATAAAGGAACAGTTTTACATATTCATGGCAGTCATATCAACGTTTGGTGTAATCATATAGCGACAGATTTACCATTTTTAGAACAAGGGTTTCTCGGTTGCATCGAAGCCGGAGATATCACAATGGCAAATTATAATGGTTTCCAAGGTTCCTGGCAGATGATTGAAGCCATTTTTCCCCTCACAGAAGCGTATCAAGCAACTCAAAAATATACTAGCTTTGCCCAACAGTCTAAACATCAAGCTGCCTATCAAACAATTCGCTTACAACAACAATTTATTC
Source organism: Nostoc sp. DedSLP01 (assembly GCA_034530875.2). Lineage (GTDB taxonomy): Bacteria > Cyanobacteriota > Cyanobacteriia > Cyanobacteriales > Nostocaceae > Nostoc. The sequence continues at coordinate 60,158 of JAVRCJ020000012.1, forward strand.
AAAATTTGCGGGGGCTAACTGATAATTATCGTACTTTAAATGATGCTCATTTTGATGAATATTGGTCGGTAGAAATTATTGCCAATGCAGGATTTACGAGTGGAATTGTTTTTTATCATATTATTAAATTAATTATATTTTTTACTTATGAATGCTATTTAGAGGCTTTTGATTCTGCATTAGCAGCACATAAGGTTTTAGGAGCAATACTATCATTACCAATTGAAGCAAATTATTTATTACATCATTCTCTGGTTTTGGCAGCACTTTATCCAAATCAATCGAGCCAAACCAAAGCGGAATTTTTAGCAACTCTACAGCAGCATCAACAGCAACTTCAATATTGGGCAGAACATTGTGCCGCTAACTTTTTGCATAAATCATTATTAGTAGCAGCAGAAATTGCCAGAATTGAAGGGCGCGACTGGGAAGCAATGCGCCTATACGAACAGTCAATAAATTCAGCCCGCGAACATCAGTTCGTGCAATATGAAGCATTATCCCACGAACTAGCAGCCAAGTTTTATTTAAGTAGAGATTTTGAAGCGATCGCCAAAACTTATTTACAAGAAGCCAAAAATTGTTATTTACGCTGGGGCGCAACCAGAAAAGCACGCCAGCTTGAAGAAAAATACTATAACTTGTTACCTGTTGAACAGCCAACAGTAAGTAAAAATAATTTCTCTTCTTCTAATGCAACATTTATCAGTAGCGGCGTCCAACTCGATATATTATCGGTGGTGAAAGCATCACAAACAATCTCCAGCGAAATTATTTTACCCGATTTATTGAAGACCTTAATGCAGATTGTCATCGAACAAGCTGGAGCCGAAATAGGCTATTTATTACTAAAACGTAATGGAAATTTAGTCATTGAAGTTGAAGCAAAAGCCAATCAAAAAACCGAACAACTCAGTATTAATCATTTTACTGCTAGCGTCCAAAGTTCTAAATTTGTTCCTCAATTGATTTTGAATTACGTCCAGCGGACGCAAGAAGTTGTGATTTTAGATAATGCTGCTAAACCAAACTTATTTTCCGAAGATGAGTATTTAATTCAAAATCAGCCCAAATCAATTTTGTGTTTACCTATTACTTATCAATCGAATTTAATTGGGATTTTATATCTCGAAAACAATTTATTTACTAAAGCATTTACCCAAACCCAGCTTTCTGCTTTAGAAATTTTATCGACACAAATTGGTATCTCTTTAGAAAATGCTCGTCTTTATCAGGAACTTGCCGAAAGCCAAGAACAACTCAATTTGGCATTGCAAGCCGGACAAATTGGAATTTGGAGTTGGGATATTCTCAACGATCGCGTTGAGTGGGACGAGCAAATGTATCAGTTATTTGGAGTTTCTCCTGAGAGTTTCGATTGCACTTTAGAAGCTGTAGTTGCCTGTTTGCACCCAGACGATCGCGATTATTTCCAGCAACGCTTAAATCAAACTCTCACTCAAGGAGTAGAACACAATATAGAATATCGTGTCATCTTAAATAACGGCAATATTCGTCATATTGCAGCTCGCGGACGACTCTTTTTTAATGACGCACGCCAGCCAATTCGGATGCGGGGGATTGTCCTAGATATTACAGAGCGCCAACTCGCAGAACAACGGCAATTACAGTTAGTGCGGGAACAGACTGCACGCGCCGAAGCCGAAGCCGCTAACCGCATAAAAGATGAATTTTTAGCGGTACTGTCTCACGAATTGCGATCGCCCCTGAATCCGATTTTGGGTTGGTCAAAGCTACTGCAAAGAGGTAAACTCAATCCTGCCAAGACTGCTGAAGCTTTAGCAACAATTGAACGCAACGCCAAACTGCAATCCGAACTCATTGAAGACTTGCTAGATGTTTCTCGGATTTTGCAAGGAAAACTCAGTCTTAATATTGCGCCAGTTAATTTGGTTGCAACCATACAAGCAGCCAAAGAAACGGTACGTTTAGCAGCCGAAGCCAAATCAATTGAGATTATAACTAACCTCGATTCTCAAGCAGCACAAGTGTTAGGAGATGCAAATCGTCTACAGCAGGTAGTTTGGAATTTGCTCTCCAATGCAGTTAAATTTACTCCCATTGGCGGCCGCGTTGAGGTGCGATTAGAGCAGGTGGACTGGGAACCGGGAAAAATCAAAGAATCGAAGACTCAAAAATCCATCGCTGCATCGCCTCATTTTTCAATCTCTGCTTCATCACTCACCTACGCTCAAATTACGGTGGCTGATAACGGCAAGGGTATTGAGCCAGATTTTTTACCTCATGTGTTTGAGTATTTCCGCCAAGCAGACAGTGCAACTACGCGCAAATTTGGCGGACTAGGATTAGGGTTAGCAATCGTACATCATTTAGTTGAACTGCACGGAGGCACTATTTGGGCAGAGAGCGAGGGTGAAGGAATGGGAGCAACCTTTAGAGTTAGGCTACCGATGAGAGCTGCACCCGCAACTAAATCCGATACCGAAATCTCTGAATCATCATTGAATTTAGAGGGAATTGAAATTCTTCTGATTGATGATGATAATGATACTCGCGAGTTTGTTGCCTTTGTCTTAGAACAAGCGGGAGCTAAAGTTATAGCTACCTCCTGCGCTACCGAAGCACTAACTGCATTAACTCAATCCCTACCAGATGTATTAGTGAGTGATATCGGAATGCCGGAAATAGACGGTTATATGTTGATTCGGCAAATCAGAGCTTTACCTCCCGAACAAGGAGGAGAAATTCCCGCGATCGCTCTTACCGCTTACGCTGGAGACATGAATCAACAGCAAGCCTTAGCCGCAGGATTCGAGCAGCACCTTTCCAAACCTATAGATCCTGAAAAGTTGATCTCGGCGATTGTTAATTTAGTTCGGATCTGAATGCTCTTCACCAGCCGTTGTGTAGATTGATACCGTTAATAAAATAAATTCCATTATAGCGGTTCTCAATTGGGTAAAATACGCCGATTCGTAGGGGCTTTACAGCTGTCATACGTGTCAACTTAACGCAAAACGGGCGGTTTCTAACCGCAGGGTAGCAAGTGGCGCGCGAATTCTATTCGCCACGGCTTAAGTTAACTTAGACCAAGATAACTATTTTGGAAAAATTTTTTCAAAAAGTGCTTTAACTGCTCGACAAATTTGCACAATTTAGGTTATAACCCAGCAGTTAAAACTATATTCATTGGCCTATTACTTAATTTACATAATGATACTAAATATCCTTTTTGACCGTTATCTAATCAGTAGCAAGCGGACTAGATAAATTTGTCAAATATTGACAGAAGTTTATCGTCATGAGCGTTGGAATGATTGGTACATTTACCTATCGGCTAACAATACACAAATGTAATTAAAGTAAGTTAGCTCTGTTATTAGAGTTGTAATTTCCAAAAATCTTAGGCGCGTAAAAACTCGGATCTTTTACAAAAAACTTCTTCAATATTAATTTCAGCAGAGCATTTGGGAACAATTTATTGGATTCAGGTTTTTTCAGGTACTTAATACTTACTAAGCGCCTCAAAAAAGCAAACAAACCTGTTTTAAAACAGCCTGAGTTTCTCTAAAAGAAAATAAATTACCCAACTTGCAACATCTATAAAAATGCTCAATTCTGAAATTGACAAAGACCTGCGGCATAACTTTACTGTCAATATTATTGAGAGTGGATTTTTTGGTTTAGGGAGTGGTTTTGCTTCATTTATCACGATAATTCCTCTATTTGTCAGCACTTTCACTACTTCTGCACTACTCATCGGTTTGATCCCAGCCATTCCCCGCTTAGGCTGCCAACTACCGCAACTATTAATAGCTGATAAAATAGCTTCTCTACAGTGTTACAAACCAACTTTAATGTTGTTGACAATTCATCAAAAACTTCCTTTTTTGGGATTAGCAGTAGTGGCTTTGTTACAGCTACATCTCAATAGCCAAACAACATTAGAGTTGACATTTGGCCTACTCATTTGGCAAGGTCTAGGCGGCGGATTTAGCGCCACTGCTTGGCAAAGTATGGTTGCTAAAATTGTTCCCTCCACAAGGCTTGGCATTTTTTACGGTGCCATAGCAGCATCCTCTAATCTGATGAGTATTTTTGGTGCTGTGATTGCTGGTTTACTGCTTAAGGAAATCGCCCAACCATTTAACTTTGCTGTGTGTTTTTTGTGTGCCAGTTTTGCAATGGCTTTATCTTGGTTTTTTATGTCTAGAACGCGGGAACCAGCAAACAACCTATCACCTGTCATCGAATCTAGAAGTGAGTTTTGGCACAATCTGAGTTTAATTCTCCGACGGGATAAAAATTTCCGTAGTTTTGTGAATGCGCGTATGTTCTCACAGTTAGCAATGATGCCGCTTCCGTTCTATACACTCTATGCAGTACATCAATATGGGATGGGAGAAGCAGCTGTTGGATTAATTACTAGTTTATTGATGATGACGCAAACTATTGCTGGATTAGTTTTAGGTTGGTTAGGCGATCGCATTGGTTACAAGTCCATCTTGGAAATTGGTTGTCTAGTCTCTGCGTTTAGTTCGTTACTAGCTTGTGTAGCACCAGATGCGTCCTGGTTTTACTTAGTGTTTATCGGAGCAGGGATAGGTACGATCGCTATGCAAAATATTGCTTCTGTAATGACTTTAGAGTTTGGGAACCAGCGCCAAAAACCGGCCTATATCGGTCTTGGTAATACTCTGGTTGCTCCTGCCACTATCGTTACTTCCCTACTAGGTGGCTGGATGGTGGAGAATTTTGACTATAAAACTACCTTCTTGGTAGCAGCGATGGGTGGATTAATTACAGCACTGGTTTTGTATGTAGGAGTACGCGAACCACGCTATCTAGACCAGAATTTTAGCAATGATTAAGTTAATGTCTAGCTTGAGCGATATTGATTGGTAATGCTAGTGCGATCGCACTATCCTTCAGACAGGGCGTAGGGTGTTGGGAAAAACTTGTATATTCTGAGTGGTTATAAAAGTTAATTAATGTTAGTAAAATCAAGCTTTGACAAAAAAGACTATTATTTACTTAATTAACGTTTAATATCACCCAAAAAAACCTATTTCATCCCTACACCCTATACCCTACACATTTTTAATATAAAAGTGTCGCCTTATCCAATTGATTTGAGAGTAAGTATGGTAATTCAATAATGACTTCTGTTTGCTTTTTTAATTGAGAAACAACTTTAATATTTCCTTGATGCTTTTGGATAATTTGATAGCAATCAGTTAAACCTAAACCTATACCTTGCCCCACAGATTTAGTAGTAAAAAATGGGTCAAAAATTTTCGATATATTTTGGCTATCTATACCTATACCATTATCAATAATTTTGATAGTAACGCTATTTTGATTATTTTGAGTTTGAATAGTAATTTTTTTGTCAAACTGTTCTCGATGCAATTCCAGAGCATCGATCGCATTTATCAAAACTTGCATAAAAACTTGATTTATTTGTCGAGAATAACACTCAATTAAAGGTAAATCTTCATACTGTTTAATTATTTTGATAACTGGAAAATCATCGTGAGGGTTGAGGCGATGCTGTAGTAGCAATAAAGCACTATCAATTCCTTGATGGATGTTAACTTTTTTAATTTCAGCTTCATCATGGCGAGAAAAATTTCTCAATGATAAAATAATATTTTGAATTCGATTAGCACCTTTATCCATAGAAGCTATAATTTGCGGTAAATCTTTGATTAAGTAATCGAGTTCAATTTGTTCTGCATAACTTTGAATCTCAGGGTTAGAACAGCATTCCTGATAGCGATAAATGAGATTAAATAAATCTTGAGTATAATTATTAACGTGGGCAAGATTAGCGTAAATAAAATTAATTGGATTATTAATTTCGTGAGCGATACCAGCAACTATATTACCTAATGCTGACATTTTTTCTGTTTGAATTAACTGCGATTCAGCCATTTTTAAATTATGTAGTGCTGTATGCAATTGTTCAGTTTTAATCTCTAGCTCCTGATTTTTTTCTAAAAGCTCTATTGTCCTCTTTTGCACTCGTTCTTCTAATGTTTGACGAGCTAGTTCTAATTCTTGAGTGCGTTCTGCAACCCTGTACTCTAGGTTATTAATTAAGGTCGTCAGAGAGCTAGCCATTTCTTGATAAGCATTAGCTAACTGCCCAATTTCACCACCATTTTTAATATTAGGAATTGGATTACTTAAATCACCTGCTGCTAAAGTTTTACTACGGTCTGCAAGTTGAATAATTGGTTTACTAATTTGTCGAGCAAGGAAATGAGCAATTAACACTGACAAGAGGACTGCTAAACTTAACCCAAGCCAAATTAAACGGCTCATAGTTAGCTTGGCCTCTTGAAAGTATTTGGCGATAATTTGAATTTTGACAATAGCTATAGGCCGATCGCCAGAATATATAGGGGCATAAATTGTATGCAATCCTGTCTCTGGCTGAATACGATAGAATGAGCGTCTTTGAAAAATTTTTGGTAAAATTTTAGAAGCAAAATAAGATTTTTCCCAAGTATCAGGTTTGAAATCAGAACTACTAGAGACAGAAAAGTTACCATTTAAAGAAATTATTTTTAGTTTAGTTGTTGGTTGCGAATAATTTAAAAATTGTCGCAACCATAGTTTATCCAGTAACTGTCCTGTAATTAAAGTTCCGGATGGATTTCCAGTTCCATCAGTTCGGTAAATTGGTGAGCTTACCAACAATAATAGTCCTTGCGCTCCTGTATCAATTAACTCCTGAGATAACTTATTATTCTGATTAAAATATTTAATTTTTGCTTGTACTGCTGGAAGACTTAATAGTTGACTTCCAGATTCACTAATAATTTTTCCATCTGGAGACTTAATTACTCTAACTATATCGATATCAGTACTGAATAAAAGTTGTTGAGAAACTTCTTTTTCGATCCATATCCGATTCTGATTTTGAACTGCATTGTACAGATCTGTCCAGTTAGCATAACCAGAAATTAAATTTTGTAGCCCTTTTTCTGTAGCAGATTTGTAACCACCAAAAGCTAGAACTTGGTCGTCAAGTCGATTTTTTTCCAATTTAATTAGTGGCTTCTCTACTAATTGCCAAACGACACTGCATAAAACGAAAACTGGTACTAACGATGCTCCAAATGTAAAAACTAAAATTTTTGTTTGAAGTTTTTGCAAAAATTTTAGTTTTTTAAGGTTTATCATCCAGAACTGCCTTTGACTAATTATCTTGGATTTTGAACGCATTTAATTTCGGCAACACAGATGCCACCTTAACTAACTTTTACTACCAACCAAGTGGATTAGTAGCATTCATCGCTTCGGCTTTGCGAGCAATTCGTAATCTCAACTCCCTGCTGAGTCGAAGTGTTAATCTATAATTCCCAAAATCTGCTTGCTTATAAAGCAATACCCTTGGGTTAAAAAACTTCCTGGGTGCAACGCAACAGAGGGAAGAAAAATAGGCTTATCTGAACTGTATTAGCTTATAAACTTTAGTCCCCAGTTGCATGATTAGCGACTGAAGACATGAATTGTCGCGCTATGGGGAAATGTTGTAGACGTGGAGATCGGGAGTTGGAGCGATCGCCTCGCACCGAAGTATCATTTTTAGCTCTACTTGCCATCTATATCAATCTTAAGATAAAGCCCTATAAGGTAATACCGTTGAGTTAAGCTTTTTTCTCTCCCCTGCCTCCTCTGCCTCCTCTGCCCCCCTGCCTGCCCGAACAAATAAATTCCTTAACCCAAGCGTTGCCCTATAAGGGTGTAGCCGAAAAACTTATTAAAATCTCAATCTCAGCACTTGTGTCTATTTATTTAAGCTAAAAGCAAAGTGTTTTGGGGCGAAAAGCCCGAACATTTGAATTTAATTGATTAAGTCATCAATCTTTAGATAGAAATATTTTTAAATTTATTTTTTTAATAAAACTTCAATGTTTTATTAAATGTTCGTTATCGATGATAGGCAGGAGTTAGATGAATTTTAGATTAATTTTTATATTTTTTCTTGAGTGAAATTAAATTATTTTGATTTCAAAGATTACTAATAATACTTCTAAAGAAGAATAGTCTTATTTTTGATGCTTGAGTATAAATAATAATGTTGCCTATTTTCCATATTAAATTTTCAATTTACTCAAATGCTGAGTCTGCTCTTAATCGATGATAACGAACAAGATAGAGCTTTAGTCATCCGCAAACTGAAGTCAGAATTTTCTGAAATTCAAATTGAACAGGTTGCAACAGCAAAACAATTTCAGCAAGCAATAGAAGCAGGTAACTTTGAGTTTGTCATCACTGACTATAGTCTACGTTGGAGTGATGGATTGACTATCTTACATGAAATTAAATCTCGCTACCCCAATTGTCCAGTCATTATGTTTACTGGTAGCGGCTCTCAAGAGATTGCTGTCGAAGCGATGAAAGCGGGGCTAGATGACTATATTATCAAATCAATAAAACATTATGTCCGTCTGCCAGTAGCTATTCGTTCAATTTTGCAAAGATTAGAGCAAAAGCAAGCAGCTGAAAACACTCTTGCCGAACAAGCTCAATTGTTAGACCTGGTGGATGAAGCTATTTTTGTCCGTAATGCCAGCAATGCAATTACATATTGGAATCGTAGTGCCGAACAACTGTACGGTTGGACAAGTAAAGAAGCACTAGGAAAGATGCCTCATGTTTTATTACAAACAGAATTTCCATCAACGTGTCCTAATATCGATAAAATCTTGTGCGAGCAAAATAATTGGTCAGGCGAACTGACACAAACGCAACGAGATGGAACCCAAATTATTGTTGAAAGCCGTCAGGTTTTAATGCGAGATCCACAAGGTTGGCCAAAAGGAGTTTTGGAAGTCAATCGTAATATTACCCAACGCAAACAAGCTGAAAAACAATTATTCCAAAGTGCGTTTTACGATGCACTTACAGGTTTAGCAAACCGAGCCTTATTTATGGAGCGTTTAAAACATGCGCTCCTACAAACCAAACGGCAGGAAAATTATTTGTTTGCAGTGCTGTTTTTAGATCTAGATCGGTTTAAAGCGATCAATGATAGTCTGGGACACATCAAAGGCGATCGATTTTTGATTGTAACTGCAAACAGACTATCGAAATGTATCCGGTCAACAGATACAGCAGCACGGCTGGGTGGAGATGAATTTACAATCTTGGTGGATGGAATTCAAGATGTGTCAGACGCCATTAAAGTAGCAGGACGGATTCAAGAGGAACTGGCATTACCTTTCAATTTGGACTCTCAAGAAGTTTTCACAACGGCAAGTATTGGTATTGCTTTAAGTTCGACAGTAAACTACGAGCAACCAGAAGAAATACTCAGAGATGCTGACACAGCCATGTACAAAGCCAAGGCATTGGGTAAGGCACGCTTTGAATTATTCAACTCTGATATGTATGCTTCAGCTCTGGCAAGATTGCAGTTAGAAAGGGATATGCGTCGAGCAATTGAACGCAATGAGTTTGTAGTTTATTACCAACCAATTGTTTCCCTCAATACTGGTTGTATTTTGGGTTTTGAGGCACTGCTGCGCTGGCAGCATCCAGAACGTGGTTTGCTCAATCCTACTGATTTTATTACCTTAGCTGAAGAAACTGGACTAATTATCCAAATTGGTTACTGGGTACTGTATCAAGCGTGTTGCCAAATGCAACATTGGCGAGATAAGTATTGTATTACTTCCCTAGAAAAAATTAGCGTTAATCTTTCTATTAAACAATTTTCCCAGCCAGATTTAATTGACCGTATTTCTCAAATATTGGCTGCAACTGGTCTTGATGCTAAGAGTTTAATACTAGAGATTACTGAAAGCGCAATTGTCAAAAATTCTCAGGCAATAGCCACACTTTCCCAATTTCGAGATTTAGGAATTGAATTCTCAATTGATGACTTTGGTATCGGCTATTTTTCTTTAGAACATCTTTATACACTTCCAATTAGTATATTAAAAATTGACCGTTATTTTATTAATGCGATCGCTCGAGATAAAAGGAGTTTAGAAATTGTTGAAATTATCATTTCTTTGGCACATAAGCTAGGTGTAAGTGTGACTGTTGAAGGAGTAGAAACACAAGAACAATTAGGAGTTATCAAAAATTTGAATTGTGAGTATGCCCAAGGCTATTTTTTCTCAGAACCATTGGATAATTTAGCTGCAATAGAATTAATTAATCTTCAAAAAAATCATTTTTTAGCGTCCCAGTATAGTTATACTATTTCTCCATGAAGTAAATCTTAATTAAGTTGCTTTAAGTCAACTTAACGCAAAAGGGGCGGTTAGAAACCGCACGCCAGTTGCTACCCTGCGGGAACGCTTTCAGCGAACAAGTCGGCAGAGCCGACGACAGTCGCCTCAAGTCGGGAAACCCGCCCACGGCGCTGTCTCCCCAACGCACTGGCTCGTCTACACAAACTATCACCCACCTGCGTGGGTTTCAAAACCTTAATTTTCCCTTAGTCCGCGTGGTGCGCCAAGCCGCAGGGTAGGGTAGCAAGTGGCGCGCGAATTCTATTCGCTTAAGTTGACACCAATGCACAGCTGTAAAGCCCCTACGAATCGGCGTATTTTACCGAATTGAGAACCGCTATATTTTAAGCTTGCCAGGCCAGTACGGCATCAATTAACGATTAGGTACATTAGGCTATGTTGTAAAAGGTGTCTGTACGCTTTCGCACGTTAAACAATTTGAATTATTCTAAATAGATTTTTATTATTTAAATCTTTAAAATTCCAATAAATATTTAGATGAAAAATAATCTTTCTCAGTAATTTCCACATTGTTAAGAAACGTTAAACGTTTTACCTTTTCAAAAGGAAACAAAACGTCAAAGTTTATTTTGTAATTTATAGCAGGAGGCAGGAGGCAGGAGGGAAAGTCTTACTATTCCCAGCATTCAAGCTTTGAAAATGTCCTAACATATCTGGCTACAGCTATATTGTTAATTTTTTTGTTTCTGCAATCTAATATAGTAAATTATCTGAAACTATATGCGAACTGCTTTAATAATTAGTAGCGACTTAAATAATGTAGAAAAATTAAGCCATTACTTGGAGGAAAATGGTTATCTCGCCAGCCATTTTTTTAACGATGATACAATACAAGAAATAATAAATTTATCAAAACCTAATTTGATTTTTATAGATATAATTTTACAAAAAAGAAGTGGTTTTGAGGTCTGTCGTAAATTAAAAAGCAATCCTAAGGCCAGAAAAATACCAGTTGTAATTATTTCATCGGGAGATAATAATATTGGGCAGACATGGGGGACAATGTTAGAGGCTGAAGCTTATTTACTTAAGCCAATAGATAAAGAGCAGGTAGCAGCAGTATTACAACAATTAACGCTTAAAAAAGTTGAAACATCAGCTAACTAGGTTCCAATCGAGGGGGACGGTTAAACATCACCCAAAATAAACCAAGGGAGCGCGCCATTTCTAATAAGGTGTTTGTGTCGGGTGGTTTGACTAAATAAGAGTTGGCTCCTAAAGAATAAGCGCGATCGATATCAATTTGTTGCTCAGATGATGTCAATACTACTACTGGCAGATGTTTGATGTTTGACTCATTTCTGAGCCAAGTTAAAACCTCGAAGCCAGAATAGCGTGGCAGTTTGAGGTCGAGCAGTATGAGAATCGGAATCGGATAGCGATCGCGGTCTTGATAAATGCTTTGTCCGCTAAGATAGTGAATCGCTTGTTCGCCATCGCTAACTACTTCTAAAGCGCTGGTTGCATTTGCTTTTTGAAAGGCTCTTTGAATTCTAAACACATCAGCGCGTTCGTCTTCTACCAGCAAAATGGTCGCATTGTAATAACTGTTCATTCGATCCCCTGCAATTCAATCCAAAATCGACTTCCCTGACCAGAAGCAGACTCTACGCCTGCTTGTCCTCCCAGACGTTCTGCTCCTTTACGCACAATTGCCAATCCAATTCCCGTACCCGGGTAAGCCTCAATGCCGTGCAGACGCTCAAAAACGCCAAATATCTGCTGTTGATGGGCTACTTGAATACCAATACCATTGTCTTCTACCCACAAACGCACCCAATTTTCGTGGGTTTGAAACCAAATTTTTATCTGTGGTTGAATGCCTGGGGCGACAAACTTCATAGCATTTGACAATAAATTGACAACCATTTGTACCAGAACCGAACGCTGTCCCAAGACTACGGGTAAATCTGTTGCAACGGTGATTTCCGCTTGGGAATCCCGTATGTCTGCTTCTAGTTGGGCTTGCGCTTCTGTCAAAATCTGAGTTAAGCGCACGGGGGTTAGCCGAATCTGCTCGCGGCTGAGGCGGCTATATGCCAGCAGATCGCTAATTAGTTCGTTCATGCGCTCGATGCCTTGAACGATGTAATCAATGTACTCTTGAGCAGTTTCATCGAGGCGTTCGCCATAATCGTCAACCAAAGCTTCAGCAAAGCCTTGAATTCCTCGCAACGGTGCCCGCAAATCGTGAGCTACAGTGTAGGAAAAAGCTTCTAAATCTTTGTTGGCTTCCCGAAGTTGGGCAGTGCGTTCTTCAACTCGTTGTTCCAGGGTGGTGTTTAGTTGCAAAAGCTCGGCTTCTGCTGTTTTGCGGTTAGTGATGTCGGAACGCACAGCGATGTACTGATAGGGTTTACCTGTGGCATCTAGAAATGGCACGATTGTGGTGGCAACCCAATAAAATGTACCATCCTTGGCGCGATTTTTAATTTCTCCTTGCCATACTTCTCCGTTGCTAATGGTTTTCCATAACTGCCGGAAAAATTCTTTGGGGTGGTAGCCGGAGTTAATAATCCGATGGTTTTGCCCAATTAATTCTTCTTTGGAGTACTGGGAAAGCTCGCAGAATTTATCGTTGACATAAGTAATAGTTCCTTGGGTATCGGTAATGGCAACAATCGAGGAGCGATCGAGGGCAAACTTAAAGTCTGCCAGGTCTTTCAATGAGTTCTGTAATGCCATTTCTGAGCGTTTGCGCTCGGTAATATCCAAAAACACGCCAATGCTGCCTCTGGTTTGTCTGCGTTCGTCAAACAAAGGGGCAGCGTACTCTAAGAGTGTGAGTGTTGTGCCATCATTCCAAACCACATCGATTTCAAAATCTCGAACTTCAATTCCTTGTGCGGCTGCAAGTTGCAAAGGCAAATCTTCGGGAGCAAGTTGGCGATGATTTTGATAAATTTGAAAGTTTGTTGGGCGATCGCCTTCTGGAGCGCTTAAAGAAGCATTGGCATTTGGCGAAATAGCTAACATTTGAGCAAAGGCTGAGTTAACCCGAATCTTTTCACATTGCGGATCTTCAGCAATGCCAATACCAATGGGAATAACTTCTAATAGTGTTTGAGATTCTGCCAACTGCCTTTCGAGTTCTTGGTTTAAGTTCAAAATTTCTTGCTCGGCTTGTTTGCGATCGCTAATATCAACTAAGTTGACAATTCGGTAAGGTAAATTAGGCTCATCGTCAACCATTGTAATATCCAGCAAGACTGGAAAGACGCTTCCATCTTTACGAATGTGAAATGACTCAAGCGTTAGATGTTCCACCTGATTGAGTTGTTGGATAAACTCCATTGTCTGTGTATGAATTTCTGGTGGAAATAAATCGAGGATCTGAGTGCCTGTCAGTTCTTCTACTGAGTAACCGTGTATCCGGGCAAAGGCAGGATTCACCCTCTCTAATACTGCTCCCCGGCTAATCGCTAACCCATGTTGGGCAAATTGAAAAATGTCTTTGTACTTCTGTAAATCAGCTTCGGCTTGTTTGCGCTCGGTGATATCTCGATTCACTTCTAAAAAACCACAGGGATTGCCTTGCTCGTCTCGGATTAGCACCTGACGGCTGTCAACAATAATTTGTTGACCATGTTTGCAGGTGTGGGTTAATTCTCCTTGCCACCGTTCCTGTTCTAAGAGTATCCGGTCAAGATTGCTGGCTAACTCTGGGGGTTGGGTTTGGAGGAATGTGTGGGTGATATGTCCCATCGCTTCTGGGGGCGTCCAGCCATATTTAGCTTCTGCGCCCCGGTTCCAATAGGTAATTGCACCTCGTTCGTCTCGGACAAAGATGGCCTCGCTAGTCAATTCCAGCAAATCAGCTTGTCGCTGTACAAGTTTCGTTTGTTTTGCTAGCTCGTCTTCGGCTTGCTTGGGAACTGTAACATCTCGCGCCACGGCATATATTAAGTCGTTCTCAGAAACTGCAACCGATTTCCAAGATAACCACTTGTATGACCCATCTTTGCAGCGATAGCGATTTTCAAAAATTGCTGAGGCATTATTATCCGCCGCATAACGTTCGACCTCTTGGCGAGTTCTTTCTAAATCTTCAGGATGCACGAAGCTGTAAAAGGGTTGGGCTAAAATTTCTGCCTGAGTGTAGCCGAGAACTTTTTCCCAAGCAGGGTTGACTTGTTTGAAATAACCATCGATGCCAGCGACGCACATCATATCCAGAGAAAGCACAAAGAAGCGATCGCGTTCTTCTTGAGCAACTTTGCTGTCTGTGATGTCAAACAGAATGCCGCGACAACAAACCGCTTCTCCAACTTCGTTGTAAAAGAAACGCCCAATGGATTTGAGCCATCTTAATTGGTCGTTGTTAGGGTCGATAATGCGATATTCAAAACTCAAAATTTGGCGATCGCGTTTGGCTCGTTCTTCGATTTGCCTGACTTGCTCTAAATCCTCTGGATAAATTCGGTTACGCCACATCTTGATGGTTGCTTCCCCGCTAGAAACTAGGTCATACCCCATCAAGTTGAAATGTTGGGCTGACCACATCCCTTTTCCGGTTTGCAAATCCATATCCCAAGTTGCCATACCCGCCCCTTCAATGGCTAAGTTTAAACGTTCGTTGGCAGCTTGCAACTCTGCTGTTCGCTCTTGAATTCGGGCTTCTAACTCTTGATTGGCTTGAGATAATGCCCTCGCCGCTGTCTGTTTTTGCAAATCAAGGCGATGTAGCTGTTGCCCATTCCAGATGACGAGTCCTGCAAAAGTGATGATATCCAATATGACTAAGATAGAAGTCCCAAAGGCTGATTCAAACAGTCCAATCCGCGCTGTAGCAATTCGCAACCACCCCAGAATCGACGGAATAGCGATCGCTGCCGGTAGCAGCCGACGGGTAGTGATTCCACCTGCGCTATTTGCGGCGATAATCCTCATCAACCCCTGGTCTGGATTAGCCAGCAAAATCCCAATGGCTAGGACGACAAAACAGACTGCCGAATGCACGGCCATCTGGGTGTAGGGGTGAAAAGCAATTATCGGTTGAACCTGATAAAGATAAGCAACAATGACTTGAAGGGCGATTAAGCTTGTGAGGATGGCTAATGTTTCCACCCAACGAGTTGGCTTTGAACTTGGCGATGGTCTTGCACTCAGCCATAAAGCACTGCCAACAAAAGTAAAACAGATGGCTGCTAGGGGTGACATTCGCCCTGGCGTTAACGTACCGACAGCTTGGGTATCATCAACAAAAAGTAATTCGTCAATGCCCAAATTCCATCCAAATAGGTATTCACTAAGGGTAGCTAAAGCGATCGCTACCACACCAAAGCTACAAATTTGACCAATCCAGCGTTTCTTAGAGGATTGAGGCTCGGCAAGGGCAAATAAAGAAGTTCCCGCCAGAACAAAGCCTAATGCAGTGTTTGGCTTCATCGTCACTAAATTTGGCAGCACGCTCTTGAGAACGCTGATATCTAGAATCCAGCCAATCAGAACAAGGCAGCCAACACTAGCAACAAACGCTGCTGCTACTTTAGCCATCCTTGTTACCGAGGACAGTGACCATAGCTGAGATTGATAATTCACGGCGGCCTTTTAACCTTTGTAAAACTTTATTTTGTAGGGTTGAATTAGCAGCATTCAGTTAATTAAACTTTTAGAGTACTTGTCTAAAGATGCATAGAGCTTAAGTTTCTTATTAACAGGTGATTTTTCAAAACCTTTAGCTATTGAAATCATGTCAGATTTCAAACAACAGTATTTTAACTTTAATTTAGTCTGTATTAACTCGTATAAATATACTGTAATACACTGAGAGAACATCCGCGAGAAATTTTAGAAACAGCGATCGCTACAATTGCTATTGCTTAGTTTTTCCGGTTTTATTTCTAATTCTACTTTCTCTTAAGTAATACAAGAACAACGAAAGATTTTAGTTATCTTTGGAAATTGACTTTCCAAAATTGGCAAACTATTTTCCTAAGTTAACGATGTGCGACTAATCAAATTTAGCTATTGTAAAACCGTGCAGTCAAAGCGAACACCTAAAACGCCAGCACTGCACGGACTCAACTTATCTCCACTAACTAAAAAAGGAGAAAAACTTATGTCGAATATTGACAATCTCACTTTTACGTCTGACTATTCAGCTTTTGGTGACCAACAATTCTTCACCGAATTAACTCTCGAAGAAGGAGCCGTAATCGAAGGTGGCCTCCTGTTTAATCTCGGAAATAAATCGGGTATTGGGGTCAACTATAATATTAACGGCATCAAGGGCTTTTTGAATCCGGATGAGGAAAAGACATATTCCTTCTTCTTCAGACCAACTGTTAAGTTCGACTCAAAGATTGGTGCTGGCTTTGTTTTAAGGACAGTCAGACTATCTCCAGGTAACAATAATTTCGATCGCATCGGCAGTACTTTAATCTTAGGTACTGGTGATGATAATAATCCTACACCTAACATAGTACCGAATTCTGCTCAAGTTTGACGGAAGAATAGACTTTTAACCTTCTTTTTTGCGACTGAAATTATGACCGCAAGCGTAGACGCTGCATCGGCTTGTCCCAGACATCGCTCTATTCGTCTATCCAGAGTAGAAGCTCAAGGTCATTTGTGTGATTGGTTTTAAATATTAACCAGTGCTACAAAACATCGCTTGCGCGACCATTCGCGAAAAAAGCCCACCAGTATATCTGCGGGCTTTTTTTGCGAACGCAATAGCTTGGTCTTTTTTCGAGGTAATGAGATATTTCTCAACTCACAAACTTAGTAAGACGTGTATCGAGCAAATGATGTAAGTTGCGACTCAACACCACTGAGATAGGCTGAATTATTCAAAGCTTCAGGTGATACTTTGTTAGCCTTGATAGCAGCTTTAACTACATCTAAGGTGGATAGATTTCCTGTTTGGTATTGAGTTATCAAAGCACTTCCACTGGGAATACCTTGGTCTTCCAAACCACCTTGATAAGCCAGAAACGCAGCATTAAAAGGTTTGAGATAACTAGTTTTCGTCAAATGGTTTGGTAAATTTTTGGAATTGATAGCTGTATTGATTGGTTGATTGTTGTCGTTATTCGTTGCTGTTTGAGCGCCAGCTATTCCATGTATGAAAGCAATAGAAGCTACAATAAATGCAGAATTGATGAGAGTAACGAGTTTCATAGATTTTCCCAAGCAAGAATAAAATTTATTTAGCCTTCTTTAGTAATAGGATCTTCTATTTTCTCTGTCTCAACCTCATGCTATTAGCTCACCATAACGGGTGATTTCGGCCTCATCCATTCGGATGAGTTAACTTGCTTCACACTATAATGAATTCTCACAAATACTTACAATACTCTACAAATCATTCTTGAGAGTGAAAGCTGAATAGTTCTAACTATGCTATGAACCTAAAAGCAGTTAACAAGGTATTGCAAGGTTTAGGCTTATGATATTCATGCCTCATAATTTATTACTTGTATGGCTGGTTCAACTGCTTTCTGTTGGGGTACTTGGCGGGGGAATTTACATTCTCTATGAATGGTACGAAGGAGAACTTGTAGGAAAATCTTACTTGGTGGCTGGACTAGTAATGGTTCTGTGGTCTTTTGGCGGTCGTTTTATTAGTTTGCCACTGCTGCGCCGTCCTGGAGATGAGGAACCCAAGTTTATGCGCAGCAAAACCGTGCAGCGTTTGCCACGACCGGATGGAAGCGTGTTGCAAGTAGAGTTTTTTGGCCCTGAGGACGGTCAACCGATTATTTTGTCGCACGGTTGGGGGCCGAACAGTACTATATGGTATTATGCCAAGCGACAATTAAGCGATCGCTTCCGCATAATTGTTTGGGATCTACCAGGACTAGGAAAATCCTCGAAACCGAAAAACAACGACCATTCTATAGAAAAATATGCCCGTGATTTGGAAGCTGTAATTGCTATAGCAGGGGATAAACCTGCGATCTTGGTAGGACACAGCATGGGTGGAATGATTAATCTGACATTCTGTCGCTTGTTTCCAGAACAATTAGGGAGTCGGGTGGCTGGCTTAATTCTTGTAGACACTACTTATACAAATCCGGTAAAAACTTGTATATTTAGCGGTCTAGTACGTAAATTGCAAAAACCCCTACTCGAACCGATTTTGTACCTGACTATCGTGCTGTGGCCGATTTTTTGGTTGATGACTTGGCTTTCATATTTAAATGGTTCGCTGTACATCACCGTCGAACTCTCTGGATTTACGGGTAAAGAAACACGCGGTCAACTAAGTTTTGCAGGTTTATTATCAGCATTGGGTTCGCCTGGGGTTCTGGCTCGTGGGACGCTGGGAATGTTCAAATTTGATGAAACACAGACGCTGGCAAGCATTAACGTACCTGTGTTGGTTATTTGTGGTGCTTCAGATATAGCGACTAAACCTGTGGCAAGCGATCGCATGAAAGCAGAATTGCCTTATTCTCAAAGAGTCACCATCAAACCAGGCGGACACATGGCATTGATGGAACAAAACCAACAGTTTGCCACAGCTGTAAGTGCGTTTTGTGCTGGCTACTCGTCAATAATGTTGAGTTAAGAGAATTACCGTTGCTCAATTACGGTATGAATCTAGATGTAGAGACGTTGCATTGCAACGTCTCTGAAATCATGTGTTTATTTAAACTTCTTGCAGAAGTAGGGAAAAGGGAAAAGGTTTGGTATTTTCCTTTCCCCCTTTCCCTTTTCCCACAAGAGTGCAAAAAACACTTTTGTACTCTTACTCCATGAGTTGCACTCACAAGGAACAATCAAAATTTATTTTCCCTATTCCCTAATCCCCATTCCCTACTCCCTATTTTCAAGGCAGGTCTAGTTAACGGGTGTCTTGTTTTTAGCCAACAATTCATGAGGCAGCGCGTTGCGTGGGTTCCTCCCGTTGTAGCGACTGCCGTTTCACCGCCAAGGAAAGCGGCTGTGGCGGGAGCATTCTTGTTGTTTTTAGTAACCTTTCCTTAACTCCAAAGTAGAGGTCGCTCAATTCTTCTATAGAAACATCGGTGTAGGATTGTGGACTCAGGAAGAACGGATGGATAGGAAGAAGTTCAGTGCGAGGGCGAGTGTCTGGTGAAGACAGAATCTCCTTGAGCAAACTCAGGTAGTTTTCAGCAGTAGATTCCCAAGTGTAGTTTTTCAGTACCCTTTGCTGACCAGCCTGGGCAAAATACTCCCACTCGTCAGGATTACATAACAATCGCTCCAAGCCCCGTGCAATATCAGCCGGATCTTCTGGGTCAACAAGTACGCCATATTCTTTATTTCCCTGCCGGAAGCTCTCGCTAGGGCCGCCGTTTTTGGTTGCTACCACCGGCAAACCTGCGACTGCTGCTTCTAAGGGAGCCAGCCCAAAGGGTTCGTAAAGTGCCGTCAGTGCGAACACCGAGCGCCGTTTAACCATAAACCGATATGCTGCGCCCAATGACTGTTGAGATTGATCTGACAAGCCAAATGCAGAGATTTTTCCCCACAAGTTGTTTTCTTTGACGACTTCCCGAATCGGAGCTAATACTTCTTCAGTGATGCTGTCGCTAGCCTCTTGGCGCAAAGGATCGTCTAGTCCCCCTGTGAGTAACACTAAGTTCGCTCTCTCCTGGAGTGTTGGACTCATAGCGAAGGCTCGCACCAACCCTAATATATTTTTTTTCGGTTCTAATCGACTGGATGCTAAGATGGCGGGCAAATCTCGACGCGATTCAGCAATATCTCGTGCTAGTCGTTCCTGAACGAACTCTTGGGTGGCCTCTTCGTTTTCAGAACGCACATTTGCACCGAAAATCGAGAAATCTGCTCCCGGCGGAATCACCACAAAGCGGTTGTCATCGTATACATCCACTCCACCGTTATATACTCGATGAGAATACTGTTCAAAGCGTTCCTGCCGCGTACTGGTGATATTCATAGCAGAGCGATTCATACTCAAGCGTTCCGCTAAGATGCGATATTTGAAGTGGAATTGCTCGTCTATTTCTGGAATGTTCTCCCGCGTGACCTCCAGTTTGTCCATCTTTTGAGCGCCAAGAGAATGAGCTGTGAAGGTAAAAGGTATGCCTGTCTGTTGCTCGATTAAAACAGCGCACAGTCCTCCATCACCGTAGTGGGCAGTCATCGTATCGGGCAAGTCACCCTCTTGTCGATAAAATTTTAGGATGTTGGGTACCCAATCATTAATCAGATGAGGCCACAACAATTCTTTTGGCAAAAATTCTTTTGGCCCGGCTGGTAAGCGGATAATGCGGACGTTATCGACCCCTGGATAAGTTTCAATTACCTGGGCAAACTCTGGCCACTCTGGGTCAATGATTTGACGGGTGAGAATATCAACTTTGTGTCCTTTTTCAGCTAAGGCTATGGCAACTTGCTTAACATAGATTAGCTGACCCCCAAAATCTGGGTGTTTTGTTATATGACTATTGCTTGAATCAAAATTGCCTTGAGGGTTGAGAAATCCAATGTGCATAGCCCACTTCCTTATAGAGGGTGATTTCCACTAGAAATTGTTGCCTAAAACCGCAGCAGAAGACCTTAGCGAGCTTATTAAAAACTCCCAAGACTAAAAAGACAAGCACTGAGGTTGTAAATAAATCCCATCAAAAAGCGAGCTAAAGGGCTTCTATATGCTTCCCCTTAACTTTTGACTTTTCACCGGACTCGAAAACCTCTTTCCTAACCTCTCTCTTCTAAAGAAGAGAAGCTTTGAATTCTCTCCCTTCTCAGCTAGAGAAGGGGGCTGGGGGGGTTAGGTTTGGCGTTAGCTTTTCCACATAAGGTGAAAAATCAATTAAGCTTTAACCCAGCCAATTCTCTTATTTTCCTGATATTTAATTTAATCATTCTTGCCACTGATGCACATGTACCGGACGATATAAACCGCGTAGCAATCCCGAACTTAGGAGTTTCTCAAAGTTCTATTTCTTTTCGCCTAGTTCTCGTAGCTTCAGTTTTATCGACACCTTTTTCTATCCAAAATCTTATTGCAATATATTTTTTAGGTTGTTTAACAGTTAGGGCGATGTAGTAATAAGAAGAAAATATTGTATTTTCTGTAGCCCATAAACTCTTGGGTTAAGATTTGCTGCACTTGTATCTCGCATTCTTGGCTCTCCAAATTCCGGTAGGTATACTATACCAAGAGGTATATAGGAATCCGGTTTGATTACTGAAATTATTTGTGTAGGTAGGGAGTAGGGAGTGGGAAAGAAGCCTTGTTTGGGTGTACTGATTTTTTTCACCAAATCAAATATGATTCCTATAGTTGCAGAATTAGGTTGCAAAAGGCAGCGTCTAGTAGAGTGTAGTTTTGATATACTAAGTACTGAATCATCAAAATTATTCAATTAGTAAATGTTCAAATAAAACTAGCTTTATTGTACGCAAAGTTAATCTAAAAATCAGAATTGATATTGAGTAAAAAACTTTATATTGCCTGAAATGACAACATGTTAAACATTGCTGAAACTCTATTTAGACGCAAAATTATCAGAACTATTGGCTTACCAATTTTATTATTGTTGTCATTGTCAGGAATTTCAATTTGGCAAATCTATCGCCTGCTTTCGGTGATGAGTTGGGTAGAGCATACCGACCAAGTGATTGCTCAAGCTTATTTGACTCAAAAATTATTACTAGATTTGGAAACTGGAGTCCGTGGTTATCAACTTACAGGAAATTGGGAATTTCTTCAGCCTTATCGACAATCTAGCTCTCAAATTAATACTGCTTTTGATAAACTAGCCAATTTAGTTGTAGATAATCCTATACAAACTCAACGTTTAAAGGTAATTCGATTCCACGAGACAAATTGGAATAATTTAATTTCCCAAGCCCTCGCCCGTAAAGAACGTGGGGAAGTAGAACCCATCGGAGGGTTTAAAATTCGCAAACGCATTATGGACGAAATGCGAACCGAAATTGCTAAATTGATCGATACTGAAGAGCAACTACGCACTCAGCGTACTCAAGCAGTGCAAGCAACAACAATGCAAGTTATTGCCATCAGTATCATTTTAGCAATAGTATTTGGTATTTTTTTAGCTTACTTTATTAGCCGACAAGTTTTTCAAGTATCTCAAACTTATCAAAGTGCATTGATAACCGCACAACAGGAAGCAGAAAATGCCCAACAGCAAGCACAACAGGCTCAACGTGCTGCTCAACGACTTGCTGCTTTGCATAATATCGATCGCGCAATTTTAAGAAGTGAATCCATTGAATCTCTTATTAGTAATGCTCTAACTGAAATGCGTCAAATTTTACCTTACCAGCAAGCATTTGTAGCTGTGTTTGATTTTGAAACATCAACCAGCAAAATTATCGCTGGTAGCATTAATAACGGAGAATTACAACCGCCGATTGGCACTCAAATGTCATTCACTGAGTTTGCGACTAACACAACTGAGTTAGAAAACATTCGTTATACACCCGATCTGGCAATAGCACAATCTTATCCGCCGATTCTGGCACAACTGCATTCTCAAGGAATGCGCTGTAGTCTTGCTATCCCTATGTTTGCCGAAGAAACGCTATTTGGAGAACTTAACTTATCTACAACTGTTGCTGATGCTTTTAATCAGGAAGCCCACAATATTGCTTTTGAAGTTACGGCTCAGTTAGCGATCGCTATTCAACAATCTCTGCTACGCGAACAACTCCAAAGTTACGCCAATGAATTAGAAGAGCGTGTTGTCGAACGCACTGCACAACTGCAAGAAACAAACCAAGAGTTAGAAGCTTTTACTTATACTATATCGCACGATTTACGCGCACCATTACGTACTATGCAAGGCTTTGCTCAAGCATTAGAAGAAGACTACACAGACAAATTCGACTCAGTTGGGCAACAATACATTCAATTTATTACAGAGGGTGCAATCCAAATGGACACCCTCATTGCCGATCTTTTGGCATACAGTCGTCTCAGTCGCGCCCAAATTCAAATGCAAAAAGTTGATTTAACTAGTGTTGTTGAAGAAGCTTTAAAACAACTAACTGCGCAACTACAGGAACAGCAAGCTCAAGTCACAGTCAAAAAACCTTTACCCTTGGTAATGGCTCACCGTCCTACTCTCGTCCAGGTACTAATCAATTTACTCAACAATGCAATTAAATTTGTGCGGTCTGGAATACAGCCAAAAATCCAAATCTATGCCCAGGAGCACCAGAATTCGATACAATTATCGATCGTAGACAACGGCATCGGCATTGCGCCACAACATCAAGAGCGCATATTTCGTGTCTTTGAACGACTGCATGGCGTTGAAATCTATCCAGGTACTGGTATTGGTTTAGCCATCGTCCGCAAAGGACTAGAACGAATGAACGGTCGAGCCGGAGTAGAATCGCAACTAGGTGCTGGTAGTCGCTTTTGGATTGCTTTGCCAAAAGCCGTTCTTCATAGTAACGATAGTGATGACGCAAGTACTCCGGATTTTGATAATTGATGATAACCCAGGCGATCGCGCTTTAGTTATCCGAGAACTAAGGCGAGAATTTCCGCAACTTCAAGCTCAAGAAATTCGCGAAGCTGCTAGCTTTGCTAGAGCAGTAGTAGCAGATGAATTCGATTTAGTTATTACCGATTATCAACTTGGCTGGAGTACTGGACTAGAAGTTTTACATACCATTAAGCAGCAGTATCCCAACTGTCCAGTGATTATGTTCACTAACACGGGTAGCGAAGAAATTGCTGTAGAGGCAATGAAATCTGGGTTAGATGATTATGTCCTTAAATTACCCAACCGCTACATTCGCGTAGCCACTGCTGTGCGATTTGCACTAGAACGAAGACAAATCAAACAACGAGCTACCTTACTCGAAATTCGTCTCCAAGGATTACTTAATCAATTAAAATTAGGTATATTTCGTACTTATCCAAATGGCAATTTTATTGAGTCTAACCCAGCATTTCTAGAATTATTGGGACTTGATTCATTATCACAAGCTTCAACAACAAATCTATTAAATATCCCTGCATACTACTCAAGACTCCAACAACTGCCGCCACCCCAACACCAAGAAGAAGAGATTCAATTACAACGAGCAGATGGAAGGCTCATTTGGCTAGAATTAAGCATCGCTCTCAATACAGTTGAGGAACAACAAGTACTAGATGGCTTAATAGAAGATATTACGTTACGCAAACAGGCTGAAATTGAAGTTCAGCAACTCAATCTCACTTTAGAAGAGCGAGTCACGGAGCGTACTGCTGAATTAGAAATAGCAAATCGAGATTTAGCACAAACAAATCAGCTTTTAGCGATGGCTAATCAAGATTTAGAAGCATTTACTTATTCAATTTCCCACGATTTGCGAGAACCACTACGAGCTATTCAAGGATTTGGTTCCATCCTCCTAGAGAACCAAAATACTCAATCCGATTTACAGAACCAACAAAATTATTTGCAACGCATTATTGCAAGCGCACAGCAAGCAGACAGGCTTGTTCAAGATTTATTGGAATACAGTCACCTCAGCCGTACTGAAGTACCATTACGAGCTATTAACTTATCTTTATTGATGAGACAAATACTCAAACAGCTAGAACTAGAATTAACACAGCGACAGGCAAGAGTGCAAATTGAAGAACCTTTAGCTGAAGTGATGGGAAATCCTACAATTTTAATTCAAGTAATTAGCAATTTGTTAACAAATGCGATTAAATTTGTTGCTCAAGGAGTCCAACCTGAGTTACGAATATGGACACAGAAGCATAATAAATTCATTCGCTTATGGGTACAAGACAACGGCATTGGTATAGAGGAAAGATATCAAAAACGCATTTTCAATGTTTTTGAGCGTCTACACAGCTATGAAACTTATCCTGGCAGCGGTATTGGCTTAGCAATTGTCCGCAAAGGAGTCGAACGTATGGGTGGGGAGGTTGGTGTAGAATCGCAACTTGGGCAGGGAAGCCGATTTTGGATAGATTTACCTGTAGTTAATGATTTGTAAGCAATAAAGCTTTAAAATTACTGTTTTTCGTTTTGCCTTTCCCGTTTACAGCAATTTCCAGGTAAATAGACCACGTTGTAGGAGAGCACAGCTGTACTGCCTACCGAAAATTGTGGTTCAAAGGTTTCACAATACTTGTCGGTTAAGGGGAAAAGGGGGAAAGAAAAAACCTTTAACCTTTACCCTTTAACCTTTTCCCTAAACCCAATGCCGAGTTAAAAATGCAAAACCCGAGCAGTATTAAAAGGTTTCAAGCTTTAGTGCGTAAGTTCTGTAAAGATTTGATGACTAAATAGCTAGAGACTATTGTGCTTGTAGAGGATAATCACAAAGATATGTTTGCGGCAAAAACAAAAATTTTATGAGTAAAGAGCAAGATACTATTTTGCTTGTAGAAGATAATCACAAAGATGTCCTTCTAATGCAACGAGCGCTGCGCAAGGCTAACATTTTAAACCCACTTCAGGTTGTAAATGATGGCGATACTGCGGTGTTGTATCTGTCTGGAGAGGAACAATATAGCGATCGCACACGTTATCCTTTGCCTGTACTCATCCTACTAGATCTGAAACTACCCCGCAAATCTGGAATTGAGGTTTTGATGTGGTTACGCCAGCAACCAAAACTCAAGCGCTTACCAGTCGTAGTTCTTACCTCATCTAAGGAAGATACAGATATTAATGATGTCTACGACATAGGTGTAAACGCTTACATAGTTAAGCCAGTTATTTTTAACGATTTAGTAGAAATTGTTATTACCCTGAATCTCCACTGGATTATTTTTAACGAAAAACCACAAATTTAAACTGTTTGAAGATTTTTGAGTTTGAGAATTTGAACTAAAGCATTGAAGAAGAATTCAGAATTCAGGAGTCAGGAGTCATATCAAGTTCGCTTAATTACTTATAAATCCTGAAACACCCCACCCGCCTTACGGCACCCTGCCCTTAGCAAGGGGAGGGTTGGGGAGGGGTAACGCGAGGACTGCAATCATAACTAATCATCCGAACATGATATCAGAACAAGAAAGCCGGGGATTCAGACCTGCGACAGATTGTTTTGCACCAAATCTATAATTGGGTGGGGGTCTTAAACCCAGTTATTCAGACGCTTGCGGACTCCAATTCATACTGAATTCTGACAACTGACTCCTGAATTCTATCTTGATGATTTTGTATGTTGTTGAAAATAAGCTTGATAGAGTTGGCAACGCGGTACAATACGTTCGCCTTCAAACTTAATCAGTCCTAAACTTTCAAGCTGAGATACTGCAACAGGATCTAAAACAATATTTTCCTTATTTATCGCAATATCAGCATAAGCCCTAGCTAAATTCGGTTTTTTTTGTAGTTTTATCCAGTGCTTCCATAAATGATCGCGATAAATTCCACCATTAGCAATTGCTTCTTTTATCAAGTCTTGGAGATTGATGGTTTCGCAGCAAATATGATACAGCGCAATCCGAATTAAAGCTGGATGGCCTCCCACAAGCGACATCAACGCGGCAGATTCTTTACCAGTACTCCAGTCTAATCCATGCCGCCTAGCCAATTCTTCTACCTGTTCTTGGGTAAATTCTGGCAACCGAACGGGTAAACCAATATTAAAAGGCGAACGATTGATGTCGAATGTTATGTAATTTTCAGTTGAGTAAACCATTACTAATCGCAGCTTTTGCCAATTTTGATTTTGTCGTGCTTCCTCACACCAAGAACGCAATAAACCTAAAAAATCCTCAGCAATGTCAGGATATTCAAAAAAGCGATCTACTTCATTCAACACAATCACCACTGGAGTTTGACTGTGTTTGAGCAGATACTTTTGAAAGTAAAAACTGCAATTCAACTTAGAATCTATTTGTTTATCCCATTGTCGATTGAGATTGGGAGCAAGACCTAATTGAGTTGCTACTTGCCAACAGAGAAAATACAAAAGTTCGTTTAAGTTAGCCAGACAATTTTGTTCTATTTGATAGCAATTAATAGTTACTGTTTGGTAATTTTGTTGCTGTGCATAGGCTAGCATTCTTAATACTAGAGAACTCTTACCCATCTGTCTGGGTGATTGAATCTGAATCGCGCAGCCATTTTGAGTTATTTCATGATAAACAACTTTTTCCAGAGGTGGACGTTCGATATAAAGAGGAGAACCCAAACTCACAGGGCCGTCTGGATATGAATCACAACATTTAACCTTGCAGGGCTGTTTCTTTGCTACATAACTTTTGGCTATTGAAGATAACGGAGATTTAGATTTTTGCTTATCTTCTAAAGTTTGCAGCCAGTTTTCTCTAGTTCGATCTTCATTTACTTCACTAGCAATGGTGTAATCTCCTGTAGATAATTCCAAACCAAAAGTGTTAAAGCATAGTCTCAGCGTTCGTTGATCTACAGTTGCATTCAAAGACCATAACCTACTCAAGGTTTTCGCAGATATATCCATACGGCTGCTTAATTCTTCCAAGGTAAAACGATTACCGTTGTTTTGAGTTATCTCTAGTATTTGAATTGCAGACTTTAAGCGTATTAGTCCAGCAGAGGTCAATAAAACTCCTCGTTTGCGTCTGCTTCTAAACTGTTCCATTTCACTAACCATAGAATTTGCCCCAAATACAATTCTGTCTTTTTATCTCTAGAGTTATCCGCAAGCAGCCAATTTTGGATTTATCGCTTTATTTCTTACGTCTTTTCATCGCTATTAAAATTAATGATTATTAACTCTGAAAATTCGATTTGATAAAATTTAAATTGTCTCAATTTAACTGAAGCAAAGTTATTCATAATATGAAATACAAAATCGATTTTTTATGAAAAAAATAAAAAAATAATCTTTCTCAATATATAAATATCTACGGAGAAATATCTTTGTTTGCGTTTGATAGCAATCAAAGTAAGTATATTAATGAAATTTTATTAAGAGAATTAGTAATACTAATTCTCTATCAAGCTAGGCACAGTGAAAAAATTCTCTTTCCCAGCTTGTGTAGTAAACATATCAAGGAAAAATAAGAAACTTATAGGGATGCCAAAATTTGTTTTCAATCGGCTCTTACTTAATCGTATTCACAGTTAAACCATAGTTGAGGGCATCAACTCAGTGGAAAACACAAACAATAATAGGCTTTCAATAGTGCTGGCTATTGCCTATTGCCTGTTCGCTGTTATAAATTGCTCTTCAGTCGGCAAACTCCATCCAAGAATACAAGCGATCGCTGAATGCAAGGTCACTGGATTAAAAGGCTTGGCAATTGCTTTCACCACCCCAAGCTGCTGAAGTTTTTGTGACGTAAACCAACTCGCTTTCACACTCAACAAGATGACTGGGATAGCTTTGGTTAAAGGATTTTCTTGCAATCTATGCAGAAATGTGGTAGAGTCCATACCTGGCATTAAAACATCAAGCAAAATAGCATCAGGAGGTTCTATGGCTAGCTGTTTTAGTCCAGCTTGAGCCGAGGGAACCGCCACAACTCTCCATCCGGCTAAATCGCTTAAACACGCTTGCACAAGTTCTCGAATAGTCGGTTCGTCATCAATTAGCAATATTGTTTTGACTGTCATAATTAAAACGAGTTTTCCAAAAGGGAACGGGGAACAGGGAACATTGGGAATACAACTTGATTCTCAAAAAAACTAGCGGTTTTACAAGAGAATTTCCACTTTGTTCTGTGCTGTAAATTCAGCTTAGATCGAGAAAATAAGAAACTTATAGGGTGTTTGAGAGGCTATTCTCAAGGCAAAACTTGCTACAGACCGTGCCAAACCTGGGTCGCAACAGCAAATGGTTAAGGCTACGATGTACACACAAGTCGAATTTCTCTTGAAAAAACTTGTGTGTATCCCGTAGCCCTGCCTACACAGCAATGGAATTATTAAGCCTATCAAGCGATCGCGAACTAAAAAATCTAACCAAGGGTC
Source organism: Nostoc sp. DedSLP01 (assembly GCA_034530875.2). Lineage (GTDB taxonomy): Bacteria > Cyanobacteriota > Cyanobacteriia > Cyanobacteriales > Nostocaceae > Nostoc. The sequence continues at coordinate 89,262 of JAVRCJ020000012.1, forward strand.
ATCAAAAATTTGCGGACAGATTGCTCAAACTCAGTAGGAGTTTCAAGGTGAGGAGAATGTCCTGCATTAAATGTTTCAACTTGAGCATTTGGAAATTTGTTAATTGCAGGTAAGCACCGCCGGAGTTGAACAAAGGGATCGCGTAATGCCCAAGTAAAAAGTACGGGACACGAAATACTCGAAATCAGTTCTCTCAGGTCTGAGGTTGGTTCGGCAAAACTTTGCCATGCCTGAACTAAATAAGGTGCCATTTCCCAAGAAGATGCTAATATTTTCTTTCTTTGACTGCGAGCAGCTTGCTTGGGAAGTATCACTCGATAAAAATCAGCAATAGCTTTAGGATACCACCAAGCTTTTGCCATTCCTCCTGAAAAAATTCGTACCATTAATTTGATAAATACTTGTGCCGAACTATCCATTGGATCGAGTCCACCAGGATTTGCTAAAATTAGACCCAGCACGCGTTCCGGGTGGATATAAGCATATTTGATTGCCGTAGCTCCACCAATAGAATTTCCAATAATAACTACTTTATCTAACCTCAATTTATCTAGGAATAGTGCCAGTAATTCAGAATATCTACTTGCACTAACAGGTTGCATATCATTGTCTGAATTCCCATGACCCGGAAAATCAATAGCAATAACTCGGTATTGGTTGCAAAGGTTTTCTCTTAAATACAAATAGTCACTTGCTCCATGTCCAATTGCATGAAGGCAAATGATAGGTAAGCCGATACCATCATCATTATAAGCTAGATTTATTCCGTCTACTTCAAGCGTTTTCCACGGTTCAGTTGCCCCTAATGCTGCCCTTAGTCGAGTGTTATTTCCCATTGGCTTATACAAATTATTTTAGTACTAGAAAATATCAGCAGGATCGGCTTCTTGTAACTTTTGTACTGCGAAGGCTCCGGCGATAAAGCACATTAAAATTGTCAGACACAAGACGAATACAGCACGAACAAATTCCATTTCTGTTGGCAGCCGGACAATGCGAACAACTAAATCATACAATAATACAGAAAAAGCAAATCCTGGAATATAACCTAAAACTGATAAAAATAATGATTCTTGAAAAACTACTTTTAAAAGATATTTATGACTATAACCAATAGCTTTCAGAGTTGCATACTCAGCTAAATGGTCGGAGACTTCACTATAGAGAACTTGATAGACAATAACTGAACCCACAATGAATCCCATTACTGTCCCTATAGTGAATATAGAACCAATGGGTGAACCTTGTCGCCAGTAATCTTTTTCCCGAGTCATATAACTCTCAAGGGTGAGTATTTTTACACCATTGGGAAGCTTAGCTGTTAAATTTTTAAGTACTTTTTGAATATTAGCATTAGGCTTGAGTTTAACTAAACCTACGCTCACCTTTTCCAAGGGTCTTTGAAGTAAACGTGAAAAATTCAAATCGCTAGTTATTAAAATTCCATCAGCAGAAAAAATCGAACCTCCTAAGCTGAATAAACCGCCAATTTTGATTTTGCGATCGTTTACTTCAGTTGCGATATTTTTTCCTTGTTTAAATTCGGTAGCAATGGGGCCAAAAACAGGCTTAGATAATCGGTCAAAAAGAACTACATCATCATATTTAAGTTTATTTAGATTCTGATTAACTTCAGGCAAATTAAAACATGGTTTTTCCGGATTACAGCCAAAAATTAATATTTGACGATTGCGCGGCTCTACAGGATTTTTCCAGTGGCCAAAACCCACATATAGAGGATATGCTGTTTCTATACCATCAACCTCTAAACTTTTAGTTAAGTAACGCTTGGTAAAAGTCCGATACAATCCTACATCATATAAATTTTCAGCTCTGGGGTCGATCAAAATCAAGTCTGCACGCATATTCTGGTGTATATCTACAGCAGTTTTATATAAAGCGCCTTGGAAACCTAATTGCATAAACATTAAAAGGGTAGCAAAAGCAATTCCAGCCAAAGCTACTATAAACCGAGCCTTATTATGCGTTAATTGTAACCAGGATACGGGTACTTTTTGCATAATGAATTTGTATTTACCCATGAGAGCCAAATTTCATGTATTAACGACTTTGACGCTTGAAAAATTTTGATTCTTCCAATTAAGCTAGAAGAAATTTACGAAGAAATTAAATATGAATTGCTACATTCACTTTCAAGTTGGTTAAGCTTCTTACTTGTTGGCTACTCGCGGAGTCCAGCCTGATTTTGACTTCTACTACTCTAGCGTCTACAGCCACCACTGGATCGTCGTTCAAAACATCTTTTTTACCAATTTGCCAACCAATTTGGTCTACATGACCTTGTAGTTTGTTGGTAAAAGTTTCACTAGTAATTACAGCTTTTTGACCGTTATTTATCTTAGTAATATCACTTTCATAAACTTCTGCGACTACATACATCTGGTCTGTTTGACCGATATCGGCAATTCCTTGGGTATCAATATTTTCTCCAGCGTGAGTATAGATTTTTAAAATTCGCCCAGCTATTGGCGATCGCACATAAGCTAGCTTGAGGTCGGCTTGAGCTTGTTTTACAGAGGCGATCGCACTTTCTAAGTCTGCTTGAGCCTCGTTGATATTTACCGGACGAATTTCAGCAATACGATTTAAAGTTGCTCTTGCTTCATTAATCTGTTCTTGGAGAGTTTTGACAGTACCATTAAAAGTAGCTTGTGCCTCATTTATCTGCTCTTGAATAGTTTCCATTGTCAAACGTTTACTATCTAAAAGCGAAATGGCGATCGCACCATCTTTATAGAGCTTCTCATAACGCGAATACTCTATTTGAGCGTTACTTAATTGAGTTGAAAGTTTAGCAATATTTGCTTTTTGAGCAATGCTTTCCTCGCTTAACTGTGCCTTTAATCGAGCAATCACCGCTTGTTGAGCAGATATTTCTCCTACTTGAGCGCCAGCTTTAACTTTGTCAAGACGCGCTTGAGCAACTTTGACTTGTGTTTGAGCCTTTTCTAAAGCAGCTTGACGAGTATCAAGGATATCCAGAATTGCAACTACCTGTCCGGGCCGAACTTGCTCTCCTTCCTTAACAAGTAGCTTCGCAATTCGCTTTTGCGTCTCTAGCATGGTTGGTGAAGACAGCTTAATAACTTCTCCTAGCGGTTCTAAGCGTCCATCCGCAGCAACAATATTGTCAGTAGAATTACCTCCTGGAGTGGCGGCGATGTCTGCATTATTCTGCTGAATAGCATGAGAACGAAAATACACAATAGCGTACACAGAAGCTCCACCAAAAGCTAAAGCTGTCACAATTGCCAAAATAATGACTCTCCAACTTTGGAGACCTGCATTCTTTAAAAACTGCTGATTGGTATTAGACGCTGGATAATCTTCTTGCATAAAAAGTTTAATTTTTAACGCGATTTACAAATAACTGAGTCAAGTCTCCTACAGTTTTAATATCTTGCAAATCTTCTTGTAAAAAACATACACGATACTCTTCTTGCAGTTCAATAATCATTTCAATTAAAACGAAAGATTCAGCAATAACATCGGTTAGTAAAGCTTCATCTTGCAGTTTAGAAATGGGTATTTTAGTAAAATCGGATATTTTTTCTTTTACAGTACTTTGAACTAACATAGTATTTTCTCCTTCGTCATTTTTTGTTACTGTACTTCTACACCAAAAACAAGCAAATATTTTTAATAAAGCATAGAATTAATGGTTCCTTTGAATCCCCCACTAATTAATTCTGACTTCTGAATTCTGAATTCTGAGTTCTTCTTCAATGATTTATCTTTTGATTAGATATTTGACTCTTTCCTCATGTTCGTTCATAGTTTGACGATAAACTTCTCGATCCGACTCTCCAAAACGTTTGAGAGTTGCTTGAATGTAATCTCTACCATAATCAGATTCCATATCCTTAAGAGCTTTTCCAACCCAAGTAGTATGCCACTTTTCATCTTTCATGATTTTCTCAAGAGTCTCTTTCACTTCTGGCTGAAGATTGAGAATCTGACTGTGAAGAGCATATTGCGTAATAACCCGTTTTTCAAAGACTTGAGTGATTGCTAGAACCTCCATCAAATTCACAGGCATACCAGCTGCTGCTATATATTGATCTTGATAAGCATCAGTAAGTTTGAGCGCTTGAGCACCTAATTTTTCAATACATGCTGTCCAGTACCAAGCATGAAGACTTTCATCAGAAAAATGATTAGTCATATCACGCTGGATAGGGCCTGGTTTCATTGATTTGGCCAATCTGCCGAAAAAAAGTGCCCCACTGATTTCAGAAGTACGATAAAAGCTTAGAAGCCACAATTCATTTTCACTAAGTTTCTCAGACATGAGAATACTCCTAACTTTTGGGTTAATTCAATTTATCAAGATAGAATTCAGGAGTCAGGAGTCAGAATTCAGTATGAATTAGAGTCCGACTGGCGTCTGAATAATTGGGTTTAAGACCCAACAAAATCGTAGATTTGGTAGTCTTGAATTAGTCGCGGTTCAGAATCACTAACTGATTGATTCTGACTCCTGAATTCTGAATTATTTTTCAATAAAAACACTTTATACTTGTTTAGCCCATTTTTGTTTCAAAAGGTATTGGCAAGTATTTTCAATTAAAGTTTGGGGATTTTCAGCTTGATAGTTATCAAAAGCTGAAACTAGTTTTTGATTATTGATTTCTTTGTCAATGAACAGTTGCTTAGAAAAAGGAGATACACTAGAAACTGCTTCATTAACAATATTTCCGCCAAAGCCTTTTACAGCATCTACAAGAAAATTAAAAGATTCTGGATCGGCATAAAGTGGCTTCAGAACTCGCCGCACTTTAAATTCTGGCGTTTGAGTAAAAGTTGTAAATGCAATATCTATGATATCGCCCAAGCATGGTGATTCTGCTTTTGTATGGGCAATATGATAAATTTCTTGATTGCAAGAGCGACTCATCAACTTGAAAATTGCATCAGTGACAAAATCTCCTGTGACGAAATATAGTGGCGTTTCTGGTTTACCTGGAATTAAAGAAAGCAGACCATAATAAAGTAGCTTTAATGTATTATGGAAAGCATTTTGTTGAGTCACATATCCTTGTATGTTATCCGCAATGACTGTTGCTACTCGAAATATGCTCCAAGGAAGATGAGAAAATTGGTTAATTAGTAAATTTTCAGATTCCCATTTTGACCACTCATAATAATTGGCAAAGCCATCTCGGTCGTCTAATGCAATTTCTGCAATTAAACCTGATTTTATCCCAGATGCATAAACCGTACTTAATAAGCCAAATCCTTCTAAAGAGTGGCAGGTATTAGCAAAATTGAGCAGCTTTTCTGTTCCCTCAATATTAACTTGCCGAGCAGTTTCTCGGTCGACATTAAAGCGAGTTACTGAGGCAGAATGAACGATTAGTTTAATTTCTCCTGGGTCAATTAAATTAAATGGTTGTGCTTGTCTTAAATCACCCCAGGAATAGCTAACGCGTTCAGAGTAATTGTCTAGATAAAGATTGAGTTTTTCTACCTTGTTTTGAAACTCATGTTCGTCATTTGCCCTTACCCAAAGTAGTATAGGTTCCTGTGTTACTTGCAAATATTTTCTGGCTATGCGAGAACCAATATAGCCATCGCCACCTGTAATTAAAATTTGTTTTTTAGACATTTGCTACCTTCTCTAACTGTAAATGCGGCCAATTAGTTTCATCAGTTCCAAATTGTGTTAAAAAAGCAAATATCCATCGTTCGATTCCGAAGGCTACACAGCCAGAGAAAGCATCTTGACCGTCTCGCTGAATTTGAAATGTTTCTCCAAAATAATTTCGATGGAAATTGACTGAGCCAATAGCCAGACTATTTTGAAATACCATTTCTGTTTTTACTGGTGCTAGCTTTTGCGCTAAATATTTAGGATTTTGCAAAGGATTAAAAAATGGATCTGTTGCTTCATCCCAGTCAATTGGCAGGTTAATTGTAGTAAATAAATGTTCTAATTTTTGTCGATAGTTATCCAAAAATACTTTCACTTCATCTGCTGTGCCAATACATACAATTTCTCGCATAGAAAAATTCCATTGGCGTTCGAGGGGTCGATAATATGACTCTCGTCGAAAACAATTTCCTCTAGTTGTCAAGTACTTTGGTCTATTGAGATTCTGTCCTTGAAATTGAATGTAAAAGTGATAGCAGGCTGCTGGTGTGAGAACATCCCGAATTGGCCCTGGTGCTGTCAATTGGACTTCTCCGGCTGCTGAAATAGGTTGTCCCTCAGCAAAAGTCTTTAAATTCTTTTCCTCTGGATTTAGGAAAACTGGAAATGTGACTAAATGAGGAAAAGAACGAAAATATTCTAGGCGTTCTAGTTCGCGTGCAGAAATAAAAGTTGGAAACAGATGTTCTTGAGCAGTACATTCTCTAGCCAAGCTGATAAAAAACTGGTCGAGTTTGTGATAAAGCTTGAGCAAATTACCGCTAAATGCTGATTGACCATTGGGAAACCAACGATAATCTGCTAGGTTTTCAAAGTTAATTTTAGTGTTATTTTCCATTGGTTACCTCTTGAAAAAAATTGTGGTGTATGGCGTTAATATCTCGAAAAACCTTGTGTTTGATATTAGAGAAGTTAATGGGGCGATCGCTTAATTGTTCGATAAACAAAAGTAGTTCCATTACTTGCAGTGAAGAAATAATTCTACGTTCAATAATGGGTGTATCATCCTTGAGTTCATCGCTTTGAATCTTGCCATTTGTATTCACTATCCATTCATGCAATGCCTGTTTAATTTCTAATTCAGTTTTCATAACGCAGGTTCCTCTTCTAAAATGCCAGCATCTACAAAAAACCGAATACATTTAGCTGAGATTTCTTGTCGATGTTTTTGGCATTGAGGATGTGAAAAAGCCTTTTCTCTGACTTCATAAGGTTTTTCTAGACCAGCATCTTTATACACATCTGGGTTATAATATTCTGCCCAAGTTCCCACAAAATAATTTTGTAAATATTTGCGGATATTTTGCAGAGTTTCTGCTGACCATGAGGTGGAATAGCGGTCAAAAAGTTCTTTGACGATTTGACGACCAAATATCAGATGACGTACTTCTTCTTGATGATGAAAAAGATTGATTTGGCGTGCAAGAGGAACTAGACTTTCATCTTGTGACATCCTCCAGTTATACACATCCACGATTTCTTCAAAAATTACAACTTTAGTGAAAAATAGAAAGTCTTCTTCACCGACTTCATATTCTCGTGGAAATGCAATCTTTTTATTTCGATATATCTTTCCAGCATATTTCTTGCAGAAACCGCCAAAATGTAGCATGTGCTTGTTCTCTTCATCTAAAAAATGATGCAGATAAGCAGAATATGAGCTTTTATCTGGTTCGTATAGCCGTTGGGACAGCCCTGATATCAGTGCCTTTTCACCATGAATATTGAGGCTGAAAAAATTGACTGCTTCGTAAAAACTAAGCCTTTTCTGCTCAATCTCCGTCAAATTTTCATAGAATTCAGTGCCGTAAAGTGAGATTAATTGCGGACTCGTAAACCATTGTTCTAAGTCGAGAACTTCCGGCCACTCCAAATATACGTAAGGATTGATATATTTTTTTCTGGAAGCATCACAAAGTTTTTCAACTACATTAGTTAATCTGTCCATTGTTTAAATTTTCTCCAAAATTACAGATTGCCAGTTCAAGCCATAACCTGCCATAACCAACATGATGCGATCGCCTGATTTAATTTTTCCTGAGTTCATTAACCATGTAAGATTAATAATGTTATCGCCACTAATTACATGACCCGCTTCTGGTAGTGATTGAAAGTAAACTCGCTCTGGATCGAACTTGAGAATACGAGACAATATCTGCCAAGCATTAATGTGAGTATTTTGACTAACAATCCAATCTATTTGTCCTATCTCCAGATTAGTTTTTCTCAATATTTCTTGAATGAGCCGATAGGTATAACTAAAATAACTTCCTACTGTTTCATCATCTGAGGCCAGATACATTGCTCCGTTGGTAATTGCATGGTTAGCAATTAATCGAAAACCTGCTGGCTCATGAGAAACTATACAAGCAGCTGCTCCATCAGAAATAAGATTATATGCTTGTTCGTATAAAGCTTCTTGGGGAAATCTATCTGATGTTACACATAAAACGCGCTTCACATCTGGTTCGCATAACAAAAGCATTTTAGCTAAATGCAAAGAACCTAACATTCCCGTACAAGCCTGCTGATTTAATCCAATCACAGTTGCTCTTTCTATCCCGAAATCGCTCTGCAAATGACTTGCTGGGAAATCCATTAAATACTTAACATCTCTAGTTTCTTGAAACTTTTCATAGTAACCGATATTCCCATTCATCGGAATACAAGTAGAATAAACAATTGCTCCAATATCACCTAAATCATCTTGAATTTTCTCAATTGCCAACTTTGCTAAATCGTAAGCATTAGTCTTTGACGAACAAACATAATGTTTGCGAAATCCAGCTTCTTGTAAAACCGAAGTAGTTGAAAGTGTTCTTCCCTGGGCTACTGCTTCCTCTACAGTATATGTTTCATCACCTAAAACATAAGAAAAATTATTGACAAATACTTCATTCATAGTTATTTAGTTTCCAATTTCGGAAAAAATCTACCTGTATGTTTGATATAAGCTTTATACTCGGCTCCAAATTCAGATGCTGACAAGCGTTTTTCTTCTCTAGCCGCAGTTATATTTAACGCTACTAATCCATAAATCAAGGTGAATATTGTTCCTGGATGGGGATATAAAATAAATCCTCCCAAAAGACTTAAGAGAAAAGATGTATAAAAGGGATGGCGGATTTTGCCATAAGCGCCATAAGTCACAATGTGTTTTGGCCGATCGTTATTTTGATGCCACAAGGAAAGGGGAATTCGATGGGTACCAAGAGTAAAGAAAATTAAAGAAATAGAAGCAACGCTAAATGGCACAGATAACAAATCATTGTGAAAATTCCATAACTGCCCGTACTTTAAGAGTGGCGTTACCAATTTGAAATAGGAATTTAAAAGCAACAATGGGCACAGAAGGAAAGGAGCAGCTGTACTCCACCACTTAAGATTTTTGCGGCCATCTTGTCTAAAGAATACATAAGGTAGGCTGCCAATCACTAGGAAATCGATCGCATAGAGCAGTAAAACAGATTCATTCATTTTTTTACTCCAAAGTATTTATCCATTCAAGAACTAGTGGACGCTTGATTTTACGAGTGGAGGTTTTTGGTAAAGCTTCTAAGTGCATGAATATGCGTGATGGTCGTTTATAAGACGCTAGATTTGTAGCTAAGTTGGCAATCTCTCGTTCAATTTCTCTTAATAAAGCTTCGGGTTTTGTTTGTAGTTCTTGTTTGATGAAGTCAGAGGGAACAACTACAGCGCAAACTTCTTCGGTATCTTTCTTGATTCCATATTTCGCTAGTCTGCCTAGTACACAAATTTCTTGAATTGCAGGACTCTTAGACAAAATAGCTTCTACTTCTTCAGGATTAACTTTTTTACTACCTCCTAAAACAATCAGATTTTTAATCCGTCCTGTAATGTGGAGAAATCCATCAGCATCAATAACCCCCAAATCGCCTGTATGAAACCATCCATCCCGATCTAAAACTTGCCTGGTTAACTCTTCACTTTTGTAATACCCTTTCATCACATGAGGGCCGCGAGTCAAAACTTCACCTTGAGTTTGTTCTGGTTCTGGGGAATCAATTTTGATTTCTACACCAGGCAGAGGTTTACCAACAGAGCCAATACGATTGGCTTTTGGACTGTTAACGCAGATTACTGGCCCAGTCTCTGTTAGTCCGTAACCTTGAATGATTGGTAACCCAATTTGCTCAAAAAAGCCGGCCACATCCATATCAAGAGCAGCGCCGCCTGAGATAAAAAGGCGGAATTTACCACCAAATTTCTGATGTATTGGGAAGAAAATTATTCGTCGAGCCGTTTGCCAAGGTAACTTCTTAGCCAAGGTCATAGCACCTTGAAACCATAAGCGTTTTAGTGGCGTACCACGAACGACTTCTTTTTGAATACTGTTGTAGAGGGTTTTAAAAAATAATGGTACTCCCAGGATTGCTGTAATCTGACGCTCCTGCATCATCTGTAAAATGTCCTGTGGATAGAGGCTTTGAGCATAACAAACTGTGCCTCCTGCATAAAGCACACTGAGCAAACCTCCACTCAACTCCAGAAGATGGTTGAGCGGCAAAATCGATAGAAAAGAGTCATTAGGCCCGATTCCTACAAGCTTTCCGAGTGTTTCAGCCTCAAAAATCAAATTTCTAAATGCGATCGCCACACCCTTTGGTTTACCCGTGGTTCCAGAGGTGTAAATGATACTAGCTACTTCATCCAACTGGCGTTCTTGGAATTGCAGAATGTCTTGAGATTGTATTGATTCAGATGGTAAATCAATCGCTACTTTTTCTAATGTCAATACTTGTGCAATAGAAACAACACTACTTTTTAATTTGTCAGCAATATTTTGATGAGACAAAGATGTTAAGAGTATTTGAGGAACACAATCACTAAGTATTGAGTTCAGTTCAGTTTCACTTAACTTGATATCTAAAGGAACTACAATCGCACCTGCCAAAAATCCGGCAAATAATCCAATACTCCATTCGGGTCGAGATTCTGAGAGAATAGCGATGCGATCGCCAGGCTGGATACCAGACTCAATCAGATAATTAGCCAGATTACAGGCTCTTTGTCCAAGTTCTGCATAGCTCAAATTCTGCCAATTGTCGCCGTTTTTTATACAAAGAGCTGTTTTCGATCCAAACTGCTCTAATTTACTTTTCAACAAGCTTAAAACACTATTTGTAATAGGATAATCATCTTTCATATCCAGTACTTTTTCGATAGTTGTGATTAATTAAGCAACTTCAGAAGCTTCAATTTCGGATTTGTCTGAACTAATTTGGTTCAGATTATAAATCCACTTACCAACAACATTTAGGTTATCTGCAAGAAACTGCGATCGACAGATATGGCGTTGTAATTTACCACTAGAAGTCTTGAGAATACTCCCCATTTTCACCAAAACTACAGCATATATCTGCAAACCATGCTCTTTTGCAACTGATTGACGAATAGCCGCAACCATCCGATCGAGATTCACATCCCGATAATGACGCTCAATCTCCTGAACAACTACCAACTGCTCAAGGCCATTTACTGCAATGGTAAAAGCTACACCACAGCCCAAGCGCAGTTTAGGATTAGTCTTTTGCACCGTCAGTTCTATATCGTGAGGATAATAACTACAGCCATCTAAGACAATCAAATCTTGCAAGTATCCGATGACAAACAATTCACCATTACTAAAAAATCCCAAATCACCGGTACGGAAAAAAGGCTCTGACGCTGCACTAGCATTGGTATCTGCTAAGTAAGCTTGGAAAGCACTCTTTGTTTGTTCTGGCTGGTTCCAATAACCTTGGGTAATATTAGACCCAGATAACCAAATCTCCCCTACTTGTTCGGGTAGACATGGGACTAACTTATTGGGATCGACAATTAATATTTTTTGGTCAGATACTGTTTGTCCGCAACTGACGAATTTTTTCGTGTTTCGATCCTCTAGCGCTGTTGGCACTATCTGATTATGCTTGAGCGCTTCTTTTTGAAAAGACTGAATCACAGGGGAAGTGGTTTTCGCTCCTCCGGAAACGAATAAAGTTGCTTCACCCAAACCATAACAAGGATAAAAAGCCTCTCTTTGGAAGCCACAGGGTTCAAAAGCTTCTGCAAATTGGTCTAATGTCTCAGCACGAATAGGCTCTGAGCCAATAAAAGCCAGATCCCAACTACTCAGGTCTAGGAGTTTCTTTTGTTCGGAACTGATACTGCGAACGCATAAATCATAACCAAAATTAGGCCCTCCGCTAGTATTAACTTTGTAACGAGAAATTGCCTCTAACCATTGAAATGGCTGCTGTACAAATGTCATTGGTGACATAAGTATGCAGGGAATACCTACATACAGAGGCTGTAATATATTTCCGATCAGACCCATATCATGGTAGGGAGGCAACCAGCCTGCAACAATAGACTGTTGTGTATGCTGGAAAGCTTCTTGAATCATGCTTTCGTTGTAGAGTATGTTCCCATGACTCACCATTATTCCTTTTGGTGTGGCTGTAGATCCTGATGTGTATTGCAGAAATGCCAACGTATCGCTGTTGATTATTGGTTCTTCCCAGTCTAAAACCTCATCATTGTTCGGGTTATCGGTTATTAGCCAATGCAATGAAGCCAACTCCGGAGTTGCGGAAAATTGCTCTTTTAAGCTAGTCAATACAGATGTGGTAGTTAGTGCTACTGTAGCTTGAGCATCTTTGATAATTGCCATCAATCTGGAGACTTTTTGCCGACTGGGTGGATAAGCTGGAACTGCAACTACCTTGGCATACAAACATCCAAAGAAGGCAGCAATGTAGTCTAATCCTGGTGGATAGAGGAGTAGTGCGCGTTCGCCAGTAGCTTTCATCGATTGTAATTGTACTGCGATCGCTCTGGCCTGTGATTCTAACTCTCGATAACTTAGACGAGCTAATTCTATGCCGTTGTTTTGCAGAAAAATATAAGCAATTTGGTCTGCTTGTTCTTGAGATCTGTAAGATAGAAGATCGGTTAAAGTAGAAAATTTATACATAACTGTTACCAACAAAGAATTGGCGTAAAACTTTTTAGTCTGATGATGTCGATCGACTTTGATTAGTTTGATGGTTTATACCATTTCACTTGAAAAATAATAATTTAAATTGCTTTTAATACCTTCTAGACACTACTAGTTGTACTTTTTTATAAAAATATCGGTTGATTTGCTAACAAGTAAGTCCTTGTATCGCTTATTATTCTGTTTATTAATTATAATTTATAGGTTTTACATACTAACCTAAACTCTTTGGTTAATATAATTAATAATTTGCTGCACAGTTGTAAGGGTTTGAGCAGTTTGAGCAGAAATTTCAATGTCAAAAGCTTCTTCTATAGCAACCATTAGTTCTAGCATATCTAAAGAATCTATCCTGAAATCTGCTGTTAAATTTGCAATAGGAACAATTTTGTCTGGTTCAATTCCTAATTTATCTGTAATGATACTGGATATTTTTTGAAAAACCCCTAGTTTCTTTAGCTGGTTGTTATGAAACACAGTTTTAATTTCTTCTGATAGGATTACCACCTCTTTTAAAATTAGAATTATACGTAGGTAACGTTGAATGTTTTCATTATCTAAAGGATAATTATGATATTTCAACCAATTTCTGCAAATTTGATATGTATTACCGTATAAGTTAAAAGCATCTAAGGTTAAGCCCTCAGAGGATGAATCTTGAATATTCTTATTAATAAGAGGAATAGTATTTTTTTGGGGTGATTCATTTTGCATATAATTATTGAAAAATAGGATTGAACCCTGAAGAGCCGTTGATTTTAGTTAGGAATAGAATTTGCCACCATTCTATTAGACTCTGCGTTTCAAGTCAGGGGCGTTGTTGGTGGGTAAAGAGTCCAGCGCAAGCGTAGGTGCAGTTCATCGCAGACATCGCGATCGCCAGTCCCATAACTTCAGTTAAAATCTTTATTATTTCCTCAACTTCGATGACGATTAGCTGACAAGTTGATTTTTAAAGGTATGCAGCTCCTTTTTAGGACATAATATTAACATCTCTCTAAACAGCTAATATAATGTTGATATTTATCTATGGGTAGTACCCATAAGGGTAATATTTTAGGCTTTGGAGAAAAATAAGTTTTCGCGTATTGTATGACTCTGTTGGCGAATTCAAAAAGCTCCTGCAAGGTTACTTTTCATAAAATAACCGAGTAAACTATATAAGTTTACTGCTGGGAAAACTCAATAACTTTTATTAAGTAGATAAAACTCACATTTGATTGCGTGAAAAAAACAGTACATCCAGACAAGGCTTTTGTCCTACTCCCTACTCCCCATTCCCTACTCCCTGTCTAGACAAATAAATTCTCCAAATCAAACCGGACTCCCATATACATTATTTCTCTTATGTTTGAACTCAAGGTAGTTAAGTAGAAGGCAGGAGGCAGTTATTGCTGGAGGCAGAAGGTAAAACCCTCAATAGTAAAAGGTTTCGCTCCTTTAGATTTTACATTTAATTATGTCCGCCTACTTAGACATGAATGTAGATTTTTAATTTGTACTTATTAGTTATTGTCAAGCTTTTATCTAGCCTTTATGCCGCATGTCAGTTTTTGTAACAGTTTTTAATAACACCTCATCGATCGCAGTCGCTTTAACACACATGCAACAGAAGTTTGACCAGCGGTCGAAGCGATCGCGAGTTTGTTACGCTTACCGCCGATTGAATTAGGGTGCAAGATTTTGGCAAAGCACTGTCAGAAATCCTTAGCAGCGCAAAGTTGCCCAAAAGAGCTTATGAGTTTTTGCTAACCCAAAAGTGGATTTTTCAAGCACGATCGAGCCGCGTTGTAATTCTACACTCAATACGGTTCGGTTAACGTGTTTATTCCTCGAAGATCTCCCCAACCCCTCGATAAATTCGGTGGCTCACAACCCTTTTTTACCCTCTTTTTAATGGGGTCGCCGTAGGCGGGGGGGTCTTAACGGAACCGTATTGATTCTACACTGGTATACGTATCGTTGCTGTCTAGAACAATACCATAAAATTTTCAAGTCTGGGTGTCATCAATACCCTTCAGTTAAGCTTTTTTCTCCCCCCCTGCTTCCTCTGCCTCCTCTGCTTCCCTTAACAGATAAATTCCTTAACCTAAGTATATCGAGGTAGAATTAAGAGGTTTTTGTCTTCTTTGTCAAGGAGAATCTAAAAATGTTTCAAATCGCAACAAAACATTTTTCAAACATTCTCTAAAGGTTTTACTATTTTTCTTTTTATAAAAAAAATTGAGAGGTTAAGACTTTACTATTTTTCTTTTTATAAAAGAAATTAATTGGTTTTTTTTTGATTGTTTCAATTTAGTTACTTTAAAATAATTTTAAATTTCAAGTGGCAATTTTAGTCGCTTCATTATATAGATTTAAAATAGGTATTGTATATATATAAATGACTCCTATTTGATTTTTGCAAAGCTAGGTGGACTTTTTTTCGCTGTTAAGAGTTCCCTATTTCCTGTCTCTACTAGCGTTCTGGAGAATTTACTTGCTTAAGTAGGGAGGAGAAAATAGGGAAAATATAATGCAGAAGAAATACTTACTAAGTCTGATTCAAAAATTAAATTACGAGTTTGATAAAAGTCAACTTACTAGTACAGCACGGCCCAAAGAAACAGACGATTCAAAATGGGGCAAAAATTGAAAATATAATTCCTTTGACTTTTGTGCAACTGTACTAGCTCGATGTTGTCTAAAAAACAGTTAATCAGGAGAAATTCTCATGGCGATCGCACTTGACAATATTAGTTCTGGCTTGAAGATCGATATTGGCGGTATCAAAATTGGCGATATTAGTTCTAATTCCAGAAATGGTAGTGGTGGTAATGACATTATCTTCGGTCTCAATAGCAAGGACAATATCGATGGCAAACAGGGGAATGACATTCTCTACGGCAAGGATGGGAATGACACTCTCTTAGGCGGTAGTGGGAATGACATTCTCTTAGGCGGTGACGGAAATGATAAGCTCGTGGGGGGTACCGGAGCAGATAAGCTGACAGGCGGCAAGGGCAAGGACAGTTTCGGATATACAGAACTGACTGACTCTTTGTGGAATAATTACGATCGCATAACCGATTTCAGCATTGGCACCGACTCAATTGATGGCCCATATAGTGTCAATGCAGCAGGTGTCTTTGAGAAAGGCGGAGTCTTAACAGGAGCTTGGAATCCTGGAAAAATCAATGGTTGGATTGGTGCCGTACTGGCTCCGAAGAAGGCAGTGACTTTTCAGTATAAAGCTAATGGTTCTGCTCCCCTACAGACTTTCGTCGCTCTCAATGACAATATTGCAGGGTTCCAGTCTGGTCAAGATGCCATTATCGAAATCACTGGTTATAGCGGAAACTTGACCAATCTCACGATTGTCTAGGTATTCCAAAGGTAAAACTACTGCAATATCAGTGTTAGCTAGAAACTAATTACCTCATCAATCAATAGGGGTCGGTTAACGTGTTTATTCCTCGAAGATCCCCCCAACCCCCCGATAAATTGGGGGGCTTACAACCCTGTTTTACCCCCTTAAAAAGGGGGTCGCCGTAGGCGGGGAGATCTTAACCGATCCGTATTACCTGAGAAATTACAATTTGCGATCGCATGATATGCAAATAGAGCATTAATGCGATCGCAAAACTTTGCCCGTACAGTTTCACATTAGACTCTTACAGAAGTCGGGAAAAGGGCAAAGGGAAAAGGTTTTTTATCCCTTACCCTTTTTCCTTTAACCTTTACCCAACTTCCATCTAACATTTTTGGGTTGGCAGACTACTAGTAATTATTCCAACCGAGCATTTGGGCTATTTCCTCACAAATGAGTGTTGGTTTGAAAGGTTTTGTAATGATGCCGGCGATATCCATTTGAGTAAAGCGGCTGCGATCTTGTGGTAATACTTTGGCCGTTAGCAAAATTACTGGAATGGTTTTAGTTGTAGGGTTGGCTTTAAGTTCTTCGTAAAACTGGAAGCCATCCATCTCTGGCATAGATACATCAAGGAGAATTGCATCAAACGCCTTTTCTTGGACTTTCAAGAGTCCTTCATCACCAGACTCAGCCGCGATCGCCTCCCATCCTCCTAAATCCTCCAAACAGATGCAGGCAAGTTCTCGCAGCGATTCTTCATCATCAATCACAAGGATACATTTACTCATGATTCTTTTGGCGGCATTGGCAAGGTGAAATAAAATGTGCTCCCTTCACCGAGGGTACTCTCTGCCCAAATATTACCATCGTGCTGGAGAATTATACTTTGACAAATCGCTAAACCAAGACCAGTTCCTCCCTTGGCACGAGCATCAGAAACATCAACTTGTTGGAAGCGTTCAAAGATAGTTTCTAGTTTTTCGGCGGGAATGCCTCTGCCTTGGTCTTTGACTTGAAACAGAACACAGTCAGCTTGAGGTTGAGCAGACAAAGTAATAACTGAGTCGGGGGGAGAAAATTTGATGGCGTTGCTCAATAAATTTGTCAAAGTTTGGATAATCGAGTCTGGAGAAGCCCAGACGCGAGCAGTGGTAGAAATAATCGATAAAGTGACGCTGGCTGCCAGGGCAATTGATTGTACCTCTTCCACGGCTCTTTGCATTAAATCTTCTGCTTCACAGGCTTCCATAACAAGCTGCACCTGTCCCGCAGACAAACGTTCCAAGTCAAGGATGTCATTAACTAAACGCACCAAGCGATCGCTATTGGTCAAAGCTTGCTGGAGCATCCTTTTGGCTTTTTCTGGTTTGTTGTCGTAAATACCAGTGTTGAGCAGCCCTAAAAATCCTTGAATGGCAGTTAATGGGGTGCGAAGTTCGTGGCTGACGATGGAAATGAATTCATTTTTCATCCGGTCAATAGCGTGCTGATCCGTGATGTCTTGGATCTGAGCGACATAATATAATGGTTGGTTTTGACAATCTCGTACTAATGACAACCTCGTTAGTCCCCAAGCGATGCGTCCTCCATTACACAAATAGCGTAACTCTACTTGAGCATTACGATTTTCATTGTTGAGAACTTGCTCGATGCAATGCTTGAGCTTAGTAACATCTTCTAAGTGAATTAACTCAAATACGCTCGTGTTTAGAGTCTCTAATTCCGAGTGACCAAGCATTTCAGCGAACATCGGATTGATTTGCAGCCAGCGCTCGTCCAATCCCAGCAGTGCCATGCCAATGGGAGCATCATGAAAGGCATGGCGAAACCGGTCTTCACTCTCGCGCAGAGCTGACTCGGCTTGTTTGAGATTAGTAATATCTAGCAATACCCCATACCAAGCAATTTCGCCATTGCTGCGGCGTTCCGGGCGGGAGGTGGCACGTACCCACTTAATCTTCCCAGAAGGAGTGACAATTCGCCATTCGTGGGCAAAGGGTTGCAGGGTTCTAAGACTGCGAGTAGTTAGGCGATTGTAGAGAGGGCGGTCATCAGGATGCACTTGGTTATAAGTAAGTAAGGCATTCTTTAAGACTTGTTCTGGTGTCAATTCTTGAATTTCTCGGACTCCTGGACTGATATATTCATAGGCCATCTCATGTTTATCTGGGTAATAGGCAAGGATGTAAATTTGTGCTGGTGAAGCGGCGGCAATTTTTTGGAACCTAGCTTCGCTTTGCCGCAGAGCTTCTTCAATGCGTTTGCGCTCGGTAATATCGGTTACTCGCACTAAATGAATGACGCGATCGGCAATGGAAACGCGCTTTGCAGCCAGGTTGCCCCAGAAAAGATTTCCTTTGCGGGTCACGTATTCAATTTCCTGACTCCAGACACCTTTTAGCTTTATTTGGGCAGTGATTTCGGCCAGTTCCTCTAAGGTAAACTGATGGCGCTGAAGCGTATGACCTGTAATACCAATGAGTTCGGCTTTGCTGCTGGCTTCAAACAATTCTACAGCTCGATAATTACAGTCAGCGATTAACAGAGTTTCGGAATCGACAATGAATAGAGCATCGGCAGATTCATTATAAATGCTCTCACGCAGGTCTTTTTGCTGCCGCAGTTCCAATTCTGCTGTTTTGCGTAAGCGAAGCTCGTCGTAGACATCGCTAATATCTTGAGTAACGACAATGATATGAGGCTGTCCCTGAAGCTCGATGGTATCGGCTGAAAACAGGACTGTGAGAATCCTGCCTGTTTTGTGACGAACGGCAAATTCCCTGTTACGAACTGGTTTACCTGCTTGCAAATCCTCCAAGTAGCGTTTTTGGTCTTCCAAATTCACCCAATATTTAATGTTTGCGATCGTGTGCCCAACAACTTCTTCCCTGGTATAACCATATAAACTTGTAAAGGCATCATTCACGTCTACACATTTTCCATCTTGGCTAACGATCCTAATAGCATCAGGACAGGTACGAAATACTTTGGTGAAGCGTTCTTCCGATTCTTGTAGAGCAATTTTAACGCGCTCAAATGAGTGTCTCAGTTGCTCGGCCATGCGATTAAAAGAGTAACTGAGGACTTGCAATTCTACAATTGGGCTATCTTGTGCTATTGGCTGATTCCATTCTCCATCTGCCAAGGTCAAGCTGGCTTGACCCAATTGCTCTATGGGGCGGACAATGAATTGAGTCAGTAACAATCCTAAAGCGATCGCTGCACCCAAGGCAGTAATAATAAAAAGTATGGTGGCGCGTGTATTGGCAGCAATTTCTGCCATAAAGTCCGATTCTGGCACCACCGTCACAATCAACCATTGAAGACCCAATTTATCGCTGTAAGGGGTAACGAGTAAAAATTGTTTTTTACCTTCTATCTCAAAATTAAATTGCTGTGCGCTATTAATCTTAGCCAAGTCACCAAAGCGAGAAACTAGATGCTGGCCTGCCAAACGCATCAGGGGGTGGTTGCTTTGTGTGACCTTCAGGCGTTTATTTTCTATCCAATTGCTACCTGTAACAAAGGGTTGTTCCGCGGTTGAAGAAGCAACCATCAATCCCGAATGCTCGATGATAAATACTTGTCCGTGAGTACCGACTCGCAATTTTTTGAGAAACTCAGCAATGGTAACAAGTCTGAGATCGCTACTGAAAACTCCTTGGAGTTGTTTTTTTTGGTTATAAAGCGGGTAACTGGCTGCTATTCCCAGACCTCTGGAAGACGGTACGTATAAATAAATTGGCGTCCAAGTTGGTTTGCCTGCTGAGAATGCCTTTTGATAGAAGGGTCTTTGAGTGGCATCATAGTTTTGCTGATTAACTAATAATTTTTGGCGCTGACCTTGACTATCGACGCTATATACATAAAGCGTCCCTTTGGTAAAATTCTTGGTGAAGGAAACGCTAAGACCCCGTTCATCGTTTCCGGCTCCCACGAGTCCGCCTTGGGGATTAACAAAATGAATTCTCGCAGAACTAAATTCTTGAATTTGAGCTAAAAAATAGCGTTCTAAACTTTTAGGATTGCTGATATCTACTTGTCCTAGCTTGCTGGCTCTAACATTAAGGCGATCTATCCAGTTTGGAGTCTGCAAGTAATTAGTAAGATACAGATGAATGCGATCGCTCACCTCGGTCATTAGCTGATATGCCAAGTTATTTACTGAATGCTGATAATTCCGCAAAGATATATAACTTGCTAATGCTGTGGTTCCAGCCGTCAGCAGTACAAAGGTAACGGTAAGAATGAGGCGTAGGGGAATTTTCAGCTTTTGTTTGTTGGCTTGTCTTTTCCCAAAAAGCTTAGATGTCACGTTGCTGCGCTCCAATTCGCAATTTTCACCCCATAAATTAATTTATACGAATTACGTTAGCGCAGCGGGGCGAAGCCCATTATGAATTATTCAATTACGTTCCCATCCTTTGTTTGAGCGTTTTAAGTTCTTGCTGTAAACGGGAGCGATCGATGCGACTCAGCGCACGAGTTACTAACTCCGGCCCCACTATGGGTTTGCCAATAAAATCATCTGCTCCCGCTGCAAACACCCGCTGAATCGATTCTGTATCTGTATGAGCAGTAACAACTAAAATCGGTAAATTGCCCCAAGTTGCATCTTGTCGTACTACCCGACACAAGTCAATGCCGCTGTATCTCGGCATTGTCACATCTATAATCAACATATCTGGTTTTGTAGTAGTTAATACATCCCAAAATCGTTTCGGGTCTTGCAAGGTCTTCACCCTCAGCCCCCAAGGTTGCAGTAGATTTCTTAATAACTCCAGCGCCATTGGATCGTCGTCTAAAATCATTACCTTGGCTTGCGCGGTTTGGGATTGGGGGAGAACTTGGGCGATCGCCTCAAATACCTCGGCAGTAGCGATGTTTTGATGCAAATATCGTTTTACTCCCAAACGAGAAACAGCAACTCGTTGTGCGAGATCGTCTTGTTCGGCCATCACCAAAATTGGCGTGGTTGGCAGCTGTTGTTTGAGTTTTTGCAGGCAGGTTAAACACCTTTGGGTTGAGTCTTGTCCGTTGAGATTGAGTAAAATAGCCTGGGGGGATTGACAAATTTTATCTTGAGCGATCGCTAAGTTGGCAGCAACCTCAATCCGCACTCCCCAAGTTGTAGCTTCGGCTTTTAAGCGATCGCTAAAAGGTCGATCGTCGATAACCAGCACCAAGGGAGTCTGCGTTGCTTCCAGTTGTTCGATAGTTAATAGCTGGGGAGGTTTATTCAATGTTGCTTTGAGTTCCCTCAGCAGTTTTGACAGATGAGAGGCTTGTTTTGCTCCTAAAGATTCGTCCCCAAGCAAAAGATGTTCGATCCCCCGCGCTAGCTTCGATCCCATCTCATAGCCAAAGGAGCCTAACGTCCCTGCCAGCTTGTGTGCTTCGTTACCCGCACGAGATTGAAGTTCGGGGTGCAATTTTCCTGTCAACAAGCATTGTTCTGCTTGCTCTAGTAAAATCAATCGTTGGGCAAAGGTCTTTTGATAACGTTCTATTACTTTGTTGACTGAAGCAAGTGTTTGAGCTTTTGTTTTTCCTGTACCTTGAAGTTTCTGTGTTTCCTGGGGTTGCTGAATCGAGGTATCATCGAAACTTGATAAAATTTTTACCCCTGCCTCCTTGAATCGAGCAACACCTTTATTCTTGCTCTGTTCCCCAGACAAAATATCTTTTATTTCCTCAGTCTGAGGTGGAGCCTTGAGACGATAACCCAAACCGTAGACGGTTTCTAGCAGTTCGGCAGACATCCCCGCCGCTTTGAGCTTTTGCCGCAAGTCTTTAATGAGATTGGTGACAGTTGCTTCGGTGGGCGTGGCATCAATTGACCAGAGGCGATCGATAATATCGCTGCGGCTAAAAACACGCTGCGGATTACGTAGGAACAACCCCAACAAGCTATATTCTTTGGGGGTTAGAGATAGATTTTGCTGTTTGTAAGTTACCTCTGCGGATACGGGATTCACGCAAAGATTTCCCCAAGTAAGTAGCGTCGGTGCTAGCTCGGTCTGCCCTCGACGCAGCAATGCCCGTATCCGTGCCAACAATTCTGAAATATCGTAGGGTTTGGTGACATAATCATCTGCACCTGCATCCAATCCCTTCACGACATCGGCACTGCAATCTTTGGAAGTGAGCAAGAGAATCGGTTTTTGTACTCCCAAAGCCCGGAGTTGGCGGCAAAGACTATTTCCATCTAGTTTGGGAATCAACAAATCCAACAAAATTAAGTCAAAGTTAGATGATGTTGCTAATTCCAACCCTATTTGACCATCTGTTGCTAGCTCAACCATATAGTACTGAGACGTCAGGATCTCATAGAGTAATGCTGCCGTTGGGCGATCGTCCTCTACCAGCAGAATTTTCACAACATTTATAAATTTAAATCTCAAGTTTCTAGATTGATATTACCAGTTTTAGTCAAAAAGGCTTAACCCAAGCGTATTACCCTACACCTTTTTTCAACTTAGGAGGCACAGACCTTAGACTGTGATACCGTTTCACTTTAAGATTGACGTGAATTCGACCAACCTCTCCCTGTCTTGAACTAGTGTTCAAGTCTGTCCCTCTCCGATTCGGAGCTACGGTGTACACACAAGTAGACCCAGAGCGAGTTTCCAGCCAAAAAAGGTAGACTCAAATTGCTCAAGACCGCGAACCAAAGTAGTAATACCGGGAGGTTTTTGAGACTTGTAGCCAGACCAACCGCCAAGTCGAGCAATAATCCAAGTAGCCCAAGCCAGAGAAAAAGGAGGATAGGGATTTTGTTGCAGTCGAGTTTTGCCTTCCAAAATAGGAGCAAGAATAGATAAGCATTGCTGTTGCTCATGGGAAAAAGCAATATTTGCAGGTAAATCAGGGTTATCCCGTCCTTGAATCAGTTGTAAAATTCGCACGGCGACGGACAAAGCTAATACAGTCAGTCGTTGAATAGCAGCAATCGATTCGAGCTGAGTGGCTTCGAGATTTAAACCAGCAGTTTTGAGGGTGGCGAAAATTTGTTCAATTCGCCATCGCCATGTGTACCATCGAATCACCTGTAGTGCTTGTTCTAAACAAACAACTTGGTGGGTGGTGAGCAATCGCCAATGAATCGGTGCTTGACCTGGTGGAGGGTTGACTTCCACGGCTTCCACGGCATAAAGTGTCACACTAGCCGGATAATCTTGTCCATTCAATTTATCCGGACGTTGAATTTTCACCATTGCACGACGAACAATTAATAATGCCTCTCTTGCGGTTCTACTAATGCGTGCATCTGCTGGGACATCTACTGTGTAAGTCCCCTCGCTCGGCTGTTGATTTAAGTATGTATAAAGTGATGAAGTCTTTCCCACTAAGCGACGGTCAATGCGCGCTCTAACCAATACATGATTGTCTTGATTTGCGACTGTCACAAATTCCTCATACATATCGCTTTCTCGGTCGCCGATATGGGTAATCATTTTGGCTTCACCAACACTGATGCACCGTTGAGTTTCATCAGCCGAACGCAGCCATTTGTATGATTCTTTCTCCTCTATTGGCAATTGGCTATAGTTTCGTTCATGCTTATCTTGATGGTTGATATCTCTAGTCCACTGTTGTACTGTACTTATCCCCAAGGGAAATCCATTTGCTGCATCTAATACTAGTGTCGGATGAATATAAAATCCTATATCTGTGTTGTTTCCTACTACACCTAGACCTGTGGCTTTCAATCTTCCTACATGAGGCTGCAAGTTAATTTCGCTGGTATCACTGATGGCTAATATATGCTTTCCTTCTACCTGTAATACACACTGGTCTGATAGGCTTCGCACTAATTCCCCTACTGTCACATTCTTATTCTCCAAAAACCGATAGTATCCTACTTGTTCGGCTCTATTTTTACTTATTTGTCGAATGCTGACTGATTGATGTTTTCCCATTGCTTCGTACAATGCTGCCCCCTTTTTATCAGTCTTGGGTCTCCAAATGCTTTTCCCTTAACTGCTTGCGCGTGTATTCTGATTGGATTTTTCACCACCTTTTACTCCCCACAACTCTTGCTCTTATTACTTTACTTGGACTTGTGTGTACACCGTAGCCTTGGCAAGGGGAGGGTTAGGGTGGGGTAAACAAATATTTGATTTAGATAATTGAATTGCTAAAAAATGCGATCGCCATCGCAAACAAACAAAAGCCAGCAACACTAATTTTCCATGTTGAAACTCGGTTAATTTCCGCCATACCCATCGCCGCACCAATTTCTCTGACACTCAGAGTAACTGCAAGCTGAGTTAAAGCCATACCTAGTATATACGTAAATAAAGGTATTATTTGCGACTGAATAATAGATTGGCTAACAGCGTAACCCTGAAATAAACCAACACTAGCACCCATCAGAGCAAGTATCACAAAGTTTGCTTGAGTTGGCACTATCAACATTATGCTTAAGACGATAGTAGAAATCGCCAACGCTATTTCTGTGCCTGGAAAATTTACCTGGAATAAATGAATTACAATACCCAAAACTGCTGCTAAGGCAAAAGATGCGATTACCAAAGCGCCACGAACAAATATAGCTGACAGTAAGCCAATCGCAACAATACCAACTAAACAATCTAAGCGAATCACTGGATCTGCTACTCCCCAGAGAAAGCCTTCCCAAGAGTTAGAGATGGCGTGAATCGCTGGCGTTCCACTCAACGAACTTAGCAAGCTAATTAATATGAGAACTGCGATCGCTCCAATATGGCGATCGGCTAACTTCGAGGTATAAAATTCCTTTGAAGCACCCAATTCTGATAATTTAGTTTTGAACATCACTAATATGCCAAATTAGTTTTTTCGGTAATTTATACTACCCACCTCTCCTGAAAAACTAACGTGGTAATAACGATAAATCATCTTAACTTTATAAAGTTATGTAAAGTCTCAGTAGTGATGACAGTATGCTGTAACTGAGTGTATAGATAATTACTATAATTTGGGATTGAAGGGCGATCGCTAATTAATAACCGTTACAACGACTACTGACAATACAACTCAACAATAAAAATGAATCTAAAGTACCGTCAATTCCATATATTGGAGCGAGAACTAGAAGCTCTTCCACCGATGCATCGAGTGGCATTTGCAGCAGGTTGTTGCGAGAGATTATATCCGAACTATGGCATTTTCTTGCGAGAAATAAAAGAACAAGGTTGGAATGAAAAAGATCCTATAAGAGAAGCACTTGACGAAATCTGGGAATTTTTGGCAGGTAAAAAAATCGATGCGGCTAGATTTCGTGAGTTATTGTCTAATTGTGAAGAATATCCCTACGAATATGAAAATGAAGAAACTCCTGAAGGACAGAGAGGCGCGTGGATTGTCTGTGAGACTATAGAACTTTGTCTCGAACAAATTCCGCAAGAAATTATTTTAGTAGCAAAAGAAATAGACGAAACTCTTTTTATGTATATAGATTATTTAAAATGCGAACCTGAAGACCAAAACTCGCAAGACATTCCACACGAACAACTATTACAATTAGAATTTTGTTTAGATCCAAGCGTACAACAGACTATTTCAGTAGCAAAAGAAATACACGAAACTCTTTTCGAGTATATAGATTATTTATGCCAGTGTGAAGACGAATACTCAGAAGACATGTCCCACGAAGAACTAGTAGAAATAGTTTCCAACCATCCGTTTACAGTAAGAGAAATGGCAAAACAAAGCGAAGATTTGCAGCGCTTGCGAGAAACTCCCACCTTAACTGCTGAGTTTTTACAATGGCTGCGTACTTCTTCTGAAAATGGTGGTAAAAGTCTGCTAGATTTAAGTTGAAAAAACTCGTTCCAAGGGCTGCTGACCTTTGACTTCTGCTGTAGGATTGAACTGTGAGATTTTAATACTTGAAGAGAGACCGCGCCGATGTCCTATCCTACTCTCGACGACGAAGAAATTGCTCGACGTGGCAAAGAGGTTTACGAGACCCAAATCCGCGCCCAAGTGGAAACAGCAGAAAACATTGGAAAAATCATTTCAATTGATATTGAATCAGGTGATTACGAGATTAATGACGATCTGCTTACAACCTGTCGTCGTTTGCAGATGCGGCACAATAATCCAATTCTGTGGACAGAAAGGATTGGATTTAACGCGGTTTATGCAGTCGGGGGAACGTTGACAAGGACTGCATCGTGATAAATGGGTATGTCGTTGGGCTTCAAGCTAGAGTTAATATTATTCTCCGCCTTCCGGGGCGACCGGATGTAGAAATAGAGTGTGTCGTCGATACAGGGTTTGAAGGGACTTTAACCTTGCCCCTTGATATTGTTGATGCTCTCGATTTACCGTATATCACTCGCATCAGAGCTAATCTCGCTGATGACTCCAATGTAATGACGCGAATTCATCTTGCAACAATAATTTGGCATGGAATCGAGCGTGAGGTTGTGGTGCTGGCGATGGGTCGTCGTCCACTACTTGGAACTGCACTAATCGAAGATTATCACCTCAGTGTAGATTTCTATGAAGGTGGTTCAGTTGCGATCGATGAGATTTTGTAAATTCAAGTACATCGATGGCGGCGTGGCATAACAACCTGGTTTACTAGATTTAATTTGAGAAAACAATGGTGAAGGGTGCGGCTAAAGAACCTCAAGAAAACGCAGTATCAAATTTGGATGCTGTAAAAATTAAATGGTTTCGCCACCATCTCTCTATATGGGGAACGCAAAACTTACGCGATTTTCCTTGGCGGCAGACTTGCGATTTTTACGCAATTCTTGTAGCAGAATATCTGCTGCAAAAAACAGATGCAGTTACGGTTGTTCCTATCTATAATATATTTCTCTTGAAATATCCAACGCTTGAGCAACTAGTAAAAGCAAGCATTAATGAATTGAGCGAATTGCTTGAGCCTTTGGGTCTTTTCTTCCGCGCTGAAAGATTACAAAAGTCTGCTGGTATCATCTTAGAGCAGTATGGCGGAAAAATCCCCGATTCAGAAAAGCAGTTGCTTGAATTACCTGGAATTGGTAAATATACAGCTCGTGCTATCTGTTCTCAAGCCTTCAATCAACCGCTAGCCGTACTCGATACTAATGTCGCTCGTATTCTCGAACGCTTCTTTGGCTTGCAAGGAGAAAGAGTGAAATCGCGCTGTAAAATTCTTTGGGGTGCGGCAGAAATAATTGCTCCCGATGAGGAAGTTGGTAGATGGAATCTAACGTTGCTAGACTTTGGAGCGATGGTTTGTAAGGCACAAAATCCTCTTTGTAATCATTGCCCTCTTTTAGAGAAGTGCCATTATGCCCAGACAAAAGCAAACGAAAATTACAATTAACACATTATGTGGATTAGACGCTAAAACCCTTGATTTATCGTTGTAGAGACGTTGCAGTGCAACGTCTCTACAGGGCGCACTTGGGCAGGGAACAGCTTGTATGAAAAGTATTAAATTTTTGCTTACTAATTTTACACTAAAATAAGTTTTGTAAATTTTTAGATGATTTTGATTGTTTTCAAGTTGGCTCTGGGCAAATAACCATGTAAGCACATACATATTCAGGGAATTTGCAGGCTGCAACCCAGAGTGAAATGAACAACAGAGCAAATCAAAGGCATGAAGAACATAATGCAATAGAATATCTCTATACAAGATTCAATCAACTGTTGATTGCCCTTGCAGAGATGTTTCGATCGCACAGGTTTGATATTCGAGAGAAAATCTTGCGATTTTTGCAAACCCTTCAGCTGAACAGAGTTTTTTGCCTGACGTTCAAGCGCTCATCTGTGAAAACACAACCTGCTCCTCTACCTGAGAATGAAGCAGAAAGGCTCAAAGCATTGGCGGATTACAATATTCTGGACACCCTACCAGAACAAGGATTTGATGACCTGACTGCTCTAGCTGCCTACATTTGTAGGACTCCCATTGCTGCAATTAGTTTAATCGATCGCGATCGCCAATGGTTTAAATCCAAGGTGGGAGTAAAAGCTAGGGAGATACCTAGAGATTGGTCTATTTGCTCTCATACTATTTTGCAACCACAGAAAATATTGGTAGTTAATAACGCCATTAAAGACGAGCGTTTTGCTAACAATCCCTTAGTTAAAAATAATCCTAAAATTCGTTTTTATGCTGGTGCGTCGTTAGTTACGCCCGATGGTTTCGCCATAGGAACGTTGTGTGTAATTGATATTATTCCTCGTCATCTGAGTTACCAACAGTTAGATGCACTGCACCGCCTCAGCCGTCAGGCTATTGCCCAAATAGAACTCATCCAGCAAATTCGCAACCGCAAACAAGCAGAATTTGAAGGAAGGCAATTATCACTAATAGATGAATTAACAGGTTTGCATAATCGGCGTGGTTTTTTCTTACTGGCCGAACAACAATTGAGAATTGCTCGGCGGATGAAACTGTTGTGCTGGGTAGTGTTTATTGATTTAGACGGATTAAAACAAATTAATGACACTCTCGGTCACGATACGGGAGATGCCTTAATTATTGATGCTGGTCAATTGCTCAAACAAAGTTTTCGTAAATCAGATATTATTGCTCGTTTGGGCGGAGATGAATTCATTGTTTTCATCACTAGCTACTTCAAAAATGCAGATGCGATACAAGCACATTTGCAAGCAAATATTGCCAACTTCAATCAACAACAAAACCGTAGCTATCAACTTTCTATGAGTATAGGAATAGAGTGTTACTTGCCAGGAAGCAATATGTCGTTAGAGGAATTAGTTACCAGGTCTGACGAGTTGATGTACGCTCAAAAACGCCTCAAAAGGCAATCTATTCTGTGATATGGGAATCGGGTTTGATTTGGAGAATTTATTTGTGTAGGTAGGGAGTAGGGAATGGGGAGTAGGGAGTGGTAAAGAAGCCTTGTTTGGGTATACTGATGTTTTTTCACCAAATCAAATATCAGTCCCATATCATATCCGGCTAATTACTTGTGATTAAAATCTCTTTGCGTCACCGCGTCTCACCCTCCCCGCGTCTTCCCATCCCTCCCGCCATCAATAAACCAATCTCCTCCACCGTTGCGGTTTGTGCATCTAAAACAGCGACAAACTCACCTCTGTAGATTACGGCAATACGATCGCTCATTGCCATTACTTCTTCTAACTCAGTAGAAATATACAAAATTGCTGCGCCGCGATCGCACTCTTGTAATAATCGAGAATGTACTGCTTGTGTTGCTCCCACATCTAAGCCGCGTGTTGGTTGCATGGCGATAATTAAATCTGGTTTCTCGGCAAGTTCCCGCGCCAAAACTATTTTTTGTTGGTTTCCTCCGGAGAGGCGAGTTACTTCCACATCCTCAGTTATGGCGCGAATATCAAATTCTTGTATGGTAGATTTGGCATAATTGGCGATCGCTTTTTTTTGCAATAAAAAATAACGGCAAAATGGCAGCTGGCGAAAGCTTTTCAAAATTAAATTTTCAGCAATACTAAATTGCAATACTAAGCCTGTTTTGTGCCTATCTTCTGGTATGTATGCAATCTTCGCTTGTCGTGGAAAAAACTCTATTTTTCCGCGTTTTTTGCTGCGTAATAGAGCAATTGCATCTGCTAATTCGCGCTGTCCGTTTCCATCTACACCAGCAATTCCTAAAATTTCTCCTGCTCTGAGTTGAAATGATATATCGCGTACAGTATTTAAACCTCGTTCATCTACAACGTGTAAATTCTGTACCGACAATATTATTTTACCTGGTGAAACTGGAGATTTATTAAGTTGTAAAGTTACTTCGCGCCCTACCATTAATTCTGCTAACTCTTCAGGCGTTGCTGCTTGAGTTGTTGTAGTTGCTACTACTTTTCCTTGACGCAATACTGTTACTGTATCGCAGAGATTCATCACCTCTTCTAACTTATGGCTAATAAAAATAATTGTCTTACCAGCAGATGCAAGTTGACGCAAGATATTCATTAATGAAGCAACTTCCGGCGGCGTTAAAACTGCTGTTGGTTCGTCGAGAATCAATAATTTTGCTTGCCGATAAAGCACTTTGAGAATTTCTACGCGCTGTTGCACTCCTACTGATAAATTTTCCACCTTTGCAGCAGGGTCAATTGCTAATCCGTAAGCTTCAGATAAGGTAGCAATTTCTTGTTGTTTTTGAAGTAGATTTAAACGCCAGTTGTTATTTGTCCCTAAGATAATATTTTCTGTAACAGTCAACTGTGGTATCAACATAAAGTGTTGATAAATCATGCCAATGCCCAGTTTAATAGCTTCATTAGGTGAAGTAATTTTTACTGGTTGTCCGTTAAGATAAATTTCACCACTATCCGGTTGATAAAGACCACTAATAATATTCATCAAAGTAGTCTTACCTGCTCCATTTTCGCCTAAAATTGCATGGATTGTCCCGGCTTCAATGCTCAGAGTAATGTTATCGTTAGCAATAAATGAACCAAATGATTTAGAGATTGTTTCTAAGCGTAAATATGACATGTAATTAGATATTTAACGTAGCATTGCAACCATTTGCGATCGTGCAGAAACATTAAGCTTTAGGAACATCCGTTTTAGAGCTTGCTTGACACCGTTATTACTGATACCAAGTTTCAAAGCAATTTCGTTATTATTTAATCCTCTAGCAACTAAATCTGCAATTTGTAATTCACGTTTTGTTAGGCAAGTACGAACAGAAGCGCTAGTTTGAGAAGATTGCGATCGCAATGTTGCCAAACATACACAAAGGTGAGTATTTAAAGCAGTAATACTCCTTAAATCT
The DNA here is from genome assembly GCA_034530875.2 of Nostoc sp. DedSLP01. GTDB lineage: Bacteria > Cyanobacteriota > Cyanobacteriia > Cyanobacteriales > Nostocaceae > Nostoc. The sequence continues at coordinate 120,020 of JAVRCJ020000012.1, forward strand.
TCTTCTGCAAAACCTGGCATTCCTTTTGTTCGTAAAAAGTGAATTTTGCCAATAATTTCACCTTGACCGAGCAAGGGAGCAATCATACCATGCTCGAAATCATAGCGCGACCACAAATGTTGATAAACTTTGGTTTGCTTCCAACTAGCAACAGAATTAACTAATAGATTGTGTACGGGAATATGCTGCTCAACCATACAAGACATCATGGGGTCAGCTTGCCAACCAATTTCGCTATATTGGTCGATGAATCGTTCTGGTAATCCTTTGAGATCCAGTGCAGTCAGTTGATGATTGTTATCGAAAAAAGCAATACCCCAAGAGTTTGCATGAAATAATCTGCCAGCTTCTTCCATGAAATGCGATCGCAACTCTGACTCGTTCTTCGCAAGTGACAGCAAATGAAAAAAGTTTGCAAAGGCTTGATGCTTGAGATTCATAACCCTGTACTCAACTGGGTACTAGTCATTTTAAAGCATTATCCATAACATACATCTGTATCAGTCCATTGTGCGGATTTTACAAATAGTTTAATGGGAGCTATCGACATGACTACCAGCCAGACCATTGAGAAATTTATAGAATTGCTGTGGAATCAACGTCAGCTAAATTTAGCAGATGAGTTATTCTCAGATGATTTCATTGCTCGTCCATTTGCACACCAGCCGATTTGGAATGGTACTGGCCCAGAAAGCATGAAGCATCATATCCAAGAATGGTTGGAAGGAGTACCAGATTTACACATGAAAGCACTAAATATTTTAGTGCAAGGAAATCAAAGCTTTGTCAGGTGGGAGATGACAGGCACTCATAAAGGTGTTCTCTACGGGATTCCGTCTACTGGCAAAACAATTAAAGCGTTAGGAATTACTTTTTTTGAGGTTAAGGATGGCAAAATTCGAGAACTACAAACCCTATTTGATGCCTTAGGTTTAATGCAACAATTGGATATCGTTCCAAATGTGGGAATATTAATCCAAAATTATCTCAAGCAACTTGAATCTTAAGTATTTTCATTTTTCACACAACGCGTATCTTTACCACCCTCTTTGCAGTTTTCAAAGGTAATTTTTTTATCGACAATTTGCTGTTTTGCATTCAAAGCCTTTTGTTTAACTGCTTCTGGAACTGCTGCTCCAAATTTTCCTAAATTTAATATATCTGGTCTTTCGAGACCAATTGTATATATTTGTCCTTTAATTTGTTTTTGTTTTGCCAATTCTGCTAGATACGCTATTGCTATATCTAGACGCTTGACGGCGCTAGTTAAAACTGCTTTTGGGGCAACATCTAACTGGTCTTTAGTATTACCAAAAGCATAGACTCCTTTATCGCTGGCAGTTTGTAATACTGCGGCTGAGGCGTTATCTAACCATTGATAGATGACATCTGCTCCGGTTGAAATTATAGCCAGGGTTGCTTCCTTTCCTTTAGCAACATCATTCCAGTCTCCCGTAAAAGTGGAAGAAATCTGAATATTTGGCTTGACAGATTTTGCTCCTAATTCAAATCCCCGTAATTCTTGTTGAGTGGCTTCAAATTCCTGTCCGGCAATATAAGCTAACTTGTTGGATTTAGTTAAAGAAGCGCCGATAATGCCACACAAATAACTACCTTGTAGGTGGTCTATTCGCAAAGCAGCAATGTTATTACCCTTGATAGAACCGTTAACAGCAACAAAGAATGTATTGGGAAACTGCGAAGCAACTTGTTCTACCGCTGCATCAAATTGTCCGCCGTGGGCAAATACTATACTGTAGCCTTTACGAGCAAAATCTGTTAGAGTTTCTGCCTGGTCTGCTTGTGCTACTTGTTCTGCATAAGCAACTTCTGCACCCAGCTTTTGTTTTGCCAAGTTTACACCTTCGTAACCAGATTGATTCCAGGCTTTATCGGTGATGACTCCAGGCAGAGCGATCGCTATTTTAAATTTTTCTCCACCACCTGCATTACTTTGTGTAGTAGTTTGGTTATTGCTACTGCAAGCTTTTATCGTTAGGCTGCTAGCAAATATACCTGAAGCATAGATAAATTCACGCCGACCAAAGTTTACCGCCATAAACTATTCCTCAAGTTAATACTTTTTTAGTAACAACATATATACATTAAAACTTGCAGAACATTTAGTATTCTAAAATGATGAATATCTTTTTTGAGAAAAGTTTTGAGGGAATGCTTTATGACTATTTGGGTAAATGAGCAAATCGATCCATCTGGCATGATTCATGCTTGTATTGCTTGTTGTAACGAATCTCAAGCCAAAGATTGTCATCATTCATTTGACAATAATTTGACCCAGAGGCAAAAAGCCGATGGTTGGGTAGCGCGATTACGCACAGTCAATTCTTGGGATGAAGTTCCAGTCAATTCTTTAAAACTCAATTAAGTAAGATTCACCAATTCAGGAGTCAGAATTCGTAAGTAAAACAGGCTTCATGTCTGGTTGACGAACCTAGCTTATCTACTTCACCCTTCTTGAAAGCTGCTGTAAGTAGCTGCCTTTAAAAGTAGCCAAACAGCTTAAGCATATCCTGGAAGGCTAGATTAATTTTATTTTTTCTGCCGACCTTTCGGCTCAACTTCAACGCGGTTTGCCTTACCAGATGCTTGTTGAAAAACTTCTAAATAAAAAACATCGAATCACTGCAAAACAAAGAGACAAGGAAGAATTTACTTCTTTGTCTCTTTTTAAAACTTACAGACTGAAGCCTGAAAGCTATATAGGACTCACATTTGATTGCGTGAAAAAAAACAGTACATCCAGACAAGGCTGCTATCCTACTCCCTACTCCCCATCCCCTACTCCCTGTCTACACAAATAAATTCTCCAAATTAAACCGGATTCCTATATCCCCCTTAAAAAGGCTATGGTGTACGCACATCTTTTAATGAATTGTCTGTGGCATTTTTAGAACAAAGGTAGCAAATCCTATTTAAAGAGGTTAATAAAGGATAAAAATCAGATTAAAATAATCAAATTATTCACAACTACTGACAACAAAACTAATTTATTATAGAAATCTGATGATTTTTTGGCTCTATTAAGAGCTATCATCTATACCGTAGATTAAATTAAAAAACTTGCTTTCAACCGAATCAGTTTAGTGAACTATCCCAGAGTTTACATTTCGGAGCAAGGCTATCCCATTAATTTAGTTGGCGAAACGGGACAAGCGGTTCAAATCTCAATTCATCCCCCCAGTCAATATATCTGTGCCAACTGCGAACGGATATTACCAGATTGGAAACGGCAGCCATTTTTACGAGTAGCAATCGTTTTACAACAATCGCGTTATCAATTAGTGGAAAAGACTGCCCAAATAGAGGCAGAGAAAGAACGCTTGCGGGAAAAGTTTATGAGATTTGGCTTTGATTTGGCATTTAATCTGCGCGATCGCGGCTATCTCACAGACTTAATCGATCCTCGCACAGGCTATCCTTTATTATCCCATCCCGGTGCAATTCCCCACGACGACACAGCAGTTGTTCAAGCTTTACTTAACTATCCAGTAATTAAAAATCAATGCCGCCTGTTAATCCATCCCCAATGGGGTGCAGCAGTTTATCCTGGCATTTTGATATCAGAAGCTCCGCCAATTGTAATTGAATGCGTTATTAAAGCGATAGCTGTCATGCATGGTTGGAAGGAAGTTGATTATTAGTCATTGGTCATTAGTCATTAGTCATTAGTCATTAGTTATTGGTCATTGGTCGGGCGATACTTCTTCATTCAGATATATTGGAAATGAGAAGAATAAAAAACAAGCATTATAGAATCTGTGTCTGTAGGCAACTTATTCCAAGAAGTTAGGACAGTAGAAGCTTCTCATAATGCGGCTTACTACTTTCCCGTGATGAGTGGACGCTATGAAGTGAAGCCAGGGATGATGCCTTTTGGCTGCTGTTTGGGTAACACTCAGGCTGATGGACAGGTATTTCAAATTGATGATAATTTTACCCACTACCGTCAAGCTAAAGTTTTAGCGCGTGGGGAAAGGTTGAGTAAGTACTACCAAACGTGCAATTATTCTCAGGCTGTGGCAAGTGCGATCGCTCGTTTAATAATTAATCGTCTCATTCAAGAACACCCAAATTATTTTGAGTGCGAAAAGTTAATAGATAACACCCTGAAATTTCATAGCCAACTTACTAAAGAAACACTCTATTTAGACGCACAGTTGCAGTTACAAAAAGTTGAGTGTAGTTCTGTTGTTCCTGCTTACGCCTCTACCCTTGATGCTTTAGCAGCGCAAGTACAAGAAGACCTGACAATTATTTGCCGTTGTGCTGATGGTAGGAATTGGTTGAGTGCAGTTCATCTTTGCTATCCCAACCACTGGTCTGCGGAAGAGAAAATTGGCAAAGACTTTGCGACGATACACACGCCTGTAGCGGGTATGGAAAAAATAAATCGGCGTGCAGGTGCGATCGCTCATACAATGATTGCTCGCAAACCAATGGTACGCTTTGCTTGGGGTTTGAGTACCGATAGCCGCCTCAACCACCATCCCGAACCACCGCCTGGGGTGTCGCTTACCCAATGGCAAGGTAGAAACTTTGATTTACAAAATCCCAGGCTTTATCTGCGAATTGAACGACAGGTAATTTGGGGAATACCAGAGTGTGAAGCCGCACTGTTTACTATTCGTACTTACTTTAGAGATTGTGCTGTAGTTAAAAAAGATTTAGCGTTAAATTCTAAACTTTATGCTGCAATTGAATCTATGTCGCCAGAAGCTCTAACATATAAGGGTTTAGTAGAAAGTAAAGCTACTATTTTACAGTGGTTACGAGATATTTAACGTACAAAACATTAGGATAAAAAAGGCGATCGCCAATCTCAGCTTTACCGCAAAATTTATACCAATATAAAAGTATTATTTAAAATTGGTATAAAAAAGCAAATAATTAAAACTCAAATTAGCTTTTTTTCGGTCGCCGCATTTGCTTATAATTAATCGGCCCGAGAATTTGGTTAAGGTTACGCAACTGCTCGGCTGTACCCATCCCAATTAGCCTGTCTCCTGGCATTAAAATTGTATCGCCAGTGGGGCCGCCGATTAAAGTTCCATCAAGGCGGCGAATTGCCAGAACTAATGCCCCACTTTGCGATCGCAATCTCGCCTTTTGCAAACTCTGACCCACGAAAGGACAAGAAGCCGGGTCGAGTAAAAATTCTTCCATATACAACTGACGGTCTGCACCTGTCAAAATCCCGTCTACAAAGTCTAAAACTTGCGGCCTCAAAGCCGCAGCCGCCATCCGCTTGCCACCAGTAATATACGGTGAAATCACTTCATCTGCGCCACCACGTTGTAATTTTTGTAAAGCTTCTTCTGTACTTGCGCGAGCGATCGCCCGAATTCCTGGATTAAGTGTTTTTGCTGATAAAACCGTATATAAATTTTCGGCATCAGATGGTAGTGCTGCAACTATACAAATCGCCCTTTCAATTCCCACCTTTAAAAGGGTATCATCTAGCGTTGCATCACCTTGGTATACTGTGTAACCCTCAGCTTGCGCTCTTTGCACGGATTCTAACTCAGAATCAATGACTACAAAAGATACGCCTTCTGCTCTAAATTCCTTAGCAATTTGACGACCAGTCCGACTAAAGCCACAGATAATGTAGTGTTCTGATAGAGATTCCATTAACCGCCTCTGCTGTTGTAGTCGAATTCCTTGTTGGAAGTAGCCTTGAACGATCGCTTCTGTAAATCTGTTGACAATGTAACCGATATTGACTACGCCTAACAAAATTAGAGCAATTGTAAATAACCGTCCTCGACTACCGAGTGGGTGTGTTTCTCCATAGCCTACGGTAGCTAAGGTAATAACTGTCATATAAGCAGCATCTTCCCATGACCAGCCCTCTATTATTCGATACCATAAAGTGCCAATGAAGAAAACACCGCCAAGAGCGATCGCCCCGGCCATTAACTCTTTTTGAATACGTTGATATTTTTGCTCAAGAGTTGAGAATAAAGTAGAAATAGTACTTTTAGCCTATATTTTTGAGTTTTGTACTAACTTTATAGTATTTAGTCTGGTGAGCAAAGAGGACAAACAGACAAAGGGAAAATCCTATAGATAAATCCAGGTTCAAGTACATCTTTTTTGTCTATAGTTTTTTCCAAACAGCAATATTGTAGCGATCGTATCTACTTTAGCGATCGTTGTAGGAAATCTTTAGCATTCTTGAGTTCGTTGATACTGCGGATATGTAGAAGTCTCAAATTATCTTCAACATTCTTTAGTCAACGACAGTAATTTTACTGAGGATGGCTTGATAGTGTGATGTTAGATTTGCAGCGTATATCACTACTTCATCATTTACTTACAAATCATTTTTTATACTCAAATCCCTAGTAAATGAGTAATTTAAGGCGTTAATTTTGCATTAACTGCGTACACTACCACATAGGAAGTTATGTCAAATCATAAATCAGTGGTCGCATTAACTACATCTACCTTAAGAAATACCTCTGAAGATAGAGGGAAAAGGTTTTGGCAGCAATGGCAGCAATATCAAGACGCTCTTTATCGTTGTTGTCTCAAGTGGATGGGGGGAAACTCTACCGATGCCGAAGATGCGCTGAGTCGGGCTATGTTCAAGGCTTGGGAGAAGATGCAAAAGTATGCAGAGGAAATTGTTAATTTTAAAGCATGGCTAACAAGACTAACTCATAATCTCTGCGTCGATATTCATCGAGAACGCGATCGCCATGCCAATAGAGTTGAGAATATAGAAGCGATTCCAGAGGAACAAGGTCTAGTTTCCTTTGATGATACGCCAGAAAGGGCAATGGAGACTGGCGAGAAAAGGATTGTGATTCGTCGTGCCATTGATAAGTTACCAACTAGGCTGCGCGAGACATTTATCCTGCACTTTTATCAAGAACTCTCTTATCCAGAAATTGCCCAACAGCAAGAGATTTCCTACCAAAACGTCTGCAAGCGCATCTCCCAGGCACGGGCTATTCTGCGAGAGGAGTTGAGAGGATATTTTATCGAAGAGGATGGGACTGATAGTAATTTAGCGGTTCCATCAGCTGCAATAGGCGAAATGTCTGAAGGGGATGCGGGAATTGAAGTAATTGTGGGTGAGACGGTGACATTATCCGAAGAGGCAGAAGAAGTAAAGATTGTTGTGGGTGAGTCACCGCAGCAAGAAGCACTATTGATACAGTACTCTGGGTTGTCACTTGGAAAGATTTTCACTTTGGCACAATTTGAGAAAGAAACTGTAAATTGTGGGAATTTCTGTTCAGCGTTGCAGAGGATGCAACAACAGCTAGAGGTTAGAAAAGGATGGAGAAAATCTCTGCTATTATCTCACCCTTCTCCTCATATCTCATTTTTGTTACATCAATCCTGCTCAACTCTAACCAATGCTCCTTAGAGGTAGCTATTCAGTTGGTGTCGAGTTTGGTTATAACTAGCAATACTTTCGACATTTTTTTGATGTTGGGCTTTCTGCGTGAGAAGCCAACGTATTAGTTGGGTTATCCTACGGGAAGCAAGCCTCAGCATGTTTACATATTTTAAATAAAAATTGTTATTATTCTGGCTCTTTACCCTTTTTTTGAGGTAGCAAAGCTGGGCGTAATACCATTTTCAAAAATCTTTCCAGCAGATAAATCAGCTGTAGGAGAATAAGTTGTATGCCCCTACCCATATATCTGTATCAAGCAGTTCATGAAATGGTATAACATTTCGTAGAAAAGGAGCATGAGTTGGTAAAACCAACGCTAGTTGTTCGTAGGGAAAAAGCCCAAGACCTTGCTGGCTCTCTAACACAAAACTACTCCAACTTACGAATCGAGGCATTTTTCGATTTAGCGAAGATATTGAACTAGAAAAATTAATTCATAAGTTGGTTACTCAAAACGTCTTAAGAATGTAAGGCTTACGCAAAAACCTTCCCAAACTTTTATTTGTTACGTTCGAGACGCTTCTCTAAAAGAGGCTTTCCTTTGGGATACTAGGCGAACATCAACGCGAATATGTTCTTTGTGCCCTTTGCGGTAGCCTGTGGCAAGCCACTTTGCGTCTACGTTTTTTCATTATTTGATGCGTAAGTTCTAACAATACAAAGTAAAAAATTTAACTAGCCAAAGCACTATGCCGTCACCTGATTCCTCTGCTTCAAATGTAGCAACTACTGCTCTACAAGGTATTCCATTCTCGTCTTTGATTGGGGCACCGTTAAACGCAGCTATTGAAGCCCAAGCTAAGGCAGCTAAATCAACAGTAGATTTTATCAACGCTGTTGGTTTAACCGGGCCGGAACATGACCGTCGTCCGATTCAAGTTGAGTTTCTGTACTATGCCAATGGCAGAGAAACCAAACTCGTAGTTCCTTTGCTGACGATTGTCCCAATTCCTTACCTAGCCATCGATGAATTAGATATCCGCTTTAAAGCAAACATTAAAGCTGAAGCATCAACATATCAAGAGGATAATTCTTCAACTGAAGATAGCTCGAAAAAAGAAATTGGTGGAGGCGTAGGTTGGGGGCCTTGGAGGGCAAAAGCTAACTTTAACGCTAATTATTCTAGTAAAAAAGATTCTAAGGCAACCCAGCAATCGAAGTACTCTGTTGAATACACTATGGATGTTCACGTTCATGCAGGGCAAGAAGATATGCCTGCTGGACTGGCGAAAGTTCTCGGTATTTTGGAACAGAGTATCGCACCAACACAGGCATATACGACTATTCACTTCACAAAAGATCAAATTAAAATCGATGTCAAGAACAATAAAAATTACAAATTGATAGGTACAGCTTATGATGACCAAGGCCGTGTACTAAAAGATACAGAGGTCAAGCTATTAAAGCCGCAATTACAAGCAGGGTATGGGGAAATTTCAGATCCGGCTCCCGTCAAAACTGATGAAAATGGTGAATTCGTATTGTCGTTTGACTATACAAAACCTTCAGCACTACCTACTCAACCTGCGGAACCAGTAAACTTAGAGGTTAGTGCTGGTCATGCTAAGAAAACTATCAAGGCCTTAATTTCTGAGTGAGATTGAATAACTTGCAACTTAAGGCATTGCAGGGATGGGTGATGCTGGTAAATCCTAAACATTGCTCCTTTTCACCCTAGACTAAAAGGATATGGGGATGGAAAACCATAGTTATTTCATCCCCACGATGAGCAATCCCTACAAGCCAAATAACAAGATAAGTAGCAATATATTTAACTATTCAATCTCACTCGATAAGTAGAAAGCTGCTTATATATTTGGCTTTTTATCCAGCCATTGTTTTAGGCTTGTAATCGATTTCAACAAGTAAGTTTCAATCTTCAATACGTTTGTATATCAATACAAAAAATTACTAATTCTATCTATGATTAGTGAGACAAACAATAATTACAGGTTTCAAAAAATTGGAGATGTTAATAAATGCTACTAAATCAACTTGTTTCTGCAATTCTTAATGATTTAACTAGGGCGCAAGACTTGGCAAATGAATATTCTAGCCAACTGAGTCGAAAGTACAACAAGTACCAATCTGAGAAAGATAATTTATTAGATAATTATCAAGTTCCATCAGGAATATTGCATGAAATTGAACTCGATTTAAAGTTTGCGATCGAAACATTAAGTCAAAATAAGCTAACATTTGATTTAGATAATATAGGAACATACGATAACTGTGAGAGATTAGCTAAAGAGATAATCACCGAAGCCAAAACAGAAATCAAAGAGCTTATTAATCATATCGGAGTACCTCAAAGCTCTTCAGAGACTACTGTATCTCTATCTAGCCTGCCTACATTAACATCTAGAGAGCAATCACAATCATCAGACCCTCAAGACGAACGGCAACAGGCGATTAAATTTTGGCACGGCTTAAAAACTCAACTTGAAGAAAAAGAATATATTCAATTTTATATTACAAAGCTAACAGAATTTATTTTCCATGAAGGAAAAAACGAATTTTCACGAAGTAAGAAGTGGATAAGTGAAACGGATCTTAAAGATATTATCTATGAAGCTCTTTATGAATTAGTAATAGATAATGATGATTTTAGCTATCTTCTTAAAACAACAAAAGAAGCTTTTAACAAAACAGATGAAGAGATAGAACAATGGAATATTCATTTGGCAACTAAATTTCATGAAATAGCAAAAAAATATAGTACAAGTCCAGCTAGTAAATCATTATTAGTTCAATTATCCGGAATTCCAAATACAGAAATTATTGTTGCCCCTAGTGTTTTGAAAGATATTCCAATTGAGATGATTTCAACACTTAAAATTAAGGCCGGATTGCAGAGCTATCGATGGATAATAGGCGAAGGTGGGACACAAAATCTACAGAAAGTAAAAGATTAAAAATAGGGAAAGCTATCTAAAGATACTTTCGTATATTTCTTTTAATGGAGTTTGCAAAAATCATTTAGAGAAATATACAGAAATAGTGAGAGTTTTATTTATTAGAAAAAAGACAGGAGATTATGCCACTAGAAGAAGATAAAGTTATTAGTTTCCAAAAATTGCTTGCTGAACCTCTCATTGCGACTATGCACGCAGATTTTGAAGCTGGCATCCAGTTTGTAGAGTTTTTCCAAAAATATGGGCTAGAAGAGGTGGATGATAATACCGAAGAAGAAGACACACAAGGGAATACCCAAAAAAAACTAAGCTTTAAAATGGTGACATTTTGCTATCGCCAAGGAGACCAAAAATACAGTGTACAAGTACCGCTACTATCACTAATTCCACTACCACTACTACAGATTGATACTGCTGAGTTTGAGTTTAACATTCGGATATTTACTGAAGTTGCTAACCCAAATCAGCCATCTTACAACCCTGAAAAAAGTGGAACGAATGACAAAAGTAGTCAAAGTGAATATGGCAAATATGAAGGTATGAAGGCAAGGTTAGCCCCTACAACAGTTAAGGGGGAAGATGGCAAACCAATACAATCAGTCGATTCAAACATGAAGGTGACTGTGAAAATGAAGCAAGCGGATTTACCAGTAGGGATGATCCGATTAATGAGGGTATTTGAAAATAGTACCAACATTATCCCGGACAATAAGCCAATAAAAAAACAAGGTCAGATAAAAGACAGCGAAAGAGAGGAAAAAGTGGAAACAGCCACATAAAAAGATAAATACATCTCTGTCGAATTAGAACCCAATAAAAAATAAAGGAAAAAAAGAAAATGAGAAATAGAGAAGTTAAGCAAGGAAATCAAGGACAACAACGCACCCCAGGAATGCCATGTCCAGAGTGCGGCTTTCAAATTGAAATGTCGATATATAGTTTACTGACTCAGGCTGAGTTCAAGTGTCCGGGATGCTTGTTGACATTAAGTATGGATAGGGAAGTATCGAGACCAGCGTTAGAACTCCTGCAAAAGGTAAACACTCAGATGGAGACTATGGATAAGCACAAGAGGTTTGAGAGGTAGCGCCGAGCAAATCATCAGACTCAGGGTAAAAAAGAATTAGCCTCAAAGGAAGTGATGTGTAGGATTACTCAAACAAATGTATTAAATTTCCGGGTGACGAGAACAGGTAAAGAGAATAAAAGGAGAAAAAACGTATGTATATCAAAACGACAAAGATGTCAGCAGCAGAAGAAAAATTTGAGAAATTCAGGTACGAACTTTTAATTCAGAAGGAAGACGAACCGTATAGTGAGTTAGGTTATATATTGCTCTATCGAGGCTGTAACAGTGATGCTCAATATGAGGGAATAATCAATGAAAGCACGGCGGGAGGTATGAAAAAATCGCAAGAAGTGAGTAACAAAAACGTTGAGGAACTGAAGTGTAAGTATGGAGATCAAAAATACAGCCGACCATCGACAGAACAAGCCAAAAGGTATGTGGCAGGTAACTTTGGTGCAGAAGCTGTGCCAGCTCAAATACCGGGAATGCTACATAAGGATGCGCTAAAATTTTGTGGAGATATAGTAGAGTACTCATGGGACAAAAAAACAGCGCAAAGTTTTGGACTCAGAGGTGGACTAGTTTGTGTGAAGGTTCACATAAGTCATTTAAAGTGGGGATCTGAGGCGGAATGTGGGATGGTGATGTATAGTGACGTAAAAGTGGAAGTACATCTGTCTGAGTGCCTCAAGCGTGAGAAACTCAGCAAAAGCCTAGGCATATCAAGCTGAGAAATGGGCTCCACAAAAAGCTCGACTTTCTTTAGTAAAATCCCCAACTCCGACGCTAAAAACCAATACCCCAGAAAATTAAAGTCCTGTGATATACACACAATAAAGGTGTTATCCGGATGCTTTTCCACTACGAATATTACAACTTTGGCAACTCTAGCTGGCGTGAAGCAGAGTTATGCACTAGGGTATCGACAATACAAAGCGTACAAGTTGCCCAACGATCGCCCCATAACCTAATCCACATCATCAAGGCGATCGCATCGCAGCTCCTCTTCTTTGATTACGGCAAGTGCGTTAGCATCAGCATAGTGTACATTCACTAGATTATCGACTAAAAAACTGACCTCGTTACTCGATCGCAGACAAAGCTTGCGTAAATTGCTACGTACCCGTTAAATTACTTATGTGATGTAAAGCGATCGCTCCTGGTTAATTAAAATCAAAAAGTGTAGGGGATTCGCTAAGCGATCGGGCTTTGAGAAAATAAAAAGTAATTTTTAGTGATTTCTAGGAAACTAGTAAATAACTATATGATGAATAACTTCCAGGAGGAGCGTTAGTGAGCTTACAAACTCTAGTTGAACAAACCGCCATCTCCCCAGATTCAGGGTCTCTAACATCTAGTCCTTTTGATACAGATAGCTTTAATCAAGCTGTGATGTCTACTTATGGGCGCTTTCCCTTAGCGCTAGAACGGGGTGCTGGGTGTCGCGTTTGGGATACACAGGGGCGCGAATATTTGGATTTTGTGGCAGGAATTGCCACTTGCACTTTAGGACATGCCCACCCAGCGATGGTGGAAGCGGTGACGCGGCAAATTCAAAAGCTGCACCATGTCTCTAATTTGTACTACATTCCCGAACAAGGTGAATTGGCAAAATGGATAATTGACCATTCCTGTGCCGATCGCGTATTTTTCTGCAACTCTGGAGCTGAAGCTAACGAAGCAGCAATTAAATTAGCCCGAAAATATGCCCACACAGTATTAGACATTGAAAAACCAATTATTTTAACCGCCAATGCCAGTTTCCACGGCCGGACTTTGGCGACGATTACCGCTACGGGACAACCGAAGTATCAAAAGCACTTCGATCCTTTGATGCCTGGGTTCCACTACGTAAATTACAACGATATTAACTCCGTAGAAGTCGCCATTAGCGAGTTAGATGAAGGCGATTATCGCGTAGCAGCGATTTTGATTGAGCCTTTGCAAGGAGAAGGCGGCGTGCGTCCGGGAGACGTTGCTTATTTCAAAAAGCTACGGGAGATTTGCGACGAAACCGGGATTTTGCTGATTTTTGATGAAGTGCAAGTCGGTATGGGTCGCAGCGGTCACTTTTGGGGTTACGAACATCTCGGCGTAGAACCGGATATTTTCACCAGCGCTAAAGGCTTGGGTGGCGGTATCCCCATCGGTGCGATGATGAGCAAAAAATTCTGTGACGTTTTTCAACCAGGAGAACATGCGAGTACTTTTGGTGGCAATCCTTTTGCCTGTGGCGTAGCGCTGAGTGTTTGCCAAACATTAGAGCGAGAAAATATCTTGCAGAATGTCCAAGACAGAGGCGAACAGTTACGAAGTGGATTAAAAGCGATCGCTGCGAAATATCCCCATCACATCAGTGAAGTCCGGGGTTGGGGTTTAATTAACGGTTTGGAATTGCGGTCTGAAATTGCCCTCACCGCAGCTGATGTCGTTAATGCTGCTATAAATGAGGGTTTACTGCTGGTACCAGCCGGGCCAAAAGTTATCCGCTTTGTACCACCGTTGATTGTCACAGAAGCCGAAGTCAACACTGCTTTAGAGGTTCTGGACAAAGCACTTGCGATCGCCACAAAATAGGCGAGCTATATAATCTAATGCTTCTTACTTTGATACAACACATTAGCTGCTGTTGTGTTTGTCAACTACCTACACCTACTCCAATAGGAGAGGTGTAGGCTTCTAGTTTTATCGCAGTCATGGCTAACAACTTGAAGAAAAATTCAGAAGTCAGAATTAATTAGTGGGGGATTCAGAGGAACCACTAATTTTTGCACCTAATTTTTAATTTGCTAGGGGTGCAAAAACGCCGTTTATTCATCCACCAGTCGTACAAAATACCCAACTAACTGAATTCTGAATCCTGACTTCTGAATTCTGTTTTGATAACATTCACTGTTGTTGTCTCATTTGCTGTTGAAGTTTCAATATATCCATTTCCCGTCTTTGTTGTCTTACTTGGTCTATTTGAAATTGTCCCAACGGTTGTTGTCTTAGTTTATTTTGTTGGCGGAATTGTTCAATCCGCTGTTGTTGTTGTAGATGAAATGTATCTTGCCGCCGCCGAAATTGTTCCCACAGTTTTTGAGAAGATGGTTTTTGTGACAACTGTTTATTTTGTTGTTCTTGGTTTTGAAGTATTGTCTCTTTAATGCTTGCTTGCACGGGAGAATAGTTAGCTAAACCTATCGTTAGGATAGTGAGTATTAGCGCTGGTTTAACTATCAATGAATTCTTCATAGAGTTTTTCCAGGTGTTTGATAACAATGTGCTGCTGAATTTAAATATTAATTAAAATTTTGTCGGTAAATAACTGCTCTCTATCTTCATTTTAGCAAATCAGGCAGAAGTGAAAATTTAAAATGCAAGATACAGAAAAATAGTCAAAAACTTCTTCATTATTGTTATGAGATAGATTATAATAACCTATCTATTTGTTTATTAAAAAACAACCATCATCAGGGTGATATTTCCTAAACTTAGTAGACTGAAAAGTTCTGCAATCGCTGTACGATGGATACATACTCATCTCGCTATTGTCTAAAAATCGTATTATTTGATACCTTATTTGAGGAATCTCGTCAAAAAATTCGGCGCTGTATAATTGCGGCCCTTGATTTGTGGATAAAATACCACAGTTAGGCGTTGATATCCTGCAATAGATAACTTTTACCTCATGACTGGAGAGCAAAATCTTGGGAATAGAACTACGCAGCTTCGTGTTTCTCGACAGCTTGCAACCTCAACATGCAGCATATATGGGAACAGTAGCCCAAGGTTTCCTACCGTTACCAGGAGATACATCGCTGTGGATTGAAATCTCACCTGGCATCGAAATTAATAAAATTACTGATGTCGCCTTGAAAGCAGCTTCTGTACGTCCGGGAGTACAAGTAGTCGAACGCTTGTATGGTCTATTAGAAGTGCATTCTGCTTCCCAAGGCGAAACCAGAGCTGCTGGTCAAGCGATTTTGGCAACACTAGGAGTCCGAAGAGAGGAATGTCTCAAACCGCGTGTTGTTTCTAGCCAAATTATCCGTAACATCGATGCTTACCAAACACAACTGATTAATCGCACGCGCCGGGGACAGCTTTTATTAGCAGGGCAAACGCTATATGTATTAGAAGTAGAGCCTGCTGCTTACGCGGCTTTAGCTGCCAATGAAGCAGAAAAATCCGCAGCGATTAACATTCTGGAAGTACAAGCTGTAGGCAGTTTTGGACGGCTTTACTTAGGTGGCGAAGAACGAGATATTCTAGCAGGTGCGGCCGGAGCGTTAACGGCTATTGAAAGCGTACCTGGTCGAAATCCTCACACTGGACGTCAGGAATAAAGGAGAGAAAATGGCAAATCGAGAGCATCTGGTTTTGCTCAAAACAGGTGCAGTTACATGGACTGAGTGGAGAAAGCAAAATCCCCAAATTCAACCAGACCTTAGCGCTGCAAATCTGGAAGGCGATAACCTCAGAGGTGCACAACTCCAGGGGACAAATTTGAGCAAGGTAGATTTAGCTAATGCTTTACTTGTGCGGGCAAACCTCAGCGGTGCCGAACTCAGTGGTGCAAACCTCCACAAAGCCTTGTTGATTGAAGCTAATCTCAGTGGTGCAAATCTCAGCATTGCTAACTTGAGTGATGCCATACTCTCACAAGCAGATTTGAGCGATGCTAATTTGATTGGTGCTGACTTGAGTCAGACAAATCTTAGAGATGCTACGATCGCTAATGCTAATCTCATTGGTACTGACTTAAAGAGCGCCAACTTGAGAGATGCAGATTTAAATGGAGCCAAACTGATCCGCGCTAACCTCTGTTTTGCTAACCTCATTGAAGCTAACTTGATTGGCGCTGATTTGAGCGAGAGCAGCTTATACGATGCGGAAATGTTGGGAGCATATCTTTACAAAACTGACTTTTATAAAGCTAATTTGACCAAGGCTCACTTGAGTGGTGCATATCTGTTATATGCAAACTTGAATGAAGCTGATTTGAGCCAAGCTGATTTGAGTTGGACTAACCTAAGACGAGCGAATTTAGCAGGGGCTAATCTGAGAAAAGCCAACCTCAGAGGAGCTGACCTCAGAGGAGCCAATCTCAGCGGCGTCAATTTTCAAGAAGCAATTATGCCAGATTCTTCAAAGCACGATTAGTCAATAAAATACAGCACAATTCAGTATTATTTAACTCCAACAGTCTTTATATTAAAGACTTTTATTTAATTGTCTAAAAAACTTGCTTTCAATTTAAAATCCCTGATATTTTACTTTATGCAGACGCGAGTAATTGCGTCTCTAATAACGTAAATTTAAGTTGAAAAATAAAATCGGATTGCTATAACTGGCTTTAAAATTAGAGTTTGTATTTAATCGCTAGCCAAAAATGTAGTGTAAATTATACTCGAAACTTTTGGGTGCGATCGCCGATTTAGAGTCTAGAATTATTGATTTTTATATTATTGACAACTATCTAAGGAGTGAAAAATCCTCATCAAATTACAACCATTAGTTAGTTGTATAATTTAGCTAATAGCTCGAGAATATTACTTGTATCGCCCGCATACATTTTCCTTTATTGAATATTAATAAATATGATGATGCATCAAGTTAGGTCGTATTAACTCTTTTCAGCAATTATAAAGGCACGGCTACTAAAAGCCAATTAATATACTCGATAAACGCGATTATACGCACGAGCCGATCTTGATTTTCAACACCTGTCTTTACGATCGAAATATCTCTTTTAATTATTAGTGTTCTCTGCGAGTCTGGAACACTCGGATAAAAAGTAGAATTTTTGGTAAAATTTTTGCCTTTTGCCCCGTTCAGTAAATTTTTTTCCTGGAGGATATTGTCATGTCTAGTTTTTTTCCTTGGTCGTCACTAAGAGTTGCTTTGCTAGTTCTGGGAATGACAACTGCCACAGTCACTCCCATCGCGATTTCTACACCAGCTTTATCTCAAAATACCGTTCCAGGTAGCACTCCATCTGATACTCCATCTGTAACGCCATCTCCATCTGGAACACCATCCCCATCTGCAACACCATCAGCGCCAACTTCAACAGTTAATTTGTCAGACGTTACTTCAGATTACTGGGCGCGTCCATTTATTCAAGCACTAGCTGACAATAATGTAATTACTGGCTTTCCTGATGGCAGCTTTAGACCAAATCAATCAGTAACACGTGCTGAATTTGCTGCCTTAATTCAAAAAGCTTTCGGTAACCAAAATCGAGTCCGCCAATTAAGCCCAGGTGGATTTAGTGATGTTCCTGCTGGCTACTGGGCAGCTGCGGCAATTCAGAACGCCTACGAAATTGGGTTCTTGTCGGGTTATCCTGGAAATGTATTTAGACCAAATCAACAAATACCTAAAGTAGAAGCGATCGTTGCTATCAGCAATGGCTTGGGTTTATCTGGTGGCGATGCAAATACTCTTAACACTTCCTATAACGACGCCTCAGCTATCCCGAATTATGCCGTCAACAGCGTGGCAGCAGCAACCCAAGCCAATCTTGTAGTTAACTACCCAGATGTCAAACAACTAAATCCCCAACAACCTCTAACTCGCGCTGAAGCAGCAGCAATCTTATATCAAGCTTTAGTAAAGCAGGGACGACTGCAACCCGTTGCTAGCAACCTTCCAGCTGCTCAGTATATTGTTGGTGGAGTCGGTAGTACTCAAACAGGTAACGATATTGTTTCTCTGGCTGCATCCAGTAATTCTTTTACAACTTTAACTACTTTATTAAAAACAGCCGGTTTAGCCGAGACTCTTCAACAACCAGGTCCTTATACAGTTTTTGCTCCTACAGATGAAGCATTTGCTGCTTTACCCGCTTCTACTCTAGAACAGTTGCAGCAACCCCAGAACAGAGAAGCATTAGTTAAGATTTTGAGTTATCACGTAGTTCCTGGCGCGGTAACTGCTAGTCAACTCACCTCTGGCGAACTGAAAACTTTTGAAGAAAGACCAGTAAATATTCAAGTCGATCGCGCTAACAATCAAGTCGCAGTCAATAATGCTAGAGTCATCCAAGCGGATGTTCCAGCCAGCAACGGTGTTATCCATGCAATCAACCAAGTTCTAATTCCGCCAGATATCAACATCAGTCAGTTAAACCAGCAACCCCAAGAAGGTGGCAATGCTAATGGTGGAACTGGTGTAGATGTGGGTAGAGCTACTCGTGGTGGCAGAAGCTATATCGGTGTTGCTGGTAACATTGGTTTAAGCGGCAACGATACAGCTTTGAGCGAAGGTAACTTTACAGTCATCAGCAAACTTGGCTTGACAAACTACCTCTCAGTACGACCATCCGTGCTGTTTGGGGACGATACAATCTTTCTAGTTCCCCTAACTTACGATTTCACTCCACGCGCAGCAGCTAGCGTAGGCGAACGCACATTAAGTATAGCCCCTTACATAGGTGCAGGCGTAGCCATTGAAGCTAATCTGGACACTGATTTTGGATTATTGCTAACTGGTGGTGTAGACGTTCCTCTAGGTTCTCGATTCACAGTTACAGGCGCTGTCAATGCTGCTTTTATGGATTCAACTGATGTCGGATTGCTACTAGGTGTTGGCTACAACTTCTAAGTATTACTGATATGGGCGCCCCTAAAAGGGCGCACTTTTTGATTGTGCAAAAATTAGACAAATACATTAGACCTGCCACAAAAATCCAATTATCGAGGCAGGTCTTTTGATATTACAAACAGACTACACATTACATCAACGAAACTAAACTCCGTTGGTAAGTAGACGGACATAATTCAATGTAAAATCCAAAGCAGTAAAACATTTTACTGTTGAGGGTTTTACCTTCTGGAGGCAGCGCGTTGCGGTGAGGGAATCGCAGTTTTGGCGGTTTCCGGCGATTGCGTTAGCGAGTTTTCGAGCGTCACTCCCGAACCCGAAGGGGGGTTTCCTCCGTTGTAGCGACTGCCGTCCTTTTGCCTTTTGCCTCCTGCCTTCTCTTTAGAAATTGTCAAAAAATTATTTTGAACAAGATTTACTGTTAGTGGGTGAATATTCAGGACAATTCTTAGCTTCTTCAGTGAGAACGAGAGAAGGTTGGACTGCACATTTGAGATAGTTATTGTTTGAATAAAATTGACAGTTTTTACAAGGAACTTTGTGTGGAGTCCTGATGGGAAAAACCATCTTGTAATCTAAAAATGACCGGATTTTTTGTATAACTATCAAAAAACCTAGCCAACCGATAATAAACCCAAGGGGCGATAAAGATACAGCTATATCGGGAATAGTCAATTGATTGCTTGGTGCTTGCTCCTTTTTAATTTCATTCTGAATGACTGGATGTAAATTTCTATTTACTGCTACAGTTTCTGGCAGGATTTTATTTTCATACATATTATTTACCTTTCATTATTGTTTTGAATGCCTTAATTTTTTTGAAATTGTGGCTTATTAACCTTTGATGGTAGAGAGAAACCCCCGGATTTAACCGTCAAATTAATCCTGAATCCCTCTTGAAAGCCTTGATACCCGTGTCTTGTCGCAAAGCGTTTGCACTGGAAACTAGTGCTTTGACTTTTTAGCGTGCCAACTCTCTCTAAACGAGACGTTGTGCGGAAGTTGACGGTACGGATAGTGCAGCTAAAGTGTCGGGAGCAAGCGCCAGAAACTCGGCTAAAGGCTATGCAGGTGTCTATATTTAGTCAGGAAACCCGCCCAAGCAGCTAGCTGAACTTTTGTCTCCGACATGCTACGCGTAGCTTGCTTCTCCATAGGAGTACGCAAAATCAACATCCAAAATTGTTTGGGTTATAAATTATTACTTGCAAAATCCTCCACTTTCTGGGTCTTAAAGATTTAGATATAAAAAATTAGGTAAGTAACAGTGTTGATAGATTAGACCCGTTTCGGTGTATTTTAATTAACTTAAAAATAATACACAGCTTTAAGTACATCAGATTAAACTTAAAATGCAGGATTTACAAAGTATTAATTATAGGTTTACCAAAATAATATTTCAGCCATATCTGTCAAGAGTTTTGCTTATATCTTGTAAAGATATATCTAAGGGAATAAATTATATAAGTTAATAAAAATTTTATGTTTTATGTTATTTTTTATAAAAAAATATGTTTGAGTTTGTTGGCGATCGCACTTCAATCAAAAAAAATGTAATATTAATTACTAAGCAGTTGTATACCAAGTAGAATTATACATTTGTTTAAATAATTACTTGCACAAAGAATTATATTTAAAATTCATTTGATTTGGTTAATTACCACTATCAGTTTTTGATTATCGATAAATTACCTTTGACTAGAGAAATTTGTGGGTTTAACAAAGCAGCGATCGCTATTCCTATTTTCACAATATTAAATACAATTTTGCTAACAATATTAGTTTATTTACTTTTACTTAAATTCTCCTTACTCTTAAATTATTCTTCTTTATTTTGAATGCAATTATTTTTTAATTGGCATCTTATTTACTGGAGAGCATTCACTGAAGCTGAGGTTTTTAGAGTGCGTCTAGTGGCTCAATTGCTTTGGTAATTATGAATTCTGTTCTATGGGATATCGTAGCTAAAATTACCTAAAATTTTAGGTAATTTTGAATATTTTAATACAAAAAGTTAAGTTTTAAGACAATCAATCAGCTAGTACATGCTTGATTTACAAATGCTCTGGATCGTAGTAATAGACGTCTTAATGATAAAGCGAAATTTTTTTGCTCAGTAATTACGCAGATATGATATAAGACATATTATCTCCATTGATTGGAGCGTAAAAAACACTCAATCATGAGATTACAAATTACTAAATATTAATTTTGAGGCAACAATTGATGATAAGGTTTTGGCGAAAAACAAGAATCTTTGTTTTCACAACAATTGTGCTGGCAATTCTGCTAATTTCTCACAATCTAGTACCCAAAGTTGAAGCACAACCTCCGATAACAGTAGCAGCAAATAACTTGCTTGAGCCACAAGCTGCAACACCACCAGTAGATGACTCGCGTGTTGCTGTAACTTATAGATCGCTACTGAATGTAGCTTCTCCTAATAGGTCGCTCAGTGCTTCTCCTGCGGTACTACCACCATTGCCTTATAGTTATGGTGGACTAACAAAAGCGATTGATATGGAGACAATGAAATTGCATCATGACGCACACCATGCTGCTTACGTCAACAACTTAAATGATGCATTGAAGCAATATCCATATTTACAAAGAAGAAGTGTCGAGCAATTATTATTGAATTTGGACCTGGTACCTGAAAGTATTCGGACAAAAGTACGTAATAATGCTGGCGGTCACCTCAACCATACAATTTTTTGGCAATTGATGAGTCCCCAAGGTGGCGGACAACCAACAGGAGGACTAGCTCAAGAAATTAACAAAACTTTTGGCAGTTTCAATGCCTTTAAAAAAGAGTTTGAAGCAGCTGGTGCAGCTCGCTTCGGTAGTGGATGGGTTTGGCTAGTACGTAACCGCCAAAATCAACTCCAGATTGTCAGTACACCCAATCAGGATAGCCCGATTATGGACGGTTCCTACCCAATTATGGGTAATGATGTCTGGGAACACGCTTATTACTTGAAATATCGCAACCGTCGTGCAGAATATTTAAGTAATTGGTGGAATGTAGTCAACTGGCCGCAGATTCACAGACGATGGCAAGATTCATTACAATAGTCAACATAATTTTGAGCGATCGCTACTAAGGCTTAATAAGGGTAAGGTATTGCTTATAGGTGTCAACTTGCAGCAAGGAACAGGCAATAGGATTGATTTCAAGCATCACTATGTTATTGATGAAAAAATAAAATATTTGGAACCAGATGGCACAAACCACAAAGTTTCAATACGTCGTTACATAGATCCCCTCATTTGAATTTTGGGGATTTTTTCATTGCCTATTACCTGTTCCCTTTGAATGCCAATAATTACCAACTACGAAGTTTTAAAGCTCGTTTTTTGTAACGGAGTAGGCACAGTACAATAATTAGCAATACAAAGGCTTTGGTCGTGGATGGTTCCACAACTTTCTTTACTTCTGTATGGGTTTGATGAGTAACACTACAGGGAATTTCAATAATCTGCGTGCGATCTAAACCGTTACTGTTATTGGGAGTCAAATCGCATTCTCTATTGCTGTTGAGAGACAACGGTGTAGATGTTGAAGAAGCAATAGATGATTGACTAGCAGAACTATCACCATCCAATAGTAGAAGCAAAATTAAACCAAGACCCCCGGCTGCGATTATTGGCCAGAGTGGGAAGGAATCAGAACTATCTTGTACCAAGACATCTCCCTCAGAGCCAGCAAATGTATCCAGGCTTAGTGTTTCACCTGTCAATACTGCTGGACTCTCACCCAGCAGCATATCACCTGCCATATCTTCTCCCAAGAGCTGATTCAATTCTTGTGCAATGGCGTTATTCGGACGTCCGAATTCCCCACCGTCTTCGGAGTATGGAAAGGATAATACTTCAAAAATCCTATTTTGGAGTTGGTTATAATCTCCAGAATTTAAGGCATTCAACCCTGTAGATATCTTATTTAAATAAAAATTCGTCATCTCTGGCGACAGACCCAGAGACTCAATCTGCTGCTTAATATTGGGAATTTTTGAGACTTCTTCAAACAGCAGCCGTCCGTATGAAAATTTTAAGTTTAGTAATCCATTACGCAGGCTCAGAGAGTTATTAACTCCTGAGTATGGTGCCCAGTAGAACTGCTTGGTTACAAGTCCGAGTCCTTGTACTGGGTTACGGCCAAAATCTTGTCCGAGAAGGTATTGAGAACCATCCATGATTGTGGAAGATGGATTTTTCCAGAATGAGGCAAACGGCACCGCAGAGAGATTGGGATTGT
This sequence comes from Nostoc sp. DedSLP01, assembly GCA_034530875.2. Lineage (GTDB taxonomy): Bacteria > Cyanobacteriota > Cyanobacteriia > Cyanobacteriales > Nostocaceae > Nostoc. The sequence continues at coordinate 143,290 of JAVRCJ020000012.1, forward strand.
TACCGTAAAACTTGGCAAAATTCTGAAAGTTTTTCTCCCCTCCAGCTGCTCGTATCAGGAGATTCTGAGAACTAGTTCCACCGTTTAGTTCGAGTAATCGCTGGATAACCGTTCCCGTTTTATTGCAAGTCAAGCCAAATCCGACATCACATCCAGGAATTACTCGCATCTGGCTGAGATTCTGGTTATGGATTTGGTATTGGAGATACTCATATTCGAGTCCTGGTTGAATACCATAGCGGCCGATATTTAGCTGTGCAAAAGCAGACTGACAGATAGTGAGTACTACTGCAACAGATGAAAATGCGATCGTTGCGAAGCGAACTGCATTCAGCATTGCACTTCTTTGAATAGTTGATTTAGGCAAGATATACCTCCACTGGGGACTGGCTGGGGATTGAGGACTGGGGTGAGGAGTTAGGAAGTTTTTTGCTGCTGTTTTGCTTGTTCTGTGTCCCGACTTCAACTTTGAGGTAAATCAATATTGATTGTGATTCCGGTACCTTTGAGATTTCCTGATGAGAGTGTGTGATACAAGATCAATGCTCGATTTGGTTGGTCAAAGAGAAAGCCACGACGCGTGGGTTTAATCTTCCCTTGTTGAACTAGGGAAACGAAGGTTTCTAAATATCTACGTATACTTTGACGGTTCTCTTGATTCGGATTTATATGGCGCTCAATCACCATCATGAAGAAGTCCAAACTACGATTTTCCTGACCTTGAATTAGACTACCTCCATCTAGAAAAGAACTTGCTATCAGCCTGTTATTAACTTGTTTAACTTTAAATAGAGTAAAATAACGCCCTTCTTGTTTAGGATCGTTGGCATAACAGACCCAGGAACCTTCTTGATTCTGTGTAAAACCCTGTTCGGCAAGGTAAGAAAGCAAAGAATTATTTACCTTGGTTTGTGGTGGAGGTAATAAGTCTTCAATGGGATCTAAAGAACAAATCCTTTGGGTTATTCTCTGCTGAGGCACAGCATAAGTCTGTTGGTTATATAGGCGTATAGGCTTGTCATCAGACAATGCAATATTAGACATTGCAGCCAACGCAGATACTTGAAAAATAAATGCTCCAAACAAACGAAAAATAGTATTCATCTTTTACCTGTTACTTTTGGTTGCGTTATCAAGAATCAAGTCGTTTCTAAATCAGGATTGCTATAGTAGCTTTGAATTAGTTGCTAAATTTTAAGCATTTGCCTCATCCAGCCAAGATTAGGCTAGATTTTCACCGTAGATTTCCAGTTCATAAAGTACATACACTATCTAAGTGCGATAGTTAGGCTGAGTGCCGCAAGACACAGCTGATTCTGATGCCTTAACGCAGCTTTGTTTGCTCTGCCCTTCAAATCTGCTGTATTAAACTTATCCAACGGTTACAAAAACAACTATCGCATTTGTTTTCTGGAATCGCCATAGCATTTTGAGGCATTAGTCATTGGTCATTATTCATTAGTACCAATGGCTAATGACTAATAACTAATGACTAAAACAACATTTTTTTGACAAGACCAAGTTTGCTTTTCGGTATTTTTTTACATGCGAAAAACAACTGACCCATTGCCAATTTTTTATATCTAAAATCTAAATTTCTGCCATTTTAAGAAGGCATTTTGATATACCTTCTTCTTCGTAATGTTTACTAAAAAATGGCTCGATTGAAGAATTAATAGCTTATATAACTATAATTATAAAAGCTACAAGCTTTGTACAGTAAGGGTTTTACTGAGATTTTGGTAAATTAAATAATGTTTTGTTTTTTTAGAGGTAGCACACCTAACTAGCTGTTTCAGCATGTTTGCAATTGAATGTATAAAATCATATCTCTTGACAGTAAAATGATATTACCATGAGCTTGAGATGCGCAACACTTTTGTGGACAGTTGTCAAAGTTGTACATAGTAGATCGTTACTACCAAATTTATTAAATTTTATGGCAAATACCTGAAATAAAAAATCAATTGACTCACACGCGCTTAGTATTTTAAAATCTGGTACTATTATTATTTATTACAGTATATAAATGTGTTAAATATTACGTTAAGTTTAGTTACGTACGGTTAATTAATATATTGCGATCGCTCGATAAGGCTAGGTATGTAAATTTTCAGTTGCAGGCGATCTCAACAAATTTCTTTTTACTTGTTCGCTGTTCTCTATTTCCTCTGTCTAGAAGTAATTTACATATTGTTATGGCAAAATGTATGTCGTTAAATTTACTCTATAGATAGAGGAATGCCCAAAGCAAAGCTGATAATATTATATTAAGTAAGTGGGTAACTTTTTTGCCTAAAGTTATAAGATTAACTCAGTATTGTTACCAGCTTTGGCAATATGAATGCGGAATTTTTTTACAGGATTCCTTTAATACCTTTAACATTGCTCTGGCTAGCTTATGCTTTCCTGGGATGGTATCTTGCGGCTAATCATATTATTTGGTTAGTAGGAGCTTGTGTAGTTGCCATAGTTATAGCTGTAACTCGGAGAAGTATTGCTTGGTTAGAGCGTTTAGTTGAATTTGGTTCTAAAACCTTAGTCGTCATTTTATTTTTAAGCATATCAATTGCTTTAATAGCAACTTGGTCATTATTATTTAGTCTATTTCTGATACCATTAGCAACTACTCTTTTAGCTGATTTAGAAATGCGTTTTGCTGGTTTCAACAAACTAGATTCATTTTGGGTGTTAACATTGCTTGCAGTATTTGGTTTGCTCGTGGGTGAAATAATAGATATTCTATTTTTTCCGAGTATTAGATATTAAAAGAGAACTCAGAATTCCGAATTCAGTAATGCCCAAATGCGTGATTTGAAGTGATTCACTAGTGGCGTAGCAAGGCTAACGCGCCTGTAATTACTGAAGTTATATCATGTCCGGCTAATTATTTAATGATTACCGCATCTTTAGCAACATCCCAAAAGCATCTTCTCCCCTGCCCCCTGCCCCCTACCTTCTTCAATGCTGCTTTTTGGGCTGATTTGGTCGTTGTTTGATAGAAGGATTTGGGGATGGAGAATTTTGGACTGCTGGTTGCTTGGTCGCGTTTAATTCTTCTTGTAACATTTTCTGATAAATCTTAGGTAAAGAGTTACTAATAGAATTAGTTTCTATGCCATATCCCAAACTTGTCCAAGTGGGAGAAAGTAAGCGTAAAACATCATTTAATTTTCCCTGACGCAAAAGTTGAGAAATATCTGTTCCCCAAACTTTTGGATCTTTTAACCAACGATAAACTACTAAGTCTTGATACTCTGCTTCAAAACTATAGTTAGTCCAAAACATCAACCGCATTGGTTTGGGATGGTAGCGAGGCGCTATACGGTACCACGTAGTATTAATTATTTGATATCTTCCAGCAGCAGTAGAACAATTACCTGTGTTAGGGCCTGTAATAATTGTGACGCATATCTCAGGATGTCGGCTGAGGTCGCTGACTTGTTGTCCGCCATACAACAGAGAATAGGGACGGTTGCCATTTGCCTCACTTGCGGAGATGGTTCGCATTAAAGCGCGGATATAAGGGTCGCCTTGTTTCATCACCAAAGGTGGCTGTTTAACTTCAAAGATCGGATCGGAAGGCGATCGCAATTCTCCTTGAATATACCACTGGAACAAATACACAAAGCCGAGAAGCGCTGCTATTGGCCCAATAAGTTTTTCAACGCCTTTGAATTCAATGCCTTTCAGAGTCCGACTCCTTCTTATTCGCTTTCTTAGCTAACAAAAATTACCGACGAACTCATTGTGACAAAGTTCACGTTTGTTGTCAGTTAACTGTTGGCTGTTGACAATCAACAGCCAACAGTTAACGATTATAGCGATGGGAGCTAATCGAGATTAAACAACGACAAAATTATCTTTGTTTAATGTCACTTCACCAAAGAACTGTGCAAGTTGTACCTGAGTAAACCCACCGGCACTGCCATCACGGTCAAAGTATAACGCACCTGTACTAGCGTTATAGATAAATCTCTGAGCGCTCGTTGTTGCAGATGTTCCCAGGGTAAACTGATTAGCTGCAAGCGAACCTATTGATAACCCTCCACCAAAACCAGCAGCCGATACCTGAATCTTTTCGTTAGTCGGGTTAAAGTTATAAATGCGATCGCTACCTTCATTGAAACTATTGAAAACAAAGGTATCAATACCAGTTCCTCCATAAAGGGTATCATCACCGTTGCCACCTATGAGGACGTTCTTACCAGAGGCGAAATCGGCATTGATGTAATCATTACCATTGCCACCATCGAGGGTGTTATTTCCTGAGGTAGTAGAGCCGGACATCTCGTAAACATACTCCTCAACTGAGGCAGAGAGATAATCATTGCCGTCCCCTCCAGAGAGAAGGTTATCGCCTGTTGAGAAAATAACACTCAAGTGATCGTTGCCAGTACCACCGTTGAGGGTATTATTACCGGAGGTAGTATAGGTAGAGACAGAAGCTGGATAATCATAAGTAAAAGCGGTAAAAGCAAAAACAGAATCATCGCCATCGCCACCATTGAGTAGGTTATCGCCTGTTGACGAATTGGCATCCAAGGTATCGTTACCAGCACCACCATTGAGGGTATTATCGCCATCTGAAAAGATAACAAATAATTCATCGCTACCAATACCACCAACAAGAGAGTTATTGCCAGTAACATCAGTGAGCTGGTCATCCCCCACACCACCAATGAGAGTATCGCTTCCCGCACCGCCTCTCAAAAGGTCGTCGCCACTTAGCCCATCGATTTTGTCATTACCCCCTTGACCATTGATGACATCATCTGAAGCGTCAAAGCCGTTAACATTGTTGTTCAGGGCGTTAAGGAAGGTGACTGTGTTCTTGTTGGAGAGGGTGCTTTGGGTGGAGTTGGCATCAAAAACATCAAAGCTGTCCGTGATGCTGCTTTGCCCATAAAACAGAATATTGCCGACCTGGGGTGAATTGTCTAGGTTTTCCAGGGCAAAGTTTTGCAGGATTACTTTATCCTTCTGGAAAGCCCCAAAGGTGATTTCTAAGTTGTTACCATTTTGAGTTAATTGCAGATTTCTTGCAGTTTGCTCAGATCCTCTAAATTGCAAGGTATCCAACGAGCCGAGGGTTGCAGCTGATGGGTTTGAGCCTTTACCAATACCACCGAAATCGGTAATAGTAGTAACAGTGCTTGTAAAACCAAAACCCAGAACAAATTTATCCTTGCCGCCGCCACCAGTTAATATTTTATTTTTGTCACTCCAGAAAAAATTGTCCGATTCACTATAGAAAATATCGTTACCAGCGCCACCGTTGAGGGTGCTATTACCCGTAGCGCCAGAGGCACTAAGAGTATCATTACCATCGCCTCCAAGCAGTAGGTTATCGCTTGATGAATAGTCAATATTTAAGTAATCATCACCAGCACCACTATTGAGGGTGTTATTACCCTTAGCGGCAAAGGCACTGAGAGTATCATTACCATCGCCACCAACGAGACTATCGCTCCCGTCACCAGCAACGAGAGTATCATTCCCCGCACCACCAATGAGAGTGTCATTCCCTGCACCACCACGCAGCAGGTCGTTGCCACTTAACCCATCGATTTTGTCATTACCCCCTTGAGCATTGATGACATCATTTGAGTTGTCAAAGCCAATAATATTGTTATTCAGGTCGTTAAAGAAGGTGACTGTATTCTTACGGGACGGCTTTTGTTGGGTAGATTTGGCATCGAGAACATCAAACCTGTCGGTAATGCTGGTTTGTCCGTTAAACAGGATATTGCCTACCGTTGACAGGTTATCTAGGTTTTCTAGAGTAAAGTTTTGCAGGATAATTTTGCCGGAATCTACCCCTTCAAAGCTAATTTCCAGATTTTTACCATTCTGGGCGAGTAGCAGATTTTGAGCAGTTAAGTTACTGCCTTGAAATATCAGGGTATCAACTTCGGCAATGACTGCTGCCAAAGGATTTAAGGCTTTACCTACGCCACGAAAGTCTGTGATGATATTAGTCTGGCTGAAGTTGAAAAACGATGAGTTGTAAACAAATTTATCCTTACCACCGCCACCAGTTAGAGTATCCTGAGCTTGATAAGATTCGGTGTAGTTGTAAGGTGCGATCGTATCGTTCCCGGCCTTACCGTTAATTTTGTCGGCCTCGGAGGTGCCCACAAGGGTATCATTACCGTTGGTTCCAGTGATATTTGCCATAACTTTTACTTACTTGAATTGGTATTTGGTTTAATTTTCAGTTCTCAGTTTCTAATTAGTGCTATTTGAGGGAATCAAGAATTCACCACAAGTTGAAGGTTGAGGAATATTTAAATCTCACCCTTGAGGATTAGCAATTTTTTGGAGAATGACTTTTTGATTGCTTGAGAAATATTACTAATGCAAGTTTTTGGGAATATCTAAGTCTTAGGCACTGTACAAATTTACAACGTTTGCATTGAGCAAATAAGTCGTTTTCGGCTTTTTTTCACCATCTTTTGATTAGTCAAAAATGGACAAAAGCATCGAATAATTAGCTCGAATGTTTTAAAGCCACACTAGAGCGTTTGGCTTTTGCCAGTGTCTAAGCCTTACTAACTTGAAAATAGGGAACACTTCACTGTTGATAAGAAAAGATATCCTGATATCCCACAGTGGGAATATTATCTGTAAGTATATATATTGATAATGCAGAATATCTAAATAACCTAACAGTAATCATATACTACATATCAATTTGGATGTCTATGTTGCAACAGACATCTTTGCATATTCTTTATATTCTTTCCCAAGTAATGTATATATTAAATCTGAATTTGATTTGTTCTTTACAATTTTAGATTTTATATATAGAAATCCGGTTTGATTTGGAGAATTTATTTGTGTAAACAGGGAGTAGGGAATGGGGAGTAGGGAGTAGGACAGAAGCCTTGTCTGGATGTACTGATTTTTTTCACGCAATCAAATGTGAGTTCTATAAGATTCATATTTGATTTGGTGAAATACACGTAGGGAGTCAGTCGTGTGGGCGGGTTTTCCGACTTGAACGTTAGCGAAGCGGTAGCGACGGAGGAGCGTCACTGGCATTGCGTTACGCCTGAGGGTACGGCATCAGTTAACGATTTAGGTGCGTTAGGCTATGCCATAACACAACGCCAGTTGCTACAACGGAGGTAACCTCCGCAACGCACTGGCTCCCCTACAGATACTTAAATTTTTTCAGAAATCAAATCGGATTCCTATATCGGGTAAGAAGGAATTGTTGGTCAAGTTGAAAAGTTTAATTGAGTTTCAGCAATATTTTTGTTAAGCCAGCGCCTAACTGTTCGATAGATTCTTGCTGTTTGGGATCTTTTAATGTGCCATCAGGGTTGAAGGCTTCATAAGCTTTGGATATGGCTATTTGGTCGGGAAGCACCAAAACTTTAATATTTCCCAAAATAGAACGCAGGTGAACCAACCCCCGCAAACCACCAAGGCCGCCTGGGGAAGCGCTCATAATTGTAGCAACTTTACCTGCAAAAGCAGTCAAGGCCAAAGGAGCTTCATTTGGAGATGGGCGAGATGCCCAATCAATGGCGTTCTTTAAAACTGCTGTGAGCGAACTGTTATACTCAGGCGAAGCAATCAGAAATCCTTGATGAGAAATCATTAAATCTTTTAATGTGCGGGCATTGGCGGGTAGTCCTTCTTGAGCTTCTAAATCTTCATCAAACAGAGGTAAGGGCAAATCGCGTAAGTCTAAATAAGTCACTTCGGCGCCTGCTGCTTTAGCACCAGCTGCCGCAATTTTTACTAATTTTTTGTTGTAAGAATCTATACGGGTGCTACCCGCAAAGGCTAGGATTTTAGGTGTAGATGCCATAAGTATCAGTTATTAGTTATCGATTACTAGTGTTTACTGATGACTGTTCGCTAGTTTAGCTGCATTATCCTGTTTTCAGGCGATCGCTTTTTCATACCTTTAGGTTTTCTTTACACATTATTATGGCGAATTGGTCAGATTCTTATCTCGGCAAGTTGCGGCAAGTTGTTGGCAACCGCCTACTGATGTTATGTGGTACGCGGGTGATTGTGGAGGATGATTTGGGGCGCGTTCTGTTGCAAAAGCGAAGTGATTTCAAACTTTGGGGACTACCTGGTGGCTGTCCTGAAGAAGGCGAATCTATCGAACAATGTGGGGTAAGAGAAGTGTTTGAAGAAACAGGTTTAACAGTTAAGCGTTTGCAAGCTGTGGCATTTTCTTCTAACCCAGAGTTTGAAACTGTAACTTATCCTAACGGCGATCGCGTGCAAAACTTCATTTTGATTTTGCGAGCTATTGAATGGGAAGGTAGCTTAGCTTGTCTAGATGGAGAATCTTTGGCGTTAGAATTTTTTGATTTGGCGAATTTGCCTACATTAATGCCAAACGATCGCCCCGTTTTGCAAAACTTTCAGGAATACAAGAAAACTGGCGAATTTCTGTTATTTTAAAAATCTATATAAATTTGGTTTGATTACTGAAATTATTTGTGTAGGCAGGGAGTAGGGAATGGGGAGTAGGGAGTGGAAAAGAAGCCTTGTTTGGGCGTACTGATGCTTTTTCACCAAATCAAATATGAGTCCTATGGTCGGCTTCCTCACCCGCCTAGAATTAAAGTTCAAGGCTAATAGCTCAAGTCTACTTCAGTAGACTAAAAACTTTTAAAAAAATTGAGTCATCTTTAGATGACTTTTGCTATGAGCAAGGAACTTCAGTTCTTTGCGGGACATCGGTTTTACGTTAAGTTGACACCAATGAAAGATGTACTACCTTACTATGATTTATTTTTCAAAAGTCAAATCTTTTGTTTGGTCTTTTCCAACAACTTAACGCTGGCGTAGATGGCGTCAATATGAGGTGTGGGAATTTGAGTGAGTTTTCCCAATTCTTGAACTGCGCCGACAATTGCATCTATCTCCGTGGGGCGTCCGGCTTCAATATCTTGTAACATCGAGGTTTTATGAGCGCCGACGTTTTCTGCTCCATTAATTCGCTGTTCCAAAGTAATGCCAAATTTTATACCCAATTTTTCAGCGATCGCCTGGGCTTCAGTCATCATTTGCCGCGCTAGTTCGCGGGTGAGAGGATAGCGACAAATATCTTCTAAAGTCGCACCAGTCAAGGCACTAATGGGATTAAACGCTACATTTCCCCACAATTTAATCCAGATTTCAGTGCGAATTTGATTGCGGATTGGGGCTTTAAATCCAGCTTGTTTGAGAGTTTGGGCTAATAGTTGGATGCGATCGCTTTTACTTCCATCGATTTCACCAAGAGTAAAGCGATCGCCTTCAATATGCCTAATGACACCTGGTTCAACTATTTCAGTTGCCGGGTAAACAACGCAACCAATAGCGCGGTCAACACTGATACCAGCTTCCACGGTTCCCTCTGGGTCAACAGATTGAATGCGCGTTCCTTCATAGTCGCCGCCATGCCGCCGAAAGTACCACCAGGGAATACCATTTTGGGCTGTGACTACCATTGTCTCAGAGTTGTAGAGGGCAGCCAGAGAAGGTGCGATCGCTGGGACGCTATGAGCTTTCACAGTTAAAATTACTACATCCTGTTGTCCTGCTTCCTGGATATTACTACTTGCCAAAGCTGGAATAGCAATTTGGTTAGAACCGTCTGCCCCGATCAGTTTCAGACCATTTTCTTTAATTGCTTCCAGATGAGAACCACGAGCAATCAGCGTCACTGTTTCACCAGCCAGTGCTAATTTTGCTCCTAGATATCCACCGATGGCGCCTGCACCAACAATACAAATTTTCATTTTCTCAAAAGAATATCGTTTATCGAAACAATCGGGTCTAAAACCGTACTTCGTCCAAAGTTTTTCGAATAGGGTATAAATCCTCGTTACAAAAACGGCCTCCTGCCTTCGTTAACACTATTACTAACAGGAGCATACTTACTTAATAAGTACTATTGCTAAAACTTGCCTCAGAACTTGATTTTACCGAAAATAGGAGGAATTTGGGTTGACACTAACAGGGGCTAGATGCATTAAATGCATTCGCCCAAAATCTCAATCAATCTGAGTTAGACCAAGCTTCTATTTGGGCAAACTAATTGAAATAAATCAGCTGATTTCACAAGAGTCGATCGAACATGAATACAGCAATTGAGCCAATCGCCAAGCTTCTAAACTATGATATTACCGAGGAACTTTATACAAGCTTTAGAACGCTGGTTTACCGCGCAATTCGAGAAGACGATCGGCTGCCGGTGATTATTAAAGTGCTTCACCAGGAGTATCCCACCTTCAGCGAACTCCTCCAGTTCCGCAATCAGTATACTATTGCCAAAAATCTCGACCTCCCAAGTATTGTTCGCCCCTACAGTTTAGAACCCTACCGCAATAGCTATGCTTTGGTAATGGAGGATTTCGGCGGTATCTCCCTGAGAGAATGGATGAAGACAGCAATGGAGGGTAATCCAGATTACTTGGGATTTTTAGATATTGCGATCGCTTTGAGTGAAATTTTGGATGGACTTTATCGCCATCGGGTAATCCACAAAGACATCAAGCCTGCGAACATTCTCATCAATCCACAGACTAAGGAAGTCAAATTAATAGATTTTAGTATTGCTTCGCTTTTGCCTAGAGAAAGCCAAGAAATTCAAAATCCCAATGTCCTAGAAGGTACTTTGGTTTACCTTTCCCCCGAACAAACCGGACGGATGAATCGCTCAATTGATTACCGCAGCGATTACTATTCGCTAGGGATTACATTTTATGAATTGCTAACTGGACAGCTACCTTTTGAATCTAACGATCTGATGGAGTTGGTTCACTGTCACATTGCCAAGCAACCGCCTATATTGGGCAGTGGACAGGGGGGAGAGATTCCTCAAGCTTTGTGCGATATTGTGATGAAACTGATGGCGAAAAATGCCGAACAGCGCTATCAGAGTGCATTAGGGCTGAAACACGATTTAGAAGTTTGTCGGCGTCAGCTGATAGAAACTGGGCAAATTGAAACATTTGAATTAGGTAAGCGGGATATTTGCGATCGCTTTATTATTCCGGAAAAACTCTACGGTCGCCAAGCTGAAGTTGAAACTTTACTCGATGGGTTTGAGAGAGTCAGCCAAGGTAACACTGAAATTATGCTGGTGGCGGGCTTTTCTGGAATTGGCAAAACTGCTGTGGTTAATGAAGTCCACAAGCCAATTGTCCGCCAACGGGGTTATTTTATTAAAGGTAAATTTGACCAGTTCCAGCGCAACATCCCTTTCTCTGCTTTTGTGCAAGCCTTTCGAGACTTGATGACACAACTTTTGAGTGAAAGTGACGCCCAACTCGAACAGTGGAAATCCAAGGTTCTCAAAGCCTTGGGTGAAAACGGACAAGTGATGATTGAGGTAATTCCAGAACTGGAAAGTCTGATTGGCAAACAGCCTCCAGCGCCAGAACTCTCAGCAAGTGCAGCCCAAAATCGCTTCAATTTGCTGTTCTTAAAGTTCACCCAAGTGTTCGCTGCACCAGAACATCCGTTGGTAATTTTCATTGATGACCTGCAATGGGCGGATTCTGCTTCTTTAAAGTTAATGCAGTTGTTGATGAGCGAAGCTGAAATTGGCTATTTACTGTTAATTGGTGCGTATCGGGATAACGAAGTCAATCCCGCACATCCGCTGTTACTGACTTTAGATGAAATTCAAAAGATAGGCGCTACAGTCAATACAATTACTTTAGCTGCTCTCGAGCGACTGTCCGTCAATCATTTGGTTGCAGACACTTTGAGTTGTTCTTTAGAATTGGCAGCACCATTGGCAGACTTGGTATTAGCCAAAACTAAAGGTAATCCTTTCTTCTGCACGCAATTTCTCAAAGCGTTACATCAAGACCGATTAATTACCTTTAACCCCTCTCAGTCCCACGCCAGTTGCTACAACGGGGGAGACCCCCGCAAAGCACTGGCTCCCCTTGGTAAGGGGGGAAGTCCAGGGGGGTGGGAATGCGATCTGGTTCAGGTGCGATCGCTTGCTCTCAGTGATGATGTCGTAGAGTTTATGGCAATTCAATTACAAAAGTTGCCAAAGCAAACTCAAGAAGTTTTGAAATTAGCCGCTTGTGTCGGCAACCAATTTGATTTGACGACATTGGCGATCGTTCATGAAAAATCAGAGGTAGAAACAGCCGCAACTTTTTGGAAAGCCGTGCAAGATGGGTTAATTATTCCCATCAATGAGGTGTACAAATTCTACCAAGAAGAATCTGAATTCAAAACTCAAAATTCAAAAACTCGCATTCACAATTATGCTAATTGTTCTTACAAATTTCTCCACGATCGCGTCCAGCAAGCGGCTTATTCGCTAATTCCTGAATCTCAAAAGCAAGCTACTCATTTAAAAATTGGTCAGTTGTTATTAAAAAGCACGCCAATTGAAGCAATTGAAGCCAATATTTTTGATATTGTTAATCAGTTAAATCAGGGAATTGACATTATCGAAGAACAATCTCAAAGATACGAACTGGCTGAACTGAATTTAATTGCAGGCAAAAAAGCAAAAGCTTCTACTGCTTATAAGGCAGCGGTAAAATATTTCACTTTAGGTCGAGAATTGCTAACAGCAGACAGTTGGGATACTCATTATCAACTTACCTTCAAATTATATAGAGAAGCTGGAGAATGTGAATATTTAATTGGTAATTTTAACCAAACAGAAAAACTATTTGAAATTGCTTTAGAACGCAGTCAAGATAAATTCCACCAGGCAGAGATCTACGGTATTCAGATGTACCTGAAAATGACTCAGGGTGAAAATATCGAAGCTGGCTTCACCTGCGGTCTTAAAGGTTTGAGCATCATGGGGATGGATCTACCTGTTACTGCCCAAGAACAGGAAGCTGCCATTGAAACTCAACTTAAAGAATTAAAAGCTAAACTCTTAGGGATTCGTCCGGCAGATTTATTTGATTTGCCTGATATGACAGATCCAATAAAAAAGGTTTGCATGAGTCTTTTAGCTGACCTTTGGGCAGCTGCTTACATGGGAGGACATCAAAACCTGAGTTCTCTGATTCCTCTATTAATGATTAATCTATCCTTGAGTTATGGTAATGCCGAAAGCTCTGGTTTTGCCTACTGTTTGTATGGAATGAGTCTAGCAAACCAAGGAGATTATCAAACTGCATATCAGTTTGGTAAGTTAGCAATGAAACTCGATCGCCACTTCAATAGCACTCAATTTATTCCCAAGACTAATAATATTTTTGCACACACAGTTAATCCATATAACCAACATCTAAAAACTAATTTACCGATATCTGGTCAATCATTCCAAGTAGCTCAAGAAACTGGTAATTTGGTGTTTGGTGTTTGGGCTGTTTCATTTTATATTTGGGCGATGTTAATTAAAGGCGATCGCCTATCAGATGTATATACCGAAACTGAGAAATATCTCAGTTACGTCCAACAAGTTAATGATGCCAATATGCTGTATGCATTTAGTTTACAGCGGCAGTTTTTACTGAGCTTACAAGGCATCTCTAAAAATACCGATTTCTTAGATAATCACAATGACCGAGATATTCCTTATATAGAAGTTTGGAGACAAAAGCATAACTTTGAACATGGAATTAATTGGTACTGTTTTCTGAAAATCCAATTATCCTACCTTTATGGCCGCTATACCGATGCACTGGATGCGGCACAAGAAGCTCAAGAAACTCTCCCTGCTAATTCTGGTTTCTTCCCAATTATTCAATATCATTTCTATTATCCACTCGCTTTAGCAGCAGTTTATCCCAATGCGACATCAAATGAGAAAAAGCAGTATTGGGAAATTATGCAACAACAACAACAAATTCAGAAAAATTGGGCGCATAATTGCCCAAAAAACTTTCTGCATAGATATCTTTTATTATCTGCGGAAATGGCCAGAATTTCTGGCAAGTATATGAACGCAATTGAATTATACGATTGCGCCATTGCCAAAGCTAAGAAAAACGAATACATCAACGAAGAAGCACTTGCTAACGAACTGGCAGCTAAGTTTTATTTAGAGTGGGGTAAAGAACGTATTGCCCAAGAGTATTTGATTAACGCTTATTATTGCTACGCTCGTTGGGATGCTAAAGCTAAAATTGATGACTTAGAACAGCGCTATCCCCAATTGTTAGCTCCGATTTTACAACAAACGCGCTCGCCCTTCGTACCCAGTCAAACAATAACTCCGGCTGATAGCTTGGGCTTGACTACCTTGCATCCAAGCATGAGCCAATCAGCAACATCTAGCAGTAATGTCTCGCTCATGCTAGACATGACAAGCGTTCTCAAAGCTTCTCAGACTCTCTCAAGTGAAATTGAACTAGAAAAATTACTCAGTAAACTACTTAAAGTAGCAATAGAAAATGCCGGAGCAGATAAATGTGCGTTGTTACTGCTCAAAGAAGATAAGTTAGTTGTTGAGGCGACTGCTGAAGTCGGGCAGCAATCAACAGTTCTCCAATCCATTCCCCTTGAAGAAAGCACAGACGTACCTCGTAGCCTGATTTACGCCGTCAAACGCAACCTCAAACCTACAGTCATTGTTGATATAGCTATGTATGCGACGCTAATTGCCGATCCTTATATTATGCGTCAGCAACCCAAAAGCTTACTCTGTATGCCAATTTTGCACCAAACTAAACTATTGGGGATTTTGTATTTAGAGAACAATCTGGCTACCGGGGCGTTTACTAGCGATCGCGTGGAAATCTTGAATCTATTATGTACTCAAGTTGCAATCTCCTTAGAAAATGCTCGACTGTATCAACAGGCACAAACTACTTTAAAAAACCTTGGGCAAACCGAAGAATTTTTACGGTTAATTATTGATAATATTCCCCAGTGTGTTTTCTGGAAAGACCGCAATAGCCTTTATTTAGGCTGTAATCGCAACTTTGCCGAGGCTTCGGGTGTAAAAACCCCTGAAAATGTTGTCGGTAAAACTGACTACGAGCTTTCTTGGACTCGTGAAGAGTCGGATTGGTATGTAAAATGCGATCGCCGGGTAATGGAGTCCGGACAAGCTGAACTCAACATTATTGAAACATTACAGCAACCAGACGGAAAACAAATCTGGATAAATACAAGCAAAATTCCGCTACGAGATAAAGATGGAAATGTTTTTGGCATCCTGGGCACGAGTGAAGATATCACTGCACGCCAGGAAGCAGAACATTTACTACAACAGCAAAAACAACAATTAGAACAAGCATTCCAAGAACTCCAAAGGATACAATTGCAATTAGTACAAAGTGAAAAAATGTCTGCCTTGGGAAATTTGGTAGCAGGTGTAGCTCATGAAATTAACAATCCCATTGGCTTTATAGCAGGTAACATTGAACCAGCTAAAGATTATGTCAAAGATTTGTTTGGGTTAATTAATCTTTACCAAGAAAAATTTCCTCGTCCCGGTTCAGAAATTGAAGACGAAATCCATGCGATGGATTTAAATTATTTACGCGAAGATTTGCCTAAATTGCTGGATTCGATGAAATTGGGTGTTAGCCGTATTCGCGGTATCAGCAACAGTCTGCGAACCTTCTCTAGAGCAGATCAAGATTACAAAGTGCCCTTTGATATTCATGAAGGTATTGATAGCACTATTTTGATTTTGAGGCATCGTTTAAAAGCTAACGAAAACCGTCCCGGGATTGAAATAATTAAAGATTACGGCCAATTACCTTTAGTGGAATGCTTTGCCGGACAGCTAAATCAAGTGTTTATGAACTTGTTAGCAAATGCCATTGATGCGCTTGAAGAATACAATTCCGGGCGGAGTTTAGAAGAAATTCTCGCTAACCCCAATTACATTAAGATTCAAACTGATATCGACGAATCAGGTAATAATGTTTTCATTAAGATTGCTGATAATGGCGTGGGAATGTCACCGGAGGTTCAGCAAAAAGTATTCGACCATCTTTTTACTACTAAACCAGTAGGCAAAGGTACTGGATTGGGATTAGCGATCGCTCGTCAAATTATAGTAGAAGGACATGGCGGTTCGCTCTCGTGTACTTCCGAATACGGACGAGGTACAGAGTTTGTCATTAAAATTTCTACTCAACAAAGTTAGAGCAGAATACACTGTTTATAAAACTCTATCCATCAAGCGAAAAGTTACAGTACCGAAATTCCAAGATGGCTTTGCTATCGCTAGGTTACTAAACTTTTCAAGACACGGATAGAGTTTTAATTAGCAATAATATTCAAATTTATTTAGTCCAAAAAATTTAATTTTTAAAGTTACTATTAAATTGCATTTTTTAGTAATTATTTTAATTTATTAATTGTATTTTTTTAACTATAGTAAGGAGAGCCAATGAGGATATTTAAATCATGGAAATATTGGTTGAAAAGAAACCAGAAAAAGTATGCAAAAACTGCTAAAGAATACTACTCGCGAAATCTATTATTAGTATCGCTTGTGTTAATACTCTCAATTAGTATTAGCGCTACCGCGATTACTAGTTACAAGTTTGTTAAAGGATTATTGCTCGACAGCCTCAAACAACAAGCACTGTTAAAAGCACAACAAGGTGAGGATGATATTGATAACTGGTTAGCCATTCGTAAGACAGAAATTAAGACTTTGGCTAATTCTGTTGTAGTGCGATCGCTAGATTGGTCATTGATGGAACCTTACTTGCAGTCGGAGTTGAAGCGCCTGCAAACTTTTTTGCTTATGGCGTTGGCTACACCAGATGCCACCTTAATGAATACTCAAGGAAGCCGTCTTAATGTTGAAGACCGAGAATTTTTTCAGCGGAGTATAAAAGGTGAAACGATAGCAGCCGATCCAATTATTGGACGCACAACCAATCAGTTACAGATTCAAATTAGTTCGCCAATTCCTGACAAAACAGGGACAAAGCCAGCAGGCGTACTAATGGGAGGAATTCCGATTAACCGAGTAATTCAGGTAGTCAACAATTTACATCAAGGTAAGGGTAGCTATGCTTTTGCCCTCAATTCTCAAGGAGTTCCCATCGTCCATCCCGACACGCAACTCATCGGCACGCCCGAAAGAGCTGCTCAGAGTTTCCTTAATTCTCCCAATCCCAGATTAGCTGCAATTGCTCGACGAATGGTGGCTAAAAAAACAAATATTGAATTAGCTCAAATAGATGGCAAGTGGAACTATGTTGCTTATACTCCGCTGAGAGAGGCAAATTGGTCGATCGCTTTGATTGTGCCACAAGAAAATATTGAATCGCCATTGCAAGCGTTGAATATCTTGGCTACGGTTCTGGGAGGATTGCTAGTGGTTGGTTTGATTAGTGCATGGCGCCAGTTGCAACTATATGAAGAGATTCGGGAACGAGCCTTAATTTCCAGCCAGCAGGCGCAGCAACTCAGTAAAACCCTCAGAGAATTGCAAAATACCCAAGCTCAACTCATCCACACCGAAAAAATGTCTAGCTTGGGACAAATGGTTGCTGGAGTGGCACACGAAATCAATAATCCTGCGAATTTTATTCATGCTAACCTCAACCATGCCAGCGAATACACCCAAGATATCCTTGATTTGCTCAAGCTTTACCAACAAACCTATCCAAATCCGACACCAGAAATTAGCGATCGCGCCCAAGACCTTGATATTGAGTTTCTAGCAGAAGATTTACCCAAACTAATTACATCGATGGAAGTGGGAACCAAGCGCATTCGTCAAATTGTGCTGTCTCTGCGTAATTTTTCCCGCCTCGACGAAGCAGACATGAAATTAGTAGATATCCATGAAGGATTAGACAACACTCTCATGGTTCTCAACCATCGCCTGACAGCTACAACCGAACGCCCAGAAATTCAAATTATTAAGAAATACGGCAATTTACCCCAAGTAGAATGTTATGCAGGACAACTCAATCAAGTATTTATGAATGTGCTGGTCAATGCCATCGATGCATTAGAAACAGCTAGCGAAGAACGCAATTTAGAGGAACTAAAAAATAATCCCAATCATATTAGGATTCAAACCCAAATCGATAAGTCAAATCATAACGCGATCGTTCAAATTTACGATAATGGTATTGGGATGACAGAGGATGTCAAACAACGGGTATTTGACCACATGTTTACTACTAAACCTGTAGGTAAAGGAATTGGTTTAGGAATGGCGATCGCTTATCAAATTGTCGTAGAAAAACATGCAGGAAGTATTGAAGTTGATTCTATTCCAGGACGCGAGACAGAATTTACAATTCGTATTCCTTTAACAAGTAAAAAGTAATTTTTCATCTCAAATCTCAAAATGTTACGTTCCCCGGCAACATAGCATTCTCCCTTTCGATAAGGTAGGTACACCAAACTTGGCATTCCTATAAATTTCTATATCTCATGTAATTGGCAAGCGTTATATACTTGAAGAAAGTTGATTTATAATTTGCATCTGCTCTACATAACAGCTAAGACATCAACTCTTTGAGGTGATATGCTTTTAAAACTGCAACAAATTGTTGTTAAACCCGGTCAACAAATGTTACTCCAAGATATTAGTTGGCAGCAGTTAGAAAATATTTTAGAAGAAATGGGAGAAAGGCGTGCTGCACGCATTTCTTATAGTGATGGTTGGTTAGAAATTATGGTTCCTCTACCAGAACACGAAAAAGATAAAGAAAGTATTGGTGAGTTAGTAAGAATTTTATTAGACAAACTCGAAATTGATTTTGAACCTTTTGGTTCTACAACACTTAAAAATGAGCGAATGCGCCAAGCAGTAGAACCAGATACTAGTTTTTATATTCAAAATCAAGCTGCTGTAATTGGCAAAAATCGTATAGATTTAAATATCGATCCGCCCCCAGATTTAGCAATTGAAATTGATATTACTTCCCGCACTCGATTTGATAATTATGCAATTTTGGGAGTTCCTGAACTGTGGCGACATACACGACAAGGTTTAGAAATTTCCTTATTAAAAGATGGAAAGTATATCAAATCTGAATCTAGCCCTAATTTTCCCGATATCCCAATTATTCAATTAGTGAATGAATATGTGCAGCAGTGTTTAACAATTGGCAGAAGTCAAGCTATGCGTAATTTTAGAAATTGGGTTAAAGATAATTTATAGGCATTTTGAATTATTATTCAACGCTTTTTGAAAAAGGCGATCGCTCATGACTACCGAAAACAACCCAACAACCATTGTAGACTGGGAACACCCCACACCACCTACAGATTTAATTTTTGATGACGGAGAACCCTTGGAATCAAATCGCCACCGTATTGCGATGAATGTCCTGATTCGATCATTGCAACAAGCTTGGGGCGATCGCAATGATTTCTTCACTGGCGGGAACATGTTTATTTATTACAGTAGCGCCCAGGTTCGTAACCAAGATTTCCGCGGCCCCGATTTTTTTGTTGTCCTCAATGTCGATGGGACTAATTCTCGCCAAGGTTGGGTAGTGTGGGAAGAAAACGGTCGTTATCCTGATGTAATTGTAGAATTAATGTCACCATCAACAGCCAAAATAGATAAGACTGTTAAGAAAGACCTTTACGAACAAACTTTTCATACTTCAGATTATTTTGTCTACGATCCCTTTGACCCAACTTCTTTGCAAGGGTGGCATTTAGATGGTAATCAGCAATATCAATCTTTGACACCGAATGAACGTGGTTGGCTGTGGTGTCAAAAGTTAGGCTTATGGTTAGGTACTTGGGAAGAAACAATAGACAGAGAAACGGCGATATGGTTGCGGTTTTATGATGTGGCTGGCAATTTGATTTTGTTACCAGACGAAGCCGCAGTTGCACGGGCGGAAATTGCTGTTGCACAAGCACAAGCCGCAGTTGCACAAGCCGAAGCTGCTGGTGTACGAGAAGAAGCCGCAGCTGCAAAAGCGGCTCGTTTAGCAGCTAGATTAAGAGAGTTGGGTGAAAATCCAGATATATTGTGAGTAATTTTGGCTTTTTTGATTTGAACTAATACCACAAGTGCCAAGTGTGTGAATTTTTGTGAGTTTTTTGGCGATACCTGGGTTGGGCTAGGTCATCTGTTAATTTCTCGCTGTGGGATTTGCTTGTAACCAGTTAAGTAAATCCTCAATCGCTGTAAAATCTAATAAAGCCTCTGCCAGTGCTTCTAGCTGCTCTAGAGATAGAGCTTGAATGCGCGCTCGAACTTCTTCTGGGAACACTCCTACCCGTCTTTGTAGTTGCCGTAGCACAAGAGTTTGCTCACCTTCCTGTTTGCCTTCTTCCTTCCCACGCTCGTAACCAATGCGTTCGCCTGTGGTAATGTAGCTCATGGTCTGCTCCTGCTCAAATTGTTTAAACTCTTGCCAAAATTCTGCTTCTAAGGCTTTTGGTAAAATCATAACCCAATCAATAAATCGATACAGGTTACGAATATCTGTTTCTGGCAAGCCTAATTCATACAAACGCCGAATCAAACTAAATTTCCAAGTTTTACGTTCTCCAAGTTTTTTAGTTGTCTGTTGCGTTTTCAAATGCGCCATTACTACTGTTGCAAATGGGTTGTCGCTGGCTTCTAATTCTTGCCAACGGTTTTGATAATCTAAAAGCTTTACGATGCCAAATTGAAAGTTAAGCCTGGTATTAGGGTAACTATAACTATATTGGTTTGGTCGCCATGTCGGATCGGCATCGCACAAAATCGCCAAACTTATGGCAGGTTTACCAAATCTATCAAAAATTCGTAGGTTATAAGAAAACATTCTTTCGCTAAAAGTGTCTTCTGATGTGGCTTGAATTTCTACATGGATTAATAGCCAAATTTCTTGTCCTTGAGTTTGCCAAACTTTGACTAATTTATCTGCATATCGCCGACCAACTTCTGCTTCGCGGGCAATTTGTTGAAATTCCTTATCGAGAAATTCGTGAGGACGTTGCCAATTAATTAATGCTGCTGTTTCAGGAAAGAAAAATCGCATTGCTTGAGGAAAGTAAGCTTCTAAAATCTCTTTCCAGGGGCTATCGTTGTCTGCTCTTTCTAGTTTTGACGAATTCATACTGGCGATGGTAATCAGCAATTATCAAAAAATTAATTATCAGAACTAATCCCACAAATGCCTACTGTATAAATTGTTTTTTTCGTTTTTTAGCGATACCTGCACATTGAGGTTTTAAAAGACGAAGGTCGGACTGTTTTAATTGAATTAGACGTCATATCGCCTATGTAAATTTCCGGAAATTTCTTCAAGATTTTTACAAAAACTCGTAATAATCAGTAGAAGCAGGAGCCATCGCTCTCAAAAATAGCTGCAAAATCAAAATTTACCCAATTCCCAAGCCGCTAACTCGAAGCGCTGGTATAAAACCGCAACGCAAACCGCCAAAACCAAGTAGAAAACAAAAATAATACTGCTGCTAATCCTCCCGCACCTATTAACCAGGTAATTTCAGTTCGACCTAGCATCGCTTGGGCTGGTATTGTAGTTAAAAAAGTCACTGGTACGATAAACGTGAAGAAAAAGCGATACATAGTTGGATAAGCTGTAATTGGATATCTTCCTGCTTCTAATAAACTACGTAATACTTCAGTGACATTGTATATTTTTACAAACCAAATAGTCATGGAGCCAAGTATAAACCACAGGCTATATAGGATCGCCAAGCCAAAAAATAACGGTACTAAACTGAGTAGATATTTATCTATTCCTATGCTGAGACGTTGACCTGCATAGCCAATGATGATGCAGCCAAAAATTAAATCCGGTAGTCCCCAAGGTGAAATGGTGTGCGTGGAAAGCCAAAACTGACTGCGAATAGGTTTCAATAATATAAAATCAAGAGTACCTTCTCGGACATGGTGAACAATGTTATTCAAGTTAGGTGCGAGAAAGGTAGCAGAAAACCCTTGCAATAAAGTAAAAATTCCTAAAACTACTAAAGCTGCTTCCCATGACCAGCCAGCAAAGGTGTAGCCGGTACGGTAAAACAAAAATAGCCCAAAGACGCTGCCAACAAGATTTCCCAAGCTGCTGAGGGTAGCTATGAGAAAATTAATGCGATATTCCAACTCAGCTGCGATGGACGTACTCCAAAATAGTCTTAATACTTTCCAATATCTTTGCATCTTGCATCCTTTAAGTGATATCGACTAGAAAATAACAAAAGAACTTTACAAAAATTTAATATTACTTTTTATTCTATAAAATTGCTGAACGTTAAGATGTTGTGGATCTATATATTCAAAGCTCAGAAATTTTATGCATCTGGATTTACAAGAACTGATTCGATCGCTTGGTTACTTTGGCGTGTGGGCAATTATCTTTGCTGAATCTGGCTTGTTAATTGGTTTTTTCCTGCCTGGGGATAGTTTATTATTCACTGCTGGATTTCTCGCATCTGTTCCTACATCAGAACTTAACATTTGGGTTTTGATTTTTGGTGCTTTTGTTTGTGCAGTCATTGGCGATAATGTTGGCTATGCTACAGGACACAGATTTGGCAGAAAATTATTTCAAAAAGAAGATTCATGGTTGTTTCACAAAAAACATTTGGAAAAAACCCAGAATTTTTATGAGAAACATGGCAAAAAAACAATTGTTTTGGCGCGGTTTACACCAATTATTCGGACTTTTGCGCCGATTGTAGCAGGTATTGGTGCTATGCATTATCGAACATTTATGTCTTATAACTTAATCGGTGGCTTTCTTTGGACATTTGGAATCACTCTATTAGGGTTTTTCTTAGGAAAATCCTTACCTGCCGAACAGGTAGATAAATATTTGTTACCAATTATTGGATTAATTATAGTTATTTCCTTAGCACCATCAATTATTCATCTTATCCAAGAAAATAGAGCTAGCAAACGTTGAAAATATGTAGAATTGAGAATTTAGGAGTCAGAAGTTAGATTCAAAATTAAAGGAAGCGTTTGGGTTTTTATACTACTGGCAAAATTCTATGAATCTCTTAAACATCAACCTCTACTTATTTCTAGAAAATCTGATTTTTTTCGTAATTGCTACACTTTTCATTCTGGTTGTTTCCTGGGGCTGGAAAAACACGAAGGTCTATACTTTGCCTTTACCGTTTCCTGATTGGTATAAAATCTGGTTTGGCTCAATACAAGTATTAGGAATAGTATTGCCGTTAATAGTAATGCTATTGTGGGGTGTATGGTGGGGCGATCGCACCGTGTTAACTGTGCTTGGTTGGTATTCTATCGTATTAGTGTTGCAAATCATTTCTGAGACACTAGCTCTGAGAAAGTTGCAAAATGTAGTGTGGGTGATGGTTCCTTACATATACTTACCGTACCGTTTCTGGCAATTATATGAGAGTTTAACAATTTTAGGATCTCAAACGAAATTGCTGTGGGTGCGATATTTGCTAATTTTTCTGTTGGTGCTGTGGATTATCAATTACCTTATAGACGTATCTCAATTACCACGCCTGTTTCGCTGGGAAATCGAGGAGAAATAAACATGAGGGGAACCAGGGAGTGTGGGAGGTGTGGGAGGTGTGGGGGGTGTGGGAGGTATGGGAGGATGGGGAAGAAATCTTTCCTCCCTCTCTCCCCACACTCCCCACACTTCCTCATGTCCCCCTCTCTCCCCATCTCCCCACCTCCCGACTCCCTTTCCAGCGGTCAGAAACTCTCAAAACCTGATAGCGTCAAACAAAGGAAAATATCTTCTGGACGTTAGAGTTTGAAAACGCCTTTTAATTACAAGCTACTGCTACCTTATATCCGACCTCAGTGGCGAACTATCACTAAGGGATTTATTGGCGTTTTTGGTTACGTACTGGGAACATTAGTCTTAATTAATCTTGCTGGCAAATTGGCAATTCCCTTCGGACAAGGTAATGTAGTAGCGATCGTCCAAATCACTGGGATCTGTGCCTTAATCTTTCTTGTGAGAAGCTTGTTTGAGTCTTTACAAGATATGTACATGGCGAAAGCTGCTTTAAAAGTTGCTTTTCATCTCCGTCAAGAAGTCTACACGCATCTTCAAAAGCTAAATCTCAGTTATTTTGAAACGGCAAAAGCTGGTGATTTATCTTACCGCCTCACGGAAGATGTTGACCGAGTTGGTGAACTGGTAAATAAAATTTTTCACGATTTTATTCCCTCTGTTTTGCAGTTGCTAGCAATTCTGATTTATATGATTTATCTGAATTGGCAACTGACACTAGTAACTGCCATAATTGCACCACCAATAGCTATTTTAATCAGTTGGTTTGGTGAAAGGTTAAGCAAGTATTCTCTGAAAACTCCAAATCAGGTGTCTGGTTTATCTGCGATTTTCTCGGAAGTGATTAATGGTATTCGTTTGGTACAAGCTTTTGCAGCAGAAAACTACGAAATTGCCCGCTTTGGCTACGAAGCAGAACGCAGTCTGAAAGCAAAATATTCAGGACAGCGTTTAAAAGTAATTCGCGTTCCTATTGTGGGATTTTTGGAAGTCTCCACTGTATTATCTTTGCTTTTAGTGGGAGCGTGGCAAATTTCTCAAGACAATTTAACAGTAGCTAATTTTTTCAGTTATCTGGCGGCAGTGGTGCTGTTAATTGACCCCATTAGTCATATAACTAAGAACTACAATAAATTTAGGCAGCGCGAAGTATCTATTAGCCGGGTTTTTGAGTTGATGGCAATTCAACCGACAGCGATAGAAAAGTCTTATGCTATCGCTCTACCTCCAGTCAAAGGTGGAATAGAATATTGTGATGTTGCTTTGGGCTATCAACCAGGCGAACCCATATTAAAAGATATCACTTTATCGGTCTTGCCCGGTGAAGCGATCGCTCTTGTGGGTAATTCTCATACTGCTAAAACCGTATTTGTGAATCTCTTACCCCGCTTGTACGATCCTGAAGCTGGTCAAATCTTAATTGACGGATTTGATATTCGCAATGTTAAGTTAAATAGTCTACGGCGACAAATTGGTATTATTCCCCAAGAAACCATTATGTTTTCTGGGACAATTGCCCAAAATATCGCTTTTGGGCAAGACTTTTTCGATATCGAAGCAGTGAAAGCAGCCGCGAAAATTGCTAATGCCCATGAATTTATTAGTGCATTACCAGAAGATTATCGTACTTGGGTGGGCGAACGTGGGGTAAACTTATCACTAGGACAAAGACAAAGAATTGCGATCGCTCGTGCTGCTCTCCTCAAACCAAAAATTTTGATTCTCGATGAAGCCACATCTGCATTAGATTCCGAGTCTGAAACTTTGGTACAGGAAGCTTTAGAAAGACTGATGAAAAACCGAACAGTGTTTGTTATTGCTCATCGTTTATCAACAGTTAAAAGGTGCGATCGTATTTTAGTTCTCGAAGAAGGACAAATTATCGAATCAGGAACCCACGAAGAATTATTAGCTTTAGAAGGTCGCTATGCCCAATTTTATGTTCAACAATTGATAACAGAGAACAGGCAATAAGTGGCTTCCAAGAAATAAAATTAAAAGCGAAAAATTTAGTCTTTGAGATATCAAATCAAATCCGGCTAATTATACCAATTTGAAAAAAGAATATGACAGACGTTAGGGGCGCAAAGCTTTGCGTCCTACAGATTTTTGATGTCTAGCAAAGAATATTTGAAATGGTATTTAAATACGTATTTTTTATGTAGCACTTTTTATAAGTGTGCTATAAATGTATCGTTAGTCGGTTTAAGCGACTAAGTTTATGCTTTTTTTAAGTCCCTAATATCTATGAAAAATAACTTCACACAATATCTTTTGATCGGCATACTATTAGCAAGTTTTATCTCTTGTTTATTAACAAAAAATATTGAGATATTTTTAAGCATTTTGTGGATTGTAATTTATATTCTCATCTTTTGTGGATTTACTTATATTGATACTATTATTCATGAATTTGGCCATGCGATCGCAGGTTGGATTGTCAACATTCCCATCAAAAAAATTACCATCGGCTTCGGACACAATATTTTTAAATATAAATTCAATGAAACAACTATACTGATTAACCAAGGACTACAAGGTGGTTTAACTTATCCTGGAACATTTTCCCCTGATTTCTTACGACTACGCTATTTTTTCTTCACCTTAGGGGGAGTCGCATTGCAGATGGTAGCAATGGCATTGGTCATGGTTATTATTTCAGCGATAAAAAGTATTTATCCACTAGCTTTAAACAATACTTCTCTATTTTTGACAATAGTAAATATTTTTTTATTTTCTAATTTTGTTTTGATTCTTTTTAACCTGCTACCCTTCAAGGTAAATATGATGGGAGTTTCCATGCCTAACGATGGCTTACAGCTTCTAACCATATTTTTCATGAATCAACAGAAGATCCAAGAAATTTTATTGTCCGGTAAGATTATAGAAGGAATGGAATATCTAGAAGAAAAAAACTTTCAAAAAGCCGAATTAATTTTTCGCGAATGTATTGTTAATTACTCTACATATTTAGTTCCTAAAATAAATCTTTCCGTGGCGTTAATCCGTCAACAAAAACTTGATGAGGCGATCGCATTACTATCCAAACTTATAATAGAATCAGAAAAAAATCCATTGCAATTATTTATTTTTAATAATTTAGCTTGGAGTTATTTACTTAAAGGAGTGAATCAACGAGAGTTTCTTAATTTAGCCGATGATTATTCTGCACAAGCGATTAAGCTCAATAATCAACATATTTATGTTGTTGGTACAAGAGCCTGTGTGTTAATTGAAATTGGAAAGGTTGATGAAGGCATTAACCTTTTAAAAGGTCGCATTAGTCTTAATCAAGCTATTAATGAGGCTACAAACTCGGTGATTGGCTTTTTATATTTAGCCTATGCTTATTATCTCAAAGGTAATCAACAACAATCTCAAAAATATTGGCAAAAAATCAACAATAATGAAGATTTGAAATCCAGCGAATATAGGCTATTATTTGACCATATTTTAGATAAAACGAATTACTTTACAATGCTATAGACATGATATTATTCTGAATTCAGAATTCCTGTTTATTGTTTTAACATCATTTTTGCAAAAATAATTTCGTTCACAATATCCATCACATCATTGACTACATCTTCCGCTGTTGATGCATCGTTAATATATTGATTCACTGACTTAAATTTTTCCGGTGATATATTTCCCATTAATTTGCTATCCCAATTTTGCAGCATTTCGTCGAACACTTTTTTAGCATCGCCATTAGTACATACAATAGGAACCACGGGAATTTTTTCTTGTTTAGCACACAGATAAGTCTCATAAGTTCCACCAGCACCTCCCACGAGAATAACTAAATCTGAATGTCGCAAACAACCAAGCCATTCATTAATGCCTGGTTCCGTGTATTCGACATTTCCACCTTTAAATACAGGTTGTTTTCCTTGGGGAACAATATGTGTTAACTTCTCAGTGAGACGTAAATTTTTCTGCGCGATTTTTTGTGCAAAATTATCAGCTACAACATAATCTACTCCCTCCCATCCACCTGTGATTAAGTTATAGTTAGATTCTGCTATTTTTTCCCCAAGTTTTTGAGCGCACCAATTGACTTCATTAGGAATATTAAAGCTTCCTGTGCCAGCAACTAAAATGCTCTTTTTACTTCTGAGTTGAACGGCATCATTTTGAATAGTAGTAGTAAGCTGATTAATAAATGCACTAAAGTTATTAATTGGATCGATGCTTAGTTTATCTGAAATAAAAAACATGAATTCATCAAAATTCAGAGAAATATCTATAATTTTTGCAGCAACATTATACATTGCTGAATTTTCATGAGAAGACAGTTCAGAACTGATGAGTTTCTCTGTTTTTTCTCTCTGTTCCTTCCAGTATTTTATATACTCGCTCTTTCCTTCTTTAGTATAAATATTGGCATCTTGCAAAACAACAGGAAAAACTTTTTGCTCGTAATCCTTGTGCTTCATGATTTCAACAGCTTCAAACATGCAGTATTCAGATCGCAAATATTTGTCGCTGACTACAATAATTACATAATTACCACGCCCGATTTCCTGCATGAAGTTTCTTATACTCTTACCGAGTGTCAAGTGGTTGCGATCTCGAATTAAGTTGTAACGTTCAGCAATAAGTACTTCACAAATCTTATCGACTAATTCTTCGCGCTGACTACCTAATTCACTGTTGTTATCTTTCCATGCATAGGATATATATATTTCATTCATATTTTTTAATATTTATAAAATTCCAAGTAATTACGCATTCAATTGTATATATAGAGACTTTGAATGGCAACGTCTGTAATTCGGAATTTCTAAATAAACAATATTTAACTTTGCTTGTGGGGTGGGCGTAAGAAAGGGCGGACAAGATGTCCACCCCGCAAGATTGGATAAATTATTTGTTGGTAATCCCTTAGATTATTAGTTATGAGAAGTACAGCAGTTTTAATTCTGTTGCTATGAAAAAAATAGCGTTGATTTGACTATTGCCGAGATTGAATTCGCTGTACCAAATCATAAAAAGGTTGCCAATTATCTTCTTGAACGATTGGTTCCCAAATCGATTCAATTACAGGTCTTAACAATGCTGTTTTGGGATTATGGAAAGCTAGAGTTTGGGCGATTGTGTCTAGGCGATCGCCATCTAAATCGTTCAAGATTGTATGATATAATATACACCAGTCATCAAAAATTCCTGACGCTCCTGGTGCCGGCACAATATCAGAATTATTCATCACCAAAGCTGGTTCATCTCGCCATTTAGATGAAAATGTGCGAGCCATCTCATAAAAAAATTCGTGATAACCAACTTTGCTATTTGCCAAAAATTCAATTGTTAATTTCAAAAGTTCCTTTGCCTGGGGATTTGGTAAATCTACAAAACCCAATTTTTTCAGCATTAAACAATCGTATTCTGCCTGATAATACTCATTAAATTTTGATAATCCAGACTTCAAATCGTCTTTATGAATAAGCGCCTTGAAAGGTTCCTGGAGCAATTCTAAATTTAACTCGCAAACGCTTGGCTGATGAATATAACAATAGCGTCCGTAATAATCAAAGTATGCAGCTATAAAGTATGGGTTATAGTGAGGAATAAACGCATAAGGTCCGTAATCAAAACTCTCTCCCGTAATCGACATATTGTCAGTATTGAGAACTGCATGACAAAAACCCGCAGCCATCCACTGTGCTGCTAGTTCTGCCACTCTTTTAACTAATTCAGCATAAAATAAAGCATACTTATCTTCTTCATCTTCCAAGTGTTGATAGTATTCTTTGATTACGTGGTTTAACAGTTTTTTAATTAAATCTGGACGTTGCAAATAGTGCAAACGCTCAAAAGTACCAAAGCGAATATGAGAATTACTCATTCTCACCATTACAGACGAACGAGTGGGCGAAGGTTCATCTCCCCGCCACAGCGATAAACCTGTTTCAATCATGCTGAGACAGCGCGAAGTACGCACACCTAAGTGATGCAGTGCTTCCGCAGCTAAAACTTCCCGCACTCCACCTTTAAGCGTCAGTAAACCGTCGCCACCGCGAGAATAAGGCGTTCTCCCAGAACCTTTTGTACCAAAATCGTATAATTTACCATCAGTGCCGCGTACTTGTCCGTAGAGGAAGCCTCTACCATCACCTAATTGTGGATTATATTCACCAAATTGATAGCCGTGGTAACGCATCGCCAAAAATGGTTGGCGTCCCTCAAATTTACCAAAAGCTGTGATGAAATCTTCATCTTTAACTAGTTGAGGATCCAAACCTAAACGCGGTAATAGCGCATCGTTACGCCAACGCAAGATGTGTTCGGGAAATTCTTCTGCTGCAACCTCATCATAGTAGTCATCGCCTAGAGATTCTAAGGCGCTTTCGTAGTTCAGGGAGAGAAAAGGATTACTAGAACTTTTGTCGTTTGAAGTTTGGGCCAGAGTCATTACAAGCAAAACTTAATTGATTCTTTCCTTTAATACTACCTCTGGCTTCAGCATCAGCATAGAGATATTCTCAATTACGAATTATCTTAAGATTTGGATTGTTGCCAATTAGGATTTATGAGACTTGTTAAAATATGATCTTCCCATTTTCCATTGATTAATAAATAATCTCTAGCGTATCCTTCAATCACAAAACCGAGTCTTTTAAGCACATTGCCGCTGCGACGATTGTGAGGCATATAATTAGCCATCACCCGGTGAAAATTTAACTCTTGAAAGAGATATTGAATAGCTGCTTGTAGCCCTTCTGTCATATATCCTTGACCTTGCATTGTTTCAGCGAGGCCATATCCTACGTAACAAAAATGAGCAACTCCTCGAACAAAATTACTAAAATTGATCGTCCCAATAATTACAGTGGGATTTTTTTTAGCAAAAATAAATAGCTTTAAGGATTGACCATTGAGAAATTCCAAAAAATTGTTCTCTATTTGATAGTACCAATACTCTTCAGTAAAAAATCCATCAGCCCAACGAGGGTAGAAGGGAGTAAAATATGTTTTGTTCTCTGTAAAGTATTTGATAATTTCGGGTATATCTTCTTGAATCGCTGCTCGCAATAATAGGCGATCGCTTTTAATTAATGGCAGTTCTAATTTCATACACTAATTAAGTCTAGGTATATCTTTCAAGAAACATGGGGAAAGGGGAAAGGGGAAAGGGAAAAGGGGAAAGGGATTTAATTAATAATGTTGGTTTCTTTCGTAGTGGGTTGTGTACCGTCAGTGTATCTGCTTTTTAGAAAAATCTTTAGATTGTTGTAAATTCTCTCATATCTGCGGCTCAGTACATTAGTCAGATGAGTCATTGGCCATTAGACTTCTTACAGAAGTGGGAAAAGTGAAAATAGATAAACAAAAAGAATCTTCCCTTTTCCCCTTACCCCTTTCCCTTTTCCCATCTAACCTTTGAGTATTTATGCTCTGAATCTGCCATTCAAGCAAAATCTTGGTAAGCTGATGTCTAAATATCTAGAGCTGAAGGATTGAAAGTTAATGGGTAATTGAGAACTTCAATAAAATTTCTTTGCCCAAAGGCTGTACTAGAGGAAATTCAATTCCTAGACAGCTCTCGATCAACTTAGTCTACAAGAAGGATAGTGATGTCGGGAATACGCTACGATTGGCAGGAATTAGAGATTCGGGCGATATACAATACGCCTTTGCTAGAGCTGATTTATCAAGCTGCTAGCGTGCATCGCCAATATCATGACCCAACAAAAATCCAAGTTTGTAAGCTTATATCTATTAAAACCGGAGGTTGTCCAGAAGATTGTAGCTACTGCGCCCAATCTTCGCGCTATCAAACAGAGGTAAAGCCGCAAGCACTTTTAGAAAAGGAAACGGTAGTTAGTATTGCTCAAAAAGCTAAAGAAACTGGTGTTAGCCGCATTTGTATGGGTGCTGCTTGGCGTCAGGTGCGGGATAACTCACAATTTGAGGAAGTCCTGGAAATGGTCAAGGATGTGACAGCAATGGGTTTGGAAGTATGCTGCACTCTAGGAATGTTGACACCAAATCAAGCCAAGCGATTAGAAGAAGCAGGACTTTACGCCTATAACCATAACTTGGATACTTCCCAAGAATATTACAGCACAATTATTACCACAAGAACTTATAGCGATCGCCTCAACACAATTGAGAATGTCCGTCAAACCAACGTCACTGTATGTTCCGGCGGTATCCTGGGTTTGGGCGAAACTGTGGATGACCGCGTTGCGATGTTGCAAACTCTAGCAAATTTACAACCGCATCCAGAATCAGTGCCGATTAATATTCTCTCCCAAGTACCGGGGACACCTTTAGAAAATCAGCCTGATGTCCCCATTTGGGATGTTGTGCGTATGATTGCTACAGCCAGAATTATCATGCCAGGTTCCGATGTGCGTCTGAGTGCTGGTAGGGCGAGACTTTCTCAAGTCGAACAAGCTTTGTGCTTTATGGCAGGAGCCAATTCTATCTTCTCCAGCGACGACAACAAAATGCTGACGGTGACAACTCCGTGTCCAGATTATGATAGCGATCGCGAAATGCTAAATTTACTCGGTTTACAAATGCGTCCACCTTCCCAAAGACAGGAGAAACTGTCAACTCCAGCAGTTGTAGGATAAATCTCTTGTAGGATGGGCGTCTCGCCCGTCCTGAAACTAAAGGCAGGCTGGGAAGCCCGCCTCACAAGAATCTAAATTAAATTATCTTGGCAGTCCGCAGACCGAAAAACAGACCGAGAGCTATACCAAAGAATAAACCCAAGAACCCAATGTAAGCTACAATTGCAAACATTTACTTTTCTCCACAATACTTCCTAAATCTATTGAATCATTAGATGTGGGACATTGGGCATAGGGTAAACCAGGCATTAATGATGAATTATTCACCTTGCCCCGTTGCCATCTTGTGTTTGGATCGATATCTTTACTAAGTGTTTTGTCTTTTTAATTCTTGTATCAATAATTGGCAGCGTTTACTAGCTTCTTTGGCTTGTCTCATTAGATTTTTACTTTGTTCCCGGTTAGTAATACTAATTTCAACCGCTTGTTGACTAAACTGTGCTGCTTGTTTACCTAGTTCTTGAATGCGACTTTTTAATTGCTCAACAGTTTTCATTCGCTCTCCAGTTCAGAAATCAAGGTATCTATATTTTCAGCTTCTTCATAAATTTTATCTGCTCTAC
Organism: Nostoc sp. DedSLP01; assembly: GCA_034530875.2. Classification (GTDB taxonomy): domain Bacteria; phylum Cyanobacteriota; class Cyanobacteriia; order Cyanobacteriales; family Nostocaceae; genus Nostoc. The sequence continues at coordinate 175,813 of JAVRCJ020000012.1, forward strand.
TCTGAAGTAAACTAGCATCGTCAAAATCATCGTTTTGAAGTGCTAGATCTGCGGCTGCATACAATTGTGCTGCTATCTACTGTAACTCTATATACACTCTGGACAAAATAGTAAATGTTTCTGCTTTCATTTTTCCCTTATATTATTTAGATACCCGCTTCAATTTGCCAGATTGCGATAGAATACACCCCACGGGCGCTAGTTTGGGGTTGGGCAATGACTTCTGTAATTAATGTAAATTTACCTGAGCAGTCTTATGAGATTGCGATCGCACCTTCGAGTTTAGATAAACTCGGCCAACACATGGCCAGTCTGAAGCTAGGTAAGAAGGTACTGCTGGTTTCTAATCCAACTATTTTTAAGCATTTTGGCGAAAGAGCGATCGCATCCCTAAAATCTGCGGGGTTTGATGTTGCTAGCTGCACTCTACCACCTGGGGAACGCTATAAAACCCTCAACTCCATCCAAAAACTCTACGATGTCGCCTTGGAAAACCGCCTAGAACGTTCTTCTACTATGGTGGCTTTGGGGGGAGGTGTAATTGGCGATATGACTGGGTTTGCTGCTGCAACCTGGCTGCGGGGGATTAATGTAGTACAAGTGCCTACCTCTTTGTTGGCAATGGTAGATTCGGCAATTGGTGGTAAAACTGGCGTCAATCATCCCCACGGGAAAAACTTAATTGGGGCATTCCATCAACCACGCTTAGTTTCGATCGACCCAGAAGTTTTGAAAACTCTTCCGGTGCGGGAGTTTCGGGCAGGAATGGCAGAAGTGATAAAATACGGCGTAATCTGGGATGCAGAATTGTTTGCCCAGTTGGAAGCAAGCAAACGCCTCGACCAACTCCGCTATGTCAAACCTGAATTAGTAAACAGCATCATCACGCGTTCTTGTCAAGCGAAGGCGGATGTTGTCAGCAAAGATGAAAAAGAAGGTGGATTACGCGCAATTCTCAACTACGGACATACCATCGGTCATGCAGTCGAGAGTTTGACTGGTTATCGAAGCGTGAATCATGGTGAAGCAGTGGCAATTGGTATGGTAGCGGCTGGGCAAATTGCTGTGGAATTGGGAATGTGGCAAAAGGAAGACGTGGAACGTCAAAACGCTTTAATTGAAAAAACAGGTTTACCGACGAAGTTACCAGCTGGGGTAGATATTGAAGCAATTATTGATGCGTTGCAGTTAGATAAAAAAGTCAAAGCGGGGAAAGTGCGATTTATTTTGCCAACGCAAATTGGTGTGGTGACGATTACTGATGAAGTGCCATCAGATGTTATTCGACAAGTTTTGCAGGGGATTTGATGCGTTGCTGATTTAATGTATGAAAACGATTGTGCGTGATTTTAAAGAGACGTTGGATTGCAACGTCTCTGGATTAATAGGGCAATTCAGCAACGCTGAAGCGTATTGTATTATAAATTAGTTGGTATCGTCTTAAATTTATTGGCTGAACCTAATGAGTAATCTTCTAATTTAAAATCAGCAAAAGGCTTCTTTTTTAATCTATTACGTAGCGCTTCATCTACAATTACACCTGTGGATTCTTTTTTGACGCCAATAATTATAATACTTCTTTGATATGCAGTTAAATTTTGAGGTTTTTGACAATTAGTCCGTTGAAATTGACCTAAATTTAATAAACGGTAGCCTTTAACGCTTGGTTGATTAATAAATAATTTCTTAATTAAAATTTGTGTTTGTATGGCTCGTTCTAAAGCTATACTTTGTTGAAATTTGATATTACCTTTACAAGAAGCTGTACCCACAGAGATAATCTCATTAGGGTTTTCCATAATATTTTGGATAGCTTCTCGTTCTAAGTTCAACTTTAAAAGATTAAGGCTAATAATTTCATCATGATGTTGAACTTGAAAAGTGCTACCTCTAACCCACTTATATTGTAGTGATAAAACAGCTATATTAAATTTGGCAATTCTACCCTGACTATCTCTACCTTCTTTATAAGTAAAATAATCAATATTACCTTTTTTTTCTGGAAGTTGCCCATAATTGGGTATCCAAGAAATTTTTGATGTCTGCGTCGCTAGAACTATGATAGTAAGCAACCCTAAAGCTACTAGGAGGGCAGTAAAAATACCAAGTAACGGGATTTTTTCTATCTGATTATTTGAATCGAATAAAGTTTGAGTAATTGGTGGTGAAGGCTCCGATTCAAAATTCTTTTCAACATTGACAGTTGAAATGTTCGGTTTTGTTAGTTGATTTTCAACTTCTTCTATATGCTGCAAAATTTCTTGGGCATTAGTAGGACGTTGTGCGACATCCAGCGCCATCAGCCAATCAATTAAATTTAATAGTAAAGGTGAAATATCGATCGCATGATTTTGCCAGCGCAACAAATTGTGGTGGACATCATACATATCTAAAGGATGTTTTCCCGTCAGCAAAAAGACAAAAGTTCGTCCTAAAGCAAAGAAATCTGATTGTGGTACAGCTTCACCATTCATTTGTTCGGGGGCACTGTAACCAGATGACATTAGTGCTGTCATTTTATGACTATTGCTCGGTTCCTCTGGGTAGATTTTGACGATTTTATTAGCGGTACCAAAATCAATGATTACTAATTGCCCATCAGGTTTAATCATGATATTGGATGGCTTAATATCTCGATGCAGATATTGTTTGCTATGGACTAAATCCACAATTTCTGTTAGCTGTTTTAACCAGGCGATCGCTTGTTGTTGGGAAATAGCCCCATTGCCCCGTTCAAACCATTCTTGTAAGTTGTACCCCTCGATTTTTTCCATTGCAATGCAATGCAACGCTAAACCATTTCGCGTTTGATATTGGAAGTAACTATCCTCCTTGGGAATACCAGGATGCTTGAGTTTTAGCAGCACAGTAAACTCTTGCTGAAATAGTTCTACTGCTTGGGGATTGCTTGATAAATCTTCTTTAAGAACCTTGAGAATTTTGGGCGTATTTTGTTCGTAACCCTCATAAACTCTACTAAAACCTGATTTGTCGCTCAGCAGAGATTTCACTCGATAACGCCCTAGTAATTCCAGGTGAGAACCACAACTTTGACAAAAACGGTTTTGATGATTATTTGGGTGATTTGGTTTAGGGCAAAGCGGATTGATACAAAGGCTCATGAGTCGAGAGTGGGGAGTGGGGAGATGAGGGGGATGAGGGGGATGAGGGAGACGCAGGGACGCAGGGACGCGGAGAGTAATCAATGCCGTGTTTGGCCAATGCCCTATGCCCTATGCCCTTAAACATCGCTCATCTTTATTCTTCTGTTTTTGTGGAATAATCCCGTTTAAATAATCATGAGATTTTTTATCTCTGTTCTGCTAAGAAAGCAGCTACAGTCTGGTTAAATGCCTCTGGTTGTGTCAAAAATGGCCAGTGATTGCCGGGAACTTGGCAAAGACGTAAGTTTTGCAGATAGGTTTTATAGGGTTGGATTTGCCAATTTTGGCGGTTAAGTCCTTGTTTTGGCTGGATGAAGAGGGTAGGGGTGTCAAGGGGAATGGTAAAACCAGGCACTTTTATTACTGCGTCAAAAATTCCGTCGCGGGCGGCAATAGTAAATTTGCTCCCCCAGCTACCATCGGGTTTTTGCTCGATTCCTGCTTGAAAGACTTGCTGCTGTAGAGGACTCCATCCTTGATATTGTTTTAATTGCCGTGCTTGTTGTTCTGCTTCTTCGCAACTAGCAAAGGGGCCCATGCTTTTGAGGAAAGGCAAGAAGCGATATAACATTGGAAAAGTTAGCGCAAAAACGCTAGGCATTTTCCAAATGAAAATAGGATCGATTAAAATCATACTTCGTAAACGCTTTGGATTTTGTCTAGCCCAAATCACGGCTAATTTACCCGTCCAAGAGTGACTGACAACATGGGCAGAAGTCCATCCAAGACTATCCATGAGTGTTTCCAGGTCTGCGATCGCACTTTCAAAGCTATAATCTCTCTCTGGCTTACTACTTTCACCATGTCCGCGCATATCTGGCGCAACTATGTGGTAATCTCGCGCCAAGTAATCTGCCAAATTAGACCACACAAGAGCGCAATCGCCTAAACCGTGTAACAAGAGTAAAGGCTCTTGACCTTGATTCCACTCTAAATAAGAAAGTTGGATATCAGCTTTTGCTAAAGTTCGACGTATAGGCATCATTGCGCATCCATCCCTAGAGAGATATCTTTGCGTTTATATCGTACTGTGAAATGAGGGGGGCAGGGGGCATGGGGCAGGGGAAAAGGTTAAAGGGAAAAGGGAAAAGGAATAAATATAATCTTTCCCCTTTCCCCCTTACCCCAATCCCAATACCCCATTCCAATGCCCCATACCCAATACCCCATTCAGTTACCAATTACCACTTTGTGAGTCTGAGGATTGTACTAATTGACACGAAATAATGACACTAATGAATGCCAAGATCGAAAGTAAAGATGCCCCAAGGATATTTAAAGTACTATGCCAGAATTACACCAATCAATCGCTCAGCATTATCACGAAAGAACTAAATACGATCCTGAAACTCTTGCTTTGAAAACTCAAAGGTTGGAGTGGGCTAAACAGCCAGTGCCTTTTAAGGAATACAAAATTGGCTCTAGTTACGATCTCAAACCTTATATCCAAGAAAAACCAGAGGCATTTGCTAATAATGCAGATGCTCAATGGTGGCGAAGACTGTCGCGGTTGCTGTTTCGCAGCTACGGACTAACGGCAAAAATGCCTTCTATGGGTAGTGCAGTGTATTTACGTGCTGCTCCCAGTGCTGGCGGGTTGTATCCTGCGGAAGTGTATTTGATCTCCCGTGGCACATCGTTATTGCCGCCAGGACTTTATAATTATCAGTCCCGGAATCATTCCTTGATGCATTATTGGGAAAGCGATGTTTGGCAAAGTCTGCAAGCAGCTTGCTTCTGGCATCCTTCCCTAGAAAATACGCAACTGGCAATTATTGTAACGGCGGTTTTCTATCGTTCTGCTTGGCGTTATGAAGACCGGGCTTATCGGCGAATTTTTCTGGATAGCGGCCACCTTTTAGGTAATATCGAGTTAGCTGGTGCGATCGCTGACTATCGTCCCCATTTAATCGGCGGTTTTGTAGATGAAGCTATAAACGATTTGCTTTATGTCGATCCGCAACAGGAAGGCGCGATCGCTATTCTACCTCTGGCAGATTTGTTAGATATCAATCAAAATCTTCCATTGGGATGCACTGCTTTACCTTCTGCCACTGAAACTATTTATCCCCAAATCCCTGATGGCGAACTGCTGTCATATTTCCATCAACACACCCAAATTCAACCAGGCGTAACTGGCAAGCTCAATCTCCCAGTTATTAAACAAGAAAAATCTTTAGAGGATAAATACAATTTTCCTTTCTGTTTGAAAATTCCCACCAACACTACACCTATAAATTGGGGAGAAAACCTCTCAGAATTGGAAATCGCTATGCATAAGCGACGTTCTACCCGCGCTTACAATGGTGAGGATTTAACTTTCGACGAACTTAAAAGTTTACTCGATTTCACCTATCAACCGCAAAATTATATCGACCAATCTTTAGATATTTCTCCAGATTACTTTGACCCGAATTTAATAGAAACGTTTATTGCTGTTTGCGGTGTCAAAGGACTGGAGTCTGGCTGTTATTATTACGCACCCAAAGCGCAAGAATTACGCCAAATTCGCTTTAAAAATTTCCGGCGAGAGTTACATTTTCTCTGCTTGGGACAAGAATTAGGACGAGATGCAGCAGCAGTGTTGTTTCATACAGCGGATCTTAAAGCTGCGATCGCTCAGTATGGCGATCGCGTTTACCGTTACTTACACATGGATGCCGGTCATTTAGGACAACGCCTGAATTTAGCTGCAATGCACTTAAATATAGGCGTTAGCGGTATCGGCGGATTCTTTGACGACCAGGTAAATGAAGTTTTAGGTATTCCTGCTGATGAAGCCGTTTTATATATTACTACATTTGGACGCCCAAGATAGAACGAACTGTTTCAAGCCAGAGGACACAGAGAAATCAGAAAATCTCTGTGTCTGGAGTTTGTTTTTCAATTGAGTCGCTAAACTTTTGGCGGCAAATATTTTTGTAGATAATTTTACTTTGATTTTTTAAGATGCTTAATACCCTGATAGTATCAATTTATGTTTTTGTAGCCTAAAAAACTATGTATTACGTACAGGGTACTGATGAAGATTATTTATTTTTTAATACAACTTATTTAATTAATTGCAAAGCCTTATTGAAAATCAACTAAGATTAATATCTAAAAAAGATTTAAAAGGTAAATTATAAACTTTTGAAAAAATTTATTTTAAAACTATTGCTATTAACTACAAAAGGCTAATTTCCTATTGCCTATTCGCGTAAAGTAAGTTGAAAACTTAAAATCGATTGCTATATAAAAATTAAGTATAAAAAGTGTTTTTAGATAAAAATTAATGCTATTTACTCAAAATGAAAGCCAACGGCTAGAAGTACTCAGTCAGTATAAAATTTTAGATACACCTCCAGAAGAAATCTTTGATGGACTAGCTCAAATAGCTGCTAATTTTTGCGAAACACCAATCGCTTTGATTACTTTAATCGATGAAAAACGCGAGTGGTTGAAGTCAAAAATAGGAGTAACTATATCAGAATTTCCTCGCAACCTTGCTTTTGGCAGTTACACGATATTGCAGAATGACATATTAATTATTCAGGATACTTTGCAGGATGAAAGGTTTGCAACAAATCCTTTTGTAATATCAAATGATGGTTTCCGGTTCTATGCAGGGGTTCCCCTAGTTACCTCTAATGGATTTGCATTAGGTACTCTTTGTGTCATTGATTTTATTGTGCGAAACTTGAATGTTAAGGAGCAAGTTGCTTTACAACAGTTAGCTAGACAAATAATCATTTATTTAGAGTTACATCGGCAAAAAACTATAGATGAGAGTCAAAAAACTTTTAATTTGCTTTTTTCTAAAAATCCTAACCCTATGTGGGTGTTTGACGAAAATAATCTGCAATTTTTAGATGTAAATGAAGCTGCTATTGTTCGCTATGGATACTCGCGACAAGAATTTTTGCAAATGCAAATAACCGATATTAGCTCTTCAGAAAATGTGTCTAGACTTTTAGAAGATTTAGCCCAAAAAAATTATAGTTTAGATTTGCACTTTTGCGGACAATGCCAACATCGTTGTCAAGACGGACAAATAATTGATGTTGAAATTTTTATCTGTGCAATAGATTACGAGAATAAAAAGGCTAGGTTAGTTAATATAAAAGATATTACAGAGCAGAAACGATTAGAAAAAAATTTTGCAGAAATTGAAGCTAAAATTCGAGAATTTTATCAAGCAATTCCCGTTCCATTAATTATTTCGCGTCTGTCTGATGGTTTAATATTATATGCTAATCCAGAATTAGTTAAAATATTTAGTTTTTCGTTGAAAGATTTTATTAACAAAAAATATTTATTAGATTTATACTACGATCTAACTGATTTAACTTTACTATTAGAAGTTTTAAATAGATATGGATTTATTCATAATTACGAGCTTAAATTGAAAAAAGAAGACGGTAGTTATTTTTGGGCGATCGCTTCACTACAATATTTAACTTTCAACAATCAAGCAGCTATATTAACAATATTATATGATATTACCGACCGCAAAAATATAGAAACAAAGCTTCAAGAACAAAACGAATTTTTGCGGTTAATTTTTGAAAATATTCCGTTGATGATTGCACTCATTAATCATGATGGTAAACTCCAGTGGGTGAACCAAGAATGGGAAAGGGTTCTCGGCTGGAAGTTTCAAGATTTCCAAAATTTAGATCTGTTAGAAGCTCTATATCCTAATCCTGAATATCGTCAGTATGTGATTAAATTCATTCAGTCTGCACAACGGAATTGGGGTGACTTTAGAACTCAAGTAAAGAGTGGTCATTCACTATATACATCTTGGACTAATGTTAAACTGCCAAATGGTCAACTAATCGGTATCGGACAAGATATCACACAACGCAAGGAAACTGAATTTGCTTTCAAAGCTCAAGCTGAACGAGAGCAATTAATCCGAACCGTTGCTCAAAGGATTCGTCAATCTTTGAATCTTCAAGATATTCTCAATACAACAGTTCAACAAGTGCGAGATTTGCTGCAAGTTGAGCGAGTTATAGTTTATCAGTTTGACCAAAACAGGTTCGGCACAATTATGGCAGAATCAGTAGAGCCTGGATGGACAGTTTCTTTAGGCGTAGAGATTCATGATACTTGTTTTCAAACAGGCGCAGGAGTAGAGTATTATCAAGGACGCAAACGAGCGCTCGCTAATATTTATCAAGCTGAACTAACTGATTGCCATATTCGCTTATTAGAAAGGTTTGAGGTCAAAGCAAACTTAGTCGTACCCATTTTACTAGAAGTAGGCTCTCAAAACCTTGGCTCTCACCTTTGGGGTTTACTAATTGCTCACCAATGTTCGCGGTTTCGTGAGTGGGAAGAAAATCAATTAGATTTGCTCGACCAAGTTACAGTACAATTAGCGATCGCTATTCAACAATCTACTATCTTTGAACAAGCTCAAACCGAACTTATTCAAAGACAAAAAGCCGAAATCAAGCTCAGAAGTGCTTTAGCAGAGAAAGAAGTTCTGTTAAAAGAAGTCCATCATCGAGTCAAAAATAATTTACAGATTGTCTCTAGCTTATTGCAACTCCAGTCTCACACACTTACAGATCCAGAAGTCATTAAAGTTCTTAGAGAAAGTCAAAACCGCATCGATTCAATCTCTTTAATTCACAAGAATTTATACATTTCCGCTAATATTGGACAAATTGATGTTGGTGATTACATCCATAATTTGGCAACTAATTTATTAATTTCCTATCAAATAGTGCCTGGTAGAATTACTCTAGAAACTGACTTAGATTCAGTTAGTTTAAATCTTGACCAAGCTATTGCTTGTGGACTGGTAATTAACGAATTAATCTCTAATGCCCTGAAGCACGCTTTTCCTAACCAACAGCCAGGCACAATTCGTATTGCTTTACGAAATATTGATAATACTATCGAGATGATTATCCAAGACAATGGTGTTGGTTTACCAGATAATTTAGATTGGAGAAATACTGCTTCTTTGGGTCTCTCTTTAGTGTATGACTTAGTAACAGAACAACTTGAAGGTGAGATTACTCTAGAACGCAATCGTGGAACAGTATTCAAAATCCAATTCCCACAGTTAACTTTGGATTAGTAAATATCAAATGGCTCAAGCTAGGATTTTAGTTGTTGAAGATGAAGTGATTGTGGCTAGAACTATTGCCCGCGAACTTAGTCAGCTAGGGTACATTGTCACCGGTACTGCATCCTCTGGAAAAGCTGCCATTGCAAAGGCATCAGAAACTCAACCAGAACTAGTACTAATGGATATTATCCTTAAAGGTGAGATGGACGGTATTGCCACAGCAGCACGTATTCGCGAACAGCTAGATGTTCCTGTAATTTTTCTAACTGCTTATGGCGACGATAATACTTTAGAACGAGCAAAAATTACCCAACCTTTCGGATACATTGTTAAACCATTTACGACAAAAGATTTAAAAATAGCTATTGAAATCGGTTTATTAAAACATCAGTTAGAGCGCGAACTACGAGAAAATAGAGACCGATTAGCAACTCTTTTAAACTCAATGAGTGATGCTGTAATTGCCACCAACGAGCAAGGAATCGTGACATTCATGAACCCCGCAGCTGAAGCAATAACTGGATGGCAACAACAAGAGGCTTTAGGCAATGACGTGTCAAATATTTTTAAACTTGTCGATGAAATTACAGAAGCTAGCTTAGAAAACCCAGTTACAAAAGTTTTGCGGGAACAGCAGGTTGTTTATTTGAGGGAATTTACATCTTTAATTACTAGACAGGGAAAAAGAGTTCCCATTGGCGATAGTGCTTCACCACTGAGGAGGGGGGCTGACCAACTTAATGGTGTAGTAGTTGTTTTTTGGGATCTTAGCGAAAGACGTCAAACCCAATTACTAGAACAAGCATTAGAAAAAGAGCAAGAACTCAACCGTCTGAAGTCTTTATTTATCTCCACTGTATCTCATGAGTTCCGGAATCCTCTATCGGTTATTCAAACATCAGTAGAACTCATAGAACTCCAAGGATCGCGTTTGACAGATGCTAAAAGACGCACCTATCTAAACCGCATTCAATCAGCCGTCCAATCCATGAATCAACTCATGGAAGAAGTACTATTCATGGGTCAGGCGGAAGCAGGAAAACTTACATACAATCCTAGTTTAATTAACTTAGAACAATTCTGTAGAGAACTAATTGATGAGTTTTCTACTATTGCAAATAGCAGACATCAAATTATTTTTAGTTGTCATAGCGATAACACAAACGCTGTGATGGATGAACGGCTCTTAGATTACATGTTAGGTAATTTACTCTCCAACGCAGTTAAATATTCTCCTAACGGTGGCAATATTCAATTCGACCTAATATGCAACCATACAGATAAAGTAGCGATTTTTTATATTCAAGACCGAGGAATTGGTATTCTGCAAGCAGACCAAGCTAGACTTTTTGAATCATTCTATCGAGGCTCAAATGTTCAATCTATTCAAGGCACGGGATTGGGTTTAGTCATCGTCAAAAAATGCGTTGAGGCTCACAAGGGCCAAATCAGTTTCACAAGTGAAGTTGGTGTCGGTACTACATTTACAGTAATCTTGCCTTTAAATCCCGAATCTTTATTGAATGAATAATCTCTAATTCGAGCAGAAGTCTGCACTAATCAGTTAGAAGCGATCGCAATTTTATACTACTAACTCATACGATCTCTTTTTGATTCGACCTTTGTGCAAAAACCTTCGTAGTCAGGACTTCTGTCCTGATTTTCTTTGCGTAGCGTCTAGTAGAGAAGACTAAAGTCGTCTTAGTTAGATTGGTAAATATTTAAGAACCTGTCCTAATTAGTTCTGATTTTATTCACCACAAGATTATAAGCTAGAAATAAGCTTAGAGAAGATTATTTTGCGTTATTTTTAATAATATTTACTATATGGTTGAACTCAACAGTACAATCAAATCTCGCAATACTCAACTACCCAAATGTCCCACAGGAATTCAGGGACTAGACGAAATCACTGAAGGGGGACTTCCCCAAGGGCGACCGACGTTAGTTTGTGGTTCTGCTGGTTGTGGTAAGACTTTGCTAGGGATGGAGTTTTTAGTTCGGGGTGCAACACAATATGGCGAAAGTGGAGTGTTCGTAGCCTTTGAAGAAACTGCCGAAGAACTATCTCAAAACGTCACTTCGTTAGGATGGGATTTGGAGCAACTGGTGGCAGAAAATCTGCTCTCTATTGACTGTATTTATATTGACCCGACGGAGATTCAAGAAACGGGTGAATACGACCTGGAAGGACTTTTCATTCGCTTGGGTTATGAGATCGACAAAATTAATGCCAAGCGGGTAGTCCTGGATACAATTGAGGTGTTATTTTCTGGTTTCTCCAATGCTGCCATTGTGCGGGCAGAAATACGTCGTCTGTTTCGTTGGCTGAAAACCAAAGGTGTCACCGCCATTATCACCGGAGAGCGCGGTGAAAATAGCCTGACTCGCCAAGGTATAGAGGAATACGTTTCCGATTGCGTCATTCGCTTGGATCGGCGAGTTGATGACGAACTGTCTACTAGACGACTGCAAATTTTGAAATATCGGGGTTCTCAACATGGTAGTAATGAATACCCGTTCTTAATTGAAGAAAATGGTATTTCTGTCTTACCAATTACCTCCATTGGGCTAAACCATAGCGTTTCTAGTGAGCGCATTCCCACTGGTATCCCGCGTCTGGATGCGATGCTGGGAGGACAGGGCTACTTTCGCGGTAGTAGTATTCTAATTACAGGGATGGCTGGCACGGGTAAAAGTACGATCGCGGCTTTTTTTGCCGCCGCCACCTGTCGTCGGCAAGAGCGATGTCTGTATCTGGCATTTGAAGAAGCACCGCAGCAAATTCTCCGCAATATGCGATCGCTGAGTCTAGATTTAGAGCCTTATATCCAACAGGAATTACTCCAAATTCGATCGTTGCGTCCAACTGCCTACAGTTTAGAACTACATCTGGTACAGATTCATCGTTGGTTAAATACCTTTAAGCCAACGACTATGATTATCGACCCCATCACCAATTTCAGCTCCGCCGGCAATCTCATACAAGTAAAAGCCTTTTTGATGCGCTTGATTGACCATCTCAAGTCGCAACAGGTGACACTGTTGATGACCAATCTCATTTCTGGAGGCAGTCCTCTGGAAAATACAGAGATTGGCATCTCTTCCCTGATGGATACATGGCTAGAAGTGCGAGTAATTGAAAGCAACGGCGAACGCAATCGGCTCTTGCAAGCGATCAAATCTCGCGGGATGGAACACTCAAATCAGGTACGGGAATTCCGACTGACTTCTCAAGGGATCGAACTAATCGATGTCTACTTGGGGCAGAACCAGGTTCTCACCGGAACGGCTCGAGCAATCCAGGAGTCAGCAGACAAACTCTCACGCCTGCGGCAACAGCAACAACTAGCCAACCGCCGACGGGAGTTAGAACAGCAAAGCCAAGCCATTCAGACTCAAATTGCAGCTTTACAAATGCAGATGGAAACTGGAAAAGCGGAACTCAATCATCTGATTCAGGAGGAAAATTTAGCTCGAGAAATGATGCTCCAGGATCGACAGACGATGGCGCAGCTACGTTGGGCTGATCGATAGCGATTTAGCTACCGCCTTTGGCACACAGACAAATACCGATAATGAATCAACACAACCAAATCAATCTACCTGGATCTGAGACATGGCAACTACGACTCTACGTTGCTGGACACACTCCAAAATCCGTGACCGCCTTTGCCAATCTCAAAAAGCTATGTGAGGAACACCTCCAAGGTCAATATGAAATTGAAGTCATTGATTTATTGCAGAATCCAGGTTTAGCAAAGCAAGATCAAATCTTGGCCATTCCCACCTTAGTTAGAAAACTGCCGCAGCCAATTCGGCAAATTATTGGAGATTTATCGAATCAAGAAAAAGTTTTGCTAGGACTCGACCTCAGAAAAATCGCGCCATAAACAACCAGTCTGAATCATCGGCATTTAGGAGAAAAGCGTAATGGTAAATGAATTGTCACAAGAGGACAGCGATGATATGACTGTAAATTTTGAGCAAGCGATCGCCAATCGCGATCGGCAACAGTACCGCCTGCGATTATATATTGCTGGCACGACTCCCCGTTCGATGCGAGCGCTAGAAACCCTAAAATTACTTTGTGAAACCCATTTACACGGACGATATGAGTTAGAGGTGATTGATGTTTACCAATCCTCTCAAAAGATGGGAGCAGATAATATTATCGCCATCCCCACTTTAGTGAAGCAACTACCCCTCCCCCTGCGACGGATTATCGGGGATCTTTCCAATATTGACAAAGTATTACTGGGGTTAGACCTTGTGGCAAAATAAACTTTCCGAAATCTCCAGGGCAAACCAATGGAAGATTGCAATAAATCCCGAACGGAACTATTAGCAGAAATTCAAACATTGCGCGATCGCCTCAGCGCGAGTGAGGAAATGCTGCAAGCGATTCAGCATGGCGAAGTAGATGCACTTGTGATTTCTACCCCTGAAGGCGAAAGAATTTTTACCCTGCAAAGTGCTGACTATTCTTACCGATTGTTAGTAGAAGAAATGCAACAAGGGGCTGCGATCGTTTCTAGTGAAGGATTAATTTTATACTGCAATAAAAGTTTGGCAAATTTATTGCAGCAACCTTTAGAGAAACTGATTGGTTCTGATTTTCAACGCTTAATTTATCCCCAAGATATTCCACTATTTGAGGCAATAGTTCAGCAAGCAGCAAAGGGCGAACGCAATTCTGTGGAACTCTTCCTCAACTCTAGTAATGGTTTCGAGGTTTGTGTCTATTTATCCATCAATCATCTCAACCTGGGTGAATCTGGGATTAATTGTATTGTTATTACCGATTTAACCGCACAAAAACGCCATGAAAAGACTCTTGCCGCAGAAAGGCTAGCGCGTTTAATTTTGGAACAAGCAGGAGAAGCGATTTTAGTCACAGACCAAAGCGGACAAATTATTCGTGCCAACCAGATTGCCTGTCAACTGTGGGGCGAAAATCTCCTGTTGCAACCCTTTGATACCCTATGCCCCCTTTATGTATGCCAGTCTAATTTTTCTGCGATCGCACCTCGGGACGCTAGAACTAATCTTGAGACTGATTCTGGCCTCAAAGTTCCTTTTGCAATTGCATCGGTAATACACGGCCAAAGTTATCAAGGACTGGAAGTAGAGTTTGAACGCCAGGATGGGCAAGTCTTTAATTTGGTTTTAAATGCCCGCCCCCTGACTGATAAGGACAACCACTTTCGCGGGGCAGTGGTAATTCTTACCGATATCACCCAACGCAAAGAAGTAGAGCAAGCTTTACAAGAGCGAGAACGCCTATTTGCAACCCTAGCAGAAGCTTCTCCCATTGTGATTTTTCGGTTCGATAATGCTAATAACTGTGTCTATGTCAACGATCGCTGGAGCGAATTGACGGGTAGACCATCAAAGACAGCATTGGGAATGGGGTGGATGCGACCGCTGCATCCTGAAGATAGCGATCGCCTTGGCAAAGAATGGTTGCAATGGTGTCAGGACTGCCAAAATAGAGGGCTTTATCAGAACGAAGGTAGATGTATTCGTCCAGACGGTACGGTGGTTTGGTTTTACGTCCAGTCTTTGCCTGAAGTTGACTCTAGGGGTACTACTGTTGGTTATATTGGCGTCCTGACCAATATCACATCAATCAAGCAGGCAGAAACTGACTTACGGGAAAGCCAAATCCAACTTCAGCAACAACTGGCTGAAATTGAAGTTATCTACCAGTCAGCTCCCATTGGCTTAAACTTTTTAGACACCAACCTCCGCTTTATACGCATTAACCAGCGATTGGCAGAAATGAATGGGGTTCCGGCAGAAGCACATATCGGTCGCACAATGCGCGAGGTATTACCAGATTTGGGTGACGCTGCTGAAAAAGTGCTGCGTCCCATTCTCGAAAAGGGAGAGCCAGTGTTAAATGTAGAAATCACCGGGGAAACTCCAGCACAACCAGGAGTGCAGCGAACCTGGTTAGAAAGCTTTTGGCCCTTAAAGAATGGCAATCAAATTATTGGCATCAATACTGTTTGTCAAGAAATCACCGAACGTAAGCGCATCGAAGCGGAACGCCAATATACTCAGGAAGCCCTAAGACAGGCTAAAGAAGAGCTAGAAATCCGCGTTACAGAACGAACCGCCCAGTTACATCAAATCATTACCGAACTTCAACAAGCAGAAGAACACATCACAGCTTCTTTACAAGAAAAAGAGGTATTGCTCAAGGAAATTCATCATCGCGTCAAAAACAATCTCGGCATTGTCAGCAGCTTGCTACAGATGCAGATTCGCCGTACTCAAAACCCCCAAGCAAAGCTCGTTTTACAAGATAGCCACAACCGTATTACCTCCATCGCCTTAGTCCATGAAAAGCTATACCTTTCTGAAGACCTGGCTAATATTAATTTGGCTCTATACATCCGAGATTTAACAATTTCTCTATTTCATTCTTATAAAATTAGTTCCAATAAAATTCAACTCGATCTTCAGCTGGAAAATGCAACCTTAGATATTGAAACAATCATACCCTGTGGATTAATTATCAACGAGCTTATTTCTAACGCCTTAAAACATGCTTTCCCTGGCGATCGCGAGGGTGAAATTCAGGTAAAGTTTTTCCAATCCAGCGAATCTATTGGTAATCTGTGCAGATCCAGTTCAACTCTGATTGTTAAAGATAATGGTATCGGTCTACCAAATAACATTAATCTTAACGAAGCTAAAACCTTGGGGCTGAACCTGATTTATGGTTTGGTCAAGCAGATTAACGCCACAATTGAGATTAACAGCCAACAGGGAACCGAATTCAAAATCTGCTTTGAAAAACTGACCCAAACTTAGTCAAAATTATTGATTAGTTTAGGGTTTTCTTCCTGTTTCGACCAATTTTTCATCTTTGGTGTGGGCTGGGAAAAGGGAAAAAGTTTGAAATTACCCTTTTCCCTTTCTCCTTTCCCCTTTAACCGAACCGTATTGCCCTACCTCTTCGTCGCTAACAACTAATAATTCTGTTGCACCCCGCCGACTACTGGCTTAACTTCAGAAAATGGATCGCTACCACCATTCCAGTTAAAATCACTAATTCGGAAGCTGAAAGCACCCAACTCTAGTACAGGATTGTAACGCAAAGTAATGCCATAGGTGCGGCGGCTATATTCTACAATGTAGTCGGTGCTAACTTCTTTACCTGTATCTAAGTTAATTGATGTTTGAAAGCCTAAGCGAATAGGCCCGTAAATTTGTTGTGTAATTCCAGCACTCAATATTTTGTTATCAACGGAGCGATCGAATAAAAAAGGCGATAATCCGTTATTTAAACCTTGAGAATAACTAAGATTAAAGGCGGTATAGTCGAAAAAGGGTCGAGAAAAATTACCAACTTGCCCTTGTAGCCCAATTCTACCAGTTAGGGTGCTTTGGTTATCTCCATTGGTGTAATAACTGGTGGTACCCGTGACGCCAGCGATCGCTACTAAGTAAGGCACTACAGGGGTAGCTGTATATCGCAATCCCTCACTGGATGTAGGTGGTAATGCCTTTCCCGCCCAAAGTAGGAAAGTAGTACTGAGTTCGGCACTAGCTTGGAGGCGACCTAGTGAAATGCGATCGTTGTCTCGCACTGGTTCTAGTAAGTCTAAGCGATCGGTGTTGGCATCGATATACTGGGCACTTCCTTGATAGCTGAGATTGACGCCACTTTTCCCTAAAGGAATTATTGGGGAGGTGATTATACCACCAAAACTACTCTGGACGGTTTGAAAGCCAAGGGTACCGTTGTAAAGACGATCGCGGTAATTATATTGCACGTTCAAAATATGAGGAAGGCGATCGCCTAATGTTTGGCGCAATCCTAAATTGGCGCGGAAACTATTTTCTAAGTCGTCTAGGTCAAAACTCGTTAATTCCCCATTACCTTGAATTGTAGTTTTCGGGCCTAAGACAGAATTGATCCTGCTTCTGACGCCAAATACCGAACCAAAGTTATCTACTCCTTGTTCAAAAGCCCTCTGTACTAATAACTGGGGCGTAATTGTCCAGCGTGTCCGTTCGGTATCGATGACTCGAAAGCCACGTTCAACATAGAAACCACCACGGTCTTCTCCGTCATAGCCGGGAGAGACTATAAACGGCGTAGCATCTCGCTCCCGACGGTCGATTGTCTGCTCGTTCACCGGAATTGGTAAGGCAATCGTTTGGTCTAATACCAAACGCTGGCCGCGCGTACGAATGCGGTCTACTAAGGGCGATTCCCGCGTCAAAGTGACTGTATCTGCGCGTAACTCTAGTTCTGGGGGTGAAAAAGGGTCATTGGTGATGCGGACATCTCTTGCTTGCCAGCCTTGGGGATAGAAGTCAATTTGTTGGGCTTCAAATCTCAAGCGCTTGACTGCACCGCCAGCTTTTGGTGGCGGGACGTTGCTGGCGTCTTGACCGCCAAATGAGATGTCAATTCCTCCAGAACTGCTGACACCTGAAAGCGGCTGATTGGCTAAAATGCGATCGCTTGCCGGACGTCTTGATACTCCACCACTGGTAATATCTGTAGATGAGAAAGCAAGGTCTGTATTGGCTGAGGGTACGTAAATTTCTCCTCTGCCATTTTGCAGTTCGCCGCTATCTTGAACAAAGTTATAGGTAAAGCGTTGTCCCCGCAATACCTGATCGCCCCGTGTTAAAGTTACGTTACCCTCTCCGGCAGCAATCAAGTTGTCCAAATTGACTTGCAAGCGATCGGCATCCACCACCGCCCCATCAAATCGCACAACTACTTTGCCAACAGCCGTGATAATTCGCCGTTGTTCGTCATACTCTTGGCGGTCTGAAGTCACTTCCACAATTCGCGGTGCGGCTGTTTGTGGGCTAGCTGCTGGGGTTTGCGGGGGATTGGTGGTGTCTACCTGTGGTGTAGTTGTTGGTGCTGGTGCTTGGGTTTGGGAATAAAATTCGACAGTCAGGGGCGCAGAAAGCTTGTTTGTGGGGTTGCGAGACTTGAATTGTATTAAGTTTTGTATTGATTGAGAACTCGGTGCAGAAACACGAGGGGAGGAAGCGGGGACGCGGGGAGTGGGAGAGGCGGGGAGAGGAGAGTCTAATGAAGTTTGTTTTTCTTCAGTAGTATCGGGATTTGGCGATCGCTGTTGCAATGCTTGAGATATTTCCGGCTCTCTTGCTCGATATTCCTGTGTCTCGGTGTCAGAGCGCTCGGAGAGTTGGGTATCTTCTTTTTGATTAACATTAGAAATTTGAATTTCCTGCCTGGGATAACCAATTTCTATAGATTTGCCGAGAAGCGCTGCACTTTTGGAGACGGTGAGTGAGGAAAATTCTGGTGGGAAAGTTTTTGGCGGCTCGGGTACGGAGGGAGTTTCAGTGCCTAGCACCTCGCCATCAGTTGAGTCCGGGGAAGTTGGCGATCGCAAATCGTTTTTTGTCTTATCGGCGATCGTTAATTGAGCCAAATCCTGATGATGCTTGGATTTGCCTATGTTTAAAATTGTCCCAGTCTCTACACCCGAAGCAGACTTTGTATCGCTAACAGATGAAACGGGATTTGCAGTTTGTAAAGGTTTGAGAATCGGAGGCGGATCGGGTGGCAGAACTGGATGAAGCATATTTGAGCAAAACCGAGCTAACAAACAGCCAAATGACGAACGGAAGGGATGAATATATATTTTGCCTTCCGACTGTCGCCTTCTGCTACCTGGAGCAAGCTACCTGGAGCAGGAAACTTACTAACTTTAACTTAGTAAGTTTCCCTGGCGTTGAGTATTTTCCGCCTTCCAAAGTCGTGGATAATTTATCGACTTATTACTCGAAGTCCCGACGACCGGGGTTACGAGCTGGGTCATTCGACAAAAATCCGAAGACGAAGAGAGTAATAAAGAAGGCAACAACAATATAAACAACGATTTTTAAAGTCACCATACAAATATCTCCAACAGGTATGAAAAAGAGAGCTTTTGTTTCAGTATCTGCTATGCAGAAAAAGTAGCTACTTTATATTACCCACATCTCGTACCTTTTTGGGACGAGTTTCTGGAGACTGGGCACAGGAGGCAGGAGGCAGGAGGCAGGAGGTTCCGTTCGTTCTCCAAGGGGATTGAGACCCCCCTGAACGGGCAGCCACCAAATTGAAAATTTGGTGTTCTTGTCTTAAACCCTTTCCCTGATTGGTCGCGGTAGGAAGCACAGGGCACTTTTCCTCCTGCCTCCTGCCTTCGCTAGATACTCCCGTACAGACAAGGGTTAACCCTTGTCTCTACTCCAATGCCCAAGTTTATTGAGAATGGTGCGTGCCTTACTGATAGATGCTTCTAAAAGAATAACTTAGAGACTGGCTGGCTATTCTTGTGACGTTAACTAACAGCATAAGTTTCCGTTAACGAAGGCAGGAGGTAGGGGAAAAGGTTAAAGGGAAAAGGGAAAAGGAATAAATTTAATCTTTCCCCTTTCCCCTCACCCCAATCCCAATACCTTATTCATTAGCCCCATGCCCAATTTCCAAATTTCTCCTAAAGTTTTGCTGCTTCCTTGGCAATTCGGTTTTTGATAACTCGTGCAGGTATGCCAACAGCAATAGAGAAAGGAGGGATATCTTTATTAACAACTGCTCCTGCACCAATTACAGAGCCTTCACCGATAGTAACGCCATCTAATACTGTGACTCCATGTCCTAGCCAACAGTTATCCTCGATCGCAATTCCTTTGCGACTCACACCTTGGTATTTCATCGGTTGCATTATATCGACAAAATTGTGGTTATTAGCATATATCCCTGAATGGGCAGCAATCATACAGTGTTTGCCAATTCTGATGTTTCCCGGCCCCTCAATACATACGTTAGGGCCAATGAAGGTATCTTCATCAATATGTATATACGTATCTTCTAAACACCCTATGTCAACGTAACGTTCGATCGCAACTCTATTTCCTAGATGAATTCTATTATTTTTGTGTCCTTTAGCATCCAATCGCACACCTTTGAAAATATATACTCCACTGCCAATTTCAATACAAGAAGTACGGTGAAATTCAACACCATTTTGAATATAAACTGAGCTGCCTATTTGCGCAAAAATACTACGATATACCAAATTACGCAACTTTGACCCTAAAAGAAGTGCCGGAATATCTCCTAAAACCGTAGTTACTAAAAGTTCTTGTAGCCGTTGGAATTTTGCAGAGTATTGCTCTTTATGCATGGTTACATATCTCTTCAATCAATTTTCGTTGACAGTTTTGAAGCTTTTTTTGGGGTGTATCCTAACCTTCTGTGCATACCATTTGTATTGGTATTTTTTAATACCTAATTTATGGGAATGGTTTTAATTAATATTTCCCAAGATTTTTCAGATGGTTTTTCTCAAATCAAAAAACCACAGTCTGGATTTGACTATAACGAGCAATCATTGAATTTAGGCGTGTAGAATCGCCCAATTTATCTGCACAATTGCTTTTGTGACTATAAGCTTTTGTATCAGTCAACTTACATCAAAATTTTGCTTGTTGTGTACCAGACTGAATTAACAAAACAATATCGGCACATTATACAGTCAAGCCTCAGACTATTAAATTATCTGATGGAAATATTTTACTGGTTAAGATTGGTTACTTTTTTAGTTATTGGGCAAATTTCAAAAGCTTGCGATGCATTTACGGATAGAGTTGTTTACCTGAATGTTACGTACTCTCAGGTAATTCTATTAGTGTTTTAAAACAACTCAGTCCCACAAGCTATTTGGCAACAAAAATACATTTAACTAGATTATCTAGCAAATTTATGTAATTATTGTTGGATTTTTATCGGTACTTATGCCCAAATAAAATCCAATTATTTAAGGTGGATTATCTCCCACATCAGCCATCACATTGAAGTTAACCATCGGTGCAAACAAGTAAGCGCTTCCCCGACTGCTATGACGGCTTTCTTGCAACGAATTTCTAGAGTATGCTGCTCCAATCATGTTGCACACGGATGATTTACAGACTAAGCAATTCACCTTTTTAATTCGATGAATAGCTTGGAATCACAATTGCTTTTAACGATAACACATTTTATTTTTAGTGGGTAATCTTAATTAAATAAGTTGTTTTTCAGGTTATTTACTGATGGAAATAATGGACATTAGCTATCTTTTTTACGGCAGCGATCGCTAATTAGTCAATCGAAAGTGGAGAGTAGGGAATAGGGGAAGTATTAGTTATTGCTTGCCGAGAATTTTATATTTATCCGAATTAATTACATACAGCTATCGTATTGGCGTCAATAAATGACCGTTCGGTTATAAAATCCTATAAACTAACATATAAATAATCCTGCTAACAGTAAAAATAGATGCAAATTATAGTCGTTAATTAAATAGCAATTGACTTGGGATCGCAGCCCAGTAAGTTTTTGTTGATATTTATACCATTCCTTAAATCTAAAAAAATTATGAGTGTACGTTACATTCAGAATGATATCTACTATACTGAATAACACGCTCTTTTTGATAAAAGCAAAAAGCGAAAAATTATCTTCTTCCCTGTTACTTATATCTCAAAATTTGTAAATCACCCATTCGGGTGAGCCAAGCGGGTGATGCGTGCTTGGTAGTCCTTGTTATAAATTTTATGCACAGCTAAGAAAGTATCTGAGTTTCGGGAAGAAGTCTACAAGGCAACGTGACAATGCCGAAATTAAGGTATTGGCTTTAACTCACACACTTGGTTAAAATTATGGCTTTAATAAAAGAAATTGTAGAAAAAGCTCTAACTACTGGCTACTTGAGTATTGCAGCTGAAGACGAAGTGCGATCGCTAATTCAAAGTGATTATGATTCCGAAGATTTAGACGCCTGGATTATATTACAGCGAGCAATTGTAGCAGGTGATGTGAAGCAAGAATCCCGCCGCAAAAAAGCTGCCCCTGCTCCTAAAAATAAGGATACTTCATCGAGTATTAAACTTGCCTATCAAATGGCAGCAGAGATGGCTTACGCAGCAGCTCTAGCTCTGACAATGCCACAAAAAACTAAAGATCAACCTTCTTTAGGTGCATAAAGCTAAAGTTCTTCTCTTGTCTTTTTGATACTATTAATCTTTGATACTAAGCGATCGCCATAGGCGTAGCCGGTCGTAGACATCCCTTTTTTAGTTAAGCTTTGCTAGAGTTCCCATCAGTCAAGATTTCCGGCTGGGCGAAACAGTATCGGGCGATCGCACAAACTTAAACTCACCTAGTATCATGTCTCTACGCAGTAGAATTTTATTAAAAAATAATTAAAATTTTTCTTGTCTCCGGAATCCAAGCGATGGGTTTTCAGTGTTGGGCAAGATCTGAAAATCGATCCCCGGAAGGAATACTAAAATAAATCTAAATTATTCCAAGCTAAGTTATTTTAAATGATAAAAGCCAATAAATGACGAAACCTTGATATATCAAAGTATATAGCTGAAAGTAAGGCATAGAATAAAGAACAACTTGGTGCAAACTAACCACCAAGATTAAAAAAAGTTCTCAATCCTTAACAAAGTCATGGCTTTTTCACAAACTACAGTATAAAGAATTGGCAACATTGGTAAAGAGAGTAAACAATAACCATAGCTAAACTTGGAGTTTTGCCAACCTATGCAGCCAATTCGTACATTCAACGTCTCTCCTTCACTACCGCCGCGACTCGAACCGCTGCGGCGGCTGGCATATAACTTGCACTGGGATTGGAACGTTGAGACTAAAGATTTATTTCGTCGCTTAGATTCCGACCTTTGGGAGTCTAGCCATCATAATCCAGTGTTAATGCTGGGCACGATTTCTCAAACGCGGCTTTTGGAAGTTGTCGAAGATGAAGGCTTCCTAGCGCAAATGGATAGAGCTCATCGCCAGTTAGAAGATTATCTACAAGAGCGCACCTGGTATCAGAAACAACGCGAACATAAACCAAAAGAATGCTACGCCTATTTTTCAGCGGAATTTGGGCTTGTAGATTGTTTGCCGGTCTATTCTGGAGGTTTGGGCGTTCTGGCGGGAGATCACCTCAAATCTGCTAGCGATTTGGGGCTACCACTTGTAGGTGTAGGTTTACTTTACCAGCAAGGCTACTTTGCCCAGTATCTAAATGCTGATGGTTGGCAGCAAGAACGCTACCCCATCAACGATTTCTACAATATGCCTTTGCACTTGGAACGCAATCCAGACGGTTCGGAACTGCGAATTGCGGTAGATTATCCAGGGCGCAAGGTGTACGCCAGAGTTTGGCGCGTACAAGTGGGAATGGTACCCTTGTATCTGCTAGATACCAACATTGAACCCAACAATCCTTACGACCACGACATCACAGACCAACTCTATGGTGGCGACATCGACATGCGCATCCACCAAGAAATCATGTTGGGGATTGGTGGCGTACAAATGCTCAACGCTTTGGGGTTAAACGTTACCGCCTACCACATGAATGAAGGTCACGCCGCCTTCTCTGCCCTAGAACGCATCCGCTTGCTGATTCAGGAAGAGGGATTGAGTTATGTCGAAGCCAAACAAGTGGTAGCTTCTAGCAACATTTTTACCACTCATACACCAGTACCAGCAGGGATTGACTTGTTCTCTCCCGATAAAGTTTTGTATTATCTCGGCTACTATGCAGAAATCTTTGGCTTGCCCAAAGAACAATTTTTAGGGCTGGGGCGCGAAAATACAGGCGATTTATCTGCGCCTTTTAGTATGGCAGTGTTGGCGCTGAAGATGGCAACATTTTCTAACGGTGTAGCGCAACTACACGGCGTAGTGTCGCGGCAAATGTTCCAAGGTTTGTGGAAGAAAGTGCCAGTGGAAGAAGTGCCCATCGCCGCTATTACCAATGGCGTCCACGCTCGCAGTTGTGTTGCTAAATCAACTCAAGAGTTGTACGATCGCTATCTCGGGCCAAATTGGTCGTCAGCAGCACCAGATAGTCCGCTGTGGGAGAGGATGGAAGCCATACCCGATGAGGAATTGTGGCGCAACCACGAACGCTGCCGCTTAGACATGATATTGTACGTGCGGGATCATTTGGTCAAGCATTTTCGCGATCGCGGCGCTTCGGCATCAGAAATTATCCAAGCCCAAGAAGTTTTAGATCCTTACGCTTTTACCATCGGCTTTGCCCGTCGCTTTGCCACCTACAAACGTGCAACCCTGTGGATGCGCGATGTAGAACGCATCAAGCAGATTTTATTAGCCAACAAAGACCGGAAA
Source organism: Nostoc sp. DedSLP01 (assembly GCA_034530875.2). GTDB lineage: Bacteria > Cyanobacteriota > Cyanobacteriia > Cyanobacteriales > Nostocaceae > Nostoc. The sequence continues at coordinate 200,243 of JAVRCJ020000012.1, forward strand.
GTACAATTTGTAATTGCCGGGAAAGCGCATCCTAAAGATATCCCTGGAAAAGAACTCATTCGTGAAATCAATCACTTTATCCGCGAACAGCATTTAGAAAAACAAGTGGTGTTTGTTCCCAATTACGACATTCACATTTCCCGGTTGATGGTTGCAGGTTGCGATATTTGGTTAAATACGCCGCGCCGTCCGCGGGAAGCGTCTGGTACCAGCGGCATGAAAGCCTCAATGAATGGGTTGCCGAATTTAAGCGTCCTAGATGGTTGGTGGGATGAAGCTGATTACGTCCGCACGGGTTGGGCAATTGGACATGGAGAAAATTACGACGATCCCAGCTACCAAGATGAAGTAGAAGCCAACGCCCTCTACGATTTGTTAGAGAAGGAAGTTGTACCGCTATTTTATGAAAACCGCGATAGCGACGGCTTACCGCGGCGCTGGGTGGCGAAAATGAAAGATGCAATTCGTTTGAATTGCCCATTCTTTAACACAGCGCGGATGGTAGGAGAATACGCACAAAGGGCTTATTTTCCAGCTAGCGATCGCTATCATACCCTGACCATTGATAACTATGCCCCAGCCAAAGAACTAGCCGCTTGGAAAGAAAAACTCAGCGACCACTGGTTCAACATCAGAATCAAAGATATTGATGTATCCACACCTGCGGATATTGAAGTTAACCAAAGTGTGGCTGTCAAAGCTAAGGTTGACTTGGCAACTTTGAATAATGATGACGTGCAGGTAGAGTTATATCAAGGTGCGATCGATGCCAATGGTGATATTGTCAACGCCATACCAGTGGTGATGGATTACCAAGGCGAAGATCCCCAAGGATTGAGTACTTACACCGCTAATATCACCTATACCACCTCTGGTTTGCAAGGCTTGTCTTTGCGGGTATTGCCAAAACACCAATATCTGTCTAGTCCTTACGAACCAAGGTTGATTGCTTGGGCAGAATAAGACCAATTCGCAATTCGCAATGGGCTTGGCCCCGCTACTCTAAGACAATTAAGAAATTTAGATTGTATCTAGGTTTCAGGGTTTGAATCTGTTGCCGAATTTTAGAGGATTGGTATAAATAGTTTTTGAATACTAAAAAAAGGCGTTGCTGATTTCATTTAGCAACGCCTTTTTTTACAAAAGCAGCGAGGCGTTCGGTGTCATACCGTTTCACTTTAAGGTTGATACATTTTGGCAAGCAGAGGAGCAGAGGGGAAAGAATTTGTATCAGGATTTTAGTGAAATGGTATCAGAGCATGAAAAAGTGGGGCTGAAGTAGTAATGTCCTAGATAAGTAGACGGACATAATTAAATGTAAAATCCAAAGCAGCAAAACCTTTTACTGTTGAGGATTTTACCTCCTGCCTCCTGCCTCCTGCCTCCTACCTCCTGCCTCCTGCCTTCTGCCTTCTGCCTCCTGCCTTCTGCCTTCTGCCTCCTGCCTCCTGCCTCCTACTTATATTTATGTTTCACAATCCCATAACTTGGCGATAATGTGCTTCAATTTGTGCCACAGTTTCAGACTGACGTTTTGTCTCCCATTGACTGCGGTTAAATAATTCTTGCCGTAATTCATCAACATTAATCGTTGTAAATTTACCATCAGCAATAATTTGCTTGCCATTCACCCAAGCACTATGAACAACATTATTAGGACGTCCCAAAACTAACAAACCAATGGGGTCTGTACGCGGTAACAATGATAAATTGGTTAGGTCATAAAGTACTAAATCGGCTAACTTTCCAACAGCTAAAGAACCAAGTTTATCGTCAACATTTAAACCTTTTGCGCCGCCTAAAGATGCCATTTCTACTGATTGTCTTGATGTAATCCAATGTTGATAATCTATACCTGTAACGTTGTGTAATATAGAACCAATTTTGATGGCTTCTAACAAATCTTGGGAGTCATTACTAGAAGCACCATCGCAACCAAAGGTAACATTTACTCCAGCTTGGCGATATTTTAAAATCGGGGCAATGCCGCTGCCTAAGCGTAAATTACTCAAGGGATTATGGACAACTGTAGATTGAGTTTCGGCAAGAATAGAGATATCAGTATCATTTAACCAAACACAATGGGCTAGAGAAGTTCTATTGCTTAAATAGCCGATTCTTTTTAAATGTTCTACGGCTGTACAACCGTACTTTTGTTGGGCGAGTTTTTCCTGTGCCCTGGTTTCTAGTAAATGAGAATGACGACAAAGATTGTAGCGATCGCTTAATTCAATACACCCTGCAAATAAAGCGTCCGTACACAATTGTATCCCCGTTGGTGCAACTAAAATATTCACACCTTCTTCTGGGCGATGAAATTGTCTTACTGCTTCTTCAATAATTTCCAATGTTGCCGCAGTTGAGCGAAAATAAGGTTCGTGATTTTGTATTGACTTTCCAGATGGAATACCTGCGGTGAGAGATTCATCTTGAATTAAAGGTGCGATAAAAGCCCGAATTCCCACTTCTTTGTAAGCGCGAGTTGCAATGGCGATGGTTTCTAATTCCAGTCCGGGAATTAATACTAAGTGATCTACTACACTCGTGCCACCAGAAAGTAAAGTTTCTACCGCCGTTCCCAAAGCACTGAGGTAAACTTGTTCGGTATCTATGGGTGCAAAATCATACAGTTCCGCCAACCATAATTCTAAAGGCAAAGCCGACATAATCCCGCGTTGCCACATCTCCGAAGAATGGGTGTGCGCGTTAAAAAAGCCAGGAAGCAACAGCTTATGTTCGCCATTTATCGCTGTACCGATTACCTGGAGATTATCGCCAATGGCAGCGATTTTCCCATCTACCACCTGTACATCTACGGTTGTGTAATCATCAGCGGTGGCAATTAAAACATTTTGAATAGTGAAAGTTAGCATATTGTAATTTAACCTTGATTAAGCGATCGCATTCTGGGCTGAATTTCAAGCTACAAAATTAGAAATGGTAAGTAAGCAGACATAATTAAATGTAAAATCCCAACCAGCAAAAACTTTTACTGTTGAGGTTTTACCTCCTGACTTGTAAGTGGGGAGTAGGGAGTAGGGAGTGGGGAAAGACCACTTTCATACTTGGTGGTGAAACTTGTTTCATCGGGACTGCCCTCAGCCCCCTACCCCCTGCCTCCTGCCTCCTGCCCCCTGCCTCCTGCCTTCTACTTATTAGTTATTGCAATTTTATGAATTTACCATTACGGACACTGGGAGTTGCACCAAATGCGTGGACAGTGAATGATGCCATTGCAGATATTACCCGTCCTCCAAAAACCCCACAACCCGTTATCTTAGCAACAGAAACAAAAACCCTGCGCGTAGACTTAGCAAAAGCTGCTATTCTCGTCATTGATATGCAAAACGACTTCTGTCACCCTGACGGTTGGTTAGCGCATATCGGCGTCGATGTCACCCCAGCGCGTCAGCCCATCGAACCTTTAAAGAACTTACTCCCAAAACTGCGTACCCTTGGTATTCCGGTAATTTGGATAAATTGGGGAAATCGTCCCGATTTACTCAACATTAGTGCAGCTTCTCTTCACGTCTACAACCCCACAGGCGACGGCGTAGGCTTGGGCGATCCTCTGCCCAAAAACGGTGCTAAAGTACTCATGGCGGGTAGTTGGGCGGCGGCAGTAGTAGACGAACTACAACCTTTACTCGAAGATATTCTTGTGGACAAGTACCGCATGAGTGGCTTTTGGGACACGCCCTTAGATAGTATCTTAAAGAACCTCGGAAAAACTACACTATTATTTGCAGGTGTCAACGCTGACCAATGCGTGCTAACTACATTATGCGATGCCAACTTTTTAGGATATGACTGCATATTAGTCAAAGATTGCACCGCCACAACATCACCTGAATATTGTTGGTTGGCGACATTGTACAACGTCAAACAATGCTTCGGTTTCGTCACAGATTCCCAAGAAATTTTAAAAGCCTCAAATGGGGAGTAGGGAGTGGGGAGTGGGGAGTATTTAGAGATTAGTAATTTTGTCAACTAAACAGACAACTACAACAATCCTAAATTGTTTATAAAAATCTCTCCTAATCTCTCTGCGCCTCTGCGATTCTGCGTGAGAAACCTCTATTCACACCCCAAAAAGAATTAACTCTAACAACTAAATATTCAACACTCTCATCTATTCTCACAACCACCAACAACATCGAGGGGATAAATAAATGCACGCTACTCGTTGTGTAATTCCTATTATCAAATCTCCCAAAGATTACCAAGTATATCGCATCAGTCCCAACGACACAAATCGCCTAGCGATTATCTTCGATTCCACTAATGCCAATACTTCCTTAACTTGCTGCGTAGAAATCTTTGATGTCGGCGGACAAACACCGCCAAATCGCCATCAGTGGGCAGTAGAAATGTTTTTTGTCCTCAAAGGCGAAGCAATAGCAATATGTGACGGTAAGAGGGTTAACATTAAAGCCGGAGATAGTTTATTAGTTCCTCCCACAGGCACGCATTTGATTAGAAATACAGGTAATACTCGCCTATATACTCTAACTGTAATGGTTCCTAATGAAGACTTTTCCGAATTAATTCGCAGTGGAACTCCTGTGGAATTAGATGCAGAAGATATGACAGTACTAGGGAGATTAGATGCTTTAATGCCTTGTTGAAGAAGAATACAGAATTTACATATCAAAGACGCGATAAATCGCCGTTTCTACAAGAATCAATCTTTTGTAGAGACGGCGATTTATCGCGTCTCTTGCCTTAACCGAGTTTTTACCGAACTAATTTAGCCAAAACATGAAATTTCGAGAAAATTCTTCAAAAAATTGCTGGAAAATGCTGATTTTTTTTCATCAAAGTACTTTACAAGTATAAAATTATACTCTATTATGAGAATAAGAAAGGCGATCGCAGACTCTTGGCCGAGGGCGATCGCCTTTCCTTAAACCCCTATTCTCAGAGGTAATTAATATCATGGCACAAGAAGAAGAGTTTCTACAAAATCAATCCCAACTGCAACAATACTTGGGTAGCGAAAACATAAATATACCAGCCTTAAACCAATCAGCTCAAAATCCATTACCCAAAAGAGAACCGATTAAACATACATTAATGGGTTCTGCAAAAGCAGTTACCAGCACAATTCACTATCTGCAAGTCATTGGCTACGCTAACGTTGGCGACTGGAGTCCATTAGTACCAACTGGCAACGCTGACGAAGTGATGAGTATTTTAATCCGTCAGATTTTAATGCAATAGGTTCGCAATGTAGAGACGTAGCAGTGCTACGTCTCTACAACGATTTGGGGTAATGCAGAATTAATTTCAACTAGCAAAAAAAATTGTAGCGACTGTCAGAGGTTGTTTGAAAAGTATTTTGTTGTGATTTAAGACACTTTTAGATCCCCCTCCTAACCCCCCTTAAAAAGACTACCGCGTACACACAAGTCTGATTACCCCCCTTAATCCCCCCTTGGAAAGGGGGGAAACTGAGAAATCTAATTCCCTCCCCTTAGAAAGGGGAGGGTTAGGGTGGGGTAATTCGAGAACTGGTAGTAATTCAATAACTTGTGTGTATACCGTAGCCTTAAAAAGGGGGCCAAAAAACTCTCAAAGTCCCCCTTTCTAAGGGGAATTTAGCGGGATCTAGAACTTTTTGCTGCCGACAAGAGGACTTTTCAAACATCCTCTCAGCCTTTCGGAGATGAATCCAGTTCCGAGGTGGATGAACGAGTATCAAAGGTGGATTAATCCAGTTCCAAGGTGGATGAACGAGTATCAAAGGTGGATTAATCCAGTTAAAAGCCTTATTAATGAGTATTTGAGCTTCATTAACGAGTATCTGAACTTCATTAATGAGTATCTGAACTTCATTAATGAGTATTTGAACTCCATTAATGAGTATTTGAGCCTCATTAATGAATATCAAAACATTACAGAAGCAAACCGCCTAGTGTCAAACAAGATACAATTGATGCTGATTTGCGGAATTACCCTAAATAATTCGTAATTCGTAATTCGTAATTCGTAATTATGTTTTGTCAGGAGGATTTTTACCCCGACACAAAACAAGAGCTTTATACAAAAGGGGGTAAGTTATTCCAGATTCAAATTACATATACTGGGCGCTCATGTTGCCCACACCACAAGATTTATATTCAATTCAGTTATATTAGATGTCTTTTAGCTCCTTAACCCCTATTTAATTACGAATTACGAATTACGAATTACGAATTATTTATGCTGTGGAATGTTTTACAAGCAATTCGCCGTCAAATAACTCAAAAGCTAGGAGTATCCCCGTCTCAAAGCAACACAGATACAAACACAGCGCCTACATCTGACTCCCAGCTTGAGTTTTTATTGCAGGTACTCCAAGCTACAGCAGACAGTGGCGGCGATGCCAAGGTAATACACCCACTGCTGGAAGCGAACCGAGAGAACCTAGACATGAATTTTGCCCAAATTTTACGCAGTTGGGCAATGGCAACCCTACCAAACTTAGAAATAGACACAGCGCGAAGCACTGTAATAGATATCATCAATTTCAGTAACCGGATGTGGGACTTTCCCTTGGGGAACCGGGCGAATAATCTAGAAATTGCCATCACAGGTTATGAAATTGCACTTACTGTTTTTACCCGCGATCGCTTTCCCATAGATTGGGCAATGACGCAAAACAACCTGGGCATTGCTTACAGTGACCGCATCCAAGGGGAGAAGGCAGAAAATTTAGAACTTGCCATCAAATGCTACCAAGATGCTTTGCTAGAACGCACCCGTCAGGCTTTGCCGCAAGACCATGCTGACACTGCTTTCAACTTGGGGTTAGCTTACATAAACGCGAAACGGTTTGCAGATGCTTACAACATTTTTAAATCTGCCATTGACACAGTAGAATTTCTGCGGGGTGAAATTTTCTCTGGCGATGAAGTCAAACAAAAACTGGCGGAAGAATGGAATCAGCTTTATTGCCGCATGGTGGAAGTTTGTCTGGAATTAAAATATTACGACCAAGCAGTTGAATACATCGAACGCAGCAAGACGCGCAACTTAATAGAACTGTTGGCGCAAGGTTCGCCAGAAATACAGCAGTTACAACAAACAATCGTCGAACAACAGCACAGCCTAGAAGTTGCAGCAAACACCGAACCAACACGCCTCAACCAACTACGCCAGCAACGGGAAGGGTTAATCCGCCAAGTCATCCCCTTAGAACACATCCGCTTTGCTGAAATTCAAGGGCTATTAGATAACCGCACTGCCATTGTGCAATGGTACATCTTTAATGATTGCTTCCGTGCCTTTATCATCACCCGCCAAGACCAAACACCCCGAATTTGGCAATCTGCGGCTGAAGATTTAGACGCTTTATATGACTGGTTAAATGAGTATCTGGAAACTTACTACACAAAAAAACCTGAGTGGCGACATCAGTTAGCTGCTAAACTCCAAGAATTAGCAGACATCTTACATATTAATTATGTACTTGATTTAGTTCCAGATACCTGCAACGCTGTAATTCTCGTCCCCCATCGCTACCTGCATTTATTACCGCTTCACGCTTTACCGCTTGGGCGAGAGGGAGAGAATTATCTTTTAGATAAATTTCCTGGTGGGGTGAGATATGCACCCAGTTGTCAGCTGTTAAAGTTTGCCAAAAAACGCGAATATCAGCCGCAACAAAGTTTATTCGCCATCCAAGACCCCAACGACAACCTGACTTATACCAATATAGAAGTAGAAACAGTTGCGCGTTACTTCCACCCCACCACTGTTTTAAAAAAAGCCCAAGCCACCAAACAAGCTTTTTCGCAAGCTGTGGCAAATTCGCCAGATGTGCAAGTCGTTCACCTTTCTTGTCACGGCTACTTTGATATAGAATCGCCTGTTAATTCTGCCATTGCTTTAGCTGATTGTGTTTCGTCCACTTCCCCTGCTAGCAACCGCCAGCGAGAATTACCAGATGGTAATACCCTAGACCTAGAAAAATGCCTGACTTTAGTTGACATCTTCAATCTCAACTTACCAGAATGCCGCCTCGTCACCCTTTCCGCCTGCGAAACCGGAGTCATTGAATCGAGTACCAGCGATGAATATATTGGTTTAGCAAGTGGCTTTCTCAAAGCCGGCAGTTCTAGTGTAGTGAGTAGTCTGTGGTCAGTGGATGACTTTGCAACGGCGTTGTTGATGATTCGATTTTACGACAATTTGCCCTCTTTATCGGTTGCCCAAGCACTTTGTCAAGCCCAGCAGTGGTTACGCGACGCTACGCAAGGGGAGTTAATCGAGTGGACTGAAGGGCATCCAAATATTAATGAAGAAAATAAGCAAACAATTCAAAATCGGTTAGAAACACACTATGAATCTAATGTTAACGATAAACCGTTTGGTAAACCTGCGGCTTGGGCTGGGTTTTGTGCTATTGGGAATTGATTTATCTCACGCAAAGGCGCAAAGGGATGAGCCTACGGTGTACACACAAGTCGGAGTTGCTTGTGAGATCGGGGTTTTACCCCCCTTAATCCCCCCTTATAAAGGGGGGAAAAAGAGATCCAGTTCCCTCCCCTTGACAAGGGGAGGGTTAGGGTGGGGTAATTCGAGGACTGGTAGTGATTCGATAACTCGTGTGTACACCGTAGGAGAAATAAGGAGGAGTAGGGGGAGATAAAGTTTGGGTTTCAACTAGAAAATTTTGATGGAGGTATGATTATGGCAACTGATGAAGATAAGGCAATTGTTGAGGCTTTTTTTGAAGTGGTGAAGGAGCAAGGGTTTGTTTTTGATGAAGAAAGTCAGGGGGATTTATCAACAATTAAGGAAACTTTGGCAGAATTCGAGAATCAACCAGTTTCGGCGGCCGCTGTTCCGATTATCGCTTGGTATAAGAAATATCCAGATGTCAGAGATGCTGTGCTATTTACGGTTAGAGAAATCAATATTAATAAAAAGCGGAATCCAGCCAATCAAGAGGGGACTTTAATCAATCAATTTCCTGACTACAAGAAAATCATAGATGACCGACAAAATCCTCCACCTTCAGAACCAAATAAAAAATGAGTCCGAAAGTCTACGCGCCCAATGTTCATTTATTTGCTTTTCATCTGCAAAAAAGCGCCAATGGCGATAATGCAGACGATAAAGATAAATATTGGCTTTGGCAAACCTGCAATGAAATCATCCAGAAAACATTGCAGCCAAATTTTGATTTAATTCAATGGCTGGATTTAGAAAAAGAGCCGGATAATCCCACTGTTTGTTTAACCAAAGATGGTGATGTGGTTCCTCTGAAAGGTGAGATATATTTTGACAATTCACCTTTATTGATTACAGGTTTTGCCTATCCGCTGCGACTTTACGATAGTGACGGACTATGGCTAAATCTACGCCGCCCAGAAAAAGAAAATAATCAGCGCACTGAAGATGTAGATATTCAAATATTCAGAAACCTAAATCCAAACAATTGCTTACTGTTAGCAGGAAATGAAAGATTTCTCGGTCAAACCCTGATAATTACTGCTTGGCTGTCATCAGAACACGACCCCCAAGACCAAAAAGCTTTAAAAAATCTTGCTGATGAATGTCTCCAAAATTTCTTTCCCAATAACCACCCAATTCCATCATTTGCACGTTCGGCTACTTTATTTGGTAGCCCAATTTTTGAATACGGACTGTTTAGCCAATTAACAAATTACCGCCATGTTTTAGTTTGGTTATTCAGCCACCCAGAAGCTGAAGAAAAGTTTAACGATTATCAAGAACAGTTATTAGATTTATTTTTCTTTCGCGCCAAAGTCGTGAAAGCCTTCCAAAAAAGCCGGGAAGTTTATGAAGATACAAATAAAGAATATCAAAAAATTGAAGCAGAAATTAATGCTTTAAAGCAATATGATGTAGATTTATTAAATAATGAAAAATTAGATGCGCTAAGTGAAAAATTAAAAGATTTGCCGCAAATGGCATTAGACTACGCTAACTTACTGCGTTATCTAGAATCCTACCAAAATACAATAGCCATCAATGGACGAAATTATGCCGATAGACTCCAACAAATTAGCGGTATCGTCCAAGATGAAGATATTAGCTTCCTAGAAAAATTTAGCTTAGAAAACAGTCTGCATTTTCAAGAACAAATCAAAGCAGAGTTAGGCTATTTTACTCATGGTTCCAGCTTACTAGACAAAGCGATCGCCTCCATCCGCGGCCGCGTAGAAATAGACCGTGCCAAAAGCGATCGCTTAGCGGAAGATAAGAAAGAGAAAAGCGATCGTAGTTTACAAATTACCATCTTAGCCGTCGGTACTGGCATCGGCGCAGGTGGCATCATGGCATCTAGTTACACCCTAGTGCAAAATGACCCCATCCTCCAAGCCTTACACGTTCCCGCAGCCAATCGCTTTACCGCATCCATCACCTACAGTTTACTTTTTGGCTTCGCGATCGGAATCTTAATTTTGCTACTCGATAAACTCCGCCAGACCTCTAAACGTAAGCCCAAACAATAAACCCAAAATACCATTTCTGAATAACTCCTCTCAACTCCTACTCTCTGCGACTCTGCGCCTCTGCGTGAATATTTACACTCAGCAACGCCCCCAAAATTCTCAAATTCATGTTCAAAGTCCTCCCCAAACAAACAGCCTCCATGCACACCCGCGACGGTATTCGCCTGGATGCAGACATCTATCGCCCAGATGCAGAAGGCGAGTTTCCAGTCTTATTAATCCGCCAACCATATAGTAGAGCGATCGCATCTACTGTTGTCTACGCCCACCCTACTTGGTATGCTGCCCACGGCTACATCGTAGTCATCCAAGATGTCCGAGGACGCGGTACTTCTGAAGGTGAATTTCAATTATTTGCTCACGAAATCTTAGACGGCGAAGATACAGTAAATTGGGCAGCAAATTTACCCGGTAGTAATGGCAAAGTTGGTATGTACGGCTTTTCCTATCAAGGAATGACTCAGCTATATGCCGCAGTTAATCAACCCAGCGCCCTAATAACAATTTGCCCCGCCACGATTGGCTATGATTTATATAGCGATTGGGCTTATGAAGGAGGTGCATTTTGTTTACAAACTAACCTCGCTTGGGCAATTCAATTAGCTACAGAAACCGCCCGTTTGCGAGGAGATAAAACAACTTATCAAGCTTTATTTGCCGCTTCTCGAAATTTACCTGTAACTAATCCAGAAATTCTACAACAACTCGCCCCAGATTCCTTTTTTCACGAGTGGCTGGCGCATTCTCAACCAGATAAATACTGGGAAAAACTTTCGCCCAAACATCACTTACAAACTGTTGATTTGCCCATATTCCACATCGGCGGATGGTTTGATACTTATCTACGCGGCACTTTGGATTTATATAAAGATATGGCAGCCCGTAGCACTAAACCCCAACATTTGTTAGTCGGCCCTTGGGCGCATTTACCTTGGAGTCGCAAAGCCGGGGAAATTGACTTTGGCGAAAAAGCTGCAACCCCTGTAGATAAAATGCAAATTCGCTGGTTTGACCAATTTCTCAAAGGCGAAAATACAGGTTTATTACGTGAGTCCCCCGTTTGCCTATTTGAAATGGGAACCAACACTTGGCGCACCTTCCCCAATTTTCCTACTCCAATACACAAATCCTACTTCTTGTCAACCACCGGACTAGCCAGCATCCGCGAAGACTCCGGAACCCTAATCCCCAGTCCCCAGTCCCCAGTCCCCAATACCTTCGATATATTAGTTCACGACCCTTGGCGACCAGTTCCGTCCTTAGGCGGCCATGCGGGAATGCCTGCGGGTGTATTTGAGCGATCGCATCTCGATTGTCGTTCCGATGTCTTAACTTACACTAGCAAACCATTAGAAGAAGATTTACATCTAGCTGGGGATGTAATAGTTGAAATTTATTGTACTGCCGACCAACCAAGTTATGATTTGTGTGCAATTCTATCCGAAGTACATCCGAATGGGAAAGTGTATAATTTGACCCAAGGTTATATACATTGCCGAGATGCTAGCACCTCTACAAAAATTCAGCTACAAGCGACTTGTGCGCGAATAGCCAAAGGAAACGCCCTGCGTCTAAGTTTAAGTGCAGCCTGTTTCCCAGCCTACGCCATGAATTCTGGAAACGGCGCAGTCACCAGCAGCGAGAGTTTACCAGATGCCCAAATTATCGCGTTAACAGTGAATTGTGGAGGTGAGTTTAATTCTCATCTCTTATTACCTGTAGTCCCAGCAAGCTAATATTGGGGCAAATGACTAATGACTAATGACTGATGACTAATGACAATTAGGATATCGCAACACTCTTCAAAATAGTCATCGGCCCTTGTTCTTTAAGAAGTTGCATTTCCTCTGCATTCTTTACTAGCAAGGCACCGGCGAATCCTAATGAATTGACAGAAATGGTGTGAAAATGCTCTTGCGATCGCGGTACAATCGACATCCATTCTCGTGTCATCAGCAAGTTGTAAGCACCCAATTGCGTCGCATCCAAACCTATAGCCTTTAACAAAGAATGATAAATTTCCAGCGTTGCTTCACCTCCTGTAAATGGAGACTCTACCCACTGGGGATTTAAGGCTGCAAAAGCGTGTAAAAAAGGAAGTTTTGGTAAAGTTGCGATGGAATTTTGAAATTGTACTTCCTTTATTAAAGGTTCAATTGGTAATTGTATCCCTGAAGGTACAAGCGGTAGCGGCACTAATTGTAAGTGTTTATGTCGCTGACTAGCACCTGCAATTTTGCCACTGTTATAGAATCCTAAACCATCAAAATCAGCTAGACACGCCCACATCGCTGTAAAATCTTCGAGAGTGAGTAAACTTTCTTGTTCCTCAAAGGCGCGGGTAATAATTAGCAGATGATAATCGACAACGTTGAATTTATTTAAGATACATACATGAGTATAAGAGATATCCGCCACAAATAAATCTTTTTCGTAAGGCAAGAAAGGATTAAATTCTTTACCTGAAGTAATAGATTCTTTTTCCTGTTTTTCGTTGGCTGCTTTTTTCCGGTTCAAGTTAGATAAAATCCGTACTAAAAAGTCCACGCCATCCTGTTCCACAAATTCAAATTCTGTGGGTATCGACAGCAACGCCCCACATTGCAAAGCAGATTCAGTGCGTTCTTTGACACTTGCCCACAAAGTACCGGGCTGAAGTAATATTTTCTCTTTTACCATTTTTATTCTTTAAAAAATAGTTAACTCTTATATAAGAATTCATAATAGAAAATTTAAAAATTTGGCATAGTGAATTCTCCATATACCTATGACTTTAGTCATGGTTTTCAATGTGACATACTTACCATTCTTACTCCCAAGTTTTTAGTTAGTAAAAAACTAAACGTTTCACAATCACGCAATAACTCTGCAACAAAACTGTCATAAATCATATCTACATTAGTAATTACATATAAAATATGCTTCTAAACGGCAATGCAAAACCAATCTCAGGATGGAAAAAACCCATCAAATAGCATTTTATCCCACACTGCTGACGCCAAATACCATAATCCAGCACCCTGGAAAAAGGCTGCCGCCTCTTTGTCCTTAGTGCTATTGGGATCTGGTATGACATTAGCAGGCGGCTATTTAGCTGGACATCAAGAGCAGGTGTCGCAGACTGCATCTAATTTGACACTCGGTCGAGTCAATGCTGCCCCTCCATTACCAGCCACCACAGATCCGAATTTTGTGACAAAGGTGGTACAACAGGTAGGGCCAGCAGTAGTGCGGATTGACTCTTCCCGAACCGTAAAAACCCAGTTACCAGATGAATTTAGCAGCGATCCCTTTTTTCAACGCTTTTTTGGTTCCCAACTGCCACAACAACAAAATCGGGTAGAACGAGGTACTGGTTCCGGTTTTATCATCAGTGCTGATGGTCGCATCCTTACGAATGCCCACGTGGTAGATGGAGCAGATAAGGTAACAGTGACACTCAAGGATGGACGTACCTTGCAAGGTAAGGTGCTAGGAAAAGATGAGTTAACTGATGTAGCTGTGGTGAAGATTCAAGCAGATAATCTGCCAACAGTAACCTTGGGTAACTCAGACCAACTGCAACCAGGAGAATGGGCGATCGCGATCGGTAATCCCCTGGGGCTAGATAATACAGTAACAACCGGAATCGTCAGCGCCACCGGACGCAGTAGCAATCAAATCGGCGCTCCCGATAAGCGAGTAGAGTATATTCAAACCGACGCTGCAATTAACCCCGGTAACTCCGGCGGCCCTCTGCTCAATTACCGTGGTGAAGTAATTGGTATGAATACTGCTATTATCCAAGGCGCGCAAGGCTTAGGCTTTGCCATTCCCATCAAAACAGCACAACGCATTTCTAGCCAATTAATAGCTACAGGTACAGTTCAACATCCTTATTTAGGAATTCAAATGGTGGGGTTAACGCCTCAGCTCAAACAAAGTATCAACTCAGATCCTAATAGTGGTTTGAGCGTAAATGAAGATAAAGGCGTATTAGTTGTAAAAGTTATGCCAAATTCCCCAGCCGCTAAAGCAGGCATACGCGCTGGTGATGTTATCCAAAAACTCGGCAATCAAGCAGTTACAGATGCCAGCAGCGTCCAAAACGCTGTAGAAAATAGTCAAGTCGGCGCAGATTTACGCCTAGAGTTACGGCGGAATGGGCAGAGTATTAATGTAGCCGTACAACCTGGTGCTTTCCCCACAGAAGTACAATAACAGTTTTCGAGTCAAGGTGAATATACATAAGGATGGGTCTTGTACCCGTCCTTTTTTTTCAGGTGATGACTTATGGTAGGGAACAGGCAATAGGTAATTGGTTAGTTACTAAATTAAGTTGAATATATTGATTCTCAATACTGAATTCTAAATTCTGACTTCTCGTTTAAACAAGCCATTCTGCTTGAAAAATTTGATTAGCAGTTAAAGACAATTCTGGAAAAGTTGGCGATACTATGCGTTCATTTCCCTTAAACTGCCTAACTTGGTATTCCCCATCTATCAGTTCGTGAACAGAAATAGTTGGTTGTTTGGGACTACCAATAAATCTTCTACCACCTAAACCTAAGTAATCAACAATCCAATATTCAGGAATACCTATTTCCTCATAATCTCCAGCTTTTGCCAAATAATCAACACGCCAATTACTACCGACAATTTCAATTACTAAGCGGATTGATGCAGCCTGAGTAACTGTTGATTCTTTTTGCCATAATGGTTCGTTCGCTAAGTTGGAACGATTTAACACCAAAACATCAGGTGAGTAAACTGAATCGCTTTCAGGTGGTTTTACTAAAGCAGTTTTGGGTATTCCGTAGGGTAAATTTAAGCGAAGATATTCAGCCGTAATTCTCTCATTTAAAAAACAAATTATATCTTCATGTTTTCCTACAGGTTGATTCATTTCAATAATTACCCCATGATGTAGTTCATAGCGGTTGCTTTCTGGTTTCCACTGTATGAACTCTTCAAAAGTTACTGGCTTAGTGTTAAGTAGTGCTTCAACCATAGTTGCTAATCAGCGACTCATTGCAAAAATATCTTCAGCCGTTAAAGGAATGTTGGGAAATAATCTAGAATCAATTCGAGCTTGTCCTCGAAATACCTTTGCAGGTAAATACTCTCCATCTTCAAGTTGGTAAATTGTAATGGTCGGCTGCTTGGGAGAGCCAATAAACCGAATGCCACCAAAAGCAGCATAGTCCACAATGATATACTCTAAAACCCCCAAGTCCTCATATTCAGCAAGTTTTGTCAGATAGTCGTCCTTCCAGTTATTGCTAACCACCTCAATGATTCCTGGTGGCGGAATATATGCAGCAGCAGAACTAGAGCTAGTTTTCATCCTCTGCCATTCTTCTCTTGCAAATATGACAATATCTGCTTTGCGGCTTTTTTCCTTTTCTGATTGTGCTGTCTTAAGCCGAACCTGCTTCGACTGGCGCGATACGTAAGGCAGGTCATTTTCTTGGCAGTGATTTTCTAAGTACGCACACAGTCGCTCAATTAAATCCTCATGATTTGCATTTGGTTCTGATAATGGCTTCAAGGGGCGACAAGCTCCCTAAAGTGCTTGCTGTATAAGCTTCATAGCCCTTAAACCTCGCTGATAATATGCCTGCTTATTGCGAATGGAACCGACCAGTTCCTCAACCCATGCTTGACACTCATGC